>CAMKRZ010000042.1 GCA_946415315.1 uncultured Lachnoclostridium sp. | reverse complement strand
CTCCGATAAATCGCTATTATGCGGCGGGGGCGGTTCTGGTCGGCGTCCTGCATATGGCTGGGATTATAAGCATGAAGGGACGTGAAGAAAACTCGAAAATGGCCGGGAGCGGTTAAACATTGTTCTTTGCGCTGTTTCGGGAGTTGTTCCCAACATTTCGCGGGTGCCAGAGGAATGGAATTGTTTGCGTTAAAAGATAAATTCTGGCGAAGAAGGTAATGCCTATAATTGTTGTATGACCAAGCAATAGTTTGGCGTCATATGTCTTAAACTATTTATTACAAACTATTTACTGAGGAGGAAAACTTAAAATGAAGAAAATAATGTCATTAGTATTGTCTATTGTGCTGTTGCTGAACATATCCTCTCATGTTTTCGCAGCTGGGAACGATGAATATGGTGCAGAAGTCGATTGTCCTGAAAACGAGATTTATATATCAAGAGAACTCCGGCAAAATGCTAGTATTATGAATGAACTCTGGGGTGAAGAAACGAGTAATCGCTATGACAGTGGTAGCAAAGCGATAATTGAAATAAGTGAAAATAAAGAAACGGCAACTGTTAGCTTGGTGATTTTTCCGGCGTAAAAACACCGCCATTCCGGCGAAGCGGAAACCGCGAGTCCGGCCGATGGAAACCATGAGTCCGGAGACACGGAAACCGCTTCACGATATAAATATTTTATAGGCTGCTTGCAGCCATGTACCTTGTCAATCTATAGGTTTCAAACGGCTGTAGATCTTCCGCATTGATACCGCTTTTGCAGGATCAGTGTACTCGATGTTGATTTCGTAGCCGTCATAGGTGATACGATCAAGGATTGCCTCGGCCTCGGTGTTCGCGCCGCCTAAAGCTTGATACCAGCCTTCTTTAAGGACTTGCGAGCAGAAGATGGTGGATGACTTCCTCCTGCGGCGATGGATCAGTTCCTTGATCGCATGCAGGTCGTTGGCATCGGGAGTCATGGCAAGCCATTCGTCGATGATCAGGAGCCTGGGTTTAGCGTATGTCTGAAGCACCTTATCGTAACGCTTTTCATCCCAGGCAACGGTGCTCTCCAGAAGAAAATCGGACAGACGGACGTACTTTACTGTGATGTACTGCTTCAGGGCCTCCATCGCAAGGGCACAGGCCAGGTAGGTCTTGCCACTGCCGGTCGCGCCGGTGATGAAGATGTTCAGACTGTCCACGATGTATTCGCAGGTCGCAAGTTTCTGAATCATCCGCCGATCCAGGTTTCGGCCGGAATGGTAGTCGATGTTCATGACACTGGCGTCCGGTTGGTCAAGAGCAGCAGCCTTAACGAGACGCTTCATGCGGTTATCCTGACGCTGGTTGTATTGAGCATCGACCAGCATGGCCAGACGGTCGGAAAACTCGATGCCGCGGTAAGAAGGATCCTGCTCCTGTACGATATAGGCATCCGCCATAACCTTGAGCTTCATGGTGATCAGCTTATCAATGGTTGCATTATTCAGCATGGTCTTTACCTCCGTAGTATGCGGCTCCACGGGTAATTCCGTACCTGTTCCGGGGAATAGCAGCGGGATCCGCGGGTGAATGATCGGCAGCTCTGGAATCCATCGTGCTCATGGCAGTCAGGATGTTCTTGACACTCTTGTAACTCGGGCTTTTGGAAAACTGGCAGGCCTTACGGCATGCTTCTTCCAATCTTGCCGGAGTGCAGGTGTCGGCCAGCTTAAGGAGCGATCTGCAGGTCAGATACGTCTGCTCCTCAAATGCTTTGGAGGTAAGGATTGCTTCAATGACTTTGTAAGTATTCGTCCCGATCTTGCGGCCCCATTGGCGGAACCTGTCACCGTTCCATTCCTGATAATGCTGATGCTTTTCAGGCATGTGATCCGGTATGGTACTGTACTGTCCTTTACGGCCCCGCAGACGCTTATGGGAAGCGACGCGGTTCTGTTGGTAAAAGATCTCTATCGCAGAATCCGTGACCCTGACATCGACTTCTTTCCCGATGAATCCGTAAGGGCAGGAGTAGTGCATAAAGTCCACCGTTATGTGATAATTGAACTGGACTTTCGCCTTCTTCCAGGAAGCGAGTTCGTACGGGGTGGCCGGCAGTGGAGCCAGTAAAGGCAGCTCTTCGTCGCGGAAGAGTTCTGACCGGCTGCCCTCCTTTGCAGCGAAGGGGCGGTTGTTATACTCCTCCAGCTTTTTGCGGATCTCCCTGTTGAGCGATTCAATGGAAAAGAACTGCTCGTTGCGGAGAGCGGCGATGATCCACGTAGAGATACGGGAGACTGAACCCTCAGCTACCGGCTTATCCTTCGGATGGCGAACTCTGGCCGGGATTATGGCAGTATTATAGTGTTCCGCGAACTCCTGATAAGACGGGTTTATCTCACGCTCCTTTCGGATTCCGTTACGGTTGACGGCGGTTGCGGTATTGTCAGGGATGATCATTCTCGGGACACCGCCGATGTACTCCAGCATGTGGACGTTGGCCTTGATCCAACTGGCCTGCTTCATGTCCGGGAAGGCTTCGGCATAGGCGTAGGTGCTGTAGCTCATGGCTGCAACGAACACATACACCTTGGTGATCTCGCCTGTATCACGATCTATGACAGAGGCAGTATCACCGGCCCAGTCGACCTCGATCTGCTGACCGGGCTTCCGGGGGATGTGCATCGTTGCATGGCGTTTCTGCTCATCCTGCTGGATGTAATAGCAGAACTGAGAGTACATGAGGGCGTCGGCTCCTTCACGCCGGCACTGCTCAAGATACTCTGTCCAGAGAAGCTTTTTGTTCACGCCGTTGCGGAGAAGCTCCTTACGGACATGATCGAAATCCGGCATGCGTTTTGTGCTGACGGTTTTCTCTGGTTTTGGAAACATGATCGTTTCCAGCTTTTCATCTGTCATATCGGCATCGAGCGGCCAATGGATTTCCAACTCCTCGGCACGCTTCTTGACCTTGATGACAGTTTTCTTGGATACGTTGCAGGCGTGGACGATCTCGTCCGTCTTCAGCTGATTGCTGAGCAGCCGCAGTATCTCACGGTACTTGGTCATTTGGTGACCTCCCTTCGTAATGATTTGCACGGAATCGTGCCTGAAATCATTATAAAAGAATGGTTCCCAAACGGCCGGAACAATGGTTTCCTATGTCCGGAATCCTGGTTTCCGCTACGGCGGATTCACGGTTTCCACTACACCGGACTCAGGGTGTAATTCGGGCCGGTATATTCA
>CAMKRZ010000041.1 GCA_946415315.1 uncultured Lachnoclostridium sp. | reverse complement strand
GTGTTGGCTTCCTCGTCGCCGGCTGCGAGTGCGGCCTCCTGTGCCTTGAAGCGCTCGCGCTGGTCGATCGGATCGTTCAGCTCGGAGTAAGCGTTGCACATTTCCCAGGTGTTGATGTAGAGCTCGAATCGCTCGACATAATCGGGCTTGTCGGGCTTGCGCTTCGTCAGAGGCGAGATCTCAACCGGATGGTCCATGATGAAGGTCGGCTGCACAAGGTGCTCCTCGACGAACTCCTCGAAGAAGAGGTTGAGGATGTCACCCTTCTTGTGGCGCGCCTCAAACACGACGTGGCGCTCCTTCGCGAGTGCCTTCGCCTCCTCGTCGGTCGCAATCTGATCAAAATCGATGCCGGTGTACTGCTTCACGGCCTCCACCATCGTGAGGCGCGCAAACGGCTTGCCGAGGTCGATCTCATTTTCCCCGTAAGTGATCAAGGTCGAGCCGCAAACTTCCTGCGCGAGGTAGCGGAACATCGACTCGGTCAGCTCCATCATGCCATAGTAATCGGTGTATGCCTGGTACAACTCCATCAGCGTAAACTCAGGGTTATGGCGCGTATCAATGCCCTCGTTGCGGAACACGCGGCCGATCTCGAACACGCGCTCCAGGCCGCCTACGATCAGTCTCTTCAGGTAAAGCTCAAGGCTGATGCGAAGCTTCACGTCCTCGTCGAGAGAGTTGTAATGCGTGAAGAACGGACGTGCCGCAGCACCGCCTGCATTGGCGACGAGCATGGGGGTCTCAACCTCCATGAAGCCGCGTCCCGCAAGGAACGAACGGATGCCGGCGATCATTTTCGAACGCTTGACAAATGTGTCCTTCACCTCGGGGTTCATGATCAGGTCGGTGTAGCGCTGGCGATAGCGAAGGTCCGTGTTGGTCATGCCGTGGAACTTCTCGGGAAGCACCTGAAGGTTCTTCGAGAGAAGCGTCAGCTGATCCGCATGCACCGAGATCTCCCCGGTCATCGTGCGGAAAATGTAGCCCTTCACGCCGTAGATGTCACCGATGTCGGACTTCTTAAAATCCGCGTACGCATCCTCGCCGATCCCATCGCGGGAAACGTACACCTGGATGCTGCCCTTGAGGTCCTGAATATTGATAAAAGAAGCCTTGCCCATGACACGCTTGAACAGCATGCGGCCTGCGATGGAAACCTCGATCGGATCCGCATCCATGATCGCGCGGCGCTCCTCGTAGTCCGCCTTCTTCACGGCGCGCGCCTCTGCCTCCTCAAGTCCGTCGGTAACGGGAGCCACGCGGCCGGCAAGTTTCTCTGCCTCTGCCGCTTCGTAGAGCGCCTTCACATCGTCGGTATGATGCGTCTGATCGAACTTGGTGATCTGAAACGGATCCTTTCCCGCCGCCTGCAGGTCGGCCAGCTTCTGTCTGCGGATCTTGAGCAGCTCGCTGACGTCCTGCTCTGCCGTGTTATTCGTGTTCGTATTGTTCTGGTCTGCCATGGAAAAATACTCCTTCAAAGTTCTTATTATGAAACAACGCCGGCCGGGTTGCCCCGCCGGCGTATCACAGTTCCGTTCTCACGCTTTGCGCTTGCGGGCGGGCTTGGTTGCTTCGCCCTCTTCCTCCGGCTTCGCGATGCTCAGGATTTTGTATACAACAGGTCCTGCCGGCAGCTCCACCGTAACTTCCTGTCCGGTTTTCGCGCCGTACAGCCCCTTGCCGACCGGCGAGGCATCGGAAATCTTGCCCATAAGAACATCGACGAGGATCGGGCTGCCCACGATCTCATAAGTGGACTCACGATTCTTCGTAATGTTCATCACGGTGACAAGGCAACCGACACTCACATGTTTCGTATCGATTTTATCAATGACCACGGCACGATTCAACAGCGCCTCGAGTTCAACGATCTCGCCCTCGTTCTTGCGCTGGTCATCCATCGCGCTGTCATACTCGGAATTCTCCGACAGGTCGCCCTGCTCGCGGGCTTCCTTGATCCGCTGCGCGATCTCATGGCTCTTCGCCTTCAGGTCAGCAAGCCGTGACTCCAATACTCGCAGCTGTTTTCGGGTGAAACGATCCACCGGTTTATTATCTTCCATTCTCTTCCCTCCGATAGGTAGAAACACTTTTGAAAGTATAGTATCAGCCCTCGGATTTGTCAACTATAAAAACGCGGCGGAGCCCTTATTTTCCGTAATTTCCGCATTTTTCTCACTTTCGCACGAAAAACCCGCAAAAACACGGCTTTTTTTTCGCATTCGAACACAGAAAAAACACCCTTCCGATCGGAAAATGTTGTTTACAAACAGGTTGGAAAACGCTATAATTTTACTGTTGGGCAAAGCTTGTTTTTCCAAGAGCAAAGCCACGAAAAAGGAGGATGCACTACAATGGCTAGAATGAAACAGTCCATGGATGGCAATACCGCTGCCGCTCACGTAGCCTATGCGTTTACGGAAGTTGCCGGTATCTACCCCATCACCCCTTCCAGCCCGATGGCCGACTCGATCGACCAGTGGTCTGCGGAAGGCCGCAAGAACATCTTCGGCAACACTGTAAAAGTTACCGAGATGCAGTCTGAGGCCGGCGCTGCAGGTACCGTTCACGGTTCCCTCGCTGCCGGTGCTATCACCACTACTTTTACTGCTTCCCAGGGTCTTCTTCTGATGATCCCTAATATGTACAAGATTGCTGCTGAGCAGCTGCCTTGTGTTTTCGACGTGTCCGCTCGTTGCGTTGCTACGCAGTCCCTGAACATTTTCGGTGACCACAGTGACGTGTATGCGTGCCGTCAGACCGGTTTCGCCATGATGGCGGAGTCCAATCCTCAGGAAGTTATGGATCTCTCCCCCGTTGCTCATCTTGCAGCAATCGAGGGCAAGGTTCCGTTCCTGAACTTCTTCGACGGTTTCCGTACCTCCCATGAGATTCAGAAGATCGAGCTCTGGGACTACGCTGACCTCAAGGAAATGACGAACATGGATGCTGTTGCAGAGTTCCGTGCACACGCTCTGAACCCTGAGCATCCTGCTATGCGTGGTTCCCACGAGAACGATGACGTCTTCTTCCAGCATCGCGAGGCCTGCAACTCCGTTTACGAAGCTTTGCCGGCTGTTGTCGAGAAGTACATGAAGAAGATCAACGAGAAACTCGGTACGGACTACGATCTCTTCAACTACTACGGTGCTGCAGACGCTGACCGCGTGATCATCGCGATGGGTTCCGTTTGTGACGTTGCTGAGGAAGTTATCGATTACCTTACCGCTGCAGGCGAGAAGGTCGGCCTTGTCAAGGTTCGCCTGTATCGTCCTTGGGTTTCCTCCGCTCTTCTGAAGGTTCTTCCGAAGTCCGTGAAGAAGATCGCGGTTCTCGACCGTACCAAGGAGCCCGGCTCCCTCGGCGAGCCTCTCTACCTCGATGTTGCTACGACGCTCCGCGAGGCAGGTCTCAACGATGTTATCCTTTCCGGCGGCCGCTACGGTCTCGGTTCCAAGGATACCGCTCCTTCCTCGATCTTCGCGATCTACACCGAGCTTGCCAAGGATGCTCCGAAGAGCCGTTTCACCATCGGTATCGTCGATGATGTTACGAACCTTTCTCTTCCGGAGATCAAGCCCGCTCCGATCACGTCCGCTAAGGGCACGGTTGAGTGCAAGTTCTGGGGTCTCGGCGGTGACGGTACTGTCGGTGCCAACAAGAACTCCACGAAGATCATCGGTGACCACACCGACAAATACATCCAGGCTTATTTCCAGTATGACTCCAAGAAGAC
>CAMKRZ010000040.1 GCA_946415315.1 uncultured Lachnoclostridium sp. | reverse complement strand
CGTCCCGTGTTCATAAACCCTCGCTATTTCAATGTCGTTATCTTAATGACATTGGTTCTTCAACGTCTCCTTTTGCCGATCCTCAGTCTTGTTTGTTCTCACTGTTTAAATCGCTTTCGCATGTCTATTCTTTCGCCTTCTCCCTCTCCTCGCGCCTCTTGCGCCTCTGCTCGCGGTTATTTTTCTCGGAGTCGAGCAGCTCGACTGCGGCGTCGGTCAGTTCGTCGGTCCAGGTTTTTCCGCTTCCCACGACACTCGCCCACGGGCACAGGGTTTTATAATCCGGGTCGAATTCGATCTTGTAGGGCGGGCCGCAGCGGTCATTGACCGACTTGTACATTTGCCTTCCGTCGTACATGATCTTGCACGCGTCCCACTCGCTCATGGTCTCGTCGAGTCGGTCGTACTGCTCCTTGGTCAACTCGAAGAGATTATACGATTGCGTTCCGCCGTTCTCACCGAAATAGCGGTCTTTCTCTTCGTCAAAGCAGGCTTTCCAGCCTATTCCGCTTTTGAATTGCATGGTTTTTCCCCTTTCTGCGTATTTATCTCAATTCGTATCATTATCAGTCATTCATGGCTGACCTTTCTCGAGCGCGGGGTTGCGGTTTTGTCTGCAGTCCCCCCACGGTCCATTGCTCGAACGCCCAAATCTCCCCCATCTTCAAGCCGCTCTTCTCACCACCCGTTCTTCGTGGCCAGATCGAGCACCACAAGGCAAATAAAGAGCGCTACGGCCCAGATGATCCATTTTTCGTGCTTCGCGGTCTTCGGGTTTCGCTTCAGAAGGCAGTGGAGCGGATAGCCGATGATGACAAGAAACGCGGTCGTTATAAGCGGGATCGCGATGCCGATCAGGAAGCTGTACAGGGAGCGCTCGATGACCAGCCAGCGCACGATGCCCCAGGCGAGGCAGACGCCGATCACGGTGATGATCGCGCCCTTCACGGTGGAATTCAGGTTGCCCTCGGAGTCGGCGAGCCCGAAATGGTCGAGGAATACGGCCTTCTGGTACTGCGCGATATCCCTGGCGATGTCCATGAAGCGGCTGCCCTTCTGCTCCTCGCGGCCGACTTCCTCCCAGTAATAGTTTTCGTCAAATGAACCGATGTCCTCGGTGTTCTGCCGGATCATTTTCGTCAGCGCGATCGCGCCGTTCAGCTCCGCGAGCTGCTCCTCGAGACGCGCCGTATTTTCCGAGAGAGCGTCCGCAAGCGGCTTCGATCCGTCGAGGACATCCTCGATCTCCGAGACCGGCAGTCCGAGCTTTCGGAAAATGATCACTTTCTTAAGCGTCGCGACGTCCTCTTCATCGTACTCGCGATAGCCGTTGGTCTCGCGCTTCGGATCGATCAGTCTTTCCTTCTCATAAAATCGAATGGATGCTCTCGGGATTCCGAGGACCTCCTCCACTTCTTTGATTGTCATGTTCAAACCCTCCTCTTGTAGTCTATCCGGAGCCTTCCGGCCCCTTTCAAGTGCCACGATAGACTATCAACAAGGTTTACAGTCAAGTATTTTTTTGCAAAAAATCACACTTTTTTACCGTCCACGCCGCATTTTTCGCCTGTGAAGCAACTTCACAGTTGGGCGACGCACCGAATTCTGTCTCAGGAAATTTTACCATAGTCGACGTTTTTCGTCCATAACAAAAGGAGCAGACCGGCACGACGGGTGACTCATTTTCCGAAAAATGAGTGAAACCGGTTGACCGCGCCTCCGCTCCGTGTAGTATAATAATTGTATTATTTCGGGGAAAACGGGGGAGTGAACTATGAGTAACGTCAACAATACCGACGCCGTGAAGAAGCAATACGCCAACGCCGGCAACCTGAGCACGAGGATCTCGATCCACGACAAATATTCGACCAACAAGATGGGCTTCGGGAACTGGATCTTCTCCAACTACCGGCTCGAAGAGGGCATGCACGTGCTGGAGCTCGGCTGCGGCACCGGGTCCATGTGGAAGGGCCACGAGCAGATGATCGCCAGCTGTGAAAAGCTTGTCCTGTCGGACCTCTCCGAGGGCATGCTGGAGACCGCGCGCGCGACCGTCGGCGAACATGCCAACGTCGAATACCGGGTCATCGACATTTGCGACATCCCCTATGAAAACGGCTCATTTGACGCCGTGATCGCCAACATGATGCTGTACCATGTCCCGGACCTTGACAAGGCGCTGTCGGAAGTGACGCGCGTCATGAAGCCCGGTGGCCGCTTCTACTGCGCGACCTACGGCGTTCACGGCATCGTCGAATACCTGGCCACCCTGCTCGGTCAATACGGCATCGAGGACAACTCGAACAAGAACTTCACGCTGCAAAACGGCGCCTCGCTCCTTGGGAAACATTTTCCGACGGTCGAAAAATACGACTACGAGGATTCCCTCGCGGTGACGAACATCGACGACATGGTCGACTACATCTACTCGCTGTCCAGCATGACCGCGCTCGCGAGCGTCCCGAAGGCCCGCATCCGGGCAATCCTGACCGACCACATGCAGGACGGGGTGCTGAACGTGCCGAAGGAATACGGGATGTTTGTGGCGGTGAGGTAGAAACGCCTGTCAAATCGGCGTTCGACTATCCCGCAATAATTCGGCATCTCGCCCCTTGCCATCTCTTGCTACAACTCCAGCACCATCTCCACATGCGGTATCCCGTCCTCCTGGAAAATGTCCGACACCACGCGGAAGCCTTCTTTCGCATAGTACCCGATGGCATACTGCTGTGAGTGAAGGCAGATTGTCTTCGCTTTGAGCTGCTCCCGCGCTACTTCCACACCCTTGTGGAGGAGCTTCCCGCCGATGCCCTTGCCGTGCTCGAGGGTTACAACTCTTCCGATCTGCGCGATGCCATTTTCCGCGTCATTCCAGAACACGCGAAGGCAGCCGGTCACTCTGCCGGCTTCGTTCCAACAAAACACGTGGAGCGCGTCCTTGTCTTTGTCGTCCATGTCCTGACAGACGCACTGCTGCTCCACAACGAATATCTCGGATCTCGTCTTCAGGATCTCGTACAGTTCTGTCGGACTGAGTTCGGAAAATGGTTTTACGATAAATTCCACGGTCTTCTCCTTTGTTTCCGCGGGCGCGTTGCCGGCCTTCCGCTTTTTCACATTCATTATTTCACCCGGATTCCGTTTCGTCAACCGGTAACGAGACGCCCAGCAACAGCAAGGACGCTGAGGAAACCGGGAACAGCACGCCCACGACATTTTCCGACTCCGATGAGGAAGAAAAGAGCAATACCGGACTGTTGATCGCAATTGCCGCTGCCGGCGCCATCATCGCCGGCGCTGTGACAACGATCGTGCTCCGGAAGAGACGATAACGAGAAAGCCGGCCCCACCCTCCCGGATGGAGCCGGCTCATTTTCACCGCTCGGTCTGTTTAAAATGCGTTCATCCACTCCGTGATCAGCGCTTCCGCGGCCGCCGTATCTTCGGCCCCGTAGGAAAGCTGCAGCGTGTACAGCACCTTGTTCTCGTTCCAGTAAACCGATACGCTCGTGAAACCTCCCTCGAATTCGGGTTCGATCCTGAGGATGCTGAATTCCCTCGTCCCCACAACTTTGGTCTCCTGCGCAAACGTGAGGTCCTGACTGTCCATGTAAACCAGCGGACCGGACTGATATTGATCTCCGAGCTGAATAACCGCGCAGGACACAGCGTTACACATCTCACCGACCCGATATCCGGCAACGATACCGACCAGCATGAGTTCAAATTCCGAGTCCGCATTGGCCGACATAAGTCCTCCTTCCGTTGCTCCGGATGCATACACTCCCAACTGCACAGCAGACTGCGCGATCCTCGGCATGTGTATCCCCGAATAGCCGACATATGCTTCCGCCGCATCGATCGTGGCAAATGGCTGGTAGAGAGCTCCGGGTGTTGTAACGTTAAATGTAATGATATCCTCGCTGCTCGTGCCTTCCGCCGGGATCGGTTCACCCGCCAGATACAGCAGCAACTGCTGCTTCATTCTCGCCGGCGTGTTCACCACATCGCCTGTGAGTTCGGACAACGGTACGCAGTCATAGGAATCCGGAATATACTCCACCGTCTTCTCCCCGTTTTCCGTCTCTCCGACACGGAGTCCCCGCACCAACGCAGCGGCTCCCGCTGCCGCCAGGCTGAGGATCAGCACCAGACACGCCGTCAACGGCAGCCAGAATTTCTTGACACTTCTCTTTTTCTCCGTGCGCGGTTCATTTTTCACTACAACCAGTTTGTTTGTATCTTCCATGCCCCTCTTTCGGTTCACCGAAATCAAGAGTTCCTCGTCAAGGCCGCCGATCGCATCAGCCAGCAATTCTTCATTTTTCATACGATGAACCCCTCCTTTTCCAGGTATTCCCGCAGCTTCTTGCGCAGCCGGAAGAGCATACTCTTGGCCTTCGATTCGCTCATTCCGCTGTACGCCGCGGTTTCTTTCAGGGAATCAAAATAGAAATACCTTCCTACGAAAAGTGTTCGCGCGTCCTCCGGCAACGTCTTCACAAACCGGACGATCGACTGCCGCAGAAGCTCCGCTTCCGCCTCCTGCTCCGGCATCGTTCCCCCGGCGACGACTTCGCTCAGTTCCTCCAAGGATGCGGCATATTCCGTTCCCTGCCGCTTAATTCGTCGTCTCGCTCGCAGCCGATCGATCGCTTTCTCCCGAACAATCTTTCCGAGGTAGGCGGAAAGCATCTCCGGATTCTTCTCCGGAACCGTATTCCACGCCGCATGATACGTATCATTCACGCATTCCTCCGCATCCTGCTCGTTCCCGAGAATCTGCATGGCAATCTTCATCAGATAGTTGCGATACCGCTTCATCGTCTCCTCGATTGCCCGTTCATCCCTGTTTTGATACAGTTCCAGCAACTCCGCTTCACACATAACTCCCACCTCCCAAGGCATCCCTTCATCCCCTGTTGCCCTATAACCCGACAAAAAGGAGCAGTGGTTGCAATAAATCGCAAAGTTTTCTCATTTAGTTGATTGCCAAAGTTATTTCTGATTCCAACTCCGGCTTTTGTTTTTGTC
>CAMKRZ010000039.1 GCA_946415315.1 uncultured Lachnoclostridium sp. | reverse complement strand
GACAAAAACAAAAGCCGGAGTTGGAATCAGAAATAACTTTGGCAATCAACTAAATCCGGAAAATTTTTGAGTTTTTGCACGAAATGAGGTATGCTGAAACGTATTCCAAGTGAAAGGGACAAGGAAAGAGGTTCGCAACCACCTCCTTTCCGTTCACCACGCTCCGGAAAGGAGGTATATGATCATCGGTACCGAAAGAACTGAGCAGCTCATCCGCGAACACGCGGACATGATATATCGAATCGCTTTACATAACGTAAGCAATCCTTCGGACGCGGAGGACATAATGCAAGACGTCGCACTGGCGCTTTTGACCAAGTGCCCGGACGACCTGGACGAGATCGCCGTAAAACACTGGCTGATCCGCGTCACCATCAACAAGTGCAGATCCTTTCACCGCCAGTTTTGGCAGAGAAAACGGGAGAGCATTGACGACCACCTCGAATTGGAGGCTCCCGGAGAGGACCGCGGCGTGATGGAGGAAGTGATGGAACTTCCGAAGAAGGAGCGAAACATTATTTATCTCTTCTACTATGAACAATACTCCATCAAAGAGATCGCGGAGATTCTCCGTATGAATGCAAACACAGTCAGCTCGCACCTGCAGCGTGCGCGCAAAAAACTCAAACAGATCCTCACGGAAGGAGGCACTTACCATGAATGAAAACAAGTACACGAAAACCGTCGACAGCATCCACGCTCCCGAGTCCTCGGTGAACAGCATGCTCGACGTGGTACAACACTATGAGAAAAAGGAGAGAATCATCAAAATGACAACTATCAGAAAATACGTGATCGCCGCATCTCTTGTAGCAATCCTGGCTTTGGGTACCATAATCGGTATCTCCGCTCTCAATCCGAAGGAAAATCCTTTCGGCCTGTATGTAAACGCAGCAGAAATGACTGCGGGTGAGTTCACCGAGGTCTGCTCGCTGCAGCCCGTCGGCGGCGATTTCTACACGGCAGACGGCCGGGTTCTTAGGAAGCAAACCTTCACGCTCGACGTGAGTGTAGAGGGCAAGAAGATCAAGAAAGTCACCTTCGCCGGAGAGAATTACACTCTTGAAGAGGTTAAGGCGGACGACGCGGCATCGACCCCTAAGGGAGCTTACCGCATCAACATCGGCATGATGGCTGACACTGCAGACACCGCGCTTCCCGAGGCAGCTCGCCAGGCGGTTCGCGACCTGTATGACCACCTCAATACCAAGGCCGGTGAGCCTGTCCTTCAGGGCAATTACGATGACAGCGTTTTCGACGCCAACGCGGCTATGAAGACAATCTATGACGCAATGTTCAACCGTCTGAAGCTTGATGTGATCGTCACCTTCGACAACGGACAGACCGAGACCCGTACACTGATCTTCACCTGCAACGGTGCAAATCCCGACACCGGACTCATCGTTCTCAGCGCCAAGATTCAGTAAGTCAAGAATTCACAGCAACAGAAAAAGCTCTGCAAGAGTGATGTGTACCCTCCTTGCCGGACAACCGGTAAGGAGGGTACATATTCGTTTCCGTGCACATTTTCCCATGTAACTGCTTCGATAATACATTACAACATGCAGAGTTTGGTATTATACTGTCGGCGGCGCGCACCCGCAGGGTGCAGCGACCACTGTCTTCCGGGAGTTTTCCATGAGTTTGTCCGTAATTCTTCAGCAAATGGGCGTCATCTGCATTCTCGTCGCCATCGGCATCGGCCTTGAGAAGAAAAACGTCGTTGACCGCCTGACTTCGAGGCAGCTCTCCACTATCGTTGTGGATGTCTGCAACCCCGCTCTGATCCTTGCCTCGATCCTCGGAGGCGACATCACCGCGACGCACAAAGATCTCCTTACCGCTGCCGCCCTCGGCATCGGTTTCTACGCGCTCCTGTCCTTCTCGGGTTTGTGATGCCGTATATTCTGAAATCCGCCCCGGACAAACGTCGCTTCTATAATCTGATGACCGTCTACACGAACACCGGGTTTCTCGGCATCCCCGTGGCACGCGCTATCCTGCCCGCGAACTCGATCATCTATGTGATCGTCATCAACGTTTTCTACAGCCTGCTCTTCTATACGCACGGCCTGGCTGTTCTCGGCACGGGTTCCGGCGAAGCGCCGAAGCGAAATGTTTTGCGCAACATCCTGAACCCGGGCATCATCATGGCTGTCTTTGCTCTTGTGGTGTTCTGGTTTGACCTGCCGCTGCCGCCGATCCTCTCCAACACGGTGCAATACATCGGCAATGCCACCGTGTTCCTCTCGATGGCTCTGCTCGGTGTCAACATTGCGCGCTCCAACGTTTTCTCACACATAAAAGACGCCCGCATATGGGCATACATCGCATTGCGCCTGGTGCTGCTTCCGATCATCATCGCCCTCGTCCTGCACAGTTTCTCCTTTGATCCCGCAGCGACGCTCGGCATGTGCCTCATGGCAGCTGTTCCCGTCGGCAATCTTCCGATGATCCAGGCCGAGAAGATCGGCGAGGACACAACACTGCTTTCCTCCGCGATCGCCGTCACCACCGCAGTCTCGATGATCACGATCACCGCGATCGTGTCCATACTGACCGCGTGGCTGCTTTGAAAAATGCCTGCTTCACCAGGACGGAGATGCATTTATGACAAAAAGACTCCGCTTTTTGCCCCGTTTGTTCCCATTTTCTTGGTTTATTCGCGACGGCGTCCTGAGATCGTCGCCGGCAGACTTCAACTACCAGATTTTCGTGATCAGATCAGCGAGCCGCTCCGTCACGAAATGCAGGAATGTATCCACAAACGGGATAAATATGCAGACCGCACTGAAAATATTCCCGGCGATACTGAAAAGAATGCCCTTTCCCCAGGATTTCTTTCCCTCCCGGTTATATAATGCACGGGCATACAAGATTGCTTCCAGGATGATGATTATGGGCTCGCAGATAAAAAACATCCCCCCCCAATCGTCTGCATCCCGATGCGCCAGAATGATATTGAAAGGAATGTTCGTAAAGGCGTTGATCAGGATGAAGCGCAGCACATTTTTCCCTGTGCAGGGATACTGAAGCAACATCATTACACCGAATTCAATGATCAGCGTCACGATAAAATACACGATAACAACGGAAATCCGTGTGGCACTTCGTTGCTCCCACTGCTCTGTCAGTTCGCCCGTCTCATAGTCATAGGTGCAGTAGGCATTGTATTCAACGCGTTTTAAATCTCCGCTCAGGTGCACCGTACCGTCAGCCGCGATGAGGATCACGCGAAAATGATCCGGCACGGAATAATTGAAGTAATAACTTCCCTCCTCCACGTTCGTAAAATACTTATATTCTTTTGTGGAATGAAAATATTTATAACTGACGCCGGGCGCATCAAACCATGACCAGCAGTCGAACCAAAACTCGTCCAGGTACTTTTCTACATGTTCGTCGTCCACAACGTCAAGTTTCAACGTGCTGTTTTCCAGATCAGGATGTTTCTCCCTGAGAGTGAGCAGCGCGACATAGTAATCCTCTGGCGCATTTACGACCTTCAAAGTAATCGACGGCTTCGGCCCCATGTCCGCCCCGGCAACCGTTGTAGCAATACCGGCGACAAGCAATGCGATCATCAATACAGCAAAGATTCTTTTCATTTTCCGATTCATCTGAGCACCTCCCATGTAACTCGCGATGAATCATTATAACATATTACGGACCTTTTTTCAAGTAAGTGGCCATTGCATCGCAAACAACTGCTTTGATAATACATTGCAACATGTGCTGTTTGGTATTATACTGTCGGCGGCGCTCACCCGCAGGGTGCAGCGACCACTGTCTTCCGGGAGTTTTCCATGAGTCTGTCCGTAATTCTTCAGCAAATGGGTGTCATCTGCATTCTCGTTGCCATCGGCATCGGTCTTGAAAAGAAAAATGTCGTGGACCGTCTGACCTCAAAGCAGCTTTCCGCAATCGTCGTGGACGTCTGCAACCCGGCCCTGATCCTTGCTTCGATCCTCGGAGGCGACATCACCGCGACGCACCGCGATCTCCTGACCGCTGCCGCCCTCGGAGTCGGTTTCTACGCGCTGCTGGTTCTTCTCGGATTCGCGATGCCGTACATTCTGAAATCTGCTCCGGACAAACGCAGATTCTATAATCTGATGACCGTCTACACGAACACCGGGTTTCTCGGCATCCCCGTGGCACGCGCTATCCTGCCCGCGAACTCGATCATCTATGTGATCGTCATCAACGTTTTCTACAGCCTGCTCTTCTATACGCACGGCCTGGCTGTTCTCGGCACGGGTTCCGGCGAAGCGCCGAAGCGAAATGTTTTGCGCAACATCCTGAACCCGGGCATCATCATGGCTGTCTTTGCTCTTGTGGTGTTCTGGTTTGACCTGCCGCTGCCGCCGATCCTCTCCAACACGGTACAATACGTCGGCAACGCCACCGTCTTCCTCTCGATGGCATTGCTCGGTGTCAACATCGCGCGCTCCGACGTTTTCTCTCATATCAAAGACGCCCGCATATGGGCATACATCGTGCTTCGCCTTGTGCTGCTTCCGGTCTGCATCGCTCTCGTGCTGCACAGTTTTTCCTTTGACCCCGCAGCAACCCTCGGCATGTGCCTCATGGCCGCCGTTCCCGTCGGCAATCTCCCCATGATCCAGGCGGAGAAGATCGGCGAGGACACGACTCTTCTATCCTCAGCGATCGCCGTCACCACAGCAGTCTCGATGATCACAATTACGTTGATTGTGTCCGCGCTGACTGCGTGGCTGCTTTAGAACACATGGTTCAGCCGCAGAACGACAACTACAGGCCCTCGGCTCTATTGAACCGAGGGTCTTGTCTGTTGAATTTATCGGGCTTCAAAAAAGATGTTCACAAGTTCACAACCTTATTCCACTCTATATCAGCGGATTACTTGCATCGAAAAGGACTGGCGGTTATCAATTGAGCCATGTGCCCATGCGTCCGCGAAACTTTGCTCCGAATGAATTTTCTCTGCATACCATTTTAAATTCTGTATTATGTCCGCGTATACACCATCAGGTTCATTGGGAGTATATACTTCATTGAACATCAGTGCGAATTTTACAGGTCCCCATTTATCACTTGCCAAATATGGATATACATCACACCCTACTACTCGTATCGCCTTATTACTTGAATAATAAACGCATCCTGCCATTGGATATGTTATGGTTTCCCCGATAAATATTCCTGTGTTAGCGGCTCCGCCGTTTCCCCCATAGTAAATGGAAATCACATCTAATCCGCTATACGGATTCTCTTCGGTAATAGGAAAACCGCTGGTCTTGTTCCTTACTGTTATTTCCCCAACTGCAAAATAATAGTCTCGATTTCCATCCCTTGGAAAAGCCGGATATGACATTCCGTTCGATTTCACCACATAGTAACTACTGTAAGAGTTTTTTGTGTAGACATCCGCAAACTCATCTGGGCCCGGGAATTTTGATTTGTCTCTGTTGGAACTAAGCCTATCCCAAGTAGCTTCAATCAAACTCCTTTGAGTTGAATATAACATCCACGGGCTGATTTTAACCTCTATTTCAAAGGTATATCCTACAGAATCCGTATAATCGTAAGTAATAGTTTGCAGTTGAACCGGAGCCACTGTCGGCGTCGGACTGTTCGTCGGTGTCGGACTGTTCGTCGGTGTCGGACTGTTCGTCGGCGTCGGACTGTTCGTCGGCGTCGGACTGTTCGTCGGCG
>CAMKRZ010000038.1 GCA_946415315.1 uncultured Lachnoclostridium sp. | reverse complement strand
AGAAGAAACTCATGGGCGAGTTCCTCAAGAATGCACAGGGCGAGGACGTTGTTGCCGGTGTTCGTACTCCTATGCCGATCACGCAGATGGAGCAGGAGTTCCCGGCTGCATACGCAGAGTTCGTGAAAGTTTGCGACATCCTTGAGAATCACTACCATGACATGCAGGATATGGAGTTCACCGTTGAGAACCAGAAGCTCTACATGCTTCAGTGCCGCAACGGCAAGCGCACCGCACAGGCTGCTCTGCAGATCGCATGCGACCTTGTTGATGAGGGTCATAAGACCGAGGCAGAGGCTGTTGCGATGATCGATCCGAGAAACCTCGACACGCTCCTTCATCCGCAGTTCGACGCGAAGGCTCTGAAGGCCGCAACGCCGATCGGCAAGGGTCTGGGCGCATCGCCCGGAGCTGCTTGCGGTAAGGTTGTATTTACTGCTGACGACGCAGAGGCATGGAACGCAAGAGGCGAGAAGGTTGTTCTCGTTCGTCTTGAGACCTCTCCTGAGGACATCACCGGTATGAAGGCTGCTCAGGGTATCCTGACCGTCCGCGGCGGTATGACCAGCCATGCAGCGGTTGTTGCCCGCGGTATGGGAACCTGCTGTGTATCCGGTTGCGATGCGATCGTGATGGATGAGGAAAATAAGACCTTCACGTTGGCAGGCAAGAAGTTCGTCGAGGGATCCGAGATCTCCATCGACGGTACGACCGGTAACATTTACGACGGAATCATCCCGACCGTTGACGCGAAGATCGCCGGCACGTTCGGCCGCGTTATGGCATGGGCTGACAAATACCGCAAGCTGGCTGTCCGCACGAACGCAGACACGCCTCGCGATGCGAAGAAGGCACGTGAGCTCGGCGCTGAGGGCATCGGCCTCTGCCGTACCGAGCACATGTTCTTCGATCCTGAGAGAATCGCCATTTTCCGTGAAATGATCTGCTCCGACACATGCGAGGAGCGTGAGGAAGCGCTCGAGAAGATCCTGCCGTTCCAGCAGGGCGATTTCAAGGCTCTCTACGAGGCACTTGAGGGCAACCCGGTAACGATCCGTTTCCTGGATCCGCCGCTCCATGAGTTCGTTCCCACCGAGGAGGCGGACATCAAGAAGCTCGCTGACGCAAAGGGCAAGAGCATCGAGGAGATCAAGGCAATCTGCGATTCCCTGCATGAGTTCAACCCGATGATGGGCCACAGAGGCTGCCGTCTCGCGGTCACGTATCCCGAGATCGTGAAGATGCAGACCAAGGCAGTCATCCGCGCTGCGATCGAAGTGAAGAACGAGCATCCTGACTGGGCACTTGAGCCGGAGATCATGATCCCGCTCATCTGCGAGGTGAAGGAACTTAAGAACGTTAAGAAGGTTGTCGTTGAGACTGCTGACGAGGAAATCAAGGCAGCAGGCGCGAACATCAAGTATCATGTCGGTACGATGATCGAGATCCCTCGTGCAGCCCTCACCGCTGACGAGATTGCTACGGAGGCTGAGTTCTTCTGCTTCGGTACCAACGACCTCACCCAGATGACCTTCGGCTTCTCCCGTGACGACGCCGGCAAATTCCTCGGCGGCTACTACGATCAGAAGATCTTCGAGAGCGATCCGTTCGCGAAGCTCGATCAGGACGGCGTAGGCAAGCTGATGAAGATGGCTGTCAAGCTCGGCAAGGAAGTGAACCCTGCGCTCCACTGCGGTATCTGCGGTGAGCACGGCGGCGATCCGACCTCCGTTGAGTTCTGCCACGAGATCGGTCTCGACTATGTATCCTGCTCGCCGTTCCGCGTGCCGATCGCAAGACTGGCAGCAGCGCAAGCCGCTATCAAGGAAGGTGGGAAGTAGGTACTCAAAAGTACATACATTTTTGTACTTTAGAGGCTACGGAGGATGATGTGAGAGCATTTCTCGCGACTCATCCCGAGTATGGAATGCCTAAGTTTACAGGTTTGAGGATGGAGATTTACATCTGAGAATCTGAGAACAAAATCGAATTCTTTCAGAGAGACTAAACAACTTTTCCGAATGGAAACTTTGTTTAGTCTCTTTTTGTTTACCCGCAAAGGAGGATGTACATATGTGTAAGGTAATCATAGCCGGAAATCAAAAGGGTGGGGTTGCCAAGACAACCACGGTTGCCAACTTGGGGATCGGACTTGCCAGACATGGGAAAAGGGTTTTGCTAATCGATGGTGACGCGCAAGGGTCGTTGACGGCAAGTCTGGGCTACCCCAGACCGGACGAGATTGATCACACACTCGCGACAGTACTTGGGAAAGTCATCAACGAGGAGGAAATTGCTCCGTTTGAAGGAATACTCCGTCACCCGGAGGGCGTGAACCTGCTGCCCGGAAACATCGAGCTTTCAGGCGTGGAGAATTCGCTCGTCAACATCATGAGTCGCGAGTTCATCCTGCGTGAATATGTGGAAAGCATCAGACCCTACTTCGATTACATCCTGATCGACTGTCCGCCTTCGCTTGGGATGGTGACCATCAATGCTCTTGTTGCCGCGGATTCCATTCTGATTCCGGTACAAGCAAACTACCTTTCCGCAAAGGGACTGGAGCAGTTGGTAAGGACCATTCGGAAGATAAAGAAGCAGTTGAACCCCTCTCTTTCCATTGAAGGCATCCTGATGACAATGGTAAACCACAGAACTGTCTTTGCCAGAGAAATCATACAGATGCTGAAGGAAGGGTACGGAAATGCAATAGGGTTCTTTGAAACCGCCATCCCGGAATCCGTTAAGGCAGCTGAATGTGCTGCTCTCGGAGTCAGTATCTACAAGCACGATCCAAAGGGAAAAGTTGCTGCGGCATACGACTCACTGACAAAGGAGGTTCTGGAACATGAGTAAGTCATTTGAAGGAAAGATTAAACTGAGTACCTATTCGGAACTGGTCGGAGATACCGGTGATGAAATTATCGAGGTTGAGCTTTCGGAACTCCATGACTTTACAGGACATCCGTTCCGAGTTGTTGAGGATGAACGAATGCAGGAGATGGTGGAGAGTGTGCGAAAGCATGGAGTGCTCATTCCCGGAATAGTGAGGCATCGGAAAGACGGTGAATATGAGATCATCTCCGGACATCGTCGGAAAATGGCCTGTGAACTCGCCGGATTGGAAACGATGCCCGTAATCGTGAAGGAATATCCCGATGATCAGGCAGTGATAACCATGGTCGATTCCAACATCCAGCGAGAAGATATCCTTCCGAGCGAGAAGGCCAGGGCTTACCGGATGAAGTATGAGGCAATGAAGCATCCCGGAACCAGAACAGGCGGGCTCAGTTTGGATTTGCTCGGGGAAGCCGCAGGGGAAAGCAGTAAGACGGTTCAGCGCTATCTTTGGCTGTCCAGACTGACGGATGACATGATGGATCTTTTGGACAGAAAGCGAGTGACCATTCTTTGCGGAATCGACATTTCATTTTTGAACGAGGAAGAACAGGACTGGGTCTATGAAGCGATTACGATTGATCGGATGACGGTAAATCAGGAGAAGACGAAAAAACTGAAAGATTGTTCGGGAAGAAGGCAGCTGTCCCGGGATCTGGTGCGGCTGATTCTGTCAGAACAGAAATCGAAACCTCGTAGGTATGTTATGAGGCCTGAAGTGATGGAAGAATTCTTCGGCGAAAATGATTCTGTAGATGTAATTGAAGAAGTTGTCGAAGCGCTTCTTCGTGGATGGAAAAAAGGGAGTTTTACAATTTAGATTGCAGGGAGAAAGACCACAACCGTGACACGATGTCACATTTGTCAAAGCCACAGCTATGACACAATGTCATAGTTGCCAGGACCACAACCGTGACACAATGTCATGGTTGCCAGGGAGGTATTCATGGCAGTGTACTATTCAAAACCGGTACTTAAGAGCCTGGCCCAGGGAGATCGGCTGGCGTTTATACGGCAATTCCGTCATGTAACGCAGCCGGAGCTCGGAAAGAAATTGGGCATTCAAGGTATTATAGCCAGAAACCAGATTTGCCGAATCGAGAGGACAAGCCGAAATCTTCGCCCGGAACGATTGGAGAAGATTGCGGAAATCCTGAATTTCAATGTTGCCATGCTGCGGCGGTGGGATTTTGAGAACGTCGAGGATTTGTTTTACCAAAGTCTTTGGGTAGAGGAATTGTGCCCGGATTTTCAGTTCCGCTATTTGGTACCCGGGAGAGCCATGAATCCGACGCATGCGTTGTTCAAAGAAAAGTACAAGAAATGGAAAGAGATGCGCCGCAAATACATTCGCGGGACAATCACTTATGAGGAGTACTGGGAGTGGAAGCTAACGAAAGCTTAGCGGGAAGGAGCAATTATGGGAAGACCGAGTATCAAAGTAAATGTTTGGCCGGTGACGGGCAAGGGCAAAGTCCTTGCGAATGCCAAGGTTACCATTGGAGATGCAATCTCTGTATATCCGATAAAGATTCTTGAGGGAAAGGGCGGGTATTATCTGGGAATGCCGCGAGTGCTTGACCGAGACGGTGAATATCGGGATGTTTTCTTTCCGATCAGCGGCGATGCAAGACACGCCCTGACAGAGATGGTACTGCAGGCATACTCGAAAGACCGGCCCCTGTTTCGGGATTTTCCGGGCGATGAGGAGTTCCGGCCGGAAATCACGGTGAGGCCGTATCGGGATTCACTACATGATCTGTTGGGATATTCGACCATTGTTCTCAATGGGCTGTTTCGAATTGAGAACGTTCGTCTGTATCAGGGGGAGAACGGAAAGAACTTTGTCATGTTCCCCGAGCGTGGATATCGAGATGAGGGTGAGGTTGTGATCCGCAGCATTTTCGAGTTTAAGAATGACTGGGACAAGCGACTGCGGGACGACATCTGCAAGAAGTATGTGGAGCCCAGAACGCGAAGTTGGGAGGAACGGATCCAGGTCGCTCGGGGTGAAAAAGAAGGCAAGCTCTCTTATGAGGAGCTGATGGAGATCCGCCGGCAACACGATTCCAAGAGACGGAATATCGCTCACATGAGAGAGGAAAGGACTGAAGCAGATAGCGAGGAGCCTGACCAAGAAGAGCAGGCGCAAGAGGAGCAGACAGAGGATCGGGAATACATAGAAACAGGGTACTGGGAAGAACCGACAGAAGAAACATACCTTGTCCTGTAGGAGGGCGACGACATGGCATACTTATACGGAAGCGGAAATGAGACGGTAGATCGGATGACCAGTTTCGGGATTACCGGAAATGTGATACCGCAATCGTGGTATCGAACCATTCTCAAGAAAACAACAAGAAAACCGTATCTCTTGGCAATCAGTATTCTTGCGGATATCGTGTATTGGTATCGCCCGCAGGAAGTGCGTGATGAGAGCACCGGGCAGCTGCTGCGATATCAAAAGAGATTCTCCGGCGAAATGGTACAGAAGTCTTACAGTATGTATGCGGAACTCTTCGGCGAAGATAAGCAGACGATCACTCGGGCTTTTGATACACTGGAAGATTACGGAGTGATCCGGCGGCATTTTCGCAACATTAAGTCAGCGACTGCGACCATGACGAATGTTATGTATGTCGAGCTTGATGTGGACATGCTGCATCAGTTGACCTACCCGGAGGAGCACCCCTCAATGGAGCCCCCTACCCCTACCGAGGAGTACCCCCCTATAGAGCCCCCCACCCCTACGGGGGAGTACCCCCCGGGGGGTGGTTTTCCCACCGGAAGTGATATTTCTGGAAATGTCGAGCATTTTCCAGCCGAAAGTTATCCACAGTCGGAAAATCCGGAATCATTGAAACCCGCAGAAAATAAGGGCTTTTCGAAGATTTCGGTGCAAGACCCCCCCATGGGGTCAAATTTGACCCCACCTACCATCAATTCTGACACCCCCTGGGGTCAAAACAGACACCCCCTGGGGTCAAAATTGACCCCACCTGGTATCAAATTTGATGGGACGTATACAAAGAATACTACAGAGAATACTACAGAGATTACTACACAGACTACCTCTTTTTCTCCCCCCGTGTTTTTATCTGACCTAATCGCGCATGCGCGCGCGAGGACCAATCGGGGTCAGGTAAACACGTGGGAGAGAGAAATTAAGAGGCAGATTCGTTATGATGCGCTTCGAGAGGAGTTCATCTATTCGGCAAATGCGCTCAACAAAGCAATCCGACTGATTGCGGAAACGTTGGCAATGGACGTCCCTCCGGATACAACGATCACGATAAACAATCAACAGTACCCGTTTTCGTTGATGCTGCTCCGTTTTAAGCAGGCAACAGAGCACACCTTCCGAACCGCCTTGTCCCGTGTCCGTGTAGGCGTTGACCGCAAAGATGACATGATAGCGGCACTGTATTGTGCGCCATTACATTTTCCGTCCAGATAATCGGGGACGGTTACGGAAAAACCGGCGCGAGCCGTTTTTCATACAAAGACAAATCGAAGGAGGTAAAAAACCATGCAGGACAGAGAAGGAAAAAAGATGGTGCTCGAAATCGAGCTCGTGGACAAAGAGCTGGATCGAAAGCAGCAGGAACGAAGTAAGAAACAGATGGCTGAGCGATTATTGCGGATTCAGCAGGAAGCGAGGAAAATCTTATGCAAGAACCAAGGTTAACCAAAGAACAGTTCGTCGACAGGTTTGAAGAACAGATCCGGGAGCATTTTCCGGATTGTGAAATCGGCCGGAAGGACATTCAGAAGCCGCGTTCCGTGCAGACATCGCTGGTGATTCGGAAGCCTGGATGTGAGGCGGCGCCTTCGATCCGGCTGGATGATTACTGGTCAGCGTACCAGGAAGCCGAGGATTATGAGGCGGAAGAAAAGAGACTCCTCACACGATTGCAGGACAGCCTCGAGAATGGCTTTGCTGCTGCAGAGAACGGGAGAATCGCCGATGTCGCGAAGGAGGCCATGGAGAATTGGCGGAGCAATGTCCAGTGCATTCTCATGATGAAGGACGGAAACGAGGCGTATTTGCAGGATAAGCCTACGATGGACTACCTCGACATGGTGAAGGTGTATTTCATCAACATTGCGGATCCTATTGACG
Organism: uncultured Lachnoclostridium sp.; assembly: GCA_946415315.1. Lineage (GTDB taxonomy): Bacteria > Bacillota > Clostridia > Lachnospirales > Lachnospiraceae > ISDg. The sequence goes on along the minus strand of CAMKRZ010000038.1, from coordinate 821 downwards.
GCCACATCGGAAAGATTACCATCACCAACGATCATTTTGAGGCCCTCGGATGTACGTTGGAGGAACTGGATGAAATCGCGATGGAAAACACCCGGCTGGCAAATTCGCCGGATGTTCGAAACATCGTATCAGTATTGGCCGAGATGTGGGGTCAACCTGAAGAAGAGTTTATGACAATGCCCAGCGAGGTTGAGTTTCCCATGTATGTGGTGACAAACCAGAGCAAGCATGCTGGTGCAACGCTGATCATGTTCCCGGATGTGCAGGAAAAAATCTGTCAGGTGTTAAAGACAGACGGCTTCTACATGTTACCCAGTTCAATTCATGAGACCCTGTGTCTGCCGTTGAACTTCGGCAAGGATGTAAATGCGCTCCGGCGCATGGTGCATGAAGTTAACATGACCCAAGTACCGCCGGAAGATCTTCTTTCGGAAAATGTGTACTACTACGAGCGTGGCCAGGGTCTCCGCATCTGCGTAGCCGAGCCGACGATCGACGAAGAACCGGAAGAAGCTTTCACTCCGGTCCTGTAACAACCAAAACCAAGCCCCCTTTCCCAAGGAGAGAACACCATAGCCGCTGTCCCTCTTTGGGACAGCGGGCTTGCAGCAGGAACTTCTGGACACAATGTCCAGAAGTGGGATGATCAAAACGAGGGAGAGGAAAACGATGGGAGAGCAGACAAAGAAAACAAACCTGTGGAAATGGATAGCCGATGCAGCCGGTGCGGCAGCGCTTGGTGCAGCAGTGGCTTTTGGCGTTTTGACCCTCGGATCGGGTGAAACGGAACCGCAATCGGCGGATGTGAGCGTAACACCGAC
>CAMKRZ010000037.1 GCA_946415315.1 uncultured Lachnoclostridium sp. | reverse complement strand
GAACAGCGGCTTATAGCCGCAGAGGAAACCACCAGCTCAGCTGGTGGTCATGATTATGCCGCCGAATAGTAGTGGTCGTGATACTCGGCAGGCGTCATCAAATGAAGATTCCGCTGGATTCGCCCGGTGTTATAGTAGTGGATATACTCCTCGATAGCAGTGATCAGGTCCTCCTTGGCGGTAAATCGCCTTCCATAGTACTTCTCGCGCTTCAGGATTCCCCAGAAGCCCTCCATTGGTCCATTATCAATGCAGTGGGCAACCCTGGACATGCTCTGTTTCATGTGGTGCTTCTTCAATTTCAAGCAGAACGCCCTGCCCGTATACTGGAATCCCCTGTCGCTATGAAACAGTGGACGAGCGTCCGGCTCCAGCGCCACAGCGGTATCAAAGGTGTTCATGACCAACGGATTGTCATTGTGGTCTCCGATCACGTAGGATACAATCCTGCGGTCATAGAGATCCAGGATAGCACTTAAGTATACCTTGTGAACTTCGATCCCGATGTAATACTTGAACTCTGTCACATCGGTAAGCCATTTTTCGTTTGGTGCGTCAGCATGAAAATCCCGGTTAAGATAGTTCTTTGCGATGTATGCAGGATCGTTGCTGCTTTTGGTACAGCTCTTAGGTTTCCATTTGATCGTAGATTGGATATGTTCCTTTCGGCAGATCCTCAGGATCCGTTTATCATTGACATCAACTTTGTGGTGCCTGTCCAACTCATCCCGTATTCTGCGGTATCCCATATCCGGATGCTCTTCATGGATGGATCTTACTTTTTCTGCGATCTCCCGGTTTCGCTTTTCACTGTAACAGACTGGTTTTTTCAGCCAACGGTAGTAAGCTGCGCGGGAAAGGTGCAGATACTCACAAAGTCTCTGTACGGGATAGTGTTTTTCTTCCGACAGCTCTTTGATCGCCTGATATTTGTACAGATGACGAGTCAGAGATAGCGATCTTTCATCTCTAACTCTCTGACTTTTTTTAACAAGTCATTCTCCATCTGAAGTTCTCGGTTTTTGCGTTCCAGTTCAGCGATCTTATCCCGAAGTTCTTCTTCCGGTGTCCTGGCTGGTTGGGAACCGGCACGCCGACCTCGACGGTCTTCCAAGCCTGCTGATCCCATCTTCTCATAGCGCAATACCCAGTTGCGTACCTGCTGATAAGAACAGTTATACTTCAGTGCCATTGCACCATAGTTCTTATCATTGGCAAGGCAGTCCTGTACGATAGCAAGGCGTTCTTCCGGTGTTGTTTGTCTGGGGTTTCTCATGTAGCTACCTCCTCCGCTTCCGCGTGGTTTGATCTCTCCATGAGTATTATACTCTTTTATCCAATTTCGCAACTGCGTTTCTGAACGAAGTTTGTATTTTTCGGTGATTTCTCTAAGAGAACCGTCTCCGCAAAGATACGACTTAATGGCGTCATATTTCAGTTCTACTGAATAATTCCTGTTATGCTTCTGATTGAGAAGTCCTATGGGACCGTCATTCTTATAGATGATAATCCATCGATTGAATGTGCCCCACGAGCCAGAGCCAGCCAGTCGTGCGGCTTCGGCTTTGCTTATTTCACCTGCTAAGTACCGTTCAACCAGCTTCACTTTGAGTGTGGGATCAATCTTACTTTTTTTTGTCATAGAAATACCCCCAAGTAGGTTTTATATTTCAGTGTCCTACTTGGGGGTAGCATATCAAAACTGCCGGCCTTGTTTGTTTCTTCGATTGTTATCTTCCGATCAGTTCCAAACGCCCTGGTGTACGCCGCCTGTCGTCGGTGTCGTCAGATCCAGCGCCTTGAACGTGTAACCGTTCTCAAGGCCCCATTTGATGATATCTTCGACCGCAGCAACCGAGAATTTCTTCACATCGTGCTGGAGCACAACCGAGAATCTTCCGTTTTTGGAACGGTTCTTGATGCCGCTGATGACATTGTTGACCAGCGGATCCCACCAGTCTGTGGAGTTCTTCGGCGAATCCCCGCTCGCATCGCGGCTGTCGACGTTCCAGTCATAGTAGAGGATTCCCATCTCGTTCATATCCTGTGTCAGTTTTGTCATAATGCCGTCGGCATAATTCTTGCTGACATGGTTTGAACTTCCGCCGGGGAACCGGATGATCGCCGGACGCTCTCCGATCAGACCCTCGATGATATCGCCCATACGGTTCATATCATCGAAATATGCCTTCTCGCTCTTGTAGATCTTACTGTAATCGTGCGTGTACGTATGGATCGCCACGGTATGGCCTGCCGCATGCTCAGCCTTGATCATGTCGTCGGCCTCCTTGTGGTTGTGAGTCACGAAAAATGTTGCCTTCACATCGTACTTGGCAAGCACATCGAGAAGCTGCTGCGTGTACTGGCTCGGACCGTCATCGAAGGTCAGATAAATGGTCATCGGACCCGGATCGACCGGTTCAGGCAGTTCTCTTGCCTTGACAACGACCGTCCTCTGCGCCGTCGCCACGTTGCCGTCGGAGTCCTTCACGCTGTAGTTGAGCGTGTACGTTCCGACGTGCCAGTACTCAACCTCGCCTTCCACCTTCACCGATTCGGCAAGGTCACCGTCCTTTTTGTCTGTCGCGATAAAGCCCGGTTCCTTGTACCAGACGCCGCCTTCCAGCGTGATGGTCTCATCCCCTTCCAGCATGAGCGTCGGCAGATCGGGATCCATGCGAAGAACGGTTCTGGACGCTGTCGCAGCGTTGCCGTGTTCATCCTTCACCGTGTACGTATAGATCGTCTGGTTCTTCTTCTCGCCGGGTGCCGTGGTAACGACAACCTTCGAGGTGATATCTCCGTCGACATCGTCCGTCGCATGATATCCCGGTTCCATATACTCACTGTCGTAATCGATCACCAGTTCCAGACTGCCGTCCAGCGTGATCTCCGGAACCGTACGGTCATCGTACGGAATGTCTCTCACGACAACGGCCTCGTTACCGGCACTGTCGCGCACGGTATAGCGAACCGTACCGTCGCCAGGCTCGTCGCGGACCACTCTGTCCGTGATGTCGCCGTCATAGGCATCGATTGCCTCGAAGCCCTCCTCCTCGTACGCCTGTCCGATCGGTGTGTAGTAATCCTCCTTTGTCTTCAGAGTGATCTCCGGCTTCTGCGTGTCCGCCACGCGCACCGTTCGTGTGATCTCCTTGCTCTTGCTGCCGTGGGAGGTTTTGTATGCTACCTTGTACTCTCCGATTTTCGTCGTATCGACACCGCCGGAGATCCGCACTGCAAGCGGCTGGTTGCGAAACAGGGAAAATCCTGTGTGCCCATACTCGGCTTTCGCCCCCAGTTCCTCATAGTAGGTGCCGACTTCGACAACCACCTCGGGATCTCCGTTCAGTTCAAGTTTGATGCTTCGTGTCATCAAACGGATGGCAGGAATCACGATAATCGCCAGGAGCAGGGCTATCAGGATAACCAGCTTCCAGTGACCGTTTTTCCTTTTCTTGTGTTTTTTCTTTCCGTTATGCTCTGTGCTCATTCACCATTTTCCTCAGAATTCCGCCCTCTTCGGGCATATTTCTCCCCACGCACCTACCGGTGCAGGTCAATCGCTTACTTGTTGACCGGATCCGTCCAGTACTCCTTGTTGTACATATCGGTGAAGCGATACGTGATCGTCGCCTTCTGATCGGTGATCTCAAGGTCGGTCACGGTAAGCGTGCTGCTGTAGGTCACCGGGGTTCCGATCTTATAGCTGTCCAGATACTGGCCGTCGTAGCTGTAGTAATCGCAGATAAAATCTATCGTATCGCCCTGCGTCAGCTCGGTCATGTTCTTCGCGATCGTATCCGTCTCCTGGTTTGCATAGAAAGGCGTAGCGCCGATCACGGTACCCTTGCCGTCCGCTCCGAAGATAACCTGCAGTTTCACGCGCTCACCGTTAAGAAGCGCGGGAATGTAACCGTAGTACAGGTAGTCTCCCGTCACCGCGTCCTTGAGCGTATCGGTATGGTAGTATGCGACAAGCTGGCCGTTGATGCCGACCCATGTCTTGTCCATATCGGCCGTCAGAATACGTTTGTCAGGGTCATACTCGAACAGTTCGTCGAGGCCGAGATCGATGTATCCCTCGCCGTCGTCGAGGAACATGTTCTTGTCAATGCTGTGGATGATCGCCCACTGGTCCTTGCTGACCGACATCGTGTATGCGCCGCCGTTGTAGCTCCACACAAGTTGGGACGCGTCAAGGTAATTATGCGAATAGTAGTCCGTAGCATCGGCGACATCGAGGTCTTTCATGAAGTCGGTGTTCGTGTCATCAAGGCCGGTGATGCTGCGACCGCCGCCGAGGAATCCGGAGAGAAGGCCGCTGATGATGTCGCTGCTGCCGGTGGAACCGCTCGTACCGCCTCCGCCGAGGAGCGTGCCGAGCAGTGAAGTTGCCGTCGTCGAACCGCCTGCCGCAACCTGTCCGCCGGTCTCAAGGCTTGCGAACTTGCGGATGCAGTTTGCATACTCGCCGTCCATACCGATCTGATTGTACGTTTTGCAGGCACTGTCAACTTTGCCGGTCGAACGATACGGGAAATAGATCGATACGCCGTAGCAGTTGCTCATATTCGACGAGGTGAGGTTGTACTTGACCGCACTCTGGATCGCAGAAGCAAGTTTCTTCGCCTCGCTGGTTCCGATATTGTTGGCAAGGTCGACAAGGTCAACCTGATCGATCCGGTTGTTGGATGCAAATTCTCTCGTTTCGGAACGTGCATCGGAAATCTTCTTGTAATTGTCGTTGTTGAGTTCCTTGCTGACAGACTTCGCAAAATTCGACAGCGCGGAAGGAATCGTATTTGAAAACTCCGCAAGGTCGATGACCGAGAGCGTGGTTTTCTGACCGTTGCAACGGCGCTTGCACTCCGACACAAAGTCATCCACGATGATCTTGCCGACATCCACGGTTGCCATGGATGTGTTCGAGGCAAACTTGTTCAGCCAGTTGGTGTAGTACCAGCCGATGCCGGGCTCCGTCTCCTCGGACGCGATCAGGTAGTCCGCATAGGGATCCAGCATGAGAGCTGTCTCCGCGGTCGCCATCAGGCAGGCATCGAAGCCGATAAAATCAAATTTTACTCCGCCGTCCTTGAGCGCCTGGTTGATACCGGCAAGCGTCATAGAACCGCTCGAAGTGTTCTTCTCGTCATAACCGTAACCGCTCACCGATCCGCCGCCGTGATCCCACAGGATCAGCTCATACCGGTTTGCGGGAAATGTCTTAACACCGTACTGAATAAACCCGGACAGGGTCGAAGGCGTAACCATCGCGCCCTTGCCGGCATCGTCCTTCAGGCATTTCAGGCTGCCGTTCTGTACTTGATAAATCTGGTTCACGGAGCTGCTGATGCCGCTCGTCTTCCACTTCGAGCAGCCGCCGGTGAACACGATGATGTTCACATTGCTGCCGAGTTTTGCATTTGCCATCTCCTGCAGGTCATTCGTCGCCATGCCGTACTTGGACTCGAGATCAGTACCGCACATGTACACAAGGATCGTTACCGTGTCCTTGCCGTTCCCTTTGATCGTCGTATACTTGTCTCGCGATCCCTTGGCCACATCGTTGTTTACTGCCTGTGTGGAAACCGCAACATGATCGCCGTCCTGGGGCGTCTGGTCGGTATCGGTCGTCGTGCCGCCGAGTTTGCCGCCGATGAGCATGTAGATCACGATACCGATGATCGTGATCAGGCTGATGCCGCCCGCACGCGTTACGCCGTGACCGCCGCCCGAACTGCTGCCTCCGAGTGACACGGACGAACCGCGCCTTCTCCCGGAGTAACCGTTCGCAGAACCTGCCTGACCGCCGCCGAGACCCGAGCCTCTGCGATGCGCGCCATCGGTTGAACCGGTGACATTTTTCTGTCTTCCGGATCTTCTGTTATCATCCATATTTTCCTCTTTCTCTGCGATCTCAGTCTTCGCAGCGTTGGATTATCGGAGCACTGTATGCACGGCTCCCCTGTCCCGGCCGACCTCCGCGATCGCGGCTGCCAGCCTGTCTGCCTTCAGTCTGTCTCAGCCCCGTATATTCAGTGGTTCATGCGCCATTCAATGCAGCGCTCCAGGTAATGCACGTAATCGGGATTCTTGCACATTCCCTTGCCTTTCACATCGGAGAGTTTCGCAACGTCCATGCCGTTGCATGCCGTCGTCTTCATGACAATATTGAGCGGTTCGGCAAATGTGTCGTTCGAGATGTACGTTCCGATTCCGAACGCAACCTTCGCCTTCCCCTTGAAATAACGATAAATATCGGTCGCCTTCGCAAAATCAAGGCTGTCGCTGAACAGAAGCGTCTTCTGCGTCGCGTCGATGCCGAGAGCTTTGTAATGCGCAAGCATCTTGTCACCCCACTCGTACGGCGAACCGCTGTCGTGACGCACGCCGCTGAACAGCGTCGAATAGGTCAGCTGGAAATCCTTCAGGAAGCAGTCGGTCGTGATCGTATCCGTCAGAGCGGTTCCGTTCAGCACGCCGTACTCCTTCACCCACGCGTCGAGCGCGTACCAGTTCGAGTATGCCGGGTTGTGCTTGTGGTTGCCCTGACCGACGCACATGATCCACTCATGCGCCATCGTGCCGACCGGCGTTACGCCGTACTTCTTCGCGAGATACACGTTCGAGGTACCGACGAAATGCGAGCCGGGGATGTCCTCCTTCGCGAGCATCTGGATCGCCAGATCCTCCGCCTCTGCGCAGAGTCTCCGCCGAAGTCCGAACTCGGAAAATACGTTGAGCTCATACTCGCCGCTCTTCAGTTTCGCGATCTTGTCCTCGAGTCTCTCGCGGTAACTTGCCATGAGATCGTCATGGTCATAGCGCATCTGGAAATACACTTCGTTGACGATCGCAAGCAACGGGATCTCATACATCGAAGTGTTGAGCCAGGTCCCTCTCGTCTCAATCGTCAGGCCGCACGGATCATCCGTCCCGAAGGTGAAGTCCGCGTAGCGCGGCTTCCAGAGACGCAGGAAATCAACGTAGGAACCCTTGATCCAGCGGATATTCTCAAGGTACGCCAGCTCGTCCTCGTTGAAGCGCAGATCGCAGTACAGCTGCACCTGGCGCTTGATCTCCTCCACCATCTCCGGTGTGAAGAATACGTCTGCGTTGCGGCACTTGAATGACCAGGTAGTCTTGTAATCACTGAACTGGTGATAAATACCCTGGCCCATGGAAAACTTGTAGGCATCCGTCTCGAGCAAACTGTTCACGATTCGTTCCATATGTCTCACCTCCAACACTGCGCCGCAGGGCGCGGGATTCGTAGCGGCTCTGCCGGCTGCATGCCTGACGCCTTCCCTGCGGACACGTTAAGCAAGTCAGCTTTCCGAGAGCCCATACCATATTTATTATACTATCATTTTACGACGCTTGCAACGATTTCGGCGAAAAATCTCCGCGGCGCCGGGGCAGACACTTCCCCGGAAAACAGAAAAACAGGGACTTGCGGGCAAACCCGCAGTCCCTGTTCGTATCATCATTAGAGCGGACTCTCTTATCATTACCTGCACAGCGTGAAAACGGACTCTCTCGCCGTCCGGGCAGTTTCGGTCTTATCCACTGTTGTCGCCGTCATCCCGCTCAGCTTGCCGTCGGCGTCATACGTAAAGCGATAAGTCGTCTCATACTGAAGATCCGTATCTTCAGGACCGGCAAGGATCTGTTTGAAATCACGGACGCGCTCGATCAGCCTGCCGTTCTCGTCGTACACGTAACGGACTTCTTTAAAAACATCGAAATTACGGTACTTCTCGCCCACCAGTCTCTTCTGCGCATCATACTGGTAGTCGTAAGAGATGCCTGCGTACGTTCCGGTCACAAAACTTGTCAGCAAACCGTCCTTCAGCACCACTTTCTTCGCGCACCAGCAGTCGTCGCCTGCAAAGGCAAATGTGTCGGCATCCAGCTGTTCCTGACTGATCTCTCCGCTGCAGAAAATGAGCGTTTCGCTCTCCGCGTACGTTCCGGTCGGGATGCCTAATAAACTTGCCTCTTCATAATCGATCATTCCCTCGCATTCATCTGTCACAGGATACACAACCACCGGGGTGTAACCGTCATGCACGAGATCGTCATGGTCGGGGTGAAGATGACTGGTAGTCGCCATGTTGTTGCGCAGTTCTTCGTTCGGGAAAAAGACCATTCCGAGATAGCGGTCGTCGGACTCAGACCACTCCGGATCAACCAAAGCAGCTCCGTCCTTGTAATAAACTGCAACTGAACCGTCCTTATAGTATTTTACGAAGAATTCCGTGATGTCATCCGCCTTCGTTAACGTCCATCCGGTCAGCCGGTTGTCGGAATCCTTATGGTACGTGTAATCCCATTTTTCGGTCACAGAGTCATTTCTCCTGTGAATGACAGCGATCAGATTGTCGGATTCATCATATTCGTAGCATGTTTCCAGGCAATACGTGTCATCGCCGGGGTATATCCCATCCATGTATGTGGTCTTCTCCGAGATAATATATCCCTTTGCGTCATATGCAAACTCACTGAAATGATCCAGGCTCTCACCGTAGTAAAACGATTCCATCGTGATATTGCCGTTCCGATCATACGCGAAGCAGGAATGGGCATCCATATAGTCATAGCCTTTGAAAATGCACTGTCCCTTCTCGTCCTCGTCGTAGGTGCAGATGTACTCTCTCTTTCCGTCCGGATAATCCAGCGCGTAGCCGTAATCCGTCACGTAAAACGTAACTTTGGTTCCGTCTTCCAGCGTGTAGTCGTGCTTTTTTGCACGGAAGTGATCATCCATATAACAGATGTCTTCCATGAATACTCCGTAGAAATCGGGATCCTTCAGCGATTCAAATTCCTTCAACTGACTGCAGAAGTTTGCATCCGGTTCAAAATAACTGAGTTCTTCCCGATAGACACTCGTGACCACATATGTAAATGTGTCATTCTCCTCGATTGCCCTGTCGATCCTGGCTTTCACCTGATCCTTCGGAACATTCGGAAGATTCTCGGGAATAACAACCTTCGGTGCCTCCGTCGGAGCCACGGTTGCAGTCGGCTCACTTGTCGGAACTGCTTCCGTCACAGGCGCTACAGTAACGGCCGGCGTCACTTCCTCAGTCGGTGTTGTCTCTGCAACGGGAGCTGCCTCTACAACAGGTGTCATCTCCGCCGTAGGGGTTGCCTCTACGATAGGAGTCGCTACTGCGGTAGGTGCCGCCTCTGTGGCAGGTGTTGCTTCTGCAACGGGCGTTGCTACTTTGGTAGGCGTTGCTTCTGCGACCACCGCAACAGTGGGTGTGACGCTCGATTTATTGTCTGTGCTGCCGCATCCGGCAAGCGTTGCGATCGTGAACATGCCAAGGCATGCAGCCGTAAGAATTGTTGTAAATCTGTGCTTGTTCGTAAACATTGTTGTGTCCCCCCGATGATGTTCCATGCAGTTCATTACTGCTCTGTGGTATGTCTATACGATATCAGAGAAATGTTACAAAACAAGTGCAGATGTGGTTACACTTTTGTTACAAGGAATTACATTTGTGTTACATCATTTTCGGGAACAATTAATATGATAAACGCACACCTCGAAAACGCTAATCGCGTTTTCAAGGTACAGATGAACGCCCGCGCACCTC
>CAMKRZ010000036.1 GCA_946415315.1 uncultured Lachnoclostridium sp. | reverse complement strand
TCGTCATGTAGCCGCCCATATGCTTGCCGGGCTTCGTCTCCAGGTCATACAGCTCGTATTCCTTCATGAAATCGAAGAACTCCCCGGTCTCCGGGCTCATCGCGCGGTACATCTGACACGCCTTCTCCACCAGCTCCTTCGCGGTGCCGATTGGAAGCGCGTTGCCGTCCGGGAACTTCAGTCCCTCATCGTAATAGCGGAGCGTATCGATCCCCAGGTGTTTCCGCTGCGCCTCGTGGAACTCCGCCACGGCCGGAGTGATGATCGTGCGCACCTGCTCGCGGAACCGCGCGGCGTCCTCCTGCGAGTAATCAAAGCGGTTGCGCGCGATGTACGCCATCTCCGTGTACGAGGGAAATCCCATTTTCTTCGCCTTCGTGTCGCGCAGTTTCACAAGCTCGGCGTACTGCGCCTCCAGATCGCCGCTGATCTGCTCGTAAAGCTTTGCCCACGCCTCAAACGCTTCCTTCCGCTCCGCGCGGTCGGTGCTCTGCATGTGCTTCAGCAGGCCGTAGAAATTGCACTGCTCCCCGCGGAATTCCGTCGTCGCGGCGGCGGTTGTCTTCTGGTAGGCCTGACGCAGTTCCCCCTCGCGGATCGTCTCCTGAATGATCCTCTCGTCGCTCGTCATCAGCTCCGCGTCGATCAGCCGGAACAGTTGCGCGCCGAACTCTGCCTCCAGTTCCTTCCGGAACGCGGAGCCGGCCAGCGCCTTCTGCCACGCGTTGTACTGCGGGATGGTCTTCGCGAGCTCCTCCTGCAGCCACTTCATCTCGCCTTCGTAAAATGCATCCTTCGTGTCGATGGTGTTGCGAATGTGGGCGACCGTGTACATGGTGTCGACGACATTTTCCGTCTCCTGCACCGCGTAGTATGCGTCGCGGATCTCCTCGACGCTCTTCGCCTCCGCAACCTTCTGCGTCGCTTCGCTGACCAGGGTCTTAAGCGCCTCGATGTCCGGGCGCTGATACTCAATTTCACTGAATCGGACCATTAAAACCTCCTTATCGTCCTACCGAATTCTTCCCGGAAAATGCCTTACTCTGCGGGTCTTCCGGTTTCTTCATCCCAGTACTCATACACTGTTTCGTCGACAGTTTCGTCATTGTTATTCGTCGAGCGCACAAGGCGTCCCTGTGAATCATATTCATATTCTTCCCAACCACCGCCGAAATTGTGGTCAACTCTGACCAGATTTCCCACGGAATCAAACGCTGCGCTGTAATATTCCTCCGGACCTTCTTGGCCCATTTTAACACAGTCGCGATACTCGATCCAGTAGTCATCAACGGCTCCGACCTTTACCCCAACAGAATATTCGTCGCTGGAATAATAGAATTCACCTTCGTAGTACGTGATTCTCAAAGTATGCATGACCTTACCGGCAATCCCGGGCACATCAAGGTATTCTTTTTTCCGGTCAAAATCGATCTTCCCGTTACTGTATCGACGATATACGAGATTCTCCCCGTTCTCATCATACTCCCGATACTCATAAGGTGTCATTTTTCCTGCTTTACTGTCCCATGTTTCACAGACTTCAGTGGCGATCTCACCGTTTTTATGATAAGTCAGGGTTTCCGCGCTCTGAAGCGATCTTGTCCCGTCTTCATATTTCTCGTATAACTCCCTTTTTACCTTCCTGCCCTCGTGATCATACCGGATGACGTTCTCTGAGCACCATGCCGTCCCGTCAATCCAGTCAATGTCGTATACCCTCAACGTCGCAATACTGCCCTCAGCGTCGTAGGTTGTCACATTTTCATACCGAAGGTCCCGTTTTCCGTTCTCATCGTACACATACTCGGTACCGCACACGAGGCGTCCGGAGTCATCATACTCCTTCTCCCCGCCGTAATGCACAACGGGTTCGCCGTCCCTTCCCAATAACAGGTCTTCATCAAATATTTTCCACTCCGATCTGTGATCCTTCGAAAAATACGTTTCCTCATAGCGCTTGTTCGTACCCTCGATCCGAGCATTGACGATAACATCTCCATCCCACTCGATCCGGGCAATGACATCTCCATTCCCTGTCATCGTCTTTATGCTTGCAAGCTTATCGGAATCGCCCTGATACGCATATTCGGTCGTCAATTCCTTCTCGCCGTCCGTCAATAACCCGCTGAAAAATTCTAAAATACTGTACATCTCCGGCAAGGCATCCTGCAACTCATTGTAATATTCCTCGGGGAGCTGGGGAAACGCGTAGTGTACGTCTTCGTAAAACTCATGGTCCTGTATTACCGAGTACCGTATCTTGCGCCCTGAATGATCGTATTCCGTGGAAGTCGTCAGCACGTTCCACGCGTAAGACCATACGACTTTCTTCAGCAAATACGTTCCCGTGTCGTCGTAATACCACTTCGTGATATCGGTCGTATCCCCGGACTCACTGAACACGTCATATTTCGTGTGCGTAACCTCCGATACCAGGTCATCGTATTTCTCACAAAGCCTTCGGGTATAGACCTCTTCTCCGTAGTTCGTACGCGTCACATACACGCTGAAGCCGTGTGGTTTCAGCGACTCCTTCTCCTCCGGCTTCTTCCTTCCCCTGTCGCAGGCTGTAAGGCATGCGATCAGCACGACCGTCATGGCGATCGCAACAATCTTTCTCAGCATACTGTTTCCCCCATTTTTCGTATCACCAGGCGCGGTACCGTCCCGCGAGCGCCAGCAGCGCGAAAATGTACAGACAATTGTCGTAGTAACGGCGTCCTCCCCTGCGCAGCGGCTGGTTCCAGAACCATTCAACCCAGCGCTTCGCAACCGCAAAATCGCTGTCCGGATCGTCGCTGTACGGAACCGTCAGCGCGCTCTGCGCCATCGTCGCAACCAGGCCGACCGGATGCAGCACCGGGCGGTCGATCGGCGTTCCGTCGATCTCGTAGGAGCAACGGCACGCCTCCAGGTCGGTGCCGAAGAAGCGCATCATGCGAAGCGGCACGCTGTACTGACCGAAGTCCTCCCCGTACCAGACCGCATCCAGGCCGATGTTCGCGGCCGTGCGGTACGCGTCGCTGAAAAATGTGCCCATGCTGCCCCACGGCAGTCTCTTGTTCATCGGCGTACCGTCGAAGTTCGCATACTCCGGGTTCAGGCCGGTCACCGGGTGGCACGCGGTCACCAGGTACTCACGGCTCGCGCGGGCCGCGCGCTTCCAGAACGGCCGGTCCTCCTCGTACGCCCACTCCGCGAAGAGCTCATAGAAGTGCGGCAAATGGTACGACGGGTCCGTGTGCGGGCTCCCCGGCACGAACAGAATCTGCGCGTTGTCACGGTTCCACATCGGAGCCCCCGGACGCCCGTTCTCGCCCTTGTGGAGCGCTGCCCGAAGGATTCCCTTCGCCTCCCTGCTGTACTCGAAGATGCCCTCGCCGTCGCCCCAGCGGTGCGACGCGAAGAACAGCGCCATCGCATAAAACTCCTCGCCGTCCGGCGCGGGTCCGTGCGCGTTCTTCGTGCCGTCAGGCTTGCACGACCACGCAAAATACCCCTCGTTCTCGCCGTAGTCCATGTACATGAAGGTTTTCGACCATTTCCAGATCCGGTCGAACTCCTCCTTGCGGTCCATCTGTACGCACATCATCATGCCGTAGGACATGCCTTCCGTGCGCGCGTCGTGGTTGCCGGTGTCCTCGAGGTAGCCCATGTCCTCGCCGGCCTCATGGTAGATGCGCTCCGTCTCGTCGTAGAAAAAAGTGTCCCAAACTTCGCGGATGCGCTGCTCGATCTCCGCATCCGACTTGCCGATCTCCTTCAACAGGTTTCTGTATTGTCCGCTCTGTACCGCCCCCATTTTCCTTCTCCTTCTCTGTCGTGCTCCGGGCACGACCGTATTATCCTCAACATCCTCATCGCCGCGCGACTGTACCCTTATGATACCACAATATTCCCGCTGTTTGCCAGTTCTTCCAGCACGCGGCTGAATTCGGGGAACTCCTTCGAAAGCCGGATCGGCTTGCCGTCGCGGTTCACAAAGCAGTGCTCCGACTCCGCAGTCGCGACCGTCCTGCCCTCCGCGTCCTTCATGTCGTAGGCAAGGACAAGCCGCAGTCCCTTAAACTCCCTGACCGACACCGTGATAAACACTTCGTCGGAAAATGTCGTGCTCCTCTTGTACCGGCACGACACCTCGATCACCGGCGAGATGATGCCGTCACTCTCCAGTTTCGCGTAATCCCAGCCGATCTGCCGCAGGAAGTCAACGCGCGCCTCCTCCATCCACCGGATATAGTTGGAGTGGTGCGTGATCCCCATCTTGTCGGTCTCATAATACTGTACGACATGTCTGTAAATGTCCATCGGTTCCATCCCTTCGCCCGCAGCGCCCGTCCTGCCTCAATCCTTGTAATACTTCGCCTGCGCCTCGAACATCTGCGCGTAGAGCCCGCCCTCGATCCGCTCAAGCTCCGCGTGCGTGCCGTACTCCGCGATGTGCCCGTCCGAGAACACCGCGATCTTGTCGCAGAACTGGCAGCTCGAAAGCCGGTGCGAGATGTAGAAGGCCGATTTGCCGCCGACCAGCGAGTTGAACTGCCGGTAGATCTCGTACTCCGCGATCGGGTCGAGAGCCGCCGTGGGCTCGTCCAGGATCACGACGGGAGCGTCCTTGTACAAGGCTCTCGCAATCGCGATCTTCTGCTGCTCGCCGCCTGATGGTTCGACACCCTCCTCGTCAAAGAACTTGAATATGTTCGTTTCCGTGCCCTTCTCAAGCCCGTCAACGAAGTCGTGCAGCCCGACTCTGTCCGTGAGTGCGGTCACATCCGCATCGCTGTCCGAGAACGCGATATTTTCCTTCACGGAAAATGCGAACAGCCGGAAGTCCTGGAACACCGGTGCAAACTGTTGCATATACTGCACGTAGTCGTACTCCCGGATATCGACGCCGTCCACAAGGATCTCGCCCTCCGTCGGATCGTACAGTCTGCAGAGCAGTTTGATAAAGGTAGTTTTGCCCGCGCCGTTGAGACCCACGATGGAAAGATGCTCGCCGGGAGCGATCTTAATACTCACGTCGTCCAGCACCTTCCGGTCCGTCTTCGGGTAGGCGAAGGAAACGTGCCGGAACTCGATCTCGTGCTGCTTCTTCTCGATGGGGCGCGTGCCCTTGGTCAGCGCCTCGGGGTACTCCATGAACACGACATACTCATACGCGTAACTGCACCGCTCGATCAGTTCGGTCACATTGCCGACCATTCCGCCGATCGCACCGTTCAGACCACCTTCCGCCGCGATCAGCTGCGTGAAGGTGCCCACTCCGATCACCTTGCGGATCGCAAGCCGCGCCACATAGAAATAGGCAAATATACTTCTCGCAAGAGACAGAAAAGCGCTTGTGAGATTGTACGGAAAGCACGTATCCCCCTGCCATTTCCAATGCGAATTGCTCTTGCGGGTATTTTCCTTCCACGAATCCAGCATCATGTCCTTCGCTTCGTACAGGCGGATATCCTTTCCGTAGCGGGGATCCACGATACTCCAACCGAAGTAACCGAACAGCCGGTTGACCTTCGAGAGCTTGGCAAATGCCTCGATGCCGATCTTGTTGCATTTGTATACAAAGAGAGCATTGATCCCCGTGTAAACAACCATCACAACAAGAAGGATGGGCGCGTACACCGCCAGCACCGTGATGAATCCGACGGCTTTAAACAGATTGCTCAGGAATCCGAAGAACTCGTCGGAGACGCCGTCCACGCCGCCGGAGTACCACTCCATGCCGATCCTGGCTTTCTCGATCTGCTCCAGCGCCTCCTTGTCCTCGGTGAGCTGGAAGTCGAGCTCCATCACGTGGCGTCCGATCATGACGTTGAAATATTTTTCGATCCGGCTGCTGTACCGGTTGATATGGTTCGTACACAGATCGTTGATCAGCTGACAGATTGCCTCCCCAGCGATCAGGATCACCGTGAGCGTGACGAGCCTCTTCACGTCCCTGGCGCCGACGATCTCGTCGACGATGCGCGGGGAGATGAAGAGCGCGATGAACGGCATACCGATGTTGACGATCATGCGGATGACCTTGAGGACGAAAAATCCGGGGTATTTCCGGCCCGCTGTGCCGAACAAAACTTTGATAACGGCGATGATCTTACGCATTGGCGATCACCCCGCTTTCCGACACTTCAGGGTTCTCGCGGTAGTACTGCGCCTGAACATTGAACATCCCGGCGTATTTGCCGTTTTGCGCCATCAACTCGTCGTGGGAGGCGCACTCCACAAGGTGACCGTCCTCGAACATCGCGATGCGGTCGCAGAACCGCGTCGAGGCCAGTCTGTGGGAAATGTAGACCGCGGATTTGTCGCCGATCATCTCGTCGAAGCGCTCGTACAAAGCCTGCTCCGCGATCGCGTCCAGAGCCGACGTGGGCTCATCGAGAACCACGATCTTCGCGCCCTTGTAGAGAGCCTTCGCAAGTGCGAGCTTCTGCTTCTCGCCGCCCGAGAGGTCCACGCCGTCGTCCTCGACGATCTTGGTAAGCGGCGTCTCAAGCCCCTTCGCAAGCGAGGCGATGCGCTCCTCAAGGCCCGCCTCATTGGCCGCCTTGCCGGCTCGCTCGAGGTCAAGCTCGCCTGCCCTGCGCATCGCGATATTTTCCGAGAGAAGGAACGCAAAAATCTCAACATTCTGGAACACGGGCGCGAACAGCCGGTAATACTCCGCGCGCCGGAACCTGCGGATGTCCGTGCCGTTTAAGGTGATATAGCCCTCCGAGGGATCGTAAAGCCTCAGAAGAAGTTTGATCATCGTCGTCTTGCCCGCGCCGTTTAAGCCGACCACGGCGATCTTCTCGCCGGGGCGGATCGTGAGGTTTACGTGCGACAGGGCATCCTTCTCCGCCTTGTAGTAGCGGTAGCTCACATCGACGAACGCGAGCTCATAGGAGTCCGCCTCCGGGATCGGGATGCAGTCCTTCTCGTCGTCCGCAGTCTCGAGATCGAGGAACGAGCGGAAATCGTCCGTCTCGAGGCTCGCCCTCTTGTAGTCGCCGAACCGCTGCAGAAGGTTCATCAGCGCACCGGAAAATGCGAGCGAAAACGCGAGGAACATTGTGAAATTACCGACCGACATGTCCTTCTTCAGAACAGCTACGTAGAGCACGGTGTAGACGAGCGCCTTGATGACCGTGCCGGCGGCTGCGGTCACGAAATTGTAGCGCAGCCACAGCTTATGGTGGAAGTCATTTCTCTCGACGAAAAATGCGTTGATCTCGTTGAATTTGCCGGTCAGGAAATCGCTTAGGTGGAAGAGCCGGATATCCTTCGCAAAATCAAAATCCTGCGTGATCCGCTCCATGTAGTGGCGGCCGCGCCACGAGCCGGAAAGCTTGTCCCAGACCTGCTCCTTGTCGACCCGGATGATGTGCCGGTAATAGAGGTACTGCACAACAGTGAGCACGACAAGCGCGAGGATCAGCCTCGCGTCGAGGACCGTCACCGCGACAAATGTGACGATCACGGTGAGGGTGCTCTCGCCGAGCTGCGTCATCCTCCGCATCATGCCCTCGACGCCGTTGTTGTTGCCGTCCGTCGCCTGGCTCGCGCGCTCCGCGACGTCCAGAACATCGGGCTTTTCGAGGAGCTCGTACTTTAAGTCCAGCACCTTCGCGATGCGCTCGTTGATCATGTTCATGCGCACGTTAATAAACCGATACCACGACATGGAACCGGAGATCGTCGAGCACAGCGTGAGAACCGCCGCGATGCCACCCGCGATCAGGATGACCTTGACAAGCTCACTCTCGCCGGCAGCGCTCTCCTCAGACTGAATGATATCGATGACAAATTTGCCGAAAATGCCCCAGAAATACGAAAGAATCGACCCGGCCACCAGACCGAGCGACATCAGAACAAGAACGGAAGGCTGGTACTCCGCCATTTTCCGTAAAATGTAGACGGTATTGCTTCGAATACCGTATTCTTTGTGCAAAGGATTATCTTTGCTCTCATTGAAATCAGACATCCGTAAAACCCCCAAAACACTATAATATTAGATTATATAACAATTATGACACTTTTCCAATCCCCATTGTAAGATACCATGCAGTTTGTTTTTCTTTGAGATTTTTTGAGCAACAAAACACGCGCCCGAGGCGGGCAAACAGGCAAGCAATCGCAAGTTCCCCGAACGGGCGCGTCAGTTACAACGATCATCCGGAAAAGGTTCCGCGCGTCAGCAGGCTCAATCATCCCGGAATAGCATTCCATGCGTTGGCAACCTCAATCGTCCAGAAAAGCGTCCAGCGCTTCCAACTCATCGACCCAGCCAAGATCACTCTTCGAGCCCTTCATGACCGCGCCACAATTCGGGCACGACTTCTTCGGCTTCGAAACAACCTCCCCGCAGGCAGAGCATTCATACTCATCGCCCCGGAACACATGCGTGTGAACAATCCAGCGAGCCGATTTCTTCATGGAAGACCTCCTTGTTCAACAGAATAGTGGCTTAAACGATAACTTGGTTAGCCCGGCAAATTACCAAATTTACTCCAGGTCAATCAGGATTGCCCGGCAGGGCGCACCGTCCGCGCCGCCGAGGTTGAGCGGCGCTGCGTTCAGCAGGTACTTCCCGACCGGCACCTCCGCGAGCCGAATGCCCTCCAGGAGCACAATCTCCGCACCCAGCATCGTCAAATGCACCTGCATCGGTGCATCCTCCGGCCCGACCGTCTGCGACTCGTTGCCGTACAGCTTGATCTTCGCCTCCGCGAACACAACCGCAGCCTCCGGTGTAACCGTGGCCTTGCCCTTCACAAGGATCCTCTCCGCAGCCGCAGCATCGCACTCTCGCGCCTCCTGCAGAATACGTTCCGCCACCTCCACCGTGACCTCGCCCTCCGCCTCCGCGACATACGCAGGTCCGACAAACCGCCCCAGATCCACCTGGTCGATCTTCTTCCCATCATTCAGAAAATGAAACGGCGCGTCCACATGCGTCCCGTTGTGCGCACACATCCGAAACGCCGTCAAATTGCAGACAGCACCGTCCGCAATGCTCATCATAATCTCCCGCTCCGGGCTCGGATCCCCCGGGTAAACGGCGCAGGAAAAAACTTCCTGGGAAATGTCGTAGGGTTTCATACTCGTTCCTCATACTCCTATACTTGTTATTTCATACAATTGTTTATTCTCTTCAATTCATTCTGTGCCCCAAAACACAGCCCCATGAAAAGAAGCACAAGTCCAAGCAAAAACATCATGCGGAATCCGGTAGCCGGGTTTGTGTAATCCCGTACCGCTCTAAACCACAATACCTTAAAACTAAACTTATCATTTCTGCCCATTGCCTTGATAGAATCAATCAGAAACCCCAGTACAGGATAACTCATGAAAAGAATGCCACTCGTCTTTACACTTCGAAAACCTCGATCTGAAATAATCCAAATCAAAGAAACGATCCAAAGTATCAGGAAAAGAAAGTCATATATGCAGTTCCACGTCAACCGTCCACTAGCAATAATCACATACCAAATCGTATACCCACGCTGATAAAAGGGAAAGAAACTGGATGCAAGTATTCCTACAAGAACCATCAATACAGCAAGGATCCGCCAATCAGCTAACCGAGTTGTTCTTTTCCACTTGGAATAATTCACAACCTTTTCTACTTCGCCCAGCTTTAAGTCATCAATATCAACTTGCATTTTTACCCCCTTCGAAAGCAGCATCAATCCTATCAAGTAACGCCTAAACTACCAACCCACAAGGAGCATTAACCCTCTCATATAACTCCCTAATACTCTCCCGATAGTGCTCCAGATCAACGAAAAATACGTTTACATCGACTCTTTGTTGCTCATGGTTCACAGCATGAAAACTAATGGGCCCAAGATCCTTTACTTCCTCGTGTAAGGGATATAACAACCATATTTCCGAAGTGCCGTATTTCTTCGCATAAGCGTACATCTGGTACATATCGTCCCGTGAGATGCCGTAGTTTGTCACATTCGGTTTCAGCCGCTTCCACTTGGTGTCCAGTATGATAGTTCTCTTATCGCCGTTAACTGCGCCTCGCACAACAATGTCCGGGATCAGTTGAAAACGTCTTGGCTCATCAAAAAGGTAGTGGCCGTGATCCTGTCCGGTTACTGCCAGATCCCCATGGGATTCTGCCTCAAAGACTGATTTCACATGCTGCGCCACGAAGGCCTCAAACACCTCTTCCATGGGGAACAACAAGGCTTTTCCGGCATTTTCTCCGGAAAATGTAGTAAAGCTCTTTTCAAAGAGAAATATCTTTGCCCACTGCAGCAGGAGCGAATACTCTTTCGTATCGCGACCGAGTGTTATCTTCGCAAAATCCGCCTCATAATTCACGGATTCCTCGACCATTTCGAATGCGTTAAGAAGCTGCCTAGCCAGTTTCACATTTTCGTAGTTCCCGGAAATCTTCTGCAATTTGCACAGGGTGGCTTTGACCAGACGGTTCTCCGGGCGATTCACCAGATACTCATCATACTGCATATAAAAGCGTTCCTTGTGTGCTGCATTCAGCTTGATGTGGTCGCTGACCAACAACTTCCCCTTATAGTACCGCAGATTATCCTCCTGGCTGATGTAAATTCTGTCCACGCCCGCAACCAGCGCAATACCGTCCAGCGGAAGTCCGACGGACGAGAGTACCATGGCAAGCATATCCTCCAGGAAATCTTTGCAAACCTGATCATGTATAACTTTGCTGAAACGATCA
>CAMKRZ010000035.1 GCA_946415315.1 uncultured Lachnoclostridium sp. | reverse complement strand
GTCCCGTGTTCATAAACCCTCGCTATTTCAATGTCGTTATCTTAATGACATTGCGACATCGGTGCCTTTTTTCAAATCCCTTGCGAACTGCGTTCGCTGCAGGGATTGTTTATTTACACTAGCTTCCTTCCCATCAAAACTCCCATGGAGGACGCCATCATGAGGCCTCGCGTCCACCCGGAGGAATCGCCGAGGCAGTAGAGGCCTGCGACGTTCGTCGTGAGGTCGGGCTCCATTTTCACCTTGTTGCTGTAGAACTTGAGCTCCGGCGAATACAGGAGCGTCTCGTAGCTTGCGAAACCCGGAACGACCTTGTCGACCGCCTGGATGAAGTTGATGATGTTCGTCATCGCGCGGTACGGCATGGCAGCCGTGATGTCGCCGGGCACCGCGTCGGGAAGCGTCGGGCGCACGTTGGACTGTGCCAGCTCCTTCGCCCAGGTTCGCTTGCCGGAGAGGATATCGCCGTAGCGCTGAACGAGGATCTGCCCGTTCGCGAGCATGTTCGTGAGCTCACCGACCTTCTGCGCGTACTCGATCGGCTGGTTGAACGGCACCGAAAAATTATGCGAGCACAGGATGGAAAGGTTCGTGTTGTTGCTCTTCAGTTCCTTGTACGAATGGCCGTTGACGACCGCGAGGTTGTTGTCGTAATTTTCCTGCGACACGAAACCGCCCGGGTTCTGGCAGAAGGTGCGCACCTTGTTTTTGAACGGCGCGGGGTAGCCGACGAGCTTCGACTCGTACAGCACGCTGTTCACCTCTTCCATGATCTCGTTGCGGACCTCAACGCGCACGCCGATGTCGACCGTGCCGGGCTTGTGCGCGATGTCGTAGCGCGCGCACAGCTTCTCCAGCCACTCCGCGCCGCGGCGACCGGTCGCGACGACCACGCTGTCCGCCGCATACTCCGTGCGCCCGCCCGGAAGGTTGATGACCACGCCCTTGCAGACGCCGTCGTTGATGATCAGGTCCTCGCAGGAGCAACCGAAGATCATGTCAACGCCGTGTTCCTGCAGAAAATGCTCCAGTTTCTTGTACAGTTCCTGCGCCTTCTCCGTGCCGAGATGCCGGATCGGGCAATCCACAAGCTTCAGTCCCGCCTGAATGGCGCGTCTGCGGATATCCTTCACCTTGTCGGGCTCGCTGACGCCCTCCACGTGTGTGTCCGCGCCGAACGCCAGGTACACCGAATCGGTGTAATCGATGAGCGCCTGCGCCGCATCCGCCCCGATCAGCTCCGGAAAATCACCGCCGACCTCGTAGCTCAGCGAGAGCTTTCCGTCGGAAAATGCACCGGCTCCCGAGAAGCCCGTCGTAATGTTGCAGGGCTTGCAGCCGACACAGTGGCCGGTGATCGCCTTGGGGCAGCTTCGCTTCTCGATCGGCTGTCCCTTCTCGATCATCAGAATCTTCTTCGTCGAACCGCGGGTGATCATCTCGTAAGCCGTGAAAATGCCGGCCGGCCCCGCGCCGACGATAACAACATCGTATTTCTTGTTCATATAAACCCCTTTATACCGTTAGAGACCTTCGTACATACGCACCTTGCACAGCACTCCGCGCCTGCCGCCCTTACTCGGCTTTCTCCGCACTTTCGCTGCGCACCGCCCTTATTCGGCTTTCTCCGGCGCTTTCGGAGCGCGCCCGAACATCTCGCAGAGCCATGCACGATAGCCGGTGTCGATCTTCGAGAGCTCCCCGGGCAGAAGGCGCCACTGCCAGTTCGACCCAAGCGTCGACGGATGGTTGATACGCGCGGAATTGTCGAGGTGCAGCAGATCCTGGATCTGGAAAATGACCGTGTCCGCGACGCTCTCGTACAGCCTGCGGATCATCTGGTCGTGCAGCTCCTCGCGCTTTAAGATGCCGAAATAGCCCATCATCCAGTTGATCTGCCACTCCGGGCAGCCTGCGAGGAAGCCCGCGAGTGTCTCGTTGTCGTGCGTCCCGATGTATGCGACGCAGTTGGAATTCGTGTAGTTGTGCGGAAGATACGAGTTGGTCGGATCACCACCCACTCCGAACTCAATGATCTTCATTCCGGGGTAGCCGCAGGCCGCGATCAGATCCTTCACCGGCTTCGTGAGCACTCCGAGATCCTCCGCGATGATCTTCGCGCCCTTCGCAGATTCCGCGATCACGTCGGTGAGCTTTTTGCCCGGGCCCTTCAGCCATTTTCCGCCCTTCGCGGTCTTACATTTGACCGGAATCGACCAGTAGTTCACGATGCCGATGAAATGGTCGATGCGGATCACGTCAAACAGGTCCGCATTGGCCTTCATGCGCTCGCGCCACCACTTGAAATTCTTCGATTCCATGACGTCCCAGCGGTACAGCGGGTTACCCCAGCGCTGTCCCTCGTCGGAAAATGCATCCGGCGGGACTCCGGCAATGTTCGTCGCGTTGCGGTCGATGTCGAGCTCAAAGAGCTCGCTGTGCGCCCACGTATCTGCGCTGTCCATCGCCACATAAAGCGGGATGTCGCCGATGATCTCCACGCCCTTCTCCGCCGCGTATGCGCGGACGGCATGCCATTGCTCGAAAAATATAAACTGCAGGAATTTCTGGAACGCAACCTCGTCGGCCAGCTCCTCGGCCGCCGCGGCAAGCGCTGACTTCTTGTGCAGCTTCAGATCACGGTCGCTCCACTCCTGCCAGGGCTTGTAGCCTTCCCGCTCCTTGATCGCCATAAAGAGGCAGTAATCCTCGAGCCAGTACTCCGCCTTCTTCGCAAATGCCATAAACTCAGGCGTGTTCAGGAAATTGCTACGCGCATAAGCCTTCCGAAGCACGGCAAAGCGGCTTCCGAACTGTGCGCCGTAGTCCACGTAGCGGGGCTCCGTGCCGAAATAGCCGCTGTTGATCTCAGCCTGCGTCAGCAGTCCCTGCTCTTTCAGCAGATCCAGATCAATGAAATACGGGTTGCCGGCGAACGCCGAGTACGACTGGTACGGGCTGTCGCCGTAGCCGGTCGGCCCGACCGGGAGCACCTGCCAGTAGCGGTGCTTCATTTTCACCAGAAAATCGACGAACTCCGTCGCCGCCTTTCCGAGAGTTCCGATCCCGTAAGGGCTCGGAAGAGAAAATACCGGCATCAGGATGCCGGCACTTCTTGTAGGTTGTTCCGTTGTGTTACGCTTCATGAAATTCGACCTCGATCGATAGAATTGTTATTCGTATTCTTCTTCACTGTCCGCGCCCTGCTCATACTGTCTGGCACGAGCGGTGTCGTCATCTTCGTCTTCTTCCTCGTCCTCTTCAGGCTCCTCGGACTCCTCAGCGTCCTCGGCTTCCTCATCCTCATCCTCGTCTTCATCCTCTTCCTCATCGGGATCCGGCTGCGAAGTACGAGGCGGAGTGATCGGGATCAGGCGCTCACAATGGCTCGCCACGCGGCGCGAATGCGTGAGAACAATGATGGTGAACCCGCTGCTGCGCAGGATTTCCACAATATCCATGAACCGGTCCACATCTGCCGACTGCAGATTGCCGGTGGGCTCATCGAGGATCAGATACTTCGGGTTCGTCATGATCGCGCGCGCCAGACAAACCTTCTGAAGCTCAAAATCCTCCAGATCGGCAGGATAGTACTTGCCGAAGCCCTTCAGACCGACGGCGCGCAGGACTTCCTTTGCGCGGCGCATTTTCCGCTTGCCGGTCATAAACTTGTGTCCCATGGGAAGAAGCAGGTTCTCATAGATCGTCAGATCGGAGATCAGCAACGCGTCGCGCGGGACGATGCCCACACGCTTCGTGCGAAGGATCGCGCGCTGGATCGGATTCCAGTAGTAGATCCGATGTCCGTCGACCGTAACCGTACCGCTGTCCGGACGAAGCAGACCGCCGAGAATGCTCATGAGCGTGCTCTTGCCGCTTCCTTTCTTGCCGACGATGGCAACCATCTCATTGTCCTGAACCTTCATCGAGAAATTCCGGACGACACGATGGCGACCTCCGCCGATACCGAACGATTTGTTGAGTTTTTTTACCTCAAATGCCATAACCGATACCCTCCTGTGCCCTCACACTGTATCACCGTCTGCGGAAAATCTTGCCGAAGTCCTTCACAAGGACAAGCACCGATACGACGGCAAACGGTATGGCAACGATTCGCAAATTCTTATTCAGGATCGGCTTGATGTCTACCGAGCCGAGTCCCAACAGTTTACATACCAGCCAGGACAGGCCGAACGCCAGTCCGCAGGCGAACGCATACAGGATCACCACTTCCGCCAGGAACAGCAGAATGATCTCGATCCGCATATCGCCGGTCAGCACAAGAGCCGTGTAGTAATCCGAGCCCTTGAAGAATTTATACAGAAGATAAAGCAGCAAAAGCGCAATGCAGACAAAGTATCCGATCTTGTCAACCTTCGTCAGTTTCTCCGGATAGTCCCGGATCTCGTCATTGTAAATGACGCTGCCCGGCTTGTCCGCCTCTTTCACGGAATACGAGGACGTGCGCTCCAGATTCGGGTTGTCCTTCTGGTAGTTCTCCCAGGAAGCCTCGAGGATCTGCTCCAGATTGCGCTGCGACTCGTCAGCCGTATATTTCGTGCGGATCACGCCGCTGTTTTTCTTGACCAGCAAACGGAACAGAAGCGTCCGGAGTTCCACGGTAAAACTGTCCTGTTCCTTATCGTCGGCATTCTCTCCCTTCTCGGAGGTACCGTCCGCGGGGTTCGTGTTTTCCACTTTCTTGAGACAGATCACGATGTACTCGTCCAGGTTGATCGTCTTGTCTCCCAGCTTGAAGGTCTCGCCCTCGGGCACATAGCCGTTGCAGACGATCGTCTTCGCGCCGTCATACAGAGTCATGGCCGAGATGTTCGTTCCTCTCTGCACGAGATTGTCTTTCTGATAACTGTAGCCAAACCACGCGGTCAGTATTGTATTGCCGCTGACTTTGACGTTCCGAAGCGTCTGCAGCCAACTCGGCACTTCTTCGAGCGCGTCAATGTCCTCTTCCGTCACCCAGAGGCATTTTGCTGCCATATAATGAACGTTATTCTTCTCCAGTTCCCTGCGGGAGGTTTCCGTGTCGGCAAATGCTGCTCCCGAAGAGAAGTATGAGTCTTTGAGATAGATCGGATCGGTGTTAGTCGGAAGATCCTCCTCTCCCTGGGCTCCTCCATACAGCTCCGACAGGTCAAGCAGCGGACAAACCACATAGAAATCGAGGCACACCGGTTCGGTTCCCACGTAAAGCGTCGTCCCGGCATCCAGGAAACCCAGCACTTTCGCAGAAATCTTTACACCTTCCATGCGCAGTGTCAGCTCCGAGCCGGCTTCGTATTTGTATTTGCCGCCCGCAAATCCTGCTCCGAGCATTACATACAGCGTATCCGTATATGTGCTTGCCGAGGAAAACATCCGGCTCGTCAGGCTTCCGAAGCCTTCCTTCTCCAGAACTTCCTGAGAGAGCCATGCCGACTGGACCTTGCCGTATTTGCCTTTGTCCATCTCCACGGCCTTGTTCGTGTCCAGTTTCGCCGTGCCGAATCCGACAACAGCCTCATCCGGTCCGGCATAGTCCTTCATGTACAACTCGCTGAGAAATCCTTCCTCGTATTCCATCCATGCCGCCTCATGCAGCGACCGGTTGATCGTCAGCTCCGCCTGGATATCAACATCCTTCGCGGTGGCATGCTCGGCATACGAGCCCTTGACATGGTACGTCTGCGTCGTCGCCTTCGTCACCGTTCCGTAATCATTCGGGAATGCTTTACGCAATGAACTGTCCAGACTTTCGCGGAACAGATACACGGCCGACACCAGTCCCATGATGATCATCAGCATGAAAAAGAGATGCTTTCGCATCCGCAGCGAATATTTCAGTTCTTTCCAGAATCTTGCCATAACCAACCTCCGTGCCAAGCACAGTGTGTTTTATCCGTCCGTCCCCCGCTCTGTTCGGACACTGACCCACATAAATATATAACACTCCTCGGAAAATTACAATCTTTGCCGCTTATTCGTAACATAAACTTAACAAATCCAAAGGAAGCGCCGGTCTTCCGGCGCTTCCGCTTTCGCTGCGGGGGTTCCCCGCGTTTCATTTTTTGTTACAGGATTTCCGCTCCTGCCGGCATCGTCTTCTCCGGCGTCATGAGGGAAAGATTGCCGTCGGCGTCCTCCGCGCACAGCAGCATGCCTTCCGACACAATGCCTGCCAGCTTAGCGGGCTTGAGGTTTGTCAGGACCATCACGCGCTTGCCGGGCATCTCTGCGGCACTGTAGTGCTGCTTGATCCCGGATACGATCTGCAGAACTTTGCTTCCGACCTGAACCTTCGAGCACAGCAGCTTCTTCGACTTCGGAACTTCCTCGCACGCAAGGATCACGCCAACCTGGAACTGCAGTTTCGCAAAATCATCGTACTCGATCTCCTCTTTGGGCTCCACGTCGACAACGCCTTCCTCTGCTCCTGCCGCTTCACTTGCCGAAGCATCCGCTCCGGAAGCCGACTCGAAAACACCTGCGGCAGTTGTCTCATTTTTCGAAGAATCCGTCGTTGCCGCTGCAAGAGGCGTCCCCTGAGGCGTCAGCCCGTGCTTCGCGTACACCGCTGCCACGCGCTCCTGTTCCTCGTCGTACTCCGCCTTCTGCGCCGCGCGGATCTCGACGATCTTGGGCTCGATCTCCTTCCAGTCGATGCGGGCGAAAAGAATCTCCGGCGTCGCCGTCACTTTCGTGCCGTCCGCGTACAGACCGAAGGTTGCCGCCTCCTCGAAGCTGCGGAGCGTGCCGTTAAGCTGCGTGGCGATGCGGTCCGCCGTATCCGGCAGGAAATTCTTGAGGAGAGAAGCTCCGATCAGAATGGACTCGGTCAGATTGTACAGAACCTCCGCAAGGCGGTCCTGCTTCGACTCGTCCTTCGCGAGCGCCCACGGCGTCGTCTCGTCGATGTATTTGTTGCAGCGCTTGAACAGCGCAAAGATCTCCGTGATGGCATCCGCCACGCGCAGGTTGTCCATCTTCGCAGCCACGCGCGCCGCCGTGCCGGTGACCACGGCCTTCAGATCGTCGTCGACCTCCTCCGTCGCTCCGGTGCGCTTCACAACGCCGTCGAAATACTTGTTGCTCATGGAGATCGTGCGGTTCACGAGGTTTCCGAGCGTGTTTGCCAGATCGGAGTTCGTGCGCTCCGTCACCAACTCCCACGTGATCACGCCGTCGTTCTCAAACGGCATCTCGTGAAGCACAAAATATCTCGTCGCATCCACACCGAACAGGTCGATCAGGTCGTCCGCATAGATCACGTTGCCCTTCGATTTGCTCATCTTGTCGCCGCCCTGCAGGAGCCACGGGTGACCGAACACCTGCTTCGGAAGCGGCAGATCGAGCGACATCAGGAAAATGGGCCAGTACAGCGTGTGGAACCGGATGATGTCCTTGCCGATCAGATGCAGATCCGCAGGCCAGAATTTTCCGAACTGCTCCGTCGAATTACCGTCCGCATCATAGCCGATGCCGGTGATGTAGTTCGACAGCGCATCGAGCCATACGTAGACGACATGCTTGTCATCGAAATCCACCGGAATGCCCCACTTGAAGGACGTTCTCGACACGCACAGATCCTGCAGGCCGGGCAGCAGGAAGTTGTTCATCATCTCGTTCTTGCGGCTCTCGGGCTGGATAAACTCGGGATGCGTGTTGATATGCTCGATCAGACGGTCCGCATACTTGCTCATCTTAAAGAAGTATGCCTCCTCCTTTGCCGGCTTGACCGGCCGCCCGCAGTCCGGGCAGCAGCCGTCCTTCAGCTGCGACTCGGTCCAGAACGACTCGCAGGGCGTACAGTACAGTCCTTCGTAACTGCTCTTGTAAATGTCGCCCTTCTCGTACATTTTCCGGAAAATCTTCTGAATCTGAAGCTCGTGATCCGCGTCGGTCGTGCGGATGAATTTGTCGTACGAGGTGTTGACTCTGTCCCAGATGCGGCGGATCTCTCCGGCCGTCCGGTCGACAAATTCCTTCGGTGTCAGTTCCGCTTCAAACGCCTTGATCTCGTTCTTCTGTCCGTGCTCGTCCGTGCCTGTCTGAAAAAACACGTCGTAGCCCTGGTAGCGCTTGAAACGCGCGATCGCATCCGCGAGGATCGCCTCGTAGGTGTTGCCGATATGCGGCTTGCCCGAAGCGTACGCGATCGCCGTGGTGATGTAGTACGGTTTCTTCTCTGCCATTGTTTCGTCCTCCTGCCTGAAATGTCGTTCCTGCCTCTGCGCGCCCCTCGCGCGCAAAGAAGGGCTCCCGCCTTATATAAAGACGAGAGCCCGTAGACTTCGTGGTACCACTTTACTTCACATAGTTTCCTATGCCTCTGCAGCTGCGGAGCGATCCTCTTCCGTGCGGTCCTCCTGTTGCGTATCCGACGCAAACCGCCCTTCCGTCAATCCTCGACAGCCCCGCGCGTTAACGGGCGCACCCGGCGGAACCTAAGCGCCTGCGCGCCTCGCCCCCGCAGCTCCGAGACCATGTTCCCGTCGTCGTTCCCCGCTCCGTTCTCAGCTTTCCGGATTCTCTGTGGCGGATTCGCGCCGGTACTCTTCTCTTCTTCGCCGACCGTATAAAATTGTCACTACTATACAACTCCCATCCGGGTTTGTCAACTGTCAATCACTGCGCATCACCGTATTTCCTTTTGAAATCCGGACTGAACTCGTACATTTCCCGGAAGCTGTCATTTACCTCCTCGGATTTCCAGGTAACACTGCCGTCACGATCTATGGTTCCCAGGAACCGCGCCGTAGCTTTTTTCATCGTCGAGGATCCGAGTTTTTGCCCGCCATAGTTTGCGAGGTACTTCCATTCCGTCAGCGCATTCTCATATCCTTCGCTGCTTCCGGTGGCAGAAAGAATATTGAAGGTGATCTCTCCGTCCGCGAAGTATACGGAAAATACGGTATTTTCCGGAAGATCAAACATCGGATCGCACGCAATCTTCTCTGCCGCAGCAAGGCACTCGCACATAATGTCGATGTCCGTCGACATCCTGCTCCTTTCCACATAGGCGAGGTACTCCGTCGAAATCATGTCCGCAACCTGCTTCACGGTCTTCGTATCGCTCGGCGCGCTGACAGACTGGGAACCCGGCGTCAGGCGGAACACAATCTCGGAGACTTCACCGGATTCCGTCGCGCCGGTTAACCGAAGCGTAAGCTTGTACGCATCGTCATCCGCTTCGATGCGTACGGTGATCACGGAAGCGTCTCTCGTCACATCGCCGGCCGAATCAAGATCCTTGATCAGGTAATCCAGCGTTGCCGCCGCCCGTTGCTGAAACGACCCCGTATCCGTTTCCGACTTCTTCAGATACTCTTTCGCAATCTTGTTAAAATCCTGATTTTTCGCTTCCTTCACGATCTCGTCGATGTACGACTCGTCGATTTCCACCGATTGACTGAGCGACTTTACCACCTCGCGAATGTCACTCTCGTACGTGGCGAGAAGCTTATCCACATACTTGTTCCAGTCAACTTCGAGGAGCGCATTTTCCAAACCGGTTATGCCCTCCGTGGCTTTCGACATATCCTTGTCGACATAGTCCTTGAGCAAATTGAGCAGCTGTGCATAGTCATCTCTGGTCTTCAGTGTCACGGTATAATCACCGTCGACCCCCTCCGTCGGGAGGCCCTTGACCGCTTTCTCAACAAGCGTCAGGAGCGCGTCCACGATTCCTTCGGTCGGCAAATCCTTCGGAAAATCATCCGGCAGCGGAAATGCAAACCACCCTGAAAAACCGTCCTTCGCGAGTTTTGACACATTGGTCCCGACAAGCAGGGAACTGCCCGTCAGGGCTTCCAGATTAAAGTACAGCTTGTTTCCGGTTATCCTTACAAGTTCGTTGACGTCCTTCTTCTTGTCCGACCCGGAATCTTTATTGTCCCGATATTTGCCCGATACCGAATACTCCCCGTTCTCGCGGTCAAACACGATATCCACGCCGGTGTGTTTCGTGTAGTCCTCATCCGAATAAGCAAATTTAACCGTATCGGTAATCTCAATCTGCAGTTTTCCTTCCTTTACCGAAAGCATAGCTTCGATCATTTCCGGGATCGTGCCCTTCACGATCTCCGACTTCTTCTCCTTCTTGCCCTTGCAGCCCACGAGCAGCGCGGCAAGCATACAAACCATCAGGATCGTAATAATATACTTCTTACGGTTCATAAAATCCCCCCTTCTCCCGTTGCCGGGAAACCCTTGTCCTTTCATTTTACCGAAATCAAACAGCTCTGTCAATCTCTCGGGTTGCCCTCCTCCCAGCGCCCAAGAATCTTCCGCGGCGCTTTGTCCCGGAAGTCTTCAGGATCGTTACGAGTTCCGCGCGGTCCGGGAGAATTTCAAAAGATAGTGCAAACAGGCGAAACATTATGTATAATAGAAAAAAGATACCGGTCCGACATTCCGTCGGCCAACCCCGAGGTCATCCCGAACGAAAGCAACCACAGGAGCAGCGTTTACATGCAACCAACGTACTACAATCGATACAAGCTGCGCGGCGGCAACTACGAGAGCATAACCTGCTACGGCGCCAACATCATGCTCGGCAGCGTGAAAACCGATGATCTGCGGCTTCGCGGCGATCTTTACGGGGATTACGCTCTCCGGGTCGGAAACCTGCATGCGACCGGCTCCCTGCGCGTGCCGCAGCTGCGCTGCAACAGCGCCTTCTGGTACGGGAACTCCAGCGCACGGTGTGAAATGCAGGTCAGCAAACAACTCTCGCTGAACGGCCGTTTCATCGGCGAGGGCACGATCGTTTCGCCCGTCGTGAGAATCAACGGGACCGTCACCTACAACGGTCGCATCACTGCCGGGGAGATCATCGCGCAGGGCGAACTGGCGCTCGGTGCTCTGGACGCCAACGATGTTCGGATCGAATTTGCCGAGCGAAGCCGGATCGCAAGCATTCACGGACTTCGGGTGATCATTTCACGCCGACCGCTGAACGCGGTCTTTCGCCTGTTTCTGCCGGGCTCCCTTACCCGAAACTCGGTCTGCTCCGTGGCAGGCGGCATCACCGGCGACGTGATCAACATTGAAAATGTTGCCGCTGACAACGTTTCCGGCAGCGATGTCATCATCGGTCCCGGATGCCAGATCAACAAAGTGTATTACCGCGACCATATTTACATCGACGAGAACGCCTGGGTCGGCTGGTACGAGCCGCTCCCGGACGGTGCTGCCGCGCCAGACGCCCCGGAAGGTCCTTCCCCCTCGTAAAAACGTCCTCATTTTGTTTTTACTACCGTATTGCCTGTCTCCTGCTTTTTCTGTAGCATGCAGAACCCGTCTTTTCCCTCTTTGAATTTGTATTTTAGTCTTTTTGCTACGGACTTCGCCTTTACGACGAATTTCCGTAGCATCTTTATCTTATACACGCGATCCGTTCATGACAATCTCCGCCGGTATTACTACCGAAAGCGCTTTGTTCCCCAATCCCCGGTAACAAAAACCGAAGAAAACTCAAAATCGAACGGATTTTTCTCCTCATCTTTACTACAAGATTTCGTACACCTTACGTTTCCGGTAGCAATCCTCCGTAACATCGCCGGGAAGACGGCATTAACAGCCCCGCAGTCCAACTGTGACCTGATTCTCTCTTTGTTCTGCCCTCCCGGGAACACTGCAGCAGCACAAAAGGGAATTGTCGTTTACAAATGTTAAATAATATTTAACAATTTTGTTCTTCCTTTTTACCCTCCCGTGATATATAATTGTGAAAACACCGGGCGAACGGGGTGTTTCGTCCGGACACCACGAAAGGGGGATACTCCATGTTATCATTTTTGGATATCGGCGAATTCCTTTCCTCTCCGATCGGAATTGTGCTGATCATTGCTGTATTACTTGCTGTATTTATTTTTATTATCGGTTACGTTAAGGCTCCGCCGGATATGGCATACATCATTTCCGGTCTGAAGCACAAGTCCAAGGTCGTCATCGGCCGCGCATCCTTCCGCTTCCCGTTCTTTGAGCGTATGGACCGCCTGAATCTCCGCCTGATCCCGATCGACGTGAAGACCAGCAACGCCGTTCCGACCGCGGATTACATCAATATCAATGTTGATGCGACCGTCAACGTGAAGATCAGTAACGAGCCGGACAAGCTTCGTCTCGCTGCCGAGAACTTCCTGAACAAACCCACCGATTACGTAGCTGCGGTAGCGCGCGAGGTACTTGAAGGTAACGTTCGTGAGATCGTCGGTAAGATGAAGCTCGAAGAAATGGTTTCCGACCGTCAGAAGTTCGCAAACCTCGTTAAGGAAAATGCGGAGCCCGACCTTGCGGCCATGGGTCTCGACATCATCTCCTTCAACGTTCAGAATTTCGTCGATGGCAACGAAGTCATTGAGAACCTCGGTATTGATAACATCGTAAAGATCAAGAAGGCTGCGGCAATCGCCCGCGCCGAGTCCGAGAGAGACATCAAGGTCGCTCAGGCAGCTGCGGACAAAGAGTCCAACGATGCAGCGGTTCTTGCACAGACCGAGATCGCAAAGAAGCAGAACGAACTCGCGATCAAGAAATCCGAGCTGCAGCTCGATGCCGACACCAAGAAGGCTATGGCCGACGCGGCATACGAGATCCAGAAGGAAGAGCAGCGTAAGACGATCGAGATTACGACCGCAAATGCTAACATCGCCCGTCAGGAGCGTGAGATCGAATTGCAGGAGAAGGCCGTAGCCGTCAAGGAACGTGCCCTCGAAGCAGAGATCAAGAAGCAGGCCGAGGCTGACAAATATGCTGCACAGCAGAAGGCCGACGCCATTTTGTACCAGCGTCAGAAAGATGCAGAGGCCAAGCAGTTCGAGGCACAGCGTGAAGCTGAGGCCCGCAAGGCTCAGGCAGCTGCCGATCGTTTCGCAAAAGAGCAGGAAGCTGAAGGTATCCGTGCCGTAGGTGAGGCAGAAGCTAAGGCTATCGAGGCCAAGGGTCTTGCCGAGGCTCAGGCAATGGAGAAGAAGGCCGAGGCGTACGCGAAGTACAACAAGGCTGCTGTGGCCGAGATGATGATCCGGGTTCTTCCCGAGATCGCAGCTCAGGTTGCCGCTCCTCTTCAGCAGATTGACAAGATCACGATCATCGGCGGCGGCGAAGGCGGCGCGAACGGTGTGGACCAGGTTGCTGGCAATGTGCCCGTTGTCATGGCGAAGGTGTTCGAGTCCATGAAGCAGGCAACCGGCATAGACCTTGCCAACATCATCAACGCGGAGTCCTATGACGCGAAGGTGAACCGCAACATCAACGTGACCGGACTTGAGAACGCAACGACCATCGTTACGGACGGCAAGACCATCACGGGCGCTGCGGATGAGCCGATCGTTCCTCCGACGGAGTAATCGATCAGACATTACAAAACACTATGGGGGCTGTCGCGATGAGTGATCAGCCCTCTGTCAAGTAGACAGGTCAAATAATTAAATAATAGTTACAGAT
>CAMKRZ010000034.1 GCA_946415315.1 uncultured Lachnoclostridium sp. | reverse complement strand
GGGGGAACCGGATCGGGCAAGACCACTATGCTGAACGCGCTGTCGGATTACATCCCGGCGGATGAGCGGGTGGTCACCATCGAGGACTCGGCGGAGCTTCAGATTTCCAACATTCCGAACCTCGTCCGGCTGGAAATGCGCAATGCCAACATAGAGGGAAACCATGCCGTAACGATCCGGGACCTGA
The DNA here is from genome assembly GCA_946415315.1 of uncultured Lachnoclostridium sp. Lineage (GTDB taxonomy): Bacteria > Bacillota > Clostridia > Lachnospirales > Lachnospiraceae > ISDg. The sequence goes on along the minus strand of CAMKRZ010000034.1, from coordinate 17,018 downwards.
TTAAGACGTCGCTTCGGATGAGACCGTCGCGTATTATCGTCGGTGAGGTCCGGGATGCGGCCAGCATTGATATGCTGCAGAGTCTCAACACCGGCCATAACGGCATGAGTACGGGACACGCCAACTCGCCGGCGGACATGCTTTCGAGGATCGAAACCATGACGCTTCTCGGGGAGGACATTCCGCTCCTCGCCGTGCGAAAGCAGATCGCTTCGGCGATCGAGATCATCATTCAGCTGGGACGACTGCGCGACAAATCCCGCAGGGTTCTGGAGATCACGGAGATCCTTGCCTGTGTCGACGGGGAGATCATACTCAACCCGCTGTTTCATTTTCGGGAAACCGGGGAGACGGAGGACGGGAACATCATTGGGGAACTGGAACCGACCGGTAGTCTTCTGCAGCGGACGAACAAGCTCCTTGCGGCGGGATTATCACTGAATGAGGCGAAAAGCAGGGGGAACGCGGCTGTATGAGGGTTTTGCGTTATGTTTTGAAACATGTCGGCATCTGTATCGCAACTGCTGTGCTGTTTTTTCAGTCCTGGCTGAGTCTGGTGGTGCTGGTTCCTCTAACGGCGGTCCGGATGTACCGGGAACGGCATGTGCTGAAAAACCGCAGGAGGAAACTGCTGGAGGAGCATTTTCGAGACGGACTGCAATGTCTTCTGGCCTCGCTGGAGGCCGGGTACAGTATTGAGAACAGTGTGACCCATGCGGCGGAAGACCTGCAGATGATGTTCGAGGAAAAGGAACCGATCGTCGATGAGTTTCGTCGGATGAGCCGTAAGCTCGCGAGCGGGGGAAATGTGGAAGATGTTCTGATGGAATTCGGGGAGCGGAGCGAGGTGGAGGATATCCGTACATTTGCCGGAATCTTCACAATCGCCAAGAGGACCGGCGGCGATGTCGCCAAAGTGATCCGGTCTGTGACTGATACCCTGTATCAGAAGCAGGAAGTGATGAGGGAAATCCAGACGGTGTTGCTGGCAAAACAGCTGGAGGTCGGGATAATGAAAGTGATGCCGTACCTGATGCTAGGATATTTTCTGGTGTTCTCACCGGGATTTCTGTCGCCGCTGTACACCGGGATCGTCGGACATGCGGTCATGCTGCTTTTGTATTTGCTGTACCGGATGTTCTGTATGATTGCGGAGCGGATCGCCTGCATCGAAGTGTAGCGCCCCTGTTTTGCAGGAAGGTGTTCAAGGGGGGGAGGAGCGGTATGAACGTGATTGCGGTTGCCGGCGGAATGATCGTCCTGGCGTGTCTGACCGCAGTGGCCGGAGCGGGTATCGCGCTTCGGAGAGAACCGTCAGAGACAAGGTTTCAGGGGAAAAAGAGACTGTTGTATCTCGGCTATGCAGGGGCATGCCTGAAGCGGAGGATCGTCCGCTGCATGCATGTGGATATCGCAGAGAACCAGTATTATCGCGAAATGTATGTCAACGAACGTCTGGGCGTAAAACGGATGGAAGGAGACTGCCTGTTCGGGATCGGAATGCTCGGGCTGGTTGCGTTTTTTGCGGCAGTGATACTGTTTACCGCGCACGCCGGAGGCTTTTCAGAGAAACGTTTGGACCGGATCGAGAGACCGGACTCCGGCACCGGGATCGCAAAGCTTCGAGCCCGATACGGGGATGAACAGTATGATCTGTCGCTGGCGGTTGCGGAGCGACTGATGACGGCGGAGGAAATCCGTGACAACGCGGCGAAGGCGGAGGAGGAGCTTCTCACGCAGATACTCGGTGATAATATCAGCGCGGACAGCGTGACGAAATCGTTAACGCTCCCGACGCGGATTGCCGGTACGCCGATTGCCGTTTCCTGGAGCACTTCCGACTATCGGATCGTGGAATACAACGGTACGGTACACCCGGAACTCTGCGAAGAGGGAGGCAGTATCGTTACACTGACGGCGCAACTGACGTACCGCGATTGGGAGGAATCCATCAGTTTTGTGGTGCGTGTCATGCCGGAAAATGCAGGGCAGGAAGGCGATCGGGCCGGAGAGCTGGAGAAACTGCTGACAGAGTATGCGAGGGAGCAGGCATATGATCCACAGATCCTGCTGCCTGAGGAGATCGGGGAGGAGAAGGTTACGTTTTACGCGGAGAGGAAATACTCGCCTTGGATGTTTCTCCTGTATTCCGTTCTGTTGGGGATCATACTGTGTCTGGTGATGGCTTCCGGACGTAAGCAGAACCGGAAAGCAAGGGAACGGCAGTTGCTTCGGGACTATCCCGAACTGGTGAGCAAAATGTCTCTTCTGATCGAGGCGGGATCGACTATTCGCCTTGCGTGGGAACGCATTGTCGACGATTATGTGCAGCACCGGGACAGCGCGACACGAATGCGGTTTGTGTATGAGGAGATGCTCCACACGCGCAACCTTCTGTCGCTGGGGATACCGGAGGAGGAAGCGTATGAGGAGTTCGGAAGACGATGTGCCAACATTCGGTATCTGCGCTTTTCATCGGTGATCGTGCAGAACCTGAAGAAAGGAGCAGCCGGATTGCTTCCGCTGCTCCGCAAGGAGGCGGACGAAGCCTTCTGTGACCGGCGGGAGCAGGCCAAGCAGCGGGGGGAGGAAGCCGGGACCAAACTGCTGCTTCCCATGGCCGGCATTTTGATCATCATTCTGGCGATGATCCTGATCCCGGCATTTATGTCATTTTGACATACGAAGAGAAAAAACAGAAAACGGAGGAGAAGACGAATGAAGAAATTAGTGTGGAAACTGAAAAATGTACTGGAAAGTTTTAAGGAGGACCAGCAGGGCATAGGCGTCATCGAGGTCGTGCTCATCCTGGTTGTGTTGATCGGGTTGGTCCTGCTGTTTAAGAATGAGATTTCCTCGATTGTAAGCTCGGCGTTTGACTCCATCAAGTTGAACTCCGAGGCAATCGTAAAATGACCTCCTATGTGATTGCGGTGAATGCGGCCGGCATCTGCCGGCCACACCGCAAAAAAAATCGAATGAGACGATGTACTTGCGACTGCCGGTCAACGGACGGAGCAACGCGGGAAGGGACCGACGGCGGATGCTTGCTCGGGAAGAAACCCGGGTTCGCAGAGACGGAAGGCACGGTGACGATCCTGATGACATTTGTCACGGTTTTGATCCTTTCGCTTATCCTTGTCAGCCTTGAATCCGCACGGCAGCAGGGAGCTGTCGCGGTTTTGCGCATGAATGTGCAGACCGCTGCGGAATCCGTTCTCGGTGAGTATTATGCGCCGTTGTTCGACGATTACGGCATATATGGCCTTTACGATGTGGATATCGCAGAGGAGATACAATCGCACCTCGAAACTTCGGGTAGACCGGATCGCGAAGTATCCGGGAGCAACCCGGGGGAAGATAAATCCTGCTACAGTTTTGCGTACGACATTTCGGAGGTTGCACTGAGCAGGACCGTAAGTCTGCTTCACGGCGGAACAGCAATCTGCAGAAATCAGATGATTGAGGAGGGGGCGGTCAGCGGGATTCAGGAGCTGGCGGAAATGCTTCTCCGCTCCGTAAAACTGCTGAAGGATTCGGAGGGCTCGCTGAATGCGATTGAGGCACAGCAGAAGGTACAACGCGAACTGGCCGCTTTTGACAGCAAACTGCTGAGCCTTTCACAGCTGATCGATGGTCTGAAGACCGATTCAAGCGGCGTTGTGTTCCGGGAGAACGGGCTTCCGGAAACTGTTCCCTGGTTTGTCAAGAGAGCGTTGACGGTTCCGGTTTCACAGGAATCCGTCTCCATGAACAACCGGAGTTTTTATGAACGGCTGAAGCCTTCCTATGTCAACATTGCCGAGATTTCGAAGGAGTATTCCCAAAAGCTCGATTCGATCGTTGCTTCCGGAGGCAAGATAGACGAGGAGATCATTCAACTTTTTTCAACGCTGTCGTTGGCAGTTCACGATTCGTATTTTGCGACAATCGATGCGATTCCGATTCTGGATGATCTGATTGAAATGCAGGATAAACTCCGGCCGATGATTACTGAGTTTGAATCGTTTATGAAGTCGTGTCAGACGTTGATCGATGACGATATTTACAAATCGCTTGAGGAGACTCTGCGGATTCTGAAAGGGTATGCAGGCGCTAAAGACGGCGCGAAAACCTATGATTTTTCGGGAATGAGGAAGAGACTGAAGAAAAACAAGGAGATTTTAGAACCGGTCTATGAGTTGACGAAAAAGATACCGAATGTTCTGCAGAACTGGCAGTCAGTGCAAAAGGTGAAAGATATGCTCAGCGGATACAGTGTTCAGGGGTTGAAACTGGATTACTCGACGGTTCGCAAATCTACGGAGACAAACACCTCCTTCTGGCAGAAGATCAAAAGCATTGTGACGGAAGGGATCGTCGGAGGCGTATATCCTTCCGGGGAAACATTGTCAAAAACTTCGATCCGGTGGGAACCGGATCTTCCGTCTACGATTGTGGAGGAAGATCTTCAGAGCCTTTATGTGTTTCCGGACCTGGTGGAGGAGGGATCGCTCAGCGTAAATCTGTTGCAGCATCTGATGGACGGAAATCTGCTGCGAAGCCTGTTAGACCGGCTTGCGGAAGGTGTGGTCGATCTTTCGGAAAAACTGCTGCTGGTGGCTTATTTTTCGACACATATGTCGAACTATACCGACACGGTTCACAGCGGGGTGATGCACTACGAGCAGGAGTATCTCCTGTTCGGCAAATATGGCGATGATCAGAACCAGCGCTCCGCAACGCTCAGCATTTTGGGGATTCGCGTGCTGATGAACATACTGCACGTGATCACGGATTCCACAAAACAGGCGGAAGCGATGGCGGTGGCGGCAGCACTGCTGTCTGCGGTGCCGTTTGAGGCACTGATCAAGATCGTGCAGTATCTGATCCTGGTGGTCTGGGGGATCCAGAATGCGTACCTGGAAACGGCGGAGATCCTGCAGGGGAAGGCAGTACCGCTCCTCGTGACCGCCGGAAGCTTTCAGCTTTCCCTGACTAACGCAGCAGCAATGTCAAGGGACAAGCGAACCCAAATGGCGCGGGAGTATCAGCCGCCGGCAGGATTTAACCTCGGCTATGATCATTATCTGATGATCTTCATGCTGCTTCGGGACGGTGATACCATGGTTGGCCGCGCGCTGGATCTGATCCAGGTGAACATTCGGGCAAAATACGATTCGAAGTTTCTGTTGCGCAATTGTATCTATGGTTTTGAAGCTGACGTTAAGGCGGAGATGGATGCGTTATACACGGTATTCTCCGTCAGCGGAACCGGTGTCGACCGTAACATGTCCTACACGATACGTGAAAGCTGTGCTCTTTCCTATTGATTTTTTCGCATCCTCCCGGATGGCTGTTCCGGGCACTATATCAATCTTTCTTTCTCCGGGGGGTTCGGTGCAGCTGTCCGGGAGGATGCGAAACGGTTGTGCGGCTTTGACCGCGGGCAAGAAGGAGGGTAACGATGATGAGGAAGAGAAGGACAGTGAAAGGATCGTTTACGGTGGAGGCGGCACTGTGCGTGCCGAGCGCATTTCTGGTGTTGTTCATGGTCATGCAACTGTTTGTCTTTCAGCATGTTCAGCGGGAAATGCAGACGGCCATGAACCGGGTGATCCGGGATCTGTCCCGATACGGAACCGTATATTCGCAACTGTCATCCATGTCATCGGAGGAAGCGGACGATATTATCGCGAAAATCGGTGCCGATTCGGCGATCGCCCGGATCGCGGGAGATGCGTATATCGGATATCTCCTGCGCAGGGAGATCCGTGACGCGGACTGGATCGGATGGATACACGGTGGCGTGTCCGGAGTGAGCACATCCGGGAGCTGTCTTTTTGATGAGGACGGAAAACTTCTGATCACGGTTTCCTATCGGTTTTCTCCGGTGAGTAGCATACCTGTACTCGGCTCTATGCCGGTTGTACAACGGGTTGCTGCCGGCAGTTTTTACGGTCGCGACAGAGTGGTGAGGCAGTCGGACTCCGATGAGGAAGAAGAGGAAGAGGAGAAAGTTTTCGTGGCTGAAAACGGAACGGTTTACCACAGGAGTTCAACGTGTTCCTACCTGAAATTGTCTGTTCGCCAGATTGAAACCGACGAGATTGCCTCGGCAAGAAACAAAGACGGGGAAAAGTATCGTCCGTGTGAGTTCTGCGGAGGAAACGGAAACGGAGGGACAGTCTTTATTACGGACTATGGTAACCGTTACCACACTTCCCTGACATGTGGAGAGTTGAAGCGGACGGTGCGTTCTGTTACGCTGTCGGAGGCGGAGGAATCGGGGCTTCGAGCGTGCAAGAAATGCGAAAATAAGGAAGAGTGAGAACTATGCTGATCGGGGATTGGATTGGGTTGATTACATTGTGTGCTCTGGTCGGCATCGGCGCCGGATGCGACATTTGCACGAAGAAAATACCGGTGCTGTTGCTTATCCTCGGAGCAGCGGGTGTCTGCATCGGAGCGTTGTTTCCGAGTTCAATAGTGGTTCGGGAGCGATTGATCGGTATGATTCCCGGCGGATTGCTTTTCATGGTCGGAATATTGTGGCATCCGATCGGAACGGGGGATTCCGTACTGATCCTGCTGGCAGGGTTCGGTCTGGGATTTCGGACGCTGTGCTTCTTTCTGATGGTAAGTCTTCTGTGTCTATTCCCGATTGCCCTTGTCCTGGTCGTTGTTCGAAAGATCGGCCGGAAGGATACGATACCGTTCTATCCGTTTGCGGCAGTCGGGATGATTATTTCCCTGTTGCTCGGAGTTATTCCTTAGGAAAAGCCGTAGTTTATTCCGTTGTGTTGTGGAACTCCAGAGGACAGGAAACGGCAGAAACAGGGAAAAACGGAGGGTTTGGATGAACAGAGATGTCGGAAAAGAAAGGAACCTTTCAGACGGAGTGAATCAAATGTACGAAGTGCGGCAGGTGCTCGAAGTGCAACCGGTGTGCGAAGTGCAAGAGGCGCTCATAGAGCAACCGAAGTACAAAAAGAAACGGATGCGAAAGGGACAGTGCGGCACAGTACGCGGATCCTTTACGGTGGAGGCAGTCTTTATTGTGCCTATGGTCACCATGATCATTATCCTGCTGATCGATATGGCGCTGTATCTTCGGGATGTGTCTGTCGCGGAAACACTTGCGGAGAGGGTTGCCGAGGATACTCGTGCGTTGATCCTCAATGATGAGGAACCCCGACAGCACAAAGTGATGTATGAACGAAAACTGACGAAATCGATCTTTCGGCGATGGTTTACGGATACGTCCTCCGAGGATGCAGAGAGCATGGAGGAATACCTGACGGAACTGTCGGAAGGTCGGTTCTGGATCAGCAGGATAGACAGTCAGTCGATCCGGGCCGAAGGCGGAACGATAACCGTGCATATAAGACTTTGCAGCGATACGGAGATCCCGCTTTTCGGGAAGACGTTGACATCCCGCTGGTTTTCGGATGACGTAGAGAGTTCGGTTTCATTTTCGGATGTCGTACTGCGCACGCGAGTGTACTCGGCAATTATGGAAACCGGAATGAATATTGTCGGAGTCAGTACCATTATGGAGAAACTCAGTGAGATCGTGAACCGGTTTAGATAGAAAGGCAGGAAAACGGCTGTATGTATGAGATCGTTCAGGAACGGGTGACGGAGCTGGAACATTCCTATCTGGTGTTTCGGGACCTTCCGGATGGAAATCTGTTTGAGGAGGAGATGATCGGCCACAACGTGATCCCCGGAATACTCGGGATGCAGACGCTTCGGGTAGGCAGCGGCAAGATACGGAGGTATCCGACAGACGGTTGTACATCACTCTCGGAGTGTCTTCTGGGCCGGAAACTATCCGGTGTGGAATTGCGTCGTATTCTGTCTTCGCTGTTTGCCCGGATTGCGGAGAGCAAGAACTATCTGCTGCGGGAGGAAAGTTTTGTGCTCCGGTCGGACTGCATCTTTCTGCGAAACGATACGGGAGATGTGGAACTGGTTTATTGTCCGGAGTACGAGTGTCCGCTTCCGATTCAGCTGAGAGGACTCTCCGACTGGCTGCTCGCCTATCTGGACCCGCAGGATGCGCAGGCCGTGTACAGCGGCTATGCGTTTCATGTCATGAGTCATGAGGAGGGCAGCACGATCCAGAAAATGCTGGCCGCTGTTGTGCGAGAGCCGGAGCGTCCCGCGATTACAACCACGGCATATCAGTTGCCGGAGGAAACCGCGGAATACCACGTGAGCAATGTCGCGGAGAGCGGGGAGTACGCCGACGTGGCGGGACGGAAGAAACGAGGTGGGATCAAGGGCATTTTTTCCTTCTTCAGCGGAATTTCCGTTTTGCTGATCCTCCTCGGCGCGCTCGCATGGGCAATGGGCTGATTGACAAAACCATGTGTTTTTTGTTACAATGATAGTGTCCTCAAGGAGAAGGAGGAGTCGCGAAAACACAGGGGTATTGGGCACATAGAAAGACGACAGAGGACGTTTCGCGGCGAAGCAGAAGATGAAGAGGATTATTACTATCAGTCGTGAGTGCGGCAGCGGCGGACGGACGATCGGACGCAAGCTTGCGGAGAAACTGGGGTATGCATTTTACGACAAGGAATTGATCGACCGTGTGGCGAAGGAAAGCGGCCTTGCGAAGGAGTTTATCGAGGAGCAGGGTGAACATATTACGGGCAGCCTTCTGTTCAACATTGCCAGCAATATGACGTACGCAGGACAGGTGTTCGGCGGACATATGCTCCCGCTGCAGGATCAGCTGTACGTTGTTCAGAGTGACATCATCAAGGATATCGCGGAGAAGGAAGAGTGCGTGATCGTCGGACGCTGCGCGGACTATATTCTCAGGGAGCGCACGGATGCATTGCACGTGTTCGTTCATGCCAATCTTGAGGACAAGATTGAGCGCGCGGTGAATGATTACGGCTTCGACCGGGATGGCGTCGAGAAGAGCCTTCGCAAGAAGGACAAGGCGCGCGCCAACCATTACCGCTACTACACGGATGCGGAGTGGGGCAAGGCACAGAACTATGACATCACGCTCAACTCGAGCACCTGCGGTTTGGACGGGTGCGTGGATATTCTGTACGCGATCGTGAAAGAGCTGGACTGATGAATTGACGCGCAAAAAATGCTCTGACGCGCAAGCAAGACCTTACCAGACAAAATACGGACCCGGTGCGATGCATCGGGTCCGTTTGTAACTTTATCAGAAATTATTAATGGATTACTTAGTATCAGACAGCTCCTTGCCGTTGACGGTGACGAGCGCGGCGCTTTGCTTGGTCTGCTTCTCCGCGAGGATCGGATCGTCCGACGAGGTGATGTCGATGATGCCGGCGAAGAAATTGAGGGTTCCGCCCTTCAGTGTATCGTCAGCGCCTTTGGTTCCGACTTTGATACCGATATTTTTCGACTTGACGGTGATCGTGCCGCCGCTGAAATTGACGGAGCGGGGAGCGAAAATAGCTTCATCGCCTGCCTGGATGTTGATCACGCCTCCCTTGAAGTTGATGTAACCGAGACCGGCGCGTTCCGTGTTGGTCGCCTTGATGCCGTCCTCCCCGGCCTTGACGGTGATGACACCGCCGGAGATCAGGACGTAGTCCTTGCCGCGGATGCCGTGGTTCTTGGCATTCACATTAATGACACCGCTTTCGATGGTCAGCGTATCGGTGGATACGATGCCGTTGTAGCTGTTGGCGTTCACCACCAGTTTGCCGTCTCCGCCTGCGCGGATGAGCAGAGGGCTTCGGGAACTGATCGCGGCGTCCGGTACTGATTCAAGAAGCGTGTCGGCGGATTGCTCGCCTTGCTGTACCGTTTCGGAGTACACATGGTCGTCCGTGAGAATGCTCTGTGTCTTCTCCTTGAGCGTGATCACGACCATGGAACCGTCCTTGATGACGATCGGGGCTGTCTTGCTGCAGGTCAGATTCAGATCATTCAGGATCAACTCGATGGATTTGCCGTTCGGAGCGTCAACGATGATGTTTCCTTCCTTGCAGGATCCGGTGATGGTGTAGGTGCCGGACTGCGTGATCGTCAGCGTTGTTCCGTCGATGGAAACTCCGATCAGGTCGGATTTGATCTCCGAGTCGGAAAATGTGATCAGTTTTTCTTCCTCCTGTCCGCAACCGCCGAGAAGCAGCATCGAGCAAAGCAGGAGTATCAGGAACAAACCGCGTTTCATCGGTCAACCTCCTCAGAACCTAAGATGATTACTGCCATTGTATTCATTTTCCAAAGCGATGTCAAACAAATCACAAAAAATACACCTTCCTGCGGGTAGAAAATTGACAGACGACAAAACATATTATAAAATGACAGTTACCGAAACAATATGATGTCAGGCTGAGAAGTCGGATCGCTGACCCGGACAAAGTCCGACCGGGGTTTCGGATACCATTTGGCTGCCTTTTGAACCGAAGGAACGAACGAGGTATATTGAAGAATGAAACCGCATGAGGGAAGAAAAAGACGCTGGGGGGATCGCAAGGACGGATTTCGCGTCCGGAATGTCGATCCGATGACTCGCTTGGAGCCGTACATTATGTCGAAGAAGATGGACGGCTGGGTACTGTTTGCAGATGAGGTTGACATCACGCACACCGAAGAGTTCATCCGCGAAATGCGCAAGGGCGATCTGCCGAAACTTACGCTGTATGAGATCGTGTTTGCCGCAATGGTGCGCACATGGGTGGATGTTCCGGAGCTCAACCGTTTTGTTAAGCACTCCAAACTGTTTTCCCGCAATTATATCAAAGCGGCCATGACAGTCATGCGCGGAATGTCCCGCGAGAGCGACCGCACGCTGATCGTTCCTCAGTTTGAATGCGAGGACACGCTGTACGACGTTGTCCGCCGGATCGAGGAGGAAACCGGAGCCATCGATATGAATGTGTCGGTGGAGGAGGATGAAAATAAAAACGCGATTGACGGGCTGGAGACAGCGTTCAGCGTACTGCCTGATTTTCTGCTGTCGATCGCCATCGGTTTTGTCAAATTCCTGGATCGCTACGGCCTGCTGCCGAAGAAACTGACCGACATCAGCCCGTTCCACACGAGCTTCTTTATCACCAACATGGGCTCGATCGGACTGGACGCCGTGTACCATCATATGTATGAATTCGGTACGCTCTCCGCATTTGCCGCCATCGGACGCAAGCGGGTCACCTTTGAACCGCAGGAGGACGGCACGAAGAAGCGCACGGTTAAGATAAAGCTGCAGTTTGTCGTGGACGAGCGCGCAGCGGACGGCTTCAGTTATGCGGTCGGTTTCCGCAAGATCCGCAGCTACGTCTCACATCCGGAGCAGTTGCTGGTACCTCCGGAAAATGTTGTGTTTGACAAGATTGACAAGGTCAAAAAGAAGAAAAAGAAGTGACGGGGAGACTGTATGAAGGTTGATTTTACCGGTTCGACGGTTGTGATCACAGGTGCGAGCTCCGGGATCGGACGCGAGTTTGCGAAAGCATTTGCCGCGAAAGGATGTCGGCTGATCATGGTCGCCAGACGCGAGGATCGGATGCGCGAGCTGGCGGGCGAACTCAGTGTGCCGTGCGAAATTCTGACGGCGGATCTGTCCCGCGAGGAAGAGTGCAACCGCGTCATCGAGACGATCGCTGGGCAGGGAGCGTCCGTGCTGATCAACTGTGCCGGATTCGGACTGCTGGGGGCTACGGTTGAGCATACGATCGAGGAAGAACTGAGCATGATCGACCTCAATATCCGTGCCGTGCACATCCTCACGAGGCGTTTTCTGGATCTTCGAAAGGAAGCGGGCAGCGGCGCGATCCTCAACGTGGCATCCTGCGCGGGATTGCTGCCGGCGGGACCCTATCTGAATACATATTACGCGACCAAGGCGTACGTCGCGAGCTTTACGCAGGGACTTGCGGAGGAGCTTGCAGACATGAAGAGCCGCATTTACGTCGGCGCGCTGTGCCCCGGACCGGTGTACACCGAGTTCACGAAGGTGGCGCGCGGCAAGGAGTGGTCGAGCGGAATGACTCCCGAGAAAGTCGTGGAGTACGCCGTTCGGAAAATGCAAAAGGGCAAGAAGCTGATCGTGCCCGGCTTCGGAATCCGGGCAGGGCTGTTCGGAACCCGGTTTCTCTCGCGGCGCAGAGCGGCGAGGATCGTCGGCTGGGGGCAGCGCGGTCGGATCGAGGAGGAGTGACCTGCCTGAGTTACGGAGGCGCGCTTTGCCTCGAAAAATGGGGATTGACGATTGTCGGTACCGCGAATATAATGGAGCGGTACCGTCTTTCAGAGTCGGGATCAGATTATGTTGGAGAGTGCCATGGGAGATTCGTCTATGATGAAGCTGGACGAGAAGGGAGAACGCGATTTCCAATTTCTCGTCAACGAATGCAGAAAAGCGGGTGTGATCGATCAGAACCTTTATGCGGAGTATGACGTCAAGCGCGGGCTGCGTGACAGCAACGGCGCGGGCGTTCTCACCGGACTCACGGAGATCTCGGACGTAACCGCATACAAGCTGATCGGCGGCACGAAGGTGCCTGCGGACGGCAAACTGTATTATCAGGGCTATGATGTCCAGGATATGGTGAAGGGGTTTGCCGAGCGCCGCTATGCGTTCGAGGAGACCACGTACCTGCTCCTGTTCGGCGAGCTTCCGAACGAGACGCAGCTCAAAGATTTCATCGAGCTGATCACCACGTTCCAGTCGCTGTCGAACAAATTCATCCGCGACGTCATCATGAAGGCTGTCAGCGGCAACATCATGAACAGCCTGCAGAAGAGCATACTGACACTGTATTCGTACGATGACGATGCCGAGGAGCTCTCGGTGGAAAATGTGCTTCGCCAGTCGATCAACCTGATCGCGAAGCTTCCGGTCATCTCGATTTACGCATATTGGTCGTACCTTCATTTCCGCATGGATGAGAGTCTGATCATCCGGAATCCCAAGCCGGAGTATTCGACCGCGGAAAATATCCTCTCGATGCTTCGTCCGGACGGACGTTTCACTGAGCTGGAAGCGAAGGTGCTCGACATTTGCCTCGTGATCCACGCGGAGCACGGCGGCGGCAACAACTCCACATTTACCACGCATGTCGTGACGTCGTCCGGCACGGACACATACTCCGCGACGGCAGCGGCCATCGCTTCGCTGAAGGGTTATCGCCATGGTGGTGCGAACCTCAAGGTTCGCCAGATGTTTGCCGATCTGAAGGAAAATGTCAACGACTGGAAGGACGAAGGACAGATCCGCGACTATCTGACGCGGCTGGTCCGCAAGGAAGCCTTCGACCGCACCGGCCTTGTGTACGGTATCGGCCACGCGGTGTACACGCTTTCCGACCCTCGCCAGGTGATCCTGCGTGACTACGCGATCAAGCTCGCGGAGGAGAAAGACCGCACCGAAGAGCTCGAGTTGTACTTCGCTGTGGAGCGCATTGCGAAGGAAGTTATCGCGGAAAATCGACATTTATTTAAACCTTTGTGCGCAAATGTTGATTTTTACAGCGGTTTCGTGTATGATATGTTAGGAATTCCGGAAGAGCTCTATACGCCGATCTTCGCAATCTCGCGAATCAGCGGTTGGGCAGCACACCGGATGGAGGAGATCATCAACAACGGTAAGATCATCAGACCGGCGTACAAGTATGTGGGAGTGCATCGCGAGTATGAGGCAATGGAGGATCGGCCGGAGGAGTGATCCGGGAAGATGTAGAAGACAACGGCTTGCATAATTGCATAGCGGATTAACCGAGCCGCAGCGCAGTTGCGGGGAGGTTCATTCATACATGGGAGTGTAGCTCAGCCGGGAGAGCGTCCGCCTCACACGCGGGAGGTCACGGGTTCGAGCCCCGTCGCCCCCAGACACGAAAGCCTGTCGCATCGTACGGTGCGGCAGGTATTTCATTTTTCGATGCAGACACGATAAAACATGGATGCTTGGTAAAATACATAATGATACACGAATGCACGGAAATACACGGATCGAACAAGAAAACAGTTGCTTTTTTCGTTGGTTTCGTGTATGATTGTCCTTGTGGCAAGGCAGTGCCGTGCTGCATTCGGAAATATAGCTCAGCCGGGAGAGCGTCCGCCTGACGCGCGGGAGGTCATGGGTTCGAGCCCCATTGTTTCCACTGACTCCGCAATCGAGAGGTTGCGGAGTTTTTTGCAGGATGTATATTGCTAATGTGTGGACAGGGAAACAGAGGGAGAACAATACTTGAAGGATCTGTACGAAGCACTTGAGATAGAGTTCATTGTGTTGGAGAACGAAGTGATTACCACTCCTATTTCCTGGGGTCCGGAGGAAGGCTGAGATCGGAGGATATCATGAAAGAGTTTTATGAAGCACTTGAGATGGAGATCATCGTGTTGGAGGGCGAAGTGATCACGGTTCCTTCGTCATGGGGCCATGAGGAAGGCTGAGGTCGGAGGATAGTTAGGGATGGCGGCACCGTGAGAAAGGAGAAGGTCGGATGAAGGAGTGCTATGAAGCACCTGAGATGGAGATCATTGTTTTCGAAGCGGATGTGATTACGGTAAACAGCAGTCAGACCCACCCCCGCCAACTCCCGATTAAGCGGCGGGAAGAACTTGCTTAAGTACTTTCGAATCGGAAAAATCGAGATCAAGAAACGAGCAGGGAACCAGGCGTTTCCGGCTCGCCTTTCATTTTCCGGGAAACGCGGAACAAATCTGTCGATGACAGGTTTCGAGTCCGCGTTTTTCTTTTCGGACAGTTATTCCTGACACACGGAATCTTCTGAAGATGAAGCGGCAAAGATTCCCTCGTAGGATACGATTGCGGCTTCCGGCAGCATGTTGCAACCGAGAAGGTAGTGACGAGCTGCGCCAAGAAGCTGATGTTCCAGTTCCAGGATCTTTGACATTGATGCGGGATCTCTGGAAATGTAAGCATGCGTGACCAGTGTGGAGTAGGCATCGAATGAATTCATTGCTTCGATGTGATTTGTCTTGTCGCGCGTCAGTTTGACGATGGCTTTCAGCGGCGCGCAGGCGTTGGTGCTGAGATGGTGTTTGCCGTTCCACGGGGTGCCGTACACAAAGGCTTTTCCGTCGATCATGCGGATCATCGGTTTGTCGTCGTTGATCATCCACACCCGGTCGCCGAAGGTTTCCCTCCACAGTCGGGCGTGGGTGCTCTTGCCTGTGCCGCTGGGAGCGACAAATATGACGGCCTGCCCGTCCATACACAGCGCCGAACCGTGGATCAGGAGAGTGCCATAGTCCAACAGGTTTTCCACAAGAACGGCGTGAATGGCGTTGAGTTCCAGGTAGGAGTCGCCAAGCCGGCATATCGGCCAGCCCCTTGCCTCGTGCATCCTGTCGAAGTCTGCCTGAATCCATTCCAGGTAGTCGTCCGACGGCGCAACCGTGATCTGAGGTGTTTTGTCGGAGATGTAGTCCTGGAAAAACGCAGCATTTTCGGAAAACCGGCAGTGAATCTCTGCCGGAACTCCTGCGATTTCTACCGTGACAGTTGTCATAGTTCTTTGCGCAGAGCATGCGTCTTTTCGCAGGTCTGCGTCTTCCTTTCCGTGATCATTTATGCATTGAAATCTATGCGGTTACCCGGGAAAATTCGGATTAATTCTTTCGAGTTTAGGTTTTCCGTGTCAGCGGTTTCTTAGCAAAACCAAGAAGGTATTAACAGTTTATTCGGAGAATTACCGCTTGTCAACCATGCGTCCCGTTTTTTTGACAAGGCTTAGCTTCTCCGCATTCGCGGATCTGATCGGGTAAAACATGTTGTTTACAGCCATATCGCGGAAGTGATCAAAGGCGGAGGGATGGCAGGGAAACAAAAGATTTGTGTATATTGACAAGTATTATGACAGTGGCAGCTTTGCTTTTCGTATGGACATACGAAAAGCGAAGGAGACGAGAAAAAATGTTGCCAATACAGGGGTGGTGTGCTACAATTTCGACAGCGGCTGTCCACAGGCGTTTTCTTTTGCGTGTTTTTATACGGAGAAGGAAGAAGTGACATTGAAACAGTTGTAAGACGGAAGATGTGATCCGGGTTTTCTGCGGATGCAATAGTGCGTATATGATGACATCTTCGGAAAGGTTGTCGGACGGATGTTCGGGAGCGGCTTCCGGTGAACGATTGGTTAGCATCCTCCGGGAAGAGATGAGAATGAAACCGTGGACGGCGAATTTAATAGAGGAGGTCATAGATATATGGCTAAAAAATGGGTATATGCATTTACCGAGGGTAATGCCACTATGCGTAACCTGCTGGGTGGCAAGGGTGCCAACCTGGCCGAGATGACAAACATCGGACTCCCGGTACCTCAGGGCTTCACGATCACGACGGAGGCCTGCACGCAGTACTACGAAGACGGACGTAAGATTAACGATGAGATCATGGCACAGGCTATGGAAGGCGTTAAGCAGATGGAGGAGATCAACGGCAAGAAGTTCGGCGATCTCAAGAACCCGCTCCTTGTGTCGGTTCGCTCCGGTGCGAGAGCTTCCATGCCCGGTATGATGGACACGATCCTGAACCTCGGACTGAACGACGATGTTGTCGCAGCGATGATCGCCGGCAACCCGGATCCGAAGTTCGAGCGTTTCGTATATGACTCGTATCGCCGCTTCATCCAGATGTTCTCGGATGTCGTAATGGAGGTCGGCAAGAAGTATTTCGAGGCGCTGATCGACAAGATGAAGGAGGAGAAGGGCGTGAAGTTCGATATCGAGCTTGACGCAGCAGACCTCAAGAAGCTTGCCGAGCAGTTCAAGGCAGAGTACAAGAACCAGTTGGGCGAGGATTTCCCGTCCGATCCGGTTGTACAGTTGAAGCTGGCTATCGAGGCCGTGTTCCGTTCCTGGGACAACCCTCGAGCAAATGTATATCGCCGTGACAACGATATCCCGTACAGCTGGGGTACCGCAGTCAACGTTATGCCGATGGTATTCGGTAACCTGAACGAGCAGTCCGGTACAGGTGTCGCATTTACCCGTGATCCCGCGACCGGCGAGAAGAAACTCATGGGCGAGTTCCTCAAGAATGCACAGGGCGAGGACGTTGTTGC
>CAMKRZ010000033.1 GCA_946415315.1 uncultured Lachnoclostridium sp. | reverse complement strand
AAGCCTGGATGGATGTGTATGCCTGGGCATTGACGGTGTTCGAAATGTATGCCGGCAGAAGACTGTGGGAGACCGGTGCGGACGCTGCGAGTTTATTGGGCAATCAGCTTCCGGAACAAAGTCATCCTATCCCGGACCGTTTGTATTGCCTCTTGAAATCCGGGATGACCGGCAGGAAAACATTTTCCGAAATCAACGATTCGCTCCGGGAAATCTATGCCGATGTCTGCGGAACAGAGTATCCGGATGAGATGGTCACGGCGGCCCCGGATTCGGCGGCATCGCTGAATAACCGTGCGGTCAGCATGATCGATCTCGGAAACGGGAAGGAAGCCGAACGACTGCTGCAGCTTGCAACGGCAGGCAATTCTGCGGACTTTCTTTGCCAGTATAATGAAGCGGTGTTCCGGTGGAAAACCGGGAAGACAGATTACGAAGAGTTGAAAAACCGGGTTGCAGAGCATTGCGATGCAACAAAACAGGCGGAAGAACTCTGTAGAGGTGTTGAAGAGATCGGCAGTGTAGAACTGCAGGAATATGACTGGAGCGATCGGGGAGATTACTGGAAAATCAGTGAAAAAGGTTCCGGCGAGCCCTGCCTGCGCAGGAACCAGGGGCCGAAAGTAATGAGAGAAAGGCGTTTCGAAAAATGGGACCCGGAAACGGGACGTTCCTCCGGATGTCGTGCTTTCCTTGACGAGAATAATCAGATTGTGATCGAGAGAGAAGGAACGATCGTTTCGGTCCCCGGAGAAGCACTCCTGGATGTCAGTACGGACTGTAAATCTGCTCTTTTTGTTGATTTTGAACTTGATTACGATATCGATAATTCCGGTCGGACTGCGGATTTCTTCATGATCCTGAATCTGGAAAACGGAGAATCGCGCAGGGTGGATTTGTCTATTCCTTCGGATGACAAAGTGTATTTTATGGGTATGAAATACGTCGGAACCGAAGGAAGGATTGTTGCAGCTCAGAGCAAAAAAACAGGGGCTCTTCTGATGTTCGAGGCCGAAACGGGAAGATCTCTGGGCAGCATTCTCTATCCGGCAGCGGAGGGTTGGTTCCCCGGGGGATATGCGGCCGGTTTCAATTGTGCTGACAACGTCATGGCGTATGTTCCTTCCGGGCAGGGAATTCGCGCGATCAGACTTCCGAAAACAGGGTGCAATCCGCCTTATGTCGTGGAGAGACTGAGAACGTATCGTGAGGTGGCAGATGAACAGGCTGCTCTTGCCGCCGCTTATGCCGAGGCTGAAGCGGCATTTGCGCGAAATGACATTCTAAGTGCAAAGAATCTGCTGGAATCCTTTTGCCTCGGCGGAGCAATCGTACACCACGAGGAGGCCCTCCGGTTGTGGACTGCACTCGGCAGGTATTTTACGTGTACGGAACTGCTGGCAGTTGTTCCGACCGCTGACGACTCGGTGCCAAACCCGGCGGAATACCGGCCGTTTGCAAAGACACAGTGGAATTCGGATTCACACAGAAACCGCATCAGCAACGATGTTGTTGTGATGTGTGCAGAATGCGTTGAAGAAGAGGAAAATGAAGGCTATACCGGTGATCTGTACTGTGATATGACGTGGTCGCTCACCGGGTATGATGCTTCCGATGAGGAGAAGAAAGTATTTTTCATACCAAAATTCTACAGCTATACGGATCGGAAGTCTGTTTCGGATGATGACCCGTGGGACACGAACCTGTATCTGTCGTTTTTACAGGACGGAACATTATGCTGGAGCCAATGGAGCAAGGGAAAACTGGATGATCCTGCGGTACAGCGCGGCTTTCCGGAAGGAATGATGTTCTGTCTTCCGGCCGGTGTCATGCTTCGAAACACCGCGGAAGGCCTGCGGATCGGCAGCCTTCTGTTTGATGATGAATTTGAAGGATGCTATCCGCTGTGGAACGCACTGGTCATACAGGGAAAGAAGCAGAACTATCGTCTTGTGTTTCGCTATGGAGAGTTCCGTGAAGGAATCGAATCTCCGGAAAACGGAGAGAATCCTGGTGTAAAGGAAGGTGAGATCGGAGAGTCTTCCGGTGATAAAGAATTTTCCACAGGAAGAGATCACATTGATTCGGCTTGGGAGAATGGAATGAGCGACTTCAGCATCAGCAACACGATGAGCAAGGGAAGCGCCTACGAGAGCTTCTCCATGCTGCAGGCTTCGATGGAGGATGCGGCGAGCCGGCTGGCGGACGGGGAACGTCCGGCGTCGATTTCCAACGAGCAGATCCGGAAGGGCGATGAGATCCTGGAAACGTACAGCGTGGAATCCGACGCGATCCACGGTGGAATGGGCAGTGTGTGGCGTGTACATCACAAGGGCTGGAACACCGAGCTTGCCATGAAGCGGCCGCAGCCCCGGTTTTTCGCGGAGGCCGGCGAACATCGGAAGGAGGCGTTCATCGCCGAGTGCGAGAACTGGATCAACCTCGGTCTGCACCCGAACATCGTCAGCTGTTACTATGTCCGTGAGATCGGCGGCGTACCGACGGTCTTCTCCGAGTGGATGGACGGTGGCAGCCTGAAGGACGCGATCCAGTCGGGCAAACTCTACGAGGGGACGGAGCAGGATGTTCAGAGGAGGATCCTCGACATCGCGATCCAGATGGCGAGAGGCCTTCAGTATTCCCATGAGCAGGGGCTCGTCCACCAGGATGTGAAGCCCGGCAACATCCTTCTCTCGGCAAACTGGGATGCGAAGGTCGGTGATTTCGGCCTCGCGAAGGCGCAGAGCGTGCTTTCCGGCGGTAACCACGGCCTCTCCACCGGTTACACTCTCCAATACTGCCCGAAGGAGCAGGCGGATGGCGCGCCTGCGGAAGCCTGGATGGATGTGTATGCCTGGGCATTGACGGTGTTCGAAATGTATGCCGGAAAGAGAACATGGGAGAGAGGGCAGGATGTTGACGGTCACCTGGACGACTTCCTGGGTGATGTCCGGGCTGAAGTGCCGGAAGAGGCATGCGTCATCTTGAAAGAGGCTCTCGGCAGGGGATGCACGGATTTTTCGATCCTGTCGGATCGCCTGGAGCAGGTATATGCGAGTGCTGGCGGAAGCGCCTACGGACGTCCGTTGCCGGAGACGGAGCTGACGGCGGCAGACTCCATGAACAACTGGGCGCTTTCGTATATTGAGCTGGGGCAGCGGGACCATGCACTGGAGATCCTGGAGGAGGCAACGTTGCGGGACAAGACGAATGTTCATTGTCAGTACAATCGCGCGCTGCTTCGATGGAACATGAATCGGAGTTCCTTCGAGGAGCTCAAAGATATCGTTGAACGGTACGATGACGGTTCCGCAGAGTGTGCGGCAGTCCGCGAGAGCGTGATTCGGATGGGCCTTTCCGGGTTGCGCGAGGAGGAACGCTCCGGAAGGACATTTGCGAATGTGCGTGGCACGGAGTACAGCGTCACGTCTCAGGAAAATGGCATCATCACCTTTGAAACAGGAGGAAAAACATACGTTGTTCCGGGCGATACGCTGCTGGATGTTTCGTTGGACAGAGGGCGCGCGCTGAGCTGCACGGGAGACTGGAACGAAACCGGTTACACCGTGACGGAACTCGATAACGGACAGTCCATTCACGTCGATCGCATTTGGTGCACCGGGGACAAGTGGCTTGGCAAACCGTTCTTCTGTGACGCGACAGGAACGGTTGTCACGGCGGACAGAAGGTTCTTCGGAATTGTGATCTTTGATGCCGCGAGCGGAAGGGCACTGGGGTTCATTCCTTACACGAAGGCCGAGGACAGCTATCTGGAAGGAGACGAATCCGTTGCATCGTATGATCCCGACGGCGTGCTCTACGTGCCCAGAAACGCGGAGGATGCGGAAGCATTTTTCAGACTTCCGGGAATAACCGCCGAACCCGGTTATCTTCTCGTTAAGATCAAGAGTTACGATGAGCTGGAGGACCAGAGCAACGCGCTCGCAAAGGCGTATGCGAAAGCTGAGTATGCCTATACGGAGGGGAATTTCGCGGAAACAAGGGCGATACTGGAGCCATACGTTTTGTCGAAGGACATTTTCCTCAATCCGAATGGCCTGCGGTTGTGGAGCGATCTGAGTCGTTTCTATGAGAAGGAACAGCTGCTGACGGTTGTCCCGGAGGAGCGCAAACCCGGAACGGCTTATGCGCCTGACCTTGCGTTCCGAAACCCGGACGAACTTCTGCCGCCGGGCACGAAGGAGGAAACCAATTGCAATCGCGGGGAAAATGAGTGCTACTCAGTGCGCATCGTGTACGACTATCGCAGTTACGAAAATTACAACGGCAGTTTTGACATCGACAGCGAATGGGACATGACGGCGTATGAGCCCGGGACTGACAGAGTGGCGTTCTCGGCGCATTTGCTGTCGGAGTCCCAGACGGATGAGGGCTACTGGGATCAGGAACTCTACGTCGGTTTCTCGGACAAGGCGCATATGTGGTACACCAAGGAGCATATGCGGGATTATAAAACCATCGATCTGCGGAGACTGAAGCCTGCGTTTCTTCTTGCCGACGGCACTGTCGTGAAAAATGATAAGGACGGCCTTCACATCGGTGAGTTGGTCTTCGAGGATGTCTACGAGGGTTGCGACTCGCTTCTGGACGCCGATGTCCTGCGTTGTCGCGAGCAGAATTACCGACTGATCTACACATACGGCGAGGAAAGAAAGACAGTCAAACCGATCGAGGAAGTGCTCGAAGAACAGCCGGTTGCCCTTGAAACGCAATCGACAGAGAAGGAATCGAACAACGTAATGGTTGAAGCCGGGATCGGATCCGATGCCGTGAGCAGCAAAGCGAATGAAAAGGAATCCGCAGATGAGGAAGCGCAAGCAACCGATTCGCAGAAAGTGATGCCTGTGGAGGCAATCTCATCGGAAACCGTGAAAAGCGAAGCAAAAACGGCAGAGCCCGAGCGAAAATCGCTTTGGGAAAGATTCAAGAAGTTTTTCTCCGGTTGAGGACAGAAAATAAAGAAGAGCAGTGCCGCCTGTGAAGCGGCAGAACGGAGGGGACCATGGATTACGAGGCACAGGAACCGATCGAAGTTGTTCCGGGTTTAATCCTCGGCGGCATCTACCGACTGGAGGAAATCCTGTATATGAAGCCGGATGTTCTCTTCCCGCTGGACAGTTTGCCGGGATGGATCTGGAGAGCCGGTTTCCGGGGAGAGGTCGTGTATTACCCGATCACAGACTATAACATTTTGCCCGACGATGTGCTCGACCGGCTGGTCGAGGCGGTGATGGAGCGAATGAAAGCGGGCAGGAGAGTTGCGATCTTCTGTGTCGGCGGACACGGCAGGACGGGCTACGTGGCATCCTGCGTCATGCACATGCTCGGGGAAAAGCGACCGATCGCCTTTCTTCGTGACAAATACAGTTTTGAGGCTGTGGAGACCACGGAGCAGCAACACGCAATTGAACGTTTTCAGAAGCGTCATCCGGTCGATGAGTGACAGACAAAACGGGCAGGAGTCAAAATCGCTCCTGCCCGATCTTATTTTCAATTCAGTCATCTGCCCTGGTTTCAATGCCGGGATCGAAGGAAGGCATCAGCGCCAGTTTGAAGAGATTCTTGCGATGCAGGCTGTCGATCCTTGCCTTGTCCTCCTCGCTGTCGATCTCACCGGTGCGGATGTAGCGGTCGAGAGTTGCGTAGGTAAAGCCGAGGTTGTCCTCGTCTGTCTTGCCGCACAGGCCGTCCGAAGGTTTCTTTTCAATCAGTTCCTCCGGAACCCCGATCAGGCGCGCCATCTCCTTGACTTCCTGCACGGTCAGGTGGCTCAGGGGGCTGAAATCGCCGACCGAATCACCGTAACGCGTCGAGTAACCGACCCAGTCCTCGGAGAGGTTGCAGGTGTTGGCCACGCGGCCCTTGCAGCACTGGGAAACGCAGTAGAGCGTCGACATGCGAAGACGCGGAGGAAGATTGACGCGTGCCTGCTCCGAGAGCGGCAGGTCATCCGGCAGCGCGTTCACGATGCCCTGGTAAGCGTCCTTGATGTTGACAACATAGTAGCGGATGCCGAGATGCTCCACAAGCTTGTAGGAGTACTCGATGTCGGGCTGGTCACCGTTGGGCATCAGCACGCCGATGACGCGGTCCTTGCCGAGCGCTTCGACACACATCGCAGCGACGATGGAACTGTCCTTGCCGCCGCTGATCCCGACAATTGCATTGCAGCCCGGGCCGTTCTGTTCAAAGAAATCGCGGATCCACGCGACACATTCGTCTTTCACTTTTTTAGCATTGAATTCCATGGGAAGATCTCCTTTGCCTATTCGTGGTAACAGGTGCCTTACCGAAACCGGCACAGAGTCATAATACCATATAGAAAAGCCGGTAGCAATTATGAATCACTGAATCCGATGGGAAATAATGGAATCAGTTGCATTTCCGCAACAAAGTGCTATAATTCCTGTGGTCGCAAAACGGCCACAGGAAGGAACGGCAAATGGTCAGGGTTGGTATAATCGCACTGGTGACATGCCTGACAATGATGGCAGGAATTATTGCGAAGCCGCGGATTACGATCCGGGGCGTTATTTTTGATACCTATCCGCTGGTGGCTGCGGCGGGTCTGATCGCGCTGCTTTTGAGCGGAGGGCTTTCACCGCGGCAGTTCGGCGCAGGGCTCACTGCGGACACGGCGGTCAACCCGATCAAAATTCTGGCACTGTTTTTCTCCATGACATTTCTCTCGGTCTACCTCGATGAGGCGGGCTTCTTTCATTATCTCGCGGGCAGGACGCTCGCGAAAGCCGGAAGCGACCAGCGAAAACTGCTGGGCTCGCTGTTTCTCACGGTCTCCGTTCTTACGGTTTTTACATCCAACGATATTGTCGTGCTGACGTTCACCCCGTTCATCGGGTATTTTACGAAGGCGGCGAAAATCAATCCGATCCCGTATCTCGTGACGGAATTCATCGCGGCAAATACCTTCAGCATGATGTTCATCATCGGCAACCCGACCAACATTTACCTCGCGAGCGGAGCGGGGATTGATTTCCTCGCGTACGTGAAGGTGATGCTGATCCCGACGATTTTCGCAGGTATCGCGGTGTATGTCGCAATCCGGCTTCTGTTCCGCAAGGCGCTCGCAGTTCCGATGCACGGGGAGGCCACGCAGACGTCAATCCGGCATAAGCCGACGGTCGTGCTTGGCATGGTGCACCTCGGCGTGTGCACGCTGCTGCTGGCGGTTGCATCCTACGTGAACCTTCCAATGTGGTTGATCGCGGTGTGCGCCGCGGGTAGCCTTATCGTGTGCACCTGCGTGATGAATGCGCTGACGAAGCGCGGTCCGAGACTTTTGTTCCGAAGCATACATCGTCTGCCGTGGTTGCTGGCGCCGTTTGTGCTGTCGATGTTCGGACTGGTGCTTGCGTTGAACGAAAGCGGCCTGTCCGCGCGCATCGCGGAAGTTCTGTCGCACGGTAATCCGATTTTGATGTACGGGATCACATCATCGCTTGCTGACAATATTATCAACAACATTCCGATGAGTGTTTTGTTCACCTCTTTACTTTCCTATGGCTCAGCGCCGCTCTCTGCAGTCTACGCCACGATCATCGGCTCGAACCTCGGCGCGTACCTCACACCGGTCGGAGCGCTCGCCGGAATCATGTGGATGTCGCTTCTCAAGACCGTGGGAGTTGATTTTTCGTTCGGAAAATTCGTCTCGTACGGCGTGCGCATCGCTGTTCCCGCGATTGCAGCAGCACTGGCCGGGCTGGCTGTTTCTGCCGCACTACTGTTGTAGAATGAGAAGGGAAGCGGCAGTCTGAAACAAGCTTTCCCCGGCATGTCTGAAAAATATCCGAAAAACTTTTCAAAAACCTATTGACACAGTAGGCAAATGGTGTTATGATGCCACCATCAGCGATGCGAACGGATCGAAACCGGTTCGGACGCAGTGAAAGGAGGAGCAACATGAACGCGTACACGAGTTATTCAGCAGCAGTTTACATGTGGTGTTGTCGAATGCGTAACTCCCGGGCAGTAAATATGGCCGGTGCGTTCGAGTGCGCTTCCGAACGCCCTGATGAGAGACGATGTTGCTGATCTTCATTGTTGACTGATGCCATTTGCCCGGGAGCTTCCGAAACGAAGAACCCGGCTTTTTTGTTGCCGGAAAGCCCGATCGGTCGAGAATCGCGGGCAGAAGCGAACAACGGACGGTTTCGAAATACAGGGACGAAACCGAAGAATACCAAACCAGACAAAATCAGACAAAATAAACCAAACCAATAAAAAACGAATTCATACAATCAAAGGAGATTACAGCAATGAGCAACTATCGTTTTGAAACACTTCAGTTACATGTAGGACAGGAACAGGCAGACCCCGCTACCGATTCGAGAGCGGTTCCGATTTACCAGACGGCAGCGTATGTATTCCACAACGCAAAGCACGCAGCAGACCGCTTCGGTCTTGCGGATGCCGGCAACATTTACGGCAGACTTACCAACACGACGCAGGGTGTTCTCGAGGAGAGAGTGGCAGCCCTTGAGGGCGGCAGCGCTGCACTGGCAGTGGCCTCCGGTGCAGCAGCGATCGCCTACACGATCGAGGCGCTTGCCGCAAACGGCGGACACATCGTAGCACAGAAGACGATCTACGGCGGAACCTACAACCTTCTGGAGCACACGCTTCCTCTTTACAATATCACCGCAACGTTCGTTGACACGAGAAACCTGAAGGAAGTTGAGGATGCGATCCAGGACAACACGAGAGCGATCTTCCTTGAGACGCTCGGCAACCCCGGCAGCGACCTTCCGGATGTCGACTCGATCGCAGCGATCGCAAAGCGTCACGGCCTTCCGCTCGTGGTTGACAACACCTTCGGTACACCGTACCTGTTCCGCCCGATCGAGCACGGCGCTGACATCGTCGTTCACTCCGCAACGAAGTTCCTCGGCGGTCACGGCACGACGCTCGGCGGTATCATCGTCGAGGCCGGCAAGTTTGACTGGAAGGCAAGCGGCAAATACCCGAACATCGCGGCTCCGAACCCGAGCTACCACGGTGTATCGTTCTACGATGTCGTAGGACCTGCTGCATTTGTCACATACATCCGCGCGATCCTTCTCCGCGATACCGGAGCAAGCATCTCGCCGTTCAACGCGTTCCTGCTTCTGCAGGGCATTGAGACGCTTTCCCTGCGCGTAGAGCGTCACGCTTCCAACACTGCGAAGATCGTTGAGTACTTAAGCCATCATCCGCAGGTTGTTAAGGTGAATCATCCGTCGATCCCGGATCATCCGGATCACGCACTGTATCAGAAGTATTTCCCGAACGGCGGCGGCTCGATCTT
This sequence comes from uncultured Lachnoclostridium sp., assembly GCA_946415315.1. Taxonomy (GTDB): domain Bacteria; phylum Bacillota; class Clostridia; order Lachnospirales; family Lachnospiraceae; genus ISDg. The sequence continues at coordinate 9,822 of CAMKRZ010000033.1, read as the reverse complement.
CACGTTCGACATCCGCGGCGGCCAGAAGGAGGCATGGGCATTTATCGACGGACTCAAGATCTTCTCGCTTCTTGCGAACGTGGCTGACGTCAAGAGCCTTGTGATCCATCCGGCATCGACGACGCATTCGCAGCTCTCCGACGAGGAGCTCGCGGACACCGGCATCGGCCGCAACACGATCCGCCTCTCCATTGGCACAGAGCATGTGGACGACCTGATCGCAGACCTGGAGAACGGTTTCGCGGCAGCGGCAAGAGCATAAGGACAGCAGCAGGAGCATTTTTCGGAAAATGAACATTCGACGCCGAAGCGGCATCGGCCGCAGCGTTGACGAAGAATAAAAACTGAGTTACAATACATTTATTATCAGGAGGATAACTACCATGGCTAACATTTACAAAGGAACACTCGGACTGATCGGAAACACGCCTCTCGTTGAGGTTACCAATATTGAGAAGGAACTCGGACTCAAGGCGACCGTGCTCGTGAAGCTAGAGTACTTCAACCCGGCAGGAAGCGTCAAGGACCGCATCGCGAAGGCGATGATCGAGGACGCGGAACAGAAGGGACTTCTGAAGGAGGGCAGCGTCATCATCGAGCCCACCTCCGGCAACACCGGTATCGGTCTTGCATCCATCGCGGCAGCGAAGGGCTATCGCATCATCCTTACGATGCCCGAGACCATGAGCGTTGAGCGCAGAAACATCCTGAAGGCGTACGGCGCAGAGCTTGTTCTCACCGAGGGTGCGAAGGGCATGAAGGGCGCGATCGCGAAGGCGGAGGAGCTTGCGGCAGAGATCCCGAACAGCTTCATCCCCGGGCAGTTCATCAACCCTGCGAACCCCGACATTCACCGCGCAACGACCGGTCCCGAAATCTGGCGTGATACGGACGGCAACGTAGATATCTTCATCGCAGGTGTCGGCACGGGCGGTACCGTGACCGGTACGGGCGAGTACCTGAAGTCGCAGAATCCGAACGTGAAGGTTGTGGCTCTGGAGCCCGCAGATTCGCCGGTTCTCTCCGAGGGCCGTGCGGGTGCGCACAAGATCCAGGGTATCGGCGCCGGTTTCGTTCCGGATGTCCTGAACACGAAGGTGTACGACGAAGTCTTCCGCGCGGAGTCGGCGGACGCATTTGCCGCAGCAAAGCTTCTTGCGAAGAAGGAAGGCATCTCGGTCGGCATTTCCTCCGGAGCAGCACTGCACGGCGCGATCGAGCTTGCGAAGCGTCCGGAAAATGCAGGCAAAGTCATCGTAGCACTCCTGCCTGACAGCGGCGACCGTTACTATTCCACGGCACTCTTTACCGAATAAACGATATTGCTCGAAGAGGGGGCGTTGCACATGCAGCGTCCCCTTTTTTGAAATTGAGAAAAACTTCAAAAACTTCTTGCATTTTTCGAACGCGCGGAGTATATTCCGTCTTGTTGTCTCGAAAAATCCTGAATCGCAGGGAGGAACTTATGAAAGTATTTCAGCCGAAGATCATGACGGCACTCAAAGGATATACGAAGAAACAGATTGCGTCCGACATTGTCGCCGGTATCATTGTTGCGATCATCGCGCTGCCTCTGTCTATCGCTCTCGCGATCGCGTCGGGTGTCGGACCGGAGCAGGGTCTGTACACCGCGATCGTCGCCGGCTTTATCATCGCCGCAATGGGCGGAAGCCGGGTGAACATCTCGGGACCGACGGCGGCATTTGCGACCATCGTCGCGGGGATCGTCGCGACTTACGGACTCGGAGGACTTTCGCTCGCGACCGTCATGGCGGGTATCCTTCTGATTTTGATGGGTGTGTTCAAGTTCGGCTCGCTCATCAAATACATTCCTTATACAATAACGACGGGCTTCACCGCCGGCATCGCGGTTACAATCGCGATCGGCCAGGTGAAGGATTTTCTGGGACTTTCCTATCCGGAGGGTACAGCTAATGTCGAGACCGTCGACAAGGCGGCCAATATCATCAAAAACATTGACTCGTTCAACTATCAGGCGCTTCTGATCGGCCTGTTAGCGCTTGCGATCCAGATCGTGTGGCCGAAGATCAACAAGAAAATCCCGGGCTCGCTGATCGCCGTGATCGTGGGAGTGCTGATCGTAAAATTTGCCGGTCTCAAGGTCAACACGATCGGTGATCTGTACACGATCAGCCGAAGCCTTCCGAAGTTTACCGCGCCGAAGATTTCATTTTCCCTGATCAAGGAACTGCTGCCGAGCGCATTTACGATCGCTATTCTTGCGGGTATTGAATCGCTTCTTTCCTGCGTTGTCTCCGACGGTATGATCGGCAGCCACCACAACTCGAACACCGAGCTGATCGCGCAGGGTACGGGTAACATCGCGTCCGCGCTGTTTGGCGGAATTCCCGCGACCGGAGCCATCGCGCGTACGGCGGCCAACGTGAAGAACGGCGGCCGCTCGCCCATCGCCGGAATGGTTCATGCGGTCGTGCTCCTTCTTATATTGGTAGTGCTTATGCCGTATGCGGCGCTGATCCCGATGCCGGTCATCGCGTCCATCCTGTTCATGGTGGCGTACAACATGAGCGAGTGGCGTCATTTCCGCGACATCTGCAAGACGGCTCCGAAGAGCGACATCCTTGTTTTGTTCGTCACGTTTGCGCTTACGGTTGCTTTTGACCTTGTTGTCGCGATCGAGATCGGCATGGTGCTTGCGGCGTTCCTGTTCCTCAAGCGAATGACGGACGTGACGGAAGTTCGCCCCTGGACGTACATCGCGGAGGACGAGCAGCCGGTCGATGAACTTCACGGTCTCAAGGCCGTGCCGGACGGCGTCAGTGTCTATGAGATCAACGGCCCGATGTTCTTCGCCGTGGCCGATAAATTCGCGGAGTTCCCGCTCAGGGAGAAGGACAAGGTCGTCATCATCCGCATGCGCAATGTGCCCGCGATGGACACGACCGCGCTTCGCAACCTGACCAATCTGTGCACGAAATTCCGCAAGAATGGTGTCACGGTCGTGATGTCGCACGTCAATGAGCAGCCGATGCATGTGATGCAAAAGAGCGGTTTTGACAAACTGATCGGCGCCGACAATTTCCGGCCGAACATTGACGCGGCACTCGAGAGGGCAGCGGAACTGGTCAGCGGAAAATGAAGGCTGCAGGGAAGGGACGTTTCAACTTTTTCAAAAGGATAATATAGTTTATAAGCGTTGAGAATATTGGATGTCTCAGCGCTTTTTTATGTTTTTTGCTATCCGGCAATCCGGCAATATCAAAAAAAGATGTAACCATTTCGGGAAAAAGTCGCTATAGTGGGTGAAGAGAGTATTGTGGCCATATTGTGATGCAGAAAGGGGTGGCATTTGGATGAACAATCGTGAGATCATTAATCTTTATCTGGCCAGAGATGAAAATGCCATCAAGCAGACTGATGAACGGTATGGAGCAAAACTTAAATCGATTGCTTTTGCTATTTTAAATGATCGGGAAAGCGCAGAGGAGTGTGTCAACGACGCGTATCTTGAGGCGTGGAACAGGATACCTCCGCATGAACCGGCAGATTACCTGCTTGAATTCCTGACAAAGATTGTCCGACACATTGCGATTGACCGATGCAGAAAAGAGAAACGGCAGAAGCGAAATGTAGTATCATGCGAGCTTACGCAGGAGATGTTGGAGTGCATTCCGGCAGAGAACAGTGATGATGGACAGGGATGTGAGGATTTAACCGAAGTGATCAATCGATTTCTCGAGACCTGTACAGACGAGCAGCAGAATGTGTTTGTTCGCAGATATTGGTATTTTGATACCATCCCGCAAATAAGCGAGCGCTATGGCTTTACTCAAAGCAAAGTCAAAGTTATGCTTCATCGAATGCGGACAAACTTGAAAAAGCGCTTAAAAGCGAAAGGATATGACATATGACAGAATATGATTTATTAGATGCGATCGGTGGAATCGACGAGAGATTTGTGCGAAAAGCCGCTGAAGAGCCGATAAAAAAGAAGTATACAGGCATAAGCGATTATTTTTCTGAGGACAGTAATGCCAATGAAACTTCCGAAGATATGACGAAGATATATGTGGGAATGCGATGGTATCAGAAGATTGCATGTATAGCGGTACTGATCCTCGGTATCGCTGCCCTTGGAATCGGAGGCTTATCGAACAGTCAGGAAAAGGGAAATAATGCAAAAGAAATACCTACCGAGGAAGCGGCAATCGGTAAAAAAATAATCACAGAGCTTTTCTGGAAAAAACGGACGATTGCGATGGGACTCCACTACTATGCATGGATCCGGGAGAACGGTACTGTCCAGATTGAATTCTCTTCACAGGCTTACAAAGATGGGATAGTACCCGGAGTGAATGTTGGTGATACAGTATCAAGTTGGAAAAACGTAGTCTCTTTGCGAGGTGCCCTTGATGATCTGAGCGGGGTCACCGAGAAAGGTGAGCTGATGGTTTCTCCGAATCGAGAATTTGATATGACAGAATTTGAGGTGCAATGTTTCTTTGTACATTGGTGGCCGCATTGGGAATCATTCCTTACAAACTATGCTATTGCTGAAGCGATACCATACGCAAATAATAGAGAAGTGGTGCTCTCGAGAGACGGAGAACTGTTCTGTATCAGTCATGTAACCGACACACTGGAGAATATTCTAGTTGCAACGGATGTTGTGCAATTCGAAGACAATTTCTATCTGAAAAAGGATGGGACGATCGGTGTGATTGGAGAGTCATATCAATACTATGAAGAAGTGCTACAATCGTTAAATAAATGCGGTCCGATTATCAGAATCGCTGCCTTTCATGAAGGAGTTTTTGCGATTACTTCGGAGGGGAAAGTGGTTTTGGCTGCTTATCCGTGGGCATATCATTATGATTATTTGCAATGGAACGATGTAGTGGATATAAGAGCGGCATCCGGTATCGTAGTTGCTCTGTGCAAAGACGGAACGATTCGGTATTCGGCGCCGGGGCATACGGACGATCCGGGATTGGAGGTGGCATTGACATGGAATAACATTGTTGAAATTGAAGTCAGTTTAAATGGAAATGATATTTTAGCCAGAACTGCTGATGGTGAGATACTTCTTGCAACAGGGAAAAAATCAATGTTCAGCATGAAGTGAATGTGAGGAGTACAGATGTGGAATGACTCTGAATGTTGTCAGGAGGGAGTTGGAAACTAATCTTTATTATCTCTGCAAGGGCTTTTTTTATAACCCATATGAGAAAGCGTTCATCCACAATGCTTATGTGGTAGATATGCCTAAGGGAGCACCGCCGATTCTTCAGGCAATAGCGGATGCGTACGTAGGGGCAATCAACTCTCAGTATTTTGGTGCGGCGGCTTATTCTGCACCGACACAATCAACGTGGAATTCGGGGATCAATTGTCAATGGCATAAAGGTTCTGACTGTGTGTATGGCGTTTGTATTGCAGGGAATCATGTGTCTGTATAGATTATTCTATGGATGGGGACGGATTGGCATGGTGTTGAAAGATGTAAGTGCACAATCCGTCCTTTTTTATATGTTGCAATAGGTGTGTTCAGCGAGCGGAAACTATGTTATAATGAACCAAATGCAGATGCTGTATCCCATTAAGGGAATTCATGCAGACAAACGGATTATGGAGGAGGCAGCCATGGAGTACGCGATGAATCAGGCACCACAGAGAGTTCTGGATATGCGCAAGGCATGGGCGACCGGGGACGCAATCCGCGATACGGGGTTGACGGAGCCGGAGAGTGTTGAGAAGTTCAGGGACATTTCGTACGGACCGTATGATACATGGAATCTGCTGGACCTGTATCTTCCGAAAGATGCGGGGAAGGATACAGATTGTGCGCTTCCCGTCATCGTGAGCATTCACGGGGGCGGCTTCTTCTACGGGGACAAGGAACTGTACCGGTTTTACTGCATGCATCTGGCGGAGTTCGGGTTTGCGGTTGTGAACTACAACTACCGTCTCGCGCCGGAGTTTCATTTTCCGGCGCCGATCGAGGATGCTGCTGCCGTGCTTCGATGGATTTCGGCCAATGCGGAGAGCTTCGGACTGGATAAGTGCAACGTCTTCATGGTCGGGGATTCCGCAGGGGCGCAGCTCGTAAGCCAGATGGCGTGCATTCTCTCCAACAGCGAGTACGCGGATCTGTTCGGGCTTGATCTTCCAAAGGATGTGACGCTGCGGGCGGTTTCGCTCGCGTGCGGCGTGTACAACTTTCCGACGGCAGCGGAGGCCGGCGAGGAGGGCATCTTCATCGACTACTTCGGCGAGGCGAGCGTTCTTGATGACGAGCGCGCGAAGGTTCTTGACCATATCACAGCGGACTACCCGCCGGCGTTCGTATTTTCCGCATACTGCGACACGCTTTACGCGGCTTGTGAGCCGATGGCAAAACTGATCGCGGAGCGGGGCGGCGAGTCGGAGTTCCGAATTTACGGTGCGCCGGATAAACCGGAAATCAGCCATGTGTTCCACGTGAATATGAAGCTGGCGGAAGGCGAGAAGGCCAACCGCGACCAGACGGAGTTCTTCCGCAGACACATGGCGTGGGAGGATTCCTGCGGAGCAGAAGACGGTAGCGTGAGAGGAGCATTCGGAAAATGAAGATCGTTCTGCAGGACGGCGCTGAATTTGAGTCGGAACGGCTCGATCATGAGCGATGGCTGTCGTACTTATATTACACGGAAAACCGCAGCGTGAACGTGGAACGTCTGGAGTCTGTGGAAGAGGTCAGCGGACGGGAGACGCTCTGCTATGTGTTTCACACACTTGCTCTGCTCGAGGAGGAGAGGCAGGCGGGCATGCTGACAGAGGCAGAGTACGAGCTGGTCAAGACTGTGCTGGAGTGGTCCGAAGTGTCCAAGGGCGGAACCGAGCGGGAGCGTGACGGCTGGCGCGCCAAGGGCTATGCGCTCGATATTCACAATATCGCATCTGCGGAGATTTTCCGGGAAGAGTGTGTGGCAGCAGTCGGTGTTGCCGCAGCTTCTGTCAGTGACGGTGCAACCGACGATGCGAACAGGGGCGCGGAGTGCGACAACTCGCACATCATCGAGGTGCTGATCAGCACGCACGGACTTGTCGGGCAGGCAATCCGGGGTGAAGTGCCCGTCGCGGACAACCGCCCTCTCACGGAACTGATTCCCGCGCTCGGAGAGGAATCGCTTTATCGGATTCTGTCTGTGCTGAACCATTGCGTGATCGGCGGCGTCAGCCGCGAGCTGTGGGATCGTGTGAGCGGTGAGGCCGACCGGATGATCCGGCGGATACTGGCGGGCGATTTTGCGGAGTTTCCGACGCGGGAACGCATGGCAAGACTTGACAGACGGCTTGAGGAGGCGGACGAGGAACTCGCGGTGATGTTCCGGGATGAGATTTTCCCGCGGTATGAACTGTGGTATTTTCCATCGGCGTTCGCGGGCTTTACGCCGGATCAGATGAAGTGGCTTCTTCGGGAAATGCTCCTGAAAGTCGAGGACGGTGTGAAGTACCTTTCGTTCAAACCGCTCGCGGACGGCCTGTACTATGATTACATGGGCAAGAAGCACATCAACGTTTACAAGGAGCGGATCATCGAGAAGTACATGCGCGATTCCTCCGTGGAAAATGTGGAGCTGATCGTGAAGCGGGTCGGCCGCGCGATGCTTGTGGATTTCCGGTTTTCCGCGGTGTGCGAAAAACTGATCGATTTCTGCGTGGAGGCGGAGCGCTGCGGGCTGTTGACGTTTGAGAAGAGCATCACGACGCTGTACGATATGTTCGGCTTCCGGCGGGATGAGTTCGACCGGCTGAACAACGAGGAGAAATATCTCGCGACGATGAACGCGAGCGAATCCAGCACGAAAAATACCGTGATCGATTACGTCGTAGGGGAAACCGTGGTCGATGTCGGCAGCGGTGGAGGAGTCCTTCTTGATCTGCTGGAGGAGCGGTATCCGGAGAAGACGATCATCGGCACGGACATTTCGGATAACGTGATCCGGGTGCTCGAGGATAAGAGAAAGCAGGAGGGACACGCTTGGACGGTGGTGCGGCACAATTTCGCGACGGACCGCTTTGCGACGCAGGTCGACACGGTCGTGTTCTCCTCCATTTTACATGAGATATTTTCCTATACGGAGACGGAGCGCGGCCGATTTGAGATCAGCTCGGTGGAGCAGGCGCTGCGCAACGCGTATGACTCGCTCCGCCCGGGCGGGCGCATCGTGATCCGAGACGGCGTGAAGTCACCGGTGGACGATTCGACCATCACCGTCACATTTAAAGATCCCGCAGGAATTGCGTTTTTCCGCAATTACGAGCGGGACTTTCAGGGGCTTAAGGATATTCCGGATCGGAAAATTGTCGTGGACGAGGCGGCGGGAAAGGTCACCGCGTGCACCAATTACGCCCGCGAGTTTCTGTATACATATACATGGGGACAGGAGAGCTACGCGCACGAGGTGCAGGAGCAGTTCGGGTACTATACGATCGGGGAGTTCCGGGCATTTTTCGAACAGCTCGGCGCGAAGATCATCCGCTGCGAAGCATTCCTGGAACCGGGGTATGTGACGCACCTCTCCCCGAAGGTCGAGCTTTCGGTCGACACCTACCCGGATTCCAACTGCATTGTTGTGGCGGAGAAACCGGGCGGAAGCTCCGAGAGATAGTTCGCAGGCTTCCGGTTGCACTCCGGAGGAAGGTACCGGCGGCCGGCAACAGTGTTTCGCAGGTTTCAGTCGCACGCCACCGGAAGATACCAGCGGCCGGTAGCGGCTGCGTTTCGCAGGAAACGGTCGGCTTCGTCCGTGACTTCCTCGATGAGGTCCGTGTCGATGTTGTGACCGCAGTTGGAGTAGACGACAAGCTTGCAGTGTGGCAGGCAGGACGCGGTGCGCGACATCAGCTCCATCGTGCTGATCGGATCTTCCGTGCCGCCGATGAGCAGCGTAGGAACCGTGATGGAGCGAAGCGCTTCGCAGAGTGCTTCCTCCGAACCGAGTCCCATCAGGGGACGACCGTAGTCAATTGCCCTCTCGCGTGGATCCGCGGGAGGTTTTTTTGCGATGTGCGCGGCCCGGATGTCACGGCGCTTCTGCCGCGCGGGGTCGTTGTCAATCGGCGGGTCGAAGGGCGGAGGAGAGGAGATGATGCCCTGCTCGAGCATTTGCCGGTACGACATCGTTCCTTCTTTAAGACTGTGAGGCCCCGCGACGACCGCGACAAATGCCGTGATGCGTTCACCGTGGCGCAGCATCAGATGCCAGCCGACGCCGGCGCCGTGCGACGCGCCCATATAGGCAAAGCGCTCGATGCCCATTGCGTCCGCAAACGCGGCGACATCGTCCGCGAAAATGTTGTACCATTCCTTGCCGTAATCCTCGGTTACGTAAGAGGACGGGGCAAACCCGCGCAGCGTGATGCAGAAGACGTGGTAGCCCATCGTCGCCAGTTTCTGCTGCATGCCGACGGGGTAGAAGCCTACCTGAGCCGAGAGCACGTAGTTGTTTCCCTCGCCGTACTCCTCGTAGTACAGGCAGATGTTCTCGTTGATCTGAACGAATCCCATGAATCATTTTACTCCTCATTGTTCCTTATAAAAAGCTTGCGCCTGCTTTGCATGTCTGAACAGGAACAGTATAGCGTACCGGAACGGAAAATAACACCCGAAAATGCGCGAAGTTTTCGAATCATGCATTCGTTTTTACCCGTAAAATAAGGCTTTGACGAGGTTTCGAAAAAAAGTTGAAAATTACTTAAAAAAACTGTTGACAGACTCGTACCCCTGTGATACAATTCACTTCGCGCTCACCTCTAGCGGTGTTGCGCAAGCCCTTAGCAATCCCTTGTAAATCA
>CAMKRZ010000032.1 GCA_946415315.1 uncultured Lachnoclostridium sp. | reverse complement strand
GCGTTGGACTGTTCGTTGGTGTCGGCGTATTCGTCGGCGTCGGTGTATTCGTCGGCGTCGGTGTGTTGGTCGCCGTCGGCGTTGGACTGTTCGTTGGTGTCGGCGTATTCGTCGGCGTCGGTGTATTCGTCGGCGTCGGTGTGTTGGTCGCCGTCGGCGTTGGACTGTTCGTTGGTGTCGGCGTATTCGTCGGCGTCGGTGTATTCGTCGGCGTCGGTGTGTTGGTCGCCGTCGGCGTTGGACTGTTCGTTGGTGTCGGCGTATTCGTCGGCGTCGGTGTATTCGTCGGTGTCGGCGTATTCGTCAGCGTCGGTGTGTTGGTCGCAGTCGGCGTTGGCGAATTCGTTGGTGTCGGCGTATTCGTAGGCGTCGGTGTGTTGGTCGCCGTTGGTGTTGGTGTATTCGTCGGCGTCGGCGTATTTGTCGGCGTCGGCGTGTTCGTCGGTGTTGGCGTTGGCGTGCTCGTCGGTGTCGGCGTGTTGGTCGCCGTTGGTGTAGGTGTATTCGTTGGTGTCGGCGTTGGCGTGTTTGTTGCCGTTGGTGTTGGCGTGCTCGTCGGCGTCGGAGTGTTGGTTGCCGTTGGTGTAGGCGTATTCGTCGGTGTCGGCGTGTTGGTCGCCGTTGGTGTAGGTGTATTCGTTGGTGTCGGCGTATTCGTCAGCGTCGGCGTTGGCGTGCTCGTCGGTGTCGGTGTGTTGGTCGCCGTGGGCGTTGGTGTATTCGTCACCGTCGGCGTGTTGGTCGCCGTGGGCGTTGGACTGTTCGTCGGCGTCGGTGTGTTGGTCGCCGTGGGCGTTGGACTGTTCGTCGGCGTTGGTGTATGAGTTGCAGTCGGCCTCGGCGTATTCGTTGCTGTCGGTCGCGGCGTATTCGTAGCAGTTGGCTTCGGAGTGTTAGTCGCCGTTGGCCTCGGCGTATTCGTTGCTGTCGGTCGCGGCGTGCTGGTCGCAGTCGGCCGCGGTGTATTCGTAGCAGTTGGCTTCGGCGTGCTTGTCGCTGTCGGCCTCGGCGTATTCGTTGCTGTCGGCCGCGGCGTATTCGTAGCAGTTGGCTTCGGAGTGTTAGTCGCAGTCGGTCGCGGCGTATTCGTAGCTGTCGGCTTCGGCGTGTTAGTCGCAGTCGGCCGCGGCGTATTCGTTGCTGTTGGCTTCGGCGTGCTGGTCGCTGTTGGCTTCGGCGTGTTTGTCGCTGTCGGCTTCGGCGTGCTAGTCGCAGTCGGCTTCGGCGTATTCGTAGCCGTCGGTCGCGGCGTATTGGTCGCAGTCGGCTTCGGCGTATTCGTAGCCGTCGGCTTTGGTGTATTGGTCGCTGTCGGCTTCGGCGTATTCGTAGCCGTCGGTCGCGGCGTATTGGTCGCTGTTGGCTTCGGTGTATTTGTCGCTGTCGGCCTCGGCGTATTCGTTGCAGTCGGCCGCGGTGTATTCGTAGCAGTTGGCTTCGGCGTATTGGTCGCAGTCGGCCGCGGTGTATTTGTAGCAGTTGGCTTCGGCGTATTGGTCGCAGTCGGCTTTGGCGTATTCGTTGCAGTCGGCCTCGGCGTATTTGTTGCTGTCGGTCGCGGCGTGCTGGTCGCAGTCGGCTTCGGCGTATTCGTAGCCGTCGGCTTTGGCGTATTGGTCGCTGTCGGCTTCGGCGTATTCGTAGCCGTCGGCTTTGGCGTATTGGTCGCTGTCGGCTTCGGCGTATTGGTAGGCGATGGATTTGCCGTCACACTGAACTTGACCGTCGCATCCGCTGTCACCGCTTCTCCTGCTTCCATCCGTGTGACATACAGTTTCTGCTTATCGGAACTCGCTGTCCCCATGTAGATCAGCGAGATATCTGCCTTGTTGGACATGCCGGAAAATACTACTTTTACCGTCTTGCCGCCCAATCCGGCTGATTCCGGCCAGGTAAACGTCACTATTGTTCCGTTTCCGACCCTCACTGTGTCTGACGTTGTCAGCACTTCGGTGGTCGAATTTTTCGTAATACAACTGCAGGACAGAGGTGTTTCATGTCCTTGTGCATCAACGATCGTCAGCGACTTGAGAAATCCATAATTGCAGATCAATTCGGTGTTATTTTCATTAAGACTCACTCGAACCGATATACTGTAGTCCTTCCCGTCACCTGCGATGACAGGCTGGGTGCTTCCGCACGTGTACAGTTTCATGTTGAACGACGGAGAGTATCCGCTGTCCGCCAGTTTGAAAAGCCACATTGCGGCGTTGAAGACATTGCGTGCCGCGTCGGAATCAGCCGCCTTCACGCGTTTTTTGTACGGATTGAGGCTTTCAATGACATGGTAATCCTTATCCGGTTCGCAGGCCTGCCGGTACGACATCCAGAATCGAATGGCGATCTGGGTCGCTGCCTGTGCGTCCGTCGCGCTCAGCGAATACTCTCCGTTGTCACCGAAAACCGTCTTGTAAGGATACCCTTTTCGGAAAATGGTCTTCAATCCGTTTTCCGTTTTCTGACTGTAATCCGGTGCCGCGATCACCCGGTAACTCTGTCCGGACGGACTCGTTCGATGTGATTCCAGGCAATATGCAACATATTGCTGCGAAGAGTTCCCCTTCTGATACACATAGTGAAGATCATTCCAGCTCGAGCTCCAGGTAGTACCTGAGTTTATTTGCACCAGAAGATACTTCGGAGTCTCCGAAGACCTTCTCGTCTGGCCAATCATCACTTCCTCTGCGGCCTCTGCCCTTCCTCCGAAGCTCCTCGCTCCGCAGATGACAAACAGAAAATAAGCCACAACAAGAAAAGCTGCCATAGCCCGTTTTTGATACCGTTTCTTCATGCGATTGTCCCCCCCAATGATTATCGGAAAATGATCGTCTCACGAGAGAAACCGGCCGCAGGCATTGCAGGTCATCAGATGATGCTCAGAATACAACAGACGCTAGCCTTTTCAGCGGCCGGCCAAAGACGTCGGTGCACGCGTATTCCCTCCCCGGAACACGCCGTCGCACCGCGATAGACGATGGAATAATCATAGCAGACTTCGCACAAAAAAATCGTGGAAAATGCCCTCCTGCGAAAAGCATTTTCCACAATCTTACCGCCTTCGGGCACCTGCCCGAAGAGATTTCTCGATGTGATTTATGTAATACTATACAAAAACAGAATCGCGTTTTCTACAGACATTTTTCAGCCCCGCACTGAGCACGGTCACTCCTCCGCATACCCCATCGGATTCATGGTCTGCCAGTGGTATCCGTCGCGGCACATATCCTCGATATCCCTCTCCGCCTTCCAGCCGAGCAACTGCTCCGCCTTGTCAGCGCTCGAGTAATTCACCGCGATATCCCCGGGTCTGCGCGGTCCGATGGCATGCGGAACCTTCACGCCGTTCACGTGCTCAAACGCATGGACGATCTCCAACACGCTCGTGCCTTTGCCGGTTCCCAGGTTGATAACCTCCGCGCCCTTGTGCGCCTCCGCATACGGCACAGCGGCAACATGTCCCTTCGCAAGATCAACCACATGGATGTAGTCGCGGATGCACGTTCCGTCCGGCGTATCATAGTCGTCCCCGAACACCGTCAGCAACGGCCGGCGGCCGACAGCCACCTGCGTAATGTAAGGGAAAATGTTGTTCGGAACGCCCTGCGGATCCTCCCCGATCAAACCGCTCTCATGAGCGCCGATGGGATTGAAATAGCGAAGCAGGACAGCCGAAAACTCAGGATCGGAGACACACACATCCATCAGGAACTGTTCGATCATCCATTTGGTCCAGCCATACGGGTTCGAACATTCCCCGCGAGGCATCGTTTCGCAGAAAGGCGCCGGATTCTGAACTCCGTAGACCGTCGCGGACGAGCTGAACACAAAGCGTTTGCATCCGAACTCCTTCATCACCTCGAGAAGCGTGAGCGTTGCGCCAAGGTTATTCCGATAGTACATCAGAGGCTTTGCAACCGATTCTCCGACCGCTTTCATACCCGCAAAATGCACCACCGTGTCAATCTTCTGCTCCGAGAAAAGCTTCTGCAGAGCTGCCTTGTCACACACATCGATCTGATAGAACGAAACCGCTTTGCCCGTGATCTTCTCCACGCGACGCACGGCCTCCGCCTTCGAATTGTACAGGTTGTCCGCGATCACAACGTCATAACCTGCGTTGAGGAACTCCACTGCTGTGTGAGTTCCGATGTAGCCGGCACCGCCGGCAAGTAAAATCGCCATAATTCTCCCTCCTCCAAACGATCTCTCTGTTTTGTTGTTCTGCTGTATCTCCGGCAGGGTAATCCGGCAAAGCGCTCAGTTGGAAACACTCATTTTCCGAAAAATGTCAGTCACGGTTCTTCTCAATCTCCCGGTGACTCACCACCACACGGTATCCTGCGTCCTTCATTCTCGCCGCCAGCGCCTCCGCGAAGCAGACGGAACGGTGCTGTCCGCCCGTGCAGCCGAACGCGACCACCAGCTCACGCTTGCCTTCTCTACGGTACAAAGGCATCAGATACTCCAGCAAAGAAAGTACCCGCTCCAGCAATTCGCGGCTCTCCGGGAAGCCCATCACGTAATCGCGCACACACGCCTCGAGTCCCGTGTGGTCCTTGAGCTCCACGATATAGTACGGATTGGGTAGGCAGCGCACGTCAAAGACAAGATCGGCATCCGCCGCAATGCCTTCCTTAAATCCGAACGAAACACTGCGGATCATCAGGGAATCCGACTCCGGTTCCTCGGAAAGAATGCTCATGATCCTCTCCCGAAGCTGCGTCGGTTTCAGTGTGGATGTGTCGATCAGATAATCCGAACGAATGCGGATGCGCTTCATCCACTCCCGCTCCCGCGTGATGGCCTCCTCGTAGGAAAGATTGCTGTCCTCCATCAGAGGATGCCTGCGGCGCGTGAGTTTGTAGCGCTGCAGCAGCACCTGCGTATCACAGTCAAGGAACATGATATGGTACGGATACCGCCGGCGGGAGAGTTCCTCCATCGCCTGGTCAAAATCACCGAACGTATCCTTTCCCCGGATATCCACGACCGTTGCGATCTTCTTCTCCTCTTTATTTTCCGTCATGCCGTACAGATCGGCAAAACTGACGAGAAACTTCGCCGGCAAATTGTCGACGCAGTAGTATCCCATGTCCTCCAGCGCGTTGATGGCAACCGATTTGCCGGCTCCCGACAATCCCGTGATAATGACAAGCGCCATACTGCCTCCGATCCGCCCGCATGGGGCAAAAGGATTTTCCGAACTGTGAAAAATGAAGAAAACGCCGATTCACGGCACTCCCGATAAACGCTGTTCATCCGCGTCTCCGGATGCCTCCGGCGTTTCCCTTACTTGCAGTTTATTCTTTGTTGGCCACCCGCAGACGGATCAGCGCCTTGCGAAGCGACAGTTCCGCGCGGTCATAACTCATGGACGATTCGGACTTCAGTCTTCTCTCGGCGCGGATTTTCTCCTCCTCCGCACGGAGAACGTCGATCTCTCCCGGCCACTCGCACGCTTCCGAGAGGATCACGATCTCATCCTGCAGGATGGTTGCGAATCCTTCCAGAAGTGTTGCCACCTGCGTCTCTCCGTCCTTTGTGATGCGCAACACGCCCGGCGCAACCACCACCGTCAACGGCACATGGTTTTTGTACACGCCGATATCGCCTTCTGTTGTCGTAAATTCAACCAGCTCGGCGTCTCCCTCGAAGAAAACTCTCGTCGGTGAAAACACCTTGAGCCGGATGTAACGTTCGTCTGCCATAGTTCACTCTACTTTCGTCACCGACAGCGGCCATTGCCCGCCGTTCGGCAGTTTACTCGCGGTTTCTCGCACGCTCCACGACATCTTCGATTCCGCCGGCATTCAGGAAGAAGCTCTCCGGAATGTCGTCATGCTTGCCCTCGAGAATCTCCTTGAAGCCCTGGATCGTCTCGGAGAGCGGGACGTATTTGCCGGGAAGACCGGTAAACTGCTCCGCCACATGGAACGGCTGGGACAGGAAACGCTGTACCTTGCGGGCACGCGCCACGAGAAGCTTCTCATCCTCGGACAACTCGTCCATACCGAGAATGGCGATGATATCCTGAAGTTCCTTGTATCTCTGCAGAATCTCCTGCACACCGCGCGCCACCTTGTAGTGCTCGTCGCCGACTACGCGGGGATCGAGGATTCTCGAAGTCGAATCCAGCGGGTCAACCGCGGGGTAAATACCAAGCTCCACGATGGAACGGGACAATACGGTCGTCGCGTCGAGGTGTGCGAACGTCGTAGCAGGCGCCGGGTCCGTCAGGTCATCGGCAGGCACGTAAACGGCCTGAACCGAGGTGATGGAACCATTTTTCGTCGACGTGATACGCTCCTGCAGCACGCCCATCTCGGTCTGCAGCGTAGGCTGGTAACCGACGGCCGAAGGCATACGTCCGAGAAGTGCGGACACTTCCGAGCCGGCCTGCGTGAATCGGAAAATGTTGTCAATGAACAGGAGGACGTCCTTGCCGCCCTTGTCACGGAAATACTCCGCCATCGTCAGTCCCGTAAGACCCACGCGCATACGCGCTCCCGGCGGCTCGTTCATCTGACCGAAGACCATGGTCGTCTTGTTGATAACGCCGGACTCGATCATCTCATAGTAGAGGTCGTTACCCTCACGCGTGCGCTCGCCTACGCCGGTAAATACGGAATAACCGCCGTGCTCCGTCGCGATGTTGGTGATCAACTCCTGGATCAGCACGGTCTTGCCTACGCCGGCGCCTCCGAAGAGACCGATCTTACCACCCTTCTGATACGGGCAGAGAAGGTCGACGACCTTGATGCCTGTCTCGAGAATCTGGGTATCGGTCGACTGCTCCGCAAAATCCGGCGCGGGACGATGGATCGGATAGTATTCCACATCCGTCGGCGCTTCCTTCTCATCGATCGGCTCACCCAGAACGTTGAACATACGTCCGAGGGTCGCCTCTCCGACCGGCACCGTGATCGGCGCTCCGGTGGACTCCGCATCCATGCCTCGAACCAGACCGTCCGTCGGGCCCATGGCGATACAGCGGACCGTGTCATCACCGAGGTGCTGCGCTACCTCGACCACGAGGATCTCACCGTTCTTTCTGCGGATCTTGATGGCATCGTAAATCTCCGGAAGATTGCCCTCCGTGAATCGGATGTCGAGAACGGCACCGATGATCTGTGTTATCTTACCAATGTTTTTCTCCACGGTAGTACACTCCTTGAAAAATATCTCCTGTATAGCTGAATAAAACGCTTCCGCTCACTCTGCCGATCACGTGTCAAGCGCATTTGCGCCGGCAATGATCTCGGTGAGCTCCTGGGTGATCGAACTCTGACGCGCCCGGTTATAGGCAAGCTCGAGTTTCTCGATCATCTCGTTCGCGTTGTTCGTCGCGTTGTCCATGGCCTGCATACGCGCGCCGTTCTCGCTGGCGTACGCCTCCATGATGGCACCGAAGATCTCACCGCTGACGTACTTCGGGATGATCAGTTTCAGCGCCTCCTCCGGATCGGGCTCGAAGGTCATCAGTGCTTCCGCCGTCCCCGGCTCTCCGTCCTCGTCGCCGCCGACACCGATGTCCGCAGGCATCAGTTTCAGCATTGTGGCAACCTGGCTCACGGTGTTCACGAACACTGTGAAAGCGATATAGATCTCGCTGACGGTGCCGTTTTCAAACGCATCCATGACATCCGTGCTGATGTCCGAGGCATCGCTGTAAAGCGGGTTGTTCATCGTCTCCGAATAGTCCCCCGCGATCTCGTAGCCGCGCAGACGAAGCGCATCGCGCCCCTTGCGTCCGACCGCGTAGATCAGCAGATCCTCCTTCGGGATGCCGCAGCCAAGCACCTGCTTGACGACATTGGAGTTGTAGCCGCCGGCAAGTCCGCGGTTCGAGGTGATGACGATCATCGCCTTCTTCGCCGTGCCGTTTTCCTTCGAATAATGCGCCCGCACCTCCGGCGTCGCACGATCAAACATCGTCACGATCGTCTGGTACAGGTGATTGAAGTACGGCTTCGCCTCCTCTGCACGCCCGCGGGCCTTCTGCAACTTGACGGTGGAGACAAGCTTCATCGCCTTCGTGATCTGCCCGGTGCTGCGGATGCTCTGCTTACGCCTTTTTATGTCTCTCATCGAGGCCATGATCCGTTACTCCTACTTCGTTGTAAATCCCTCTTTCGCCTGCTCGATCGCAAGCACAAGCTTCGGCTCGATCTCCTCGGTCAGAACTTTCTGCTCGCGGATCGTGCGGAAAATCTCGGGATACTGGTTTTCGATCAGTTCAAACAGTACCTTTTCATACTCGGCGATATCCGATACAGCCACATCCAGCAAATGCTTCTTCGTCGCAGCGTAGATGATGACGATCTGCTTCTCAACCGCCATCGGACGATACTGCGGCTGCTTCAGAACTTCGCGGATACGCTCGCCCTGCGCCAGCTTCTCCTTCGTGTCGGCATCCAAATCGGATCCGAACTGGGAAAATGCAGCCAGCTCGCGGTACTGCGCGAGGTCGATACGGATCGGTCCGGCAATCTTCTTCATCGCCTTGATCTGCGCCGCGCCACCGACTCGGGACACGGAGAGACCGGCGTTGACGGCCGGGCGGAATCCGGAGTTAAACATCTCGGTCTCCAGATAGATCTGGCCGTCCGTGATGGAAATAACGTTGGTCGGAATATACGCGGACACGTCACCTGCCTGCGTCTCAATGATCGGAAGCGCCGTGAGCGAACCGCCGCCGAGTTTGTCGGACAGACGTGCCGCACGCTCCAGAAGACGACTGTGCAGGTAGAAGACGTCGCCCGGGTACGCCTCACGTCCCGGCGGTCTCTTGAGCAGCAGAGACAGGGTACGGTAAGCCGCCGCGTGCTTGGAAAGGTCATCGTAGATGATCAGGACATCCTTGCCCTGCTCCATCCACTCCTCACCGATCGCACATCCCGCGTAAGGAGCGATGTACTGCAGCGGAGCCAGCTCACTGGCGGTCGCTGCAACGATCGTCGTGTAATCCATCGCGCCGTACTCGTTGAGCGTCTTCACGATGTTCGCGACCGTGGACGCCTTCTGGCCGATGGCAACATAGATGCAGAGGACATTTTCCTCTTTCTGATTGATGATGGTATCGATCGCGATCGCGGTCTTGCCGGTCTGGCGGTCGCCGATGATCAGCTCACGCTGTCCGCGTCCGATCGGGATCATGGAATCGATTGCCTTGATACCGGTCTGAAGAGGCGTATCCACGCTCTTACGGCTGATAACGCCGCTCGCCACGCGCTCGATCCGGCGGTGCGATGTCGCCGCGATGGGTCCCTTGCCGTCGATCGGCTGTCCAAGCGCGTTCACAACTCGCCCGAGCATGCAGTCGCCGACCGGAACCTCGATCACTCGACCGGTCGTCTTCACAATGTCTCCCTCGCGGATCAGTGCGGTATCGCCCATCAGAACGGCACCGACATTGTCCTGCTCAAGGTTCATCACCATGCCGTAGATGTCGTTGGGGAACTCCAGGAGCTCTCCCTGCATCGCATTTTCCAAACCATGGATACGCGCGATCCCGTCTGCGACCTGGATCACGGTTCCGACATCCGATACCACAAGTTTCGTACTGTATCGTTTGATCTGCTCGCGGATGACGGAGCTGATCTCTTCCGGTTTCATACTCAACTCTATGTACCTTCCCTTCTGTCAAATCTGTATCTGAAGTAATTCTTTCTGAAGCCCGTCAAGCTGGGTGCGCACGCTGGCATCCAGCACACGGTCTCCGATGCGGATCACGATCCCACCGATCATGCGGGCGTCGATCGCGTACTCCACCTCAAGCTCGCGGTAGCCCGTCGTCGCAAGAAGCCGCTCCTCCACGCGAGCCCGCTGCTGCGCGGAAAGAGCGATCGGCGTCGTCACCTTCACAATGCCGATCCCCTTGTACTCTTTCGCCTCGCTGATCATGTCGCGGAGCATGTCCGGCAATTCTTTGTGACGCCCGTTGCGCACGGCGAGCACGAGAAATCCAGTCATGTCATTGCTGACACGTCCGCCGAAGCATTGCTCGGTAAATGCCTGCTTCTCCTCCGGCGTGATCTTCGGATGCTCGTAAAGCTTAAGAACATCCGGATTTTCCGCAAGCACCGCAAGCACGGTCTGCGCCTCCGTCAAAAGCTGATCGACGGTTCCTTCCGCAACGGCAATCTCAAACAAGGCGTGTCCGTATGTACTGCTCACTACCCCTGCCATGTCGATTCACCCATTTCCTTAAGAACCGAGTCCAAAAGCTGTTCCTGTTTTTCCGCGGTCATGCTGTCCGAGACAAAACGCCCGGCCATTTCCGTCGCAACCGTGATCATTTCCTTCTTCATGTCGTCCCGGACCTTGCTCTTCTCGAGCTCGATCTCGCGCTGCGTGCGCTCCATGATGCGGGCAGACTCCGCGTTCGCCGCTTCGATGATCTCACCCTCGCGGCGCTTCGCCTTGCGCTTGCCCTCATTCAGGATCCGGTCAACCTCCGCGTCGGCGTCCTTCAGGCGGGCATCGTACTCCGCCTTGAACTCCATCGCTTCCCTCTTCTCCTCGGCCGCTGTTGCGAGATCCGATTCAATGCGCTCCTGGCGCTTGCGAAGAAAGTCGCGCGCGGGATTGAACACGAAATAAGACAACAAAAAGAACAGGAAAAACACGGCAAGCGCCAGAATCAGAGCATCAAAAACAATCTGCAGGTCGAGTCCGAAGATCTTCCCGCTCAGTTCCTCCTCTTCCGTCGCCAGGAAAGCCAAATGTGCCATCAAACCGTTCACTGTTCCCTCCTTTTCGACAGTTTACGTTCCGCTGCCGAAAGTTGTGTTTCCGTCTCTTCTGCCGGTCAGTTTCTGCCGGCAAAGACCGATTTCCGATCCTGAGGATTACGCCCAGGGATTAACGAAAATCAGAAGGATCGCAACGATGAGGGAGTAGAGACCGGTCGTCTCTGCGATTGCCTGTCCGAGAATCATGGTTCCCATAACAGTTCCTCTCGCTCCGGGGTTGCGGCCTACAGCAGCAGCGCCCTGGCCTGCAGCGATACCCTGGCCGATTCCGGGGCCGAGGCCGGCGATCATCGCGATACCTGCGCCGAGAGCGGAGCAGCCCTGTACGAATTCCTTGTTGAAAATACCATCCATTGTGAAACCCTCCTGTGTGTTTGATTTGGCCGGAACACGGCCGGAATGGATTGGAAATATCTGTTGTTCTGAGAATAAAGACTGATGTCTGTTAATCTCCGTTGTACGCCTTCGAGATAAATACCATGGTCAGCATTGTAAATACATACGCCTGAATCGCGCCGGAGAACAGGTCGAAGTACACGTGGAATGCACCCGGCCACAGGATTAGCAGGAACTGCGGCAACAGGTTGTACAGAAGTCCCATGATGACCGTACCGCAGAGCACGTTGCCAAACAGACGGAGCGACATCGAGATCGGTGTTGAGATCTCGCCGATGATATTGATCGGCGTCAGCGGGATCGGATCGAACAATCCTGTAAAATGCTTGACCTTCTGGTACTTGAATCCGTTGTAGTGGATCAGGACGAACGTGATCATCGCGAGTCCGAACGTCACGCCGTAGTCCGCGGTCGGCGGACGCAGTCCGAAGACGCCCGAGATGTTCGAGAAGAAAATGAACAAAAGCAGCGTTCCGATGTAGTTGCGGAACTTGCGCCCGTGCTCATCGCCCATGTTCGACATCGTTGTGTTGTCGATAAATGTCACAACGGTCTCGATAATAACCATGCAGATTCCCGGTTTCCCGTAAGGGTCTGATCTGCGGATCACCCGGTTGGCGAGAATGGCAAGCACGGAAATCGCGATCACCAGGACCAGCAGCGCGATATGTGTCGACGTAATCCAGAAACGGTGGCCGAACAGCACGACCGATCCGAAGCCGTTGATACCGATCTTCGAACCGATATCATTGCTCTGCTTCATCACATTCGGGGTCGCTGCTCCCGAAATCCCCCGCGTGGACAGCGCCGCAAGCATTACGCTTTGAAAATTCACTCTATCACCTTCCTTGGCAGCCCGATTCGGACTGCAGTAACGTATTGACCTATCAACGAAGCCCCATTTTCCGACGGATCTTCGCCGTAAACGGCTGCAGGTATGCAGCCGGCTTGATCATGATCACGGAGAGAATGCACCCTACACCCGCCGCCTTTCCGAGCCCTACCATCACGGCGATCACGGAAAGCAGCACTACCGCATACCGGATGGCCGAACGGCCGCGCGCATATCGTTCCGCGCGCTGCGGCTCCATCGTCAAAGCCCAGCCGATGGACCGGTACATATGCACCAGCAAATACACGGCGACAACAGCTCCGACCGCCACTCCCGCGGCATACCGCCACACGGGACGCGCCCAGATCATTCCGATCAGAAGGAGTACGCACAGGGCAACGCAGCCGACCTTCAGATCCTCGTGAACGGCCTCCGCCTCACGAAGCTCATCGTACGCCCGCTCGCTGTCCTCCTCGATGGGGTCGACCACGCGGTTCTCTTCCTCCGCCTCAGCTTCCTCCTCGGAAATCTCCCGGTCGATGTCCTCCGGATCACGGAGTTCCGTGCTTCCGCCGTATGACATCTCCCGCATCACATCCCGCAGACGAGGCTGTTTCCTTCTTCCAAACATCGCAACCTCCGTGGCCACGCAGCCCGAAACAACTCGCCGTTACCGGCGGGTCTGCACAACTCCCGACTGCTTCGATAACCGCTGCCAGCGTCGTTCATCGCAACTGTTCCGGATCGTCAGACGCTTCGGTTTCCTCCTTCAGGCTTTTCCATCTCCGGAACTCCGCCTCTGCCTCCGCCTGTTTTCTGTCCGCAGGCTCCGTCACCGGCGGTTCCGGGTCCTTCGTGTACCGCCCGACCAGCGCCCATGTGCTGCGAAACCCAGCAGCGATGCCGAGGAACAGCCCGACGATCGTGAACAGGGGAAGCGAGTGGATCAACCGATCCAGCCCGTACCCGAGCAGTCCGCCGACGGCAAGCGCGGACACCATGCACAACCCGATCTGCGTCACCAGGAACAGCATCCGCATCGTCTCACCGGTTTGCTTTTTCTTCCGCTGATCGCGCATTGTGTACGTCCTTTCCAGATAATTGCCCATACATAGTTACTATAACACTTTTTTCTCCGGAGTTCCACACAAATTTTCACTTCTTTTTCGCATCTTTTTCGGAAAATGCCCGCAAGACACGAAAGCGCACCGGTCAACCCGGTGCGCCCTTGCATCGTCTTTCGAAAAATCATTGTCCGCCGGCTTCCGCCTGCATCTTCTTACGCATCTTCCGCAGCTTTGCTTTCTTGCGTTTCATGCGGTTGTGCTGGCGGATGCACAGAAACACGGCAACAACGGCCGCCACGATTCCGACTATCGCGCAGATGATGGTTTTCGTCTTCTTTGCACTCTCCTCTTTGGCCTCCTGCTCCTCCTGCTGCTTCAGCGCTTCCGCTGCCTTGCGGTCCTCCTCGGCCTTGCGGGCTTCCTCAGCCTTCCTGGCTTCCTCCGCAAGACGCTCCTCCTCGGCCTTCCGCGCTTCCTCGGCAAGACGCGCCTCCTCAGCCTTGCGCGCTTCCTCGGCAAGACGGGCTTCCTCAGCCTTGCGCTCCTCCTCGGCAATGCGCTCCTGCTCGGCGTAGTTCACGACATGTTCCATCATGTCGTTGCCGGTGTCGAGCCCGACCGTTGTCCGGAAGAGGCCGAAGTTCGCTACACTGTGCTTATACTCGTCGTCAACCTTGAAGCCGGTCGACGCCACCTGCGTCTCGTGTTTCTTGTACGCTTCCTTTGCAACCTCCAAAGACGTCATCCCACCGAATTCGGAAAGCGGTTCGCGCATGTTGAGTCTCAGCTTGTTCTCGCCGTAGAGGTGCAGATATGTCTTCGGCACATCCCAGACGCCGTACTTCTCCGCCGACTCCGGAAGAAATGTCGCGTCCGCCGTGTGGTCAAGCACCTCACGAAGCGCCGCGCAAAAGATGATGTGTCCGCCGTGTCCGTACTCACCGTTGATGTCGTGGCCAACGACAACGAGCGGCTTAAACCTGCGGATCGTCTCGCAGACGCTCGCCTTCAGCGCTTCGAAATCATACTTCTTCTTTGCCTCCGTAAGCGCCTTGTCCGCCGGCTGATTGTAATTGATGAAAATGTCCTTGTAGCCCATGACGATCGGGTAATTGCGGATGCCGCTGTACCACAGACCGTCAAGCCTCTCGTGCTCGCGGATGTGCGAGGACGAGCTGTACGTCCAGTGCTCGCACATGTACGCAACCTGCACGCGGTACTTCTCCTGTCCGCCGTAAATATTCAAAACGCCGCCCATAAAGAGAATCTCGTCGTCCGCGTGCGTCGAGAGAACCAGAATGTCGGCCTCCCTGAGCGTCGGCTCCCACACCTGCACATCGGAGGGAAGTTTCCCGGGAGAGTACGCGGCAATCTCGCAGATCTGCATATCCGAATCGAGGTGAATCACCACTTCCTTCGTTCTTTCCGCAAGCTTCACATAATCATGCAAAAAGCCGTTCTCACCGTGAATTTCCTCACGATCGCCGTACACAAGGCGGTAGGGCTTCACTTCCGAGCCCCATTGAATGTAAACGCCGGCCATCTCCTGCTCGGCGGTGATGGTAATGGTGTCTCCGGCTTTGTAGGCGTTGCGGGTGCTGTATTTGCCGTCACGAAGTTTTTTGGCGTTGCTTCCGTTGCTCTCCTTGATGGTGATGGAGAGCGATGTCGCATCCGGCTCCGTGCCGGGAACATCCTCCCCCTCGGCCCGCGCAGGCAGGGTAACAAGCAAAACCGCGAGAACTATCGCAACCGCCCCCGCAGCTGAGAGAATTCCCGCGCGCAACCAACGCAATATCCGTTTTTCTCCGAACATAAGCATATGTCTCTCTTCCTTTTCGAATCCCGTCCGCGCGGCATCCCGTGCCGGGCGCGTGCAGGCTCCAGTTTTCAGCGGGATTCCCCGTCGCTTAAGATGCCCGCTAACGTTGCATCCCTACCCGGGAACACGCCTTTCTCGGCGTCCGTAAGCACTTTCTGAAGTTTTCCGAACGACCCGCGGTAGAGGATCCGAAGCAAACTGTCGGTCTTCTTAAGTGCATCCGCCAAAAGTTCCGTCGTGATCTCTCCCTTGCGAAGCACATCCCCGGCTTCGCCGAGGTCCCAGATCTGTGACTTCCCGTCCGGGTAGACAACAACGTCCACCAAAAGGTCCGTAAATACCGTTCCGCCCTCCTCGGCCGGCTCTGCTGCGATAATATCGCAATACCAGTACAGAAGTTCCCCGTTCTCCCGCACAAACCGGCTGATCTTCAGTCCGTCCTCCGGAAGATACAATGACATGCCGCGGGCCAGCTCCTTCTTCGGGCGCAGTGTTTTCCACGAGGTGATCAGCAGATGCTCCCCCTCGAACAGCCGAATATCGTCCGAAAGCTCAATGCACTCCTTCGGACAGAATCGTTTGCGGAAAATTCTCGAAAAATCCATAGCGTCACCCATTTCCTTTTCGACGGAACCTTACACTTTCCCTGTTGCTGACTGTGCTCCTGTCCCTGACGGTATCGTCCCGGACCGAAACCAACGGCATACCGCATTTCCATCCCTGCGGGGATTACTCCTCCTCGGTCTCCATCTGGCTGATCCGGCTGATATGTCTCGGCGCATTGGAAAATGCCGTGTTCAAAAACGTATCCACGATCATGAGCGCGAGTCCCGAGCCGACGACACGGCCGCCCATCGCAAGCACATTTGCATCGTTGTGCTGTCTCGTCGCCTGTGCGCTGAACACATCGTGGCATACCGCGCAGCGAATGCCCTTGAACTTGTTGGCGGTGATGCCGATACCGATACCGGTTCCGCAGATCAGAATGCCCTTCTCGCATTCGCCCGAGAGAACCGCCTTGGCAACGCGCTTCGCGTAAATGGGATAATCCGTAGCTTCCGGCGAGTAAGTGCCGAAATCATGGAACTCCACACCTTTCTCCGTGAGGTGTGCTTTCACCTCCTGCATCAGTTCAAATCCACCGTGATCACATCCTAAACCAATCATTTTTCGTATCCTCCGTATTTTCTGTTCCGGCAGCCCTCCGCATCGCAACACGAAAGCCGTCGGTCTTCATCGTCTTTCCCTGACAGCCGGCTCGTTACATCCGGAAACTGTCGTCCTTTCTGTCCTCCATGATCTCCTGCTCAAACAACTGGCTGCTGTCGATATCATCATTGGATTCGAGCATCTGCCGGATCGCCGGGATCGCCTCCCCGATCATGCGGTCAATGTCCTCAAAGCATCTCTCGTAATCGGCTTCGGACCCTCCGTACGGATCCTTCACATCCCGCTCCTCGCCCGCCAGCGTTGCAAGCGTAAACGCGGTCGCATACGGAAAACGTGTGATAAACCGCACGCGGTCTCTCTCCTTGAGCGCGATCACAAGCGTGCTGTCCGTGATATCGCCGTTCCGGATCTCCATGCTCGTTGTCCGGACCATCCCGATGCCGTGTTTCGCCAGCACCGCCTCCGCCTTCGGGTTGCACGGCTCCTCAAACAACACCACAATGCCGCGGGAAGCGACATAAAGGGGCTCCCCTTCGTAGCGTGCGATGAACACATTTTCCGCAATCATCGACAGACACGTGTTATCGCCGCAGACAAATACTATCCTGTCAAATCTCATCCGTCACTTCACCTCCGCGACACTTTCCGCCGGTTCATCGACAGATACGATGCGGTATCCCGCCGCCTTCATCAGCCGGTTCATCACCGCCTGACCGACGCCGGCTTCCGGGAAACTCTCCCCGAAAATGTACTCGGCGCCCATGCGGTCGAACTCCCGCAGCGTACCGAACAGGTGCGCCGCAATGCCGGCCTCCTCCTCGCGGTCGCCGACGCTTCGCACGGTAAGCCCGCGATAGCAGTCCTTCGTCTCCTCCGAGGCGAGTACTGCTACGCGGTAACCTTCCGCAAGTTTCGTCTCCGCCTCCTTCTGTACCCGGGCAACCACACGATCCAGGTCGCCCTCGAAAATCGTCAGTTCACCCTTCGGTGCATAGTGACGATACCGCATTCCGGGGGCTCTTGCGACAATTGTCTCGTCTTTTACCCGCTTCACAACCGCAGGGTCGTACTCTATCGTCGGCAGCACTTCCCGCAGCTGTTCGATGGTGATGAACCCCGGCCTCAGTATAAGAGGGATCTCGCCGGTCAGATCCACGATCGTGGACTCCAGCCCGATCGGAACATCCCCGCCGTCCAGGATCATCGGGATGCGTCCCTGCAGGTCCTCATACACGTGCTCCGCGCACGTCGGGCTCGGACGGCCGCTCGCATTGGCCGACGGAGCCGCAATATAGACACCGCTTGTGCGGATCAGCATCGCCGCGATCGGGTCGCTCGGCATGCGGATGGCTACTGTATCCAGCCCACCGGTTGTCGCATCCGGCACGATCGGCCGTTTCCGCAGTATCATCGTCATCGGCCCCGGCCAGAATCGCTCCGCCAGAACCCATGCGCTCTCCGGAATCTCTCTCGCCAGCACCGGCAGCGCGTCGGTATCCGCGATATGAACGATCAGCGGGTTATCCGAAGGTCTTCCCTTAGCCGCATAAATTCTCCGCGAGGCATCCGGATCAAGCGCATCCCCGCCGAGCCCGTACACGGTCTCCGTGGGAAATGCAACAAGCTCACCGTCGCGCAACAACTGTGCCGCTTCCGTGAGCATTTCACTATGCAAATGTTCCCGATCGATCGGGATCACCCGCGTCTCCATCCGCCTTTCGTTCCTTTCTTCCCCCGTCACAGACCTTGCAGGCATACTGCCTGCATCTCCGCCGCACAACATATACCGCACGGTTTCCCCCGTGGTTTTCTATATTGTACTCTGCCCCCCGACAATAGTCAAGTCAGACAAACCGCCCGCGAGGAACCCCGCGGGCGGAAAAAGCAACAAATATCATTTATTGAAAGATCAGCGGCAGGAACTCATGGATGCAGCGTCTCCAGACAGTCCAGTCGTGTCCGCCGGGGAATGTGTTGCGGATCATGTTGAGGTTCTTGCCCTCCAGGAACTTGTCATCCGCATCGAAGGAGTTGAAGAACTGGTCCTCCGTGCCCATCGCGCGGTAGAACACGCGGTAGTTCTCCTTGAACTTTTCCGCGTCATCGAGAATGTCGAGCCAGGGCTGCGGCATATTGCCCCAGGGAGCGCGCAGGAAGCCGCTGAAGAGGCCTGCGTAGCCGAACAGATCAGGGTTCGAGAGCGTCGTGATGCTGGTCTGGAAACTGCCCATCGAAAGGCCGGCCATAGCGCGGTTCCATTTGTCGGTGAGAACGTTGTAACGATCCTCAATGTAAGGGATGATGTCCTTGAGAAGAACATCGAGGAACGCCATGCGGTGCATCGGAGACTTGTCCGCGTCCATGAGCTGCGTCATACCGCAGCACATAACGATGAGCATCTCCTTCATCTCGCCCTTGTCGAGCAGCTGATCCGCGATGCGGCCGACGTGACCCTGGAAGGTCCAGCCGATCTCATTTTCCCCGTAACCGTGCTGTAGATAAAGTACCGGGTACTTCTTGTTCGCGTCGTACTTCGGCGGCGTATAGACAAGGCAGATCTCATACTTGCCGGTCACGGAAGACTTGACATAGTGGCGGGTCACAGCGCCGTGCGGAACGTCTGTGAGACCGTCCCAGGTGATGTCCTCCACCGGGATATCCATGAAGTTCATCGGGCGGCAGCAGCCGTAGCCGATGGGAAGATACGGATTCAGAACATCCGCGCCGTCAATCTTCAGGAAGAAATACTGGAATCCGCGGCCGAGGTCGAACGTTCCCTCCCAGTAACCGTCCTCCTTCTTTTCGAACGCCTGCGTCTTGCCGAACTGGTCGACCAGAACCTCCTTCGCGTTCGGTGCGATGATGCGCATCGTAACTCTGCCGTCCGGCAGAATCTCATAACCCTGGTTGCCGTCGCGGTTCGGCTCTCCGAAGATCGGATCGAACGACAGCGCGGTGTCAAGCGGCCATTGTTTAGCCATAGTGTAAACCCTCCGTATACTCTTTAGTTTCCCCTTTAATACAGGGCACGGTACTTCGGAAAATGCCGCTCACACGCGGCGGATTCACCAGGCACCGCTTTCCGAACATTGTACCGCATTTCAGGTTTTCGCGCAAGGGTTTACGCACAGTTTACGAACATTACAAATTCCCGGAAGATTCCCGTCGCACACACAAAAAGCCGGGGCATTTCCCGCTTTTTCCTCGGAAAATGCCCCGGCTCATATTCTCATGTGTATTCGCTCAATTACCACTCAGGTCACGAAACTCGCTTACCACTCGAACTTGGCTGCAAAATAAGCCTTCAGATCCTCGATCTTCACACGCTCCTGCTCCATCGTGTCGCGGTCGCGAACGGTGACGCAGCCGTCGGTCTCGGAATCAAAGTCGTAGGTAACGCAGAACGGCGTGCCGATCTCGTCCTGACGGCGGTAACGCTTGCCGATGTTTCCGCGGTCATCGTACTCGCAGTTGTAGTACTTCGAGAGCTCGGCGTAGATCTTGTCAGCGCCCTCGGCAAGTTTCTTGGAAAGCGGAAGGACACCGATCTTCACAGGTGCAAGCGCCGGATGGAAGTGCAGTACGGTACGGATGTCGCCCTCAGCGAGCTCCTCCTCGTCGTATGCCGCGCACAGGAACGCCAGAACCACACGGTCAGCGCCGAGCGACGGCTCGACTACGTAAGGCGTGTAGCGCTGCTGCTTCTCGTCGTCGAAATAGGTAAGGTCCTCACCGGACGTGTTGATGTGCTGCGTGAGGTCGTAGTCGGTACGGTCCGCAATGCCCCAGAGCTCGCCCCAGCCGAACGGGAACAGGAACTCGATGTCGGTCGTGCCCTTCGAGTAGAAGCACAGCTCCTCGGGAGCGTGGTCGCGAAGACGCATCTCGTCCTCCTTGATGCCGAGGGACAGGAGCCAGTCGCGGCAGAACGCTCTCCAGTACTGGAACCAGTCGAGGTCGGTGCCGGGCTCACAGAAGAACTCAAGCTCCATCTGCTCGAACTCGCGGGTACGGAACGTGAAGTTGCCGGGCGTGATCTCATTGCGGAAGCTCTTGCCGATCTGACCGATACCGAACGGGATCTTCTTGCGGCTCGTGCGCTGTACGTTCTTGAAGTTGACGAAAATACCCTGTGCGGTCTCCGGGCGGAGGTACACGGTGTTCTTCGCATCCTCGGTGACACCCTGGAACGTCTTGAACATCAGGTTGAACTGACGGATATCCGTGAAATTATGCTTGCCGCAGGTCGGGCACGGAATGTTGTTGTCCTCGACGAACGCCTTCATCTCATCCTGGGAAAATGCGTCGATCGGCTTCGGAAGCTCGATTCCTTTCTCCGCCGCAAAATCCTCAATCAGCTTGTCCGCGCGGAAGCGCTCGTGGCACTCCTTGCAGTCCATCAGAGGATCGGAAAAACCGCCCAGATGGCCCGAAGCAACCCACGTCTGCGGGTTCATCAGGATGGCGCAGTCCACACCGACATTGTAAGGATTTTCCTGAATAAATTTCTTCCACCATGCCTTCTTTACGTTGTTCTTCAGCTCAACGCCGAGGTTGCCGTAATCCCAGGTGTTTGCCAGACCGCCGTAAATCTCGGAGCCCGGATATACAAAGCCTCTTGCCTTGGCAAGTGCCACAATCTTGTCCATCGTCTTTTCCATAATCGCTACCTCGTTTCTTTCGCGTTTCGCTGTATATTCAACGCTGACATCGGAAAATGTCGCGCTGTGTTCTTGTGATGCGATAATCGTTATATATAGCACGCAAATGTGCTTCTGTCAACCGTAATTGCGGCACAGCCGCGAACAGTCGCGGTTTCCCGCGTTCTGCGGACAATCATTCGTCACCGATTCCCTTCACACCGGAGCATTTTGCGATCGTGTCGATCGTGCCGTCCTCATTGTACGTGAACTCGGCCACGCACACGGAGCGGTGGAACAGACTGCCGCCCGGAAGCTCGTCCGTGTGGTAGAACAGGTATGAATGACCCTTGTAATCACAGAGACCAGGATGGTTCGTGAAGCACGGGCCTTCCTCCATCAGCACACCGCGGTAGATCCACGGACCGGTCGGCCCCTCCGACGTCGCGTAACCGAAGTGCTCGTTGCGCTTCTCGCCCTCAGCAAATCCGGCGAACACCATGTAGTACAGCCCGTTTCTCTTGTAGAACCACGGGCCCTCGCCGTACGTCGTCCCGGTCATGTGACTGCCCTTGCCGAACGACTCGACGGTCATCGGAATTTTCCGAACACCGACGCTCTCGTCGATCGAGATCATATCCTCGTTGAGCAGGACGTAGCGAAGTTCCGGGTTGCCGAAGTACAGGTACGCCTGGCCGTCGTCATCGATAAATACAGTCGGGTCGATGTCGTTCCAGTCGCCCTCATCCACGAGCGGATACCCAAGATCCTTGAACGGACCGGTCGGGCTGTCCGACACACCCACGGCGATGGCCATGCCGCTGTTTTTCTTGTGCACCGGGCAGTACAGGTAGAATTTTCCGTTGCGCGCGATGCATTGCGGCGCCCACGCGCGGTCGTCCGCCCACTCGATATCGTCAAGCCCGAAAATCTTGCCATGGTCGGTCCAGTTCACCATGTCCGTCGTGGAGTAGCATCTCCAGTCGAACATCGTGTAGAAATCATTGATCAGCGTGTCCTCGTCGTGCGTGGTGTAAAGGTACAGCACGCCGTCGTGCACCATCGGCGCGGGATCCGCCGTGTAGATCGAAGTGATGATCGGGTTCTTGCTCATTTTGTCTGCCATGATACTGTTGTTGCCTCCGTGGGTTGTTGATTTTTGTGGTGGTACTCTTTACTCTTGTTTCGTTCGGTCCCCTTTGTTTTTTCCTGCTTTCTTACGAAGTTTGGCGGTTCCTACCAGGTAACCGAGCACCACTGCCGCTAACACGGCCATCACCCCGATTGGGATGACGTAGAGCGTTGAGTTGTTTCGTTTGTTTGTGGAGGAATCTTCGCCGCTGCTATTCGCTGCAGTTTCCGCTGCCGGTGTGACAGAAGCTGCCGGCGTCTGCCCGTCGTTTGCCCCCGATTCCCCCGTCCTCGTGGACGTCGGCGTCGGCGTGTCTGTCGGCGTCGGCATGTTCGTCGGCGTCGGCGTGCTTGTCGGCATCGGCGTGTTCGTCGGCGTCGGCGTGTTCGTCGGCGTCGGCGTGTTCGTCGGCGTCGGCGTGTCGGTCGGCGTCGG
>CAMKRZ010000031.1 GCA_946415315.1 uncultured Lachnoclostridium sp. | reverse complement strand
ATGACTAACTTATGGATTGAACACTAAAACCAGAATTTCAAAAAACAATTAAGTAGTTTTCTCATTTTCCTCTATTGGTCAATCATACGCGCATCTTCGTGCCATCCCCTCCCTGCCTCTCTTTGTTGTTGAGCATCGCTACGAGATTCACGGTGTTGCTGATAAAGGCAAGGATTACCACCAAAGCGATCAGCAGTATGGTAAACGCAACGCCGAGCTTTTTCACCGGCAGGAGAAGAATGATCGCCATGGCGACCAATGTGGAAGCAAGCAAGGTGGCAGTGAGCCATTTTTCGGTCCTGCGATAGGATTGTTCGCTGAGCTCCAGGGCATTTTCCTGCATTTTTCTCGGAAAATGAGAACAAAATCCCCGGTCAGCGCCGCATTTTCATTGTAACGGTTACTGATGTGAATGTAAATACCGCTCCTTCGGCAACATGGAGTCGTCCTCATCATTCGCAACCTGTTCCGTGCGGCAAATCAATGAAAAAAGCGGGAAGCACTTCCCGCTTCTAGGATTTAACAAATGTATCCTGCATCCCGCTCCGGCAACTCATCGCTCACGTACCGCTCCGCCGTCACGGTAAGCCCATATTTCTCGCGTAGTTCCAATATCTTCGCCATCATCGGCGAGGCGTGGTGCGCATCGATGGCGGTCTGGTCGCGCCAGCTGTCGACGAGGAGCACCGACTCCGGATCGTTCATCGGAAGGAAGTATTCGTAACGCAGGTTGCCTTCCTCTGCGCGGATCAGCGCAGCCGTTCCGGAGGATTCCATCTCCTCGGCGAAACGTCTGGCGGCATCACCGGTGCCCTTATAACGCAATAAAACGGTGATTGGTTTCATGGATTTCTTCTCCTTAGCTCTTTTCAACATGCGCATAAATAAATGGTTCTACTATTGTAGAATTGCCTATTCATTCCTATTCCCATATCCGCAGGGTCTTCACGCCGCATCTTCCGACGCAAATCTTCATAAGATTGAACCATCCGAGGCAATGGTCGAGAATGATCGAATCCGTAGTGATAACGTTGTCCTTCTCCCAAAGTGCCGAATCGACAGCCTTCAGTATCTGAATATCAAGGCCGAACGGATATTCCTCCCCGACATCGGCAAGCATCATTTTAAGCCTTCCCGAGTTTGAAACGGGCTCGTCGAGCAGTATATGCGCGGTTTTGACATTTTGCGCCTTAAGCGTATCAAAAAGCATGCGCACGGCTTTCTCCGTTTCCGGTATGATCCTGTACGTACCGCGCAGGGCGGCGAGGTCGCGGACCGTTCCGTCCATACATTCCAACAGAATGGACTCGGCATACATCACCTCAAGCGTGATGACCGTATTGAAGCCGTCAACCCAAACCTCCGCACCGTCAAGCGATGTTTTCTCTTTCGCTTTTCTTATCTTCAACTGTTCCGCTGTGGCAACGCTGCGCGCGATTGCAAGCCGCTGACGTTCCGATAGAACAAAATGATTGCCGACGAAGGTCGACGCGGATTTCAACTCGTAACCCTCGTTCAGCAGGTAGCAAACATGCCTCGAGGCATTTTTCATTGTCTCTGTTGCTTCCGGAGAAAAGTTTCTCTCATCCTCCGGCACGTAGCCTCGTTTTGCGTTCATTCGGGTGCTCCTTTTCAGCCATTTTCCGTAGTCATATCAATCATCGAAAAATGCATCGATTGCTTCCATCTCGTCCACCCAGCCAAGGTCACCCTTACTGCCACGCATCGTGCACCCGCAGTTCGGGCAAGTCTTCTTCGGCTTCGCGACTGTCTCCCCGCAATTGGAGCACTCGTATTCATCACTGCGGAAGACATGGGTGTGGCAAATCCAGTGTGCTGTTTTCTTCATGAGGACACCTCCGTTCTGTCGAGGAAGCCTTCTGCGCAATCACGCTTCCTCAAAAACGTCTCGTAAAATGGCTTCCTTAAACTTCTCGCTGAATCCCTCCAAATCGTCGGCAGTAATCACCTTGTTGTACATCAAATCCCGCATCAGGAACACGAGATCCACACGATCCACCTTGCAGCGTACCCCAGGATTCTTGCGATCTTCCTTAATCCGATCAATAAGCCCCCAGAACCGGTCCGAGGGATTTCCAGCCTCCGAGGAGAGCAACTCAATATACTCCCGATTCAAACGATCCATGTATGCTTCCTGCCATTTAGGAAGTCTCTCAAGGAACAATTTACGGTCGGATTTTGTGTAGTCATCTTTCATGTCTGTGTTTGAAACTCCTATTACGCAATGGTTCTACCGTTGTAGAATGCTAGCGCCCATCAAAAGCAAAAGTCCCTTACGGAAGTACGAATTCCTGATTCTTATCCAAGCTCTCTCTTGAACGCCTCATAATTGACGCTCCCACCAGGCGGACAGTATACCGCGAAGACAATCTTCCGGAACACCTTCGGAAACTCCGAAAGCGCGGTCTTATAAGCTCGAGCAACCACCTCCGGATTATTCTGGAACGCCCCGCATCCAAACGCACCAAGCACCAAAACATCGGCGCCCTTCGCGGCTGCGCAAGTCAAAACATGAATCGCGCGTTTCACATGATATCCGAACAACTCCGCGTCGTTCATATATGTGCCGCCGGCAACCAGCGGCGCATGCTGATTCGACTTGCTGCGCAAGTCCGGTGCCGCCACGGTAATCACATCCACCGTCACCCACTCTTCCTTTGGCAACCGCTTCGGCAAATCCTCATCCGACTTACAAATGATGACACCTTCGGTGTAAATCAACGAGTCAGAGACCTTCGGGGTGTTCAGATCATAATGATGCTTGTAGAAGGAATCCCGGAGAGTCCGACGGTACAGAAGAGGATAGAGGGTGGAAGTGCGACACAACGACTCCTCCTGTGCACTGCTCCCCTTCTTCACCCCGCCGCCGGGATGAAAAGCATTCGCAAAATTCATCACGGCAATCCGGGCATCAGCCGACTCTGCCCGCAACCGCATCGCCGCCTGATAGCTGCGCTCGCCCGTAACAGAAACTACATTTTCCGCCGTCCTCGACGCATCAAAGGCCGGGTATTCATCCTCGAAATAAACCGACGTATTCTTCTTGGCCAGCGCCACAGAAGCTGCCAGATCGGCATCGTCCTCAATCCACGCCAACGTGTCTTCAAACACTTTGATTCTCTCTTCATGTGTTGCCATGATCATTACCTCCTATGGGTTTGCAGGTGCCTCTCATCATCCGACCGGATCATCTCGCGAACAACTCCAGTTTCGCGATCAGATCCTCCAGGATGTACCTCGAATCCACGTCCTTGTAGATCCTGATCACCGGATTCTCCGGGCACTCCGAAGAGGACGTGTCCTCCTCCACCCACGGCGCATGCTCCATCGTAAAATGCCCACACCCGGGATTGATCGCCAGCTCGATTGCCGGGGAATCCCCGAGCGACCAGCTCTCGCCCTGCGTCCAGCCTGCATAGGGCGAATTATTAAATTGCACAAGGTTATCGAACAGGTGCTTCCCGATAAGCCTTCCTAACTAATCCAAACAAACCTCTCGTACTTTACGCCAATCTCCTCGAACAGTTCTGTCGGACCTTTCTTCATGCAGTTCTGACCGCATTCCTGATAAAACATCGACTCAACATTGCCGTAGTATTTCCTGGAAAGGTATTCCCGCAACAATTCCGTGTTCTCCGGATCAAGTTTATAAATGACTTCAACGTCTCCACCGTAGAAATCGCTGGCGGAATCATAGTAAGAAACAATCAAAGAACCATCCGGCTGCAGGCCTTCCGTTTCATATGGTCTGGCAGGCTCCGGTTCATTGTAAGAATACTTCAGATCCGCCTTTCTATGATTTTGCTTCTCTGCTTTCTTCTGTTTTAACGCCTGCGGTTTAGAGAACGCCTCAATCTCCTTCTCGTTGGCATGGCGCAAAACACGCTTCAAGGCCACTGAATCAGAGTCGCAAGCTGCTTTTTCTTTTTATCAATATCTTTCCTTAATCTCGAATTCTTTTACCTCTTTGTTGTTGGAAATAATATTCCTTACAAAAGTAGGTTCATTGAACAGAAAACGCAGCCTCTTACTTTTCTCGAGTACCTTTCGAAGTTCATCAAAAGCATATATTGTAAACATAGGAGATGCAATAGAAATAATAGCTTCATCACTTGAATGTTCCTTAATGTACTCTCCAACCGCACCTATTTTGGTATTATCTAAAACAATGGGCATCTTTTCAGCCTCCGCCTTTTTCATTTGCCAATCCTGCAAAACTAATTTGCATCAATCAGTCGCGCTATCTTCCTTCACACGCGATACTTGATTAACCTCAAACCTTGTCTTAGTATAAATGTTGAATGTTCTTAATCTGCCCCTTCATCTCCTCCACCACACTCTCCGGCCCGACGACCTTCACGTCCGTCCCCAGTGCGAACAACCAGCCGAAGAAGTGGCCACTTAAGGCGACATCCACATAGGTTTCCGACCAACCATTTTCCGAAGAAGGGATGATGGGGATGTCACGGCCGAAGCGGTCGATCATGACACCGACCATCTCGTCCTTGAATGCAAGTTTGACTTTAGTCTCATCGCCGCCGAACATGTCGAAGTTCATTCTGGAGTATTTGGCGAGGTCGAGCTCCTTGAAAAGGTCACGACCGATGCGCTTGTCCTGCAGGATGCAGATGCTCTTCATCTTGTCGACCCGAAAATGCTTCAGGCAGTTGGCTTCCTCGTCGTAGGCGATCAGGTAGTAGTTCTCGTCGCCCCAGGTGAGTGCCCACGGGCTCACGATGTAGGGCTCGGAGCGCTTGGAAACCAGGGATTTCTGCAGGTTCCATTTCATGTACTCGAAGCTGATCTGCCGGTTCTCGGCGATGGCACGGTGCAGGTCGTCCACGCAGTAGTAAATGCTCTCGTTCATGGATTTGATGCGGCCCTGCACAACGACCTGGCGCTTGAGCTGCTCGGCTTCGTATTTGCTCACAAGGCCGGTCAGTTTCTTGATGAGAGCATCGGATTTCTTGGCGGAGATGAATTTGGAGCACTGGATAGCGTCCACCAGGAGCTTCAGTTCCGCGAGTTCGAACTGCTTGCTTGACACATGATAATAGTAGTTGTGTCCGATTTTTTCCCCAATAACCTCGATTCCGAGGACCTCGAGCGACTGAAGGTCGTCATAGAGGCTCTTCCGGTCGGCCGTCACACCGTACGCTTCCAACGCCTTTTTGATTTCCGGCATGGTGATCATGTGGTCTTCGTCGGTTTTCTCCAGCATAATGCGGCTTAAATAGTACAATTTCAGCTTCTGACCGGCTCCCTTGGGCATAACGGCACCTCCTTAGTATCGAGATACTTGATTATACCACATCGGGAACCTTTTTGGAAACCGCTTGAGAGTGATTTATGGCACATTCCAACGAGTTTTTGCTCACCGTTATCGGAGAGCATATTTTCCGCATGATTCGTGCAAATTTTTCCGTCAAATGCCGAAAAGGCAGTCCGGGTGAACTGCCTTAAATCTCTCGGCTTACTTATAATCATAGAACTCCAGCGTGTAAGATTCGCCCCGATCCAGATCCGAGCCCATGTACTCCTCTTCTTTTATTGCTTCTCCAACCGATAACGGCCCTGCAATACATGTTCCGCTGTCTATAATCACTCCGGCAGAATTTTTCAACTTATACCCGAAGTAGCAATAATCCGAAGAATTCTTTCCGCTTTTGTTCTCCAACATTTTTACGGTAAAGGTTACTGTCAAGGTGCCCCAATCGGAAACCTCATACGAGATATCGTTGATTTCCATCTTTCTCGCTGTTTTTCCGTTGTAATCGTACTCTTTCAAAGTCAGCGGTGCCTGCGGGATAGTAATCTGCAAAGGCAGCACCGGAAGGTCCGATATCTGCAGGCGATCCTCAGCCCAGTATGACCCGTCCTTCAGTTCCGCCGATATAGTCAGCACTCCGGAAGATTTGGTTCCCTGAGTAATCTCGGAATCCTTGATGTAAATGCATCCGAGCAACTGCGTCCCGCGAAACGTACTGGTCCACATAGAATAATCTTTGTCAGTAACACTATGGTCGCCCTTATACACCTGCACTCCGTCATCATTGGTAATCGAGAGGTGAATAATTGCCTCCTGACGAATCAGTTCTCCATCCTCGGTTACAGAGAAACTAAAGAACACCTGGTGCCAGGAATTCTCTTCCTCATACTGCACCGAACGATTCCCAAAATACTGAGCACTCAGCTTTGGAGTGTTGGTCGGTGTGGGCTTCGGAGTATTCGTTGGCGTCGGGGTATCCGTCGCTTTCTTGTCAGTTTTCTTCCCGCTTTCCGAATCAGACTCTTCACTGTCATCACCACGCGAAGTCCGCCGGGAAGGTTCGTCCGAATCGCCGCATGCCGTAAGCATCAAACACAACAGAATCATAAGCATAACGATTTGTACTTTCTTCATAGCTGGTCTCCTTTCACTCTTAACATACTCTCACTTCATTCCATCCTTACCTGTGCCGGAACAATACCAAGACATCTTTGGAATCACTTGCTCCGGCTGATTGTCCTATGTTTGGCAAATGGCTATTCCTTGTCGGAGGGATCTCCGTTCTCCGCAACTTCAGCCTCACCACCCAGCAGCAGCTCGCACACGCAGCCCTTCGGCGTCACGTACGCGATGACCGCCTCGGCGGTATCACCGATCTTGTCGTAAATGCGCCCGGCGCTGTAGCAATCACCCAGCACGGTCCCGACGCTGTTCGCCACCCAGCCAACCTGCCCCAGTCCGGGCATATTGACCTTGATGGCCTCCTTGTCGTACTCATTCTTCGGATCCTTCTCCAGCGTAACCGCCATGCCCCTTTCGGCAAATTCCGTCCCGTAACGGAAGTTCATCCCTGCAATCGTGAAATAAATCTTGTTCGTCATAATGTCCTCCTTCTGCGGCTGAAACCGCTGTGTAAAATGATTGTTTCCTGTTCTCACTTAAATAATAAAAAAACACGTGTCCCATAACCATGCCAGCCCATGTTGTGGTTGCGGTCCGGATTTGTTTGGCTGTACCACTATATATTGTGGTTTCATCAGCATCAGCGATACTTTCGCCACGCAAAAAAGGGCGCCTCCGGTCTCCCGGAGACGCCCTCAACATGTTATTTCAACGATTTACCAGTCGTCTTCCTCATCATTGAAGAGGGACATTCTGAGTAAATTTTCTTCCTCCTCTTCCCTTCGATATTCACTATCGTCCCAGTTGTATGTGTACTCTCCTCGGTCGATGCTGAAGCCATCTCTCTCGATGTACTCATACTCTCCGGTCTCATAATCAAAAACGTATTTTGCCATAGTTATAATTCCTCCAGAACATACTGTAACATCTCGAATGCCACTTGCTTCTTTACATCCTTCTTCGATGAAGATTTCGCGGATGTGACATGGTGGACTCCGGCGATGGTGCATTTGCAACTCCAAATTGGATTGCCGTCACTGTCATGGTCCTCCTGAAAATCATACTCCGGCAAGGGGAAATACCCTCTTCTGGAAAGAATCTCCAGCTGGCTGATGGAATCGTCTTTGTTGGGATTGTCTATCTCGTCGCGAATGGTTTGCAGCAAGTCGTTTTTTTCAAGGTGCTCGTAGGCCAGCCGGGACGCGGCAATTCTCGCCAGGTTCTTGGATTTACCGTAGCCGACGAAATGATGCTCCACATCCGGAAATTGGAGTTCGCACGCGAAATGCGTATCTTCGGGCGTTTCGCCATAGATACAACGTGGATCTTTTGGAAAATACCACGAAGCCTGCATCGACCAGGGCTCAAAGTGATGAAATGGTATAGTTCCTGTATGACGCAAAGACCATTCCTGAATCTCTGACACATAATTGACTTCATCGGATTGCAGCACCTCGTCCGGCTTCAACATTATACTCACACTATCTTGCAATGCTGCCAAATCCCAACCGGAGTCCAACGCAATTGCGCCGAGAATCGCCTCAAACAGGTCTTCTTTTACGGACGCTGCATTCTGCACTTCGTTTTCGACATCGCCCTTGCCCATCCTCAAAAAAGATTCCAGACCGAGATTGTCGATTGCCTCCGCAAGGGTTTTCTTCTGAACCAACTGCCTCTTTAGCTCAGTCAGTTTCCCCTCGTCCATGTCCGAAATGAAGGGCCCAGTCTCTACCGTTTTTCCCCATCTCATCGGGTCCGGGCGGCTCTCCTCAAAATGACCGTTGGATTCTGCAAGCAGCTTTACCACAACAAAATCCAGAACTTTGTCTCCGATGAATTCAAGCACTTCATTGTCTTGGCCGCCATTTTCCGCAGAATACGACCTGCGCGTGAAAGCTTGTGTGAGTAACGCCGGGTTTTTGAACTGATACCCGATTTGATCCTGAATAAAACTGATTTCGTTCATAAAAAATAGCCTCCTTAGCTTTATTATCTTGCTAGAAGGCATAAAGATAGCCCGACACAAACAGACGCATCCCGGGTGCGTCCATGCCGGGCATGTTAGAATAAACTCAATTCTTTGTTTCCGAATGTTTACCAATGTTCACTTGCATAAACAGAGCCAAACACATATAAACAATGTCTCAAGTTTAAGCCTAAATGCCTTTTGCAACTCAAGAGTATCATATGTTGGTTCTGATTGCAAGAGCGTAATAGCGCAACTATCCCGTAACTATCCGTATTATCCATTCAAGACGAATTGATAGCATGCGAAAAAACTCACTTTTCTTCTCCTAATCATTTACAATCCTACCGTCCTCCAACCGAAGAATGCGGTCTGCATATCTAGCAACGTGTTCGTCATGGGTGACTAGCAAAATCGTCTTTCCATTCCGATTCAACTCCTGGAAAACCGAGAGAATCTCCTCAGAAGTGCGTGAATCCAACGCACCCGTCGGCTCGTCCGCTAGGATCAGTTTGTTCCCTGACGCGATTGCCCGAGCAATAGCACACCGCTGCTGTTGCCCGCCCGAAAGGTGAACCGCCAGTTTATCACGAAGGTCATAGATTCCTACTGCGCGAAGCGCTTTCTCCACAGTTTTCCGACGAGTTCTCCCATGAATTCCCTTCGCAATCAACGGTAATTCTGCATTTTCTGCAACTGTATACTGCCGGATTAGTGAGAAATCCTGAAACACAAAACTGATGTGATTCTTGCGAAATCTGTGCAACTGCATTCTAGAGAGCGCGGACACCTCAACATCGTCAAAACGGTATTCACCTCCAGTTGGCACATCCATGCCGCCAATGATATTCAGAAGCGTCGTCTTCCCGGATCCGCTCGTCCCCATAATCGCGACGAACTCCCCCTCCACAATCTCAATTGAAACACCCTGCAGCGCT
Organism: uncultured Lachnoclostridium sp.; assembly: GCA_946415315.1. GTDB lineage: Bacteria > Bacillota > Clostridia > Lachnospirales > Lachnospiraceae > ISDg. The sequence continues at coordinate 14,008 of CAMKRZ010000031.1, read as the reverse complement.
GGGGTATCAACCCCTCCTGCATGATATATTTTCTCTATTTGATTCAGTCTGATCATGCCTCCACTACTCCTTTGCGCGTATTAATTGAATCGGACTCTGGCGCGCTATGTATACCGCCGGAATCGCCGACGACACCACCCAGACCGAAACCGCTAGGATTGGCAGTAGCCGTAAGGCTCTCCTCGCATGCTCCACCGTCCCATAGATATAAAACCCTGGCAACAACCGAATGCCAACGTACGCGATTGCAGCCGCAACAATCACCTTGATCGCCTGCTCAATAATCGTCATAATGACGACCTCCTTCGGACTGATCCCATTGGCATACCAGATACCAACCTGTCTTCTACGCAAGATAAAAGCAAACAGTGCAGCAGTTGATGTTGTCAGTACACACATGATTGTAAGAAATCCGATGAGTTTCCTCATGAGACGGATTTTTCCTAGTTCATCGCCATGTACTTCCTGCATCGACTCTTTGACTGATCTAATAGTTACACCGGCATTGAACTCCTCACCAATCATGTCAAATTCCTCTCGCACCTTCTTTTCCTCAACTGGATTAATCAGAAGGTACGTTGGCATCATCATCTCTTCCTGCTCCGGTGGGATCAACGCCACAAAGCAGTAGTCCAGTGACTCGAACAAACTGTACGTCAACTCTACAAGACCGTTCGCCGGCCAACCGTCTCCCTCGTTCGTGAACCCCACGACTTCGTATACTTTTGATGAAATGGTGAATTGCGATCCCATAGGCAATGCACTGCGAAAAGCACTTCCAGCTAGAACCGGAATGATATCCATTTTCTCATAATACCCAAAAAGCGCTTCAAATCCAGTATTTCTAAAAATCTCGCAATCTGAACGACTGACATACAAAAAATCCACTGTGCCTGGGATCGCCGAAAGCATCTCTTCCGTCATCGGACGTCGATTCATAGCGTTCACGAACTTTGTATTATCTTTCAGCGTTCCCCCGGGTAGCATGCCCCAGAAACCGCACCCTATCTTCTGGATTCCCTCAGCTGAACGAATCGCCTTCACAAACTGCTCCACGCGCCCGCTTGTGTCAGTCATCAACTGCTCAGACGCATCCACCTGCAAACGATACGTAGTATCCGTCCCCTCCATAAAACAATCCTCAAACCGTTGGATTTCATATGCGCTCTTTGAAAGCATCGTCATCGAGACGAGAAAGAGCAAGAATGTAGTTGTTATCATGATCACGCTGATGATCGCGTTGCGCTTGCGTTCGATCAGCAATTCCGTCATGAAACCCATCAAATCTCCCGCTCTCATCTTCTATCCTCCGACTTCAACTGCTCAACAACCGTCTTTCGAATAGTTCGCAAGGAAAATGCTATACTGAAGAAAGCGGTAAATACCGTCATTACTGCTAATATCAGTACATTTCGCAGGGAAATATGTAGCTCGATTCCTAGAAGACTGCTGCCAATTAGAGTAAGCCCTTTCTGCACAAGGAAGCATACTGCAACTGCAAAGACTCCTATCCGCAAACTCTGTGCGATTAGATTCTCACACAATCTTCCCAGTGAATATCCCTGGCACTGTTTGATTGCAACTTCATCTTTTCGGACATAAACCCACATGTCGGAGGCAATGACGCAATTTAACATGGCAAACGCATATATCAGGATGTAGAAGGTCAGAGCCGTCATATCCATCCCATATCCAGAGTCAGCCTCACCATATATTCCTTCTGTCTCAACACCAGCGTCTCGAACTTTAGCATGGTCTGCAAACTCCAGAAACAGTTCGTGTGCATCCACTTTGTTGCTCTCAAAACGCAACGTAAACGCCCCGATGCCACGTAGCGCATTTTTCAAAACTGACCCGCAATCCTCATACATGAGAATCGCCATTCCGTCACAGTACTCTGATTTGTTCGCACCCAGGATTGCCGCAACTGCAACTTTCTCGTGGAGGATCTCTACGGCATCACCAACCGAAACACCGAACACATCGGCGACAGCTCGACCGAGAATAATCCCACCCGTTCCTTTCAAGCCCTCTAAATAGGGAATCTTCTCCTTTTTCTGAACCACGATATCCACTGGCATGGAAAAGGAATCCTTGTCCGTGCTCACAAAGAACGACACCCCAGCAAGCGTGACATTACCCTCCGAAATCTCTGGGAGCCACTCCTCAACGTTCTTGTCCTCCTGATATACTTTCGCATGGTACGTGGATGCATAGGAATACTTTTTTCTGTCTGAATTGTAATCCCAGGCATCCTCAAACATGGATAGTGCGAGAAACAACGCGAGGAACGCCATCAGATATCCAAGTAACATGTACAGATCCGCGCCCCGATATCGGAACAAAATATGCACCCATGTTCTCAATCTCTTCATCCCTACCCCCGAAACACAAGAATAAGCGGAAAATAATCCCGCTTACCCTTTATCTTTGCGCATTTTAACAGCATAGAAAGTGACCGGTTCGTTGCACTCCGCATCAATTCGGTACGTCAGTAGCGTAACCCGTATACGATCTCGTCAGGTTAGCATCACGTAACTTACCTGTTGATTCTACTTTCACATTATCGAACTTCTTCTCCAGACTAATCTTACACTGCCATACTGGAGAAGCAACTTGATTGGCAGGACCAGAAATGGACGTATGCCATTCCCGACCTGTTTTCGTAGTCTTTCCATCTTTCCATTGGTAATAAACCCAGCCGTATACTACACGATCGTCATTCGCAGTCGACTTATTGTGTGCTGCTGCCTGACCTGTAACGACTGTTTTCTTCCACCACAAAGAACCCGTAGTTTCTCTAAGAGCAAGCAATGCCGCATAACCTTCGTCAGAACCGAATATGTTATATCTTTCTGTACATGTCCACCCTCTGTCTACCCATGCCTGAGGCGCCTCATAGTCCGGGGTACCGCTGGCAGCAAAAACAGAAACGCTTCCAATCAACAGTGCGCCGACGAGTGCCAGAACAAGCAATGCCTTCTTATGACACTTCATTTCACCATTCTCCTTTTTTAAAAGTTTATCGCGGTTTGCAACGAACCGTAACTATAGCACTTTCGGTAATAGAGTATATAATATGAAACCTTTTTAGTCAACAATTTTACTACGGTTGTAGTGGTTTTCTAAATTGCAATCCGAAATTCAACACCTTGCTTAAATCAAGTGTTCAATTTGGAATTGCATTTTACAATTAACCCTTTTAATCAGTTTCGTTAATGCTGTCTTATCTCTTGGTTGGATTTTGTTCAATACATTGCTTTTGTCCTCCTTTGAGCGAATCATATACCAAACAGCAGAAGAATGATATCTCCTTTTGGCATATGCTGATTGCATATGTGATATTATATCATTATCTCACATATGCGTAAAGCATATAACACCCTTGTGAGGGCTCCCGAAGGAGAACTTAACTGCAGTTCATTTTTCAAGGCATAGCTATTGGTTCTCGCTTTTCAGCCTTACTTTTCTCTCATTGCTTGTAGCATCATCAGAGACGTTTCCTCCCGTCTTTCCCTTCAACTTCCTCATCAGTTCCGGCACATCCATGTACTTGATTTCCCGGACTGGCCGCTTCGGCATGTGATACTTCTCCTCCGTCGTGATGCCCCATTCCGTGAACAACGGCATATGCGTCCGGACGGAGCGGCAGAAGGTCTTGAGGAGGACGAAGTCCCCCTTCGGCATTTCCCGAAGCTCGTTCGGCGCCATCAGAGGGACTTCCATCATTTGCTGCGTACTGCTCTGCTCTCCAGTTTTGCCGTCCGTGGTGACGGAGCCGGTGCGTGCGGTGCGGCTGCCGAGCTGCTTGGAGAGAAACTCCGCGTCCTGCGAGAGCGGGCCAAATGCACCTGCAATCGTGTCATGACAGCTGTTGAACATCGTTTCCGCGACATCTTTGCCGTAACGATCGTTGAGCTGGCTGATGCCCTGAAGGATGCCGACGATGGTCATGTTCCGGCTTCGACTGACGGTAAAAATGGCGTTCAGGCCCTCAATCTTCGGAATCGTTCCGAGCTCATCATAGAAGCAAATGACCTTCTTCGGCAGCGTTCCGCCCAGCCGGTCAGCCATGGCCGTCAGCTCCGCGTTAATCTGCTGGATGACCAGCGAAACAATGAAATACTTGGTGGTATCCTCTTCCGGCAGCACAATATAGACTCCCGTTGGATGCTCGACAAATTCTTCCACCTGGAACTTGGTATCAAAGCAGATCATCTGCTCCAACTCACTGTCGATCAGCTCGTTCAGGCGACTGTGGGCTGTGGAGACAATGCTTGCCGTGGTCTGCTCTGCAGAATTTACCGCGGAACCAGCCAACATCGCCGCCTTGTGGTACGGTGGCAATGCGTCCAGCAACTGCGAATAGAGGTTCGGTTCGCCCTTCTTCTTGACGGCCACGGCATCGATCATCTTATGAGCTGAACTGATATGACGGGTTCCATCATCGCCATACTCTGACAGAATCATGATTGCGGATGTCAGCAGCGACTCGGACGCTTCATAGAAAAATGAATTAGCGCCCATGTTGGCCATATCCACACCGCCTGTGATGATGGATTTAGCGACCATGTGCGCCTGCTTTTCCGCTCTCGCTTTGTCATCGACGGAACCCGTCTGCTTGAAGCGGTCCATGTATTTATTGACGAGCGACATCAGGTTGTACGTATCGCTCTCCGTGGGCTTCCGGAAATCATACACGATCGCCCGGTACCCATAGTACTTCTCCCCGATCGCCGCCATGTTCCGGTACAGATCGCCCTTGGTGTCCAGTGTGACAAATGACACACCGCAGGCCATGGCGTACTCTATGTTCGGATACAGGAAGTATGCTGTTTTGCCACCGCCGGGAGACGCGATCATCATGGCGTGGGAATCGCCGGCATCAACCCAAGCCATGAGGTTGCGGTGGCGGAGGGTTGCTTTCTTCTCCTCTGGAAGGCGGACACGGTTCCAGCCATGTTGCCAGGTGCCGAGGATGAACCCCGGTTGGTCTGGTCGCTGATCTGGATTCCCGCGCCACTTCTGCGGTTCGTACGGAACCATGGTATAGTAATGGCGCACTTCTCTCTTGGTTGCCCACCTCGCAGATCCGTGCTGGCCGTGACCAACCGTGTTGGCGCGGATGCTGTTCAGCGAACGACCGCCGAATAGTTTGGTGATAATAAAAAGCGCCAGCAGAGCGCTGGCGGCGATAAGGGGGAAGTATTGCATTTTTGCTCCTTCATGAAAAGAAGGCTATCATTTCGATAGCCCCCCTGTTTCCGGCCTGCACTTAAATCACACGGTACGAGTATCCGCAGTTCTCGCAGGTCATTGTTGTGACTTTATAGCCTTTCCTCGCCTTCATGTCATCATCATCCGAGTATCCCAGGTCGCGCCATTCCACACTTTCCTTAAAGACATGGATGCGTCCGTCGGGACAGCAAAACTCCTTGAATTCGTCCTTAAATGGCGGACGTAGGACAACCTGTCCGGGATACCATTGGGATACCAGCTCTGCAGTGTCCTTCTTCTGCAGCAGTCTGGCAAAAAGCTGGTCGCGCAGAGTTATGTCGCGGATCGAATCCAGTTTCTCCCGAATGTGCTCCGAGTGCATCCAGATCATCGTCCTCACGGCTTCTTCACAGATGTCGGGTTTGCTCAGCCGCTTCCCGATTTCAAACCGCAGTCCCACCTTCTTAACATCGGATTGCAGTTGTCTGCTCATGTCCCTGAGCATCTCGCGGTCCGTGATCTTCGACAAAGCCGCATTTACTACGCTTTCGTCGTTCGCTTTCAGCACGATGTCGGAAAGCAGCTTCGTCGACGTGATTCCCTGCACGCAGCGCAACCGTTCCTCCTCGTTGTCGGAACCGATTGCTGTCTCTGCCAACGCATTTTCCGGCTGATCCAGTTTCTCATATGCTGCGGCTCTGACACGATAGAAGGGAGAACCCTTGCTTGCCGTCAGGAGCTTCGTCTTGTCGCTTACTTTCCCAAAGGCTTTCACCGCCGCCTCTTCGTCACCTTCCTTGAGCCAAATCGGTTTCAGTTTCTCCTGAATCATTCCGTAAAGGAAACTTCCTGCTCCGGCGCCAAACAGCCCGATGATGATTCCGACGACGAGGATGCTTACGATCGGAGTCTTTTTTATCCAGTCGACCTTTGTGAAAACCCCGATCTTATCGCCGCACATTGCGTAAAATGTTCCTACACAGGCAACGATGACATCAAGGACGATGCCGATTTTCCCGATTTTACCGCCGCAGAGAAACGCTTCGACAAGCGCCAATAACATACAGGCGACAAATGTCAGGAAAAGGATCAGAAAAAATGTAAGATTAACTGTCATCCCGGTTCCTTCCTAAGATTCCGGATATCGTTCCAAAGCATTTCCTCTCAGGAGTCTGTCCACGACTTGAAACGCGAAATCTTGTGATCATTCGAAAAATCAGAATGGTTCGTAACATCCTTGTGATGATCGTCATGACAGTCGCTGTAGCTTCCGCGGGTATCGGTGTGTTTTTTCCTTCCGTTTGTGTTGGCGACCGTCCGCCCGTTCGGATAGCGGAAATAATCGTAGTATTCCGTCCGATCCGTATGGAAACCGGCCTTGTGGTCATCGTGGGACTTCTGGTCGCTGTGCGCCCATTTCTGCAGGTTCGGCCAGAATTCCCGCACGATCTGCGGATACCGTTTGCCCGCTTCCGCGAGAAAATCCGTGCAGTCGTTATCGTACATGCCGAACTGAACGACCGACGAGACCTGTTGGCGGATTGCCTCCAGATCCCCCTGATCAAGCATCTCCGCCCAGAGCACCTTTCTGCGCTCGGAAGCGGCGCTTCGGACCCCTTCAAGCGGCGCCTGACTGATGATCTGCCGCAGCAAACCGATATCGGTGATCTTGCCGATCATCTTGCGAAGCCGTTTGACGCGGGACTTTCTGGACGTTTTCCACGGCTCCTCACGCTTTCGGAATACAAAAAGAAGCACCAGACCGATGATCACCAATGCAAGTGCGCACACCAGCAGATACTGCCGGTAAGGTTTTAACCCGAGTATGCGCCAGCACAAAGAAAACCGGTCGCCGAACGGCTTGCGGGATCTTTTCCAGTAAACCCGAAATAACTTGAACGGACTCCAGCCGATGACGATGCCCGCAATGATCAGGATCCATCCAACAGTTTTTCCCTTATCTCTTGATTTCTTCATACACTCTCTCCCTATGCCTTCCGATACCGTACCGCTCCCTCAGCGACTACCGATACCGTTCGCATCCTCAACCTTCACCTTCCTAAGCCTTGCACTCTTCTCATTCCCTCAAATACCGCTCCGCTGCCGTGATCAGTTCCCGCGCCCTCTTCTGCAAATGAGAGCAAACCGGCGGGGGTGCGTTGGGATCCGTCTCTTCGCGGTTGCCCCACGCACGGCAGGCGCCTCCGCAGAGATACCGCAGCTCACAGTCCCGGCATCGCTCGATCGTATCCACCGTGCAGGAACGAAGACGGGTAAACCGCGGATCCGCCAGAACCGCTGCAAGCCCTCTCTCCAGGACATTCCCGAGATAAGAGGACTCTGTCTGCCATGCGTAGCACGGATATGCCTTCCCGTCCGGGCAGATGAATATATTCTGTCCGATGCCGCAGGAGAGCATCGGGTGAAAGGCCTCCCGAAGGAGGTCCTCAACCGGCTCATGCTGGTTGATGCACTCACAGAACGGCGGCTCGTCCATCTGCGCGGCGCGTCCAAGTGGAAGCAGCGGGCGGAATCTGACACGCGGGATCTGTAACCGCTCTCCGAGCGCACGCACGCTCTCCCCGGGCTGCCCGTTGATATCCGCCGCGCTCATAACGCAGGCAAGCGACAGCTCGCCCGCCTCAGGAAGTTCCGCCGCCAGCGCCGCGTAACGCTCACAGTTGGAAACCGCGCTGCGGTAGGTCCCTTTACCCCGGCGCGCATCATGCGTCTGCTCATTTCCGTCAATGCTCACCACAACCTGGTCGAAGGAAGCGGCAACGTCACGCAGCGTGTCATCGTCAAAACTGCCTGTAAGATTCGTGCGCAGCACAAGGTTGCTTCCCCTTCCACGCAGGCGGCGGCACAGTTCCGTCAAATCCCTGCGTTCGCGATGAAAGAGCGGCTCGCCGCCGGTGATGATCAGCTGCCGGAATCCCAGACCGATGGCCTCCTCCGCGAGTTTCTCCAACGCCTTCACGGGCATTTCCTCCTCCCGCTCCCCGGCGTTCGCGTAGCAGTGGCTGCACCGAAGGTTACAGCGGAAGGTCGTATGCAGATAACAATTGTTGTAGTTGTCGCGCCTGCGTTCCATGCGTCTCTTCATATCGGCAAGCGCCGCACTTGTGCTCTCCGTATCCGCACAGAACCGGCTCTCCACCATCGACCGCGCCGCACTCTCCACATCCGGGAATCGCCCCAAAGCGTGCGCTGCCAGGATGTTGCGGGCATTTTCCGCAACGGCGGAAGGATGAATCCGCTCCGAAAGGGAGATGTACGGACCGCTTCGCAAAATCGGATTCTCCTCTTTCCGCGGAGGGCGCCGCCGCATCGCGGCAATATTTTCCGCGGAACCGATCTCCCCGGAGACGCGCTCCTGCAGGAAATCATAAATCTTCCGATAGGCCCCGCAGAGAGGATCGATCACGCTGTCGCCCATCGAGATCGCGTTGTGGTAGCATCCGCCGCGGCACACCGCGTACCAGCCGCAGTCCGTGCAGCGCTCCGCGACCTGCCGCTGGCGCTCCTCGAGGCGCTTCCACGCAGGACTTTCCGTCAGCGACGCGACTGTAGGTCTTCGGAAAATGTTACCGAGGACAAACTCCGGTTTTCCCGAGAACCGCTGGCAGCTTGTGATATCGCCCGTCGGCGAGATCACGAGGAACATGCCCAGACAATCCTGCAGAGTGCACACATGAGGATCCCCGAGCACAACGGCGCTGCAGTAGTGATCCAGCGTCGGAACGGAGAAAGATTTGCGGTTGCTGACGTACCAGGGATACAGACCGATCACGCCACCGGCATACTCGTCCGCAGTGAGCGAATACGGGCTTTCGCTGCTGTCCATGCTGCTGACCGCAGCATGAAGCACGGGGTTGATCCCCAGATTTCGGAAATACTTCAGGATTTCCTGTGCATGCGGTATCGTCTGCTTCGTCAGCGTGGCGATCACGCCCACGCGCTGCCCGGCCGCCTCTGCCTTCCGAATGCCTGCCATGGTGCGTTCAAAATACCCTTTGCAGCGGTTCTCGTCGCAGAGCTCCTGCGGTCCGTCAAGGCTTGTGCCGATTGAGACACGATACCGTGCGAAGAGTTCCAGGAATCTCTCGTCCAACCTCCACAGGTTTGACTGAACGCTGAACGAGACCGGGATGCCGCCCGGCGATCGGGAGAGCCCCTCGAGCAGCGTCTCCCACACCTCCACGGGCGCGAGCAGCGGCTCCCCTCCGTGGAAAATGACGGAGATCTCCGTAAGACCGCATTCCATCGCGGCATTGTGTACGAAGTTCACCGCCTCCTCAGCCGTACGGATATCCATCACAGCCCCGGTGTGAGGGCCGAAGCAATACTTACAGCTCGCCTGGCAGGAAAGCGAAGGGACGATCATAAACGAGGGCGACATAGGCATCATTCTTTGCTCGTTGCTCCTTCTGATTCGTTATTTTTCCAACTTGCACTTGTCCGGATCTGTTTATCGCGGTATTCCGATAATACCACCTCATGCTGATAATCTATTATACCGCAAAACCATTGCATGTCAAAGCTCAAAGCCACAGTAATATTCCCCTGTAGTCAAATGGTATTCCATCCGCAAAAAGCTTTCGCATCCCTTGCCGAGCCAAACATCCTTCAGCTCCTCGGACATGCTCTCACCCCCTTTCGGCGGAAATTAAAAAGGTAAGTCTCTCAAACGAAAGGCTTGCCTCGAACTGCGTTCGCAGCGTGGTTACTGTTTTCGGTTTTTACTTATCTCTTTTTCCGTACTTCTCGCGGTTAAGCGCCAACGCAACAATATTGGCCGTGTTTCCGAAAAAGGCCAACAAAACTACAAGGAAAATCAACAATATACCGCGCGTCATATTTGATTTATCGATTGGAAGAAGGATTATGGTTACCATTGCCACAATGGTTGACAGCGTTAGCATAATAAACCGCGTTTTCTCAGACTTTTTGTATTGCGCCTCACAGTCTTGCAGATACTTTCTCCCTAAAGAATGCAAATGCGATCAGCGTTGTAGCAACGATCTCAAAATTACCGAGAAGGGATGCGTTGGCAGCCGTCCCCAGTTTTATGCCTATCATCAGCAGGATTGGTGCTATAATATCCAGAACAACCATTGCCAGAGTATATGGTATATCTTGTCTACCAATTCTTTCATCCCGGGATTCTTTTTTGGCGTGAAAAACATACATGATCCCGACGCCAAGTCCTGCTCCAAGGTACAAAAATGCGGCCATGAATGTCGGTGTCACGTTATTAAGCAATAGTTTCGAGCATGGTATGTTTATCGCATAAAACAGTGCCGCAAGAACGGCATATATGATAGCATTCAATTTCTTATAGTCTAAAATGATTCATTCTCCTTTAGCAGGTAAAAAAGAGTCCTCAAGTCCCCAAGCGGACATTTTGCGGACATATTCAAAAAAATGCCTACTTTTTCATTAATCCGGCACCGGCATTCCATGCCTTTCCTACCTGTTCACCTGACACATAATATCCATGCTGGAATTGATCAAATATAAGCGCCTGTAGCTTTGATGGATCAACCTTGCCGTTCTCAGACAATACTTTTTCCTCGGCTGCAGTGTTTACGATTTTCCCTACAATTGCATAGAAACTTTCTGTTTCAGATACTTCTGCCAGTTCACATTCCATCACAACCGGGAACTCTTCAATGACTGGTGCATTTACAAACTCGCTCTTTACAGCATGATATCCGGTTCTCTCAAATTTATCATCCATCTTATTGCCGGAAGCAATTCCAAAGAAATCGGCAACATCCATGTGATCTCTGTCCGCGATACTGACAGTAAATGCCTTCGTCTTTAACAGGTTCTGTGTTGTTTTATGATCCTCATCAATAAACAGGGCAATCCTGTCCTCATTACAGATCATACCCCATGCGGCATTCATGACATTTACCTTGCCGTTTTCATCGTAAGCCGCCACCATAAGCACAGGCATCGGATATACCGCCTGCACCACTCCTAAATTTTTCTTCATATCTGGTCTCCTTTACTGAATAGACTTTCCAAGCTCATATGCCTGCTGCACTTCCTTCTTCCCTTGTGTATCTCCGGGCTGTGTTACATATCCGCAAAGAATTTTACCAAGGCTCTTCCATCCGATGTGCTTTTCCAGATGGTCGTACCAGTGTTCACTTTCCTCAAATCCTGCACCTTCAGCCGCCATAATGAGAACGGATTCCTTTTTCGGATTCCTGTAATTAGGATCACATTCCGCAATAGCAAACAACCTGTCAAACGCATTCTTCAAGAAACCGGAGATGAACCAGTAATAAAGTGGAGATGCCAGCACTACGATATCCGCCTCTTTATACAGTGGATAAATCTGCTCCATATCATCCTTTTGCGTACATGGATGATCACGATCTTTTCCTCCGCCCCAGCATCCCAGGCACCCATTAATCTTCATTTTGGAAAGCTGGAACTCCGTCACCTTGTTTCCTGCTTCTTCCGCGCCGCGCTTAAACTCTGCCGTCAGTGCTGATGTATTCCCCTTTGGACGGGGACTCCCATTCAAAATGATTATGTTTTTTGCCATAGATCAACCTCTTTTCTTTTTTGAATCCGGCTCATCGCAGAAATACCACCAACGGTATTCATCCGGATTCGGAGCAGGATCTTTCGCATATGCCACTGCACACCGGAAAGCATACAAGACACACTTATCTAACTGCCATCCTTCATGCACACACGCCCTGAAGTATAATTCGTCCGGATCGGCATCCTTCAAAGACTCCAGTGAATCATATCCAAGAGCCATCAGTTCCTGCTCTTTTTTCGCTCCAATTCCCGGAACCATTCGCAGATCGCTCATCTACAGTTCCTCCACAAAATCCTCAATCGGTCTGTATACGTCATGCCACGGAACATACGGCACGCAATCCTCTGTGGCATATCCGACCGGAAGGAGACAGACAGGTTTAATGTTTGACGGAAAACCAAACGCCTTGGCAACCTCCTTCACATCAAACAGCCTTACCCATACGGACCCGATACCTTGTTCCCATGCTTCCAGCATCATATGAGTACAAACGATGCTGCAGTCCATCTCGCCGCTGCTGTATCCGCGCTCCGTCTGGCTCTTCCACGTCCTGCTCTCATCACTGCAGACCAGGAAGACCATAGGTGCTCCATAGATACAGCGACAGAGGCGGTTGATCTTTGCCATCGCCTCTTCGCTCTTCAGTATATAGATCATCTGCGGCTGAAAATTGACCGCCGTCGGTGCCAGTTGTGCAGCCTTCAGGATTTTGTCGATCTTCTCCTGCTCCACAGGCCTGTCCGAAAAGGAACGGACAGAATACCTGTCAGCAGCAAGCTCCATAAAATCCATTGCAACCCCTCCAAATCTTACTGGTACTGATGGAATACCTTTGCAAGGATCTTCCACTGACCATCTTCCTTGATCAGGCTATGGAAATCCGTAAATGCCAGTCCATGCCAGTCTTCCAGTGTTACACGGACAACTGCAGCCGTTCCTTCGATGTTCAGCACATCAACCCTTGCCTTTGTCTCCGGTGCCGGTCCGAACGCATCCACAGCACCGTAGAGTGCTTCGATGGAACCGTTATAATACTCTCCGTTCAGATAGCCGTACATCAGCGCATTCTCTGTAAATGCAGGCTTCATGATGTCACTCTTGCCTTCCTTGCAGGCATCCGTGTACTTTGCGATTGTTGCCAGAACCTCTTCGTAATCTGTTACCTTAATCTTATCCATGATCGTGCCTCCTGTTTGATTTATAGATGATTGACATTTCTGTCCTTCATGAATATAATTATAGCTACAATAAGCATTTTGACAAGAACACACTTTTTTGTGATATACTATCATAAAGTATAGTTAGGAGAAATCACATGAACATCGAAAAGATCAAAACCTATAATTGTCCGGTGGAAGCAGCAATGGATGTCATCGGCGGAAAATATAAAGCCCTGATCGTTTATGAACTGATGAATGGAACCCGCAGATACAATGAAATACAGAAAGCAGTTCCACAGGCCACGCCCCGGATGCTCAGCAAGCAACTGAAGGAACTTGAAGAAGATGCGATCATCAACCGCACCTTATACCCTGTCGTACCTCCTAAAACAGAATACTCCCTGACAGAGTTTGGGAAATCTCTTGTACCTATCGTGCAAGCCTTATGTGATTGGGGTGAGCACTACTTTGAAGTTGCTGGTGTCCCAGCTCCCTGCAAATAAACCGTCCCGGCAGTCGTTGTGATCTTGCCAGTCCAGTAATATTTTCTTGTATTTGCCTTCACTGCATTCAGGAAAGCATTGCTGACCGGATACAAATGACCACCTCCCTCCAGTGTAACGTTTACGATTGTGTCAGGCTTCTTTATCAGCCGTTCAAGTTCCTTGCCGAGCCAGACTTGTTCCTCATCAGGCATACTCTCACCTCCCTTCCGAGGCATAAAAAAGGACAAGCCTCACAAGTAAGCTTGTCCCAAACTGCTTTGCAGTATTCTTTAATTGTCATTCAGCTTCATGCATCTTCTCCGTCAGATCACGAAGGCTCTTATCGTGCTGTTCCTGCGAGATGGCTCCCTTCTCAAGGAACTGATTAAGCAATGCCTTCTGCCTCAGAAACAGCTCATGATTCTTCTGTTCGTGGGTCATCGCATCCCACTTTTCATCTTCAATGGAAACGTCCATTTTTACCGTTCCCCCTCCTTAACCGGATAGTGCTTGTTACACAAACTTCGTATTTTGTGTAACAAGACTTATTATATTGCAGCCTTCTTCTTATAATTCTT
>CAMKRZ010000030.1 GCA_946415315.1 uncultured Lachnoclostridium sp. | reverse complement strand
GCTTACTGGGAACACCCCTGCATAGCAGGGGGTTTATTTGGTTCTTGAAACCAAACAGAGTTGCCGGTTTTCCGGCAACTCCGATTGTATCACAGTTCAGAATGATCGCGCAATACCCGGCAAAGGGTTGCGTACGGAGAACCTGTGTCCCCGTTTTTGTGCGGTATTACTCCGAACGGGCAAGCCCTGTCCGCTCCGTCGGTCAAAAAACCGACGGCATGCCTGCCCCTCTGTGCAATCCGCACGAATCGACAGCCTTGCATTATACACATGCGACAAAAATCGCCGCCTGCGACTTGCTCAATACTTGCTTGCGCTTACTCATTGCTCTCGTATTTGCGCCTACTCGACGCTTCCCTTACTCAGCGCTTCCCTGACTCTCGCTAACCCGGACTTCACGTTCTTGCTCCTACTCGACGCTTCCTCTGCTCTCGTTTCTCGTCGCCATGATCATGTGCCCGATCAGCTCCGCTCCCATCGCTTCGCCGTACAGCATTCCCTGCGCGATATCCAAACCGCAGGCTTCCGAGCTCGCCTCCTGCTCGCGGGAATTCACACCGGTTCCGATCAGTTTCACACCGAAAAGATGCGCCGTCTGCGCCACAATGGAAAGAGTGCGTGTGCCGTCCTCATCATCCGGCGCAGGAACATCACAGTTTCTGAGCTTCCAGTAGGAAATCGGAAGCTGAACCAGTTCTTTCGCCGGGATCGCGGGAATCCCATCCGTCTCCAGTGTAAAACGCACCCCGAATGCCGAGAGTTTCTGCATTTTCCCCGCAGCTCTGCGCAGATTGCGGATCACGGCCTGCTCCGGCAATTCAAATACCACCCGCCGCAGGTCTGCGTCAAGCGTCTGGAGCGCATCGTACGCAGTCTTGATAAATTCCCGGTTCCCGAAGACTCTCTCCGACACCGGGATCGCAATGCGCACATCGTTGATTCCCATTTCCGCAAAGCGGTGCAGACACTCACATGCGCGCTGCAGCATCGCCTCATACACGACCATCGCCAGTCCGCTGTTGTCTAAGTAAGCAAACAGCTGCGCACCGCCGGTAACACCGTCCGGCGTCTTCAGCATCGGCGAGATCGCAAGCTGCTCTGCCGCGCCTGCTGCAAGCATTTTACGAGGGATCAACGGATATTCCACCGATCCTGCGCGAACAGCATCCGTGACAGCCGCCTGAAAATTCATCCGGTCGATCGTCTCCTGCGCCATATCCGCGGAGTAGAAACAGTACCAGCTCTCACCATGCTCCGCCGACCGCTTCACAGCCTCCGCTATCGCCAGCCCCAGGTTCATGTCCAGAAGCTGCATCGTGTCGCCGTCATCCGGCGCTATCGTCACCGCACCGTAAACAAACGGCTCCGTCTCCACGCCGTTGTTCATCATCGGAAGAGCCAGCATTTTAAACAGCTTATCAATCTTGCTCTCATAGTCCGCGCGATGAATGATCTTTCGTGTGAGCATTGCAAATGCGTCATCGCTCAGGATCGCGATCTCATCGTCATCGTTCTTGGCGTTGCGCAGGCGCTGAAGGATCTCCTGCTTCATCTCCGTGTTGTTGCGCCCCAAAAGGCTCGGTCCGGCTTCCGATTCCCCGCGGAATGCGAACATCGCAAGACCGATCTCCTCGCCGTCCATGCGCTGCTGCTTTGCATCCTCAAAGGACTCCGCGAGCTTCTGCCGGTTCGGCAGATCGGTGCCCGCATCGGAATACGCCAGGCGAAACACGCGGTCGTACTTCTTCTTCAGCGAATCGTAATTGTCCGAGAGCGTCTGCCTCGTCCTGGTGCTGTCCTGCACAAAGGCTTCCGCCTTGGAGAGTCGCGATTTCGCTTCCGACAGCTGACGCTCCAGCGATTTTTTGCGCCGCTGTGCGACACGCATCAGAAACACAAACACGAGCGCGCAGGTAAGGGAAAGGATCGCAATGACAGTCGTAATGATCAGTGGAGTTTTCATGGTTTTTTCTTTCTGTAAACACAAACACCCTATCTCCGGATGGAGATAGGGTGTTGAATCGAGGCGACGTGACTTGAACACGCGACCCCCGCGTCCCTAACACGGTGCTCTACCAAACTGAGCCACGCCTCGAACTGGCGCCTTGTTGCTCCGAGCGCGTAATTCCGTCCGAAGTACAAAACGAAAAAGCTGGAAATCAGATTCGAACTGACGACCCCTTCATTACGAGTGAAGTGCTCTACCGGCTGAGCTATTCCAGCAATTGCAATATCTCTTCGCGGCAAACCGGCGGTTTGTCACAGGTTCCGAAGAAATAGCGGTAACACCGAAATTTCCTCAGAAGAAATCGAGGCGACGGGATTCGAACCCACGACCTCTGCGTCCCGAACGCAGCGCTCTACCAAACTGAGCCACGCCTCGATTTTTCGCGTGCTTTGACATTATGCAACAAATTGTCGGGATTGTCAACCCCCAAAACAAAGAAATCGGAAAAACGTCTGCCAATCGAACGACAGGACAAAAAAGAGCACTGCGAAACATCGATGAACCGGCTGTCCCGCAGTGCTTCTCATGGCCTCTCGACGGCCTCATTTTTCTCAGTCAAAGTATACCGAAATACCGCCGTTCTCGGGCACAAGGTAGATGACCACATACGCCGGGCGCAGCCATACCGATGCCGACTTGATCTTCGCATCGCCGAAGCGCTCCTTCAGCTTCTGATCGATCTCCGGGATATCACAGACGTCATACCGCGAATCTTCCTCGTAGACGATCCTCCACGCATCCTGCGCCCCGATCGCCTTTTTCACAGCCTCGACGATCTCCGGATCCTTCACGATCTCGCGGTACGCATTCGCGATCTCTCTGAGCATTGCGACGTCCTGATCCACCCGGCCGGCCAGGGCATCCTGCTGGTATTCCCTCAGCCAGCTGACCTCGTCGGTCACTCCGTCGCCGGCCATGCTTCCGTTCTTGATCGCCTCGAACTTCTCCTGAGCCGACGTCGGAAGGTTGTACGTTGTCGTTCCAATGTTGGAAAATGTGATCTTCCACTCCGCCGCTTTGTCCGCAACAATGCACCGGAGCGTTATCTTGTCCAGATAAACACCGTTGTAGCTGACAGCGAACTCGATATCTCCGAGCATCGGCAGCATATTGAACGTCTGCTCCCCGACATAATAGCGGAAACTGCGGAAATCTTTGTCCGTATACTGCAGGAAATTCACGATCGTCTGGCTCTTGATGATAAACACATCCGTGCCGTCCTCAAGCCGGTGGTACGAGAATGTCTTCTGCAGGTATTCCTCGCTGCTGAACGGTGCCAAAAGGCCGAGCAGTGATGATTGATCGGAGATCAGGTTGGTCGGCCAGTCCGGGAAAACACTGGCAAAAAGGCGGACAAGATTTTGAAACGCCGCATCCCCCGGCTCGCGAAGTCCGTGGATGATCGAATACATGAAGGAAGCATCCTCCTCGCTGACCTTCATGTAGTCGTAATTCATCTTGCCTTCGCCCCACCAGGTGGCCATGTCCACGCCGCCTTTGTCCGAGAGGAACACGTACTTATTCTGCTTGGAACCGTCGTCGAACGTATCGGCGACGAACAACATCTCCCCGTTCTCCTCTTCGACAAACCGGATCTGCTTGGTCTGTGAAGTCTCATCCGAACTGCTCATTCCGGTGATCGCCGAATCGACAGTGCAGTTTTTCTCGGCAAATGTGTTGTGCAGCGCGGAGTACATCCTCTCGAACACCGTGCCTTCCAGCCTCTGCGGCTCTTCCGTAGGTGTCGGAGTGGGCGTCTCATCCTTCTGCGCCTGCTGCGTCGGAGTCGCTGTCGCAGCAGGCGTCGGCGTCGGATCATTTTCCGACGTGCCCTTACCACAGCCGGCGAGCAAAGCGCCGACCAGAACAACCAATAGTACCAGCTTAATTGTTTTCATACTACACCCCCAAAATTGCTTAAAATCCGGTCTGTAATCTTTACGGTCTGTATTGTAGCGGCATCTCTGTGTCTGTGATTATTTTCCGCTCTCTCCGTCTTCGGTTTTCTCCCAGTATTCATACAGCGTACCGCTCTCAACCCCGTGATCAATATCTCCGCTTTTCACCAGTCGCCCGCGTTCATCAAATTCGTAAAAATTTATGATATCATCCGGGGTCGCTTCGGAAAAATCTTTAGGCTCCCAAGATACCAGCTGTTCTATTCGTTTAATATGTCCGTCGCTGTAATACTCTACATGTTCTGTTTGCTTTGGCTCTTCTCCCGCCTCAAGGTATATTACCGAATAACTCTGCCATACTTCACTCCCCGGTTGAGCAACGTCCGGTATGCTTACGGAAAGCGTTTCTGTTTCGCTTTCCTTTGATTCTCCCCTTGTGTTACTGATTACTTCCCGCCGGATCTTTCCGATTCCGGGCTCTGTCAGATACTCGTAAGTTTTGATAATTTCGATTTTTTTCCCATAGCCGTAGGTTCGTGCTTCCTTAACAATTGCTTCCGATCTGTCATACTCGTTTACTTCTCTCATGGCTTCCGAACCGTCAACGTTGTACCAGATGCCTGTGTATTTTGCGAGTATCCCGTTTTCATAGTATTCATATTCGTCGTAAATACTCTTATACAGTTTTGTTGTCTCGTCATCTATGCTGTAGTATTCCCTGGAAAGGATCGCGTTGCTGTAATCATAAGCTACCCTCTCAGTGTATTCCAGATTCGAATTCCGTTTCGTCTCAGAATACCGCTCATAATGGTCTTCGAAATACGTGAACGTCATCGAACTTGTAACATTGTTCAACCGATCCCGCACTTCAAAAAACGTGCACCTTCCCTGCTCGTCATAGCTTATGACCCCTTCCTCAGACAGTCCGTCTTCGTCACGGTAAGTCCATCTCGCCTCCCGTGAATTCGGATCATACTGCTCTTCACAAGCAGTCTCCGAACCGATCAACCGACGGGAAATGACGATATCACCATCTCCGAGTTCCAGTGAACCGACAACCGCTCCTGTATTGGTAACTGACTTTATCGTTTTGATTTTATCGGTGTCCCCGTCATATGTATACTCCGTAGTCAGTTCGTTCACGGAAGAAAAATCAAAATCCCAGAGAACAGCTTCTTTCCTGTCTCCTGAGATCAATTTCGGATTAATCTCAAAGTACTCCTCCGGCATGCAGAAGTCAATCCAGTGATCATGCAAACCATAAAACTGCCAGTCTCTATCGTTATTCTCCTCCCGTTTCAGCGAGCATCGAACGACACGCCCCAGAGAATCATATTCCTTTGCTATCGTAGGACACTCTCTTTCCCATGAAACTTCTTTTACAAGTCTTTCCCCGGTACTGTCATAATACCATTTGTTCAGGAAGTCCGTTTCTTCGGCTGAACGAAAGCAAGTATGCGTGCGCTCAGTGCCGATATCCTCGTATTCCATGACCATATAATCTTTTACAATATTACCGTCGGAATCGACCGTATATCGATACGCCTTGTATCCGCTCTGAGGCAGCTGTTTTTCCTGCTCCGCCTTCGGTTCTTTACCGCAAGCAGCGAGCAACATCCCGGCCCAAAAAACAAATAGTACCATCTTAATCGTTTTCATACTACACCCCCCGTAAGTATTAAGCATAGTATAACACTGTAATTTACTATTTGTCAATATTATTTACGTACATTTATTGCTGTCTTCGGGCACACTATGTTAAAATTCCTTTGACTCCTACTCTTCCTCCCAGTACTCATACAATGTGCCGGTTTCACTACCTAGTTGATTGTGTATTGTTCCTGCCCTCGTCAGTCTTCCCTGCTCGTCGTACTCAAAAAATTTCGTGGATTGATAGGATTTTCTTTCGATCCGTTGCATGCGTCCCTGTTCGTCAAACTCCGCATGATAACTATCCGAATATATCCCGGTTGAGTCGTACAAGGAGTACGTCATCCACAATTGTTCCCATGGCTGATTCGGGTCCGGGAGTAATAATCGGTACAATTCCTCTCTCTCGTAAGTTTCTTCGCGGCTGTTGTACTTGACACACGTTTGGTGCATCACATCACCTGCAACGCCGGGAACGGAAATGATTTCCATCGTGTCAGATTGGGTCATGATGCCGTCCGAAACGGTGACATCGCTTGTCAAGCGTCCTCTTGCATCGTATGTCCTTTTATTCTCACCGGTCAGCTCGCCCTGACCGTCATATATTTTCGTTGATACCCTCGACACCTCACCGTTGTCATAGTATTCATACTCATAGCTTTTGCTTCTGTACAAAATCCACTCATCTGTATCCATATCCGGATCGGAGGTATAGTCATACGTCTTTTTGCTGATGCACTTTCCCTTACTGTCGAACTGTTTTATCTCAGTGGGTAAGTATTCGCCGCGTGCAGTCATATGCTCTTCCCGCTGCTCATAACTGCCGTCATCCCCATACTGATACGTCTCTCTCCACGTCCGATTCTTCTCCGTATCGAAAGTCTCTGTCGAGACACACCTCCCCCTGTCATCATAGGTTCTCACCCCATGGGAGAGCAACTCTGCGTCCCGGTATAGAGTCCATTGCGATTGCCCCGTCAAAGCGTCGTACGTCTCCTGATACTCTCTGGGCTCACTGATGTAGTAATCATAACCGATCATGTGGCAGGACAAAACAATATCGCCTTCACCGCACTCAAGTGAACCGATCACACACCCGAGATCCGTGACCGTCCTGATCGTCTTTATTCTGTCCGTATTCCCCTCATACGTATATTCCGTGACCATTTCAGTCGCCGGATCGTCTCGGTACAAATAATCAGGTTTGTAAACCGCTTCCGGCAAAAAGTCTCCATATTCGTCCGGAAAATCAAACTTTATAAGTGCTGCTTTAATTTTCATGTCATTTTTAAGGCGATGAGCGATTTTTCTTCCCTGCAGATCATACTCGACAGATTCCGTTAATTGATACTGCTCCAACGAAACCTCCTTCAGGAGATGCTCGCCTGTGTCGTCATAGTACCATTTTTTCAATGTTGTTACCGAATCATCAGAAGCCAAAGACTTCTGGGTTCGTTCCGTTCCGAGGTCCTCGTATTCCAGCGTCATTCTCTTTTTCTTGAACGTGCCGTCAGGAAGGACGGAGTACCGGTATGCCCGCACCCCGGATTTCCGAAACCGAATTGTGAGCGGCTCTTCGCTCCCCCCGCCACACGCTGTCAGGCTGATGAGCAGTATTATAATCAGAACAGCCGCTGTAATCTTCCTGCGTCCCATATGATTTCTCCCCCCTCGATACTTCTGCTCAGTCTTCCTCCCAGTACTCGTATATCATGCCGTTCTCCGCTCCGGAAGCATATTGTTTTCCCGATTTGACGATCCGTCCCTGAGCATCATATTCCTCAAACCTGACGCAACCCAGATCCCGCCACGTGGTGACATCCTCATTCCTGTCCACAGCAGTCTCAATCCGTTGCAGATGACCTTCACTGTCAAAGATCCCCTGCGTCAACACCCTGGCACTGCCGTTTTTCGTAAGAGTGGCAGAATAGACATTCCAGTATTTCTCTCCGGGATGTTCGAGATCCTGTACCTTTACACTGTAATACTCCTTGGTCTCCTCTCCTTCCTGACCATAAGACTCTATATCAACAGTATGCAGAACATCATCCGTGACACCCGGCACCGCAATGATCTCTGTGAAATAGGTCATAAATGTCTCTCCGTTTTCCTCCCGAGTTTTTTTTGTCAGCATCCCGGCCTCATCAAATTCCGCCTCAAGTGTACTGATAACTTCTCCGGACGGACTGTACGTAACCGAATGTTCCGAGGCCCTCTCACCATTGTTATAATATTCACATTTCAATTCATATAGCAGGTATCTTCCGTTATCTATGGTGTTGCTGTACTCTTTTTCCCAAAGAACCCGTCCCTGCTTATCATAACAAACCGTCATGCTGTATCCTTCATCACCGATCGGGTTGTCCATCTTCAGAAAACCGTCCTCGGAATACCGGTATTCGATCGTATCGAAACTATGCCACACATAGTTGGTAACTTCAATTGTCAGTAATCTTCCCTTAAAGTCGTATGTTCGCACTCCGGAATTGATCACTTCATCGTTCTCATAATAGTACCAGGCGGATTTGCCGTTCTCAAACGACTCGTCATATCTCGAAGTGAGTGTCCGCAGTTTCGCTGAGAGAATAATGTCTCCCTCTCCGAATGTCATTTCGCCACAGACTTTCTCATTGTCAGTACTGGTTTTCATGCTGATGAGCCGCCCTGTGTCACTGTCATACGCGTATTCCGTGATGATCTCTCTGACGATCGAAAAATTCAAATCCCTGAGAATGTTCGCTTCTTGCCATCCGTCTTTGTATCTCGGCGTATGAAAGAAGTACTCATCCGGGAATGAAAACTCAACATAGGAAAAATCAAGCGGAACGTTATCCTCCTCTACCTTCTTGGAAACCCTTACAATCCGTCCTTTTTCATCATACTCAATCGCCTCTGTAGGATTATTTCTCTCCCAATGAACCTCCCGCAGAAGTTTCTCACCGGTACTGTCATAGTACCATTTGTCCAGCGTATTGGGTTTGTCC
This sequence comes from uncultured Lachnoclostridium sp., assembly GCA_946415315.1. Lineage (GTDB taxonomy): Bacteria > Bacillota > Clostridia > Lachnospirales > Lachnospiraceae > ISDg. Next base: position 16,341 of record CAMKRZ010000030.1, on the reverse strand, counting down.
CTGTCCAGGAACGTACTCTTGGAACGCTCTGTGCCGAGGTCCTCATACTCCATGTACGGATCTTCCCTGGTGAATGTCCCGTCGTCATCGATGGAATACCGGTACTGCCGGATCCCGAACGCATGTCTGCTGTCCTTTTTTTCTCCGCGACTGCACGCAGACAGACAGAACACAAGGATCACCGCCATCGTCAACGCAAACGCTTTTCTCAACATCGTTACTTCCCCCCGTTTTATACAACGGACGCCGAAAGGAATCCTTCCGGCGTCCGAGTATACAATATCACGTATTCTTACATCATGCAAGCAGTTCATCCGCTTTCCGGATCACTCTTCCTTAAGTCCTGCAAACAATCCCATCAGCTTCGTGCTGCGCTCCATGAACGCCGTCATGTCGGCGGGCTCCAGCGGTCGCTGCGCGATTCGCGCAAGGTCGTAGATCTGCGCGCACAGAAGCTTCGTGTCGTCCGTCTCCTCATTCTCGCTGAGGTACTTCACCAGCTTGTTGCCGGCATTCAGAACGAGCGTCGAATCATCCGGCAGTCCTGCCTGCGCCATGCCGTACATCGCCATCATATCCTGCATCCTTCGGCTGTCCTCGGAGAGCGTGATCATCGCCGGGATCGCGGCGTTCTTCAGTTTCTCCACCTTGATGTCGAGCTCGCCCTTGTCGAGCGCCTTTCGGAAAATGATGGTGAGCTTCTCGGTCAGCGCCTTCAGCTCCTCCTCGTCAGCCTCGTCCTTCAGCGTGTCGGTCACGTCCGCGTCGATGCGGCGGAACGTCACGGTATCGTTCTCCTGCTCCAGCTGCTGGATAAACGGTTGGTCGATCCGGTGCGTCATGATGACGGCATCGACACCGTTCTCCCGGAACATGTTGATATACTGGCTCTGCTGCTTCTCGTCGGTGACGTAGTAGACTACCGTCTTCTCGGGCTCCTTCTCCCCGTCGGAAGCGGTGTCCTCCGCCTTGTTCTCCCCGGTTCCTGTGTTCCCCGCCTCGCCGGATTCCGCATTCGCTGCCGCAGCATTCTCCGCCTCGCCGGCCCGGTCCGCCTCATTTTCCGAGGCACTGCTCTTTGCTGCCTTCGCAGCCTCCACATACTCCGGAAGCGTGATGTACTTGCCCTCGAGGTCCTTGTAGATCAGGTAATCCTTCATCTTCTCGCGGAACTTCGCGTCCTTCAGGCAGCCGTACTTGATGAACGGGCAAATATCATCCCAGCATTTTTCGTAGCTCTCGCGGTCGGTCTTGTACATGCCGGAAAGCTTGTCCGCGACTTTCTTCGCGATGTAATCGCTGATCTTCTTCACGAAACCGTCGTTCTGCAACGCGCTTCGCGACACGTTGAGCGGAATGTCCGGGCAGTCGATGACACCCTTGAGGAGCATCAGAAACTCCGGAATGACCTCCTTGATGTTGTCCGCGATGAAGACCTGATTGTTGTAGAGTTTGATCGTGCCGTCAAGGCTGTCGTACTCCGTATTGATCTTCGGAAAATACAGAATACCCTTGAGGTTGAACGGATAGTCCATGTTCAGGTGGATCCAGAACAGCGGTTCCTTGTAATCGTGGAACGTCGTGCGGTAGAAGTCCTTGTACTCCTCATCCTTGCACTCGGAAGGCGTGTGCAGGAAGAGCGGGAACGTGTCGTTGATCGGCTTCGGACCCTTCTTCTCCTTCTTGTCTTCCGACTTGTCGCTGTCGGCGTCCGTCGCCTTGCCGTCCTCGTCGACCTCCGCGTCGATCACCTCCGGCTCCTCAACCGGCGCGGGCTTCGTCGCGTCCTCGAAGAAGATCGGTATGGGCATGAACGAACAGTACTTGCCGAGCACTTCCTTCACGCGGTATTCGTTCGAGAACTCGTAACTGTCCTCGTTTAAGTACAGCGTGATCTCCGTGCCGCGCTCCGCGCGGTCGGAATCGCGCATCTCGTAGTTCAAGCCCTCCTCGGACTCCCAATGCACGGCCGCCGCTCCGTCTTTGTACGAGAGCGTATCGATCGACACCTTGTGCGCCACCATAAAGGCGCTGTAGAAACCGAGTCCGAAGTGACCGATGATCTGGTCCTCGCTCGCCTTGTCCTTGTACTTCGCAAGGAAGTCGGTCGCGCCGGAAAATGCGATCTGGTTGATGTACTCCTTCACCTCATCGGCCGTCATTCCGATACCGTTGTCGATGACCGTGAGCGTCTTCTCCTCGGGGTTGCTGCGGACAATGATCTTCCACTCGTTGTCGTCCGCAATCTCCGCCTCGCCGATCAGCGCAAGCTTCTTCAGCTTCGTGATCGCGTCACAGCCGTTTGAAACAAGCTCGCGAAGGAAAATGTCGTGGTCCGAGTAGAGCCACTTCTTGATGATGGGAAATATATTTTCCGAATTGATGGACAGATTGCCCTGTTCTTTAGCCATGGTATGCCTCCGTTTCATCCCCTTCCGACAGGGGAAGTGTTCTTTCCGCCGTCACTCTCGACGGCATGTATTGTTTTTCTTTCAACCTTCCCAAGTATACTCCCGCGATATCCGTTTGTCAACAAAAATTAGCACTCATTTTGCAAGAGTGCTAACAAAAGTGTGCGTTTCGTTCAATCAAGGGTTAGCCCAACAGTTCCCCTGCAGCCGCAAGGTATTCCGCCTCGGTGCGACATTTGCGAATGTGCTTCTTCGCGCGCTCCGCGTCGGGGAAACGGTCACCGAGATATCCCCAGATTTCCTTCATCTTGAAGAGCGTGTCCTTCACGCCCCAAAGATTGACGTACGCCCGATACAGATCGTCGTGAAATGCCCTAAGCTCCTCCGCGGTCATCACGGCCCCGCTTCGGATCTCGCGAAAAATTCCGGGGTTCGTGACGGCGCCACGCCCGATCATAACCGCATGCATTGCCGGAAACTGCGCCAGAAGTTCCCCGTACTCCGCAGCGCTTGTGATATCGCCGTTGTAGCAGACGGGCGCTTTGCTGTTCTCATATGCATAGGCAAAAGCCTCTCTGTCCGGAGTCCCGCCATACCAGTCCTCACGCACCCGCGCGTGGATGATCAGCTCGGAGATCGGATACCGGTTATACACCTCGAGGATGCGCGGCCATTCCGCGGAGTCCGCGAACCCGAGCCGTGTCTTCACGGAGACCGGCACGGGGGGATTCAACGAAAACAGTCTCTCGAAGAAACGGTCCATTCCTTCCGGATCGCGCAGGAAGCCGCTTCCGCGCCCCTTCTTCACGACTGTCCCGGACGGGCACCCGAAATTCAGATTGATCTCCGGGTAACCGAGGTCTGTCAGGATCCCGATCATCTCCGTGCAGGCGTCGACGTCATCGGTCAGGATCTGCGGCACCACGTGCAAACCGGCGTTATGCGCGGGATCAAACTCCCGTCCTTGCCGCGTCTTGAACGATCTTCCGCTCACAGGCGAAAGAAACGGGGTGAAATAGGTATCCACCCCGCCGAAATGTTTCTCCAGAATCTGCCGGAAGAGGTAGCCTGTGACTTCCTCCATCGGCGCCAGATACAATTGTGCCATTTGCAGTTTCCTCCGCCGGAATCCCGTTTATCATTTTCCGAAGAGATTGCCGTAGATCACATGGAAGTACGCCACTTCCACCAGAATGCCCAGATGCACCGGATAGTATGCGTAGAAAAGCGTTCGCAGGAGCGGATGCTTTTCCTTGTCATAGCCGAGCTGCCCGTTATAGCTGTAAATCAGCACGACACCAAACAGCATCGACAGCGCATAGTACATCGACTGTGTCGCCATGAAGAGAGAAATGACAAGAAGCATGACGCCCATCGTCCTGCGCTCCTCGCGGAACATATAACAGACAAGGACGATCATCGGAGCCTCCACCGCATAGTCGAGTTCCAGGGGGAACAGGATGCATACGATGATCGTTATGATGACCGTAGCTGCCATGCTTCCGAGGAATGCCAGATTGCGAAGAAAATGCTTCGGATCCAGTTCTCCGAACCGATCCCGGATTTTGTTTACCACGGCCAGCATCAGCATGCAGATCGCGAACGTAAACAGTACATTCAGCACGGGAACGATCCAGTTGGTATATGCTGACTGATCCGCAGCCGGAAGTTTGTTGTACCACTCGTTGATGCCGTTATCCGCGCCGTACACCGCGTCCCCGCCGGCTGCTTCATATGCATCGCTTATGGTGTTCATCGCCTCAATGCGCTGCTGACTCCACAGGAAAAACCAGAACAGTTCGGCCACAAGCGCTGTCAGCAGGATGCGGCGAACATATTTCTTCCTGTTGGATGTTCTGGCAAATCCCTCCGCCAGAAGAAAACAAGCGATCGGAAGCGCCGGCCGCCCGATGATCCGGAACCACTCGTACAGGGAACTTCCCCTCTCCAGAAATACAACTGCCACATGATCGAACGTCATGGTGACAACAAGAATAATCTTCAAAACAAGTGCGCTCACCGAATCCGCTTCCCCCTCTGCATAGTCGCTTTACTTGTGCCCGGCACGCTTTGCAGTACCACGATCGTTCTCGCGGGTACTTTGAGAAGATCCCCGACAACCTCTCCGTTCTTCAGCGAAGGATCGGATGCCAGCGCGATCTTAAAACCGCCCCTTCCGGGCAACACGGGGATGGCAAATGTCTGCTCCTCCCAGTACATGTTGAACACCAGGTAGAACGAATCGTCTCTCCCGTCGCGCTCTTCGCGCACATTTTCCACCCCTGTTGACACGGCGGACGTCACAGCGGCGTTCTGTTCTACATCAGTAGAACCTTTTATTGTTACAGGTTTTGCCTCATCTGTTGTTCTCCGCTCAACCCTGGCAAAGTCACCGCTCAGCAGAATTCCGAGGCAACGGTTATACGGGCTGTCATCCGGTCTCCAGGCTTCGCGCCCGTGAACGGACACATCCGGCGCGCCGCTCGACAGATAGTCCATGCCGCGCAGCGGGATCGGGTTGTGCAGCGCGGGATGCGCTTTCCGCAGTGCGATCGCATCGCGCACGAACGCCGTGAATTCCGCCTGCCGCTTCTGACCCGCCCAGTTGACCCAGCCGGTCGAATTATCCTGATTGTAGGCATTGTTGTTGCCGCCCTGCGAATTGCCGAACTCATCGCCCGCGAGCAGCATCGGTGCCCCCTGCGACACCATCATCGCCAGAACCGCGTTCTTGCGCATGCGGGTGCGAAGCTCTTTGATCTTCCGCCTCTTGTCCGGACCTTCCGCGCCGCAGTTCCAGCTGTGATTGTAATCACTTCCGTCCCTTCCGTGCTCGCCGTTGGCCTCGTTGTGCTTCACGTCGTACATATAGAGATCGGCAAGAGTAAATCCGTTGTGGTCGGTAATATAGTTGATCACGCCGACATTGGCGCCGCTGCGGGTCACTCGCCCGGCAAATGCGCGCGCCATGCCTTCGTCGCCCTTCAAAAACCGTCTCGCATCCGCAAGGAATCCGTCGTTATACTCCGCGAGCATCGGTGTCTTCGGCTCTGCCGAGGCCGCATAAATGCCCGTGTCCCAGCCGCCGCACAGAAGCTTCGTGTCGGCAAGGTACGGATCCGTCGCGAGCATGCGCACATCCACGGAATCCCCGTTGATCCGGAAACCGTCGATCCCGTACTCGCGAACCCAGAAGCGAAGCGCATCATGCGCAAGGCTCCGGTTTGTATTCGCGGGGATCATCATTTCCAGAAGGACCTCGATCCCGGCCGCGTGAAGTTTCTTAACCATCGCGCGGAACTCGGCATCCGCCTTCCCCGGATCTGCCGCGTAGGACGCCTTCGGCGCGAAGAGATAGTACTGTTTTGCGTAGCCCCAGTAGTTGACCTTGCGCTCGCGCTCCGTCGCCTCCGCGATCTCCTCCGGGATCCTCGACTGCATACCGCTGCCGCGATAGTACGGTGTTGCGGTAAATGTAGGCACACTTCCGTCCTGGTCGCCCTCCCGGTAGCACTCGTTAAACTCCGTGACCGGCATCAGCAAGACCGCATTTACACCGAGCGTGCGCAGGTATTCCGTCCTGCCCGCAAGCGCCGCGTAGGTTCCTGCATTCGCGCTCTTCATCTCCTTCGTGAAACCGCGCACGTGCAGTTTGTAAAGGATCAGATCGTTCATCGCGATGCCCGGTTTGCCGAGCGCTGCGCCGTTTCCGGCCGGACGCACAACACCGCGCACCAGACGCTCTTCCTTCGCGTTCAGGCGCTTTCCGAAGCGTTCACGACCGGCGATCAGACGCGCATACGGATCCGTAAAGCGCATGCCCTTCGCCTCGTAGTCATACTGCCAGCCCCCCTCCGGCGTCTCCCCGGCAAGTTTGACACAGACGCAGAAAACGGATGCCGTCCGGTCATCCGTCTCCATCGTGATCGCATACGCCGGCTCCGCGGACGCGCCGCGGTACAGCCGCAGCGTCACTTCCTCAGCGCCCGGAACGGAAACCGCAAAATTGACATACTGACCCGACACCGTAGCCCCCAGAGGCTCCGGCGTGCCGCGTTTGTATTCGACTGTGCATTCCGTTGCAAGTCTCATAAAATTACTCCGTTTTCATCCCGGATTCTCCCTCGCTGCATGCAGCGTTTGCGGTCCGGGGTTCTCCGCCGCTTCCACCCGTCTCCGCGATCATCCGTCCGATCGCGAGCACGTAGCGGCGGTAAGCCCTTCATGCCGGGCTTCAGTCATCCTCCTCGGCATTCACGACAAGCTTCTGACGCTTCACCGCCATCTCATCGCTCTCGAGGTATTCATCGTACGTGGTCACCTTGTCGATCAGCGTGCCGTCCGGCATGATCTCCATGATACGGTTGCCGACGGTCTGGATAAACTGATGGTCCTGCGAAGTGAACAACGCCACTCCGGTGAACTTCATCAGACCGTTATTGAGAGCCGTGATCGACTCCATATCCAAATGGTTCGTAGGCTCGTCAAGGATCAGCACGTTCGCGCCCATGATCATCATTTTCGAGAGAAGCACTCGCACGCGCTCGCCTCCGGACAGAACGTTCACGGGCTTCACGCCGTCGTCTCCCGCGAAGAGCATACGCCCTAAGAACCCGCGGACGTACGTCACATCCTTCTCGGGCGAGAACGGCATCAGGAAATCGACAATCGTCTCGCTGCCCTTGAACAGTTCGGTGTTGTCCTTCGGAAAATAAGCCTGCGTCGTGGTAATGCCCCACTTGAACTCACCCTCGTCCGGCTCCATCTCCCCGGCGAGGATCTTGAACAGAACCGTGCTCGCCATCGTGTTCGCGCCGACGAACGCAACCTTGTCCTCGCGTCCCAGAACGAACGAGATATCGTCAAGCACCTTCACGCCGTCGATGGACTTGGAGAGGTGCGAAACCGTGAGCACCTCGTTGCCGATATCGCGGTTCGGGCGAAAATCGATGTAAGGGTACTTGCGGGACGACGGCCGGATGTCATCGAGCTCGATCTTCTCGAGAGCTCTCTTTCTCGACGTCGCCTGCTTGGATTTCGAAGCGTTCGCGGAGAAGCGCTGGATGAACTCCTGCAACTCCTTGATCTTCTCCTCCTTCTTGCGGTTTGCTTCCTTCATCTGCTTGATCATCAACTGGCTCGACTCGTACCAGAAGTCGTAGTTGCCCGCATAGAGCTGGATCTTCGAGTAGTCGATGTCCGCGATGTGCGTGCAGACTTTGTTCAGGAAATAACGGTCGTGGGAAACCACGATGACCGTGTTGTTAAAATTGATCAGGAACTCCTCCAGCCACTGGATCGCCGCAAGGTCGAGGTGGTTGGTCGGCTCGTCCAGAAGAAGAATGTCGGGGTTGCCGAACAGCGCCTGCGCAAGCAGGACCTTGACCTTGTCGCTGCCGTTCAGCTCACTCATCTGCATGTAATGCATATCGGTCTCGATCCCAAGGCCGTTCAAAAGCGTCGCCGCGTCGGACTCAGCCTCCCAGCCGTTCATCTCGGCGAACTCATTTTCCAACTCGCTCGCCTTGATGCCGTCCTCCTCCGAGAAATCCTCCTTGGCGTAAATGGCATCCTTCTCCTGCATGATGTCGTACAGGCGCTTGTTGCCCATGATAACGGTGTCAAGCACGTTGTACGCGTCATACTTGAAATGGTCCTGCTGCAGGAACGAGAGCCGCTGTCCCTGGGTGATGATGACATCGCCCTTCGTCGGCTCCAACTGCCCGTTCAGGATCTTGAGAAACGTCGACTTACCGGCGCCGTTCGCGCCGATGATGCCGTAGCAGTTTCCCTCGGTAAATTTGATATTCACATCCTCAAACAGCGCCTTTTTACCGATGCGCAGCGTGATGTTACTTGCCTGTATCATTGGTCTGTCTCCCTAACTGTAAATCTATCAATGCCTGTTGCATGAACGACCTTGTATCGCGATCACAGCCGTCCGCAAAGGCTTGCTTTCGGATCGGCTGCAACAATGTCAAACGGTTCGTTCACGCCGTTACTGTTTTGGTTTCTCTCTCTGTGATCATACCTCGAAGAGCATCTCCGCGTACGTCGGCACAGGCCACAGATCGCGGTCGATCACCAGCTCCAGCTTGTCGATGGGCTCGCGCAGAGCTGCCATCGCGGGAACTACCTTGTCGTGGAAGAATTCCGCCATCTCGCGGCCCTCCGACTTGGACACCGCCTCCTCGTCAAGCTGGCGCAGCTCGGTGAGCGCGTCCTGCGCACGGCGCAGAAGTCTGGAAGTCTCCAGCAGAAGTTCGATCTGAACGCTCGTATCCGCCTCGGGTACCGCCGCCGTGATGGTCTTCACGGAATCCGCAAGCCGCGTCGTGAACCGGATCACGGACGGAATGTACTTGCAGCCCGCCATGGAGATCATCGTGCGCGCCTCAATGTTGATGGCCTTCGCGTAGATCTCGTAGTCAATCTCCGCACGGCTGCGAAGCTCGGTCTCGGTAAATACACCCTGATGCCCGAACGTTGCGATCGCCTTGTCGGTCACAAGCGAAGGGATCGCGTCCACCATCGAGCGCAGGTTCGGAAGGCCTCTTCTCTCAGCCTCCTCGATCCACTCCTTCGCATATCCGTTTCCGTTGAAAATGATGCGCTCATGGTCGGCAAGCGAGGTCTTGATCAGGTCATGGACGGTCTGCTCGAAGTCTTCCGCCTTCTCCAGAATATCGGCAAATCGCTCGAGCGTCTCGGCCACGATCGTGTTGATCGTCGTGTTCGCATCCGCAATGGACATGGACGAACCGACGGAACGGAACTCGAATTTGTTTCCGGTAAATGCGAACGGCGACGTGCGGTTGCGGTCCGTCGCGTCACGCCCGATGGACGGAAGCGTGGACACACCCGTGTAGAGGCGTCCTTCCTTCTTCAGGCGCTTGGCCTCGCCGGTCTCCACGAGCTGCGTGACCACGTCGTCAAGCTGCTCACCAAGGAACACCGAGATGATCGCCGGCGGCGCCTCGTTGGCACCGAGACGATGATCGTTCCCGGGGTTGGCCGAGGAGAGCCGAAGCAGATCCGCATGATTGTCTACCGCCTCCAGAACGGCCGTGAGGAACAGCAGAAACTGCACGTTCTCATTCGGCGTCTTGCCGGGATTTAAGAGGTTCTTGCCCGTGTCAGTCACAAGCGACCAGTTGTTGTGCTTGCCGGAACCGTTCACTCCCGCGAAAGGCTTCTCATGCAGGAGACACTCGAGTCCGTGGCGCTTCGCCACCTTCTTCATGCACTCCATGATCAGCTGGTTGTGGTCCGTCGAAATGTTGACGGTTGTATAGAAAGGCGCAAGCTCGTGCTGAGCGGGTGCCGCCTCATTGTGCTGCGTTTTCGCGTAAATACCGAGTTTCCAGAGTTCGTGATTGAGCTCCTTCATGAACGCGCCGACACGCTCCTTCAAACTTCCGAAGTAGTGGTCGTCCATCTCCTGTCCCTTCGGAGGCTTCGCACCGAACAGCGTACGCCCCGTGAAGATCAGGTCCTCGCGCTTCATGTAATTTGCATGATCGATCAGAAAATACTCCTGCTCCGCGCCGACCGAACATTCCACGCGCTTGACATCGTCGTGCCCGAACAGTTTCAGAATACGGAGAGCCTGCTTGTTGATCGCCGCCATGGACCGCAGCAACGGTGTCTTCATGTCGAGGGCATCGCCCGTGTAAGAGCAGAATGCCGTCGGGATGCACAGCGTCACGCCCGACGCGTCCTCACGAAGAAATGCCGGGGACGTGAAATCCCATGCCGTGTAGCCGCGCGCCTCAAACGTTGCGCGCAGACCGCCGCTCGGGAACGAGGAAGCATCCGGCTCGCCCTTGATGAGCTCCTTGCCGGAGAACTCCATGATCGCCTTGCCGCCCGGAGCCGGCGTGATGAAGGAGTCATGCTTCTCCGCCGTAACGCCCGTCAGGGGCTGGAACCAATGCGTATAATGCGTAGCACCACGCTCGATCGCCCAGTCCTTCATGCAGCCCGCGATCACCTGCGCGACGTCGCTTGTCAGCGGCTCGGAACGCTCCATCGCGCGCTCCCACGCCTCAAAGGTCTCCTTCGGAAGGCGCTCTTTCATCACGGTCTCGTTAAATGAGTCAACACCGAAAATGTCGGTCAGTTTCTCCATCGTACTATACTCCTGCATCAAAATCTATAATTCTTATTGATTCATCAAACCCGCATGGTATTCATGCCGTTGTCAGCCATCATCCGGTCTCCCGTTGCACGGTATTACCCTTTCGAGCCGGTCTCATTTTGCGAAGACGGAGTCCCGACGACCGTGACATCCAACTGCTGGAACGGGATTGTGAAGCCGCGTTCCTTCATCTCGTACCGGATGGCTTCCATCATGGCAAAAAACACGCCCCAGTAATCTTCCTTCTTCACCCAGCACCGGAATGCCAGATTGACGGAACTGTCGCCGAACTCCTTGACGAGCACTTCGGTCGGTCTCGTTGTAAGAATTCTCTCATCCTTCTGCGCAAGCTCCAGAAGCATCGCGCGCACATCGCGGATATCGTCATCGTACGAGATCGGAACGGTAAGATCCACGCGCCGCTCCGGCTCCGCCGAAACGTTGACAAGATTCGAGTTGGCCAGGTTTCCGTTCGGCATGATGACAGTGCGGTTGTCCGGCGTCAGCAACCTTGTGTAGCAGATGCCGATGTCCTTCACCGTGCCCTCCAGCCCCGCGGCCACGATGTAATCGCCGACACGGAAAGGTCTCGTCAGTAAAATGAGCACGCCGCCCGCGAAGTTCGAAAGGCTTCCCTGCAGCGCCAGGCCGATTGCCAGTCCGGCGGATCCGAGAATCGTCGCAACCGATGTGATCGGCAGCCCGAGAAGTTCGAACATCAGGACAAACAACACGGTGTACATGCCGACGCGGCTCAGCGACAGCAGGAATTTTGCCAGCCCGCTGTCCATGCCCTTCTGCTGTCGCACGGTAAGTCCGCGCTCGATGACCATGGCGATCCTGCGGATCAGCTTTCGCCCGAGCCACCACAGCAGAAATGCAAGCACGATTCGCAGTGCCACGGACGAAAATGCAGCCATGGCCTTCGGAAAATCCCCGTTGTACAGATAGTACAGAAAGTCTTTCATGCCCTGTTCCCTTCAAAAATGATGCGTCAGTTCTTCTCTTTGCGGATCGGTGTGCACGTAAAGATCGCGCAACCGAGCGGCGGAATGGTGATCTGGATCGAGTTGTCTCGACCGTCGACGCGCTCTTCCTTCGACTGCTTCAGTCTCGGGTTGGTGTTGCCGCTGCCGCCGTAGCAGACAGCATCCGAGTTGAAGATCTCCTTGTATTTGCCGGCGAACGGAACGCCGAGCGACTGCTTCTCATATACGACCGGCGTGAAGTTGCATACCACGAACAGCGACTCCGCCGGGTTGTCCGTCTTGCGCACAAATGTCACGATACTGTGGTCGGCATCGAGGCAGCTCATCCACTCAAAACCGTCCGGATCCTGGTCCAGCTGGTAGAGCGCCGGATGCGAAACGTACAGTGCGTTGAGATCCTTAACCATATTGTGGATCTTCGCGTTGAGTGTTCCGGACGCATCGCCCTCGACTTTGTCGGTCAGAAGATGCCACTCGAGGCTCTTCTCCTCGTTCCACTCCGCAAGCTGCGCCATATCCTGTCCCATGAAGAGAAGCTTCTTGCCGGGATGGCACATCATGAAGCCGTACGCCACGCGAAGGTTCGCAAACTTCTCCTCGTAGGTGCCGGGCATTTTCCCGAGCATGGACCCCTTGCCGTGCACCACCTCGTCGTGCGAGAGCACAAGGATGAAATTCTCACTGTATGCATAGATCATGCTGAAGGTGAGCGATCCGTGGCAGCCGCGGCGGAACAGCGGATCCTGCCGCATATACGTCGTAAAATCGTTCATCCAGCCCATGTTCCACTTGAAGTCAAAGCCGAGACCCTCATCGTCCAGATCGCCGGTAATCTTCGGCCATGCGGTCGACTCCTCCGCGATCATCAACGCGCCGGGCACCTGCTTCTTCGCGATGGAGTTGAGGTGCTTAAGAAGCTCGATCGCCTCCAGATTCTCGTTGCCGCCGTACATGTTGGCAACCCACTCGCCGTCATTTTTCCCGTAATCCAGGTACAGCATCGAAGCTACCGCGTCCATGCGGATGCCGTCGACATGGTACTTCTTGAGCCAGAACAGCGCGTTCGCGATCAGGAAGTTCGAGACCTCCGGACGGCCGTAGTTGAAGATCAGCGTGCCCCAGTGCGGATGGCTGCCCTTGCGGGGATCCTGATGCTCGTACAGGCACGTTCCGTCGAAGTTCGAAAGGCCGAACGTATCTCTCGGAAAATGAGCAGGCACCCAGTCGAGGATCACGCCGATGCCCTGTTTGTGCATGTAATCGACGAAATACATGAAATCCTCGGGTGATCCGTAACGCGAAGTGACTGCGTAGTAGCCCGTCACCTGGTAGCCCCAGGACGCGTCGAGCGGATGCTCCATGAGAGGCATCAGCTCAATGTGCGTATAGCCGGTCTCCTTCACGTAATCCGCAATCATAACCGCCAGCTCGCGGTAATTGTAGAAACTGCCGTTCTCCTCCTCCGGCTTCTTCCAGGATCCGAGATGGACCTCGTAGATTGCCATCGGGGAAGACTTGAAATCGATGTTCTTGCGCTCCTCCATGTAACGGTCATCGGACCATTCATAGTTGCGCAGGTCTGCGACACGGGAAGCCGTGCCCGGACGGAGTTCCGCCGCATTGGCGTACGGGTCAGCCTTGAGATACGTGAGACCGCCCTTGACCTTCAACTCATATTTGTAGAGTTCGCCCGCGCCGACGCCCGGGATAAAGAGTTCGAAAATACCGCTGTTGCCGAGCCGTCTCATCGGATAGAGACGACCGTCCCAGTGGTTGAAATCACCGACCACGCTGATGCGCATCGCGTTCGGGGCCCACACCGCGAAATACGTGCCGTCCACGCCGTCGAGCGTCATCGGATGCGCGCCGAGTTTCTCGTACACCGAGTAGTGAATACCGGCGTTGAACTCACGGCAATCCTCCTCGGTAATCTGCGGCCAAAACCGGTAAGCGTCCTCACAGGTGCGCTCGCCGCCCGCGTAAAGGAACCGGAAGCGATACCGTCCTTCCGGGGCAATGCATGCGAAGAAGCCCCCCTCATCGACCTTCTCCATCTCGATCGATTCCGCGGAGCCGACCTCCCCGAGCAGCAGGATCGCGCGGTCCGCGTTCGGGTCAAATGCCGTGTACACCATTCCCGATTTGCACTTGTGTGCGCCGAGCACCGTGTGCGGATCATCATGCTCGGAGAAAACGATCCCTTCGATCTCTCTCCAGTTCATCAGTTTGTACAGGGTCTCATCCATAGCGATTGCCTCCGTAACCAAAAGTCATATTCACAATCTCAATGAATCGCAATCGATTCACATCTCTCTTCTTTACGCGCCGCCTCCGACGCATTGAATGCCCGAATATCAGTCCGGAATCACTCACTCCAGATACCAGGCATCCGTCGACTCCTCCTCACCTTCAGCAGGCTTCGGAGTATATTTTCGCAAGATCTTCTCCATGATGAGCGACTTTAAAAGCACATAGCCGGACGCGCCGAAGATCAGCACGAGCGGTATGGAAGCCGGGTTAAAAAGCCATATCAGGAACACTTCCGCAGCGAAGATCAGCGTGATCAGCAAAGAACTCGGCAAATGCCGGAGCGAGATCACAAACGCCATCTTCAGCATTTTCTTAACCGGCATGCTGAAGCGCGAGAGGATCGGATAAACATATGCGGAAATAAACAGATACAATGCGGTAAATACGATCCAGACGGTAAAATAGATCTGCGCAATGGTCTCCTGCCCGTCCATGCTGGACGCAAATGCGTAACAATACCACAGTGAAAGAGCACCGAGCAGTTGGAAGATTCCGATGATAAAGCCCTGCTTGAAGTTCATCGCGAACGCGTGAAAATACGATTTCACCGCATAACTGCGGCTCTTGCGGATATTTTTGGCGACCGCGTAATACAACGCGGAAGCGGCAGGTCCGATTCCCAGGATCACCGTCAGAAAAAACAGAAAATTGAGGACGATCAGATCCCAGAGTTTATTCATCGCCGAAAAGAAGCGGTTTTCTGAATTAAAGACATCGTTCAGCTCCATAAGGCTCCCTCACCATCATGAATTTACGCCACGTTCTGCCGGCCGTTTCGCAGCCTCTCTCCCATAAGCGCATAGTCGGCTTAATTTTACCTTATTTGCCGTATTTCGTCAAGTCAAGAGTTGCTCTCTTTCGGGTGATTGTGTGCTGCATTTTCCGTCTGTCGTTCCGCAATCTTCCCGTGGCATTTGCACGGAAAACCGGATATAATTGTCATGCGACACCATCTCTGTTGCATGGCCTGAACGCGCACACGACATGGGGGGCGATCATTCATGAAAGTTTACCTGCAACGGCTTTGTCCGCTCGCCGCAACTCCGGCATGAGCCGCAGGTTTTTCGAAGCGGTTATCCGTCAGCCTACACGACCGGTCTGCTGTGATCCGGGCAGTTTTACCGCTGTACGGATTGAGTTTTTCGCACATTTATTGTATAGTATTTGCGGATGGTTCAGGAAAACGCGAATATTGTTTCGTTTTTGCGGAGGGTTTAAATAAAGCCTCTCGATCGATATCACATACAAGGAGAATACCATGGAACAGAGAGATTTCGGACTGGTTTTCGGCGGCGGGGGCGGCAAAGGCTCCTACCAGGTCGGAGTGTGGAAGGCACTGCGCTTTCTCAAGATTGACTCCTGGATCAAAGCGATCTCCAGCGATTCCATCGGAACGCTGAATGCGGTTATGTTTTTGAACGGTGACTACCAGAAGGCCGAGGACGCCTGGTATAACATCCGTCCTGTCCAGTTTCTGGACATCACGCCGGAGGGTGTGTGCTCCCGCGACGGTCTGATCAAGATCCTGAACGAGCTGGTGGATCTGCAGAAGGTTTCGGATTCGCCGATCAAGACCTACACAACACTTGCGAGAAAGTCGGACGCTACCGAGTCCCTGCAGATCATCGGCACATGCTTCGGCTCACGCAATGACGACCTCAACATTGAGGGTGAATATGTCGCGCTCAACGGAAAGACTCCGCAGGAATTGATGCAGCTCCTGCTGGCAGCTACCGCAATGCCGTTTGTCTATGACCCGGTCACCATCAACGGCGTTCAGTACCGGGACGGCGGGATCTATGATAATCTTCCGCTTCGTCCGCTGATCGAGGATGATGTAAAACACCTGATCCTCGTGCTGCTCAATCCGTCCTACGAATATGATCTGATGTGCGCTTCGCGCGCGGACACGATCATCCAGATCACGCCGAGCCAGGAGATCGGCATGCTTCTCACGGGAACCCTCGACTTCGACGGGCGCAACGCCGCATATCGCCTCAACCTCGGTTTCTACGACACGCTTCGCGCTTTTGAATACTATGAGCGCCGCCTGCTCGGCTTCCCTGTGTCCGCAGCAGAAAAGGAAGCCCGCATTCGCGAGGATAACGAGAAAGCGCTCTCCGCGGCGAACGCACAGAACGCCCTGGCAAGCGCAAACCGCAACATGAGCAAGATCGACGAGATGATGAAGCGATTGGGGCTGTAATAATCCGTATCTCTGCTTCTGTACATAACAACATAAGAATAAAAGACGGTGTCTGGTTGAGCAACCTCCCCAGGCACCGTCTTTTGCATCTGATATTCCGATCACTTATTCGTTCCCGCACCGGTCTCCCCAGGTTTTTCGGAAGTCCCGGCAAACGCAGTAACACTGTCCCGTTTACTTAACGATCGTCGCAGAGACCGTTCTCACGGTCAGTGTAGCTGCCACTGAATACGATTTCTGGCTGTTTCCGTCCGTCACGATACAGCGGAACTGATAACCGTTGAG
>CAMKRZ010000029.1 GCA_946415315.1 uncultured Lachnoclostridium sp. | reverse complement strand
AGCCCGGCAATAACGACGAGCCGCAGCAGCAGGAAGAGCCCGGCAACAACGAACAGCCCGGCAATAACGACGAGCCGCAGCAGCAGGAAGAGCCCGGCAACAACGAGCAGCCCGGCAATAACGACGAGCCGCAGCAGCAGGAAGAGCCCGGCAACAACGAACAACCCGGCAATAACGACGAGCCTCAACAGCAGGAAGAGCCCGAACCGACCCAGGAAGTAACTCCGGAAGTTACGGAAACCGGCAAGATATCCGTTCATGTTAAGGAAGAAAAATCCGGACGTGATGTTCCGGGAGCGGAAGTCGAGGTTACCGGTCCGGATCAGAAGACGGAAACGTATATAACCGATCAGAACGGCTGCATAACGGATGAGAACGGTGAGATACCTACCGTGCCTGCGGGAGAGTACCAGGTGACCGTCGATAAGGTTCCGGAAGGTTATGAAGTCAAGACCGGTGAGACCGGTACCGTGACGGTTCCGAAAGACGGAGAAGCTCACCACGAGGCTGTGATTGCGACCGATTCCGGTGGTATCATCATTACCGTCTATGATGAGAAGAGCGGGAATGTGGTGCCCGGAGCTAAAGTGGAAATTGTTGAGCCGGACGGCACGAAGAAGATTTATGTAACGGACGAGAACGGAAAGATAACCGAGTTTGCCGAGAAGGATGAATTCGGTAATTATACTGCCGAAACCGGAGAGTACACGTTCAGCGTCAAGGAAGTACCGGATGGCTATATTCTGACTGTCGGTAAGGAACAGACGCAGAAAGTTGAACCCGGAAAACTGGGTGAACTGGAAGTAAAGATCACGCCGAAATCGAACCCGGAACAGGCAGTTAAAACCGATGAAAGAATTTCCAACGCGTTGTTGTACCTTACAATTATTCTTTCCATCGTGGTGTTCATGACGGTTGTGATGATCAGGATGAATCTTGTGAAGGAACAGGTTTACAGAAGATAAGATTGAGGGATTTTCTCAGAAATGCTTCTGCAATATTGTTTGCAAGTACGATGTAACAACATACGAAAAGGCCGCCTGTCGGATTGACAGGCGGCCTTTGAAATGCTTAGGAAAACGAATGCTTAAGCCCAGGGATTCTCCGTCGGATACGGAAGGCTCTTCGGCTGGTTGTAAGCAATGTCCTTGATGCCGAGGAACTTGAATACCTCGAACAGGGACTTGCCGCAGTGACCGAATGCCACAGCGCCGTGGTGAGGATATCTCTTCTGGATGAGCACGTGACGATAGAAGCGGCCCATTTCCTTGATAGCGAAGATTGCGATACCACCGAAGGAACGGGTAGGTACGTCGAGGATCTCGCCCTCAGCGATGTAGGAAACAAGCTCTCCGTCGCTGTTGCACTGCAGACGATAGAAGGTGATGTCGCTCGCTGCGATGTCGCCCTCAAGGGTTCCTCTCGTGAAATCAGGATCGCTTCCTTCCGGCTCAAGGAGACGGTGCTGGATGAGCTGATACTTGATCGCACGGTCGCTGCACATCTTGCAGGAAGGCGTGTTGCCGCAGTGGAAGCCCATGAACGTATCGGTAAGCTTGTAGTCGTACTTGCCCTTGATGTCCTCATCGTAGATGTACTGAGGAACGGAGTTGTTGATGTCAAGCAGGGTGATCGCATCGCCGGTCACGCAAGCGCCGATGTACTCGGAGAGTGCGCCGTAGATATCAACCTCGCAGGATACCGGGATACCGCGGCTTGCAAGACGGCTGTTAACGTAGCAAGGCTCGAAACCGAAGGTCTCCGGGAATGCAGGCCAGCACTTGTCGGCAAATGCAACATACTTGCGTGCGCCCTTGTGCTGCTCAGCCCAGTCAAGGAGCGTAAGCTCGAACTGTGCCATACGTGCGCTCATCTCAGGATAGTACTTGCCCTCGCCCATCTCAGCTGCCATGTCAGCGCAAACCTCAGGGATACGAGGATCATTTTCATGAGCCTTGTAAGCTACGAAGAGGTCAAGCTCGGAGTTCTCCTCAACCTCAATGCCGAGTTCATAGAGACCCTTGATCGGAGCGTTGCAGGCGAAGAAGTCCTGAGGACGCGGTCCGAAGGTGATGATCTTGAGGTTCTTAACACCGATGATAGCGCGAGCGATCGGAACGAATTCGCAGATCATCTTCGCGATGTCGTCAGCGGTTCCTACCGGATACTCCGGAATATAGCCCTTGAGGTGGCGCATTCCGAGGTTGTAGGAGCAGTTCAGCATACCGCAGTATGCATCGCCACGGCCGTTGATCATGTCGCCGTCGCCTTCAGCAGCTGCGACGAACATTACAGGGCCGTCAAAATTCTTAGCGATCAAAGTTTCAGGAGTCTCGGGACCGAAGTTGCCGAGGAATACAACGAGAGCGTTGCACTCAGCCTTCTTCACGTCCTCGACAGCCTTAAGCATGTCAAGTTCATTCTCAACAGTTACGGGACACTCATAGAGGTCACCCTTGTAAGCGGCCTTGATGGCACTGCGGCGCTTCTCGGAAAGAACGATCGGGAAGCAGTCACGGCTTACAGCAACAATACCAAGTTTTACTACAGGGATGTTGTTCATTAGTAAGTACCAAACCTTTCTCTTGCTCTATATTTGGCGTATGCCGCCATTAAAACTATTATACTTTATCGGAAAATGACTGTCAACCAAAAACCGCAGCTGCAAGCGTTGTATTTGCATGCGTTTGCGCGCTGAAAAAGACTGCTCTTTCCGGAGAAGGCAGGGGAGGCCGGAGGAAGGAATTTTCCGGACCCGTGTAACAAAGATGTAAGGATTCGTAAGACAATTGTAACGGATATTCAACACATGTGTAATATTCATGTTGTATGATAGAGCCATACCAAGAAAACGGGGGTACTGAAAATGAAACGATTCCTTATGATCCTGATGTTCCTTTGTGTGATGCTTGCGGCTGTGGCATGTGATGAGAAAAAAACAGCCGGCAACGAATCCGATCTGAAGGTAACGGCAATTCCGACTACAGATACAAAACCGACGGCGGAAGCAACAGAGGCTCCGAAGAGTGAAACGACGCCGACAGCGGAACCGACGGCGACCACGGAGCCGACACCGACTGAGGCGACTGCTCCTACGAGCGCACCGCTTCCAACGAGAATTCCCGCTCCGACGATTCCGACAGAGATTCCGGAAGGATTTGTGCTGGAGTGGTTGCCGGTGCAGACGACGTATTACACGACCGGCGGACGTTTAGGCCGGGAAATAACAGAGCGCGATTACGATGAGAACGGCAATGTGCTCTGGGAGGTCCGGACGAAGGAAATCGATGTTTCCGGGTCTTATGACACACCGGTGTGGCAGGAGATTTCCCGCAGGGAAGCATCCTATTACGCGGATGGTCGGGTCGCAACGGAAACAATCCGAAACGATAAGGGTGAAGTAAAGACAATCTCGCATGCGTATGACGGAACAAACCGGGAGAGACGCACATTTATCGAGGCGGACGGCAGTGTCAATCGCACGGATGAGTATGAGTTCAATGCAGACGGAAAACTGCTTCGCAAGGTCAGAACGAAGGACGGCGTATCGACCGTTCTGTATGAGGCCGAGTATGATGCGTCCGGAAGAATTCTCAAGGAAGTACAGTGCGAGACTTCCTCGGAGAGCGTGACGTATTACACGTCCGTGTTCCGCTACAGTGAGAACGGCTATACCATGCTGACGATCACGTCGAAGGACCTCGAAGGAAACCAGGTGATCGGTCAGAGTGAGGCCGAATATGTCGACGGTCGCATTGTGAAAGAGACGAGGGAAAATGATCTGACGGAGTTCCGGTATGAGTTTGATGCGGAAGGACGCGTGACAAAGCAGGTTTGTACGGAAAACGGTGCAGATACCTGTGTGCGTGTCTGGACGTACGAAGACGGTAAGACGGTTTACACGGAAAGCCTGTTCTATGCGGATGGAACTCCTCACGCGGAGACCACGGATGAATTCCGGTATGACGAGCACGGAAACCTGGTGATGCACTCCGGTTCCGGCGAGGAATACTTTGAGGTCAGCATCGAATACACACCGAGAGTCGTGACTGAGGAATACCATAAGCTGAGAAATGCAGACAATGCAGGTCTGACGGACGACAACGAGTTCTGATCGCGGCTTGTGAATGGGGGAGATCAGCCGTAATCCGAACTGAGTTGATATAAGGTTGATAAAATGGGGGAGATCAACCGAAACAAAAAATACCGTGCGGCGGAAACGCTGCACGGTATTTTTGTATGCTGAGAGTTAATACTACCCGGAGAGCATCATTTTACGAGAGACGATTTACTCCGGAAGAGGAGCGATCTGCTTTCTGTAAATGCGGATCAGGAAGAACACGCACAGTCCGGCGGAGACGATCTCCGCGATCGGGTAGGAGAGCCATACGCAATCGAGTTTCTTCACGACTTTAGCCATGAACCATGCGACCGGAAGGAGGATGACCACCTGGCGGCAGAACGAAACGATGGTTGCGTAGAGACCGTTTCCGAGAGCCTGGAACACCGAGATCGTGATGATCGAGAACGATGCAAACAGGAAATGCAGGCTGATGTAATGGAATGCGGGCACGCCGTACCGGACGAGCGTATCAAGCGATTCCTTGTTCTCGCTGAACAGCGAGAGCAGCTGTTCCGGGAACACCCAGAACAGAATGGTTCCGAAGATCATGATGCCCGCGGCGATCAGGTAGCTCATGCGAAGCGTCTCCAGCATTCGCTTCCTGCGCTGCGCGCCGTAGTTGTAGGCGAGGATCGGTACCATGCCGGAGTTGAAACCGAAGACCGGCATGAAGATGAAACTCTGGATCTTGAAGTAAATGCCAAACACCGTGACGGCATCCTTAGAGAAACCGCCGATCAGCAGGTTCAGTACATACGTGATGACCGAAGCGATCGCCTGCATCAGGATGCTCGGGAAAGCGACTTTATAGATGTCGCGGAGCGTCTCGAGGTGGACGCGGAAACCGCGCATCGAGAGGGAGACTTCTTTGTTCTTCGTCAGGTTGAAAATGAGACCGAGGCAGGCGGCTACCATCTGACCGATGACGGTCGCGATCGCGGCACCCTTGACGCCCATGCGCGGCAGACCGAAGTGGCCAAACACGAGAGCGTAGTCGAGGATGATGTTTACGATGGCGCCGGTTCCCTGCGTGACCATCGCGTAGATGGTCTTGCCGGTCGACTGCAGCAGACGCTCGAAGAGCACCTGGAAGAACACGCCGAACGAGAGTCCCATGACGATCGAGAGGTAGTCGCGACCGTAGCCGATGGTCTTCATCGTGACATCGTAATTTTCCGCAAAATCCTTGTCGTTGAACTGCGAGCGGATGAACGGCTCAGCCAGTGTAAAACCGACAATGCAGAAGACGACGGCGTAGATAATGTAGAGGAAAATGCCGTGCGTCGCCGCGCGGTTGACTCCCTTCTGGTCCTTGCGCCCGAGGTTGAATGACAGAAGCGCGTTGATGCCGACGCCGGTTCCGACGCCCATCGCGATCAGCAGCGTCTGCGCGGGAAACGCGAGCGTCACGGCGGTCATCGCATCCTGGTCGTACTTGGACACGAAGATGCTGTCGACGATGTTGTACAGAGCCTGCACGAGCATGGATGCCACCATCGGCAGCGACATGCTCACCAGAAGCTTCGGAATGGGCATGACGCCCATTTTATTTTCCTTCGGTTGTAACGATTCGGTAGATTCCATAAGGTTCCTTTTCCAATGGTAAGCCGCCGAAAGGCATGCCCCCCGGCGGCTGTTATGTGTTTGTTAATGCAATTATATAACCTGTGAACAGTTCGCTTGTCAAGTTCTTTTGCGGAAAATGATCACTCGCGCTCCTCGCGGAACTCGCCGGTGTAGATGCTCCGACGGTAGACAAAGCCGCTGTGGAGGTTCGGAATGTCCACGGAGATCAGCTTCTTGCCGGAAGCGTCGGCGAGAGTCAGCGTGTCGCCCTTCGAGAGGCGGAACGGACACACGTACGTGCTGCCTTCCGGAGTGATGAGAGAGCCGTCTTCGGCGGTCTTGGCGCAGTCAATGCGGAGCGTTCCGCCCGCCGGGATGACAGTACCGTCCGGGATGCGATAGACGCGGTCGGAGCCGTCGGCCGTCGAGCCGCCGTCCGTGAGCGTGTAACCTGCCACGGAGACTTCCTTGCCGGCAGGATTGCGGAGCACGATGCAGTCCTTGCCGCGCCCGTCGATGTAGTCGATCGTGACATTTGCGGTGGCGGGGTTCTCCTGTACATGGAGGACGACGTCGATCTTGTCGCCCTGCACGTCGTCCGCCGTCAGACGAAGCGTCACGGAAGTTCTCTTCTCACCGTTGACTTCCCAGTAATCGAAGCGGTAACCGTCCGCGTAGTTGGCGGTTACGGTCGTGTCGTAATCCTCGAAGTAGGTGCCGCTGAACGACTGCTGCGCGGGAACGCGGTACGAGTTCACGATGAGCTGAGCGTTGTTGTCGCCCGCCACGGAGAGCGTGAACGTCTTGCCGAGCATGAAGCGGCTCTTCATGAAGGAAAGGGAGCGTGCCGGACGTGCGTTGGCGAAATCGATGATCTCCTGCATGCGCTCGTGGTACTGGCTCTCGCTTACCCAGTCGGCATCCTCCGCTCCGAGCGAAGCGATGTAGTTGTAGTAGTGGGACATCTCGGAGCTGCGGGATTCGTTCATGGCATCAAGCGTTGCCGTAATGTTGGCAGGCGAGAGAGCGCCGTTTGCGAAATCCTGCGTTTTCTTCACAAAGTATTCCAGACAATCCTCACGTTTGAGGAGCGCGTCCAGAAGAGGCGAGTAGCGGTCGTTGCCCCCGGTCAGCACCATGCGGAGCGTGTCGTAGGTGGGCATGACTTCCTGCTGGCCGTACAGCGAGTAGGTATAGTCGATGTCGTGCAGAAGGTAACGCCATTTTCCGTCGTACACGCCCTCGCCGAGTGATTCGCCCTCGGCCGGAACGTAGCGGAAACATTTGTAGTTGTTGTTCGGCCAGTCCTTGTTGCAGAGATAAATGTTGTACGCCATGTAGTCGAGGTAATTTTCCACATCCATCCAGCTGCGGAGCTCCTCGTAGTTCTTGGCGTCTGTCAGATCCAGATAGGCAAGGCGGTAGTACTCCGTGTCATAGGCTTTGGCCCAGGTGTTGTTGAAATCGTCGCCTTCCTCGGTTTTCTTGTAGGCGTCGCCGCCCTCGAGGATGACGAACTCGCCTTCCTTGTACTCCTCGGCGCCGGACGCTTTCGCAGCGGTCTCGGCCGGCGTATCGCCGTAGCGGCTCTTCAGGTATTCGTCGCAGTAGGATGCGTGCACCCAGAAGAAACCGTAGTAGGTTCCGTTGATGTAGCAGATTGCGGGAGCAACACTCTCGTACTCCTCAAAACCGGCGTCCGCTGCAAGCGTCTGGTTGAGCTCGTCGCGGATGAAGGCGAAGCGATAGTCGTTGCCGCTCGCGCGAAGCACGAACTTGTCGTAGCGGACGATCTGCGTCGCGCTGCCGTCGGAGGTGGTACGGTCGAGGAAGTTCAGGTAAAAGGAGCCGCTCTCCGGGCTGTAGGATTTGCGGGCGTAGAACTTCATGGACTTCTGGGAGTTGCGGCGGGAATATGCACCGTACACGCGGATGCCGCAGTTCTGCGCGGTGACCACGGAGCCGTCCGGGTTCAGGACTTCCATGTAGATGGCGCGCTCGCTCTCGCGGCCGCGGTTCTCATAATTTTCTCCGGCGAAAATGCCGTCGGGCTCCTCGTAGAGCTCGGCAGGGTCGCCGTTGATCGTGAAGACCATGGTCTGATACCGCTCGTCAACATGTTTGCCGAGAATGTACGAATGAACGAACTCCTCGGATTTCTTCCCGTCGTCATAGAAGGCAACCGCGCGGATGGACCAGACCTTCGGGATGCTTCCCGCGTTGGCAGTCAGCTGAATGCCCTTGGAATGGTCGTAACGGTTGGACTGTTCGGTCGGGTGCGTGCCGTCAAGCGTGTAGTAGATCGTTCCCTCGTAGCGGGAATACAGCAGAAGCGTAAAATCCTCGTTGCCGAAGAAACTGCTTCTGGAAAATACGAGATCGGGCATGTCGTTCGTAAACTCGATCTTCTCGCCGGAATAGTCCTTGCCCGGGGTAGGGGTCGGATCGTCGGGATTGACGTCTGCGGGAGTCGGAGTCGCCGTGCTCGGAGCAGGCGTTGCGCTCACGCTTGTGTTGGACGGCTTGCTTTCGCAGCCGGACATAAGCAGCATCGTCGCAGCCAGAAGGGAGACCGCAAGAACGGATACGAGAGTACGGCCCAAACGGTGCCGGATGGATTGTTTCATGGTTAGATACCTCCGCATAACAGCGCCCGCGACACGGAAAATGCCGCGGGCACCGGAAAACTCAGTCTTGTTGAATTGCTGCCCGATCACTCACCGGTAAACTCTACCAGCACGGCGTTGCTCACGCCCTTCGTCTTGCGAAGCTCATCTAGGAACGGAGTGTCCAGACCCTTGAAGCGGATCTGCACCGTGAGTTCGGTCTCGTCCTTGTACGTGGTCTTGTTTTTCATTCTGCCGTCGAGATCCTCGACCACTTTCGCCACTTCCTCAGCGGCCTCGTCGCTGTAGCGAACGAGAAGCAGGTAGGTACCCTTCGACGTGCGAAGGCAGGTGAGTAAAATGTAGAGAACAGCGATGAAGGCGGAGCCGATCAACGCGAACGGCGCCATGCCCGCGCCGGTTGTGAGACCGACGACAACGGACCAGAAGAGGAATCCGACATCGAGAGGATCCTTGATCGCGGAACGGAAACGGATGATACTCAGCGCACCGATGGTTCCGAGCGACAGGGCCACGCTCGAGGAGATCGTCAGAATGATCATGGCGGTGATGACCGCAACCATCACGAGCAGCACTGCGAAGTTCTCGCTGTAGCAGGCACCGCGGTAGAAGAAGCGGTAAACGCAGTAGATGATCGCTGCGCACACCAGCGTGAAGGTGAGGCAGGCGATGATCTTGATCGGTGTCGTGGTGGTAAGGGAATCCGCCTGACCCATCAGATTCTTGATTTCGGCAATATAATCGGACATACTCTCAGGTCTCCTTTTTATAATACGTTGCTTTTCTGTTTTCTATGTAGTTCTTACAGTACAATGTAATTCTGTTTCAGATAATCACAGCCGAGAACAAACTTGGATACCGCCAGCTTGATGCCGTTGTTCTGCAGAAGCTGTTTCAGATACATCGGGTAGTACTCGCCGTATTTGACTTCCAGCACGACTTCGCGCTGCGGGAACAACGGCCGCGTGACCAGTTTCCCGTCGAACATGTCGAGCGTGTTGATGCCTGCGCTGATCATGTAGTCGAACGTGACGCGAACCATCGAGAGAGGGTGTACATACGCCTGTCGCTGGTACTCGATGATGACCTTCGGGCGAAGCCCCTTCGTCTGGTGAAGTCCGTAAACTTCCTGGCAGAGCGGATCGTCGTACGCGAGCAGCGGTGAAAAATCCCCGCTGAGGATCGAGTCGTAATCCTGCCTGGTGATGGGGGCGGAGGATTTTGCGATGCGGTCGTCGATCTTCTCCTTGTTCTCCAGAACGATGAACGAGTCGTCACCGTTGTACGCGCGGATCCGGTACTTGTTGCGGTGCTGGACACCGCTGTCTTTCTCGTTGTAGGCATCCTCGAGCAGCGTGTCCAGATATACACTTGTGATGCGGTACCCTTCCGGACCCGGCATGTGCGGGTCGGCCGTCATGATCCCGCCGACCCTCGCGTACAGTTCCCGGTACTGGGGATACGTGAGGACGGTTTTGATCTCATGACGCTTGGGGCGATCCGCGTAAGGGTTTTGGTACAGCATTGCACGGAATGCTCCTGTTCTGAGTATTGAGGTACGGTCATCCGGAGTGATTGTATGCCCACAAAAAAAGCGGCACGGACATACGGGCTCCGTCCATTTTCCGAACCTTCGTAATTATAGCGTTACTTCGGAAAATAGGCAAGTCCGTTCATATTATTTACATAAATTTACGGAAAATCTCTTTTGCTTGTGCGCGCCGAAGAGTTGTGCTATACTTTACTCTATTGTAATATGCGGAAATGTCGGTAGTGAGTTTCCGCAGTCTGGAGGAAAGCATGAAATCTAAAGATGACATTTTAGATGAATATAACGAGAGAGAGCAGGATTACGTGGATTCCGAAGAGATCGACGATGAGGAATACGACGACGATTACGACGGCGACGAATACGATGAATATGATCCCGACGAGGACGAAGATGATGAGGACTACGACGGGGAGTACGAGGATGACGAGGACGAAGAGGACGACGATGACGGCGGTTACTGGGATAACGGGTCGAACGGCGGTGACGACGGCATCGGGAAAATTCTCCGCAGCCGTACGTTCCTGATCATTGCAGGATCGATCCTGGTTCTCACGGTGCTTCTGATCATGATCCTGATGATCCCCGGTGAGGATGAGAAAAACGACAAGAAAAAGCGGGTTCTGACACCGTCCCCGACCGTAACAACGGCCGCAACCGAAAAGCCGGTGCAGACCAAGACACCGACGCCTGCTGCTGAGGACACTCCGACTGAGGCGGCGACGCCGACAACGGCAGCGACACCGACAACTGCGGAGGCAACACCGACACCGGAGGAAGGTACGCCGACGCCGCAGGCAACGCCCACCGAGGCGGGAGTCAGCACGCCGACAGCCACAAATACGCCGAAGCCGACGAAGACACCGAAGCCTACGGCTACTCCGACGATCACGCCGAAGCTGGTTCCGACGGCAGCGGTGACACCTACCGAGACGCCGACGCCGACACCGGAGGCATCGCCTACCCCGACTGATGATCCGGAAGTAACACCGACCGGGGAGCCTACTCCGACTGACGATCCGGAAGTGACGCCGACTGAGAATCCGGAGCCTACGCCGACCGACGATCCGGAGCCGACGCCGACTGAGAATCCGGAGCCTACGCCGACCGACGATCCGGAGCCTACGCCGACCGACGATCCGGAGCCGACGCCGACCGACGATCCGGAGCCTACGCCGACCGACGATCCGGAGCCGACGCCGACCGACGATCCGGAACCGACGCCGACCGAGGATCCGGAGCCGACACCGAAGGAGGATCCGGAACCGACACCGAAGGAAGAACCGGAGCCGACGCCGAAGGAAGAGCCGGAGCCGACACCGAAGGAAGAGCCGGAGCCGACGCCGAAGGAGGAGCCGACGGACACATCAACTGATCCGGACACGCAGGATTCGACAGATGATATCTAGTTGCCGGGATTGTAACCGGAAGGCAAGAGTGATGTATGAGCAACAAAAACATATGTGTGACACTGCAGTATGACGGCAGTCGATACGACGGCTGGCAGCGGCAGGGCAATACGGACAACACGGTACAGGGACGGCTGGAAGCGATGCTCTCTAAACTGTTTTCGCAGGAGATCGAGGTGAACGGTTCGGGCCGCACCGACGCGGGAGTGCATGCCGAGGGGCAGGTGGCGAACTTTCATGTCGACACGCCGTACGGTCCGGGGAAGATCATGGAGTTGATGAATCAGTATCTCCCCAAGGACATCGCCGTGACGGACGCGAAGATCGTTGACGCGAGGTTCCATGCGAGGCTGAACGCGAAATCCAAGACGTACCGGTACCGCCTTTCAACCGGTTTTGTGCGGCCGGTGTTCGGAAGACAGCAGGTGCTGTGGTGTCCGGAGGATCTCGACCTTGAGCGGATGCGCGAGGCCGCGGAGCTCCTAACGGGAGAACATGATTTTACGAGTTTCTGCGGAAACAAACATATGAAGAAGTCGTGTGTGCGCACCGTCACGTCGATCACGGTCGAGGAAGTGACGACTTCGGTCGGGGACACCGAGTACCCCGAAGTGTGGATCACGTTCACAGGAAACGGCTTCCTGCAGAATATGGTCCGCATCATGGTCGGCACGCTTCTCGAGGTCGGCCGCGGAGAGCGGACACCGTCGGATATGACGGCCATTCTGGAGGCTAAGGACCGGGAGCGCGCGGGCGCGATGGCACCGGCGCACGGGCTGACTCTTCGGAAGGTTGAATACTGATACAGTTACATTGTTATAACGATACTTGTCACGGAGGATGATGAGGTATGAATATCAAGGGAAAGTCGTTTTTGACATTGAAGGATTTTACACCGAAACAGATCGCGGAGTTTCTGGATCTTGCGGACTGGCTGCGCGACTGCAAACGCAAGCGCGTGCGTGTGCGCGGATGCGAGGGCAAGAACATCGCGCTCATTTTCGAAAAAACGAGCACGAGAACGAGATGTTCCTTCGAAGTGGCAGCGTATGACCTCGGCATGGGAGCGACGTACCTGGATCCGAAGGCTTCCCAGATCGGGAAGAAGGAGAGCATTCAGGATACCGCGCGCGTGCTCGGACGCATGTTCGACGGCATCGAGTACCGCGGTTACGGGCAGGAGATTGTCGAGAACCTCGCGAAATACGCTGGCGTTCCGGTGTGGAACGGTCTGACCAACGAGTATCATCCGACGCAGATGCTCGCGGACCTTCTGACGATCCGCGATTACTTCGGCAGGCTGGAGGGCATCCGCCTTACGTACATGGGCGATGCGCGCTACAACACCGGCAATTCGCTGATGATCGCCTGCACGAAGATGGGACTTCATTTTACGTGCTGCGCGCCGAAGAAGTACTGGCCGAACGAGGAGCTGATCGAGATCTGCCGCGGCTATGCGGCGGAGTCGGGCGCGACGCTCACGTTCACCGAGGATGTGGTCGAGGGCACGACCGGAGCGGACGTCATCTCGACGGACGTCTGGGTCTCCATGGGTGAGCCGGACGAGATCTGGGCGGAGCGCATTCACGATCTGCTGCCGTACCAGGTGACGATAGATTGCATTAACCGCGCGGCGGACGACGTGATCTTCCTTCACTGCCTGCCGAGCTTCCACGACCTCAACACCGAGATCGGCCGCACGATCAGCGAGAAATTCGGCATCAACGAGATGGAAGTTACCGACGAGGTCTTCGAGTCGAAGTACAGCCGTGTGTTTGACGAGGCGGAAAATCGTATGCACACGATCAAGGCGGTCATGTACGCGACGCTCTCCGAAGTGCCGTGGCCGTTGGACTGATTACGCAATAACAACTAATTGCACAGCATATACTAAGTTCTACGCGTGTAGAATATAAGATCGAAGGATAGGAAAATGTACCAGGACAGAGTTGTGCTCTGCGGCAGCAATGCCTATGAGAAGAAGTATTACCTGAACGATGACTTTCGGGGACTTCCGGCGGAAGTGCAGAAGGAGCTGAAGATCATGTGCGTTCTCTTCACGGAGAAAGTCGGCGGTGTGCTGACGCTCGAGTTTGACGAGAGCGGCGAGCTGGAGTTTCGCACGACCTCGCGCGAGGGCGATCTGATGTACGATGAGATCGGAAGCGGCCTTGAGATCAAGCGGTTGCGCGATGAGAAGCGGGATCTTCTCGAGGCGCTCGAGATGTATGTGAAAGTATTTTTCCTCGGATTGGAGGGCGATGAAGATGGCGAAGACGAATGAGAAAAAGGGCGAGTTCCTGCTGGCGATCGACGTCGGCAACACGAACCTGACGTTCGGCATTTTCCGGGGAAGTGAGATCATCGGTACGTTCCGCATGACGACGAAGCTTCCGCGTACCTCCGACGAGTTCGGCATCTGGATCAAGAACCTTCTTTCGGAGCGCAACGTGACGCCGGACATGCTAACGGGCGTCATCACGGCATCGGTTGTGCCGGGCATCATGCATTCGCTCAACTCCGGCGTGATCAAATACCTTCATCACACGCCGATCGTGGTGGGCGCGGGCACGAAGACGGGCATTCGTCTGAAAATGGCAAACCCGCTCGAGATGGGCGCGGACCGTGTGGTGGACGCGGTCGCGGGCTACGAGCTTTTCGGCAAGCCGGAAAATACGCCGGTCATGGTCATTGACTTTGGCACAGCCACCACGTACGACCTTGTTCTCGCGGACGGCACGCTCCGCTGCGGCATCACGAGCCCGGGCATTCGCATCTGTGCCAATGCTCTGTGGAACGAGGCAGCCAAGCTGCCCGAGATCGCGATCGAGAAGCCGGCGACGATCCTTGCCACGGACACGGTCACGAGCATGCAGGCCGGACTGATCTTCGGCTGCATCGGCCAGACCGAGTACATGATCCGCAAAGTGAAGGAGGAAGCGGCGCTTGATCGCATGAAGGTCATTGCGACCGGCGGCCTTGGCCGCATCATCTCAGGGGAGACCGACATGATCGATGTGTACGATCCGGACCTGACGTTAAAGGGGTTACAGCTGATTTACGCGAAGCAGAAGGGCTCGCGTAAGCTGTGATATAGAGTGAAAACACAGGAGGGTATGAAGTTATGGGGAACTACGCAAGTGAAGGCTCGCAATGGCTGAAAAGCTATTCGGAGAGAGTCGACAAGGCAAGAGGCAAGAGCAACGGAAACAAATGGCTGATCCCGGTGATCTTCACGATCATGATGGGAGGATTTGTCGCGATCATGATCGCGAACGGCGGTCTGGACGATCCGCAGAAGCAGGGCACCATCAAGGTGATGGGATGCATTGCCGGTTTCATGCTTCTGCTGTCAATTCTTCTGATCGCAAAGGGCAAGAAGAAGGTTGCGTCAGCGCGCACCGCGGAAAATCTCAACGAGCTGCTTCGGTCTCCGGAGGAAGTGGCGGCGTTTGACCGGCAGATGGCCGCGGCGCCCCGGTTTGTTGTCGAGAATTCGTCGAACGACAGCTTCTTCGCGACGGACGATTATCTCGGGCGCAGGTTCTCTGCCATGGGCAATGAGACCTTCGAGTTCATTCGCCTGCGGGATATCGCGTCCCTGCATTATCAGAAATACAGAAAAGACTATAATTTTGACATTCGGGATGCCGGCGGCAAGGTTCTGATGAACGGCATACTCGCGGATTTCGGCAGACTGGAGGGTTTGAAGGCGGTACTTACCGACATTCACTCCGGAATACAGTTGATCGAGGAGTGATCGTTCTGTAGTCAATCAGTTCGAAGCGTTTCACAACCGGCGGATGTTTTGCGGAATGTCCGCCGGTTCTTTCAGGAGGGGAACAACATGAGGAAGACGAAACCATTCGTCATGCGGATCTCTGTGATGAGCCTTGCGCTTGCCTGTCTGCTGACACTACCGGTCTCGATGAGCCGGACAGCAGCGTCTGCCGAGGTGCAGGATTATGCTTACACAGCGGCATTTTCCGGGAAGGTGACGGAAAATGCAGTCGGCGCCGTGTCAGTCAGCGTACCGTCATACAAAGCGATCACGATCACCGAGCAGCCGGAAGACCGGACCGTGACAGTCGGCACAGCCGCTGTGTTCACCGTGAAGGCAACCGGAGTCTCGAAGTATCAATGGCAGTACCGGGCGAATGAGTCTGCCACATGGGCGAGCTCCGCGCAGAGCGGCAATACGACCGCAACCCTCTCGGTGGCGACCACCGCGGGGCTTCACGGCTATCAGTTCCGCTGCAAAATGACGGATGCGAGCGGACAGACAAAGTATTCGTCGACCGTCACCCTGTATCTCCGCCCGAGGATCACGTCCCAGCCGGCAGATCAGACTGCTGCGGCAGGTTCCGGAGCGGTATTTACGGTTGCGGCGACCGGGAAGGCCACGCTTACGTATCAGTGGCAGTACCGGAAAAATTCTTCGGCTTCCTGGGCAAATTCCGCGCAGAGCGGCAATAAGACCGCAACCCTCACGGTGGCAACAACCACAGGACTTCACGGCTATCAGTTCCGCTGCTGCGTGACGGACGGAAACGGGCAGCGGTCCTACTCCAATGCAGCAACCCTCTCCGTCAAACCGGGCATAACCAAGCAGCCTGCGGACAAGACGGTGCCGGTGGGGAGCAAGGCGACATTTTCCGTATCAGCCTTCAGCACGGCAACGCTCTCGTATCAGTGGCAGTACCTTTCCCCGAGCGGAGTGTGGACGAACTCCGGACAGAGCGGCTGCAAGACGGCAACGCTCTCGGTGGCAACCACGGGCGCGCTGCAGGGGTACCGGTTCCGCTGTATTGTGACTGACGGCAACGGACAGACGTACACCTCGAACGGCGCGACACTGACGCTGAGCGACATTCCGATCAACGCGACGTATTTTCCAGATGAGATTTTCCGCGACTATGTATCCGAAAACTTTGATACGGAAAATGACGGAAAGCTCAGTGCGAGTGAACTCAGTGCGGTTAACCAGATCCGCGTGTCCGGCATGGGGATCGACAGTCTGAAGGGCGTGGAGTATTTCTCGGGACTTAAGATGCTCTATTGTGACAAAAACTATCTGGTGTCACTGGATCTGAACCGGAACACGGAGCTGACAGACCTTCACTGCGACTGTAACGAACTGACGAAACTGAGTATTTCCAGATGCAAAAAGCTGGCGACGCTCCACTGTTATGAAAACAGCCTGACCTCACTGGATGTAAGCTTAAATACGGATCTTGCGGATCTGCGCTGCCACAGCAACAAGCTGACGGCATTGAATGTGAGCAAGAATACGAAACTGAGATACCTGCGTTGCAGCAGTAACAATCTGACCTCGCTGAACGTGAGCAACAACACGGCTTTGACGTATCTCAGTTTCCGCGGCAACAAACTGACATCGATCGACCTGAGCAAGAATACAAAGCTGACATCCCTTTACTGTTACGAGAATAATCTGACGTCTCTGGATCTGAGCAACAACACGGCGCTGACGCTTGTCAGCTGTTATCAAAACAACCTGACGTCGATCAATGTGAGCAAGTGCGTGTCCCTGAAGGAGCTCTACTGTTTTGAGAATCCTCTGACTGCGCTTGACGTGAGAAAAAACACTGCGCTGACGATTCTCAGCTGCTACAGTACCGGCCTGACAGCGCTGAATCTGAGCAACAACACGGCATTGAAGGAGCTCAACTGCCGCAGTACCGGTCTGACTGCGCTGAATCTGAGCAATAACACGGAGCTGACGGAACTCCGCTGTGGTGATATCGGTCTGACTGCGCTGGACCTGAGTAAAAATACAAAGTTGACGTATCTCCATTTTTCCGACAACAAACTGACATCGATCGACCTGAGTAAGAACACGGCATTACAGGCTCTCTACTGCTACCGGAACAATCTGACTGCACTCGATGTGAGTAAGAATACGAAACTGACGCTTATCAGCTGCCGGGGTAACGCGCTGACCACGTTGGATGTGAGCAAAAACACGGCGCTGAAGGAGTTTTACTGTGGTCAGAATAAACTGACCGCGCTGGATCTGAGCAGGAACACGGCGCTGACGAACCTCAGCTGTTACGGCAACAGCCTGACCTCGCTGAATGTGAGCAGGAATAAGTCGTTAAAGGACCTCGCCTGCTACAATAACAAACTGACCTCGCTGAATGTAAGCAAGAACACGGCGCTGAAGTCCCTCTGGTGCTACGGCAACAGCCTGACTGCTCTGGACGTGAGCGCGAATACGGCATTGACAAAACTCTACTGCAATAAGAATAAACTGACCTCTCTTATTCTGCCTGCAACATGGGGGAGCGACGAGGCGATCCTGGATTGCAGTTATAACAATTTGACGTCGATCGATCCGGGCACTGCCCGTCTGTACAGTTTGGATTGCAGTCACAACCGCCTCACCAAACTGAAGATGGAAGATGCGCGCGTGAATATGCTGTATTGTTATGGAAATTCGATCGCATCGCTCATTATTGACCAGGACGACAATGACAAGATCGGCTACTGCTATGTTTCGTCCGGCACGAACGTTACCGTGCGAAACGGTGAGGTGCGGATCGTGTATGTCGCGGGAAACTGACCGCGGAAAATTTCGGATGAGGGGAGAGATCAGTTGGGTCTTCGCATCGGAACAATCGAAGTGAACACGCCGCTGGCGCTCGGACCGATGGCCGGGGTTACGGACCTGCCTTTCCGGCTTCTATGCAAGGAACAGGGGGCGGGACTCCTGTACACGGAGATGGTCAGCGCCAAAGGCGTGATGTATCGAAATCCCAACACGGCGGAGCTGATCGCGACCGAGCCGACGGAGCAGCCGATCGGACTGCAGCTTTTCGGGTCGGATCCGTCGATCATGGGAGAGCAGGCGAAGGTGCTGGAGGAAAAGCCGTTTGCATTTTTCGATGTCAATATGGGCTGTCCGGTGCCGAAGGTCGTGAACAACGGCGAGGGATCTGCCCTGATGAAGGATCCGAAGCTGGTGCATGACATCGTGTACGCGATGGTGCGCGCGCAGAGCAAGCCGGTCACGGTGAAGATCCGCAAGGGCTTCGGCGGTGTCGAGAGCGCCGTGGAGGTAGCGAAGGCGGCGGAGGACGCCGGCGCTTCGATGGTCGCGGTGCACGGACGCTTCCGTGAGGAGTACTATGCGGGACGCTCGGACTGGGGCTGCATCCGGAGAGTGAAGGAGGCAGTGAAGATCCCGGTGATCGGCAGCGGCGATGTCACGAAGGCGGAGGATGCGGCGGCGATGCTTCGCGAGACCGGTTGCGACGGTGTAATGATCGCGCGTGCGGCGAGGGGAAACCCGTGGATCTTCGCACAGTGCAGGGCGTACCTGCAGAATTGTGCGGAGTGCGCTGAGACGAACAGGACCGGGCAGGAACCGCGCCTGTCTGACAGCGAAACCGGAAAATTCATGATCGCGAAACCGGACGATGACGAGCTCTGCGACATGGTTTTGCGGCATGCGCGCATGGCCTGCGACTTCAAGGGCGAATTTATCGCGATGAAGGAGATGCGAAGCCACGTGGCATGGTATTTTTCGGGAAGACCCGGCTCGGCGGGGCTGCGTCGCGCGGCCAACGAGATCGCAACGTATGAGGGACTTGCGGAACTGATCGCGCAGTGGCGTGAATCGCGCACCGGCTTTACGGAATGATCAGGACCACGGAAAGTGGCGATATATACGCGATATATATAAGTGGAAAGGAAACGGTTGGCAATGAGAACATCCAGACGAGTCCTCCGCTATGCGGAGGCGCATTTCGGCGAAGTCCATCACACGACGCTCAACCCCGAGGGGCCGGGCGTGGTGCGCATTCATCTGATTCCGCCGAAGATCAGAAACGGCGAGGTCGGCGCGAGTGTGGCCATCCTGAACGGACAGTTTATCGTGCCGGTCAACGTGTCATGGAGCATCCTGCTCACGGAGCTGATCGGGCAGATCAACGAATACAGCGGACGGGAAATCACGGAGGAGGATCTGTCGACCATCATCCGGAAGACCTGCAAGGGCGTATCGAAAGTATACCCGTTCGTCGGAAAATGGCGCTTCCGCAAGGACATTTTCCGAATGATGAACGCGTTCCGGCAGATCGCGTACGGCGAGGAGGTGGAGGAGCCGATCGAGCACGTGAGCATCGGCGACTACGCTCCGTACATGAAAGCGCCGCACCGCATGGATCTGATGGTGAGCGCGATGACGAAGGAGGGCAGATGGCACTGCAACCAGCAGTGTGTGCATTGCTATGCCGCGGGTCAGGCGCAGTCTTCCGAGGAGGAACTCGGCACGGAGGAGTGGAAGCGGATCATTGACCGCTGTCGCGAGATCGGAATCCCGCAGGTGACGTTCACCGGCGGCGAGCCGACGATGCGCGAGGACCTTGTGGAGCTGATCGACCACGCGCAGTGGTTTGTCACGAGACTGAACACGAACGGCATCAAACTGACGCCGGAGTACTGCGAGCAGCTTCGCAAAGCGTCGCTCGACAGCGTACAGATCACATTTTACTCGTGCGATGAGGCGGTGCACAACCGTCTGGTCGGCGCGGATCACTGGAAGGACACGGTGGCGGGCATCGAAAATGCGCTCGCCGCAGGGCTCAACGTGAGCGTCAACACGCCTTTGTGCACGCTCAACCGGGACTACTTCGAGACGCTGAAATTCCTGCGCGGCAAGGGCGTCACATACGTGACCTGCTCAGGTCTGATCACGACCGGCAACGCGGCGAAGGCTCCCTCGGAAAATCTTCAGCTGACGAACGCGGAAGTTCGGAAAATCCTGAAGAGCGCGGTCGCATACTGCGCGGAGCAGGACATGGAGATCAGTTTCACATCGCCCGGCTGGGTGGATGCCGACTTCTGCGCGGAGCTCGGGATCAGCACGCCGAACTGCGGAGCATGCCTGAGCAACATGGCGATCACGCCGGGCGGGAACGTTGTGCCGTGCCAGAGCTGGCTCTCCGACGAGCCGCTCGGAAATTTCCTCGCGGATGATTGGGAGTCGATCTGGGATGGTGAAGCGTGCATCACGCGCCGCGATTTTTCGGCGCTGATGCGGTGCGAATGTCCGCTGCGGATCACGAGAGTGGGGGAGGTGCGCCATGAGAACTAAGACGATCGGCCGCCTGGCCGGAATTCTGCTGATCGCGATGGCGGTCATCCTTGTTGCGGTAACTGGGACGAACCGTGCTTCGGCGTCGGGAGACCTGGACGAGATCCTGGAGTACGCCATCACGGTTGATGTCAACGAAGACGGAACGCTCAACATGTTCTATCACATCCGGTGGAAGGTTCTGGATTCGACGACCGAGGGACCGCTCGAATGGGTGCAGATCGGCGTTCCGAACAAACATTATACGGACCTGTTGGCAAGAACCGACAACATCAAAAAAATCCAGGAGTACAACACCGGCGGCGAGACCAAGATACGGATCGATTTTGACCGCAAGTACAAAAAGGGCGAGGTTGTCGATTTCGCGTTCAGTTTTCATCAGGATTACATGTATCAGATGAACTATCTGACGGAGGGTGAGACCGTCTATGAGTTTACGCCCGGATGGTTCGATGACATCTATGTCGACCAGCTGGTCATCTGCTGGGCCGCGGACAAGGCGGAGAGCTGGACGCCTTCCTGCGAGATCGGTTCCGACGGCTACCTGGTGTGGAATACGGCGCTTCCGAAAGGGGAGCGGTATAAAATTACGGTTACTTATAAAAATGAAGCATTCTTCTTCGACGAGTCCAAAACGATCGAGCGCTCCGGTGAGCGGGATGACTTCGGAGTGGGTGATATTTTTATCGCCGTAGCCGCGTTCATATTTGTTGTATTCGGAATCATTTTTGTCGGCGGCATGATCGTATACGCTCTGGGAGCCAATCTCGGGACGAGCACGGAGAAGAAGATCACGAGAACGAAGGTCGAGTACTATCCTTCCTGCCCGGGCTGCGGAGGTCCGCGCACAGAGGGCAAGGACAACTGCGAGTACTGCGGACGAAGCTTCATCAAGAGTGAGGAGAAGATCGAGGAGAGCGACATCCCCGAGGAGGAGCGAGATCTTCGCTCGAAAAATACGGACGGCCTGTACCGGTATTCCTCCTCGCCGAACACGTACGTTCGCGTGCATGTCGTGAGCGTTCCGAAGCCGAGGTCATCCTCTTCGTATCGCTCCGGCGGCGGTGGCTGCGCGCACAGTTCCTGCGCGTGTGCATGTGCCTGCGCCTGCGCCTGCGCGGGCGGCGGACGTGCCGGCTGTTCGACGAAGGATTTCTACCGCACGAACCTGAAACTTCGTGATCTGAAGAAGCTTTGCAAATAACGTTTATAGCGGAGATCGTGCAGCCATGCCCCTGTCGGTGCAATGGCAGCATTTTCCGTAAAATACTGCTTGACATTCGACAACAGCTTTACTATAATCTAACTTGCGCTTTTGGGCGCCTCTGTTTGTGTGCCCAAATTCGCAGGTTTTCTTTTGCAGTTTACCTGCAGTATGCAACCACACATTCTGTTTTCACAGAAGCAATAATCTGAACAGGAGGTAATAGGATGCCTACATTTAACCAGTTAGTACGCAAAGGCCGTATTGTTCATGCGAGCAAATCCACCGCACCGGCTCTCCAGAGAGGTTTCAACTCCCTGAAGAAGAAGGCGACGGATGTGTCCGCTCCGCAGAAGCGCGGCGTATGTACAGCGGTACGTACCGCGACCCCTAAGAAGCCTAACTCGGCTCTTCGTAAGATCGCCCGTGTACGTCTCAGCAATGGTATGGAAGTAACGAGCTACATTCCCGGCGAAGGTCACAACCTTCAGGAGCACAGCGTCGTTCTGATCCGCGGCGGCCGTGTCAAGGACCTGCCCGGTACCCGTTATCATATCATCCGCGGTACTCTGGATACCGCCGGCGTAGCAAAGAGACGCCAGGCTCGTTCCAAGTACGGTGCAAAACGTCCGAAGGACGCTAAAAAGTAATTTTCCGTACACACGGAATCAGTTTCAGGAATTTTTCATTACTAAGTAAAAATGCAGGGCTGAATTTTCCGAGGACGGCACAGCCGTTCCTGTCGCAGAGATTTGTGGTTGCATATGCGAGTGAAAATACAAGCGAGCATGAACACAGTAATGTGAGTACCGAAGAATTAATCTTACCGAAGGCTCCGGCTTTCGGGAATAATTAAGGA
Organism: uncultured Lachnoclostridium sp.; assembly: GCA_946415315.1. Classification (GTDB taxonomy): domain Bacteria; phylum Bacillota; class Clostridia; order Lachnospirales; family Lachnospiraceae; genus ISDg. The sequence continues at coordinate 4,221 of CAMKRZ010000029.1, read as the reverse complement.
GGGAAGCAACGTGCCACGTAAAGGACATATTCAGAAAAGAGACGTTCTGGCGGATCCGGTTTACAACAGCAAAGTCGTGACCAAGCTGATCAACAACATCATGCTTGACGGCAAGAAGGGAACCGCACAGAAGATCGTTTACGGCGCATTTGAGCAGGTTTCGGCCAAGAGCGGCAAGGAAGCCATGGAAGTCTTCGAGGCTGCCATGAACAACCTGATGCCTATGCTCGAGGTTAAGGCCCGCCGTATCGGCGGTGCTACCTATCAGGTACCCGTGGACGTGAGACCGGACAGACGCCAGGCTCTGGCGCTCCGCTGGCTGACCATGTTCTCGCGCAAGAGAAGCGAGAAGACGATGGTTGACCGTCTTGCAAACGAGATCCTTGACGCATCCAACAACACCGGTAATGCAGTCAAGAGAAAAGAAGATATGCACAAAATGGCAGAGGCGAACAAGGCATTTTCCCACTATCGTTGGTAATGCCCGTCGCGGCCTGAAGTTTAGGAGGACAAATTTTTGGCTGGAAGAGAATACCCGCTCGAGAGAACCCGTAACATCGGTATCATGGCTCACATCGATGCCGGCAAGACGACTCTCACCGAGCGAATCCTGTACTATACAGGTGTCAACTACAAAATCGGCGATACGCACGAAGGCACTGCTACCATGGACTGGATGGAGCAGGAGCAGGAGCGTGGTATCACGATCACTTCTGCCGCAACCACCTGCCATTGGACACTTGAGGAGAACAACAAGCCGAAGCCCGGTGAGTTGGAGCATCGAATCAATATTATCGACACCCCCGGCCATGTAGACTTTACGGTCGAGGTGGAGCGTTCGCTCCGCGTGCTGGACAGCGCCGTCGGCGTGTTCTGCGCAAAGGGTGGTGTTGAGCCTCAGTCTGAGACAGTTTGGCGTCAGGCAGACAAGTATAACGTACCGAGAATCGCATTTGTCAACAAGATGGATATCTCCGGTGCGAATTTCTTCAACGTAATCTCCATGATCGAGTCCCGCCTGGGCAAGAACCCGGTAGCTCTTCAGCTGCCGATCGGCAAGGAGGACACCTTCAAGGGTATCATCGATCTGATGGAGATGAAGGCGTACTACTATACGGATGCGAAGGGTGATGCCGTGGAGATCACGGATATCCCGGATGATATGAAGGATGAGGCGGAGGAGTATCGCGAGAAGATGGTGGAAGCCATCTGCGAGACCGACGACGAACTTCTGGAGCAGTATCTCGAGGGCAATATTCCCGAGGTTCCGGCTCTGAAGAAGGCTCTTCGTGCCGCTACCATCACGACGGAGATCATCCCCGTCCTGTGCGGTTCCGCATACCGCAACAAGGGTGTTCAGAAGCTTCTGGATGCCGTTATCGAGTATCTTCCCGCTCCGACCGACATCCCGGATATCAAGGGTGTTGACGAGGACGGCAACGATGTTACGAGAAAGTCTTCGGATGAGGAGCCTTTCGCGGCTCTCGCATTCAAGATCATGACCGACCCCTTCGTTGGTAAGCTTGCTTACTTCCGCGTTTACTCGGGTACGATGAACTCCGGTTCCTATGTGCTCAACGCAACGAAGAACAAGAAAGAGCGTGTCGGCCGTATCCTGCAGATGCATGCGAACAAGCGTCAGGAGCTTGAGAAGGTTTACTCCGGCGATATCGCTGCAGCCGTAGGATTCAAGATTACGACGACCGGTGATACGATCTGCGACGAGAACCATCCGGTTATCCTGGAGTCCATGGAATTCCCGGAGCCCGTTATCGAAGTCGCGATCGAGCCGAAGACGAAAGCAGGTCAGGATAAGATGGGTGAGGCTCTGGCAAAGCTTGCCGAGGAAGATCCCACGTTCCGCGTGTCGACCAACGAGGAGACCGGACAGACGCTGATCGCCGGCATGGGCGAGCTCCATCTGGAGATTATCGTAGACCGTCTTCTCCGCGAGTTCAAGGTTGAGGCCAATGTAGGTGCACCTCAGGTTGCTTACAAGGAGACCATCACCAAGGAAGTCGATGTCGACAGCAAATACAAGAAACAGTCCGGTGGTTCCGGTCAGTACGGTCACTGCAAGGTTATCTTCAGCCCGATGGATGCCAACGCGGAGCAGACTTACGAGTTTGTTAACTCCACGGTCGGCGGTTCCATCCCGAAGGAGTACATTCCTGCGGTTGACGCCGGTATCCAGGATGCGATGAAGGCCGGTGTCCTCGGCGGATATCCGGTGCTCGGCATCAAGGCAAACTGCTACGACGGTTCCTACCATGAAGTTGACTCGAATGAAATGGCATTCAAGGTTGCCGGTTCCATGGCTTTCAAGGATGCAATGCGCAAGGGTGAGCCTGTGCTCCTCGAGCCCATCATGAGAGTTGAAGTTACCGTTCCCGAAGATTACATGGGCGACGTTATGGGCGATGTAAGCTCCCGCCGCGGTCAGATTGAGGGAACCGAGGATGTGAACGGAACGAAGCTGATCCGTTGCTCCGTACCGTTGTCCGAGATGTTCGGTTACGCAACGTCGCTGCGTTCGAGAACGCAGGGCCGTGGTGCCTACTCCATGTTCTTCCAGTCCTATCAGAAGGTTCCGAAGAGCGTTCAGGAGAAGGTTCTCAGCGATCGCGGAAGCTCGAACAGAAGATAAGAAAACCGGATCGGTAACCGATCGATTTTCCGAGATTTACACTTTTGGCGGAAACCTGCATGAAATCAGTGTTTCCGTCAAAAAGTGCTTGAAATTATGCCTGTTATGAAATATAATGGGCGTATGTCGGGCTCCGGCTCCGCCCGCGAGCCTATGAGAACCACAAAAACAAGATTACTTTCAGGAGGATTTTCAAGATGGCAAAGGCTAAATTTGAAAGAACCAAAGCGCATTGCAATATCGGTACCATCGGTCACGTTGACCATGGTAAAACCACTCTTACCGCAGCGATCACCAAGGTTTTGGCTGAGCGTGTTCCGGGCAACTCCAAGGTTGACTTCGAGAACATTGACAAGGCTCCCGAGGAGAGAGCACGTGGTATAACCATTTCCACCGCACACGTTGAGTATCAGACCGAGAAGCGTCACTATGCTCACGTTGACTGCCCCGGCCATGCTGACTACGTTAAGAACATGATCACCGGTGCTGCTCAGATGGACGGTGCTATCCTCGTAGTTGCTGCTACCGACGGTGTTATGGCTCAGACGAAGGAGCACATCCTTCTCTCCCGTCAGGTAGGCGTTCCTTACATCGTAGTATTCCTTAACAAGTGCGATATGGTTGACGACCCTGAGCTCATCGAGCTCGTTGAGATGGAAGTTACCGAGCAGCTTGAGGAGTATGATTTCACGGGTTGCCCGATCGTTAAGGGTTCTGCTCTTAAGGCTCTCGAGGATCCGTCGAGCGAGTGGGGCGACAAGATCATGGAGCTCATGGATACGGTTGACAGCTACATTCCGGATCCTCAGCGTGAGACTGACAAGCCGTTCCTTATGCCTGTTGAGGACGTATTCACCATCACCGGTCGTGGTACCGTTGCTACGGGCCGTGTTGAGCGTGGTACCCTTCACCTCAACGAGGAAGTTGAGATCATCGGTATCAAGGAAGAGACTCGTAAGACGGTTGTTACCGGTATCGAGATGTTCCGTAAGCTCCTTGATGAGGCTCAGGCAGGTGACAACATCGGTGCTCTCCTTCGTGGTGTTCAGAGAACCGAGATCGAGCGTGGTCAGGTCCTTGCTAAGCCCGGCAGTGTAAAGTGCCACAAGAAGTTCACCGCCCAGGTGTACGTTCTTACCAAGGACGAGGGTGGCCGTCATACGCCTTTCTTCAACAACTATCGTCCTCAGTTCTACTTCCGTACTACGGACGTTACCGGTGTTTGCGAGCTTCCGGCTGGTACCGAGATGTGCATGCCTGGTGACAACGTTGAGATGACCATCGAGCTCATTCACCCGATCGCTATGGAGCAGGGTCTTACCTTCGCTATCCGTGAGGGTGGCCGTACCGTTGGTTCGGGCCGTGTTGCTACGATCATCGAGTAAGCTTCGCGTAATATCCGCGTAAAAATGAGATGAATGCGCACAGCGCATAAACGAACAGCTGCTGCAAGCTTGCTTGCAAGCAGCTGTTTTGTTTATGCGCTGAGGTCGCGGCATTCAACGAATGCCGCGACCGAGAAAACGCGACAGCGTTTTCGAGGTGCGCGGGCGTTCATCTGTACCTTGAAAACG
>CAMKRZ010000028.1 GCA_946415315.1 uncultured Lachnoclostridium sp. | reverse complement strand
ATCTGTAACTATTATTTAATTATTTGACCTGTCTACTTGACAGAGGGCTGATCACGAAGCGGTTCGCTCCTTCGCTGTCGTGATAAGATTGTCGCGAGCAGGCCACGGATGCACGGGCTCTTCCCGGAGGGATCATCTCCGGATCTCGGTATAGTAGTACACCGCGAGCTGCGTGCGGTCGCGGAGGTTCAGCTTCTCGAGAAGTGTGCTGATGTAATTGCGCACCGTGCCCTCGCTCAGAAACAGTTCGGTCGCGATCTCGCGGTTCGAGCGTCCGGCGGCGACGAGTTCGAGAATCTCGCGCTCCTTGTCGGTGATGCCGTGGGCGTCGTAGTCGAAAGGCTCCGGCGCCTTCATCAGTTCGGGTAGCTTGCCGATGATCTTTTCGCCGAACACGGTCTGACCGCGCATTACGGCCTCGAGAGCCGGCGCGATCCCCTCGAAATCCTGTTTGAGAATATAACCTTTCGCGCCCATGTTGAGCGCGCTGATGATGTACTCATCGTCGGAAAATGTCGTCAGATACAGGATCTTCGCGTCGGGGTACTTCTCCAGGATGATCTTTCCTGCATCGATGCCGCTCATGCCCTCCATGCGGATGTCCATGAGGATCACATCGGGCCTATGCTCCCCGTACAGGGCGATCGCGTCCGCGCCGCTGTGACCGGTGGCCGCCACCCGGATCACGCCCGTATTTTCCAAAATGGTCTGTAAAGACATCGCCACCAGGCGGTCGTCATCGATCACTACAATGTTCATGGAATCGTCCTTTCCGATGGGTATATGAGAAAACTGCTGCGCATATTTTTTTCGCGCCGTTTGGCCGGCAGTTTCAGGCTTGTTTCGGTATCGTGAGAAAAATGCGGAACCCCTGTTCCGAGGCGGTGAAAGTGACGCGCCCGCCTACGCTGGCTGCGCGATCCTCCATGTTGCGCAGGCCGATGCCGCGCGCTCCGGGTTCTCTCGCGTTGATCGGTCCGACCGCGTTGTCGATGTGACCGTTGTCCGTGAGCAGCAGTTGGTAGAACGCGGGATGTTCCCGGAAAATGATCTCGATCCGGTCGCCGTTTGAGTGCTTAACGGAATTGGAGATGCCTTCCTTCACAATGCCGGCGATGCACAGCTTGATCTCGCCGGGGATGTAATCGCCCGCGTCGTACTGAAGCGTTGCCTCGAAGCGTTTGTCCACCGCGTCGGCCATCTCCTGCAGTACCCGCTTTAAGTCGATCGAGTCGTCGTGCAGGTCGTGAACGCTCGCGCGGATGCTTGTCATCGCGCCGTCTAAGGTGTTCTTCAGCTCCGCGAGCGGTTCCTTCAGCTTTTCGTCCTTGTTGATGATCTGCAGCGCGCCGGTCTGCAGGATCGAGCGCGTGAGCATATGTCCGACGTTGTCGTGGATCTCGCGGGCAATGCGGTTTCGCTCCGTGAGCGTGGCAACATGGACTTCGTTGTCCTGCGCCTCGAACAGGCGTCGGTTCTGCTCGGCGAGCTGCATGTTTTTCTCCGAGATGTCGTCGTGCAGCATCGTCAGACGGTCCACGGATTCGGACAACCGATTCACCCGGATGTACCAGATCAGTGTCACGGCGAGGCCAGTGATAACGCAGATGATCTGCTGCGTGGAGAGCGAGCCTATGCCTGCCGTGACCGAGATCGCGGGAACGACGAGCCACCATTTGCGCTCGTGGAGAGCGTCGTACAGAAACAGCGGCAGCGCGCACACGAGGATCGGCAGTGCGCCGCACGCGGCGGAAGCACAGAAAAGAAGAACCCACGCGATCATGCGACCCGAGAGGAGTTGTACCGCTGCCGAGAGGCAGATCGCGAGCAGCAGCGCCAGCACGGGCACGGCAACAGAGCCTGCCATGAGAAAGCCGGGCAGGCACAGAAGAAAGATCGCACATTTTTCGAGAAGTCGGTTCATGGTTTGATTATACACGCGGAGGAGGGAAAAAAACAAGACCTTCCTGGGGCTGTTCAAGTCCCCGCAGATGTGGTAAACTGTCAGTATCCCGGAACGGAGGAAATGCACTATGGGCAAGCGGATCGGAACGTTCTTTTCATGGCTCGGTATCACACTCGGCGCACTGCTGGCGAGTTTTTCCGTCGTGTGCATCCTGATCCCGAACGACGCGATTGACTACGGCACGGCCGGCATCGCCATCCTGATCAGCAAACTGACCGGGTGGAACCTCTCGATGTGTGTGGCCGCGGTGTTCTTTCCGTTTTTGTTGCTCGGCTTTATTATCCTCGGCAGGCGGTTCGGCATGTACGCGATCTGGGGCGCTGCGGTCTATACGGCGGGCCTGGAGCTGTTCAAATGGGTGCCGTTTGAGCTGAACACGGAGCATTTCCTGGCGGTCGTGTTCGGCGGCGCGATCCTCGGCGCGGGACTCTCGCTGATCCTGCGGTGCGGCGGCTGTATCGACGGTTCCGAGATCTTCGCCAACATAGTTGTCCGGAAACTTTCGGAGAAGACCGGGCGGAGCTTCAGTATGACCTACATCCTCATCGGCTTCAACGCCTGCGTGTATCTCGCGGTGTTCTTGCTCATCAACCGGAACGCGGCTCTCATGAGCCTTCTGGTGTACGTGGTTGCCTCGGCTGTGATCAATCATTTTACGGACCACTTCGAGTCGATCAAGCAGGTGACGATGATCACGAAGGACGCGAGCGCCCTGGCCGGAGCGATCAAAGAAGAGCTCGGCAAGACGTGTACGATCATGGAATCGTACGGCATGATCGCCGGCAGCAACAAGATGATCATCTGCTACGTCAACTATTTTGAGTTGCCGAAGATCAAGGAGATCATCGCAGAAAACGGCGGCGCTTTCACAACAGTTTCGACGATCGACGAGATCGTGAAGTAGATTATGACAAATGTCACATCCAACTGATGACAGCTGACACTTGGCGCGGGGACTTCCCCGCGCTATTCTTATACCATAAGGTGGGGCGTAGGGACCGGGGGACGCGAAACAGCGAATAAACTCCCGACGGGCGCAACCAAAGGAAGCAAAAAACGTATTATAAAAAAGAACTGTACGAAAGCGAGGAACTATATGAAACCTACAGTAGTGAAGATCGACAATCTGGTGAAGCGGTACGGCGAGCTCGTGGCGCTCGATCATTTTTCGCTGGAGATCAAGGAGGGGGAGATCTTCGGTTTGCTCGGACCGAACGGTTCCGGCAAGACGACGACGATCAACTGCCTGCTGTCGCTTCTGTCGTTCGATAAGGGCGAGATCGAGGTGTTCGGCCGGGAAATGACGCCGACGAGCTACGACATCAAAAGAGAGATCGGCGTGATCATGCAGAATGTCGCGGTGCTCGACGAGCTCTCGGTGCGCGAGAACATCGACTACTTCTGCGGGCTGTACATTGCGGATAAAGAGAAGCGCAAAGCTTGTGTGGAGGACGCGATCAAATTTGTCGGGCTGGAGGATTTTGTAAACTTCCGACCGAAGAAACTCTCGGGAGGTCTGCTGCGAAGACTGAATATCGCGTGCGGCATCGCGCACAAACCGAAGCTGATCATCCTCGACGAGCCGACGGTGGCGGTCGATCCGCAGAGCCGCAACCGCATCCTCGAGGGGATCCAGGAGTTGAACCGTGAGGGCGCGACGGTCATCTACACCTCGCACTACATGGAGGAGGTTGAGCAGATCTGCACGCGCATCGCGATCATGGACAAGGGACGCAAGATTGCGGAGGGCACGAAGGACGAGCTCAAGGGCATGATCCGCAACTCGGAGAGTGTGTCGATCGAGATCCTGGAGCTGCCCGACGATGTCCGCGAGAAGATCGCTCATTTGCCGCATGTGTACGAGACGGAGTACGACGGGACGAAACTGACGGTGCGCTGCTCGGGCGGCCGCCACAACCTGATCCGTATCCTTGCGGTGCTGCAGGAGGCGGAGCTCGGATTCGGGCGCGTGTACTCGGAGCTGCCGACGCTCAATGACGTCTTCCTGGAGATCACCGGAACGGCGCTCCGCGACTCGAAGGAATAAGAGGTGACACACGATGTTTAGACATAATCTGGCGTATGAACTGAAAGAAGTTCTTCGCGTGAGGGAGTTCGTCCTGTGGCTGATGCTGTTCCCGATCATACTCGGAACGCTGTTCAAGGTTGCGTTCGGCTCCATCTACAGCAGTGAACTTTTCGATTCGATCCCGGTTGCGGTTGTGAAGACTTCGGAAAATGCGGTCGCGGACGAGCTTCTCAAGGCCCTGACGGAGGGCGAGGAGCCGATGCTCGCGGCGACATTTACCGACGCGGAAAATGCGAAGCAGCTGCTTCTCGACGGCGATGCGGAAGGCATCCTCACCATCGGAGAGAGCATGGAACTGACCGTGGCCCGCACGGGCATGATCCCGACGATGCTGCAGGAGATCGTATCCCGCTGCAAGCTGTATGAGACGGTCATCCGCGACGCGATCGCGACGGACCCGGCATCGGTGGAAACCGTGGTCGCGAAGCTCTCGGCGGAGGTGAACGCCTGCCGGGAAGTCTCGCCCGCGGCGGACAACCCCGATGTTTATGTGCAGTATTTTTACAACCTGATCGCCATGGTCGCGATCTGCGGCAACATGACCGGTCTTCACGTATCGACAAACAATCAGGCGAACCAGTCACAGCTGGGAGCGCGCAAGAACTGCTCGGCGACGCCGAAGGGGATCTATCTCACGGCGGGACTTCTCGGAAGCTGTATCGCGCAGTCTGTCAGCATGGTCCTTTGCGTGACCTTCCTTCGGTTCGTGCTTCGCGTAAACTTCGGCGGCAGTCTTCTGCTGCTGTATCTGGCGGCGATCCTGAGCGGATGCCTCGGCGTGGCGTTCGGCTTCTTCATCGGTTCCATCGGAAAAATGAGACACGAGGGCAAGAGCGCGATCGCGATCACTGTCTCCATGGCACTGTGCTTTCTGAGCGGTCTCATGATGGGCAACATCAAGGGAATTCTGGCGACGAAAGCGCCGTGGGTGAACCGGTTCAACCCGGTGGCCATTATCTCGGACAGTTTCTACTGCCTGAACATGTACAGCGATTACCGTCGCTTCATCACGAAGATCATCGGCATACTCATCTACATCACAGTATTCACGGTGCTCGGCGTGCTGTTTACAAGGAGGAAGAAGTATGCAAGTATTTAAGGCATTTTTGAAGGTGCTTCGAAGCAAATTCGGCGCCGCGATCATCTATATCGCGCTGTTCTTCCTTGTCGGCATCCTCATGACGAAATCGGGAACCGACGAAAGCGTGTGGGAGAAATCGAAGATGAAACTGGTCATCGAGGATCTCGACGACACGCCGGAGAGCCGTGCGCTCACGGAGTTCATCAGCAAGGATAACACGATCATTCCGGCGTTCGCGAATGAGGACGATCTGACCGACGCGATGTACTACACGACCGTGGATTACGCGGTGACGATCCCGAAGGGATTTTCCGAACGGCTGGCGGCCGGCGAGACCGAGGGGATCTTCGAATGCCGCCACATCCACGAGAGCTATGCGCAGGTCAACATTCAGATGCAGCTCGAAAAATACATCAACACCGTGGCAGCCTATCAGGCCCTCGGAAAATCGACGCAGGAGGCCTCGCAGGCAGCGGTTGCCGCGCTTTCGAAGGAAGCGAATGTAGAGCTGCTTCAGAAGGAAAATGAAACGAAGGGCGAGAACAGCGAGCTGCTGACATTCTTCCGGTACATGCCGTACATTTTGCTCAGCGTGATCATGAACACCTTAAGCCCGGCGATGATCGCAATGAACAGGAAGGATTTCCGCTACCGCACGGACTGCTCCGGCATTAGTCCGCACTCCTACACGATGCAGATTTTCGGAGCGAGCGCACTGTATGTCGGCGGGATCTGGGCAGTGTTCACGCTGGCCGGCGGGATCATCAACGGCACCATGTACACAGGCCGGCTGTGGCTGGCGGTGCTCAACGCGCTTCTGTTCGCCCTGTTCTCTGCGGTGCTCGCGATCTTTGTATCGGAGTTCTCCCCGAGCGACAACGTCGTGAGCATTCTGACGCAGGTTGCCACGCTCGGCATGTGCTTCCTGTGCGGTGTGTTCATCAGCCAGTCCCTGCTCGGAAGCGGCGTGCTTTCGGCGGCAAAATTCCTTCCCGCGTACTGGTATATCCGCGTGATCAGCATGCTCAACGGCGAGCTTGCATTTGATGCCGGAGAGGTTGCGCTCGCGCTCGGGATCGAGGCCGGATTTATCGCGGTGTTCGTCCTGCTCGCAGTCCTTGTGCGTCGATCGAGAGTTACCTCGGCGGTGGCGAGAAAGGCGATGGCGTAAAGCAATATCCACCCTTCCATGAGTAATCACGGAAGGGTGTTTTTTTGATACGGAAATAAACGAAAAATGATATAGCTTTGACACATCGGTGTGGTATGATAGCCGTAAAGCAAGGAAAGAAGGAGTGGTTTGGATCATGAGGATATTGCTTGTGGAGGACGATCTTCAAATCTGCGAGGTGACAAAAAAGTACTTTGAGAGCAAGGGAGCGGAGGTTGTCGTGGTCAATAACGGCACGGATGCCCTTGATTATGCCGAGCGCGGACTTGAGGGGTATTCTCTTGTGCTTCTCGACATCATGCTTCCCGGGGCGGATGGATTTGTCATATGCCGAAGCATAAGACGCCACAGCGACATTCCGGTCATTTTCCTGACTGCAAGAGGTCGCGAGGAGGATATACTTCACGGTTATGAGCTCGGCTGTGACGACTATATCGTAAAGCCTTTTCTTCTTTCTGCTTTGTACGCAAAATGCTCTGCCATGATCAAGAGAAGCGAGGGCCTTCCGGACAGCGTCTTGTCATGCGGAGCGATCACCATGGACACTTATAAACTGATCTGCTGCGTTGACGGGGAGGAGGTCGACTTAACGCCCAAAGAATTTTCCGTGCTCTGTTATCTCATGAAGCATCCGGGGTGGGTCGTCAGCCGCGATACGCTTTTGAACAATGCGTGGGGACAGGATTTCTTCGGCGTGGACCGTGTTGTCGACAACAACATAAAGCGTCTGCGAAAGAAACTCGGAAATGCCGGCGGTCAGATTCATACCGTCATCGGACGAGGGTACCGGTTGACGGAGAACTAAAGGAGAATTATTGATGGAGAAGATAAAAAAGAAAAGGAGGATCGCCACGATCCGGACAGTGATCGTTTCTTTCGCCGTCGCGGCGGTATTGTGCAGCCTTTTTGCATTTTGCTTCTGGAAATACATGGTCAGTGTCGTGAAAGAGCGGTGCATGGAGGCGCTGGATGCAAACGAGGGATACGTGCTGAGCTTGCTTGACCCGGAGCGGGTTGCGGGAGCGCAGGAGATTACGCTGACCGACTTTCGGTGCATACTTACAAGACATGCAAATTTTAGAATTCCGATCTCGATACCGTTGTCGAACAAAAACTCATCTCCGTACCTGGGATCGATTAACTCCGAAGGATGTCACGCCTTTGCGTTTGCCTGGGACGAAGAAGGCAACAGAGTTGCGTCGAGCAGCCTTTCGCTGCATGCGTATCTGAGATTCGGTGAGGATTCCGAGGATAACGGAAACTATGTCTGTGACAGACAGGACAGCATTCCGGGAATCAAGCGATTGTACGACGATTATCTGCAGCTTGTCGAGGGGAGAGATGGAGCGATATATTCGACAACCATGGAAATGAAAAGCGCGTATGTGAACCGCGAAAAACGGACTTTTATTCCCGCCAGGGGAAGAATTGTGCTTAATAAGTATACGTACGCGGAAGATTTTTCTCATTCCGATGTTGTGGAAGTGGAGTCCAGAGAGATCAATATCACGATCAATGACGAAACGTACGAGCTTGTTGAGCTTGACAGAGCGGGAGGTGGTTTTCCGCAGGTGTACGTCCTGTTCAACTTCTTCGGTGAGGCCCCGGAGCTTGTGGAGAAGGCATACCGGGATGATGTGCCGGAGGATGGCATACGACCGATCGGCGTAAAGGATGCCAGGATTGCAGGGGGGATCATCCGGGCACGACGCACGTTTCAGATGTATGTTGACCATGAACCGTACGATGTTTGCTTTCTGTTTGTCGTGGATTGCCATGCCGGGGAGTTTGTGAAGTACTACCGGAAGTATGTGATCCCTGTCTGCCTTGTCGTGCTGGTGCTGACAGCGCTGATCTGCTGGCGAAAGCTCGTGGGCAACAGGACAAGATGGGCGATGGAGGACTACCAGCGGGATCTGACCAATCACCTCGCCCATGACATCAAAACACCGCTCATGGCTATCGGCGGCTATGCGGAGAACATAAAGGATGTGGAACTGACGGAGGAGGAAAAACAACACTATCTGGACGCGATCCTTGAGAATGTCTCGTTCACCGATTCCATGATCAATCGGACACTGTACCTGAACAGCATGGAAGACCGTTCGGCCTGCAAGCCGGAGACAATCAGCGTCGATGAACTCGTTTCGGACTTGCTGAGAAAATATGAACCTCTCCTCGAGACGAACGGGATCCGATGCAATGTCGAGGGCAGCGCTACCGTTAAGGCCGATCGGACAGTTTTTGAGACCATCGTCGAGAATCTGGTTTCCAATGCCGTAAAATACACCCCCGACAACGGAACCATCAGCGCGAAGGTCGATCAGACCGGGGTGACGATCGTGAACACGGTTGCGAAGAAGGTTGAGGTGAAGAACCTTACAACACCTTTTGTGCGCGGGGATCAGTCCCGCAGCAACCACGAAGGCAGCGGGCTGGGGCTCGCTCTTGCGGAGCGGGCTGCGTCCATGAGCGGGTTCTCTTTGAAACTCCTCTGTACGGACGATGAATTCACGGCAAAACTCCGCTTTTAGACTTAACATAATGCAGTACTGGGAGACCCGGCGTACGTCCGGGTCTTCCTTTTTTGCATTTGCGGAAAATGCAGGACTTTTTTGCCGTGCAGAACGCAATTTTGTTGTAAAAACCGGCGGGAAATGGTATGATAAAAGAGCCGTTTTATGGTCAGAAGAGCATTGCAGTATAATGTTTTTCCAAAAACGATACACGCAGATGAAACAGGAGAAGGTCTGATGAAGGATACTACCGCACCGTCGGAGAAAACACAGACTGCAGAACAGAATAGTCGGGCGAAGGAACAGAAAGCCCGGGAGAAGGAGCGCAAGAAGAAGGAGCGCGCGGAACGGCGGGCGCTTCGGCGGTACCGAAGGGCATTTGCCTTCTTTCGCTTCATCATGACACCGTTTATAAAACTGAAGTTCCGCTATCGGTACGACAGCCTGAAGAAGATCAAGGGCCCGTACCTGCTGCTTGCGAACCACAACATGGAGATGGACCCGATCCTTTTGGGAATCGCAGCCGGGAAGCAGGCATTTTTCGTAGCGAGCGAGCACATCGCTCGAAAGGGTTTCGGGACTTGGTTTCTGATGAGGTACTTCCATCCGATCCTGCACCGCAAGGGCAAGGACGGTGCGCGGTCCGTGATGACGATCCTGAAGACGCTTCGCAGCGGAAGCAGTGTGGCACTGTTCCCGGAGGGCAACCGTTCTTTCGACGGCGTGACCTGCCCGATCCCCGAAGCGACCGGGAAAATGGCGAAACACGCCGGGGTTCCGTTGGTCACGTATCGCTTCGAAGGCGGGTATCTGACGCAGCCGAGATTTTCCGTAAAACTGCGAAAGGGGCGCGTTACGGGACATCTGGTGAAGATTTATCAGCCGGAGGAACTTAAGAAAATGACCGACGAGGAGGTCAACGCAGCGATCGCTGCGGACCTTCGCGAGGATGCGTACGAGGCGCAGGAGCGCGATAAGATCGCCTACAAGGGAAAGAAACTTGCGTTCGGAATTGAGAGCACGCTCTATCGTTGCCCGAAATGCGGAGCTTTCGGAACGCTCGCGAGCGACGACAAGACGGTTCGCTGTGAGTGCGGTTACGAGGCGTCGTACGACGTCTACGGTTACCTCGGCGGGGAGACGATGCGCGACCTGAACAAGACGCAGCGGGAGGCGCTGCGGCAGAGGATCGGGGAAACAGCGGAAGGAGAGATCATTTTCCGTGACACCGTGACGGTACGGCGCATCGGCGCGGATCACGAGGTGCTCTGGTCGAAGGAAGGAGAGATTTCCGCGGACCGGAACGGAGTATATATAACGGGGGAACAGGGAGAGCGGATCGATGTGCACGAGCTGGCGATTTACTCGCGCAACGCGATCGCCGCGCACTGTACGGACGAGCTGGTTGCGTACGACGTTCGCGGGGGCGAACGGTTCTGCGCGTTGAAGTATCTGCACGTTCACGAGGACGGCAGGAGACAGAGCGAAGCCGGATAATGACGGCAGATTGAAAGAACTTGCGCATCCGTCGGATGCCTGTAAGATATGGGGGCAGGGACAGACTGACAATCGTTTCTGCGCGGACCATTCCGCGCGGAGGATCATCAACAACAAAATGAATCTACAGAAGTGAGGACACTACATTGCAGCTGATTGACTATTCCCAGACTTCCACTTGGAACGCGGCCTTTGTTCTCGGCATCATTGCGGTCATGGTTCTGGCCGCCATCTATCTGCGCCGCTACAAACTCTTCCACAAGAGTCTTCTTCCGACGGCGGTGCTCGGCGGTTTCCTGATGCTTATCGTCAAACTGGTCGGCGTGAAAGCAGGCTTTTTCCACACGGACCATGAAGCGTACATCAAGTTCAACAACGTGTTGCAGGTGCTGACGTACCACGGGATCGCGGTCGGATTTATCGCGATGTCCCTTCGCACGCCGAGCGGCGACACGAAGAAAGGGGGACACCTGGTCGGACCGAAGAGCGGTGCGATCATCGTGAGCTCCTATATGATCCAGGGTCTTGTCGGACTGACGATCTCCCTCGTGCTGTCCTACACGGTGATGCCGAAGCTGTTCCGGGCGAGCGGTATCCTGCTTCCGATGGGTTACGGCCAGGGACCGGGACAGGCGAACAACTTCGGTACCACGTTCGAGGAACTGGGCTTTGCCGGTGGACATTCCTTCGGCCTTGCGATCGCTGCAGCAGGCTACCTTTCGGCGTGCATTGTCGGCGTCATTTATCTGAATTATCTCTCGCGCAAGGGGAGGATCAAGCGCGGCGAGTACGAGCCCGTCGCGGGTTCGGTGACCGTTGACAATCCGGACGAGATCACGGAGAGCACCGCTTCCGAGTCGCTCGACCGTCTCTCCCTGCAGCTTGCCATCGTGATGGGAATCTATCTCGCGACATATGTTCTGACGCGCTGTCTGACCGAGGGCATCGGCGCGATTTCCGAGGGCGCGAAAAATGCGGTCGGCAACATTTTGTGGGGCTTCAACTTCATGGTCGGCTCGGCGCTCGCCATCGCTGTGAGGGCTATTTTTCGAAAGCGCTTTGAGGCGAAGCCGAAGTCGCTGCAGAAGCAGGACAATTACCTTCTGAGCCGTATCTCTGGTCTTGCGTTTGACGCGATGATCGTTGCGGGTATCGGTTCCATCGAGCCGGAGCAGCTCGCGGGACTGTGGGTTCCGTTCCTGCTGATGGCTGTTGCCGGCGCAGCCGTGACATTTCTGCATCTTCGGTTTGTCTGCCGTCGCGTGTACTCGGACTATTACAACGAGGGCATGCTCTCCATGTACGGCATGATGACCGGTACGATCAGCTCCGGCGTCATTCTGCTTCGTGAGATCGACCCGCAGCTGAAGACGCCAGCCGCAAACAACCTCATCATCGGCAGCAGTTATGCCATTCTGCTCGGAGCGATCCTGATGGTGTTCGTCGGCATGGCGCCGAAGTCGGATGTGTTGACATTTGTGACGTTCGGGTTGATCCTGATCTACTATATAATCCTTATGCTGTTCATCTGCAAAGCCGGTCGCAAGGCGGAGAAAGAACCGGAGAAGGTTGCGGAGGAGACAGCAGAGTGATCGCCGCATTTTCCGATTGACGAGCGGTCCGGGAAAGCTGTTTTGAAACTGGTACGGAGGCATTATCGTGGGCTCAAAGAACGAAAAACAGGGCATGAAGATAATCATCATCGGCGCCGGAAATGTAGGTTCTACTCTTGTAGAACAGCTGGCGCACGAGGGGCATGATATCACGATCATCGACATAGTCGCACGGAAAATCCAGGCTATCACCGACAACTACGATGTCATGGGCATCGTGGGCAACGGCGCGAGCTACAGCGTGCTGATGGAGGCCGGGATCGAGCAGGCGGATCTGCTGATCGCCGTGACGGAAGCCGACGAGCTGAACCTTCTGTGCTGTACCGTCGCGAAACGTGTCGGTCGCTGTGCCGCCATTGCGCGCGTGCGCATGCCCGACTACAGCAAGGAGGTGCAGTACCTCCAGGAGCAGCTGGGACTGGCGCTTGTTATCAACCCCGAGATGGAGACGGCGAAGGAGGCCGCGAGGATCCTCGCGATGCCGACCGCCCTGGAGGTTATGGCATTTGCCCACGGCCAGGCGGAAATGATCAAGATCGCAATTCCCGAGGGCAATAAGATCGCGGGAATGACGCTCGCGGAGGTTTCCCGGAAACTTCCGGTGAGAGCCCTTGTATGCGCGGTCGAGCGCGCCGGGGAGGTATTCATCCCTTCGGGCTCCTTCCGCCTCGAGAGCGGGGATACGCTTTCATTTGTCGCATCCCGAAGAAACGTACGTGTCTTCATGGACACGTTCGGTTTCAAATCCCGCCGTGTCCGTGACACGCTGATCGTCGGCGGAAGCAAGGCGGCTTATTACCTCGCGCAGGAGTTGCTCCACGCGGGCGTGAGCGTGAAGATCATCGAGCAGAGCCGTGAGCGATGTGATGAACTGAGCGTTCTTCTTCCGAAGGCGGTCATCATCAACGGAGACGGTACGGAGGAGAGCCTCCTGAAGGAGGAGGGGATCGATCATTCCGATTCGTTCGTTCCGCTCACGGGTATCGACGAGGTCAACATCATTCTGACGCTTTATGCCCGCAAGATCTCGCAGGCAAAGGTCATTACGAAGATCAACCGGATGAATTTCAAGAGCGTTGTGAGCAGCCTTGAGCTGGGCAGCGTCATTTATCCGAGATATATCACCGCTGAGGCCATCGTGGCGTACGTGCGCGCGCGCAACGAGTCCCGCAGCAACAGCATTGAGACGCTGTACCATCTGTTTGACCATCGCGTGGAAGCGATCGAGTTCCGCGTGGAGGCGGAGTCCGAGGTCACGGGTGTGCCGCTTAAGGAACTGAATAGCAGGGACGAGTTGCTGATCGCATTTATCAACCGCGACGGCCACATCATCATCCCCAGCGGTCAGGACAGCATTCAGGTCGGCGACACGGTCATGATCGTGACCAAGCATGAGGGAATGACGAGTCTCACGGAGATTCTGAAATAAACATAATACGTACTTTTCTGCCCGACATCCGGAGTAAAACGAGTGAGTCGTTTCACTGCGGTGGACGGGCAATTACGATACTGACTACCGGGAGCGGACGGCATGAACAATGCGATGATCGCATACATTTTGGGTTCCGTGCTTCGGATCGAGGGCGTGTTGCTGCTCGGTCCTTGCGCCGCCGCGGTCTATTATGGGGAGAGGGTCGGATGGTACTACCTGTGCGTGGCCGCATTTTGCGAAATCTGCGGATGGATTCTCGCCTACCGCAAACCGGACAACCAGGTGTTTTATCTTAAGGAAGGTTGTGTCGCTACGGCACTCAGCTGGCTTGCACTCAGTTTCTTCGGCGGACTGCCGATGTACATAAGCGGCCAGATCCCGGGGTTTGTCGACTCGATCTTCGAGGCTGCCTCAGGCTTCACCACGACCGGTGCGACGATATTGTGCGATGTGGAAAGCCTCGCCCGGGCAACGCTTTTGTGGCGCAGTATGACGCACTGGGTCGGTGGCATGGGAATCCTTGTGTTCCTTCTGGCGATCGTGCCGTTGAGCGGCGGATCCAATATGAACATCATGCGCGCGGAGAGCCCCGGCCCCTCGGTCGGAAAACTGGTCCCCAAGGTGAGACACACCGCGCGGATCCTGTACCTGATCTACATCGGGCTCACCGTGGTGGAACTGATCCTTCTGCTGTGCGGCGGGATGAGTTTTTTCGAGTCAATCAACCACGCGATGGCAACTGCGGGCACAGGCGGCTTTGGTGTCCGCAATGACAGTCTGGCTTCCTACACGCCGTATCTGCAGTGGGTTGTCACGATCTTCATGATCCTGTTCGGCGTGAATTTCAACGCTTATTACTTTATACTCTTCCGGCAGTTCCGCAAAGCGTTCGGCATGGAGGAGGTGCGCTACTACCTGCTGATCGTACTTGCTGCCACCGGGATTGTGTTTCTCAGCGTTCGTCCGTCGTACATGACATCGGCAGACGGTATCCGGCACGCTGCATTCCAGGTGAGTTCCATTATATCCACGACAGGATTTTCTACGGTGGATTTTGACCTGTGGCCGCAGACCGCAAGAACGATCCTGGTGCTTTTGATGTTCATCGGAGCCTGCGCAGGCAGCACGGCCGGCGGTATGAAGGTGTCCCGCATCGTGATCGCTGCGAAGACCGTGAAGAAAGAGCTCGCTGCGTACCTGCATCCGAAGAGCATCAAAAAGATCCGCTTTGAAGGCAAACCGGTAGAGCATGAGGTCGTGCGTTCCATCAACGTGTACATTATCGCGTATGCAGTGGTCTTCGCTGTGTCCGTGTTCCTCGTCTCGCTCAACAATTGCAACCTGGAAACCAACGTGACGGCGGTTGCTGCGACAATCAACAACGTGGGTCCCGGACTCGCGATGGTCGGACCGACGCTCAATTACGGGCATTTTTCGTTGTTCACCAAATGTGTCCTGATCTTCGATATGATCGCCGGTCGTCTCGAGTTGTTCCCGCTGCTGATGCTGTTCCATCCGGGAATCTGGAGGGAAGTCGGACGGAGCAGCCGGTTGCAGAAGTTGCGTGAGAAGGACAGAAACAACGGGTAAGGGAGTTTTTGCTACGCAAAGCAAGAGAAACCGTGAATACCGTAGCAAAACTATAAAGTGACAGCGGAAAGGCCGAGGCAAGTCAGGTATTTTTGCTACGGCATTTTTTCCAAAAGCGTTAGGATGTAGTAAAAACGGAGGATAAACACAATGGAACAGACGAAAAAAAAGGTCTACCACGTCATATCCATCGGCGACAAGCGTGATTCGATCAGTCGCGGGTTTGACATCTTCATTGTTGTGGTCATCCTCCTCAACCTGTTTGTCACATTCGCGGAAACCTTCGAGGAGCTGAAGGACCTGCAGGGAATGTTCGACGTGATCGAACTGATCACGATCATCATCTTCACGATCGAATATATCCTTCGCCTGTGGACAGCGGAATACCTCTATCCCGAAAAATCGTTCTGGGGCGCAAAACTGGCGTTTGTGATCTCCTTTTACGGTGTGATCGACCTGCTGACGTTCTTTCCGTACTACCTGCCGATCATGGTTCCCGGAGGAATCGTGGCGTTCCGGATCCTGCGGGTGTTCCGCATCTTCCGGTTGTTCAAGATCAACGCGCAGTATGATGCGTTCAATGTCATCACTGACGTCCTGTACGAGAAGAAGAACCAGCTGTTTTCATCCATTTGTCTTCTTCTCATGCTGATGGTCGCGTCGTCCCTCGGAATGTATGGGCTGGAGCATGATGCGGGCTCCGGGTTCGACAATGCATTTTCCGGGATCTGGTGGTCAACTTCCGCGATCCTGACTGTGGGTTACGGAGATATCTATCCGGTCACGGTCGGCGGACGTATCCTCGCAATCATCATCGCCTGCCTCGGCGTCGGTATTGTAGCTATCCCAACCGGTATTATAAGCGCCGGTTTCGTAGAGCGCTATACGAGGATCAAGCAGCTGATGACCTTGGGCGACGAGCGCGCGGTGAAGTTTATCACCTCGACCGTGACGCACGGACACACGTGGTGCGGTCGCAAGCTGTGTGATATCGTTCTGCCGCCGCAGCTGTTGCTCGTTGTCCTGATCCGCGGTGATGAGCAGATCGTTCCGGAGGGAAGTACCGTAATTGAAGAGGGCGATGTGCTCGTGTTGGCAGGAAAGCACTACGAGGAGAGAAACTCGATGACTATGCGCGAGATCGTCGTCGGTGTGGAACATCCGTGGGTCAATGAGCAGATCCGCAATCTGGATATCAGCCGTCAGGAATTGATCGTATCGGTCGAGCGCGACGGGCGGATGATCATTCCGAACGGTTCGACAGAGATCAAGAAGGACGACGTTGTCCTTGTATACCATAAGCCGAAGGAGACAGGGGAGAGCCGGAGAGAGAGCACACCCCGGAAGAAGCGTAAGAAATAAAAACGGTAGGTGCTGCACATTGGTGCAGCGGGGAATATGAGAGTGTTGTGAGTAAGGGGGAATTGGAAAATGGCCGGACGTTTTCCGAAAAAAATATCTTCTTTTCAGATCATCATCCTCGGATTTGCGGGTGTTATTCTGGCGGGGGCTTTGTTGCTGACGCTGCCGATCGCTTCACAGAGCAGGGAGTGGACGTCGTTCGCAGATGCTTTGTTCACTTCCACATCCGCGGTTTGCGTGACCGGGTTGATCGTGCAGGACACCGCCACGTACTGGTCGTACTTCGGGCAGGGAATCATTTTGATGTTGATCCAAATCGGCGGAATCGGTGTCATCGCATTGGCTGTTTTTATCGCAAGCATCTCCGGCAAGAAGGTGTCGCTGATGCAGCGAAGCACGTTGCAGGACAGTATTTCCGCGCACCAGATCGGCGGAGTCGTACACATGACCGGATTCATCATCCGCGTCGTGCTTTACACGGAGCTGGCGGGAGCAATCCTGTTGCTGCCGGTCTTCTGCAGCAATTACGGCTGGGCCGGCATCTGGATGTCCGTGTTCCACTCAATCTCCGCGTTCTGCAACGCCGGATTCGACCTGATGGGAAGCCGCACGGGACAGTATTCCTCACTGACAGGAATGGCCGGCAATCCGGCACTTGTGATCCCGATCTGTCTGCTGATCATCCTAGGCGGCATCGGTTTTCTCACATGGAGCGATGTCAAGACGCACAAGCTCCACGTGAAGCGCTATCACATGCAGAGCAAGGTTATACTTGCGACCTCCGCAGTCCTGATCCTGTTTCCGATGTTGTGGCTGTTTTTCGGCGAATATGCCGCGGAGCCGATGAAAGACCGGTTGTGTCTGTCGCTGTTCCAGGCCGTGACCCCGAGAACGGCGGGCTTTAACACATCGGATCTCGGGGCGCTCACGGGCGTCGGCCGCATGCTGATCATCATTCTGATGCTGATCGGCGGTTCACCGGGATCTACCGCAGGCGGTATGAAGACAACCACGATCGCGGTGCTGTTTGCCAATGCGACGCAGGTGTTCCGTCGCAGGAAGAATGCGCAGATGTTCGGACGCCGCGTCGATGACGGAACCGTGAAGAGCGCGTCCACCATCCTTGTGATGTACCTTTTCCTGGCGCTTCTCGCAGCGAGCGTGATCAGCGCCGTCGAGGGCATTTCCCTCGAAAAATGTATCTTCGAGACCGGTTCGGCGATCGCGACCGTAGGCCTGTCGCTCGGGCTCACGCCGACGCTCGGAATGCTGTCCCGCGGTATTCTGATCGTTCTGATGTTCTTCGGCCGAGTGGGAGGGCTGACGATCATCTACGCAGCCATCTCCGCGCGCAGCGCAGAAGTATCCAAGTGCCCGGAGGAGAAGATCACGGTCGGGTGATCGAATACGGGAAGTACGGCGCGTGAGAGAACCCTGTTGCAAAGACAGGGGAAAAGGTATAGAATTGCCATGGCAGTTTAATTATGAGGGGGATGTAAGGAGAGAAATCATGAAATCAATCTTACTGATCGGAGTCAATAACTTCGGTTTTATGATGGCCCGCAAGCTGAACGAACTCGGGCACCAGATCATGGCTGTGGATCGCAACGAAGTCCGTGTCAACAGCATCTTGCCGTTCGTCACGGACGCGCAGATCGGCGACGCCACGAACGAGGCGTTCCTGCGCACGCTCGGCGTGTACAACTACGATGTGTGCATCGTGGCAATCGGCGGGGATTTTCAGAGTTCGCTGGAGACAACGTCGCTTCTGAAGGAGCTCGGGGCGAAGGTTGTCGTATCGCGCGCGGACCGCGAGGTACAGGCTAAATTCCTGCTTCGGAACGGTGCGGACGAAGTCATCAACCCGGAGAAACAGATTGCTGAATGGGCAGCGATCCGCTACGCATCCGACCACATCCGCGACTACATCAAACTCGACGGAAGCCACGCGATCTTCGAAGTGACGGTTCCCGAGGGCTGGATCGGCCGCACGATCGGCAATATCGATATCCGTAAGAAATACGGCATCAGTATCCTGGCCATCAAACAGGACGGGAAAATGAGCCTGATCATCACCCCGGACACACAGCTCGAGTCCACCATGACGATGCTCGTGCTCGGGGATCAGAAGGCAATCCAGAAGTGCTTTAAAATCTGATCGGCAATAAGACACACGGGCTTACCCCGTGTGTTTTGTGCGAATATAAGTATTTTTACAGGCGGTAATATAAAATGAGCGAAAGACGTGACAAATCAAACAAGAAGTTTATGTTGCTGTCGGCGATCGGCATTTTCATGGTTGTCGACCACCATACCTTCACAGCCTTCAACATCCTCGGAGATTTTCTCCCGTACAATTCCTTCTTCATGCCCATGTTTGTCTTCATCTCCGGGTACTTTAACAAGGTGGACGGCAACACCAATCTGTGGACGTATCTGCTGAAGAAGATCAAGACGCTGCTGATCCCTTACGTGGGCTTGTCCCTGACGGTCTTCGGGCTGCAGCAGCTGATCAACTACATCAAGCTCGGGAGCGAGATGGATGCTCTTCCGGACGGGTACTTCAACTATGTGGTCAAGAGAGTGGTGACGACAGGATCCTTCGGCGCGATTGCCGAGCCCATGTGGTTCGTTATTGCTCTGTTTGCCACATTGATGATCTACGCGGTTCTGAAGAAACTTCTGTGCAAGGTGAAGCTGTGGAACAGTTTCGTCATGTTCGCTCTGTTCGTCGGACTTCATCTCTTTGTGATCCATCTTGCGAAAAATACGGCGTTTGAGTCGCTGGAGAGCTGGCTTGTGCCGCTCAAGTGCCTGTTCTTCTTCCCGTTCCTCGAGCTGGGCGTCATTTACCGTGATCATCTCGAGAAGAAGCACACGGCGATGTCCGGTACCGGCAAGATTGCGATCCTGTTCGGTCTGTTGGTTGTAAATGCGATCCGCACCTGCTATCTGCCGATGCCTTACGATATTGCGTTCGACAGCATCGATGTTCTGGGCGGATTCACGAGCCCGTACATTGTCACCCCGCTGGTGTCGTCGCTGGTCGGCATCACCTTCTGGCTGACGGTTGCGGAACTGGTCGGCAAACAGGTCTGCGAGAGCAGATTTGTCAACTTCATGTCCTGCAACACGTTCTGGATCATGGGGCTCCACATCACATTTTACAATATCTTCAACTGCGTCCTGATGGGGATCAACAAGAGCATCGTCACCTTGCCGAATTTTGATGCGGAGACTTTCCGGGAGACCGAGTGGTATTTCTGGGCGCTTGACGGAAATATCAAGATCGCCTACGTCGTGGTCGGCGTGCTTGGACCGCTTGGGTTAAAATGGCTCTATGACAGACTGTGCGCGTTCGTTGACGGCAGGATCAAGAGCATCGGCTCCGGATCGGAGCAGACGATCAAGGTGCTGAACACCCTTGTAAAACCGGTGTTTGCGGTGGTGCTTGTCGCGGCGGTCGGATTGGTTGTGATGCTGACGAAACCGAAGGTGGAAACGAATGAGCTTCCTGCGGGAGTGACTGACGAAGCCGGAGAGGATGAGCCGGGCGTTCCGGGACAGGATGATCAGGACCCTGACAACCAGGATCCGGGCAACCAGGACCCGGGCAACCAGAATCCGGACAATCAAGACCCCGGCAATCAGGAGCCGACCGGCAAGGCAGACAACAATGATCCGAAGCAGGAAGTCATTCCCGAGGATGTATCTCCGGTATATGCCTATCTGGATCTCGCTTATGAAAATGACGGCGAGAGCGCGGACTACCTGGTCAATCCCTGTGCGGTGAAGGGAAATGAGACGTACACCGTTACGGTAACCCGCAAGGACGACAGCGAGGCACCGCAGGCAATTGACGGGCTCTCCTATATGGGCATCCGATTGCTGGACGATGACACTTCGGAGCTGGATATCAGGAAACTCACGTTCCCCGAGATTAAGGTCGTGTGCGACGGCGTCGCGCTGAAAGTAGACATCAGCGGATTTGCACCGTATGAGGACGGCGTAATCCTTGTCTTCTTTGACTGCTACGATCCGGACAAGTACGGTGACACGGAGGACCTGACCGGCGCGGAAACCTATGATTTCAGCGGGAAGAGTACGGTTGAGGTGTCGTTTACCGTGGCGGGTGTGAAACTGAAATAATGGCGTGTACAATGGTCGCGTTTACTTTAATAAAGTGCCGAAGCGGATTGCTGCTTCGGCACTTTTTTGGTTAGTGGGTCGTGACCCAGTTGAGCACGCGAAGCGTGCGAAACATAAAACCACCCGCTATGCGGGTGCGCGTTGAACGTTATACAAAAAAATCACCTTTCCGCTATAATGAGGTTGTTCAAGCCGAAATTATAGCGAAAGGAAAGGTGATTTTAATGGCCAATAAGGCAAACAGTTTAGCACACACTACGTGGTTATGTAAGTACCACATAGTGTTCACTCCTAAGTATAGGAGAAAAATCATTTATAATCAATACAAAGAAAGCGTGCGAGATATAATAAAGCAGTTGTGCGCGTATAAAGGAGTGGAGATCATAGAAGGGCATCTGATGCCGGATCACGTACACATGCTGGTGAGTATTCCACCGAAACTGAGTGTATCTCAGTTTATGGGATATCTCAAGGGGAAGAGCGCACTGATGCTGTTTGATAAACACGCAAATCTGAAGTACAAGTTTGGGAATCGTCACTTTTGGGCCGAGGGGTACTATGTCAGTACCGTGGGACTCAATGAGGCAACGATAAAGAAATACATTCAGGAGCAAGAAAACCATGATATAGCCATGGATAAACTGAGTGTGAAAGAGTACGAAGACCCCTTCCAGGGGTAGCCGGTATTACGAACGCCCTTTCAAGGGCGGCGACGAGTCAAAGGCAATAAGGCTTGAACAACGTGAAAGCCAGCGCCTTTAGGCGCTGGCCGGTAACGACCCCTTATAGGGGCGAGCAAACCACCCGTTAGACGGGTGGTTATGATTATGAAGGAAAAATGACAGGGAAATCGGGGGTAATCCTTGATTGCTATACCAAATTAGTTGTGGTACAATAATCAAAAGCAGTTGGACTGAGGAATCGCTCGAAGGTATTATGGAATTACTGTTTATACTTTTAAGCTTAGCATGTCAGATAATCCTTCTCTCCCATGCCAGTGATTTGCAAATTGGATCGCAGACACTTATCGTACTTTTGGGAATCAGTTTTTCCGGTCGGGGACTGATGATTCTTTCCGTGATCTTTCTTGCGTTGGCAGCTTTTTTCGGAGTGCTTCATTTTACGGACGGAGCGTCAAAAAAGAGGGAGCTTGATGACCTCAAGGTCGAAAATGCCAAACATAAAGCGAGCATAGCTAAGAAAGAAGCCATTCGCGACAAAGAACAGACGCAACAATAAATAGACAGGCATGTAGATAACAAAAAGAAACAGGTACCATCAAGCAGATTCTTGTCGGATGGTACCTGCTTTTGGTTTGTCTGTAGTATATATAAGCGCAGTTTGTCATTAGTCGATTATGTTGTTTTCAGTTTTTCAGCGTGGTATAATAAATGAAATCTAAAGAGGGTTTGAAAACAAAAATAGAGGAGGCATGTGACCATGAATACATATGAGGGCGCTAACATTCGACGTTGGATATTGATTCTGTTGAACATAGTTTTCTTTATTGGAGTTTTCTTGCCGTTGTTTTCAATAAAAAGTGTCGATGTTACAGCTTTGTCGATACGCCAACAGCTCAGGACAGGTTATTTTAGTTTTAAGGGGGATGTAGTCGCTTGGGGACTGGGAGCAACGGTCTGTTTTCTTTTGTTAATACTATGCCCTGTTTTCCATCTTTTGAAACTACTGGGCCTTTTGGGTGAGGCACGAAGAAATTCCCGTGGGTGGAGCCTTTTGTTCAGCATTTTTGAACTGATAGGAGTTTTGGGGTTACTGATTATATGTTTTAAAATATGCGTTTCGTTATTAGGTTCCAAGGCTGGAATAGGACTCTTACTACTTTTGTCAACTTGGTCCTATATATGGCTTGTTTTGACCATAATTGCAATTGTGCTTTCCAATCATTTGGGGTATACACCGCCGGTATTTCGAAGCCTTTCGGGAAATAGTAAAGGGGACATAATTTGTGAAGAATGCGGAAGAAGAAATCCGGGCGATGCGAATTACTGTCTCGGCTGCGGGAATCCGCTCGCACAGGAAGAGGAGGAAATAACTCCATGGTATTGTCCTAAATGTGGTGAGAAAAATGAATCGTATTCTACCAGATGTGAGGTTTGCAAAGCGAGGAAACCAAAGAATTATTGATGCGCTGGAATTGACCAGTGGGACATCACGAGACAGTTTAATCGAAGGACACCGATGACTCGCAAATCACGGAAACGATACAACTGCACTGCTTCGCATCCTTGACGCATCATAATGCAACTGTTATACTTAACAGTAGCGGTTGTGCGGAAACCCGCTGAGGTCCGTACAGCAGTTACCAATTCATTCACAGAGGAAGGAAAGAACCAAATGAAGAAAATGACAGCAATGCTCCTTGTGCTGCTGATGGTACTTGCCATCATAGCATGCGGAAAAGAAGATGACAAGAAAGACAGCGACAAGAAGGACGACAAGAAGACAGAGGTAACACCTACGAAGAAGGCCGATGACAAGAAGGACGACAAGAAGGATACAGAGAAGAAGTACACCTTCCCCGGCTATACCGAGAACGGAACCTGGCCGGATGCAGCTACCTGGGCCGGCATGGGACTTCCTGAGCTGAAGGTCGATGACGCGGGTAAAGTAACGATCAACACGAAGTCCTACATTTACCCCTTGAACGCCAAGGACGGTGTCATGTTCGACTGTCATCCGGAGACCTCGCATTTTGAGGATCTTGTCAAGACCCTTGAGAATGCGGGCTTTGTAGAGGCTGAGGTCGATACCGTCGGTGACAACGTCTGGGCTTCGGATTACAAACTCGAGGGCGAGCCGATGCGCATCACCATCACCGAGACCGATGCCGGCAGACTCATCGTATTCATTCAGTACCAGCCGGAATGATCCGGGCGGAAAATGATCTGACAACCGCATAAAAAAGACATGCGACGGGAAGAATTCGTAAGGGTTCTTCCCGTTATTTTGCGGATAGGCACATAAAATTCATGAAGAATATTTATTCGAAGCGGAGAGAATGCTATACTTACGTTAGGACAGAACATTTTCTTCTGAAATGAAGACCGCTTATAATGAAGTATTGAATTGTGTTGGAGGTGTCGGAAATGAATAAGAAGAGAGTAACCATCGTGTCAGTTGTATTGGTAGCGTTGCTTCTGGTAGGAGTATTGTTTGTACCGTACAAGACGGAAGTCTTGCAAGACGGTGGATCCAGGGTGCATTCGGCAGTTTTATACACGTATGTAGAGTGGAAGGGCCTGGAATTGTCTGAACAGACGGGAGAGTATTCGTTGGAAACAGTTAAGAAGTCTGTGTTTTGGTTTCCGACCAATCATAAATCTATTGATGAATTGAAAAAGATAGCTTTTGCTAAATCATAATAATAGATATCAGTGTTTTCTCGTTTTTTGGCAGAAACAGGACGGGAAGAACATGAGACATATAATTACATTCACATTGATGCTCTGCACAGTTCTTGTTCTCGCAGGGGGCGGAAACAGAAGCGACAAACCTTCGGATAATTCATGAAATGTGATAGAAATGACAATACTGCCTCATAAAACGTGATAAAGATGCTTGAAGTGGCCATTATTTCGTGATATGATTGTCTTGGTGATCGTATTGTCCGTTGATCAGTGCCGGTCATAATTGAATGGAGAAAGTGATATGTATTACAGACGAAAGATAGATGACTACTTGAATAATTGGAAAGCTGATCCTGCACACAAGCCTTTGATCGTAAAAGGCGCCAGGCAGATCGGTAAAACAGAATCAATCTTGCATTTTGCCAAGGATAATTATGAGAATATCGTATATATTAACTTTGTTTTAAATAGGAAGTTCATGCAGATACTTGCGGATGGATATGACGTAGAAAGCGTAATCAGAAATATATCTTTGGCAGATCCTTCATTGAAGTTTATCCCCCATAATACGTTGATCATATTCGATGAGATACAGGAAAATCCTGATGTCGTCACCACGCTGAAATCCTTTAAGATAGATGGTAACTTTGATGTTATCTGCAGCGGTTCTATGCTGGGAATCAATTACAAAAAGATTCACAGTAACAGTGTCGGCGCTAAGAGCGACTACGAGATGTACTCGATGGATTTTGAGGAATTCCTTTGGGCAAAAGGATATAATCAGGAACAAATCGATTCCATCCTGATACACATGATAGAAGAGAAGCCGTTTAATGCCAATGAGATGGCAGTTTTTAAGAGTTTATTCTTAGACTATTGTGTTTTGGGTGGGATGCCGGATGTTGTAAAACTATATATCGAAACAGGAACTTTTTCGGGAACGCTTGACGTTCAAGAGCAGATCCGGCTTGACTATGAAGAGGATGTAAGGAAATATGCTGAAGGTCTGGATCAAACCAGGATCATAAGCGTATACAGAAGCATACCTTCTCAACTTGCAAAAGAAAATAAAAAATTTCAATTTAATAAAATCAATAAAAGCGCAAGATCACGGGAATATACCGGCTGTATAGAATGGCTGATAGATGCAGGAGTGATTACAGCATGTCACTGTCTGAATTTTCCGGAACTTCCGCTAAAGGGAAATATAGACGAAAGCAAGTATAAGTTATATTACCCTGATACAGGCCTTTTAGTATCTGCATTGGACGAGGAAGCGCAAGAAGATCTTAGGGTTAATAAGAACCTTGGCGTATATAAAGGTGCGTTGTATGAGAATTTTGTGGCGGAGGCTTTCATAAAACAAGGGTTGGGGCTCTATTATTTCAAGAAGGAAAATTCAACGCTGGAAGAAGATTTCTTTGTAAGAACGCAGGATGCACTGATCCCTGTCGAAGTCAAATCCGGCCGGGAACAATCCAAGTCTTTGTCGACGTTAATCAAAGACCGAAAATACAGCGATATTTCTTATGGCATAAAACTCGGGAATTTCAATGTCGGACATGAAAATGATATATACACGTTCCCATATTTTTGCGCTTTTAAAATGAAAGAATATTTAAAGAAAAAACAATTGTTAAAAGGGCTCTCGGATGAGAAAATCGCCCTGCCCGGCAAGAAAGTTTTACGAGGTATTATCACCATGAAACGATTTGCACTTATCGCCATTTTCTGCCTGACGGCAGTTCTGTGTGCGGCCTGCATGCCCGAAAACGAAGTGGAGGACTCGTACATTGAGCAGTCAGAAAATGTGCTGAAATCGCGGCTTTCCGCGTGCTACGGGATGGAGGAAGGGACCTACACCGCGAAGGTTGTGAGTGTAGACACGAACCCGAACGTCAATCCTTCACAAGGAGTCGTATGGAAGGTGAAGAGAGGGGAAACAGAATTTTCCGTCTTTATGTGCGGCGATTACAAGGACGGTTACGAGGATCGGGACATCCGCTCCGACCGGTATGCTTCCGAGTTTACGAGGTATGTTGTGAAGGAAGCGGAAAAAAGGATTGATGAAAACGGGGCACTCGGGGAACTGCCCTACACGGTCTCGTTTGGATTGTACGGAGATTATTTTGTCAATGCCCCGATGTTTATTCCGATCAATGTCTCGCTGGACGGATTTGCGGACTTCCTGAAGGAGATGCTCGAAAGAAGCCCCTACGACGGGTTTAAAATGATTATCCATGTATACGCCGAAGAGATGATCTACCCGACGCAGGAGCAGTTGAAGAAGCTTCAGGAGGCATTCCCGGCCTGCTCGTGGACAATCTTAGGGTACAATGCCAAGCCCGGCAGCGAAACCGAGGAAAATTGTATCGGAAGTGTTCACTACTATTACGGCCGGGCAGGATACGGCGAGGGTGACGACTGGTACTACAGAAAATACTGAGCGGTAGAAAGGAATGCGGACGATGAAAATCCTTATTGTTTACTACTCGCTGGAGGGCAACACGCAGTATGCGGCTGAGAAACTCGCCGACAGGACCGGGGCGGATCTTCTGCGCCTTGTGCCGAAGAAAGCATATCACGACAAAGGATTTGCCAAATTCTTCTGGGGCGGGAAGAGCGCCGTGATGGCCGAGAAACCCGAGCTGGAGGAGTACTCCGTGGATTGGACGCGGTATGAGCGGGTCGTCTTCGGCACGCCGGTGTGGGCATCCACGTTCACGCCGCCGCTTCGCACATTTGTCGAAGAAAACAAAGAAGAACTCATGGACAGGAAGATCTCCGCGTTCGCCTGCGAGGGCGGCACCGGCGCGAAGAGGGCGTTCCGCAAGCTCGCCAAATGCCTCGAGATCACGGGCTTCGAGCAGACCGCCGTCTTCATCGAGCCGAAGGCCAAACAGAGCGCCGAGACGGACGCGCAGATTGACGCATTTGGCGAGAAACTGAAGCATCTCGGGAAAAAACGCGGTGCCGCGGTGGACCCGACGGCGCGCACCATCTACTGCAACACCTGCAGGCAGCCGATCCCGAACACAGCCGAAACATGTCCGTATTGCGGATGTCCCCGGGGCAAGAAGGTTCTTTTCGGCGGCGAACTCACTTCCGGAATTGAAGCCGACAGAATAGAGACAACGGTTAAAAATGCGGCAGCCGGATTTCGGCGGGTCGCCGAGAACGACCGAAAGACCGCAGAGCAGGAAAATGAAGCAGAACGGAGGCGGGCCGAGCTGACGGAGCAGATCAACGCCGGCAACAGCGTCCCGTTCAGCGAGACGAAATGCCGATCCTGCTGGTTCGACAACCCGCCGGGAACCGTCCGCTGCCTCCAATGCGGAGCGCTGCTGCGCCGCAGAGACGGCCAGTATCTGCCGGAAATTCAGTACTGCGAATGCGGCTACGAGAATGCCCCGGGCGCAACCATCTGCGCCAAATGCCACGGCTACATAAAGAACATTTGCCCCGAATGCGGCTATGAAAACCTGCCCGGCGTAACCATCTGCGCGAACTGCAATAGCCACTTGGCGGAGCCGAAGAAAGGGGTGTAGAGGTTAGGTTTGCTCGGGAAATGAGTCGAGTGTATCGTTTGGGAACAGGGGTTGAGATTGACTGAATAATTAAATAAATACCAAGGCGAACGCTTCGTGGGACGGGGCGTTCGCTTTTTTTGGGTAGGGGGTACGAAAGGGTTAACATAAAGAGCTCACATTTATGCTGGCAGCAGCGGTTTGCCCGAAATGCGGAGAAGTCTCGCTGTATGTCGAGGATGTCGACTCGATGAATGATGCCCTTAATGGTTTGCTATAGCTTTCTTGAAAACAATCTATCATAGGGGCGCTTCCGGGTCAATCCGGAGGCGCCCCTGTTTCGCGTAGTGGTGGAGATGTTCCCGCACGTTGTTGTTTTTTCGCTGTGGATAAGGTATACTGTCCTTTGTCCGTTTTGTTACCGCTGTCAATTGTCTACAGGAAAGAGGATGCTCAATGAAGCGATGGTTTAGAAAATGGTTTCGGTACCCGGCGCAGGATATCCTGCTGCTCATCTCATTCTGCACCGCCGCTTTTTTTGTCCTCTTTTTTTCATATTCCTCGGAGAAACTGCGTAAATTTGAACAAGAACGCTATCCGTACAACGCAGTAACGGAAATCTTCTCCCGGGGCTACTACGGATCCGGCCCGACGCCCGAGGAGTGGACGCAGGCGCTGGAAGCGATCGATAAGTATGTCATCTTCTGTAATGCAGCGTCAAGAAAAGACGGCTATTCCTATTGCCCCGGCAGCCTGGTCTATGTGCTTATTTCGCAGAATGAACCGTTTGAGTTTTCATTTTCCGACGGCGGATCGTTTGAATCCTGCCGGAATACGCCCAATGCCATTATTCTCGGCAAGGGCTGGCTCCCTTACCTGGAAGAACGCGACTCCGGCTACGTCTTCCTGTACTATGACGCAGATCTGACGGTTGCCGCCTTTCTGGAGGACTACTCCTGGATTGAGGGCGCAGACGATTTCCGTGCGTTCATCCTCTGGGAAACGCTGACGCCGGAAAATGCCGCCATCATTCGGGAACGGATCCTCAACTCACGCGTCTACGCCTACAGCAACAAAAGCAGCCACGAAGAGATGACCGAGGAACTCAAGACGTCGCTGGCCGCCGTGTATGAAAATCACAACTACAACTTTCTGACGGAGTATATGGGAACGGATCTCACTGCAGAAGATCTCGCTTCGTGCAAGGCCGAATTCACCGTACGCAATCCGAAGGAAACATCGGACATGGGCTTCTCCTGGTACGAAAGCTACCGAAAGACGGCCTTTCCGCTGGGTATCCTCTTCTCCATGCTGATCTGTTATCACACAGCGTATATCTGGCTGCGAAGGCGCAGGCGGGAATACACCATTCGCCTGATTTACGGCTTCTCGCGTCGGAAAATAACAGCCACAGCCTTCGCAGGGCTTCTGCGCTTCAGCGCCGTTGCCATGGGAATCGCCCTTCTTGCCGGCCTTATTTTCCTTCCCATCTACAGGGAATCCCTGGCCGCCATGCTACGGCTGCTTGCCTGCATGCTTGCAGGAACGATGGTTCTGGCCCTCGGCTCCCTGGTCGGCATCTGGAGAAACTTGAGTGAGGTTACAACACAAATCAACGAGGAGTAGCGTATGCTTATCCGAAACGCCATCGATCTGTTTGCTCTGAACGCCAAAAAGAACCTGCTGTCCATTCTCACTGCGGCTGTGGGTATTTTTCTGGCGTTCTATCTCGGCGTGTCGTTGATCTCGCAGGAGCATACCTACAACACGATCAACGCCGCGCTGGACGGCAAAGCGGAGCGTTTCGGCTGGGTTTCCTTCGACATGGAGGATGAAGATCTCTGTGAAGATCTTATCCGGGAACTGACCGGCCGTGAAAATGTCTATGGAGCAACCTTCAGCTACACTGACACAGCCCTCGGGGAACTTTATCCGGAGCTGAGGCAACAATATCAGATGCTCCATCCCGGGGAATCGGAGATAACCGTCCGGGTCGCTTCGGCACGGTTTTTGAGAGACTGCGGGCTCCGTCTTGAGGGCGACCGCTCCTGGGATGATATCATTCGACTGCTTAGCGGAAATACGACGGAAAATGTCTTCCTCCTTCCCGGTGCGGCCTATCGGTACATCGCTCCGGATCTGCCTTCCGAAGCTGCCGCACAGAATTCAGATCGGTCTTCATCGGCCGGTTATATCACGGCCGGTATGCTTGCGGACGACCAGACCATCCTGGGCGAGGATTTTCAGTACAATCTGGGCAATGATCTTCAATTCACATATTCTGCGGACACTGAGATCATCCTCCTCTGCCCGGATGAACTGTTCAATTCTCTGTTTTATTTTGACACCGGCAACGGATCCGTGCAAAGCGAGATCAGCGCCGTTGCTGCACAGAAGGGAATCCCGTATGAGGAGATGACCGTCTACACATTTTCCGTATATTACCGGGAGTTCTTCCGGGAAACAGAAGCGATCAGCGCGACTCTGAAACGGACACTGGCGGTGTTTCTTCCGGCTCTCCTGCTGTTCATCATCATTCTCCAGCTGGAAATGTTTGCGGAAGAGCGAAAGCACCTCGGAATCCTGAGCATATGCGGGTTTTCAACGCGATATCTTATGGGAATCGAACTCGCGAAGAATATGATCGCCATGCTCCTCAGCATCGGTCTGGCCGGGACCGCGCTGGTCCTTGTATTGCCTCGGCACTATGATACCGAAATAAGCACGATCATTCGCGTTGCATTTGCCGAATCGGTCATTCCCGCGGTCCTTGTTTTCACGGCTTTCATCGTGGCCGTCCAGATCATCGTAATCGGCATCTGCCTGCACAGAAGCAGTGTTATTGACTCAATCCGGGAGGATGGTTAACATCATGATCAATCTCATTAATGTTGTAAAAAATTACGGTACCGACGAAGCATGCACGCATGCCCTGCGGGGGGTCAATCTGACTATCGAGGAGGGAAGTTTCACTGCTCTTATGGGACCTTCCGGCTCCGGCAAATCCACTCTTTTGAACATTATCGGCGGAATGGATCGCCTGACTTCCGGGCAGTACATTTTCCGCGGTCAGGATATCAGCGCGCTCTCCAATCCGGAAATCGAAAGATTCCGCAAGGAAAACGTGGCTTTCATTTTTCAGAACTATGCGTTGATGAATCAGTATTCTGTCTACGAAAATGTCGAGATGCCGCTGATCGCACGGAAAATCCGCAACCGCAAAGAGGTCATCATGAACTGTCTTCGGGAAGTCGGAATACAGGAATTGGCCGACAAGCCGGTAAACCGGATCTCCGGCGGCGAACGGCAGCGAGCGGCCATCGCTCGGGCAATCGCGACCAATGCCCCGCTCCTTCTTGCCGACGAACCCACCGGGTCCCTGGACCGCTCCGCCGGTGCGGAGATTCTGGAGCTGTTCGAACAGCTCCACAGAAGCGGAAAGACCATCCTGATGATAACTCACGACGAGGAAATAGCCGCCCGGGCAGAGCGGATTGTAAGAATCCGAAACGGCGTAATTGTTGACTGATTACCGACGGACGGAGGGGCATTTTCCGACCGATAGGAAGAGAGGGTTTTCGCATCAGCCACCGCTTGTGCTGTGCTTCAAACAGTGATATAATGTGTTTTACATAGTTCAACTATGAATAATTACAAAGGGGGGATTACCCACATGAGAAAGAAAAGACTTCTCATCGGAGTAGGAATTCTGGCGGTTATGATCTGCATGATCAGCGTAGCTTTTGCAGCAAAGTCCTATACTGTTTACAACCTGTACAACAGCGGACGCACGATCTGCCTGTATAGCCGTTTACAGCACACCGGGAACAAATGTTATTTTTACTCCGATGTCTTCGGAAGCGCAACCAAAAACCTGGACAGAGCTTCAGCAGTTAATCAGGGCATTTACATCAAATACGGCATTGTAAACTCCTGTAACTTCTGGGGCAATGAAGTTGTAAAAGAAGGCAAAGACTACAAAACCAAAAAAACAACCGTATACATCTTTACCAAGAAGTACGAAACGGATAACGAGTTTCTCCAAAAAGGCGGAACGCTGAGTCTTTGGGACTCAGACTCCTCCTATATCAAAATGTACATGTACAACACCTTATACAAAACCATCTACAGTTATGTCGGCGATCTGCCGCACGAATAATTGTGGAACAGACGGAGATTGATTCCGGTAAACAATCAAAATACAGATCAAGCGAATGCTTCGTTTCATTTCGAAGCATTCGCTTTTTTGTTAGTGGGTCGTGACCCAGTTGAGCACGCGAAGCGTGCGAAACATAAAACCACCCGCTATGCGGGTGCGCGTTGAACGTTATACAAAAAAATCACCTTTCCGCTATAATGAGGTTGTTCAAGCCGAAATTATAGCGAAAGGAAAGGTGATTTTAATGGCCAATAAGGCAAACAGTTTAGCACACACTACGTGGTTATGTAAGTACCACATAGTGTTCACTCCTAAGTATAGGAGAAAAATCATTTATAATCAATACAAAGAAAGCGTGCGAGATATAATAAAGCAGTTGTGCGCGTATAAAGGAGTGGAGATCATAGAAGGGCATCTGATGCCGGATCACGTACACATGCTGGTGAGTATTCCACCGAAACTGAGTGTATCTCAGTTTATGGGATATCTCAAGGGGAAGAGCGCACTGATGCTGTTTGATAAACACGCAAATCTGAAGTACAAGTTTGGGAATCGTCACTTTTGGGCCGAGGGGTACTATGTCAGTACCGTGGGACTCAATGAGGCAACGATAAAGAAATACATTCAGGAGCAAGAAAACCATGATATAGCCATGGATAAACTGAGTGTGAAAGAGTACGAAGACCCCTTCCAGGGGTAGCCGGTATTACGAACGCCCTTTCAAGGGCGGCGACGAGTCAAAGGCAATAAGGCTTGAACAACGTGAAAGCCAGCGCCTTTAGGCGCTGGCCGGTAACGACCCCTTATAGGGGCGAGCAAACCACCCGTTAGACGGGTGGTTATGATTTGTGGTGAACAAAACCAACCAAATACCCGCAAAAAGTGATTTTTGAGCTGATAGTGTTTGCATTGAACAAAACTGACCAAACGCCCACAAATTTTCACTATAACTGATGAGATGAGTTTTTAGGTTTAGTGCTATCTTCTTTGTGAAAATTGCGGTTAATCTCTTAAAGCCGTGATCGGCACGACAAAGACTCCGTCAGGTCTTTGATACGTTGCATTAGATAATCCGCATATTACACATTTCACAATCGGTGCTTTTCCGCCGTTTTTAACAATGTCGTTGCAGACCTTGATCAGGTTTTCCGCGCCTTCATCGATTCTTCTGGCTCCCAGTTTGATTTCAAAAGCACACCACTCGCCGTCTTTAAGTTCAATCACGGCGTCGATTTCGTTATTCCTGTAATCCTGATAATGAAATACTTTTCCACCGAAGGACTGCGCGTAAACGCTCAGATCTCGTTCCACCAACGATTCAAACAGGAAACCGAACGTATTTAGATCGCCAATCAGTTTGTTCGGTGTCATATTCAACAGGGCGGCTGCCATAGCGGGGTCCGAAAAGTGCCGCTTCTTTGATTGTTTGACCCGAAGACCCGATCTGTAGTTTGGTGAAAACGGATCTTGATTGTTGAATAGGAAAATCCGGTCCAAAGCGGCGAGGTATTTTGCAATTGTGTTTCGACTCATTGAGTTATCATCGTTAGCAATAATATCTTTGAGAAGAGAAGAGTCTGAAACGGTCGTTGATTCGTTTCGGGCAATCGATTTGAGAAGAAGCAGGACTTTTGCGGAATTGTATTTGATTTCGTCATCGAGGTTGTTTAAATCTTCGTTCGCAACGCCTTCCATATACGCTTTCGGCATGATATGCGCTTTGTTCTCGGGTACGGATATATTTCCAGGAAAACCACCGCGCACGATATAATACGCCAGTTCTTCAAGAGTCGCTTCTTTGACCATTTGCATATCAAGGTTTCCTCTGCATAATTCCTTCAAAGATACCACACCCGAAGAGTCCCCAGATTCATAAAGAGACATCGTATTCATCCGAAGGCTTATGATTCTGCCGGTGCCGCTGTGCAAGATTCCTTTTTTTCTCGGAGTTGATGAGCCGGTAAGAATGATCTGCCCCTTTTTATGGCGTTTGTCAATCTCTGCTCGCACTGCATCCCAGATGGCCGGCACCTCTTGCCATTCGTCTATCATCCTTGGTGTGTTGCCCTGAAGGATCATCAACGGATTCAGTTCGGCGAGCTGACGGTTTGAAAAATTGTTGCTCGGATCTCCGACCAAAAACTCACTGTTGGAATGATAGGAGGACGTCCACGTCTTTCCGCACCACTTAGGACCTTCAATGCATATGGCACCGCTGACTTGAAGATATTCTTCAATCACGGAATCCACAACTCTTTTTTTATACTCGCGTTCATTAGCAGTCTTACTCATGATACATTTCCTCCTGTTAGCAAGTTCATTTTATCATATTGAGCAGGTTTTGTCGATATTTGTGAGCAATATTTCGGAAAATTACTGAGCAATATTTCGGCAAAAAACTGAGCAATATTTCAAAGCCGACAAAAGCAGTTTCGAAAACGACAAAAAATCATTTACCTGTTTCCCAAAGCGATGTATGATTACTTTGCGCATCGTGTACATTTTTCGCGAAAAATACTTCGCGCATTGCGTACATTTTTTGAGATAATTACTTTTCGTATAGCGTACAATTTCACTTAATTGTTTTTTGAAATTCTGGTTTTAGTGTTCAATCCATAAGTTAGTCATA
>CAMKRZ010000027.1 GCA_946415315.1 uncultured Lachnoclostridium sp. | reverse complement strand
ATTACTTCAGCGTAACCTTAGCGCCCTCAGCCTCAACCTTAGCCTTGATCTCCTCAGCCTCTTCCTTCGTAGCGTTCTCCTTGATCATCTTAGGAGCGCCGTCTACGAGATCCTTAGCTTCCTTGAGGCCAAGACCGGTGATCTCACGAACAACCTTGATAACCTTAACCTTGTTCTCACCAACTTCGGTAAGCTCAACGTTGAACTCAGTCTTCTCCTCTTCAGCTGCTGCTGCCGGGCCGGCTGCTGCTACAACAACGCCTGCTGCAGCGCTAACGCCGAACTCTTCCTCGCAAGCCTTTACAAGATCGTTCAGCTCAAGAACGGTCATGCCCTTGATTGCATCAATAAATTCCTGATTTGTCATGGTAGTTAACCTCCGTAATAAAATGTGTGCGGGCTGACAAGTGCCCTTCGGACTACAGTTTTGTACTTTCGCCCGTCATGCCGCTATGCGGCCTGTTTGACCGCGAAACTCAGGCAACTTCGCCCTGCTTCTCTGCGATCTGTTTGATGACGCGTGCGAGATTCGCAATCGGGGACTGCAAGCTTCCGAGAAGTCTGGAAATAAGCACTTCCTTCGAAGGAATCGTCGCGATGACCTGGCAACCCTGCGCATCGTAGTACGTGCCGTCTACAACGCCGCCCTTGAACTCGAGCTTGTCTGCCGTCTTCATTGCGTCTGCAAGGAGACGTGCAGGTGCGGTAGCGTCATCGAGACCGAAAGCAACCGCCGTAGGTCCGTCAAGGTGCTTTGCGAGCTCCTCGTAAGGCGTACCGGCAAATGCTCTCTTGAGATACGTGTTCTTGTATACCTTGTATACAACACCGCCCTCGCGCAGAGACTTACGAAGCTTGGTATCCTGCTCCACCGTCAATCCACGGTAATCAACCAGAACGATCGCCTTAGCGGCTTCCACATTCTTGCAGATTTCCTCGATGATCGGCTGCTTCAACTCAATCTTTGCCATGGGAATTACCTCCTTTGTAATCTAACGCCGAAGCCCGCGCACTTGACTGAAATAAAAAATGCCGTGATCCCGAATGGAATCGCAGCACATGAAATCACTTCAAATGAGCTGACATATCCTCGGCAGGCGCGGAACCGGAGTTCCTCTTATACCGTATCGGTACCTGCTGTCTTCGGCAGTCGACTATTCTTATACCACACAGTGTGCTTCACTGTCAAGCAAAACTTTTCAATATTTCGGAAAATAATGGTAAAGCGGCTCCGGTTATCCGGAGCCGCTGGTTTGCTATGGTGTGAGGTTATGTGCAAGGAATTGCCGATGAATCGGTAAATCCTCTGTTAGCTGAACTGTACCGGATTCAGCTTGATGCCGGGGCCCATCGTAGAACTGATGGTGACGCTTCTGAGGTACTGGCCCTTAGCCGCTGCCGGCTTAGCCTTTACGATCGCGCCCATGAGAGTTTCGAGATTCTCCTTCAGCTTTTCAGGCTCGAAGGAAACTTTGCCAACCGGAACGTGGATGATGTTTGTCTTGTCCAGACGGTACTCCACTTTACCGGCTTTGATATCGTTAACAGCCTTGGTTACATCCATGGTAACGGTGCCTGCCTTCGGGTTCGGCATTAAGCCCTTCGGTCCAAGCACACGACCCAGTTTACCGACAACGCCCATCATGTCCGGAGTAGCGACAACTACGTCGAACTCGAACCAGCCGTCCTTCTGGATGCGGGGAACAAGTTCCTCACCGCCTGCGTAATCAGCGCCTGCAGCGAGAGCCTCGTCAATCTTCGGTCCCTTCGCAAATACGAGCACGCGAACGGTTCTGCCGGTTCCGTTAGGAAGAACGACAGCGCCACGAACCTGCTGATCTGCGTGACGACCGTCTACACCGAGGCGGACATGAGCTTCCACAGTTTCGTCAAATTTTGCGGTAGCGGACTTCTTTACCAGCTCAACCGCATCTGAAATGTCATACAGTGTGGTGCGGTCGATGCTCTTGGCAGCGTCCATGTATTTCTTTCCATGTTTCATAATTCAAACCTCCTAGTGGTAATGTCGGGAGACGATCCCTCCCACTCTTTCAATTCTCAGTCATCAACTACGGTGATGCCCATGCTGCGGGCAGTACCTGCGATCATGCTCGTCGCTGCCTCAAGAGAACCTGCGTTCAGGTCGGGCATCTTGAGTTCGGCAATCTTCGCAACCTCGGATCTCTTGATGGAAGCAACCTTCACCTTGTTCGGGGTTCCGGAAGCCGACTCAATCTTGCAGGCCTTCTTAAGAAGCACTGCAGCCGGGGGCGTCTTCGTGATGAAGCTGAAGCTCTTGTCCTGGTAAACCGTGATCACAACGGGAATGATCATTCCCTCCTGACCTGCGGTACGAGCGTTAAATTCCTTCGTAAACTGTACGATGTTGACACCGTGCTGACCGAGAGCGGGACCTACCGGAGGAGCCGGAGTCGCTTTCGCAGCCGGGATCTGCAACTTGATGTAACCTGTAACTTTCTTTGCCATGTTAGCATACCTCCTGAAAATGTGGTGTTATCGGAAGATTCCTCCCACGTGCCGACGCGCATGCGCGCCGACAGCCATGTTCCGCTGCCTATACGGAACACGAATTTACTTTTTGATGATTACTTCGTCAAAGCTGAACTCAGCGATCGTTGCGCGGTTGAACATGGTTACTTCCACCATGACTTTGCGCTTGCTGTTGTTGACAGCCTTGATCTCACCGACGGAGTTTCTCCAGCCGCCGCTCTGAATGATGACTTCCTCGCCCTCAACGAACTCCGGAATCACCTCGGTGTTGCTCTCGAGAAGTCCGAGACTCACGATTTCCTCTTCCTTTAACGGAACAGGCTTCGATCCGGGACCTACGAAACCAGTCACACCGCGGGTGTTGCGCACCACGTACCATGTGTTGTCGTTCATTACCATGTGGACAAGCACATAGCCGGGGAACATCATTTTCTTCTTCAGAACGCGCTCACCGTTTTTCAACTCCAATGTGTCCTGTAACGGAACACGCACATCGAGGATCAAATCCTGCAGTTTGCGGTTTTCGACCGTCTTCTCGATGCTTGTTTTTACGTTGTTCTCATACCCGGAATAGGTATGTACAACGAACCACTGCGCCTCTGCCATATAGCCACCCTTATCCTTACTTGAGGATCAACTCAAGAATCTGTCCTACTCCCAGATCAACCAATTTGATCAGAAGTCCGAGAATCACGGTGATAATGGCAACTGCGACAGACTCCTTAGCCAAAGTAGAGCGGCTCGGCCAGATAATCTTCTTCCATTCCGCCTTCAGGCCTTTGAACCAGCTGGATTTCACCTTAGTAGTGGTGGTTTTCGCAGTCTCGCCCATTTCTCATCCTTTCCCCAAGCAGATTACTTGGTTTCCTTGTGTAACGTGTGCTTCTTGCAAAATCTGCAGTACTTTGAAGTCTCCATCCTATCCGGATGGTTTTTCTTTTCTTTCGTCGTGTTGTAATTACGCTGCTTGCACTCGGTGCAGGCCAAGGTAATCTTAACTCGCATAACTCTCACCTCCGTAATATAGTGCGTTTCGGAAAACTGCTTATCCCCCGTACATTCGCAAAAAACGGGGTCTAATCAGTTACCTTTAGGCAAAAAAAAAGACCTCTTCCATAGCCTCACTACTATATCACAAGTCTTTTCCGAAAGTCAAGCAGAAAATTCCGCCGTTTTCAGGGGTCTCCGGACTCCCGCGCAAGCCCTCGCGGAAGCCCGTTTCTCCCTCATTGTTTACAGTACATACAAATACTTCATGATCAACCGTTTCGGCAGTTTCAGGCCGCTGAGCGTCTCCTTCCGGAGCGTCCGGTAGAACGCGATCGCGCGTTTTCGCTCCGCGTTGTCAATCTGCTCGCCGGAATACGCCGCGCGGTTTCCGGTCTCATACAGCCACGCAAAATCCTCCGCATGGCCGTACTCCTCTCCTGCCCGTCCGATATAGGCGGAGTCCGTCTCGCTGCGATTGTACGCCAGTCCGCGCAGCCGGATCACGCGGCCGATATCGCGGCAGACTTCGACAAATGCCGCATTGACATTTCTCTGGCTCGTCTTTCTGCGGCGGATCCGCTTCCGACGCGTCCATCTCGCCCCGACAAGCAGGATCGGTATGGCGATCAGACCGATTATCGAGAGAGCTTTCACCAGCACGCGAAGATGATCCTCCGCATTCTTCTGCGCCTCCGAAGGTCCCTTCGGGTTCGTCTTCTGTCCGCCCGGTACCGGCGTCGGCGTCACGGTAACTGTCGTCTTGGGCTTCGGCGTCGGCGTGTTCTTCGGCACGGAAGGCGTAATCGCCGGCGTCGGCGTCGTCTCCGGCACCTGCTTTTTCGCACCTGCCAGCGAACGCTCCAGATTGGAGGAAGCATACGAATGCGTCACCTCCACCGGATACCATCCGTAATCGTCGATGAACACTTCTACCCAGGCATGCGCATACTGGTCCGTGATCTCAACCGTAACATAATCCACGTTTGTATTGACAACACTGCCGTCCTTCTTATGTACCATCACGGATTGCGACCCGGCTTTCGGAGAAGACTGCACGATCCCGCTCTCCAGATAGTATCCCTCCACATAGCGGGCGGGAATCCCGAGCGAACGGAACAGCATGACAGCGGCGCTCGCGTAATACGCGCAGTAACCCTTTTTATTTGTAAAAAGGAAGTACTCGATGAAGTCTTCCCCCTCGGGAAGCTTGCCCGGCCGCGTCGTGTACGCGTAGTCGTGGCTCAGGAACTTCTGTACACGTAAAATGGAATCGAAGACGCTCTCATTTTCCTTAAACGGAACGAGGTCGCCGAGATCCCAGCGCCTGCTGATCGGAATATCCAGGTAGTATGAGTACACCAGATCCTGATACCAATCGGGAATGCGCGCGCCCTGCAGATTACGGAGACGATCTTCCGTCCATACCGCCTTGCCCCAGTCCGGGGTCTCCGAGTCATCGTTTTGACCACTGCCCTGCAACGCCTGCGCCGGATTGCGAACATCATCCGCGTAGGCCGCTATACCCGGCAGATGAAGCGGGTTGTAATAGCATAATACCGAGTAGGAAGCCGCCATCGGCTTGCTGAGCTGATCCACGCCCTCCATCGTTGTGGTGACAAGGCTGGAACCCGGAGCCACCGATTGATACGGAAGCGGAAGATACCTGCTCTCCCTGGTCAGCTCCACCGTGATCTTGGCGCGACGAAGTTCAAAGAGAAGGTCGTCATACCCCTCGCCGACATAATCCATGCAAGTCTGTTCCAGCAAATACGGATAATTGGGATCCAGCCCCGCATAGCTGTCGACCCACGCCGTTCCCATGTACGAGCCATACGCTCCCGTGCGGAGATACAGGTCGCCGAAATCTTTCGGAACGGTCACCGTACCCGCGACTTCCCCACTGTACTCCAGATGACCTGCCATAGGAAGCGAACCGCCGCTGATCCCGCTTTTGTTGTATGGTTCTCCGCCCGGTTCCGCTGTCTGGTTCCGCCCGAACAGAACCGGGAACTTTTTCGTCAGAAACTCTCCGACTGCCATGCGACCCTTCCAGTCCCGGATCGATTTGTCATATCGATTCCCGGAGATGATCAGGCACGCGACCAGCATCATTAACGCAAGTCCCACTATCGTAAACATACGGCATCTTGCGCCGACCTTAGGTCGCAGTCCATGCGAACCGTGCGTCATCAGGAAGAACAGAACCAGCCCGATATATACGCATGCCAGCCACACCGGACAGAATACATCCACAAGGATCGCCATCCACGGGAAAATGCAGGACACAAGAAGCCAGGGAATCCAGAAGCGCCCTTCGGACGCCATATCACTCAGGAAAAGTATTGCGAGTGTCGGGAGCAGAAGTGCGAAAAACAGCTCCGCCTTGGCCGGTGTGCCGTCCTCAAACAGTTCGATCCCGAGCGCATAATACCGGTTGAGCGCATCGACTACAGCGTCGTAAATGCTGTGAAACCCTGCTTCTGCCTCTTCGAAGGACAACAAAACCCAGAGAATATTACCGAGCACGAGCGCCGCTTTCGGCAGAAACCGCCACAGACGCTTTCGGAACCCGGAAACGATTTTCAGAAAAACGGTATAACCGAACAGCACCGCGGGCAATGCCGCCGGGAACTTCACTCCGCACG
Source organism: uncultured Lachnoclostridium sp. (assembly GCA_946415315.1). Classification (GTDB taxonomy): domain Bacteria; phylum Bacillota; class Clostridia; order Lachnospirales; family Lachnospiraceae; genus ISDg. The sequence continues at coordinate 33,766 of CAMKRZ010000027.1, read as the reverse complement.
GACCGATCAGCATCCAGAGAGGAATCCATGCGCCGAGCCATGCAGCCACAATACGGATCATGGTATCCGAAAAATAAAACTTCTTCCGCGACGCAGTCTTTTTTGCCATGGTATTCCTCCTTTCTCCGCTGTTCAGCAGTATTTCAAATGTATTCGCGGGTTTCGGCTCTCTGCCGCATTGTATCTTCGTGCTCTAAACGGTCCTGCTCTCATTCCGCGTTGATGTCGTCACGCACGTGATTCACACGTATGCTCTGTACGCGGACATCGTCCTCGCGGGTTCGCACACCGCCCGTCTCGGTTTTCGGAACAATTTCGTAGATCGTGACATTGGATTCGTGGCGCATCTTCGCGATGCCCTCGTTTGCCGTATCCGCGATCTCCGTTGTGACGTACAGAATGTTCCGGTATCGCTCCGACGCAAACCTGGAGGCATACTGCTCCGTTACCGAGGTTGTCTTTGCATAAGGGCGGATCTCAAACATCTGCGTCAGGGCGGCCAGGTATTCCTCCTCCGTCTCAATCCGGTTCCGCCACGCGTTGCCGGAATCGTTGATCCAGGAAATATAGAAGATCTTTCTGCGGTCGATCAGACCGCGGGCAAGACCCGACACCGTCGTCATCAAAGTGTTATACAGCTCCTCGCCGTCCTTCCGGGGAAGCTCGTAGAAGTCCACCAGAAGAACCGTCGAAGTGTCGATCGGGAGTCCGAGTTCCTTTACGATCAGCGTATCGCGCGACGCCGTAAGGTTCCAGTGAATCCTGTTCTGACGATCACCCGGCCGGTACTCGCGCACGCCGAACAGCTCCGAAGGATCGTCGCCGGGGCGCGAAGTGGAGTACTCCTCGTCCGCGATGTACGCGTACGGATTTTCCCGAAGCGGCGATCCCGTCAGCTCCACTTCATCCGGATACACGTCAAACACGGACACTGCATTCTGGATCTTAGCGTGTGTGGAGAACAGTCCGAACGGGCTGACCAGCAGGACCGACCGAAGCGTCAGCTGCAGCCGGCCGCAGTGGGATACGTCCATGGACATATCGCAACGCGTCTGGGATTTGCCGAGGATGGCGGTGTCCGTCTTCATCCTCCGCCCGTCCAGGAAGAGGACATCCTCGTTCGTAACGGTGATCTCCACATGCCAGCAGGGCATCCAGCCGTGGTTGGTAACCAGAACATGAAACCGGAACCGCTCTCCGGCGTGGCACATTTCCGTATCGGAATGAAGCGTCGCAAGAAACCGTCCGCGGAGAAAAAGCATAACAAAAAGGCTGACGATCGGAACCATCAGCCCGAAAATGAACAGCACGACAAAAATACGCTGAGCGAAGATCGCAGCGCCTATCGACAGCATGCCCATTGCGACTATATAAAAAAGCCAATTCAGAATCATTGTGTCGCTTTCTCCCCCTCGCACCGCCTCAGTTCGTGCGACGAACGAACAGCGGTAACGCCTGTCACCGGTTTGTCCCGTTGCTGTTCCGTGTCATGAAGCAGGCTCCTGCCGCAAGTTGCGGTTATGTCCGCTTATCCGAAAATTCTCGGCGGAACAACACTCGACAGCACCTGCGCCATGATCTCCATCTCGCTCACGCGGTTCATACGCGCGATCGGCGTCAGCATAACGCGGTGCGCCGTCGTTACCGCGAAGACGCTGCTGATATCGTCGGGGACCACGTAGCCGCGGCCGCGGATCAGCGCATTCGCCTTCGCCATTGCGATCACCGCGAGCGATCCGCGCGGACTGATCCCGAGGGAAAGCATATCATGGCTTCGCGTCGCGTTGACGAGCTCCGTTACGTAACCGTACAGACGGTCGTCGACTACGACAGCCTCCGCCAGCCGGCGAAGCACGAAAAGATCATCTGCCGACATGACCGTCCGCACATCATCGAGCGGGTTCCCGCTCTTGCGGTCCTTCATCATGCGGATCTCCTGCTCTCCGGACGGATATCCGATGCTCACTCGGATCATGAAACGGTCCAGCTGCGAATCGGGAAGCATCTGCGTTCCTGCCGCTCCGACAGGATTTTGCGTAGCGATAACGATGAACGGCTGTGGCACATGCCGCGTAACGCCGTCGACGGTGACGCTGCCCTCCTCCATAACCTCGAGGAGAGACGACTGCGTCTTTGAGGACGTACGGTTGATCTCGTCCGCGAGAAACAGGTTGCACATAACACTGCCGGGCACGTACTCCTTCTCGCCCGTCTCGCGGTTATATACGCAGAAACCGACAACGTCCGACGGCATAACGTCAGGCGTGAACTGCATACGGTGGTACTCCATGCCCATTACGCGGGACAGCGCGACGGCAAGCGTCGTCTTACCCACTCCGGGCACATCCTCCATCAGCACATGTCCGCCTGCGAGGATCGCGGTGATCACCTGCCGGATGATGTGCGACTTACCCACCACGGCTTTGCCGATCTCCGCTTCCATGCGCTCCAGCGCAACATACAGATCATCCGAGTTCTTCAGCCACTCGTCGTTGATATCTCCGCTTCTGCTTGCCAATGACTCATACAGGCGCTGGATGCGCTCTCTGTCCAGACTCATGATTTCAGTCCCCCGTGCTTTGGATTCGCCGTGCCCGCACCGCAAACCATGTCCCCCTGTCGGCGCACTGTGCACAGCTTGTTTATTGTATCATACAATACGAAAAATGGAAAGGTTTTTCACAGGTTTCTCACGCATTGTTTTCCGCGACATTTTCCGTTCTTTTTTCCGTTCCGAAAATGAAAAATCCCCGGCAGAAAGCATGCTTGCCTTCTGCCGGGGGAGCAGTTTCGCAATACTGAAATTACTTGAGGATACGAACGGAGCCGATGATCGGAAGATCCTTCGCCTTGCCCTCACTTACATTCTTGATGCCGATGATAACATAAATCAGCCATGCGATATCAACAAACCAGAAGATCCAGGCAATGAACCAGGGAAGGATAGCGCTCATGATGCATGCAACCGTAATTGCAATGGCAAGAACGATACCCTGGTTTGCATGGTATCTTGCAAACTTGCTCTGCGGAGCTGCGAAAAGCGGGACGAGGAACAGCCACCACAAATACGCAAGCATAGCCATCGACTTGTTCTGCTGAATATCAGCCGGATCGAACTCAGCCGTATGATCTGCCGTATTCTCGATAAATGCCTTCGCCTTGGAAGCGAAATCCTGATTCTCCTGAGGCTGCTGAGGAACCGGCTGTACCGGCTGAGCCTGCTGAGGAGCTGCGCCCTGCTGTGCACCGCAAGCCGGGCAGAACGTTGCTCCGTCCTGGAGCTGAGCACCGCACTGATTGCAAAATGCCATATTTGTGTCCTCCTGAAATCAAATAGTATAGGGATTTCTCAGTCTTTCATAAGTCGTCGGTCAAGTTATACACTAACACAACAAACTTATAGAGTAGTATAGAGTATTTTCCCGAAAAAGTAAATATATATACGTAAAAAACTTACCACTAAATAGCGTAATATTTCGCGTATTTCTCACGGAAATACCGAAGCAGCGGCTCCGCTGTCGCCTCTCTGCCGCACACATTGAGAAGAACTTCCTTCGGAAGTCTGGTACAACCGTAACGATGGATGTTCCGGTTGAGCCATGCGCGGATCTCGCCGATCTTTCCGTCCGCAAGGAGCGTATCCACCGAACCGAGTTCCGCCTCCATCGCATCGAGGAACATTCCGTCGTAGATGCTTCCGAGGAGATACGTCGGAAAATACCCGAACGATCCGTCGCTCCAGTGCATATCCTGCAGGATTCCCTCCGCGTCATTGGCCGGAACAACGCCGAGGTACTCTTCCATTTTCCGGTTCCACAGAGCCGGCAGTTCGTCGACGCTGACGCCTTCGCGGAAAATTGCCTTCTCCACCTCGTAGCGCAAAATGACATGCAGACAGTAAGTCACCTCGTCGGCAGCCGTGCGGATCATGCTTGCGCGCACATGGTTGATCTCGCGGGCAAACTCCTCGAGCGTGATATCCGCAAACTCCGGCTGCAGTTTCCGGATATCCGCGTAAATCGGCTTCCAGAAGTTGATGTTGCGACCGAGGATATTCTCGAAGAAACGCGACTGGCTCTCGTGAATGCCGAGGTAATCGCATCCGCCGGCGGGAGTGCCGTCGAGCTTCGGGTCGACATTCTGTTCGAAAATGGCATGTCCGCCCTCGTGGATCGCCGAGAACATCGGGTCGATCGCGTTGTCCTCGCGGAAATGGTTCGTCACACGCACATCTTTCGACGAAAGATCCAGCGTAAACGGATGCTCCGACTCGCCGACCGTTCCCTTCGACCAGTCAAACCCGATGTATGTGAGCAGCAGCTTCTGCACTTTCCGCTGCGCGTCGATATCATATTTTCGAATAAACTTCGAGTCGTCCGGCTGCTCTGCGGCAAGAATGTCATGAACAAGCGGCACAAGCCCTTCCTTCAGTTCCGTGAAGATCCGGTCGATCGTCGCGGAATCCATCCCCTTCTCGTAATCGTCGAGAAGCGCATCGTAGATCTCCATCTCAGGATGCGTGAGCGCCTTGACCTCCTTCGTGAGTTCGATCAGCTTTGCCAGGTGCGGCGCGAAAATGGAGTAGTCCGAAGCCTCCTTTGCCTCCTCCCACGCGCGCTCCGACTCGGTCTGCACCGCAACAATACGGCTGAACAGCTCCTCCGGAATGCGGCGGCTACGCTCCTGATCCTCGCGCATCGTCTTCACGATGAACTTCCAGTCATCATCGAGCTGATCCCACTCGTCCTTCTCCGAGAGTCCCTGCAGCAGCTCGTAAAGTTCGTCCGATGTGTTAATGCGAAACGCTTCCGTCTCATAGTGCTCTGTCGCGTCCGCATGTCCCTCAAAGCCGCCGTCCGGCATGATGGTACGCATATCCCAGTACAGCAGTTCATTGACCAGCTTCAGCCGGTTCAGCTTTGCCAAAGTTTCCTTCAGTTTGTCCAGTTTTTCGCTCATTGTATTGATTCTCCTATCATAGTTTTCGTGTTTTATTTTCCGAAGTATCGCTTCTCACTTCGACTTCACGTCGATCACCACATACTCCGAAACGGTTCCCGTCTTGAAATCGATCGCCCAGTCTCCGATTCCCGAATTGACGATAAATGTCGTGTTCCCGCGCGTCTCCGTCCCGTACGTCCGGTCATTTGCGCCGATCAGAATCCCGATCGGACCGAGCGGGATCAGCTGTCCGCCGTGCGTGTGCCCGGAGAGCACGAGGTCCACGTCAGCCGCTGCCTCCGCCTCGTAGTCGTTCGGCTGGTGGTCCAGCACGATCATGTAGCAGCTCCGGTCAAGTCCGGTCGTAATCTCGTCCATGGTCATGCGGCCTTTTGTTTTCCCGGTCCCGTCCGTCGCAGACCCGTTCCTTCCTTCCGTACCGTTTTGATTCCCGTCGGAGGTTGCACGCCGGTCCCTTTCATTGCGGTCCTTTCTGCCGATGATACAGATGCTGCCCGCAACCAGCTTCACCTCGTCCTCCAGGACGGTTATCCCGTTCTTTCGAAGCTCCGCCTCCAGCTCCTGCGCTGTGTATTCACGACTGTTGTAATAGCCCTTGTCGTGGTTTCCGTACGCAAAATACACGCCGTACGTTGTATTCAGTTCTCCGAGCGCCCGGCACGCGATGACCATGTCCTCCCTCGAGGTATTGTCGTCAACGAAATCGCCGGTGAAAACAACGATATCCGGCTGCTCCGCCTGCACGCGCCGCAGGTGTTCCGCGAATTCCTTTCCGTCAAAGAGCGTTCCCACGTGCGAGTCCGAAAGCTGCACGATCCGCAGCGAACCACCCGGCAGGCTCTTGTCCGTCTCAACCGTGTACGCGGTGCGGACCACATGGTGCGCAAGGTACCAGCCTACCGCCAGATATATCGTGCAAACCACAATGACCGCGACACCTTTCCAATAGACGCGAAACGGTCTCTTTCCCGTTGTCTCCTGCGCTTCAACAGGAGTCACGGGGCTGTCGCCGGCCTCGTCCGCCCTAACGAGTTTCCCCGCCACCGGTCCCGCCGCATGTTCTTCGCCGTTAGCAGCAGGAATCGTACGACTGCCGCGCTTTTTCCGCAGGATTAATCCCGCGATCCCCGTCACCAGATCGGCGATCAGCCAGAACGCCGCCAAGTGCAGCACTACGATGACTGCGTTAACCGCGTCGAAAAGGCCGTACACCACAAACCCCAACAGCGGCGCCGCTGCCACAAGCCACTGCAGCCACTTCCGGTCGCCGGCGATGGCAAGCACGATCCCAAAACGCCGGAAACGCCGGAGCAGATACACTGCTCCGGCAATCGTCAGTCCTATCGCAACTGCCAAAATGGCAATCCACATACCCATAACTCTCCCTTACTGCCCGGTTACTTTCTGCGCTTCGCCGGTTTTCTCCGTCGTTCGCTTCGACCCTTGGCAACCAGAATGATGATCACGAGGAAAATGATCACGCCGCCGATCCACACAAACAGGCAGATTCCGAGAGGCTGTACGGGACACACGCCGCAAAGCTTGCAGTGATTGTCGCCCGGCTTCTCAACCGTCGCCGAGAGGAGCTCCTTCAGTTCCGAAGCAGACCTCGGTGCCACGGTGATCGTGGGCGTCGCCTCCGGCGTTACCACTGGGTTGCCATCCGCGTCAACCACGCAGGTGATGATATCCGACAAAGCCGAGGAATACTCGGTTTGATCGTTGCCGTAAATGTAATAGCTGGCCCGAAGCTCTAACGGCTTACCATCCAGCTCGGGGTTTTCCCCGTAATTCAGATCCGTGAGAAGAACGCGATCCTCCCCCTCGATCACATCGCGGTAGTCGGTCAACTCCACCCATTCGGTTTCGCCGAGATGACGCGCCTCCAGGATCAGTTTCACATATCCGCCGTTCTCCTCGATCGTCTTCGCCGCTTCCACGGTCGCCTCGGAAACAACAAGGTTATAGTTCATGTACGGTCCGAAACCGTTCTCGTCCGCCTCCAGGAAACTCACCTTGTCAAATTCCGGCGCCGTGAAGAATTCATCAAGCCGGTACATCGGATCGCCCGCGTCCTTGCCGAACGCAGCCGTTCTCGACCATTCGGAAAATGCATACACCTTCGTCACGGTGATTCCGCCGTTTCCGTTCTCACCGTTTTCTCCGGGATTGCCGTTGTCATCCGGATTTCCGTTGTCGTTGGTATTGCCATTGTCTGCGTTATCGGTGTTGCCATTGTCTGCGTTATCGGTATTGCCATTATCAGCGTCCCCGGTATTCCCGGTGTCGCCGGTGTTGCCGTTGTCACCGGTATTCCCGCTATCGCCGGCGTCTCCCTGCTGCGAGTTTCCCTCATTCTTGATGAGCGCAAGACCGAAGCGGACTCTCACATATACGGTGTGCTGCTCCATGTCGATGGAAACGCGGTACACCGCGGTATCCACGTCATTTTCATTGTCGTTATCGCCGTCACCGGTCTTGCTCTCGGCGCCGTCACCGCTCTGATTGCCTTCACCGGTGCCGTTGTCACCGGAGTTGCCGGAATCTGCGGAATCCACCTTAACGACCGTGTACTGCGATTGCTTCAGCACACTGCCCCAGCCGATGCTGTAATCGCCGTTTTTGCCGTTGTTCCAGTGGATATCGTTCTCATCTTTCGGATTGCCGAACTCGAGGAAAATATCCTGGCTGTCCGCGATCGCAGTCGTGCAGGGACTATCGATGTACGCCCACTCGCCGAGCGCATACTCATTCGGATGCTCCTCATCGATGTACACACAACCCGTGTCGGAATCCCATTTGTCGCTGTAGTTCCACTTCTTCGGATCGTCGATTGCCCAGTCGACCTGCGCAAACACCTTGCAGTCATCGTACCCGTTCTTCGCGACGAACGCCTGCCGGGTTGCTTCGTCCTGAGCCAGCCACACTGCAAGATACGAGTCCTTGCCGTAGGATACGGTAAGCATATTCGGAGCGTCCGCATTTTCCGCCGACTTGACACGAACGTTGACCGGAGCCGTCAGAAACTCCGAAATGGCTTCACTTAGTTCCGCATCGATCTCGCGGAGAGTGCCGTTCCCCGGATTGACCGCGTACGAAAGCGAGCGCTCCGCCGCATCAGCCGCCATGGCCACCGCGGTGCCGACGGTTGTCGCCAGCAGGATCAGCGCCAGTGCAATCGCTGCGATTCTCCGGATCTTGTTTTGGTATTGTCTGCTTCTCATACTGTCCTTCCTCCCAAACAAAGCGAAGCGGTTTCGGAGCATGTCATTTCATGACATGAACAACGCCCCGCCTTGCCTTCCATTGTATTCGACAGCGGCTTCAAAATCAACCGTTAATTGCCGTCCGGGGATCATTCTGCCATGTCTCATTCCAACTTCGCCCGGCAAATGATACGGAAAAAGCGCTGACCGAATCAGCGCTTCCCCGTTCTATACCAAAATGGTATCATACCTGTTTTACTGTGTTCTCAACTCCGCGCCGAGACGTTTCGACAGCTGCTTCATCACGCTGCCTGCAGCATTTTCAATCTCCTCACTCGTGAGCGTCTTCTCGTTCGAGCCGATCGTCAGGCGGATCGTAACGGACTTCTTGCCCGCCGGGATCTGCTTGCCGCGGTACTCGTCAACGAAATCAGCTTTCTTCACGGGACCGTTCTCCTTGATCGCGATCACACCCTTGATCTCCTCCCAGGTCGTCGCCGAATCAAACAGCATCGAGATGTCGTAGTCGGTCGTCGGGTACTCGGCAAGGTGCGTGAACCGGTTCGTGCGGGAGATCAACGGCTTCAGGAGCGTCGTGTCGATCTCAAACACAAGCACCGTAAGGTTCTTGATTCCGCAGTCCATGGAAACCTTCTTCGCAACAAGACCGACATCGCCGATCTTCACATCGCCTCGGAAAATGTTCTGCCATACGACATTGTCCGCCCACACGGGCTTCGTTTCCTTGCGGAACGTGAAGCTCTCCATGTGCGTGTAGCGGGGCATGTACTCGAGCGCACCCTTGACCTCGCGGAAGAGCTCGTTCACGCTCTTCGTCGCGCTCGCGACCGCTGCCGCGATGTTGCGGCGCTGCTTCGGAAGGCTCTCCGTCGCATCGTACGGGGACGTATAGTCCGCATCGGTGAAGACCTGCGCCTCCTCAAAGATGGAGAACTCCGTAAAATACCGCTCATTTTTCACAACCGCCTCGCACATGTTCGGAAGCAGCGAGGAGCGAAGGTAGCTTAAATCCGGAGCCGGCGGCGTCGAGAGACGGAGCATGCCGTCCGTGCTCTGCATCACCGCATTGACGAACACATCGTTCATCCAGGGGTAGGTGTAAATCTCCTGCATGCCGCAACGGATCGCCAGATACTCTTTGATATTGCGCACAAGGTCAATCTCCTTCTGGTTGATCGCGCCCGTGAAACTCGTCTCAAACGGCGTTGCCTCGAAATGATCGTAGCCGTACATTCTCGCAACTTCCTCCATCACGTCGTCCTTGATGGAGATATCGCCCGTGGAACGCCAGGTCGGCGCGATCACGTGCATGTTGTCACCGTCGATGGCCACGTCAAAACCGAGGATCTCAAGCTTTGCGCGGATGTCATCGTTGGTCAGATGTTTGCCGAGGCGGCGTGCGAGCCAGTCAAGATTGACATCGATCTCCGCGCGCTCCAGCTTCTTCTCATAGCGGTCACAGTAACCGACCACCTGAAGCTCCGGATAGAACTCGCGGAAGTACTGAAGCGACAGCGCCAGAGCCTGGTCGCAGCGCTCAGGGTCGATCGCTTTCTCGTAGCGGGACGAAGCCTCGGTACGGTTGTCATAGCGAAGCGCGGTACGGCGGATGCCGGTGGACTCGAAGTTCGCGACCTCGAGGATAACGCGCGTCGTCTTCGGAAGGATGGAATCCTTCGCGCCGCCCATGACACCGGCGAGAGCAACAGGGCCCTCCGCGTCGGTGATCACAAGGTCATCGTTGCACAGCGCGAGCTCCTTGCCGTTGAGCAGGAGAAGATTTTCCCCTTCCTCCGCACGGCGTACCACAATGTGGTCCTTGATATTGTCCGCGTCAAATGCGTGCGTCGGGTTTCCGGTCGCAAGCATGACATAGTTTGTGATGTCGACAAGGGCGTTGATCGGACGCATACCGACTCTCCAGATACGGCTCTGCATCGCAAACGGCGACGGCTTTACGCACACACCGTTCATCTCCACGCCGATGTATCTCGGGCAGCGGTCGATGTCCGCGATCTCCACCTTGAAGTCGGATTTCGCATCGATCTTGGCGGGCTCGATCTTCTTCATCGGAAGTTTGTAGAGAGCCGCGATCTCACGCGCGATTCCGTAGTGACCCCAGAGGTCGGGACGGTTCGTCATGGACTTGTTGTCAATCTCAAGCAGAACGTCGTTCAGGTCGAGAGCGTCCGCAAGAGGCGTACCGGCAGGCGCGTCAAATGCCGAGAGATCCACGATCTCCGCCTCCTCCTTTGCCGGAAGCAGGTCCCCGAGACCGATCTCCGAAGAAGCACAGATCATACCGTAGGACTCAACGCCGCGGAGCTTCGACTTCTTGATCTCCACAGGCTCGCCTTCGCCGTGCCAGCGAACCATAGCGCCGGGAACGGCAACTGCGACCTTCATGCCCACAGCTAAGTTGATACCGCCACAGACGATCTCCTTCGGCTCCTCGCCGCCGATATCCACCGTGCAGACGCGAAGCTTGTCCGCGTTCGGATGAGGATTTACCGCGGTGATCACACCGACAACAATGTTGTCGAAACGGCGTCCGATGTATTCCACGTCCTCCACCTCGACGGTGTCCATCGTCAGGTCGTAAGCGAGCTGCTTCAGGTCAGCGTCTTCGGGGAGTTCAACATAATCTTTAATCCAGGATAATGACAGTTTCATGTATTCTACCTCCTATCGGAACTGGCTCAGGAAGCGCAGGTCACCGCTGTGGAACAGACGAACGTCGTCCACGCCGTAGCGCATCATGACCAGGCGGTCCAAACCGATGTTGACATAGAAGCCCGTGTACTCATCCGGGTCAAGACCCGCCGCGCGAAGCACGTTCGGATGCGGCGAACCGCCGGGCATAACTTCAATCCAACCGACATGTTTGCACACGCTGCAGCCCTTGCCGCCGCACACCTGGCACTGCATATCGATCTCAAAACCGGGCTCAACGAACGGGAAGAAGCCGGAGCGCATACGCACCGGAACGTCCGTGCCGAACACCTTGCTCAAAATACTCTTGATCAGAACCTTGCCCGAAGTGAATGTGATATCCTTGTCGACGATCAACGCCTCGTACTGGAAGAACGCGCGCTCATGATGCGCGTCCGTCGTCTCGTTGCGGTACACACGTCCCGGATACACAAAACGGTACGGAGGCTTGTGCGTCTGCATATAGCGAACGCTGCCGCCCGTCAGGTGCGGACGAAGGCACAACTTCTCGTTCGTCGGACCGTTGTCGTGGCCTTCGAGCCAATACGTGTCCATACTCTCTCTTGCAGGATGATTCTGCGGAAAATTCAGCTTGTCAAACGCGTACATCTCGCTCGTGATGTCATCCTCCTGGAACACCTCGAACCCCATCGAGCGGAACGCATCGTTAAGGTCATAGCACATCTGCGTGATCGGATGAAGTCCTCCGTTTTGCGGCATCACACCGGGAACCGAGCAGTCGAAATCCGGCGAGACCTCGGACGCCTTCAGTTTCAGATCCGTACGCTTCGAATCGATCATCTCGGTGACTTCATTTTTCGCAAGATTCAACAGCTTGCCCATCTCCGGTCTCTCGGATGCATCCACCTTCGGAAGCTCCTTCAGAAGCATCGTAAGCGTACCCTGCTTGCCAACGATCTCACTTCTCACTTTCTGCAGCTCATTTTCATCGGATGCCAGCGCAATTCGCTCTTTCGCTTCCGACAAAATGCTCTCGATTTTCTCTTTCATAGTGACTCCTTTCCGAACAAAACTAAATCGCCCCTCGCATATCGCAAGGGACGATAATATACCGCGGTACCACCCTATTTCGGAAACCTGTTGTTTCCGCACTCTGCGTGTAAAATGTTTGCTACACGAACATCCGACTTACCGCTCACGCTTTTCGTCGGAAGGCTCCCGCACCGAAGGTTCCGAAAGGATCGTGCGAAGTGCTTCCAGCCGCTGACACCTCGTCTCTGTCTCACTGCCTCTTCCGTACTGATGTACGTTCAACGCCTAACATCGCATATTCTATTGCATCTTTCCGTGTTTGTCAACATTTTCCGAAAAGGCGCGCTGCGCCAGAGCCGACAGCAATCCTCTGCAGCCTTCTTCGATCTGCGACAGCACTCCCTCGAAGTTCCGCGTATACCACGGATCGTCGATCTCCCTGCCGGGCTGACCCGCCCATGCGCGAAGCAGCGAAATCTTCCCGGAAGCGTCTCCACCGTATATTCTACGCATGTCGTACAGATTTTCCGAGTCCATGCCGATGATGTAATCAAACCGGTCGTAGTCCGCCCGCGTCGTCTGCCATGCCGCATGGTGATGGCACACATACCCGCGCGCCTGCAGTGCCCTCTTCATCGGCGGATAAATATCATTTCCAATCTCCTCGCGCGTCGCCGCCGACGACTCCACGGAGATCTCCGGCAAGCTCCCCGGCCACGCCTCGTCAATCATTTGACGCAAAACCATCTCAGCGGCAACGCTTCTGCAGATATTGCCGTGACACACAAACAATATTTTTATCACAAGGTAAACCTCCGTGTCTTATATTATTTCAAAGCTTTTAAAATTTTATCTGTAATGATCGGAGTATAAAATTTCGATCTCGGTGAATCCTGTGCCTGCAACACAACAACCATATCATGCCCGGGATAAACATGCAGTTCCTGACCACCACGACCCAGTCCCCTGTATCCGCTGCCGTCCTCATTGATCCACCAATAATAGCCATAATTTTCAATATGTGCGGTTGTAGCCTCATCAATATATTCAGCCGTAATGATCTGCCTGTTGTTTAACTTTCCATGATTCAAATAAAGTAGGCCAAACTTCGCAAGATCGATCGCGGATAACTCGATGCAGCCTTTTACCTGTGTTAAGTCATGATAAACAGTACTGGTCGGCGTCAGAATAAAAGGGTCACAGTCAATTCCGACATAGGGAAACATGAATTCATTTAATATGTCGTATACCGTTTTCCCGGTTAATCTTTCAATACAGGCATTCATCAGATAAATATCTGTCACCTTATATTTGAAGTCTGTATTCGGTGTATTCACAATATTGCAGTCCGAAATTGCCTGCAGCCAATCTTTTGAACGTTTTAACTGCTCACGCATCGGGTCATTCAAGTGAGGTCCGTTTCTCCAATAAAACCCGGATGTCATTGTCAGTAATGTCTTTAACGTGATCAATTTATGAAATACATTTGCCTCATCATTAAAATACTCGGGCAATATCTGAGTTACCGGTATATCGAGGCTTTCGATCAGACCATTTTTCAGGCATACTCCTGTTGCCGTCGCTACAACGTTTTTTTCTATCGAATGTAATGCATGTTTTGTTGCTCTGTTACATTTTTCACCGTACCATTCATACACTATCTTCTGACCTTTTATGATAAGAACACTTCTCATCAATCGATATCTGTTGGCTCTGATAAAATCATCAATTGAATTAATAACATTCTCATCTATTCCGTTTTCCGACAATCCGTCTTCTGACAGTTCAAACATATCCACCTGTACCCCATTTTTACTTTAAATAGCCGCCAATAACAGAATCTGAATTCTCTTTTAATGATTCCGGAGTCCCTTCCGCGATCAAATAACCGCCTTCATCTCCGCCTTTGGGTCCCAACTCAAAAAGATAATCACAGCAGGATAAAACATCGATATCATGCTCCGTAACAATAACCGTATTACCGGCATTACAGATTTCTCGGAGCAAGTAAACAAGATGTTCTGAGTCTTTCGGTGATAAACCGACAGTAGGTTCATCCAATATATAGATATTATCTTTATTTCTGCCTTTTCCCAATTCTTTTGCTAATTTAATTCTTTGGGCCTCTCCTCCGGATATCGTGGTAGTCTTTTGCCCCAATTTGATATATCCCATGCCCACTTTATCAAGTAAACATAAAATTTGATATATTGGGGGAACGTCTTTGAAAAATCCGCATGCTTCCTTTACGGTCATCTCAAGCACTTCGGCAATATTTTTATTATGGTACTTAACATCAAGCACATCATCTATGTATCCGGTTCCATGGCAGCTATCACAGATCATATTAATATCACCAAACCCGACATTATAAACCAGGAATCCCTGTCCTTTGCATGTCGGGCAAGCTCCTTGAGCATTTAAACTGAAAAAGCTCATATCAAAGCCCAAATCTTCTGCGTCCGGTGTCTGCGAAAATAATTTTCGAATAACATCAAAAACACCGGTATATGTGGCAATACTCGATGTTTTCACTCGTCCGATCGGCTGTTGGTTGATCACATAACACTTATTTATTGATTCCGTTCCATGAATCTCCACATCATCAAGTTCTCTTGGATAGTCATAAATATCTTCATCCTCATTCTGTATGACACGGTTTCGAATCAGCATTTTTAATTTCGGAACGAGTGTATGCGCTATCAAACTTGATTTTCCGCTGCCTGAAACACCCGCAACTCCTACCAGTTTATATAACGGAATCGACAATGACACGGTTTTTAAGTTATGAATTTTTGCGCCACTTATGCGAAGTCTCTTATCGTAATGTAAAACAGGGGCATTTTTTGTTTGATGCTTATAATTTTCAATAAAATGCTTTCTATCCTTCAGATATTTAGCTACAACTGAATTTTCACAGTTTAAAAAATCCTTATATTCGCCCTGAAAGATCAATTCGCCGCCCTCGGTTCCGGCTCCCGGTCCGATCTCAACGATATAATCCGCAATCGAAATGATACTTTGATCATGCTCTACCACAATAACTGTATTTCCTGCAGACACAATATTTTTCAAAACCTCAATGAGTTTTTCCTTCTCTCTCTCATGCAGTCCTGTTGACGGTTCATCAAATATAAATGTCAATGAATCAAAATCAGACATAATGAATGCGCTGATACAAAGTCTCTGCAGCTCTCCTCCCGATAAAGTCGGGATCGATCTTGACATTGACAGATGACCAAGTCCCAGCATAAGCAGATATTGAATTCTCAGTCTGATCGCATTTATGATCTTTTTGTTTTTATCATCTTCTACGCTTAATAAAAATTTGTCCAACTCATGCAGAGACATATTGCTCACTTCAGCAAATGTCCGGCCCTGCAATCTGGTATGTGACGCGATCTGATTTAATCCAACGCCATTACAACGCTGACATATTATCTTTTTCCCGTATTCTCCCGTTATAATCTCTATTTGACGCCCGCTTATTAAATTGAATTTTGAAGCATTCATGATCAAAGGCATGATGCCCGGAAAACTGTCTTTCCGATCACCGTACTTTAATTTTTTCAATTGCTCATCTGTTAACTCACCGAGTGTTTGCGAAGGAAACAGTCCATTTTGTTCCAGGAACGCCCTGTACTTTTTCTGCACCTTGCCTCTGTCCAAAAAGCCGAATAATAACGTGTTTAACTTTGCATTACTGTCTGCAAATATTTTTTCCTCATCAAATACCTTTTTTACACCTGTACCCAAACAATGCAGGCACATACCATTCGGTGAATTCTTCTGAAACATATCTACGGACAATGGTTTCCCGTCATCATATTCAGGATCGGTAACTCCGCTTACCGAAAACAAAGAAGCCAAAGCATTTGTTAATCTTGTTTTCGTTCCGACCGTACTTAAGGGATTGCTTTGCCTGATTATCCGTTGTTCCACTCCGATTGTCGGAGACAAACCTTCGATGCGTTCAAAATCATTGCTTGTCTCCAGCGAAAACTGGGATTCGGTTATGGATAAATATTTTCTCTTTCCTTCTTCATATAAAACATCAAATGCGAAGCTGGATTTTCCGCTTCCGGAAACTCCGGTAATCGCCGTTAGTTTTCCTTTAGGTATGCAAATATTGATGTTTTTAAGGTTATGTTTCTTAACTCCATATGCCTTTATATAGTTTCCCATTCTACTCTGCCCTCATAAAATCATCCTTGTCCGTATTATTCTTTAAGGCAACATAATCCTTCAACAAAAGCGAGAATACCGGATACAATCTCATGAATATCATTATCAAGCCACCTCTGCCTGGATTCAGAGACACGCTTCAGATACTGCTCATCATTAAACGTATTCCTCCGCCTTCTGACAATATCCTTCGTTGAAGATTCGTACATTCCTTGCCCTGCGGTTATTATTTGTAAGGCTACGCATTACAACGCCACCTTTAATCGTAACATTATGGCTGAGTGGCCCTTCCGATAATGCTTTCAAAACTATATCCTGGCATACTCGAGATGCGGCCAAAGCCCTTGTAAGACCTTCCTCCGCATAACTATCCATCATTTCATGTAAATTCACTTACATTACCTCCTCATCCAACGCTTTTGAAATCATCTTGCTCTTCGGGAAAGCAGCAGCATATTCCTGTATACGCCAAATCTCCAGATTCATGATCATCTCCCGATATCTGACGATGATCTCCTTGTAAAGATCGTAGGGCATTGTGTTTTTATTTCGTAGTAACTCTATAAGCATACGTTCCTTGTCATAAATACGGACCATTACTCCGTCAATATCCTTTTCTTCTATTCCCAGCGGGAATACATCATCTTTAACATATATCTGTCGCACTCTTGCATCCGCCATCTTTGCAGATTTGGATGGAGTTGCCAGATCATATTTTTCCGGGATAACATTTGTTAATCCGTGGCAATAAAATGCATACTCGCCCGCCAAAACAGCCTTTGGGTATTTTTTCATGATCACTCCCAGTTCAGGCACATATCTTTCTGTAGAATATACTCCTTCTTCCTGTTTATATATTTTTTTATCCGACACCGCACGGCCAAGCTTGTATTCGCTTCCAAACCTATTTACTGCTTCGCTATATGACAAAATCATTGATGTAATCCTCGGTAAATTGTGATTTTTGACCTATATTTACTTAAATATATATCTCGACGGTGAAATTGTCAATGCAAATATCGGTAATTTTAACATTTTTGCCGAGATATACATCATAACTGATATTCTGCACCATATTCTGCACCTACGCAAATGTTATGTGCAGTGTGGGAATCATCGGATTCATCATTTCGGTCGGAAGAATGTACCAGCCAATAAAGGTTCCGTTTCTTCAAAGTTTCTATACCCAAAAGCTACCATTTCTTCAATCCTATATCTTTCTTTTCAATCAATAATCTTAAAACCGCTCTTTTCTGTTTTATTCAAACCGACATTCAAACCGACATCCTGTCAGTATTGCGAAACATTAAAAGCACCCTGCAAATCGCAGAATGCTTTTTGCTAAAATATACCTGAATGTATAGAACAAAAGACTACATAGTACAGGCTCTGACCCATTACTTTTCTTCTAAGTCTTACTGGTCTAAAACTGGTCTAAAGCCAACCTCAAAACCTCCATAAACCCTAGTAGAATAAGGCTTTTCTGAAAAAAGCTCATTTCCTGCCGTGACATATGAATAATACTTTTATCATGTTGTTTTTTGATCCTAATACTCCATAACATCTATTTTTTTCTTAAGAACTGCTGCATAATCATGACCTGTCTTTGTTACTTTTTCCGGATTCATCTGATAGTGGATGTTGTAAAGAATTCCGTTTTCTCCGGTTCGATCGGCCACATGATCTTCATCAATATGAATACCGACTACCTCAAGGCAGAGCATAACGTGATCATCACCCGGTACGATTTCCTTCTCCCAGACAAACCTGCATTCAAGGTTCATAAAGCATTCCCGAACCATAGGCGCGTTAACCCATGATGCCTTTTCAACAGACATACCCGAAGCTGTAATCTCATCTGCTTCAAACTGATTGTTTTGGATTGTCGCCATACAGGCCGCATGATACTCTTCAGACATGAAATTGATAACGGCTTCTTTTGTCTCATTTATGCTCTGATACAGATGTCCGTTTTTATTCACGCTGGCAAGAATAGCATAAAATCCATTACCACGATCGGCACTTGTAAAGGTTGCCCAAGACTGCATGCAGGCATTTGACATACCATTGGATTTGTATGTGGTAACAAGAAAAAGCGGAGACGGAACAGTCGCCACGAATTCCTTCCATGAGAAGCCAAAATTCTTGGAAAAATCTCCGTATGTTCCTTTCAAGCTTTCAGGCATATCTTTGTATTGATATTTCATATTCTTACTTCCTTTCTCCGTGAATTTCCTGAATCCCACCATATGTATCTATATATCCTGAAATATTACTCCATTCTCTTCTCAAACCGGAACATCCCATCCGGGAATTGATCATCCGGTTCTCCCGGTTTCATGTCGGGGTCATTCGGGTCCGGATGATGACTGTTAAAGAACTCAACGATATGGAATCCGCAGCGGTTCACATAAAAATGGATGTTTCTCTTCTCGAAATACGGCGTAACCGTCTCCCACAGAGTCACTTCCGGATGAAGCTTCTCCACTTCGCACCAGGCCGCATAGCCTATGCCTTTACTGTGAACCTTTGGGGAGACAAACAAGAGTTCCAAATCTCCGTGTTCGCCTTCCACGCGGATGACAACTCCGCCGACCGATTTCCCATTTTGAACAATCCGATATGCTTCGCCTGCATCAATAGATTGTTCTATCGTCTCTCGGGAAATGATCTGCCCCTCTTCCTCGAAATGGTCATCCCTGCGTCCGAATTCTTCCAAGGCACCGTAATTGAACGCTTCTTGGTTATCTTTTATGAATTGATCCCGATCCTTTTGCTCTAACGGGACCAAATGAACTTTTGCCATAGACACTCCTCAAAAAAGAAAAGCCGAAATATAATAATCAAAAAGTTACCGTATCGAAGTATTCCAACTGTTCTAAATATGTTTGCAGTTTTATTTCTGATAGCTCCCGTCAAGCCATTCCGCAAACTTGACAAACACATCGTCGCCGAACAGCTCCTTCATGAGCGCCGCGTGCTTCTCCGGTTCCACATTGTTGTTGGTCGAACAATACTGGGAACCGAGTCCGCGTTCTTTCGCGGCTTCCAGATACTTCTTCATAAACGTTGCGCCGTACTTCTCTCCGAGGAATTCGCAAAATACACGTCCAAAGGTATATTCATCTCCGCGGTTGGCATGTGAAAGGTCCCGGTAATCGTCGGCAAAAAACGTTTCGGCGTTGTCTTTCGTGATCGTTTCGTCAATCCACTCATTTTTCAGTGCTTCCACCATACTGTAGCGCCCTTGGAAATCTTTCGAGTGATCCTTCAGGGCGGTTATCGCCAGTTCCGCGTAATACTCGGCACTTCCTTCCGTCATGATCCTGGTGATTCCCTCGTAATATCGGTTCGTGAGACTATGCGTAAGCTCATGCGCGATCGTATCATAATAGACGTCATCACCTCTGCGCCAATCATTTTCGCGATACGATTCCACGGAATTCCACAGCTCATCGCTGAACAGTTCATACATAACGAAGACGGCAGCTCCGGCTGAGGCATACGAAATCATATGCTCATCCGTGCGATCGGCAATGACATAGATCGCCTGTTTGGTTCCGTTATCAACAGCTCTCCAGGGATCCGTCCCCCCGAACAGGGAGCTTCCGAAATACATCCGCTCTTCTCTTCCGAATACGTCAAATGTAAATCCGATCTCATTCTCGAGCGTCTCCATGATCAGCTCAATGTTATCGCCGAAGTCTCCCGGAATATCAAGGTCTTTATCCAGGAACAGGAAGAATTTCTCCCCCTCGTAAACGCTGTACCGGTCGGTGATCACATGGTCCTCCCGGTTGCCGCTCAAGGTGATGGAAACGAGTTCTCTCTCCTCCTCGCTTACCTGCTTCCAGCGTTCCCGCAGCTCGATATCCCGATTCTCGTTATATTCCGAACCGGGAACATATAAAACATCCGGATTCTCGACGTCATACCATCCTTCGAACACATAAGGGCTATCCCATGCGCGTGTTGAAATCTTGTTCGGGATCACAAGCGGTACGTCCGGAAACTTCGCAACGCTTTCGCGATATTCCGGGTCTTCGTCCGTGACGAAGGTAACCCAAAAGGCCTCGTCCCAAATGATTTCTTCGGTTCCTGTCGGCGTAACCGTGAGCGTCGGCTCCGCAGTAGGTGTCGCAGTCGGTGTCGCCGTCGGTGTCACAGTAGGTGTCGCAGTCGCCGTCGGTGTTAGTTCCTTCGAAGGCGATGACGTGACAGTCACAGCCGTTTCGTCCGAGGAAGGACTCGGTTTCCCGGAATTCTTCCACAACACGATTGCCGTCACAATTGCTGCGACAACAATGACTGATGCGATGACATAAACAATGCCTGAAATTCGTTTCTTATCATTTTCCATGTCCGTTCCGCCTCCCGGGAGGCACCCGCGCGGACACCTCCCGTTCATGTATGATTTCTTTGAATTACTTCTTCACCGGTCGAAGCACCTGATAACCCAGCACCCCCGGGTTGTGGCGCTGGTAGTCCGGGCACGCTTCCTCGTTCCACTCGTACCCCATGATGGTCGGATCAAAGTTCCACGCCATGTTCTCCACCGCGCCCATGACATCCACGTTTTCCGTCATAAAATCGAACGTCTAGTAGCCGAACCTCTTTGCAATTTGAAGCCGGATGGGAATCGGATTTCTGCGTTACGCAGCCGATGTACATCCGTACTGCTCCTTAAACAATCCGGAAATTGCCTCCTGCAGGATCAACAATACCATACCCAGGCGGCGGTTGTTTGATATTTCTCGGGGAGTGAACAGTAACTCGGAAAATATTATGCCTGCCTGACATCAACGTAGTATTTTCCCAGAAGGTATTCTTCATAATCGAACTGCTTGGGGACGCTTTGTCCCCAGGTTACCTCCTGCTCGGGAATTGCCGCGCGGAAATGCTTCCCGTTCGCTATGCCTTTACAGGAATCCCCGTACTGGTTCTCCTCATCAAAAACGGCAACCACAGGAAGTTTTCCCTGCTCCCTTGAGTAAGCATAGGCAAAAGAGACCTCTGCCTTCTCGCTCATCCACAAAAGGATGTTGAGATAATCCCACATCGGCGAAATCTCCGCCACTTCGGGCATAAGCGTGAGCGCAATATATGTCCACGATGTATCCCCTAACTTAAACAGGTCCATAAAAAATGCCGTTTCCGTACTGTAAATCTTGTGATACTCATCCATATGGGCCCTGAGTTCATCAACCGCTCCGCCCTTCAAGAACAGGAATATCCGGTAATTCTTCAAATCCGGAAGCGATTCAAAAGAATTTTGCTTGTTACGCTTTCTAAAAATGTCCAGAAACCCCATGTTACACCTCCGCACATAGAATCCGATCGGCTTCCTCACCTTCTATTGTTGTACCAAACAATACGAACCTTTGCAAGAACAATGGAAAACATTTTCCGAATGAGGCGAAAAGAAAGCACCCTCTTAAAGAGGGTGCCTCCGCATCAGCTCGCCTATTTGATTCTGTCCAGATCAAACATGTTGTCGATCAGCTTGTTCAGATCCGCGTTGTCATGGCCCGCGTACTCGAAGAGGACCTCGAAGAACCGTGCGGTCGTGGAGTTCGTAAACGCGTTCCTTCTCACGTATTCGCGGAGCACCGATTGGAACTCGTCGTGGCCGAGGATCTCCTCCATCTGGTAGAGTGTCGTCTGGCCTTCCTGATAGATCGCCGAGATGTAATCCGAGTCCTCCTTGAATTCGTAGTAGGACTGGTTCAGCGGGATCATGCCTCGCTGCATCATATATTTCAGCTGCGTGACATCACAGAGATCAGTGGTCTGCCGGCTGTGTCTCAACAGGGAGATCGGCTTATCGGTCTTGCCTCTCTTCGCCCAGATGTACTCCTCGTAGATCAGCTCGGTGTAGGATGTGATCGACTCATCAAGCCACGGCTCCATACCGGAATTGCTGCCGACGATGCCCATGAACCACTGGTGTCCGATCTCATGCGCGACGCAGGTGGTGAGCTGCACGAAGGAAGGCGTAAAATCCGTCGCATCCGGTTCCTTGTCACCCTGCATATCATCCGAATAATCGAAAACACCGATCGGGTAGATCTCTTCGTCGGTAATGATGATCATGTTCGGGTACTCCATTCCGCCGGCGTCAATCTTCGCGATCACGATGTCAAGCTCATCATACGGGTACCGGCCGAGTGCTTCTCCGAAAGCCGCAAGCGAGTCCTTCGCTGCTTCCATGGTTGCGGCGACAGCATCGGACATGTCAATCTTGATCGGCGAGTCCACCGACCAGATGATCTCCGAGTCCAGCTTCTTGTTGTACATTAATTTTACGTGAACGCCGTCATAATCGGCCTCGTGTACAACGAACTGATCCGACGCGGAAAATACGAAGTCTCTTACACAGGGAGCCTTCAGCGTATAAACAACCTTATCCCCATCCTCCTTCTTGTCCGATTCCGTTCCCGTTGTGGCAACGAGGAATCCCTTCGGCACCGTAAGGCGCACATCGTAGTTGGAAACCTCGGAATAGAAGCATTCACCGCAGTTGATGAAGCCCTCGTGCGACCAGCCGTTCTTGTCGTATTCCGCAAGGATCGGATAGAAGTTCGTGACATTGTAAACATTGTCGTAAACGCCGTAGCGGTCCGAAACCGTCGGGATCTTCGCCGAAAAATCATACGAAAGCGTCATCTTCTCGCCTGGAGCGAGCGGCGTCTTCAGTTTCAGCCAGACGACGGAAACATCCTTGTCGCGCTCTACGTCGAGCGCCCCTTCATTCCGGCTGTCGCTCACATTCAAAATCTCTGTCAGAGCGCCGTTCGGAGTGTATTGTTTCGGGTCATAACCGGCCGTCTTCGCATCGATGAAAAGGCTCGAGTAATCTCTGAGGCAGAGTTCATTCCAGCTCTCTTCCGAATCGTTATAGAACGTAAATACCACATGGCCGCCGACCGTTCTGTTCTCCGGATCCAGCTGAAGGTCCATATCGTAATGGTACAGCTCTCTTTCCGGGAAGAGAATGTCGCAGCTTTTCGCCGGCCACGGTTCCACCGTCGGTGTCGGTGTTGATGTAGGCGTCAATGTAGGCGTCGGCTCATCCGTCGGTGTCGGCGTCGCTTCATTCGTCGGTGTCACAGTAACAGCCTCCGACGGCTTCTTTGTCTCCTCTGTCGGCGCGGAAGCCGTCGGTGTTGCTTTTGTTTCGTTTTTCTTTGTGTCTTTCTCTGTTCCGCATGCTGCCATTGTGACGATCATCACAAAGAGCAACAGAACAGAAAGCAGTCTCTTCCCTCTTTTCACGGTATTTGCCCCCCTTAACTTGCCCCGGAAAGCGGGCGTTATTTTACGTGCGGACATAGTGTACCGCTTTAAAGTCACAAATCATTGACGAAAATATGAAAAATCAATGAAGTCCGAGATCATTTCCCGTGATCACTCCTGCTCTCCCCGAAGTGCCTTCTCCAGGTTTTGGAACCGCTCTGTCCCTCGGATAATGTCAAAACGCTTATGCTTCATGAAGTTGAGGAGCGCTTCTCTCTCGGTGGCGGTGTAATTCTTGGCGTTGTCTTTCAATCGGTACGTTTTACCGCGCATCAGCACGGAGGTATAAGGAACTTCATCCGGTAAGGAATCAATCTTGACTGCAGCGTCCCGGGCTGCCTCAAGATGCGTAAGCGCGAGCTCCGTATCTCCTTCCGCGCATGCAAGTTTGGCGATATAATTATGGTTCCACATGATATTCCAGGAATGCATTGCCGGATTCCCGTCAAAAATCAGCTCAGTCAGTGCAATTCCTTTCCCGAGTATGGCAATCCGCTCCCGGTTGGTCAGTGTTTCATCCTCGCAGAATTTGTCTGAGTAGGATTCAATCGCCATATTCATTTCAAAATATAAATCTTCAAGATAATCGCGGCAGAAGGAACGGAACTTTTCCCCGGTATAGATGTTCAGCAGATAACTCTCGCGGCAATCATCCATACTCGGAAGTGTCTCCGCAATCGCGGCAGCCTCTTCCCTCCTTTCAAGCCAAAGGCAGTTCCACATCTTGGCGATTGTGGCTTTCTTACACTGCTCGGGGTCGGTACATTCGTTCAAAACCCTGTTTATGAGACCTTCCGCCTCCTGCAGATTCTTATGCCACGTTTCATCGCCTTCCGAATTGGCAAACTGCAGATCGCTGATCAGCGCGAGAATCAGCTTAAAGTTGTTCGGATACCTCTTGACGGCTTCCCGTAGCATTTTATAGCTCTTGACCACTTCCCCGGAATTTCGTAATTCCTGCCGCCGGCTCAGAATATCCTCGATATCGCTCTCATCTTTGATGGCTTCCATCCCCATCATCTCATCCAGAGTGACGCCGAAGTAAAGCGCAATGGTCGGCAGCAGTTCAATGTCCGGATATGTGGAACCGTTCTCCCAGCGGCTCACCGCCTGGTCGGACACCCCCAACACCTCGGCGAGCTGTTCCTGCGTGATCTTCCTCTGTTTTCTGTACTTTTTTATGTTACTTCCGATTGCTATCATTTCAAAAACCTCCGTAAAATATTCGAAGCTTCTGAACTGATTTTACATCATTTATCGGAAAACGCCACACCTCATTTGTTGAGAATCATTCAACTAAAACGAGAATTTCTCGCCTGTTTGTCCGTGGTCAATCCTGCGGCAGTCGCAGGAACAATCCTGTATACCCTTCCTCCCGCTCGATTGGAATCCGCGTATAACCGTCCTCAAAGGAATACGCGACACGCTCCCTCTCCGGCAGACGGATCACTTCCGACGGACACCGACCGGTGCGAATCCTCACTTCCCGCTCACACACAGTAAACCGTTCCTCAATGGTTTCCATGATCTTCGCTTTCCGCGTGATCACATAGTTCAGCACATGAAGGACCATGCCCTCCTCACTGCGCCGCAGCGTCAGCTCGCTGATAGCCGGCAGATCGGTTTTGATGTACGGATCCGGAAGCATGTCCCGGATGCATCTCTCCAGGATATCCCGGTAAATGGTATAGCCGTATTCGCTGTACAGACGAAACACAGGGAAGCTTACGCAGATTCCGCCTTCGCAGCGGACAATGCCTGCATCCTCGCTGACAGCGAGAGACGGCGGTGTCTGACGGTGGGAACAGAATTTTCCGAAAGAACGGTCAAAATACGGTTCCACAATATGGGCAAGCACATCCTCGCCCCGAACGCGTTCCCCTCCCTCGTAGAGAACATGGTCAATGTCCGGAATACCCGGGAAGAACGCTTTATCCAGACGCAGGTACTGCTGCGCATGAGCGCTGTTTCCGAGGTGAACAATATTCATGGACGCGATCATCGACTTGCCGCCCTCGAAGCCAGAGGCGCCGGTCATCAGAACTTTTCCTCCGGTTTCCGCGAACCGGTCAATCTTAGCAGCGGTCTCCGCGCTGAGCTGCACGGAATCGGGGAGGATCAGCAATTTATACGGCTCGAACGAATCCTTTACGTTCACGAAATCAAACAACAAGTGCAATTCCGAAAGGATCCGGTATGCGCCTTCTTCACTCCGGTGCTTCTCCGCACTGTCCTCGCTCGCCTTCGACGGGATCAGTACACCGATCTCGCTCACTTTGCGGGTCCCGATCAGCCACGGTTCCAGCGCCTCGATCTTCTCGAAAACACGGCCGATCCGCTCATATACGGGCCGGTCAAATGCGCCACTCGGATGAAGCTGGTCTCCGACACAGACTGCCGTTCCGTTTGCGACGCCGCGCAGGCACTCATACTCGAGCGCAACCGGATGGCGAAGCGAGCCGAAATCGCCCCAGGCAGTATGGAATTTTCCGTTCATCATGCAAAGTGGCGTATCGTATTTGTTCAGATAATTTACCGCCACCGGAAAATGAGAATATCCCCACTGATCGCTCGGCAGCGACTCGATATCAATGAAGTCAAAATACTTCCGCTTCTCAGCCGAGGAAGCTGCCG
The DNA here is from genome assembly GCA_946415315.1 of uncultured Lachnoclostridium sp. Taxonomy (GTDB): domain Bacteria; phylum Bacillota; class Clostridia; order Lachnospirales; family Lachnospiraceae; genus ISDg. The sequence continues at coordinate 7,757 of CAMKRZ010000027.1, read as the reverse complement.
TGTCCTCACCGTCGTCAAGCCGGTAAGGCCAGGAGTTAAAGTAGACCTCAAGATTCTCACCGAGCGACTTGATGTAATTGTACATTGTCCTGCAAAATGAAGTCTCGCTGATCCGGTCAAAACGCTCAACATCCGCATCACACGTCGGATCCAATCCGATCGCGCGCATATCCGCGGAGCAAGTTTCGCAGACACATCTCTTGCCCTGAATGATGTCGATCCAGAAGCCGTCCGGATGATAACGATCATAGATTTCTCTGTATTCCGCCTTCAGGATCTCCTGGTATTCACGGTTGTTGTGGCATATGTGCCTCCAGGTATAAAAAGGACGACGGCCACTCCTTTCAAACTGCGGATCGATCGTTCCCACGATACCGTGCGCATCGACCGTCAGCCACTCCGGATGCCTGTCCGCCCAGTCTTCGTTCCACGAGACACATGTGTAAGCAAGCGCTCGGATCCCGTTCTCGCGGCAGGCCTTCAGCTCCTCACCGAACAGATCAAACTTCAGGTTCGGGTGCATGGTCCCGAGTTTGGTCGGATAATAGTACATGCCATGGTGACATTTTGCGAACAGATTGACCGAATTCACATGCGCATCGCGAAGCGTCCTCGCAAACGCCTCACGATCAAACCGTTCCCCGATTCCTTCGATGAACGGCGACGTGTGAAAATCGATATGTATCTGCCTCATGGGCAACGGTCTTGTCATGTCGTTTTCCTCCCACGCGATAAAGGATCACAGATAGACTTCGATGGTCTTCATTTTCTCGGAGAAACCGGCTCTTTCGTAAAATTTCATCCCTCTGACATTTTGCGGAAAAACCTGCGTTCTCATAAAATCCGCACCCTTTTCACGCCCGTAATCCTTGCAGGCGTCGATCAGTTTTGCCCCGATCCCCTGACTGCGCATCTCCTCCGAGACATCCAGGTCCTGCAGGTAGATCACCCTCTCCGGTTTCAGACACGGCACCCGTTTCTGCTCCAGGATCATGACGTGCGCAAACCCAACGACGTTACCGTCGAGTTCGGCAACGATTATATCCTGGTTATCGGCTTGCAGGATCGGCCGGAAGAATCCTTCGTCACGAGCGCCGTGAACAAAGTGCTCCGGCTGAAACCGAACCGCGTCATTTTCCAACTCATAGTACAGTTTTTGCAATGCTTCGATGTCGTTCTCTGTCGCTAAACGAATGACCATCACGTTCTTTTCACCCCCGTCGGTCCTGCTGTTCAAATACTGCTCGGCTTCCGTGAGCTCTCTTCTGGATTCCTCATACTGAAGACAGTTCATCGCTTCCCCGTAATCCAGCAGAACGATTTCCGAAACCTCCGATTTCTGCGCGATGAACTCCTGGTCATGGTATTCCGCGAGAAAATACACATTTGTCTTCCTGTCATTCGGACGACCTTCCCGCGCCAACGCATGCTCATCGACAGTTCTGAAATCATCAAACAATACAACATCCAGTCCTGTTTCTTCCTTCACCTCGCGGATCGCGGTCTCCCTCTCGGTTTCACCTGCTTCCACATGTCCCTTGGGAAATCCGTAGTCTCCCCGATAGGCTCCTCCCCCGCAAAGAATAACATATTTTCTGACGTTCCCTACATTCGTGAAAATGATCGCGCCGCACGCTTTCTCATCCGCCATACAACTCCTCCCAAACCATGATGATTTCGAAATCTCTTTCGTGCTATTCTAACATACATGGGGATCAACGTCCATAACAATACGGGGAGGGCCTAAACCCTCCCCGAGAAAACAGTACGCATAGCCGGAAAAAGAAAGAGAACGTTTCTTAAAGGAAATTTAAGTGCTGCCTAAACCGTTTCCGGTTCGCAATCATTTTCCTCGGTGAAATCCGTGTCCATAGCCACCTGAAGCGTATATCCCGGGAACTCGCTCTGAACCTTCTCACACACTTCCCGATACACCGCGCTCCTGTCCGCCGCGTCAAAGCTGACCACAACGTCGAAGCGGACCGTTTTTTCCACTTTGTCAAGGTAGAACCCGTGCATCTGAAGCACGTACTGCACGCCCGCGACGATCTTTGATACCGTCTCCCTCGCCTGCACCGCCTCGGGATCCTTCGTGTTGTACGAGTACACGCCGATGGCTGTCAGGATCACGGAATGGTCCTGATACACCTTCACCTGGATTTTCCGAAGAAGCTTATCCAGATCATCTGCCGACAACGTGTCCGGCACTTCAATATGCACCGATCCGTTGTATGCGTCCGGTCCGTAATTATGCATGACAAGATCGTAGGCACCGCTCACCCCGGGAAAATCAAGGATCGTCGCTTTGATCTTCCGGGCAAGCTCAGCGTCCACGTTTTCCCCGAGAATCTTCGAGATCGTTTCCCGCAGCATTTCGATGCCGGCTTTGATGATCACAAGAGCGATGATCGCGCCGAGCCACGCCTCCATCGAGAGATCAAAGATCAGGTAGACAGCTGCGGCTGCGAGGGTCGCTGCGGAGATGATCGAGTCGAGCATAGCGTCACTTCCGGAGTTCACCAGCGAATCCGAATTCACCTTATTCCCGACGCTCTTGACGTATCTGCCGAGGATGATCTTCACGACCACCGCAACACCCACGATGATAAGAGAAACGGTTCCGTAGTCCGGTGTTTCCGGATGAATGATCTTCTTCACGGATTCGATCAATGCGGTCACGCCGGCGTACAGAATGATCACCGAAATGATCATCGCGCTCAGATACTCGATCCTGCCGTACCCGAACGGATGCTTCTTGTCGGCCTTCCTTCCCGCGAGTTTTGTTCCGATGATCGTAATAACGGAACTTGCTGCGTCCGAAATATTGTTGACCGCATCCATGACGATCGCGATCGAATTGGCTGTCAGACCGACTACCGCTTTAAACGCCGCAAGAAATACGTTGGCCACGATACCGATAATGCTGGTCCTGATTATGATCCGGTCACGACTGTTTTGTTCTTCCATCGATTTGTCCTCTGAATCCATTTTTATTTCGCTTTTCGTTCATTCTTTGGTTCTCTGCGCATCCGTCACTTCTGAGACTGTTGAATGCATTGATCGCACCATTTTTTGACCGCCGCACCGACTTCTTCCGCCGACAGTTCATCCACCATAAGAAGGTCCACATTTTCCCTTCCCAGGAACCATTGTCTCTTCAGCGGCATCATATGAGTCAAATGATGCTCGAAGAAGTTTCTGCTTCTCGTCGGATCGTTCTGCTTGTGGCTTCGCAACACATCATCCGATGCGTCCAGGAAAAGAATTCTGTCCGGCATACATTGTCTGACTTCATCCAATTCCTTCTTCAGAGCATTTTCGATCTCCCAGTCGACGCCGATGCTCTTCGGATAATTCAGTGTGTAAAACTCGATCTCCTCCGCCCCGAAGTCCATCACGCTGCAGGGATACTGTTTCGCCTTTTCATAGCGAAGCACTTCCTTCTTGAGCCATAGCTTCTGAATCTCCAGGTAATCCTCATACACATTCTTATCAAGATTCCTGCGCTTAACTTCTTCCACAATATCGGTATTGATCTCATAACTGATATTGATGTACGGCGCATTCGTCTGGAGATATCTGACGGCTGTGGTTTTCCCGACTGCCATGCACCCCTGCAAAGACAAAATCATATTGTTTCCTCCCATTTAAATTCTCGCAAAATCCACCCTGCCCGTGCCGTGTTCATGACCGGTCACTTCTCCCTCCCCCGTTACAATCGGTTTCTTTTTGTGATTCCTGAATATTTTACCATAACAACACATCGTTGAACAGAGGTTTCGTTCAAACAAAAATCCAGTAAAGCACAACGAAACACGTCTTTGCTTCACTGGATTTCATTTATTATGATTTGACCGAACCGCAAACGATTCCGGCTTCCGTTCCGCTCAATACTTTCCGTTCTGCGTGGGCTTGCCGTGTCCGTAATAGACGGTTCTGTCCCCCAGGCTCCTGACTTTTTCTGCGCTCTTTCTGATTGCATCAGGGTCGTTTACGAGATGCCCAACCCCCGGTTTTATCCAGTTGTCCAGCTCGTCTCCGACAAACAGATGCCTGCCTTCCACATCGATTCCGATTGATCCGCGCGTATGACCGGGAAGTTCAATGACCTTAGCGTTAATCCCGTATTGTGACAGATCATCGCCTTCCTCTACATAAATCAGTTTTTCCGGCTTTTCCACTTTTGTGTTTTCCAACACTTTGCGTGATAATCCCATGACAACGCGACCCACAAGGCCGTATGACTTCAGCGGTTGCTTACCAAAACTCTCAAACAGCTCCTCATCCGCTTTGTGGATGGCCACCGGAATATCATATCGCTTGGAAAGCGCGGCGGCATTTTCAGCATGATCGAAATGCACATGTGTAAGCACGATCAGCTTCATCTCATACTTGTCGCATTCCGACATCACCGTGCCAAGGTGTGCCTTGCTTGCGGTGTCGATCAGTATTGCCTGATTGCCTTCCGCCACGATATAGCAGTTATCGGTGCCGCCTTTTATTCGTTTAATCTTGATCATCGTTTCCCTCGCAAATCATGGTCTTTTTCAGCCCGAAAACCTTCCGTGACAGCAAAAGGCTATTTCTTCTGTCTCGCCTGTTCAAACCTGTCGACGACCTCCAGGAAGTCCTTCGGCAGACGCGCACGGCACTCGCGCACGAATTCTTCCGGAACTCCGTAATATGCCTCAGCCATTCCGCCCGCGATGCAGGTGAGCGTGTCGCAGTCGCCTCCGAGGGAAACCGCCGTCCGGATGACATCCTCGAAATCCGTTCCTTCGAAAAATGCGGCAAACGCTTCCGGCACCGTCTCCTGACAGCTCTCCACATGATGGTAAGTCGGGCGGATCTCGTCACAGGTGCGACTCAGGTCATAACCGAAAGTGTTCACGACATACGCCTTGATCGCCTCCTTCGAAGCGCCGAATCTCGCAAGAAAGGTTGCCGCAGCGACCGACTCCGCGCCCTTGATCCCCTCGGGATGATTGTGCGACACATCGGCGCTCAGCCGCGCCATCCGCCTCGTCTCATCAAGCGTATTGTACAGCCAGCCGACCGACGAGACACGCATGGCGGACCCGTTTCCGAAACTGCCGTAAGGCTTCGGGTCCTGATTGTAGAACAGCCAGCCGTAGAACCGTCCGCCGTAACCGGCATCGGGATACCTGTGACCCCACTTCTGCATGGACTTAACAAGACCCTTTCGGATCTCCTCATCGGTCGCATCCGCCGCAACATCCAGCAACGCATCCGCAACCGCGATCGTCATCACGGAATCATCCGTAAAATGAACTCCCCGGTTGAACATCTCAAAATTCTTCGTCTTGTCACCCTGATCAAACTCATAGGGCGCTCCGATCATATCTCCCAATAATGCTCCGTACATAATACGTACCTCCTTGTTTTTTCTTTGTCCGTATCATACCGCACTCCACATGGAAAATGGTGTCCCGCCGGGAGACGTTTGAAAAACATGCTTTTTTTTCCCGGCGCCCCGATCGTCAGTTTCCGAGGAGCGGCTGTTCGCAAACGAACAGCATCGCATTGACCTCATTGATATCATATTGCCCGCGCTCTATGCACCGGATCACGAGGCTGTCCCTCTTGTTGTAAGGGTTGAATGCCATATCCGCGCTGGCCAGCAGGTCGATCGATTCCTCAACCGTCAACCGGAGACCGATGCAGAAACCGAGCACGGTCGTCTTTTGCGGTTTCTTCGTATCCCCGCACAGGATTTTGGAAAATGCACCTTTCGACACGTTGGACCGTTTATAGACAACGTTGTTATTGACGCCCTTCTTCACCAGAAATCCCATCAGACAATCCCGGAACGCGCAGTCCTCCTTGTCATCATGCAGATAAAGATTCTTGTCAAATGTATTCTCGTCGAACGAGCTTACGCTGTATTTGGGGTGCGGTTCGGACGACTCTCCCTGTGCCCCGACGGGACTGACCGGAACGCTCTCCGCTCGCCCCGCAGAGGCATCGTTGTAATAGCCGGATGCCCGCATTCGATCCCGAACGCGCCCCCGCTCACTCGCCGCAGACCTCTCGTCGGTTCCGTACTCTTTCGTATATACGGCAAGCACTTCCTCATCGCTGATGTACGATTCCACCTGAAAGAACAGGTTCCTCGACAGCCGGAACGCCTTCTCGTCAAATACGACCAGCTTCACGGTCATCTCAACCTCTTCCCGCATCAGAAATGCACTGATCTCATCCAGCGCAATCCGGAGCGCCTCCGCCTTCGGAAACATGTAATTCCCGGCAGCAAGCAGGGGAAACGCAACGCTCTCACAGCCGAGTTCAAACGCCTTCTCAAGGACTGTCCTGTAGCAGTTTTTCAGGTCGTCAAACTCGCCCTTGTCACCGCCTTGCCAGGTCGGCGCGACCGTATGAATGATATATTTCGCCTTCAGATCAAAGGCCGGGGTGACCGCCGCGCTGCCGACCGGGATCACGCCGATCTTCTTCCGCTCCGCAAGGAGCTGCTCCGCGCCGGCCGCCTGATAGATCGCGGCATCCGTCCCCGAGGCATACTTCGGAAGCGGATTGGCCGTATTTACGATGGCATCCGCTTCTACCCTGGTAATATCATCTCTGATGATCTGAAATGGCATATGATTACCTCCGTTTCACGCGGAAAGCAGGACGAAAGGGAAATCCTCTACACCTGCCCGTACATCCCCTCGATCTCCTTCATTTTCCGTGCTAACTCCTCTGCAACCTCCGTAGGCCCCAGTATGCGCACCCCCGTGCCGAGGGCAAAGATCCACCCCAGAAAATGAGGGCTCATCGACACGTCCACAGCGGTCTCCGACCAGCCCTCCCGTGACGACGGATGAACGGGGATGTCACGACCGAAGCGGTCGATCATCACACCCACAAAGTCGTTGCGGAACGCCAGCCGCACTTTTGTGCTCTCGCCGCCGAACATGCTGAAACTCATCTTGGAGTACTGTGCGAGGTTGAACTCGCGGAAGCGGTCACGGCCGACGCGCTTCTTCTCGAGGATCTCGATGCTCTTCATCTTGTCCACGCGAAAATGCTTGATCCCGCCGGCTTCCTCGTCGTACGCGATCAGGTAGTAATTCTCGTGGTCCCAGGTGAGCGCCCACGGGCTGACAATGTACGGTTCCTCACGATGGGGAACCATGCGCTTGTCCGTATTCCACTGCATGTACTCAAAGCGGATCTGCCGGTTCTCGGCGATCGCGCGATGGACATCATCCACAAAGTAGTAAATGCTCTCGTTCATCGTCTTCACGCGGCCGTGCACGAAGACCTGGCGCTTCAGCTGATCGGCCTCATAGTGGCTTGCCAGCCCGGTCAGTTTCTTGATCAGCTCATGAGACTTCTTCTCCGTGATAAAGCGGGACGACTGAATGGCATCCACTAAGAGTTTTAACTCCGCAATCTCAAACTGCTTGCCGCCGACGTGGTAGTAAAAATTCCGGCCGACCTTCTCGCCGATCACGTCGATGCCGAGGGTGCGAAGTGCCTCCATGTCATCGTACAGGCTCTTTCGGTCCGCAGTCACCCCGTACGCCTCCAGCGCCTGCCGGATCTCCGGCATGGTGATCATGTGCTCGTCATCTGTCTTCTCGACCATGATCCGGGCGAGGTAATACAGCTTCAGTTTCTGGTTTGTTCCCTTCGGCATGAAGTCTCCCTCCGTTTCTGCAGTGATACTTTATTATAGCCCTTGAATGAAAAACTAATTTCCGACTGAAATATCGCCTAATAACATAAAACTC
>CAMKRZ010000026.1 GCA_946415315.1 uncultured Lachnoclostridium sp. | reverse complement strand
TCAGACAAAAACAAAAGCCGGAGTTGGAATCAGAAATAACTTTGGCAATCAACTACTTCTTGTTGAATGTTGTTTTTTACCATAAAAATTCGAACGCACTTCGTATCTTGTACAAGACAACCCCGACAGACGCTGTTCCGTCCGGGAAATGTGCGGTTTCGGGGAAGGAGATTCCATGACAGACCTGGAGTTTGCCGATTGCTTAGACGCGATACGGCGACGCGATCAAAACGGTCTGATGCGCATATACAACGAGTATTCCGCGTATCTTTTTCAGGTCGTCAGCGCGCTCGTATCACAGCGTGAGGATGCAGAGGACGTAACGTCAGATCTGTTCCTGAAGTTTTGGGAATCGCCGCCCGCGTACCGCCCCGGCAAGGGACACAAAGGCTATCTGGCAACCATGGCGCGCAACCGGGCCATCGATTACCTGCGGGCGAACAGCCGCACAATCTCCATCGACACGGCAGAGGAGACCGACATCGGCGCGGTACCCTCGTCTGCCGACGAGATCGTCAATGAGATTGCCGTGGAACAGGTTCTTGCCATGATGTCTCCGACCGAGCGGGAGATCGTCTCCATGAAACACCTGATGGGCCTCACGTTCCGCGAGATCGCGGAGGCGACCGGGAAACCTCAGGGCACTGTTGCATGGATTTACCGTGAAGCTGTCAATAAGATAAGGAGGTGCGGATATGACGGATAACAAAGACCGCTTTGTCACTCCGCTGCATGAGCCCGATGGCCGATCGCCGGGCGGCAGTGCAGGATATGACGAAGCTTTTTCGGCCGATGCCGAAGATTTTCCGAATGACGTCGGGGACATCCCGGCGACTCCCGAATGGGAGAAGGCCTTTGCAGCATACGCGAAAGACCAGGCCCCGGATCTGATGCCGCGCATCCTGGAGCAGATCAACCGGAATGCAGACGCTGAGAAATCAATTGAGCGCATGTCAGTTGCCCCGGTCAAGCGGAAGAACAACCGGTTCCGCATCATCACCTCGCTTTCCGGTGTGGCTGCGGCGGTGATCGTCATCGGCATTCTGATCATTTTAAACAACCGGTTGCCGAAGCAGGACGATGTTGCAGCGGGCAGAGATTCCAAAACCGCATACGATATGACGACGCCGACTGCATTTTCGGATCAGCCCGATCCGATCGAGCAAAAGCAGTCTCCCGAAAAGGAAGGCCATTCGGATACGCCCTCTGAATCGGACGAAGTTCAGGATAAGTCCTCCGCGACACCAACCCCGGTTTCGAACGATAAAAACCAGCGCGAAGAACAAGGCTCCGATGAATTGTACGAGCGTCCGAGTGAAGAAGCCATTCTACAGCATCTCGAATCCAGGCTGAAAAACCAGACTGTCGTCTACAGCAAGGAGGGAGCCTTCATCCTGCGTAATGCTTCCGTCGGCGAAGCGGTTACCCTGAACGACGGCTCCACTGCTTATCACCTGTTTATCGATGATACGGATTCCGGATGCCTGGTCATCTGGCCGGAAGCGGAAACCGGCAAGTCATACAGCGAGATCAGGTTCCAGTTCTACGGTTATCAGGATATCGGCAATGAAACGTATTACCTGTACAAAATAAAAGACTGGAAATAATAAAGCGAACGGGCAGGGGAAGCACCCCTGCCCGTTTTGTATCGTATGTAGCTTTCCATCTGCGGCGCACCCGCATATGCGTTGTCACGCAACGAGGCGGATCCGTCGTATTATCGGTTACTCACTTTTCGGCTCTACATGGACACGGTCGGTCAGCGTCTGGATTGCCTTGCTGGTCTTCCATGCAAGGATCATGTATTCGTCGCCGAACGTCTCACGGGCCTGCTCAAGCGTCTGCGTGGAAGTGACAAAGCTCTCCTCGATATACGCATCCGCTTCACTCTTGTCATAAGTGAACCCGAGTTTCTCAAATGCAGCCAGCAGAAGAATGGTAGTCTTCACGCGAGCTTCCGACTCCATCTTAACATTGTCCTCAAAGTACTCCTTGGAGCTCTTGCCGGACTTGTCCTCACGGTTATCATAAAAATCGTAGATGGAAACAGTAGGATAATTGTTGCTCTTGTAGATTTCCATCAAGGCATTGTACTGGTTTTCGTACTCCTGTCTGTCAAGTTTCTTCCACAGTTTCATAAATCTGTTGGAAGGCATCTTCTTGATCGTGGAATTCTCTTCCAGATACGTCAGAATATCTGCCTGTATTTTCGAATTGAAATTCGAAAGCTGCATGGTTTCCGTCAAATATTTCCGGTAACCGTCCGTCGTATGGTCGTATTTGTCACCGAGTGTAGTCGCAAAATACTTTTCGACGTTCTCGTCCGTGAACAAAGCCATATACTTGGCCTTCTCCTCGGCAGCCTTCTTCTCCTCAGCAGCCTTCTTCTCTTCCTCGGTCATCTCGGTCTCCGACTTTTCACCGTCAGCCGTATCCGCTGCATCGCCTGTCGTGTCGGTGGTATCGCCTGTCGTGTCGGTGGTATCGCCTGTCGTGCCGGTCGTGTCAGTCGAATCCTTGGAATCCCCGTCTTCTGTCGTCGAATTGCTGGACGTACTGCTGTTGTCCCCGGTCGTATCACCGTTGCCCTCGGTTGTATTGCCGTCACCTTCGGTCTTATCGCCGTCGCCTTCGGGCGTGCTGTCATCACCCTTCGCAGCCTTCGCTGCCTCGGCAGCTTTCTCCTCTTCTTCAATAGCAGTCTTCAGATCACTGACGATCCTCGCCTCAAGCTCATCTTTAGTCGGCAGGTACTTATCGTAAGTAATACCCATCGCATCCAGATCCGCAAGTTCGATCTGCTTGGATACATCGTAACCCTTGATATTGCCTTCCTTGTCAAGATACCGGCTGTACTGCGGGATCGAATTGTTATAGATCACAAGCACAACGATCAGGATGATGATCGGAAGCAGAATGATCACCCCGAGCTCTGCCGCTGCTTTCAATTTCGCGTTGCGTCTTGCCTTCTCGCTGCGCTTCTTCGCCGCAAGTCTGTTCTCAATACTCATAGTAAACCTCCGCCCGCACCACACGGGTTGCATAATTATCACCTGCAAAACAGGCTTTCATAGTGTATCATGATTTTTCGAAAAATGCAATGCAATCACCGCCCAAAACGACACCGAAATCCCGAAAAAATACGGAAGATTTCGTGGAGATTCGGTGATCACAGCGTTCCACGCCGTACCGTATCCCTGTGTATGACGGATCGCCCGTTGTCCACAGCACTTCCGACGCGGCGTCAGGCATCTTCCGGCGGGTCCTGTTCCGGCTTCTGCTCCCAGGTGCAGAACTCCGGGATAAAGCTTTCCGAGGCCGTCTGCCCGACTTGAATAAAGCCATTTTCCACGGGAAGACTTCTTGCAAACTCCACGACCTTATCATACTCGTAGCGGGTCAGGCGGCGGTTGAGCTCCCCATAGGCAAGCTCGCGGGCCGGCGGCGTATACTGGTTGAGAATGCTGATGTAAATCCGGTCGCCGTACGTCTTATGCAGATACTCGATCACACGGCAGGCCTCATCGCGATGCCCCGGCAACACCAGCACACGCACGATCACACCGCGCGTCATGTATCCTTCCGCGTCAAATGCCGGCTCACCGGCTGCCTCGACCATCTTTGCGATCGCCTGCTTCGCGACCTCGGGATAGTCCTTAGCGTGTGAAAAATCCCGAGCGAGTTCCTCACTCGCGTATTTGAGATCGGGGAGATAGATATCGATGTCGTCTCTAAGAAGCGCCAGTGTCTCCTCCGTCTCGTAACCGCTCGAGTTCCACAGTATCGGGATCCGAAGCCCCTGCGCGCGGGCAATCGCGATTGCCTCATGCACGCCCGTCGCCCACTGTCCGGCGGTCACCAGATTGATGTTCGCGGCACCTTCCCCCTGCAGCCTGAGAAACTCGACAGCCAGTTCGTCCGGCGTGTACGCGCGCCCGGTATCTCCTCCGCTGATCGCCGAATTCTGGCAGAAAATGCAGTGCAGTGGGCAACCCGCGAAAAACACGGCTCCCGACCCGCGCTCTCCGCTCAGGCACGGCTCCTCCCACATGTGAAGCGCCGCCCGCGCCACACGCATCGTATCTCCGCAGCCACACACGCCGTTACGCACCGAACGGTCGATGCCGCAATGTCGCGGACAGAGGTTACATTGTCGCATCGTGAGGTTTTGCATTTTCCGTACTCCCTGTCAAGTATCGTCCCGGCGATCGTATCGCCGGATTATCGCAGTTCCTGTGCCGGCTTTCACTGCGCGTCACAGTCTCATTGTGATCGAGATCTTCTCATCCGCCGTCACACTCGCGTAACTGCCCATCAGAAGCGGCATCTGCGGCGGCAAATGTCCGATGTCGGCGTCCATCACGATCGGCACACCGAGCTCGCCGAGGATGTCCAGAACAGCGTGGTAGTGATCGAGCCCCATCATTTCCTGACCATAACACAGCGGCCGTCCGATCAGGAAACCCTTCACATGCGCAAACCATCCGGCCTCGCGGAGCTGCCATAAAGCGCGCCGGATGCCGAACACATTGAGGTCACATGCCTCCAAAACCCACACGATCCCCTCTTCCTTGTGCGACTCCGCGTAACCGATCGCATCCTGGTACGGCGTTCCGCACATCACCTGAAGGCAGTCGAGGCAACCGCCGAGCAAACGCCCCGCAAAGCAGACGGTTTCGCTCGTTCGTTCTACGCATGTAGAACCGTGGATATACTTATGAATTCCTGCAGTTTGCACACAGTTGTACGGCGCAAGCGGATGCTCCTCATCCTTCTTTCCGTCGTCGATCCCTTCCCAGGCCGGATAGCTTCGGACCGTATCGATTTTCCCCTGCATCAGCGCAAGGGCATCCTCGATCGAAGAATGCCACGGCTCCATGCCGAACGCGCTTGCGCACGGTCCGTAGATGCCGTATCCGCCGCACATCGTCACATACGGGAAAATGAAGTTGGTGATGTCCGAGTACCCCATCAGAAGCTTCGGTTTTGCCGCGCGGATCCGCTCCCAGTCCGTCTTTCCGAGCGTCTCGCACATCATTTCGCCTCCGCCGCACGCCATCAGCGCATCGATGTCGTCCCGGCAGACCATGTCCGCAAGCTCCTGCGCGCACTCCGCAGGCGGCGCGGAGATTCCGATCCCGTCGCCCCGGTAGCAGTTCGGACCGAGCACGGTCTGAAAGCCCCGCTCGCGCAACCGGCGCAGCGCATTGTTGAACGCCGTTTGATACGGCTCCGTCGCGCATCCGAACGACGGCGCGACAAATCCGATGGTTCCCCCGTCCTGTAAAAATATCCCCATGGTTCCCGCCTTTCTCCCCGCGTTCACGTTCCCGCGGTTTTGCAAAAGTATATCATAAACGACCGCCGCACGCAATAAGCGCGGCTCCCGAAACGGAAACCGCGCATGTGCTCCAAAGGTTCTTTTTTGCTTGCTGCTTTTCTTACAAAACTTCCCGCTTACAGCAGGTGTGCACGGATCTCCTCGCCGCTCAGCGGGCTCAGGTATGCCGGTGCGATATCGAACACGGTCTTGCAGCCGGTCGCGCCCTCTTTCTGCATTCTTGCGATCGCGCGCGCATACGCCACGATGACGCTCGACGTGAACTCGGGGTTCGAATCCAGCTTCAGGCTGTACTCGATGACGTGCTTATTTTCCTTGTTCCAGCCGGTCTGACCGGTGCGGATTACGAAACCGCCGTGAGGGATTCCCGCATGGTCGCGCGCGAGCTCCTCCTCGGAGATGAAGTGTACTGTCGTGTCATAGTCCGCAAAGTAGTTCGGCATCGTCTTGATGGCCGTCTCCACAGCCACCGGATCCGCGCCCTCCTCGAGCACCACAAAGCACTCGCGGGTGTGCTTCTCGCGCGTCGTCAGCTCGGGATTGCTGCCGGAGCGGACCGCCTCAAGAGCAGACTCAACCGGAACCGTGTACTGCTTGCCGTTCTTTACGCCCGGTACACGGCGGATCGCATCGGAATGGCCCTGGCTCACGCCCTTGCCCCAGAACGTGTAATCCTTGCCTTCCGGCAGGATGCAGTTCGCGTACAGGCGGTTCAGGGAGAACATGCCCGGATCCCAGCCGCACGAGATGAGCGCCACCTTGCCGGCCGCCTTCGCCGCTGCATCCACATTTGCAAAATGCTCCGGGATGCGTGCGTGCGTGTCAAAACTGTCAACGACGTTAAAGAGTTTCGCATACTCCGGCGTCTGCTTCGGAAGGTCCGTCGCGCTGCCGCCGCAAATGATCATCACATCAATCTTATCTTTCCAATCAGCCACGTCCGCCACGGACACCACCGGAACGCCCGGCGTCAGGACTTTCACCGTTACAGGGTCACGTCTGGTGAACACCGCCGCAAGTTCCATGTCCGAATTCTGTCGGATCGCACACTCCACTCCGCGTCCGAGATTTCCGTATCCGATAATACCGATTCTAGCCATAAATGCCTCCGTTTCCGCATTTTTCGCGCGGGTTATATTGGTCACAGCACATAGAATACCACCACCCGCCTGTTTTGTAAATACAAAAGTCATACTTGTATACAAAAATACACTTTCCGCTGTCCGCTCAGAAAAAGGGAACGCCGGTCTCGACGTTCCCTCCCTGTGCTGCGTTATTTTCCGTCTTATCGACTCATGATTACTTCACCAACTCGCGCCCGGACTGTACCGTCCACTCTCCGTCGGCGGTACGCTCCGCGATCTCCACCATGCGGATCAGTGTCGCGCTGTCTGTTTCGTACTCGAAAAATGTGTTGTACCGATGCGAATTATCTCCCGGGAACGTCATCACGATGTGCGTCAGAAGCTCCTCTTCGTTGTAGAACATGTCGAGTCTGCAATACGGCATTCTCACGCTGACATCCTCGTTGTAGTGGTAGGTCAGAACCGCCTCCGGCTTATGCTCTTCTCCGAAGATCAGCACGCGGTTGTCGCCCTTGTACACGAACTCGTATTCCTTGACACGCTCTCCGCTCTGATCCGTAGCGATCCTGCAGCTGTCATACGGTGTCGCGCCTTCCTCCTCGTGAAGGATGAACTCCTGAAGGTACACCATCTGCCCGTTCGCATCATAGCCGTACGCCACAAAATTCGGTCCGTCTATGCTCGGATTGAAGTAGAGCTTTGTCTCGACGATCTCCGCGTAGACAAGTTCCCGGAACTGGCGATCGCTCCTGCCGTTTTCAAAATTGTAGCGCGAGCGATACCCGGCTATGGCAGCGTCGTCCGACGAAGCCTTCTGCTCGGTATACCCGTCTTCGGGAGTGCCCGCGTGAGTCTCCCAGTAATCGTTTCGGATCGCGTCGCACAGCGATACCCAGTCGTCCGCGACAAGGAACTCACGTCCAAGCGCGATACAGGAAGAAGGAATCTCCTCCGTTGTGGACTCCTTGCGCAGATATCCGTACAGTCCGTTGTGGTACTGAACGCGATACCAGAAGTCATCGTCAAACACGCTCGTGTCAATGTCCAGCGCCACAAACTCGCCGACCTGTACGTCGTCCAGTTTGTTTGACCTGTCCGACGGTTCCATGAAAATGCTGTCCGCCTTCGTGATGCAGACAAGACCCGGCAGGCGGTAGGATACCTCGTCCATCGGCGTGGGCGTAGGTGTCATTTCCTCCGTCGGTGTCGGCTCACCACTGATCTCCGGTGTAGGCGTCACCTCCCCGGTCAGCTCCGGTGTCGGCTCTCCGCTGATCTCCGGCGTGGGCGTGATTTCTCCGGTCAATTCCGGCGTCGGCTCTCCGCTGATCTCCGGCGTGGGCGTGACTTCTCCTGTCAACTCCGGCGTCGGCTCACCACTAATCTCCGGCGTGGGCGTGACCTCCTCCGTCGGCTCCGGGGTCGGTGTCTCGGTCGGCGTAGGCTCCGGCGTCGGTGTTTCCGTCGGTGACGGTTCCGGCGTCGGTGTTTCCGTCGGCGACGGCTCCGGCGTTGCCGTTTCCGTAGGCGTCGGCTCGCTCGTCGGCTCCGTTGTCGGCGTGATCTTCACTTCGTTGGTCGGCGTCGGCGTCACTTCGCTGTCGTTGCCGCCGCGGGAACCGCAGGCCGTCAACGCAACGATCAACGCCATAACAATGGCAAGGAAACACATTTTTCGATTAACTGTCATCTCTGTCTCCCTTCTGCGGCCGTATGCCCGCACTGACATGCCGCATCTCTCAATCCACACATTCCTCCGGCAATTCCGCCTCACACGGCAGTTCTTCCGAATCGAACGCCGCCTGCTGACCCTCTTCCCCGGGTGCTTTCAGTCCGCGGTAGTACTCATGCACAAGGCTGCGGAATCCGTAAGACTTGATCGTGTCATAACGGAGCCGGTAATTGCCCTTCGTGTGCTTTCCCGTGCGGATGAAGCGAATGCATTCAACCATGTACCGGTCCAGCTCGGACAGCGTCTTCGACGTCGTGATGATCGGAAAGAACCATCTTGCCCAGGTCAGTTCGTTGTCCCGCCGGTTGTCGTAAAATTTGATATTGAAAACCGCAATGTAACGCCGGATCGCTTCCTCCACACCAAGCGGCTTTTTGCCGCGCGTCATCAAGCGGCGGAACCGGCGCGCCTTGCGGCGCATTTTCCCTTTCATCTTCTCGGCGGAGGCCTCCGAGACGTCGAACTCACCATTGTGGTATTGCACCCCGAGGAATGTCCAAGCCTCCCCCGGGCGGCTTATGAACTCCTTCTTAGGGTTGATGGTGAGTCCTAACGAAGTGAGCGTATCGAGGATGTATGCCTTGTGCCGGAGCATCTCCTCCTCGCTGTCCGCGAACACGATGATATCATCCGCGTACCTCGCGTACAGCACGCCCTCGCGATGCATGTGCCAGTCCATCCCGCTCAGAAAAAGGTTGGCGAGAAATGACGAGACCGGCACGCCGGCCATGATCCCCTTGCGCTCCTCCACAAACTCGTCGTCACAATACACACGAGGGTTGGTCAGCAGTTCCTCGATCAGCCCGCACAGAAGCGGTTCTCCGCCGAGCGCATCCCGCACCATCGGCAGGATCCGCTCCGGATCGATCGAGTTAAAATAATCGTGGATATCCACCTTGTAGACGAACCGGTCTCCCATGTTCGGACGGTACCGCAGATGCGTCATCGCCTTGCGCACGCCGCTGCCCATGCGGAACGAAAACAGGTTCGGCGCGAACAAGCTGTCATACTCATGCAGATGATATGCGATGATCTTCAGGATCAGTCGCTCCCCGCCTTCGTACGTATACACGATGCGCTTCCGGCTCGTCCCCATTTTGTTGATGACCTTGCGCGTCGCACACGGAAAATGCCGCTCCTCCAGCCAGCGCGTGATTGGCTCCAGGTATTCCTTACGGTCAATCTGTCGGCGCAGCTGCCGCAGTTCCGGTATCGTGATAAAGTCCCGGCCGGAGCAGTACGCGTAGTACTTCTCCCACGCTTCGGGGTTCACAAGACCTTCCAGAAACTCCATGCCGCACGCCTCCGATCACATTTTCCCACACTTGCAAAACACATCCGCACAAACAAACTCGCCCACCGGGAAGCCTTTGTTTTCACGCGAAAAACAGCGCTTCCGGTGAGCCAATTGTAAAGAGAAGAAAACCTTAAAGATTGGAAAATTTCCAATCTTACCGAACGATACATGGCCGACTACCTGCACAGTACCACAAGGACCATGCTGCGCCCGCTGCAGGTGCAAGAAACTTGCGTTCTTCTCGATTTACCGCTTAAAAAGCAAGATACTGACGAATCCGGTTGATCACGTACTCAGGGCGATCCGGATACTCAATAAAGAAATTGATATGACGCAGCTGAGCCTTCCATTCGCACATGGTGTGCAGGCCCTTCTTGTAGGAATACTTGCTCTGAAGCGAAATGACCAGCGCGATCTGGCCGTTCTTGCGCATCACAAACGTGTACGGCGGATACTGATATCTCACACCGGGCACCAGCTGAGCAAAAGGAACATTTTCCTCGAGCGCATACTCCGGGAAATTCGCCTGGATGATCTGGCGGAAATAGTTGACATCGTGATTGTACTCGATATCCCACTCGTTCTCCGCACCGGCGTTTGCGCTGTAGTCCGCTGCGGCAACCGGGCTTGCCGGCTGTGTGGCACCCGCGGTCGGCTGAGCCGCTTTATTGCTGTTTAACGCCGAGTCCAGTGCTTCGTCTACGACCTTCTCTACCTTCTGTTCCACTTTTCTGCGGAGCAGGCGCTTCAAAATACTCTCTAACATGGCAAACCCTCCGTTCTCATGTTCCGTTTTCGGTCTCGGCGCCGCGGATTTCCGGGGCGTTCCGACCCTGAAACCATTATATTATTTTACCGGGGCAAATGCAACAAAATACTTCACTGCAACCGCTCTAGTTCGGCAGTAAACCCTTCACCTTCGCCATCCATTCGGCCTTCGCGTAATCTTTTTTCAACTGATTTCTCAACAGCTTGGCGATCGCGATCGCCGTCATCGTCTTCGGGTCCGCCTCATTTTCCGATGTGTACACGTCATCCAGCCCCTTCCGCTCCTCATACAGAAGCTGATGGTACTCGCGGATCAGCGCGTCCATTTTCCGCGGATTGAACATCTGCGGTATGTACTTCTCCAGAAAACGCTCCATGAAATAGTTCAGGCAGGCGAGATAGCTGATGCTGTAGCAGCTTGAGATCAGCAGCGTCGCCTCGCTTCCGTGAATGTAATAGTTTCGCTTGTAATACGGCAGTTCAAACGTCAGAAACGAGAAGAGAGACGCGCCCGTTCTGTCCGCCCACACGCGCAGCCGGCGGTAGAGTTCCTGCTCGTCCTCCGATGCCTCATCGGAGAGCCTCTCGGCGTCCGCGCGCACCGCGCGATAGAAATAACGTTTCACGAGAAGCGGCACTCTCCTGCTCCCCGGCGTCATCCGGCCTTCGTTCCTCTCGGAATACCCGGTTACGAACGGGGTAAAGAAGTCCGTGTCCTCGCCGGAAAACTCCTTCAGGACGCGCTCCTTGCTGCTCTTGTTTTTCCTGTGAATATCCAGCCGCTCATGCACGAGTTTGATCAGCAGACGCCTCGGTTCGTTGTCGTTCTTGTCCGAGACCGTATAGAATTGCCGAACCAGGTCCCTCGGCAGATCCAGTTTTTCGAGAACATCGTCCGGTATCTCGTCGACCAGTTTTTCCACCCATCTGGTATGCCTGCGGTTGATGTCGTTGTACAGCGCGTTGATCGCTGTCCAGAGATTCAGAAAACGGTCGACCTCATACCGCCTGCATTTGCTGTGAAGATACGCGAACAAGGCCGTGATCTTCGTGTCGGACTGGTCGTCGCTCCGCTTGCTCTTCGCGATGAAATTCATGATCGTGCGGTTTCGGAAAATCTTCCCGGCCTTGAACTCTCCCGCCTCGGGAACCAGATCGCCCGGAAGGATCACGGACTCCATATACGGAAAATAAGCGTCATCCCCGTACGAGATCGCGCTCTCCGGGATCCCGTTCCGCACGACAGTGTATCGCTCAATCTTCAGCCCGTCTCCGAAATACAGCGCGTACAGAAGGTACGCCTTGCGGATGGCATCGTAGAACTCCTTCTTCGGCTTGTTCCCTTCCTCAAACCAGGAGTCTCCGTTCTCCCAGTCGACTGCGACTCCCGCCGGGAACAGCGAAAGCGTAAAAACCGATCCGGCAAGCCTGTACCGGCACTCATAGTCCGGCACATCGACCGGTTTCCGGTCAAGGTTGATCAACAGCTGCAGGACATTTTCCGAAGCAGGCATGGCAAGTTCCTCCCTTGCTTTTCTGTCTGACTGTGGTTTCCCGAAAGCCTCGGTGTTCCGGCTGTATGCTTACGCTCCGCAAGCTTCGTCGGCCTTTCGCTCCCCGCAACCGGCTCAGACTACCTCATAGCCCTGTGCAGTCACCGCGGCAGCCATCGCAGCCTCGGAAACGCATTCCTCCGCAGTCACCACGGCAGTGCCCTTCTCGTGGCTCACGATCGCCCCTGCAACGCCAGGGATCTCCTCCAGACATTTCTTCACGCGCGCCTCACAGTGCATGCACATCATTCCCTTGATCTGCAACGTAACTTCCTTCATTTTTGTCTCCTCCGAACTACTTGATGTATTGTTTTCCGGCTCCTCACCGGTTTCCGCGATCGCCGGATACTTCCACCGGTTCAGCCGCAGCGCGTTCATCACGACGCAGAAACTCGAAAGGCTCATTGCCGCGGCTCCGAACATCGGATTCAGTTCCCAGCCGAACAGCCGGACGAACGCACCGGCCGCGAGCGGGATGCCGATCACGTTATAGAAAAATGCCCACCACAGGTTCTGGCGAATGATGCGCAGCGTGTTTCGCCCGAGGTCGATCGCGGCACACACGTCCGTGAGCCTGCGATTCATGACCACAACGTCGCCCGCATCGATGGCAACCTCCGTTCCGGCGCCGATCGCTATGCCGATATCCGCCGCGGTGAGCGCCGGCGCATCGTTGATCCCGTCGCCTACCATGGCCACGATCCGGTGCCCGGCATCGCTACCCTGCAATTCCCGGATAACCTGCTGTTTGCCGTCCGGCAGCACTTCCGCGCGCACCTCGGTGATTCCCGCGCGCGCCGCGATATACTCCGCGGTCGCTCTGCGGTCACCGGTCACACAGACCGCGGTGATCCCCATTTTCCGAAGAAGTGATACAGCGCCGGTGCTGTCGCTGCGCAGCGTATCCGCCACGACGATCATCCCCATGTACTTCCCGTCATACGCGAAAAATACGGGTGTTCCGCCCTCGCGGGAAGCTGCCTCCGCCGCCTCCGAGCTTTCCTTCGGCACGATCTCCCCGAGTAGCCGGAGATTTCCGCCGAGCAGTTCTTTGCCTTTATACAGACCGCGCACCCCGTTTCCGGAGAGCGCCCTAAAGGATCCCGTCGATTCGCGTTCGACCGGGCACGCTACGCACTCGCAGTCAGTCTGTGTTTCCGTGCTCTCACATGCGCATGTAGCACCTGTCCCGAGCTCCGCGCTTCGGGCGAGGATCGCCTTCGCGATCGGATGCTCGCTGTACTGCTCCGCAACGGATGCATACGCGAGAAGTTCTTCCTCGGTCACGCCCTCCGCGGGAACTATGCCGGTCACCTTCGGCTCTCCCTCGGTGATGGTTCCGGTCTTGTCGAGGGCTACGATCTCCACGCGGCCGCACTGCTCAAGCGCCGTCGCACTTTTGTACAGGATCCCGTGCTTTGCGCCGACGCCGCTGCCGACCATGATGGCCACGGGCGTCGCCAGTCCGAGCGCACACGGACAGCTGATGACCAGAACGGAAACGCCCCGCGCGAGCGCATATCCGAACTCCTGTCCGACCAGCAGCCAGATTGCGATCGTGATGACCGCGATCGCGATCACCACCGGCACGAAGATACCCGCAACACGGTCAGCCAGTTTCGCGATCGGCGCTTTCGTGGCCGTCGCGTCGCTCACCATGCGGATGATCTTCGCAAGCGTGTTGTCCTCCCCGACTGCCGTCGCGCGGCAGGTGAGATGCCCGGAGCGGTTCATTGTCGCCGTCGCGACCGTATCGCCGGGCTTCTTGTCCACGGGGATGCTCTCGCCCGTAAGTGCGGATTCGTCGATCGCGCTCTCCCCCTCCAGGATGATCCCGTCCGTAGGGATCGCGTCGCCCGGAAACACGACAAACACGTCGCCGACCTGTACCTCCGCGATCGGTACCGTCACGGTCTCCCCTCCGCGGAGCAGCTTCGCCTGCTTCGGCGCAAGATCATACAACCCCTTCAGCGCATCGGTTGTGCGTCCCTTCGAGTACGCCTCGAGCGTCTTGCCTACCGTGATCAGCGCCAGGATCATTGCCGCGGAATCATAGTAGAGGTCGCCGAGGATCATGTGTCCGTCCGCGCCCGCCAGAATCTGCACGGTTCGGGCCGCACTGTAGGCAAATGAGGCAAACGAGCCGAGGGCAACCAGCGTGTCCATGTTGGGTGCCCCGTGAAGAACGCCGCGCACGCCGTTTCGGAAGAAACGGAAATTGATTCCCATTACCGTCAGGGCGAGCGCCGCCTGACACAGGGCATTGACCGACGGTTTCCGCAGCCAAGCGGGCAGCGGTGCCGAAAACATATGATAGCCCATGGAGATATACATGAGCACCAGAACAAAACCAATGGAGATGAACAGAATTTTCCGAAGCGCAAGGAAATCTCTCCTGCCCGGGTCTTCCATCACTTCCCCGTCCGATCGGGCGGCATCGCCGACTTCAGCCGGAGACGCTCCTTCCCGCAGACCGGATGTCATGTCATCGCCCGGATTTCCTGCTGTACCGCTCTCCGCGGTCCTCGCGTGCTTCGGGCGGCAGCCGTATCCGGCCTTCTCCACCGCTTCGACGACCGCCTCATCGGCCGCATCGCCCTCCACGCCCAGTACGCCGGTCAGAAGATTGACGGAACAGGAGTCCACGCCCGGCACTCCCGAGACCGCCTTCTCCACCCTGGCGCTGCAGGCTGCGCAGCTCATGCCCGTGACCTGAAACGTCCTCATACCTCCGTGCGATCCTCCTTGCCGAAATAGTGCATTTCCAGAAGCTGGTACGCGACGGAGTAACCGAATTTCCGGTACAGCCGGATCGCCGGCAGATTATCCCCGTACACCGTCAGCCGCGCCGCCACGGCCCCCTCGTCGTAGAGTTTGCCGAGCGCATACGAAAGAAGCCTCGTGGTGATCCCGCGGCGCTGATACTTCGGGTCGCAGAAAATGTTTTCCGTAGCGTAGACACCGTCGCCGAGCGGCCACGCGGAAACGGCAGCGACAAGCGCATCATCGCGCAGTGCCACCCACACATGGCAGTTCGGATTGCCCAGGCGGTAGCGCATCTCGTTCTCGCTGTCCGGCTGCCCGAAACTGCGTGCGTTTACCTCAAAATAAGTTCTCCACTCCTCGGGAGAATCGTAAAATTCCCGAATTTCCGTCTCGTCCGACTCGGAATCCTCGCGCCAGTTCTCATCGGACCCCATGCTGAACTGCGGTTCCGGCTCCGGCTCATATGCCGGTCCCCGATTGTCCTCCGGCTCCTCCTTCTCCTCCTCGAGCAACTCGTCGGTCTCGTCGATCGGCCGCGTCATCACGGTCATCACGTTGCCGACGCGGAATCCTTCGTCAAATAAAAGCTCCGTGTAAGCCGTGTTCTCCGCGCTCACCCACAGCCGCAGCACCGGCTTGCGCCCGTCCCGTCCGGGCAGCCGCCCGAAGCGGTACTGAAGCTCCTCGAGGAGCGTTATGGACACCTCCGCCTCATCCTCGATCCCCGGTATCGCCCGAAACTCCGCGCGGTAGTACTGCCACGTTTCGTCCTCGCTCACACGGCACGGGTTCGTCTCCGCGATCAGCCCGGCTCCCGCGAAATTCCCGTCCGAAAGCGCCACGCAAACCGTATCCCGGCAGACATCCGCATGGCGCGCGATCTCCGCCGCCATCTCCTGATCCATCGCCTCGATATCACTCTGGTAACGTTCCCTGTAATTCACGATCGTGATCATGTCTGCCTCCTTTCTGCCATGCCGCTTACGGCATTTCCTGCAGCAACTGTTACGGGATCTTCTTCATTTCCGTGTCGCGCCCGGAACGGCCTTCTCACTCCACGCTCCGGATCACGTTCGAGTACGCGGTCTTCCCCGTCACACCGGGCAGCCTGCCGATCTTGCCGGACAGCGCGGAGATCACGTCCTGCGGGGCATCCACCGCAACGCAAATGATGTTGATGCCGCACGAGCGATACGGCAACCCCATCCGTCCGATGATGTACTGTCCGTACTCGTGCAAAATGGCGTTGAGCCGTTCCGCCGACTCCGTCTGCTCCACGATAATACTGATCACTGCTACCCGTGTCTCCATGGTTTTCTCCCATCGCAAAATGATATTTCCGCCCCGTTGACGGTCTATTCATTCTCCGCGGACCACTCATCCCGGTGTTCCGCCTTCCATTTCTTGATCTCCGTAAGACGATCGGCTACCGCGGCCTCGTCGCCCGCCTGCTTTGGCCGATAGTACTCACGTTCCACAAGCGCATCCGGCAGACACGGCATCGGCGTCAGTGCCCCCTCGTAGTTATGCGCATAGCGGTATCCCTTGCCGTACGAAAGATCCGACATCAGCTTCGTCGGCGCGTTGCGGATCCAGAGCGGAACCGGTTCCACGCGACCGCTTCGCAGATCCTCGTTCACTTCCATGCAGGCAACTTCCAGTGCGTTTGACTTCGGCGCCATCGCCAGGTATGTAGCTGCGTGCGCGATGTGCACGTTGCACTCGGGAACGCCGAGATAATGGCACGCCTGGTACACGTTGATCGCCACGGCAAGCGCATTGGAGTCTGCAAGGCCGATGTCCTCGCTCGCAAACCGTACCATGCGGCGCGCGATATACAGCGGATCATCGCCGCTCTCGAGCATCCGAAGTGCCCAGTAAACTGCGGCATCGGGGTCGGAATTGCGCATCGATTTGTGCAGCGCGGAGATGAGATTGTAGTGCTCCTCACCGTTCTTGTCGTACAGCAGCGATTTGCGGCTGATGCACTGTTCCACCTGTTCATCCGTCACCGTGATCCCCTCGGCGCTGATCGTGCCGTTCAGAACCGCCATCTCAAGCGTGTTCAGGGCCGTTCTCGCATCGCCGTTGGCAAACACCGCGATCGCCCGGATCTGGTCGTCGCTCATCGACACGTTATTCTCGCCGAAGCCATCCTTCGAGGTCAGCGCATGCCGAAGGAGCGCTACGATATTGTCCTCCGTGAGAGGCTTCAGCACGAACACCTTGCACCGGGACAGGAGAGCCCCGTTGACCTCGAACGAAGGATTTTCCGTGGTCGCACCGATCAGGATGATGCTCCCCTTCTCCACGTACGGCAGGAACGCGTCCTGCTGCGCCTTGTTGAAACGATGGATCTCGTCGACAAACAGCACGGTGCGGATCCCTCGAAGCGTGGCATCCTCCGCCTGCTTCATGACATCCTTGATCTCCTTGATGCCGCTTGTAACCGCGCTGAAATTGATGAACTCCGATTTGGTCTGTCCGGCGATAATACTTGCGAGCGTCGTCTTGCCGACACCGGGCGGGCCCCAGAAGATCATCGAGGAAATGTTGTCATGTTCGATCAGCGTGCGGAGCATGCAGCCCGGTCCGAGCAAATGCTCCTGCCCCACAAACTCCGCGAGCGTCTTCGGACGAACACGGCCTGCGAGAGGCATTGAACGGGGCGTTCGCTCCGGTTGCATGTCAAATATCGATAACTGCTGCATCGACTGCATATACTACTCTCCGTTTCTGTCACGGAACAAATTGTTCCGGTTCTTCCCTTTGCGCTTCCCACCTGCGCTGTTCGCGGATTTCTTCCCTGCTTTTCCCGTCGCGCCGGCACTGCCTGGGGCTTTCTTCCCCGTGCCTCCCGTTCCGCTGCCGCGCGTCTCCTCCGAATTGTCCGAAACCGCACCGTCGCGCGCTCTGCTGTAGACAAGATGAAGCTTCCGGCTCCTCTTTCTTCGGAAAATGTTGATCCTCCGGACGAGCCAAAGCAGGAAGAGCAACAGAAGGATCCCGCCGACAACAACGCAGAGAACGGTCGTGCTCTTCTTCGTCATGCCGAACTTCTCATACCATTCCTTCTTCGGACCGTTTCCGCTCACCACCTTCACGATCGGCTCCGCGTCGAAAGCCAGCACGGCATCGATGCAGACCCCGCTTCCCGACTCGCTTCTGTCACGGATCTTGACATAGCGGGGCTTGATGGAAGCCGGGATGTTGGTGTACTTGTCCAGGCCCGTAAAATCCTTGCTCTTCAGCTCGATCTCATACCATTTCTGGCAGTCCGCGGAGAGCGAGACCGACATCCTGTCCTCATCCTTGCCTGTCGTGAAAATGTAGAGGAACATTCCCGCCGAATCGTGCAGGTACACGTTCATGTCGAGGATGATCTCGCCGCCGCGCCCGAGATTGAGCGTGCCGCTGCCGGTTTCCGCATCGTAGTCCGGCCATCCCAGAACGCTCTTGATCTCCTGCTGCGTGGCTTCCGGCTCCCGGTTCTGCCCGACCGTATAGGAAACCACGACGGCGGCACAATCGGTGCCGTTTAAGAGAATCTCATTGCCAAAAGCGTCCGTCCAGGAGTCCGCATGTGTCGACTCGTACGACGTCGTGACCTGCACATAAACGTTCGGCTCCGGTGTCGGGCTGGGTGTCGGTGTCGGCGTAGTCGCCGCCCCGGCGCGCCGCACGGTTGTCACAACAAACAGCAAAAGGAGCGCCGAGAGCCCGATTCCGATTCTCCAAGTCCATCGTTTCATGCTCCACGTGCTCCTTTCATCGATCACAGATCTTCCAGCCGGATCTCATACGTCTCCGGGTCGCAAACTATCTTCTTGTTTTCCGTCAAAGCTCGGAAAACATAATACCGCTCGTACTTTATCGCATACACAGGAAGCTCCCCGATGACGCGTCCGGTGAGGTTTCCCTTGCTGTCCAGCACCGCAATGTGGTAAGCCCAGATGTCCCCGCCGTCCTCCAGCGCAGTGTACAGAAGCGAGTAAACGTCATCGTCCACCAGCACACTCTTGTTCACGGTCTTGCCCATGGCGCGCATCGTCTCGTTCATGATGTAGAGATCGCCGAACGCAACGTGCTCCTTCTCGTCCTCCTTGCGCCTTGCCTCATCACGGAGTGCCTTGCGCTCAAGGTAGGTTCGCGGATCGCGCGCATCGTCCTCGTGGATCAGCGTTCTCGCCGCCTCCTCGCGAAGTTCCTTCTCGGTCTTCTCACGCTCGGGGATAAACTCTTCCATGAACTCCGTGAGCGTCATCTGGTCCAGCCCTTCCGCGGTTCCGCGGTATTTCGAATCCACGGAAAAAACGCGGTAATCCTTCAGGTCAACCGTCGCCCGCTCTCTCGCCGGCTCAAACAGCGTCTCCTTCGGAGTCTCCTGCGTCGTCACCCTCTCCGGAACACTCCCGGATATCCGCTTCAGCACTTCCCCGGTCTTGGTTCCGTCCTGCGGTCTCTTCTTCGTGCCGCCGTAATAGATCTCCGATTCCTCAATCAACTCCCGGTCGCGGATCTGCTTGTCCCGCTTCGTCTTCGAAAAATAAGCCATCGCCGCAGACGCGGCGCTCGTCGCTTTCGACGGCTCCGCAGCCGTTGCCGAAGAGTCGGCGTCCGTCGCCTTCGGCGGATCCGTGTGATCCTGCACGGCATCGGTATCATTTTTCACAGAAGCAGCTGTATCATCGGTGCTTTCCACAGAGGACACACTTCTGCTCACCGCTTCAACCGACGGTTCCGCATTTGCCGTATTCTCCGGTTCATCATCGTCGTCATCGTTGATCGCAGAGAACATCTCCGGCGTCACACCGGCTGCCATGCTGAAATCATCGTCGTCATCGTCCTCATCCGGAACTTCCTCAGGAGCATTCCCGGCAGTGACCGTGCTGCTTTCCGGGGTATACGCCGCGGCATCAGTCACCGTGCCGGTCTCCGCCGTTCCTTCGCTGCCTTCGGTCTTTGCCGATCCTTCACCGTCTCCTGCCTCAACCGGCTCATCCGCAGCAAGCACACCGTCACCGGTCGGATCGATCACGGTCGCAACGGCGATCTGCAGTGCCTCCGCAATCTTCTCAGGCGGCATGTTCGGCTGGCTCGCCGGATCGCTGCACTGTTCCGGCAGCGCCGGCACGTGCACGAAACCGCACGGAACACCCGCGAACTCCGTCTCACATGCGCGCAAAGCCTGATACATCAGGCAATTGCACACGAACGTGCCCGCGGAATGGGAAACCTCCGCTGCAATCTCCGCATTTTTGATATTGCGCACGATCGCCTCGATCGGAAGCGTCGCGCGATACGACGGCGCACCGCTCATATCGATGGAACGGTACAGCCACAGATTGTGGTCCGCATCCTCTTCCTCCGAATGAGCATAGTTGCCCGCCGTCGACTCCACACGGATCTCACCCGAAGAGGCATTCTGTCCGACGCACACAACCGCGTCCGGGCGGACGCTGCGCATGCAATCCAGCAGCTGCTTCTCGCTCCGCGTGTACGATACCGGCAGGATCATCGTGACAATCTCGTTCCCCGCAAGCGATTTCGGAAGCATCGAGACCGCGCGCTCCGAAGAGTTGATCGAAAACTTTCCAAACGGTTCGAAACCGGTTACCAGCACTTTCATGTAAACCCTCCACACCGGAGATCGCGACCTTCCCTTGCCCGATCCCCGTACCATTCGGGAAATGCCTGCCCCGCCACTGCCGTGTCCGCAAGCACTCCCTCTTCACTCAGGCGAGCCGCTCACTCACCTGTCATTTTGCTCAGACTCTGTCCGATCAGAACCGACGGCCGTACGTAAATCCGCGGTCTCCCTCGAACTCGCGCTCGATGATGTCGAGGTACACAACGCCGTGCGAGCGCACCGGCACCGTCATGCCGATCTTGCCGCGGGAACGAACCGCAATGTCGCTCTCCGTGAACGGGAACGCAGCCTTGCGGATGATCTCAACCTGCGCATCGGAAGGGTTTTTCGGCTCACCGAGATCATGCCATACCTTCACGGGATTGCATGTAACCTCATCGACGGTCTCTCGGATCACCGTGTACTCCTTCGCGTCCGCAGCGAGCTTCACATCGATCTCCGTCTCCTCTTCGCCCATGTTCCACAGCACCGCACGGTAACCGTTCGCCGTGCGGACCACGACAGCATTTTTCCCCTTGTAAACGCAAGCCGTCGCAGCCTCCTGCAGTCTCTTGTAGTATGCGAACGTCCAGAACGTAGGCTTCGGGATGCAGCCGTGCGCCACGAGACCGAAACCGCCGTGGAACAGCGAGAACGGAACGCCTCTCTCCTCGAACACGTCACCGAACGTCCAGTAGGAGTAGGAATACGAGGTCTCGCCGAGACGCTCAAGCTGGTATGCCAGGTACGCCGCATTTTCATTCGTGTCATGCAGCGGATTGTTCGGAATGTAGGAGGTGTTGAACTCCGTCAAATGCATCTCCATCCCCTTGAATTCCTCGTACGAATCGATGATGTCGCGCGAGGACTGCAGGTTGTCGAAGCCGAGCTGCGGATCCGAGAGTTTCTGGTATCCGTAGTGGCCGGACGGAACGGGCATCTCGGTCGTGTAGTGGTGTCTCGTCGCAAAATCGGGCTTGATCCCCTCCGCCTTGCAGAAGTCGAAAAATGCCTTCATCCACTCCTCATCGCGCACGCCGCAGATCGCCGGTCCGCCGATGCGGAAACGGGGATCGAGAGCCTTGATCGCAAGGAAGGTCTCCTTGAAGAGTTTGAAGTACTCCGGCATGCTCGCATCCTTCCAGAAGCCCGGAAGGTTGGGCTCGTTCCAGACCTCGATCGGCCAGCTGTACACCTGCTCGCCGTAGCGCTTCACAAGATGCGCAAGCGTCGTCGTCACAAGTTTCGTCCACTCGTCGTACTCCTTCGGCGGCGTCGTGTTGCCCTGCCAGTAGAAGATCGTCTGCTCACCGCTCGCAAGTGCCTTCGGCATGAAACCGAGTTCCAGGAACGGAACGATATTTCTCGCGAGATACGCGTCCATCACGCGGTCGAGGTACGTAAAGTTATACTCAATGGTCTCTTCTTTGGTAAACCAGTCAACGCGTCTCTGGTAGATCGCCATGTCGTCCGCAAACAGTCCGTGGCCGCGGATGTGCTTGAATCCGATGATGTCCTGCACGAACGACAGTTCCTTCAGATATTCCTCCGTGAGCGCTAATCCCATGCGCCCCGTGCCGACGCAATAGTCCACGTTGTTGAAAAACGGAACCGACTCCGTACCCTTAACATTAATCACTGTTTTTGCCATGTGTTTACTCCTTCGCAACTTATTTTTCTCGTAAAATACTGTTCAACCGAACGGCTGCCGATCACCGTCACGTTTTTTGTTCGTCACCGCTGCGGCTTTTGTTCCCCGTCGCTGCGGCTTTTTGCCTATCGCCGATGCTCGGACTCAATCCTCGTCATCATAATACCCGGCATATTCATAATAGCGGGAATATCCGAATTCTGCCTGTGCCATCGATTCCAGATTCGGGAAATAAACGTCCACCCACGCGTCAAAGATATCAGAACTGCCGTTGATGCTCGTGCCATACTTGACAACCGTTTTTTTCACCGAATCATCGTATATCATCCCCGCGAAACATCCCCCTATTGATACATAGGTCAGATATTCCGTGCCATCATGGTCAAAGCGCGTATCCACACCGGACAGATACCAGTTATCGCTTGAGAAGAACATGCCGATCGATGGCTCACTGTCCACGACATCTCCCTCGAAATACTCAACTCCGCCGCGCTTAAACAGGTTCAGAACTCCGTTATACGTCATGTTACCGATCCCGTGGACCAGCTCGACAAGAACTTTGTTGTACTCGGCCGGGCAGTTTTTGCTGTAATCAAATCTCTTGACAGAAAATGATCCGTTGTAATTGCCGATGTATTTCTCCACAAACAACTGCGGATAATCGTTGATCTTTAAATCTACATAAATCTCGCCGACGGATTCATCCGTCAGTTCGCCTGCATAGAACCAGATTCGAAGACCTGCCTCTGTCGCAACCCATTTCAAAATGTCACTCTCGAAATAGAGATTCAGATCACTCTTCCAGTCAGACTCCGGGAAATCGTTCTTATACCGCGCCTCGAGTTTATTTGTAACGATCGTCTGAAGCTGCGCATAATCTTTCACCAGCGACCGCAGCGAGATCTCTTCGCCGGTCACAGTGTCAAACGTACTGCCCACGGTATATGCTTTTTCCCACTGACTGTCACAGTAGGCAATTCTTTGAACAAAACTGAACAGGACAGTATCCGACCGCACCATGTCAAACTTGCACGAAAAAGAAAACTCATCCGTGCCCTTCCCGTCCTCTCTTGCCTCTATGGATTTTTCGAGGACATCGTTCAACATTTCAAGTGCCCGGAAATTGGTCTCCTGAATCTTCTCCATCAACTTAGGGTACCCGGGCTCGACAAGATACATCTGCTCGGCCGACATTCTTCCGCTGAAATCTTCTTCATAGGCTTCGTAACCGGCCTTGCAGTACACGGTTCCGATAACGTACAGCGGTCCTTCCTTCGCGGCAACCGCGGGCTTTCCCTGTGTGACCGTCGGTGTCGGCGCTTTCGTCGGCGTAGGAGTTGCCGTCGGTGCCTGCGTCGGCGTAGGTGTTGCTGTCGGTGTTGGTGTGACAGTCGTGGCTGTCGCAGGGGTCAGCGTTGCGGTCGGAACTGCCGTCGGGGCCGCTGTAGGCACCTCTGTCGGAGTAATCTCCGGCGCTTCCGTAGGGCTGACTTCCGGTACATCCGTCGGTGTCACCTCGGGGGTGTCTGTCGGCGTCACGTCAGGTACGTCCGTCGGGGTTGCCTGAGGCGTCGGTGTGTCTTCCTGCGTCGTGATCGGGGTGGGGCTTATCTTGCGGTTCTCACGTTCCTCCGGCTTCTCCGCGCTGCACCCGGACAGCAACAGCGCCAGAAGAACAATGAAAATCCAGCTTCTGCACCTTCTTATTGAACACTTTCCCATCATCGTTCATTTCCTCTTTGATACTGCTTTTCTCAATTCTCGTCCATACTTGCATATCCGTACCGCAAGGCACATTAACATATCGTATATTATACCTCATATGACAGCGAAACACAAGGAAAACCCTCTCCGCTGCCGCGCACTTTCGCGAGAAACACGAAGGATACAAACCCTTCTTTTTTCCTGTGTTGCGGCGACAAAAAAAGACAGAACCGACACCGCCTCCGTGGTTCTGTCATTTTTCGTTTCCGATCTGCATTTTTCTTCCGGGCAGGCCGGTGAATCCGCTGCCACCTGCGTTTTTCCCCGCGTCGGACTCCCCTAACCTCAGTTATTCGGAGTCGCTCCGTGTTCCCTCTTTGACCCCGATCATATCGCAAAGAGTCCATTGCGGATCATCCTCGCCGTTGTCCGTGTTATCACAGTAAACGAACACACATACATTGTCAAATTCCGAAGTGACTGTATTATCGCTCTTCAAAAGTCGCATGTTCTTAACCAAATGAACATGAACGGAAAAACATTTCTCGCCGTATTCACAATAGTTGCTGATTGACAGGTTCGTGTATTTCGGATCACCGGCCACGTGTTCAGCGACTCCGGTGATGTCGATTTTCGAATAGTCTTCCGCTTGTTTATACAGCGCCGAACCCCCGGTCAGATACCGGCCGATCTCGTCGAATCCGTGATTCTCTCCGGGAAGATCATTCGTATCAAAATCCAACCACTTTTGCGCGGTTACGAGGACCAGATCGTATTTCTCCTCCGGTATTTCCACACCTGTTACGTTTACCGTCGGTATCGTAATCCATCCCCTGTCATCTGCCGTTACCGCGACGGGATTGCCTTCCGCGTCCGACACAAGAACCTCCGGCTTGTCCAGGATCTCACAGGAGGAAATGCGATACAACGCATTGACCGGAGCATCCACAAATTTTGCCGCCTGTACGAGCTCTTTCGGATAAATGCCGGTTCTATAGTCTTCCGTCAGCTTTATTCCGTTGACGGTGATCGTGTATCCCAACGGAACGAAATACTCATATTCAACGTTCCGGTACTCATCCGCAAGTTCGGTATTGACCGTAACCCCGTATGCTTTCGCTGTGTCGCGGATAAACGAGGCGACACTCTCCGCTGTCATCTCTGCGGTCTTCCCGGTCATAACGTTTCGGATCATCTGCAATTTCACGTCATCGCCGTTCTTTACGTATTGCTCCTTGCAGGCCGTTTGGATGATCTCTGTCAGAGCCTCCCGCAAGCTGCGGTCTTCCGTAGAAATCTTGTCTTCCATCACCCTCGCATCCGGGTTCATCGCAACGCAACCGACTACTTGTTCATCCTCAACACAGAGCAAAAACTCGGACTTGAACTTCACGACGAGCGCATACTCCCAACTCTCTGTCTGCGATTTCAATGCCTGCTCCGGCGATATTTCCTGCGATTGCGCAGGGTCATTCTCGCCCCCCTGTTCCTGTCCGGTCGGGTGCGGATCCTCCCCTTTATGCTCTTCGTTCTGCTGCACAGGTGTTTCATTTTGAGGCTTTTCCGTGACCGAGAGGTTCCCCTTGTTTTCCTTCGATTCGCATCCGGAAAATGATAACATTACCGCCGCGCACAGTGTCACGATCCACTTGATCTTTTTCATAGGCGTTTCCTTTTCGACATGGTTTTACGGAGTTCACGCAGACTTTTCCCCCGGAACACCCTTTTCGGATTGTACCACATTCGTGTTTCTCTTTACAAGTCACGAAAAACGGCAGCGAAACTTGCGTAACGCTGCCGTCAGTTTGTTATTACCGAACGATCCGGTAGTATGTGCGCGCCGTCAGGCGATAGATCACCATGTAAATGAGAGCGAACGCCACTACCGTGGCTGCCGTGCAAAGCAGGAAGAGCGTGTCGTTGGGCATCATCAGCAGCTTGAGAAGCTTGCGGATGACCGGATACGCAACGATCATATGGATCACCGCCGTCACAAGCGGCAGGAAGAACACGATCACGATCTGGCGGCGGATCGTCCCCTTCGTCTCCTTCTGCGTCATACCGACCTTCTGCAGGATCTGGAATCTGCCGCGGTCGTCGTAACCCTCGGAGATCTGCTTGTAGTAGATGATCAGCGCGGTTGCAAACAGGAACACCATGCTTAAGAGGATTCCGAGGAAGAACAGCGAGCCGTACATGGCAAAGAGTTCATTGCGCATTCCCCAGGAGGAGTCCCAGTAGGCATACGCGTCCGTGTGGTCCTCATCGTACCCCAGCTCGACCAGGCGATCGTGCAGATACGTTCCGAACGTGCTCGACATCTGCTGCTCGGTATCGACTTCCGCAAGTTTCTTCGGGTCTGCAACCTGAACACTGTATGTATAGTTGACAGATGCGTAGAGATAATACCGGGAGTCTCCGCCGTACTCTTCATCCAGTTCGCGGTCCAGTCCGTCAACGATCGCTTCCAACTTCTCAAGCGACGGAACGATGATACCGTACGTATCCGCGGTGTATGCCTCACCGGGCGTAAGGGAAAGCTTCTTCACTTTATTCCCGATCGTCATACTCTGTCCGCCGATCGTAAACTGCTTCGGAACGGTCTTGGTGATCTCCGGGGAGTCATCGGACAATGCAAACCAGCCGACCTCTCCGTTCTCCAGTGTGACCGACTGCCCGCTGATCCCGTTGTAATCCTCCAGCGGGATGATGATCAGTTGAACCGTGCCTTCCGGGATCAGGGCAAACGAACTGCGGGTCTGATAAATCGTACCCTTGCCGTTCTCAAAATGGAAGACATCCGACAGATTGCGCATGGGCTTGAAGGAAACCACTTCCGACCCGTACTCTTTGACGGTCTTCTCCAGCAGTTCACGGACGGTCTCCTCGGGAAGCTGGAAGTGATACGACTCCCATTTTCCGTCTTTTTCTTCCGAATACCGGCCGTAGGTCTTCACAAAGACGTCCGAATCACCGTCCAGAAAGTACTTTTTGATCGTCTCCTCCGTTCCGGTGTAAAGACAGACCGTCGTGGACATCATGACAATAACGCCGGTGGCAAGGATCGCGATCGACGCGAGGCCGATAGCGTTCTGCTTCATACGGTACAGCAGATCGGACACTGCGATCATGTTCTTTCTACGATAGTAGAACTCTTTGTTTTTGCGTAAAAGCTTTAAAAATGCGATGCTTCCGGCGAGGAACAGCGCGTACGTTCCGATGATAACCAGAATAACTGCTTTGAAGAAATTCGGAATGGCCCTCAGCGGCGTCTCCACCGTGAGCGCGATGTAATATCCCGCACCGAGCGTTGCAAGACCGATCACCAGCAGGATCCATTTGACCTTCGGCTCCTTCTCTCCCGTTCCCGCGCTCGCAAGGAGTTCCACAGGGCGAAGACGGGCAAGCCGGAAACGGTTCCACAGAAACGCCGCGAGATACATAGCGGCAAATCCGCCGATCGTCTTCAGCACGCACCACGGATCCACATAGAATCCGAGGATCGTCTCAACATGGAGCATTTTGCAGATGAACATGCAGCAAAGCTTGTAGATCAGCATTCCGAACAGCACGCCGCTCACGATCGAGATCACGGTGGAGATCAGATTTTCGAAAAACATGATGTGTCCGACATGTCGCTTCTCCATGCCGAGCACGTTGTACATACCGTACTCTCGTGTTCGCTGCTTCATCAGGAAGCTGTTCGTGAAAAATACGAGGATCACGGAGAGGATCGCAACGACGACACAACCGATCGACATGATGGCCGGGATCGCGTAACCTCCCTTGATGTTTTCCAATCGCTCATCATTGGCGAGCGTCAGCATAACATAAAAGACGCCTGTAAGTCCCGTGCCGGCCAGAATATGCGGCACATACAGCTGGTGGTTCTTCCTGATGTTCGAGCACGCCAGCCGGAAGAATAATCCGAGTTTCATCGTTTCTCACCGCCTGTCGTAAGAAGTGTGAGCGTGTCTGAGATCTTCTGGTACAGCTGCTCGTTCGTGCAGTCACCGCGGTAGATCTGATGGAACACCTCACCGTCGCGGATGAACAGAACGCGGGATGCATGACTCGCGGCTTTCGTCGAATGGGTAACCATAAGAATTGTCTGTCCCTGCGAATTGATATCGCGGAACACGCGCAGGAGATCGTCTGTCGACTTCGAGTCGAGTGCACCGGTAGGCTCGTCCGCCAGGATCAGCTTCGGATCCGTGATCAGCGCGCGAGCTACTGCCGTACGCTGTTTCTGACCGCCGGACACCTCATACGGAAATTTCGCGAGGAGGTCCGAAATGCCGAGTCTCTCGGCAATCGGCTGAAGCTTTCCTTCAAGCTCCGAGGGCTTTGCGCCGTTCAGGACAAGCGGCAACAGGATGTTGTCCCGGATGGAAAATGTATCCAGCAGATTGAACTCCTGGAACACGAAGCCGAGATTTTCACGGCGGAACGTTGCCATCTCCGACTCCTTGATACCCGAGAGTTCCTTGCCCTCGAGGATCACCTTGCCGGCAGTCGGCCGGTCGAGCGCAGCGAGAATGTTCAAAAGCGTAGTCTTGCCGGAGCCCGACTCACCCATGATTGCCACGTACTCCCCCTTCTCAACCGTAAATGTCACATTTGTGAGCGCCTGCACCTTGTTGCCCCCGAACCGGGTGGTGTAGATTTTCTTCAGATTGCTTACTTCCAGAATACTCATGATTCCCTCCATACTGCGGTCATCTCCGCCTGATCGTGCAGGAACTCCGGGCAGCCGCGCTGCGCTCTCCCCCGTTCGGTGCCGTGTTTCTCATTGGTCTTGCCGAACCGGCCGCTCCCCCACGGTCCGGCCGTTCGGCTTTCTTCGGTCACACATGATTTCGGCGAACACAACCGCCCGTTTCCTGCTTACGGTTGCGATTATACGCCGTTTGGCTATGACAAAACATCGATTCCGGTTACATTTTACCGGAGAGATGTGACATTTTCGTAAGGTCGGAAAAGGGAAACACCGCTATGCCGGCATTTCCCTGTTAAGCATGTATGCAACACTGCCCTACAACGGCATGACGCACTGCGTGAAAAAGTCTTTCGCACCCTCCTGCCCGAACACCCGGTTCATCACGGAGGAAGAAGGATTCCCCTCCGTAACCATGCGCTCGCGGAAAGCAAGCAGTCCGCTGCGGTTTTGCTCTGCAAGAGAACTGTCCGTGTCTCCGCCGCAAGTCGCATCGACCGCAGCGCGGTAAGCCGCCACCGAATCGTGTATCATCGCGGTCAGTGTTTCGTCATCCGGCTTTCGACCGGCCTTGATCAGGGAATCGTCCGTCCGCTCCCCGATGTACCATGCGGGTTTCTCGGCATAGTTCGCAAGCATTGCATAACGCTCCGCAACCCGCGACAATTCCGGCAGCTCCGGATGATCCGCGGTACAGTCATAATACTCGACGAAAACCGTTCTCTTCTTTCCGACGGTCATCATATCGATCAGAAGATACGGCACGGAAACGCCTTCGCCGGGCATAAACGAGCACGTCAGAAGTTTCATTCCGAAAATGGTATCCGTAAGCATGGTAAAGAAGTGCCCGTAGCCCGGAACGCGGTACCGCTCCGTGTTGAAGCGCATCATTTTCCAATGTCTTGGGTACGCAAACTCACTGTACGCATCCCGCTCTGCCTTCTCAAAGCGGAATCCGTCCAGAAACGCTTCCGTCACTTCACTTTGTATCGTCTTCAGATCCATGATCGATCGCTACTCACTTTCCCGCATAACACCGGGCGATGTATTCGCGGAAACTCGCTTCACCTATGACCGTGTCGCCGACCATCTCCTCGGTCAGCGTGTGCTTGGAAAACTTGATGATGGCATCCTTGCCGTTCTTCTTGCGCTTGTTCACCCACGCGAGCACGTCGAAAAGCCATGCGGGCGCGCGCTTGATGACCGGCGTCTTGCCGGCGGCCTCAAAGAACATCCTCGCCATCTCCTCGTAGCTGTAGGTTTCCTTCCCTCCGATATCATAGACCTCGCCCTCGTCGAGCATGTGCTGCACGATGAACTCCGCAAGGTCCGGCGTATCCACCAGGTTGGCGTGAACGGCCTTCTTCCCGAGGAGGGTAACCTTGCCCTTCTCCACCATCGGCATGAACACTTTGGCAATATCGTAGAAGTAGCCGCCCGGCCGGTAGATCGTCCAGCCGATGCCGCTCGCCTTGAGCGCCTTTTCAAACTCCGCCTTGGCCGCAAGGATCGGCACATCCGGATTGATATCCGCCTTCAGCACCGACACATACGCAAAATGCTTCACCCCCGCACGGAGCGCCTCCTCTAACAGGTTGCAGTTGCCCTGATAATCGATCTCATGGCAGGTCACTTGTGCGCTTGCCTTCGTGAGTCCGACCGCGGAGATCACCGCATCCGCGCCGTCGCAGCTCCCGCGCAGAGCCTCCGGATCGCGCACATCGGCCTCCACCGCGGAAAAACCACCCTCGCAGCCTTCAACCTCCCGCACCTGCCGTCCGATCGCAACAACCTCGTGCCCCTGCTTCACCAGCTCCCGTAAAATATCACTTCCCAGGTGCCCAAACGCACCTGCCAGTACAACCTTCATACGTAAGATCCTTTCCGGCGCTACGGCGCATCACAGCAGAATATGAATTCCCCTAACAGTTTCACTGCTGCCTCTTCGCCCATCATTTTCTTAAACTGATCGACCGCCACACCGCCCTCGGTGAAAAGCCGGTCCGTGTATCGCTTGGTGGCTTTCCTCTTCTCCTCGTGGTCGCACTTTGGCGCGTCTGCGAGCAATTTCATGTATTCCGCAAGCCACTCCGTCACCATGGCTTCGGACTTCTTCAAAAGTTTTCTTCCCTTCTTGCCGATCGACTGCGGCAGCAGCATCTCCGCCGAGCATCCCGGCGGCGTCTCACGATTCGGAAGATGCGCATACCGCGCCTTCACCTCCTCCATCCCGGCAAACATCCCCGGCGCGGAGCGATCCGCCGGGACCAGCTGCGTGTCATAGAGTTCCAGCAGCACAAGGTCCTTCCCGGGAAGGTGCATCACATCGTACGACATAAGAGGCATGTCAACTTCCAGCGGTGTCAAGATCAGGGACTCCATCTGCATAAGTCCGAGCATCGCCTTCGTCCGAATGGTCGAAAAATAACCCACGCCCTCCAGCCGGTAGGATGCCGACTCAAACCGCTTGCCGCTCTTGCGGATGACTGCGAACTCGCCCATATCTCTCTGTTCGATATTTCCAAACCGCCTGAATTCTTCAAGCGGGTCAAACGGGATCAGCATGATAACTCCTTCTCACGGCACTTCGTCCAGCAGCGCAAACCGATAGCCCTGCTCTTCCAGGAAGGTCAGTACGGCATCGAGCTCGTCCGCATTCTGCTGGCAGTCGTTGTGCATGAGCGCAACGGCGCCGTTGTGATAATAGGTCTTAAAATGATCGGTCACATAGCCCGGTGCCGGAGGATTCTTCTTGTCATAATCCCCGTACGCGATGCTCCAGAACACGCAGCGGTAACCCGCATCGCGGATGATAGTCAGCAACCGAACGGTGTAGGATCCCGACGGAGTCCGGAAGAACGGATCCATCTCATAGCCGGTCTCCTCGTAGAAATATTCCGCAACGTCCATGATCTCGGAGATGACATTTTCCACGGACTGAACCCGAAGGTCCGAGTGTGAGACCGTATGATTGCACACCGCATGCCCTTCCTCCTTCATGCGGATCGCGTAATCCTTGCATTTCTTGAGGTAGTTCTTCGTGACGAAGAAACTTGCCTTCGCGTTGTGCTTCGCGAGCGTATCCAGGATCTTCACCGTGTTGTCGGAGGGATACCCGCAGTCGAACGTCAGATACATGACCTTGTCATCGTCGGTGACCGACTTGTCCACGTAAAATGCGCCGTAATCCGCGATCGTGAGGAACTCCCGCGTTCCGGACTGCGAATGGTCCTTCTGACGGATAAACTGCCACGTTCTCTCGGACGTGTTGTCGAGCGAATTGTAGTACTCGACGTTCGCCATAAGGTCCGCCTTGACTCCCCGGATCCTCTCAAGCGGAGACATGGTAGGCGTCGGTGTCGGTGTGTCCGTAGGCGTCGGTGAGGGCGTGTCTGTAGGAGCCGGCGTGTCCGTCAGGACCGGCGTCTCGCCATGCTGATCCGTTCCCGTCAGTTCAGGCACCTCCGTTCCCTGCCTCTTCGCCTCCATGGAGTCCCCTCCCGGTGACAGGACCGCCGCAACAGTAGGCGGCACCTCCGTGCCCGGCGCAGTATGATAACATCCGCAGAAAAAACTGCTGAACAAAAGACAAACGAGCAAAAGTACGATCCCTTTTTTCCCATTCATGTCCGCTTCCCCCAAATCCCTGGTTCGTGAACCGGCAAGTGTTCTTTTGCAACTTGCCAAAGAATTATTATACCATATTTCCGCTGAAAATAAATGCTGCACACCATATATTGTGCAAAACAAACGACAGAACATTGTCGCTGTCGATCTGTGCGAAAACCTCAGTCCGCCCTGATCTCTTCCTTCCGCATGTCGATGGTGAACGCAGTCCCCTTCCCGACTTCCGACTCCACGGAAAGCCCGACGTTGAGTTTGTGCGCAACTTTGCGGCACAAGTACAACCCCAGACCGGTGGCGCGCCCTCCGTCGGCGCTTCCGTCCGACCCCGCACGGCCGTTGAATCCGGTGAATCCCTTCTCGAAGATCCGCGGCACATCCTCCGGCGCGATGCCGATGCCGGTGTCGCGCACGATGACCTTTGCGTCATCCGTGAGGGTGAGCATCACACCGCCTTCGTAGGTGTATTTGACCGCGTTGGAGAGAAGCTGCTCCAGAAGGAACGTGAACCATTTGTCGTCGGTGACAACCTTAACCGTGTTCGGTTCATAGGAAAATGAGAGTTTCCTCGCGATAAACTGCGGCGCGTACCGCCGCACGGACGCACGGATCAGTTCATCGAGGTCGCACTCGCGGACCGCAAGGTCCGAGGCATCCTCCCCGAGCCGGATGTATCCGAGCGCCATTTCAACATACTGTTCCGTGCGGAACAGTTCCGCCGCAAGAGCGCGGTTCTGTTCGGTGTCCTCGGATTTCACGAGCATCTGCATGACCGCCAACGGCGTCTTGATCTGGTGCACCCAGGTCGTGTAGTAATCCTTTGCCTCCCTGCGCTCCGCAAAACGGCTGTCCTCAAGATCCTCGATGCGCTTCCAGAGCGCCTGAGCCAGATCGGCGTAATCCGTCGCCGCCACACCGTACTCGTCGATCAGATCATTTCTCTCGTACGAAGCCGTACGGATACTACGGAGTCTCGCCTGATGACGGCGGAGTTCCCGGATGAAATCCAGCGTCAGCACAACAATCGCCAGCACGAAACACAGCATGACCGCGTAGATCAATGCTTCGCGTCTGACGCCGTACAGCCAGAATACAAGCGCGCACACGGCGATGGCTGCAAAGCCCCAGATAATCGGATAAACCCGGTCCTTCAAAAATTCCCTAAAAAATCTCATTCGATGATATACCCGCTTCCTACCTTGGTGGTGATGTACCCGGCAAGCCCCAATGCCTCCAGCTTCTTCCGAAGCCTGGTCACATTGACTGTCAGTGTGTTCTCCTCCACGTAACAGTCATCCTGCCACAGCGCCGTCATAAGTCGATCTCTCGAGACGATCTTCCCCTTGTTTTCGAGGAGCGTGCGGAGGATGCGGAACTCATTTTTCGTGAGCTCAACGCGATCCTCCGCAACCGTCACGGAGTTATCTGCAAGATTCAGCCGAAGACCGCGATGCTCCAGTTCCTGCGGCATCTCGCCGAGGTCGTAGGCGCGGCGCAAAATAGCCGACACCTTCGCAGTGAGCACCATCGGATCCACGGGTTTCGGGATGAAATCATCCGCGCCGAGGTTCATCGCCATCACGATGTTCATATTGTCCGCCGCCGACGAGAGGAACACGATCGGCACGTTCGAGACCTTGCGGATCTCGGTGCACCAGTGATAGCCGTTGAAAAACGGCAGCATCACGTCCACGAGCACCAGCTGAGGGTCGCACGCTGCAAACTCCTCCATCACGTTGCGGAAATCCCGCGCCGTGACGACCTCGTTGCCCCAGCTTTCAATCTGTTTCTTCACCGCCTGTGCAAGCGCGTAATCGTCTTCGATCAGGAAAATCCGTTTCATTCCTCGTTCCTCCGGTCGGGTTGGTCTGTCGTATTGTCTTGTTCTTCTCGGTGCCGTTTACGCCTGATCTGTTCGATCAGAGTTGATACATTCAGTTTGGAAATGCGGTCCGTGTATTGTCCGATGAACTCGACCATGATCTCTCTTGCTTCCTGTTCTCCTTTTCGCACTTCGAAATACAGATCTTCATAATCCGTCCGAGCAACTGCTTCCCGGATAAACTTTGTCGCGTTAGAACTGATTCCCTCCCAGGATCCATACAGTTCTCTGACTGCGTTATCGATCATTTCCATCGTGATCGGATTTCCTCTTTCCTTATGAGCAGCCAAAATACCGACAATATCGGATATATCGTTTTTATAGTCCCGATATGACCGGAGTTTCATCGCCACCAGATACTCGCCTTTCACCACCCGAACATTGAAAACCTGGCTGAATGTTCGATAGTACGATGAGCACATCACCAATCCGCGGCTGTATGAAGCCGTCTTCGTAAAATCCGTATTGATCCAATCGTGCGGCAAATGATACCGTTCTTCTACCTTCGCAATCGCTTCCTTCATGACAGATGCCGCTTGGATCAAGGCATCAATATCCTCAGTCGCATCGCGAAACTGATACTCCGCAATGATTGCAGCCCCTCCCACCATTATAATCTCCGCAGGGATATTTCTGCCTCCGCCTTTCTTATATTCTTTCGCCAGTTCGCACAAGTATCGATTCAGTGTTTCCCGGGTGATCATCTTGTTATCATCAGAATTACTAACAGACATCCCGCACCTCACTTTCTATGATATTAAACCGTGCAAACTCCGGTATTGCATTGGCAACCGCATCATCCAGAAGCGCATTGTCCTGCATGACCTTTGCCTCTATCCGAAGGCTCGAAGGAAAAACGGGT
The DNA here is from genome assembly GCA_946415315.1 of uncultured Lachnoclostridium sp. Lineage (GTDB taxonomy): Bacteria > Bacillota > Clostridia > Lachnospirales > Lachnospiraceae > ISDg. Next base: position 8,302 of record CAMKRZ010000026.1, on the reverse strand, counting down.
TTCTGCAATCTGACATCACGCAGCGAGTCGTATTTGTCACACAAAGGTATATCGTTTACTCTGCTCAGATAATCGACCATCGCCACAAGATATAACGCCTCGGGGTACCAGCCCCGCTCATAGTATTTCTCTGCTTCATCGCCGCTCAATGTCTCAATCAGAAAATCCAGATCGCCGAGTCTCTTGACATTGTGGCACACATTACTCCGAAACAGATCAAATGAAGGCCTATGGTACATCCGCTTCTCAAGTATCTCCTCCATCGTCATGTCAAGCGCCTTGGCAATGCGGTACACCGTTTCTGCAGTGCATTTCTCAATCTTCGTCTTCCCGCAGCACAGATCACTGATCGTCGCGTACGGAACTCCGCTTGCCTTGGAAAGACGATATGCGGTTATGTTTCTGCTTCCCAATAAATCGCGGAACATCGTAATTCTCCTCTGTCGTCGCAAAATGATACTTGTCGAATTATAACGGTATATCGTATAATACGCTTATATAACGGTGCACCGTTTTATATTTCATTATAACGTTATACCGTTGCAATGTCAACTGTCATTGTCATTTTTCGACATGAATGAGTGGTTTTGATTACGTTTTACGTATAGTGTGGTGAAGCGATAAAGCTTCGCGGAAAGGAGGGCTCCGATGAACGAGCAGCGTTTGCTTATGCTTTTGAAAACCGATGCGGAACAGGGCATGCGGCAAATACTTCATGTTTTCGGCCCCTCGGTACATAAAATCTGCGCTTCTCTCCTCGCCGGGCGCCAGTGTGAGGAAATAGAGGAAGCAGAATCCGATGTCTTCGTGAAGCTGTGGCAACACCGTGAGAATGTTCAATTGAGCGAGACCTATTCCCTCAAGAGTTATCTCTTCGCCATTGCAAGAAATGTCTGCAAAGACAGGCTTCGAAGCGCATCACCGGAAACGCTTTCACTGGAGCTGGCGGCCGAAAGCGGACTGGAACCTGAGTCCTCAGAACGCACGGAGGACAACGTCGCCGAACACTGGCTGCACGAGACCATTCTTAGCGCAATCAGTGAACTGGAAGATCCGGCGCGAAGCGTCTTCTATGAACGATATTACGAAGGCAAAAGCGTCCGGGACATCGCGTTGCATCTGCAACTTTCCGAAAAGAAAACAGAAAATATTCTTCACCGCGGCAAATCGAAGCTACGCTCGATTCTCGCGGAGAAAGGAGTCACCTCATATGAAGAATTCGAAAAATGACAATTTCACTCTCATCAGCACCGATTCTTATTTTACGAATATGCCGACCTCCGCAGAAGCGGAACAAATGGAGGCTGCTGCTCCCGATGCAGGCACATTTTCCGAGACCAAGGTAGCGAATCTGGCTCTTGAAAAGCTGCAGAAAATGCAGTCCGTAAAGTCCGCTCCGTCCCACAGTGGACGCCGCAGATATCTCCGGATTACACTGATTGCCGCCTGCGTTGCCGTTTTTCTCCTCGGAACTGTCGTCGCCGCAGCAAAGACCGAATTCAATACCCGTATTGCGGAACTACTCGGCCTAAAGGAACCGGCAAAGGAACTGGTAGAAAACTGGTATGAAATCGGGCTCACCAAAGAAATCAACGGTGTTGAAGTAACGATTGTAGACGCCTTCGGAGATTCGAACAACCAATGGGCAGAGCTTAAGACCAACCTGAAATTTAAGGAATCTGTTCCGGACGGATTTGTTACATCCGACAAGACGCTGTTTCCCGGCAATATATCACTGCCGCGCTTGAAGTTTACGAACCCTGACAGCAATGCGATTTTCTTTGGCGGGTACACTATGATTTGTATGCCGTTCGCACGGGACGGTTATCTGTGGTATCTGTTGTATTTTACTTGCAGGGATCTTCCGATAAACGAAGGCTACTTCACATTGATGTTCGACATGCATGTCGGCGACAGCGATGCCGGCAGCAAGTTTGAATTCCGTTGGAATTGCAAGTATGATTCCCACGAAGAAATCTTCACGATTAATAAACCAGCAGGCCGGATGACAGTAACTGAGGTTCGCCTCTCACCGACATGTCTGACAGTTTATGCCGAAAAAACTTCCTCCGACGAAGACAGTTTCCGTATTGATTCCGTTACGCTTGCCGACGGTACCGTTTATCCCGCCAAAGCAACGATACTCTACGGTCTGGACGGCGGCAGATGGACAGAATCGCCCGATTCCGGTCGTTCATACTCTTTCTCACGCTACCTTCTCATCCCGAACCACTCATTTGACACCCCGGAGGATATGACGTCCATGATTCCGGCCGGCGAGATTATTGCTGTCACCGTAGACGGTGTCACAATTCCGATCCGATAATCGGAAGCCGCCTTCTCGAAGCAAAAGCTGCCGGACACAAAAAGGGTCTGTCGCAATACTTGTAAATCGGTATTGCGACAGACCCATCATTGTAACGGAACAGTTCCGTTTATACTGCCATGTCTGTTGTGCTTTCGCTCAATGACCCCTTCGTTTAGTCATTCTCCCCAGATTTCTTCCTTGGTGTAAGGCTTCGCGGTGATCACGACATTTCTCTCGGGCATGACGAACGCCCAGCCCCAGTAATCACTGTCGTAATGCGTCTTTTTCAGTTCCTGACCGTCGAGATAAATGTGCATGTCTGCATCGAGCACCGCATTTGACCGGATCTCAGCGATCTCGCCGGAGCGTGCGCTCTCGGGAAGAGCGGTGAGCTCCTCCGCCAAACTTCCCAGTTCGCTCAGGTCGTAGCTGATACTGTACGTTTCCCCGGAGTACTCACGCTGCACAGGTTCCATGCCGCCGATCCAGCTCTGCACATCCTTCTCCGTCGCGCTTCCCGGAAAGCGCTTGCCTGCCTGCCAGTTACCGCTGCCGGCGAGTGTCGCCAGCTTAGTCCCTGTCGTGCCGATGCCGCTGCTTCCGGAGGTACAGAACGGGATCACCGTCGCCGTCCTGAAATCATATTTCTCGACAAATGTGTCCATGATCCGCGGCTCGCCGGCTGCCCAGATCGGGTAACCGACGTAAATCTTCGTGTACCCGGAGAGATCGATTGCCTCGCTGCCGATCTCCGGTCTTGCTGCGGCATTGTTCTGCTCCTTCAACGCGCGGCAACTGTAATTGTTGTAGTTGATGTCCTCGCTCGTGTACGGTTCCGCGGGAATGATCTCGTACAGGTCCGCATTTTCAACCTTCGCGACCATCTCAGCAACTTTCTTCGTGTTGCCTGTCACCGAAAATACAACCACGAGCACATGCTCCGGAACGTTGACAACCTGCGTCGGCGTCGGTTCCGTTGTCGGAGTTGCCTCGGGCGTCGGTGTTGCTTCCGTCGTCGGGGTCGCTTCCGGTGTCGGCGTTGCTTCCGACGTCGGAGTTGCCTCAGGTGTCGACGTTGCCTCCGCTGTCGGCGTCACCGCTTCGTTTGCGCCGGTCGGTGTGGGACTGTTGTTCTCTCCGTCCTTTCCGCACGCCGCAATTACAAGCATAACGCAAAGGAACAATGCTGTTATAAGCAGTTTCTTTCTCATAATTTCAAACCTCCCCTGTTATGATTTAAATCGGCCTCCGGATGCTGTCTGATCAGTTCGCCACCTTTTGATGCACACCGCCTGTCGTCGGTGTCGTCAGATCCAACGCCTTGAACGTGTATCCGTTCTCAAGGCCCCATTTGATGATGTCTTCGACGGCAGCGACAGAGAATTTCTTTACATCGTGCTGCAACACAACCGAGAATTTGCCGTTCTTGGTACGGTTCTTAATTCCGTTGATGACATTGTTGACCAGCGGATCCCACCATTTCGTGGAGTTCTTCGGCGAGTCGCTGCTCGCGTCACGGCTGTCGACATTCCAGTCAAAGTAGAGGATTCCCAACTCGTTCATGTCCTGTGTCAGTTTCGTCATAATACCTTTTGAATATTTTTTGCTGACAGTGTTCGAACTTCCGCCGGGGAACCGGATGATCGCCGGTCGTTCACCAATCAGGTCTTCAATGATGTCAGCCATCCGGTTCATATCATCAAAATACGCTTTTTCGCTCTTATAAAGTTTGCTGTAATCATGCGTGTTCGTATGAATCGCAACAGTATGTCCTGCCGCATGCTCCGCAATGATCATGTCGTCAGCTTCCTTGTGGTTGTGTGTCACGAAAAATGTCGCCTTCACATCATACTTGGCAAGCACATCGAGAAGCTGCTGGGTGTACCCGCTCGGACCGTCATCGAAGGTCAGGTAGATGGTCATCGGGCCCGGATCGATCGGCTCCGGAAGTTCTCTTGCCTTGACAACAACCGTGCGCTTTGCGGTCGCCACATTGCCGTCGGAGTCCTTCACGCTGTATTTGAGCGTGTATGTTCCGACGTGCCAATACTTAACCTCACCTTCCACCTTCACCGATTTGGTGAGATCGCCGTCCTTCTTGTCTGTCGCGGTAAATCCCGGCTCCTTGTACCAGACGCCGCCTTCCAGCGTAACAACCTCATCTCCCTCAAGCGTAATTGTCGGAGGATCGGAATCTTTGCGACGCTCCGTTCCCGTCGGTGTAGGGGTTGCTTTCGTCGTCGGAGTCGCCTTTGGCGTCGGTGTGGCTTTCGCAGTCGGAGTAGCCTTTGGCGTCGGGGTCGCTTCCGGCGTTGGAGTAGCCTTCGGCGTCGGTGTTGCCGTAGACGTCGGGGTCGCTTCCGGTGTCAGAGTAGTCTCAGGCGTTGGGGTCGCCTCCGGTGCCGAGGTTGCCTCCGGTGTCGCTGTTGCTTCCGAGGTTGGTGTCGTCTCAGGTGTCGGTGTCGTTTCAGGGTTCGCGGTGACTTCGGGCGTCGGCGTTGCCTCCGCTGTCGGCGTCACCGCCTCGTTTGCGCCGGTCGGTGAGGGACTGTTGTCACCTCCGTCCTTCCCGCACGCCCAGGCTGATAACATAACACAAAGGAACAATGCCGTTATAAGCAGTTTCTTTCTCATGATCACAATCCTCCTGTGTCCCGGCAATTCCATCATTCTTTTCTCTGAATTATCCCACATGAGCCCATCTCTTACGCGGCAGAAAAACGTTCTCCTGTCACAAATCGCTGCTCCGTTTCGTCGATTCATTGTAGCAAAACCGACATTCTCTGTCAATGAATACGGGGACACCGACCGGGCCGGTGTCCCCTCTGAAATCATGTCTCTGTCTTCCTGTAGGTAAGCCTTCTCATGCGGTTGATCACGGCATACAGATCGTACACGCGGGGAAGCGCCAGGAACCGGTCGCACTCCGGGAAGAAGCCCGAGTAAACCGAGTCCAGTCCCTCTTTTCCGATCTCTGCCCCCATCTTTTCTACAGCTGTAGACAAGTGTATTTCCGAGGTATTCTGCCGAATTTCCAGAAGCCGGATCATGAATCCGAGAGCTGTCCGTTGCTCCTGACAAAGGATGTTCTGAATGGCTCTTGTGTCAATTTTCTCATCCCCGATCATGATAAATCCGATGTCCGGCACCGCGAGTTTCTCCTGCGACGCCTGCTCCGGATATGGTGAGAAGCCCTCTGCCAGCAGCTGACGGTTCTGCGTCCAGGCTGCAGGCTTCAACGAAGCTGCCACAGGTTTTTCCGAAACTCCCGACGTCTTCCGATTGTCCGACTCGCCCGGTGTCTTCACAGACACCGTCGCTTCTGCCACACCCTGCGCCTTCACAGACACCGTCGCTTCTGCCACACCCTGCGCTTTCACAGCCGTCGTCGCATCTGCCGCACCCAGCGCTTTCGCAGCCTCAGTCACGTTGGAGATCACATACTCCTCCATCATGTAGACTGTGTCCGCGACCGAAAGGTATTCGCCGCTTCCGCCGATGACCAGGATCGTCGAAACTCCGCAGGTTTTGTACAGTTCATTCACGCGCTCCGTGAACGGCGTGATCGGCTCCCTGCGGATCAGCTCCTTCATCAGCCGGTCCCGGATCATGAAATTCGTAGCGCTCCTGTCCTCATCGATCAGCAGCAGTTTTGAACCGCAGTCGACAGCCTCCAGAATGTTGGCCGCCTGTGACGTGGAGCCGGACGCGTGGTCCGTCGAAAAATCCTCTGTACTGCCGCCCGGCAGCCACGAGATAAACGGAGAGATATCGATGTTTTTGATGCATCGCCCGTCCTCCGCGCCGATCGACATGGCCGTCGGATCCGTCACGCACAGCTCGCGCCCGTCCCCGAGCACGTGGTCGTAGATGCAGGCCGCGATCGTGTCGAGGATCGTGGATTTGCCGGAATAACCGCCGCCCGTGATTACCGTGACACCTTTTCGGATGCCGAGCCCCCGGATCCCGCAGACCTCGATCTCCTCCTTCGCAGGCGCCACGAACGGGATCGCCCCCTCCATCGGAAGGCCTGTCTTCGCGTCCCTCGGAAGAATGCTTCCGTTTGCGAGAAAAGCACAGTACTCGCTTTCCGCCAGCCACTCGCGCAGTTCCCGCTGCTTCCCGGCGAGCCCGATCACATCACGAACCTGTCTGCGATCGAACTGACGCACGAACTCCGTCACCGCCTGCGGCATGTCCTCCGTGAGCATCGTGACCGCTTTCTTGAGCCGTTTCCTCGGCAACTGCACCTGGAATCGCATGCACAGGCACATCTGCGGCTCGCCGACCTCCTCAGGCGGTTTGTGGTAGATGATCCTCCCGCTGCCGTTCACGTAATCCTTCCGCGGCCTCATCGCAAAATAAGCCGTGTTCCGCACAAGGACCTCCCCGCCCGGATGCGCCATGTAGTAGTACCCTGTCTGCTCCGGCGGCTTGTGGCGGTTGTACAGTTCCGCGTTCAGCGCCTCCAGATACGGAATAAACTCCCGGTAACAGTGGTCTGCCACAATCGTGTCGTACGCGTCGATCCCCAGATTTTCCGCAGGGATCTGACACAGAAATGTCGGTCTGTCCCACGACATTTTGTTTGTGAGTTCCACGGTAAATGAGTTCTCCTCGTGCCAGAACATGGGTTCCGACACGAACTGCGGAAGCGGCGAGGGATTCCCGACGCTCCTCGCGGGGATCATCACCTCCGCCTCGTACATTTCCCGATAGTTTGTTGTTGAATTGTCCATTTGCAGTAAATAACGTTTTAGTCGAATCACTTCCGTCACCCTCTTAGCCTTTCTGCAGTTGAATTGAACTTACTTTTAGGCATAGAAAAACCCGCGACAAACCTGCCACGGGGACTAAGTGAAACGTATCAAAATGGACAGACGAATTCCGTTATGACTCCGATTCCCGAGGTAATAAGGTTTTGTTCAGCTTGTTCGCAGTATTCATGCCGTACATCTCAAATTACCTCCTTTAGCGGAACTTTTCGTATTACCTCCTTTGGGGGAGTGTTTGTTTCGCTGATTGGGACTATATCACGGTTGTCACCCGCTGTCAACTACAAAAAGGCCTTTTCTGCGACTTTCTGCGAATGCGGTCCCGGAAAGAAACCCGGGCCTGCTGTTCCTCCCGGAATCGGCAGACCCGGTCATGCTCATTTTACTCTGTCAACTTGTTTTTCCGCGGTGCGATCCTCACGCCGCACTTCGCGCAGAATGACAGTTTAGGTGAATTGGCATGTCCGCACGAAGGGCAAGTTTTCATCACAACTCCTCCGCACTTGGCGCAGACGGTAGCGTCCGGAGCGTTCTCGTATCCGCACGTGCACTCATATTCGACGGGAACCGGCTTCTTTCTGCCAGCCTGGGCTTTGCTCAGCGGAGCGCCGCATTTCTGGCATCTCTCAGCCCACTGCGGATTGTCGTACCAGCAGGAGCGACAACGTTTCTTGCCCGGGACGGAATAGTTCACGGAACCGCTTTTCTTCGAGCGCTCGATCTTTTCTCTCTCCTCATCCCGCTTCCTGCGCTCTTCCATCTGATCCAGCGCGCGGGCTTTGTAAAATGCTTCGACCGTCCCGGAGAAGAGCCCGTCAAATTCATCGTGCTCCTCAGGATAGTTTCCGAAAATGGACAGATCATCGTGGTAGCGGTTGGGAAGCTTCGACCCGCAGTGAAAGCATCGTATCTCGTCAGCTTTGTTCTTTCTGCCGCACACACCGCAGATCACGACCTCGTCATCGTTATCGGGCTCATTTTCCTCCGACCCCGGTTTTCTCTTAGGACGATCCAGTTTCTGGTCACAATACTGGCAATATGTCAGGATAATCGGGTTGTCTCTCCAGCAATTTCTGCAGCGGATCATCCCCTCCGGCACCGGATTGGTATCAGGTTTCTCCAGTTCGGCCGTTATCGCCCGATCCACCTCGGACGGCTTCTCCGAAGTTTCCTCTGTCCCCCGGTTCTCCTCGCCGCGCTCCGGGTATCCGCGGTTCTC
>CAMKRZ010000025.1 GCA_946415315.1 uncultured Lachnoclostridium sp. | reverse complement strand
TATCTGTAACTATTATTTAATTATTTGACCTGTCTACTTGACAGAGGGCTGATCAAAATTGACGCCCCTTTGTTGTTCGGATAAATGTGCAGTTTACTTCTATATCGTTGCATGTTAAAATAAAAGGACACAATCAGCAGAAGTAAAGCCTTGGCTTTTGAATGAGGCAAGTGCCTTAAATTTGCCGGGCAGGCTACTCGATGATTGGCAGGCCTTCGGCGTGGAGATTCTCGTTGATGGAGTAGACGGACCAGTTTTCGCGGTTCAAGTGATACATAATTATCACGTCGAAAATGTCATATGGACAGAGGATTCCCTGACGCGAGATTACAAGGGCATGCTGCGTCTCGGCAACTGTCATGTGGCAGGAGATACACAGGGCAATCACTTTGATCCGGGAGGGATTGAGTTTGTTGCCGTTGATGATCTGATAGGCATAGTGCTGCTCAAGGCCGCTTTCCAGCACAACGTTTCGCAGAGAAAGCTCCTTGGCATGCATAACGGTATTCAGATAGTTGCTCAGTGACAGCTCGTGTTCCCGCTTGCGGATTTCCGCAAGGTAGTCGTTCAGTTCTTCCTCGTTGCGAACCCGGCTCAGAGCCTCATACAGTTCGTCCGCGGGCAGTTCGTTCATATTCCCCCTCCGTAACTCATGCAGAATCGTTCCCGGAAACGGTGTTGCATTCTGTCCGTCCCCATTGATTATCATATTGGCGTAAGCCTTGTGGTTGTTATGCCAACAGCATTCTTTTCAAGGAGTCAGTGATGTACGATAAAACTACGGAACAATTGGACAGGATTCTCGGTGAAACAAGCGGTGATCGGGGACTTCGGGAGTATCTCGAGAGCCTCGGAAAATCGGGCGATGACCTGACGATCCAGGGGTATTTTAATTACATCATTGCGAAGAAACAGCTGGAGGCGGCCGATGTTGTGCGTGAGAGCAATCTTGCACCCGCCTACGCTTATCAGATCCTTAACGGGACGAAGAAGCATCCGGCGCGGATGAAGATCGTGGCTCTCTGCCTCGGCTGCCGGATGACTCTTCCGGAGACGCAGAGGGCGCTGGAGATCGCCGGGCTGCGGAAACTGTATCCGAGAGATGCCGCGGACGCGGTGATCATTTTCCACATCAACAACGGCAATTGTTCCGTCGATGACATTAATATGAAACTGCATGAACTCGGACTGGAGCTGGTAGAGTAGCGCAGCCGGCCCGATCGGGAAATGTCCCGCAACCGCCCGGTCAGCGTAATCCGGTCATGACGACGTGCGGGAGGCAAGAAACGGAGAAAGGTATGATTCGAAAAATACTGTGTATTCTATGCATTATCATGATGACAGTGTCGACAGGGTGCTCCAAAGGCGAGGATGAAACCCGCGATCCCGGGCTGGTGCTCGGGTTCAGCCAGATCGGCAGCGAGAGTGCGTGGCGCATCGGAAATACGAAGGATATACGCGATCAGGCGGAAAACTACGGAGTCGGCCTGATGTTTGAGAACGCCAATCAGAAGCAGGAAAACCAGATAGCGGCCATCCGGCGGTTCATCGCGTACAAGGTGGATGTCATCGCCTTCTCCCCGGTTGTCGAGGAGGGGTGGGACAACGTGCTCGAGGAAGCGAGGGAGGCGGGGATCCCGGTGATCCTTGTGGACCGCAACATCAACACCGAGAAATCGGGGCTCACAACATGCCTGATCGGCGCGGATTTCTACCGGGAGGGAGTCATGGCCGCGGAATACCTCATCCGCAAGGCGGACGCCCTCGGAATGGATCAGATCAACATCGTGGAGATCACGGGAACGGAAAATTCCACCCCCATGCGCCGGCGCAAGGCCGGTTTTCAGGACACCATCAGGGATGATCCGCGCATGACCGTGCTGGAGAGCATCGACGGCGATTTCCTGAAGAGCCGCGGGGCGGAGTGCATGCGGTATTTTCTCGAAAAATACGGCGATACGATCGATGTGGTGTTCTCTCACAACGATGAGATGACCATCGGAGCGCTGCCGGAGATCGAGAAGGCAGGATTTGCCCCCGGCAAGGATATGATCATCATTTCCATCGACGGCGGACAGGAAGCCATCGATGTGCTGAAAGAGGGCAAGATCAACTGTGTGGTGGAGTGCACGCCAAAGCTCGGCAAGGAGCTTATGGAGACCGCGATCAAGCTCAAGAACGGGGAGAGCGTGCAGGAGGAGATCCACCCTGATGAGGCAGTGTTCAGCGACGAGATGGATGTTGCTTCGATAGCACCGAGAGGATACTGAGGGAACGGCGCGTATGAGTAAGATCAGAAAGGAAAAAAGCATCATCGGACAGATCGGCGAGCTGAGTCACAAGCTGGTTTTGTTGCTTGTGATCCCGATCATCGTCAGTCTGCTTCTGATGCTTTTCTATTCCGTCAAATATCACAACGCCATCGACAGAATGGAGACGGTAGCCAATCTGAAGACCGTCGTGTCGGAGGAGATCCCGGGCAAAGCCTGGGATATCGTCAGCGGCCGGGAGACATTTGCAAGCAACGGAATTTATGATACGATCCGCGAGGTCAACGAAACCATCGACAGCATTACGGAGCAGACCGGCGAGGAGAACCGGCTTTCGCTGGTTGTGGCGCGACGCACCATGCAGACGCTGGAAAATTATGTCGACCGCATACGTGACAATATCGATGCCGAGATTCCCGTGGTTCAGAACGAGGCGGTGCTCGGGGAAGTCCGGGGCGTGGCAGAACTCGTCGACAGTATGCTGAACGAATACACGGAGATGGAGATCGATTCCACGGCGCGCATGAGTGTCAGTCTCCGCATCGCGGTGCTTCTCACGGCGGTTGCGGAAGTCCTGATCGTCGTGATCGCCCTGTGGATACAGAAGCGCTCGATGAAGGCCACCGAGCTGTCCGTGCGGCTTCCGATCGAACGACTGGAGGAGGCAGCGACAAGGATCGCGGACGGATCCCTTGACGCCAGGATCGCGGACACGGAAGTGACGGAACTCCGAAATCTGACCACTCAGGTGAACACCATGGCTGACCGTCTGAAGACCATGATGGAGAAGAGCAACAAGGATGCCAGGAATTTGCGCAAGGCTGAGCTTCGCACGATCCAGGCGCAGATCAATCCTCATTTTCTGTATAACACGCTCGACGCCATCGTCTGGAAGGCGGAGGCGGGTGAGAAGGATGAGGTCATCCAGCTGACGAGCGCGCTGAGCGACTTCTTCCGCATCAGCCTGTCATCGGGCGCAGACTGGATCCCGATCGGTCAGGAGAAGAAGCATATCGAGGGCTATCTGAAGATCCAGCAGACGCGATACCGTGACATCTTGGACTACGAGATTGACATTCCGGATGATCTCGACGACATTTACATCCTGAAGCTTCTGCTGCAGCCTCTGGTTGAGAACGCCCTTTACCACGGGGTTAAGATCAAGCGCGGCGGCGGGAAGATCAGTGTTTCCGGGAAAATGCAGGATGGTTATCTCGTGTTCTGCGTGAAGGATACGGGACTCGGAATGACACCGGAACAGTTGCAAGAACTGAACGAGAGAATGAAGAAGGGACAGCCGACTGTCAGCGAGGGCAGCGGAGGATTCGGCCTGGTGAACGTCAATCTTCGGATCCGGCTTTACTATAATCAGACGGACGGCCTCAGGATTGAGAGCGATGCCGGGGGAACCTCGGTGAGCTTCGCAGTACCTTGCAGGACCAGGGAGGAGATCAGTGAAAATGAAAGTATTTCTGGTTGATGATGAAATCGTCGTGCGGGAGGGAATCCGGGAATCGTTCCCGTGGGAGGACACCCCGTACGTGTTGGTCGGCGAGGCGCCTGACGGTGAGATGGCGCTTCCCATGATCCGCGATACCAATCCTGACATCGTGATCACCGATATCCGCATGCCGTTCATGGACGGTATTGAGCTCTGCCGCATCATTCGCTCGCAGATGCCTTGGATCGGGATCATCATTCTCAGCGGCTACGATGAGTTCGAATACGCGCGCCGGTGCATCCAGCTGGGTGTTCGGGAGTACCTCCTGAAACCGATCAACGCAGGTGACCTGAAGAGCGCCCTCGACAAGGTGAGCGCACAGATCCTCGAGGAGCGAAACACGCTCGAGCACGCTGCCAGCCTCCGCACCCGCATGGAGAGTGGCGGCAAACTGGTGAAGGAAAAACTCATCGGGTCTTTATTTTCCGACGAGGCGGCAGAGAAGGATGCGTACGATGTCCTCGCGCAGCTGTCGTCCATGGGATGCCCGGTCCCGAAGCCGTATTACACCGTGATCGATGCCGCGTTTTCCCCGGTCGGGGAGGGCCAGGCAGCGGCAGCGGCTCTTGCGGAGAGCAGCGGCGGGATCGTACAGCCTTCACCGGGACGCGTCGGCACGAGATTCCTTGTCGTCGGGGAGACCGGCGAGGACGCGGAGGAGCACGCGTACGCGTTTGCCACGTCGCTCGCATACGAGCTTGAGCGCATCGGTTCCTCGGAGATCCGGGTCGGCATCGGTGAGATCGTGGATAAGCCGGAGGAGATCTACCAGAGTTTCCGTGCCGCGCGGCACATCCGACATCTTCTGGTGGAGCGTTCGGACGAGAAGGCGATCATACTCGGCGCGCGGGAAATGGGCGATCCGGCCGATGAGAAGACGCCCGCGGTGATCAGCGAGGCGAAGCTCTACATGGCACAGAATTTTACAAATCCGAACCTTATGCTGCAGGATGTGGCGAAGGCCGTTGGTATGAGCAACAGCCGGTTTTCCACGGTGTTCTCGCAGCAGAACGGCCAGACTTTCACGGAGTACCTCATTTTCCTGAGACTGAACAAAGCGAAGGAACTGCTGCGCAACACGTCGGACAAAGGCTCGCAGATCGCGCGCGAAGTCGGCTACAACGACGCGCATTATTTCAGTTACATTTTCAAGAAAAATACGGGTCTGACGCCATCCGATTACCGGGCGCAGTATCAAAATCAACCCGAATAAAATCATATTCAACCGAAAAGACAATCGAATAGAAAACGCAGTATGATATTCAACCAAGTCAAAATCTGCGTTGATTTACGAAAACCCACAAGTACGATATCCTTGTAACCGAAGGGCCGGATACGGCCACATAAGAAGGAGGATATCAAAGCAATGAAAAGAAAAACATTGTTACTTGTGGGTTTGCTTGTTCTTGCCTGTCTGTTGACCGCTTGCGGCAAAGATAAGGACGAGCTGATTAAGATCGGTGTTGTTAACAACCCGCCCTCGGAGTCCGGTTACCGCGAAGCCAACGTGAAGGACATGGAGGCAGTTTTCTCGAAAGATAACGGCTACGACCTCAAGACGTTCTACAGCATCAAGAACGACGAGCAGCTTCAGGCGGCTCAGGGTTTCATCACCGAGGGTGTTGACTACCTGCTCATCTCCGCAGCTGAGACGACCGGCTGGGACGACGTTCTCAAGAAGGCGAAGGAAGCCGGCATCAAGGTGTATCTCTTTGACCGTATGATCAATGTAGACGCAAGTCTTTATGAGGCAGCTGTCGTTTCCGATATGGCAAAAGAAGGTGAGACCGCTGTGAAATGGCTTCTGGATCAGAACCTTTCCGAGTACAAGGTCATCCATATTCAGGGCGCCATGGGTTCCGACGCACAGATCGGCCGTACCAATGCTCTTGAGGAGCAGTTTAAGAGCGGCAAGATGACGAAGGTTGCTCAGCAGACTGCTTCCTGGAGTGAGGATGAGGCGAAGAAGATTGTTGAGGCCGTGATCAACTCCGGTGAAGATTTCAACGTTATCTACGCGGAGAACGACGGTATGGCAAAGGGCGCTGTTGCAGCTCTCGATGCAGCCGGTATCACGCACGGTGTTGACGGCAAGGTTATCGTCATGGGCTTCGACTGCAACAAGTGGGCGCTTCGTGAGCTCCTTGCAAAAAAGTGGAACTACGACGGACAGTGCAGCCCGTTCCAGGCAAAGATCATCAGCGATCTGATCAAGAGCGGCAAGGCTCCTTCGCAGAAGACGATCATCAACGAGGAAAAAGGCTTTGACGCGAAGACTCTTACTCAGAGCGATATTGACACTTACGGTTTAGGTGATTAAATCATAATCTGACGAATAGCGCAGCTGAGCTGATGAATGCAGTTTGGCTGCGCTTTTTTCAGGACGGAGGTAAGGTTGGGTATGCAGGAAGAATGTTTACTGACAATGCGGCAAATCGATAAGAGATTCCCCGGAGTCGTTGCGCTAAACGGAGTGGATTTTACGCTGAGAAAGGGTGAGATCCACGCGCTCATGGGCGAGAACGGCGCCGGCAAATCTACCCTCATAAAGGTGTTGACGGGCGTGTACCAGATGGACGGCGGAGAGATCAGGGTGGAGGGAAAACCGATTTTCATCAAGTCGCCGCAGGACGCGCAGAATCACGGGATCAGCACGGTGTATCAGGAGATTACGCTGTGTCCGAATCTTACCGTGGCGGAAAATATGTTCATCGGCCGTGAGGACAGCGTGTGGGTGCGACGCGGAAAATATGAGAAGCGCGCGGAAGAAATCCTTATGGATCTCGGAGTGCCGGCGAGAAGCACGCAGCAGCTCGGCGACTGCTCCCTGGCGGTACAGCAGATGGTGGCCATCGCGAGAGCGGTGGATATGAAATGTAAGGTTTTGATCCTGGATGAGCCGACGTCCTCCCTGGATGACAAGGAGGTGCAGATGCTCTTCAGCCTTATGAAGGATCTGAAGAGCCAGGGCGTAGGGATCATTTTCGTGACTCATTTCCTCGAGCAGGTCTATGAAGTCAGCGACCGTATTACGGTGCTGCGGAACGGTGAGCTCGTGGGTGAGTATCTGACAGAGGAATTGCCTCAGGTTCAGCTGGTCTCCAAAATGATCGGCAAGGAGCTTGAGGAGCTCAGCAATCTGGGCGAGACAGAGGAGAAAAACAGCGAGGAGCAGGAAGTCTTCTACGAGGCGGAGGGGCTTTCGAGCAGTGCGGCGAGACCTTTCGATTTTTCCATTCGGAAGGGCGAGGTCAACGGCTTCACGGGCCTTCTCGGCTCGGGCAGAAGCGAGAGTGTCAGAGCAATCTTCGGTGCCGACAAGGTTAACGGCGGCACTGTGAAAATAAAGGGTCAGGAAGTGAAGATCACCCGCCCGATCGACGCGATGAAGAACGGGATCGGCTACCTTGCGGAGGACCGCAAGCGAGACGGTATCATCGCGGATCTTTCGGTGAGGGAGAACATCATACTGGCGATGCAGGTCATGAACGGCATGTTTAAACCGATCAGCCGCAGTGAGTCGGAGGCATTCGCGGACGAATACATTAAGGTGTTGAACATCAAGACCGCGAGCCGCGAGACGCCAGTCGGATCGCTGAGCGGCGGCAACCAGCAGAAAGTCATTCTCGCGCGCTGGCTTCTTACGCATCCCGATTACCTGATTCTGGACGAGCCAACCCGCGGTATCGATGTCGGTACGAAACTGGAGATTCAGAAACTTGTGCTGAAGCTTGCGGAGGAAGGTGTGAGCGTCACGTTCATCTCCTCGGAAGTGGAGGAGATGCTCCGTACATGCAGCCGACTGATCGTCATGCGCGACCGGTACATCGTAGGTGAGCTCAAGGGCAGTGATCTGAACCAAACGCAGGTGATGAAGACGATCGCGGGAGGTGAGGCATAAGATGAAAGAGAAGTTCAAAAGACTGTTCAGCGGCGGCCTCGGACAAATGACCATCCCGATCATCGCGCTGGCGCTGCTTGTCATTTTCAACCTGATCCGCGACACGAGTTTCTTCAGCATCGGGATCATGCACAACAACGACGGTAACGCGGTTTTGTCCGGAAACATTATCACGATCATCAACGGCGCGAGCGAGCTGGCGATCCTGGCGATGGGCATGACGCTCGTTACGGCAGCCTGCGGCGGACAGGATATCAGTGTCGGCGCTGCGGCGGCGATCGCCGGCAGCGTGTTCGTCAAAGTTCTGAAGGCTTCCACCGCCATCTCGGGCGGCACCGTAGTGCTGGCTTTTTTGTGCGCATGCATTGTCGCGATGCTGTTCGCTCTGTTCAACGGAACGCTTGTCGCCGTGTTTAAGATCCAGCCCATGATCGCAACGCTGATCCTGTACACCTGCGGACGGTCCATCGCATACTGGATCAACGGCGGCGCAACGCCCACGGTTTACAGCTCCATCATCACGGCAATCGGAGGTTTCATCCCCGGCATTCCCGTGCCGACTCCGGTGCTCATCGTTGTTGTGATGGCACTGTTGTTCCGGGTATTGTTTCATTTTACGTCGCTTCGGTTGTTCACCCAGTCCGTGGGTATCAACGGCGACGCGGCACGTCTGAACGGTATTAATTCCACATTCATCAAGCTGTTGAGTTTCCTGATCCTCGGTGTGTGCGTGGCGGTTTCCGGCTGCATCGGCGTTTCGCGACTCGGTCTGATCAACCATGAGACACTTCTTCTCGACATTGAGATGGACACCATTCTTGCGGTCGCTATCGGCGGTAACAGCCTCGGCGGCGGCAAATTCAAGATCGGCGGCAGCATCATCGGCGCATACGTCATCCAGACGCTCACCATTACGCTGTATGCCATGAAAGTCTCGTCCACGGACGTGAAGGCATACAAGGCGATCGTCATCATCCTTATGGTGGTGATCGGCTCGCCGGTAGTCAAAGAACGCTTCGGAAAATTCATGGCACGTCTCGTTCACGGAAGCAAGCGAGTATCGGTGAAGGGGGTGGAAGAGTGATGAAAGGAACGATTTTTCAACGCAGGGAACCACTGAACGATACACAGCTCCTCATGACGATCACGATCGGCATTTTCGTCGTCATGTATATGCTGGCGGTCATACTGCTCGGAGGAGGTTTCCTCCACGCGCAGCAGATTTTCGATATGCTAAATGACAATGCCAGTCTGGTCATCGTGTCCTGCGGCCTCACGATCGTCATGATCGGAGGCGGCATCGACATCAGCGTCGGTGCGGTCACATCCCTCGTGGTCATGAGCTGTGTGCTGTACCTGAACAAGGGCGGCAACATTTTCATATCCATCCTGCTCGCTGTCGGCATCGGTCTTGTGTTCGGACTTGTGCAGGGCTTCCTGATCAGCTACATGGAAATTCAGCCGTTCATCGTCACGCTTGCGGGAATGTTTTTCGCGAGAGGCATGACCACCATTCTCTCGGTCAACCCGCAGAAGGTGGATCACGAGGCATTTTCCAAACTGCGGGACACGAAGATTGAGATTTCCTGGCTCGGCTACAAGGCGAAGAACGGCAATCTCGTGCCGGCCCGTATCGAACTCGGCGTCGTGGTTGCGGTAGTCTGCGTCATACTTGCGTTCCTGCTGCTGAAGTACCTGCGCCTCGGCCGCGGCTTCTATGCGATCGGCGGCAATCAGAAGAGCGCGCTCATGCTTGGTATCAACGTCAAGCTCACCCGATTCATGAGTTATGTGATCTGCGGACTCCTCAGCGGTATTTCCGGATACGTCTTCATGATGCACACGGGCGCGGGCAACGCGACCAATGCAGCAGGCATGGAGATGAACGCCATCGCGGCTTCCATCATCGGAGGTACGCTGCTCACGGGCGGTGTCGGCAACGTGATCGGCACGCTGTTCGGCGTTCTCACTCTCACGACCATCAAGAAGATCGTCGTGTCCAGCGGTCTCAACGATCCCTGGTGGCAGAGCATCACCACCGGCGGTATGCTGTGCTTCTTCATCCTGCTTCAGAGCATCGTTCTCGGAAGACGGGCAAAGAAGAAAAAAACGTAAGAAGAAACGGACAAACACTCCTTAAAAAACTCTGTGATAACGAAGGGAACCGGCACAACCGATGTGGCTGTGACGGTTCTTTTCGCGTTAAATGAAGATACAATGCAATAATTTCGGTCAAATCGTACGTGTAAGGGGATTGACGGCAATTGTGTGCTGACAGCATAATTTTGCGTTATATGATTGCGGTAAAATGTGGATACAAACATTGAGGAAGCAGCCGCGCTGCTTTTGAATCAAGGATAAACGAGGAGGAAAGAGTATGGATAGCAACAATGTTAATACTGTTCCGAATGGTGTGCAGACTGAGCCGAATGCACCCAGGTTGAATCCGAAGAAGATGACAACTTGTAAGGTGTGTGGAGCTATGATCGCGAAAAACGCGAAAAAATGTCCTTCCTGCGGTGCAAAGAACAAGAAACCGATTTATAAGAAACTCTGGTTCTGGGTTCTTGCCATTGTAATAGTGGCGGTAGTTGTCAAATCCGCAAAGCGGTCAGGTCTGGATGTAAAGAAACCTTCGGCTAAAGTAACGGCAGACATGATCCTGTGGGAGTTTGAGAAAGACAAGGATGCAAGTGAGAAAAAGTATAAGGATACCGTCGTTGCCGTGACTGGCAGGGTTCAGGGAGTGAGCAATGACAGCATAACGATCGAAGGATTCTCAGAGAAATTGACGTTTGTGACGATCCGGGCGAAAATGGCAGATACCGAAGATGTGAAAAAGGCAACCAAGGGTGAAGTGATTACTGTTTCCGGAATATGTGACGGGAAATCCTTCGGCGCCATTGAACTGGAGAAAGCGATCATCGATGACTCGCTGGCGACAACCCCGAATTATGCTTCCCCAATGACGGTCGGCATTGAAGATCTCCTGAAAGCATATAAGGACAACGAGGTTTCCGCAGATGAAAAATACTGGGAAAAAGTTGTTACGTTTACCGGTGAAGTGGATTACGTAACGGTGATGACGGACAATCTCAATTATATAATTCTCAAACCGGAAGGTTCCGGTGAATCTCTTGACACCATCTGGGAGGGAGTTCAGGTATTCTTTGAAAATCGTGCGGATTTCGAGAAGATCAAGTCGGATGTGAATCCGAATGCCCTGGGCGGAGCACAGAACAAAGTCACGATTACTGTTGTCGGAGTATGCTATGGTAAGGGTATCGTTTACGACACAATGGTTTGTCGCACGAAACTGAAGTAATAGTTGATGCATGCAGTATAGAAACAGTGTTTGGAATCCCTTCAAAAAGGTGTTTCCAAACACTGTCTTTTTCGTTACAATATATTGCAGAACGGACATTTGCGCGTATGCGCGCAGGCAGTCGCTGCCGTCACATTTTCCTGAATCTACGGAGTCGCTTATGAATCAAGAGGCTACAAGTAAATGGTCTTCCTTCCGCGAGCTCGAGCGCCTGGACGCATCGGGCAAAGTGGTGTTATTGTGCGATGAGCGGACAGGGCAGCGGCTTGTGAGAAAGAAAATCTCGCTGTACAGCAGAGAAGTATACAGTTACCTTATGGAGGCGGATTTTCCGGGGATTCCGAAAATTTACGATTGCACGGAGGCCGGAGAGGAACTGATCGTGCTCGAGGAGTATGTGGAAGGGACGACGCTGCGCCGGTATCTGAACGAAAACGGGCCATTCCCGGAGGAAGAGGCGAGTCGTATCATTTGCGAGCTCTGCGAGATTTTGATCCGTCTTCACGAGGGAAAGCATCCGGTGGTCGGTCGTGATCTGAAACCGGAAAATATCATTCTCACCGAGGATCTGCATCCGGTGATCATCGATTTTGATTCCGCGAAATTTGTCCGCAACGAGAAAAATGACACGATGCTGCTCGGGACTCCTGGATACGCTGCGCCGGAGCAGTACGGCTTCGGCGCGTCCGACGAGCGGACGGACATCTACGCGGTCGGTGTGATCCTGAATGAGATGCTGACTGGCTGCATTCCCATGGAGCAGACGGTCAAAGGCACATGCGGGCGGGTGATCCGCCGCTGCACGAACTTAGACCCGCAGGCGCGTCCGAAGACACTGCGGAGCGTGCTCGGTATGCTCGGCTACAAGAAATACCTCCCGCCCGGTTTTCGAACCGGACAACCGACCAATATGACGATCGGAGCAATCGGGTATATCGCTAATGCGTGGTTTACCTGGGAACTCTTAATCGCGTCAGATGGAAATCTGTTTGTAAATCCTTCGCTTGCGTTGACGTGGCTGGCTATCTCGATGTGGACCGTTCTGTATGGTTTTGATTACCTCGAGATCCGCACGAAGACGCCGCTGATCGGCCGCATTCAAAACATCGTCATACGAGCCATCTGTTACGGGATCGTATGGGTGTTTGTGATGTTTGCGCTGATCATTGTGATATCGGCAGTGTTTCAGTAGGGATCAGAAGGTCATTTTCCTCGCTCAGTTGCTGCGTCTTCTGCAGATCATAGTAGAAGCCATGCTGTGCCATCAGCTCGGCATGCGTGCCGCGCTCGACGATCTCACCGTCGCGAAAGACAAGGATGAGATCCGCGTTCCGGATGGTCGAGAGGCGATGTGCGATCGCGATGATGGTGCGACGACCGGTGATCCGGTTGATGGCCGCCTGGATCTGACGCTCGGTCTGTACGTCGACGGAGGCGGTTGCCTCGTCGAGGATGATAATCGGAGAATTGCGTAAAATGGCGCGCGCGATGGCGACGCGCTGTTTTTGTCCTCCGGAGAGGCGCAGTCCGCGCTCGCCGACCTGCGTTTCATAGCCGTCGGGCATGTGAAGAATGTCCTCGTGGATATTGGCCGCTTTGGCGGCCTCTTCGATTTCTTCGGGGGACGCATCCGGTCTGGCGTAACCGATATTTTCCGCGATGGTGCCGTTGAACAGGAAGGTGTCCTGCAGAACGGGGGAAATGCTGTGGCGCAGGCTCGACAGCGTCGTCTCGCGGACGTCCGTTCCGTCGACGAGCACGCGGCCCTCGACCGTGTCGTAGAAGCGGGAGATCAGCTGTGTGGCGGTGGTCTTGCCCACGCCGGTCGGACCGACGAGAGCGACCATCATGCCGGGCTTGCATTCAAACGAAACATCCTTCAGCACGGGGATGCCGTTGCCGTAGTCGAAGCTGACATGGTCAAATGCAACGGCGCCCTTGACATCCGTGATGGGCTTTGCGTCGGGCGCATCCTGAATCTTCGAAGGCGTGTCGAGGATCAGGGTGACACGCTCCGCGCCTGCCAGCGACTGCTGCAGGCTCTCAAGAAGATTGGCAAGTCCCGAAACCGGCGCGTAGAAGAGCGAGAGATAGAGGACGAAGGCGACAATGTCCGCGACGGTGAGCTGTTCGCGGTACGCGAGGTAACCTCCGAAAAATACGACCAGAACCGTGCCGGCGGAGGACAGCAGTTCCACGCAGGGGTGGAAGAGCGCGCTGGCGCGAAGGGCGCGGAGCATCGCGGTGACCTGAAGGAAACTCTTGGTGGTCACGCGCTCGGCCTCGTACTCCTCCTGACCGAACGCCTGGATTTCGTGCAGACCGGACAGACTGTCCTGCAGCTGCGCGTTGAGCTCACCCATGGCCTTCTGCGAGGCGCGGAAGAACGGGCGCACGACTTTGGCGAAGATCACGCCGGAGATAAGGATCAACGGAATCGGCGCACAGGTGATGAGCGCCAGTTTCCAGTTGACCGTGAGGAGGATTATGAGCACCCCGACAAATGTCACGAGGTTGGTGATGATGTCGGGGATCATGTGCGCGTAAAGAAGCTCGAAATCGCGTGTATCGTTGACGACGCGGCTCATCAGGTCGCCGGTCTGTTTGTCGTGGAAAAAAGTGAGGTCAAGACTCTGGAGTTTGTCGTACAGGCGGCTTCTGAGATCGCCCACCAGGTACCACGCCGCGCGGTGCGCAAGGTAGTTGCTCAGGAAGCGGAACAAAACGCGGAGCAGGTAGAGACCGAGCAGCGCAAGGGCAAGCTTCCGGATAGTGGAAAGAGCCGCGCTGTCAACGCCCTCGCTGACGATGCCGGTCATTTTCGAGAGGATCTTCGGCGCGGTGAGGTTGACGAACGTGAGCGAAAGCGTAGAGAGAATTGCGATCACGTACAGCCCCTTGTAGCGGGCTGCCTCCTTGGTGAGTTTCCAGAGTGTCTTCATGAGCGGCTCCTTTCAGTGAGGTGGTCCGGGGGGCGCGGCAGTTGCGGGAACTGCCGCCCGAACCGATGACATGGCTTCTGTCATTTTCCTCAAACACTTGTATCATATCGGAAAATGAGTTTTTTGAAAATGCAGTATGTTTGATGGAAATGCACTATGTTGTAAAGTCACACTCCGGAAAATGCGCACTTTTTTCCGTGACTAAAGTCATAGCGAGAATGTTCCTTTTCTCACTACACAAAAATGCTGCCGGTTGGTATTCTGTCATCAGCAAGGGCGGACGGGGGTTCGCCGATAACGGAGGAAAACGATGGAAGAATCGAACAAGAAAAACGATATCATTCTCAGGACGGTGGACCTGACCAAGAAATATGACAACCGGGCGGTCGTGGACAGCCTGAACATCGAGATCGAGCGCGGCGAGATCTTCGGACTGCTCGGGCCGAACGGAGCCGGCAAGAGCACGACGATGAATATGATCTGCAACATCGTGAAACCGGACTTCGGCACGATCGAGTTCATGGGCGAGGATTTTCGCAAAAACAAGAAGAAACTGAGCCGCCACCTCGGCTACATTCCGCAGCACCTGGCGATCCACGGGAGTCTCAAGGCGTGGGAAAATGTGGAACTCTTCACGTCGCTGTACGGTATCAAGGGCGAGGAGCTCAAGAAGCGCATCGACGAGTCGCTCGCGTACGTCGGTCTTTCGGAGCGCCGGAACGACTACGCGAAGAAGTTCTCCGGCGGTATGAAGCGCCGCCTGAACATCGCCTGCGCGATCGGACATCACCCCGATCTTCTGATCTTCGATGAGCCGACGGTCGGCATCGATCCGCAGTCGAGAAATTTCATCCTTGAGAAGATCAAGGAGTCCAACAAAAACGGCGCGACGGTCATCTACACGAGCCACTACATGGAGGAGGTCGAGGCGATCTGCACGCGCATCGCGATCATGGACAACGGCAGGATCATTGCGATCGGAACAAGCGAGGAACTGAAGAAGCTTGTGGTCGACGACACCGACAAGATCACGCTCGAGGAAGTGTTCCTCACCCTGACGGGCAAGAAGCTTCGCGACCAGTGATACGGGGGAGAACGGACAATAACCGATAACGGAGAACAACCATGATTCGATATCTGATCAAAAACAATCTGAAAATAATGTTCCGAAGCCCGGTGAACATCCTTCTGTACGTGCTATGCCCGATCGTGGTCACGGCGGTTTTGGTGAGCGCATTTTCCGCGATGATGGAGAGCTATGAAGGAGCGGGGCAGTTTACGGTAGGATACCGTGTGGAGGAGAACAGCGTGTTCGACGCATACATGAACGAGATCGTCGCAGCGGGCAGAGAAAGCGGAGTGACGCTCGCGGAGTACCGGGACGGAGAGCCGGAGGCGCTGATCAAGGAAAAAAAGCTTGCGTGCTTTGTGGAGTTCGGAAGCGATACCTATACCATCTATGAGACACAGGACACGAAGACGGAGAGCGGAACGCTACAGTACATGCTGTCCGCCATGGTGAACGGGGTGATCAGCGGGGACTACACCACAGTCAGTTTCCGGACCGAGCAGCCGTTCTTCATTCCGGCAGTCGACTCGACCGATTATTACGGGATCATCTACATCGTGTATTTCGGCTGGTGCGCGCTCGTCTGCGCGGCGGGACTGTTCTCGAGCGAGAAGAAGCATCGCATCGATGAGAGACTGCGCGTATCGAACCTCTCGGTGTTGCAGCTGTACCTGTCGCGGTTCATCCCGCTCGTGGCGGTGGTGTCGTGCGGCGTCGGTGTCGCGGCGGTGATCGGAGGCGTGGTCCTGGGCGTTCACTGGGGAAATCTAGCGCTGTCCGCTTTGCTTGTGATTCTTTCGGTCATGGCGGCGACGGCGATGGAGATGCTCCTTTACGAGTTGACGAACAGCATGCTGGCGTCGGTCATCATTTCCTTCGGCATCGTGTGGATCCTCGGATACATCGGCGGCAGTTTCGAGACGTACATGTTCTCGACACATTCCGACCGGCTCAAGCAGCTGGACCCGATCTACCATGAGAACCGGGCGCTTGTCGAGCTGTCCACGATGGGACACAGCGACTACGTCGCGAGCGCGAGCCTGATCATGATCGGTGTGTTTGCAGTGTGTTCGCTACTGAATCTGATGGTGGGAAGAATAAGGAGAAGTGCACAGTAATGAGAGCGATCATAAAGACAACATGTAAAATAATGTTCCGAAACCCCGGCTTCTGGTTTTTCCTGCTGATCACGCCGGTGCTCTCCACGGTGGTGCTCCGGCTGCAGCAGACGAACCTCGGAGCCTACGAGGTGACGAGCATTTATGAGAAGGTGGAACTCGATTCCGAGAGCGACAAGGTCGCCTACTACGGAGGCAAAGGCAAATACGTCGTGAAGGTGTACGATGCGGCCGGAACCGAACTGTCGGAGTATCTGCTGGACAAACTGACGGGGAGCGGAGCATTTCTCGTGTGCCGCGTGAAGGTGCCGCAGATGACGAAGGCGGACGCCGATGACCGCATGAAGGTTGACGGCTACGATGACCGGATGGGCGCGGCTCTGTACCTCGGAAAATCCTTTGACGAGGAGGCGGTGACCGGCAGCATGTCGGACGGCATGGTGGTTTACACGCTCTCCGAGGACGAGCGAAAGGCGCTTCTGGATAATGAGCTTCATATGATCATCGGCCAGATCAAAACTGCGGCAGCTGCCGTGGGCAGTGCGAACGCTGCTTCGTACCTGACCGAAGTGAACCGCATGCTTCCCGAGATGAAGGTCGTCTCGCTTGCCGGTAAGAACGCGCGCAACCTGACCAACGAACAGCTTGATCAGAAGGCACTGATGGGCTACGCATTTGCCATTCTCACGCTCGGCTTTGTGTTCGGCGGCATCTTCGTGGCGCACACCGTGATCAGCGAGCAGAAGGACATGGTGTTCACAAGAATCCGCCTGACCGACATCTCGTCGAAGGGGTACTATACGGCCAAGTTTCTGTGCGGCGGCGTGGTATCCGTGCTGCTGACGATCGTGATGGGAGTGTGCTCGCTCATGATCGACACCGGCAGGCTCGGCATCAACCGGTTTTCGCTCCTGGCGATGGTCTTCCTGCTCGGGTTGATCTTCAGTTCGATCAGCCTTCTGTTCGGTATCCTGCTCGGAAATATCTTCAGCGCCAACGTGGCAGCGTTCACGCTGTGGAGCATGTCCTCCCTGCTGAGCGGGCTGTATTTTCCGCTGGATTCCTCTGCTAAAGCGGTCAAGACCATCTCGTACATGATGCCGCAGAAGTGGTTCCTGGATGCGACGGAAATGCTGATGGTTCGTGACAATAAGGTGTATTTTGTACTGATTTGTGTTACAATAGCGTATATGGTTATCACCTTCAGTCTAGGTAGCGTAGGAATCAGGTTCAGGAACAGCGATGAGTGATCGATTGAGAGAAAACTATTTCGTCTTCGTGCGTCTCGCACTTATGGTTGTGCTGTGCGGCTACGGCGCGATGAGCGAATCGGAAGCGACAGGAGTGTCTGTAGGGATACTCCTGCTTGTTTCGTTTTACATCGGTGTGATGGCGACGAAGGAACTGTTCCGCGGGCCGATAAAGATTGTGATGGCGCTTGTCGGCGTGGTGCTGAATTCCCTGCTTGTATATTACGGCGGGCGGGAGTTCCTGCTGCTTGGATTCTGCACGCTGTTTGAGGTGCTGTCGCTGTTTCCTGCGCTCGATTACCGGTGGTATTTTACATCGCTTCTGGGCGCCTGGATTGAGACTCCGCTCGGCTTTCTGGTGCAGCTCGTTGTGGTTTTCACGATCATGATCCTGTACATCCAGCACAACTACATTGTTGCGGGCTATCGAAAGCGTATGCGCGAGGATGTCGTCACGGAGCAGAACCTGAAGAAAGACATCCGGGAGCGCGAGCACGCGTCCCGCGAGGAGATCCGCAAGAGTATGCTGCTTGCGGAAAATCAGATTCTCGAGGAGAGAGCGTCGCTGTCCCAGACGTTACACGACAAGCTCGGACATAACATCAACGGCTCGATCTACCAGCTCGAGGGTGTCAAGGTCCTGATGGAAAAAGATCCGGAGAAGTCCCGGGCGATGACACAGGCCGTGATCGACCAGCTGCGCACCGGGATGGACGAAATCCGCGGGATTCTGCGGAAGGAGCGCCCGGAGAAGCGGGAGCTCGCGCTGCTACAGCTTTACAGGCTCTGTGAGGACTGTAACAGCAAGGGCGTGGAGACGGAGTTCGGAAGCGAGGGAGAGCTTTCCCTGATCGGCGACGAGTTGTGGGAGGTAATCCTCGATAACGCGTTCGAGGCGGTCTCAAACTCGATGAAATACGCGCACTGCAGCCACATTGATATCCGCATTGTGGTGATGAACAAGATGGTGCGATGCAGCATTCGCGACGACGGTGTCGGCTGCAAGGAGATCCACGACGGCATGGGTATCTCGGGCATGCGGCAGCGCGTTCGCGCAGTGGGCGGAACCCTGAGCTTTGAGACGGAGGCGGGCTTCACCGTGACGATGCTTCTACCGCTGTGACAGCAGAAGAGCAGGTGAGGATGCGATACTGAGTGCCGCTGAGAGATGCAGCATAAGAAGCTGCAACATAAGATAAGAAAACCGACAAGGACAGAGAGGAAGCATACATGGATAAGATCAGGATCATCATCGCGGACGACAGCGATTTCGTGCGGGACGGAATGAAGATCATTCTGGATGTCGACGATGACTTCGAGGTGCTCGGCACTGCCGCGACCGGCCGGGAGGCCATCGAGCTTGCGGAGAAGGAGGCGCCCGACATTTTCCTCATGGACATTCAGATGCCGGAGATGGACGGGATCGAGGCAACGAAGCAGATCGTGGAGCGGGGGCTCGGGAAGGTGCTCATCCTTACTACGTTCGACGACGATGAACTTGTGCGGCAGGCACTCAAGAACGGCGCCAAGGGCTATCTGATCAAGAATCACACGCCTGAGCACCTCAAACAGATGATCAAGTCGGTCTACTACGGCACCGGCGTCATGGATGCCAATGTCCTGGAGACGCTTGCGGGAAGCACACCCGCAGCGATCACCGCGGGCAGCGCGGCAGCGGGATTTGACGCGTCGGATTATTCCCCGCGCGAGCTGGAGATCATCAGAGCGGTGGCGGAAGGACTCTCCAACAAGGAGATCGCGAACAAGCTGTTCATCTCCGAGGGAACCGTCAAGAATTACATCACCGGCATCCTCGCGAAGGAAGGGCTGTCGCACCGTACCGCGCTCGCGGTGTACTACCTGACCGGCAAGAAATGACGGACCGGCGGGGGACGATGAAAGGTCAGAAATGACAAGCTGACAGAAGATGATGAACGGCCGACGAAGACCAATCGTCACAGAAGATGAACATAAAAAGAGTCCTGCGCCTCGAATACGAGGGACAGGACTCTGTTTTGTTTTGCAGTATCGAGCGATTACAGTAACAGCAATCTGTCGGAAAATTACTTCGTGCCGAAGATTCTGTCGCCGGCGTCGCCGAGACCCGGGAGAATGTAACCGTTCTCGTTCAGGCACTCGTCCATTGCACCGATGTAAACATCAACCTCGGGATGAGCCTTCTGCAGAGCGGCAAGGCCTTCCGGAGCAGCGATCAGGCACAGGAAACGGATGCGCTTGATCCCGCGCTTCTGAAGCATGTCGATCGCGGCGATTGCGGAACCGCCGGTTGCGAGCATCGGATCGACGACGAAAATGTCGCGGTCCGCGGCGTCGTGCGGCATCTTGCAGAAGTATTCGTGAGGCTCGAGCGTCTGCTCGTCGCGGTAGAGACCGATGTGGCCGACCTTCGCGTTCGGGTTCATGCGGAGAATACCGTCGCACAGACCGATGCCGGCGCGCAGGATCGGAACGACGCAGAGCTTTTTGCCCGCGATCTCCTTCACTGTCGTCTTGCACAGAGGCGTCTCGATCTCTTTGTCCGCGAGCGGAAGATCACGGCTTGCCTCGTAGTATATCAGCATTGCGACTTCGTTGACCAGGTCGCGAAAATCCTTCGTTGACGTTTCTTTCATCCGCATGATGCCGATCTTGTGCTGCAGCAACGGATGGTCCATTATCACTACTTTACCCATTTATACGCCCTCCTGATTCACATGTCAGCGCGGTTGTTCGCACCTTGATCATTATACTACCGGGGAGTCGAAAAGTCAAAAGCAAACACGTCTTCATTTGACTTTTCTGCCGGCAAAGGCTATGATAATAGGACAAAGCCGCGACGGGGACGGGCGGCGGTCATGGGGGTTAGTATGTACAAGATCAAAAGCAACCGGGAGGAGAACACGATCCTAATCCCGGCGACGCTCGACATGCATTTTCCGCTGCTGCGGTTTATGTTCTGGAGCAAGGGATATAAGTGTGTTCCGCTCGAGGACGACGATGAGTTCCTCGTGCGGGAGGAGGGACTCAAGTATGTGAACTACGACATCTGCTATCCGTTCGTGCTGATGACGGGGCAGGTGGTGAAGGCGCTTCAGAGCGGCAAATACGACCCGAAGAAGACGTTCATTCTGATGCCTACAGCCGGCGACGCGTGCCGCGGCGCGTGCTACATCGGGCTCATGCAGCGATCGCTGCGCAATTCACATTTTGAGGATGTGCGCGTGATGACGATCAATGTGCGCCATGTTTGCGACGAGATTTCGTTCCCGATCACTGTCGACACGGCAATCCGCGGGCTGTTCGGGCTTTTCTACGGCGACATTTTGCTGCTGCTCACAAACCAGACGCGCCCGTACGAGGTGAACAAGGGTGAAACCGATGCGCTCTGCAAGCGCTGGATGAAGGAGCTGTCGACGGACCTTCGCCTCGGAAGGCATCTGACGCTTCATCATATGAAGAAGAACTTCGAGCGCATGGCGAAGTCGTTCCGTGAGATCCCGCGCAGGGACGAGAAGAGGCAGGTCATCGGGCTCGCGGCAGAATTTTACGTAAAATACTGTGCGCTCGGCAACTGGAATGTCATTGACTACATCGAGAAACAGGGCTGCGAGGCGCATGTGAACGGAGCATCATGGTACGGTCTCTACTATATTGATTCGCACAAGCCGAAGGTTTGGAACGCGGAGCGCGTCGGCTTCGAGGCTGTGAAGCGTCTGATGATGCACGTGCAGGACGATATGATCCTCGCGCTGCGAAGAAACGGCTTCCACTGCCTGAGCCGGTACAAAACGATGGACAAAAACTCCCGCGAGCTTGTGTCGCACAACCTTACAGTCGGTGACGGCTGGCTCCTCGGCGCGGAGACCATCGATTACATCCGCCACGGCGTGCGCAAGATCCTCTGTATCGCGCCGTTTGGCTGCATGGCCAACGTGTGCGCCGGTCGAGGTGTCTATCCGAACCTGCGGCGCGCGTTCCCGAAGGCAGCAATCGTCGTAGTGGAGACGGACTCCTCCGGACTGAAACTAAATTACTTTAACCGGATCAGCATGCTGATCGACCAGAAACTGCCGAAGTGAGAAGGCGGAGCGAAAAAAACAGATATGTAAACAGAAAACGCATTTGACACGGTCACATGTCAAATGCGTTTTTTACTGTTCGAAAAATACCCCAAGAAAGAGGAGAAGCCCGAGTAAGTTTTGGCTTACCGGGCTGATATTATATGAAAAATATGAATAGGCTTTGTTATGAAGAAGTTTTGCTTTCCTTTGTTTCTGACTGCATTATATCGTACAAATATGAGCAGAGTTTGTCGAAAAAAACAACATTTTGTAAATAATTCAAATTATTTCTCTTCGCAATTTGAAAACAAATGAGAACAAAAACTTTATTTCCGAACCGTGCCGGCGATGTCGGGAATGGTCCTGTCCGGGATCGGAAATCCGGAAACGGATCGGTAACAAATGCAGACCGTTGCTGCCGTGCGCTGCAGTGCCGGCGGAATGCGTCAGGGCTTGCCGGGGGCTGCAAAGCACGCCTGAGAAAACTACCCCAGAAAAGAGGAGAAGCCCGAGTAAGTTTTGGCTTACCGGGCTGATATTATATGAAAAATATGAATAGGCTTTTTTGGTGGAAGCTTTTGTCTTTCCCTTTGCTTCTGACTGAAGTATATCGTACAAATATTAGCAGAGTTTGTCGAAGAAACTAACAATTTGTAAACAATTTGGAAACAAACAATGGAATTTCTTCGTA
This sequence comes from uncultured Lachnoclostridium sp., assembly GCA_946415315.1. Lineage (GTDB taxonomy): Bacteria > Bacillota > Clostridia > Lachnospirales > Lachnospiraceae > ISDg. The sequence goes on along the minus strand of CAMKRZ010000025.1, from coordinate 21,646 downwards.
ATATTTGATTGACGTTTTTTAAGATTCTTCATTGTAGTGGAATTTGATCTCGTGGTATAATGAGCGACGGAAAGACCGGTTGTTCGTGCCGCCGATGAGATGTTTTCCGTCGATACGGGTGCTGCGGAGACACCGGATCCTGGCCGGGGAAGTAAGGCAAGCGTTCTTTTGCGCAGGCTGGTGCAAGAGAGTTTGCAATATGAAGAAAATCCGAAAATACAAGGTTCTACGAGCGTAGAACAGAAAGAGGGAACCTATGCCGCCCGGAGGAAGAATGGGAGGCCCCTTTGCCAGGGGCTTTATGACGGAGGAGGAGAAGGCGAATCAGCCGAAGATCACGAAAGCTTTGCTGAAAAGGGTTTTTTCCTATCTCAAACCGTATTGGAAACAGCTGGCAGTCGTGCTGGTGTGCATCGCGATCTCGTCGACGATGTCTCTGTATCCTGCAGTCCTGACCGGTAAAATTCTCGATGAAGGTATCATCGGCCGCAACATGAAGCTGTTGATCATCTTTATCCTGGCTTCGTTCGGGCTGACGCTTGCGTCCAATCTGATCGGTGTGGTGGAGGCGTACGTCAACACGTGGATCGCGCAGCATATCACGTATGACATGCGCAATCAGATGTTTTCGCATTTGCAGCGTATGTCGCAGCGTTTCTTTACGTCCAATAACCAGGGAGATATCATCACGCGAATGACGAGCGATATCTCGGGCGTGGAGTCGGTTATCACGAACACGTTCCGGAACATTCTCTCGAACTCCATCACGCTTGTGGTCGCGCTCGTGATGATGTTCCAGAAAAACTGGATCCTTGCCGTGCTTGGCATCTGTGTCATTCCGCTCTTTGTTTTTCCAACGAGAAAAGCCGGTAAGACGAGATGGAAGCTGACGGGCGAGGCGCAGGCCTGCAACGATGAGATCAACGGCATTCTCAACGAGACGATGTCGGTGAGCGGACAGTTGCTGGTCAAGCTTTTCGGCAAGGAAGAGAAAGAATACGGCCGCTACAAGGATGCCAACAACCGTATGATCCACCTGAATATCCGCGAGCGCATGGCCGGCCGCTGGTTCTTCGTGGTGCTGAACACCGTAACCAACATCGGCCCGATGCTTCTCTATCTGGTCGGCGGTATCCTGATCATGAAGTATGACAGCTCCCTCACGCCCGGTGATATCACCGTGCTTGTCGCGCTGTTGGGACGCACGTACATGCCGGTCAACAACCTGCTGAATATCCAGGTCGACTGGATGCGTTCAATGGCGCTGTTCACGCGTATTTTCGAATACTTTGATATGCCGATCGAGATTGAAAATGCTCCCGATGCGATCACTCCTTCGGAGGCACACGGTGAGATCACGTTCGATCATGTTGATTTTTCGTATGAACCGGAGCGGCAGATCCTGCATGACGTCTGTTTCACGCTGAAGAGCGGGCGAAGTATCGCGATCGTCGGTCCTTCCGGTTCGGGCAAGAGCACGATCATCAACCTGATCCCGCGCCTGTATGATGTGCAGGAGGGCGAGGTTTTGTTTGACGGCGTCAACGTGAAGAAACTCGACCTCGGTTTCCTTCGGAAAAATGTCGGCGTTGTCTCGCAGGAGACATACCTGTTCAACGGCACGATCCGGGAGAACCTTCTTTATGCGAAGGAGGACGCGACTGAGGAGGAGATGATCGAAGCCTGCAAAAAGGCCAACATTTACGACTTCATTGAAGCGCAGGAGACCGGTCTCGATACGATGGTCGGCAACCGCGGACTGAAGCTATCAGGCGGTGAGAAGCAGCGTATTTCCATCGCGCGAGTACTCCTCAAGAACCCGGCACTTCTGATCTTCGACGAGGCAACCTCGGCGCTTGACTCCATCTCGGAGAGCAAGATCCAGGAGGCCATCGATCCGATCATCGCAGAGCGCACAAGCATCCTGATCGCGCATCGTCTCTCGACCATCCTTGCGGCCGATGAGATCCTTGTTGTGAAGGACGGCGCGATCGTCGAGCGCGGCCAGCACCGCGACCTTGTCAAACTCGGCGGCGTCTATACCGAGCTGTATAACACGCAGTTCAAGAAAGTGGATGAGGAGGGTCGGATCCAGGACCGCTCCGACGAGGAGCTCGCAGTGATCAAGGAAGCGATTACGACGTAACGGAAACACCGGCTGCGGCCGGCCCGGCATTTTCCCGGAGAAAGAATTGAGGGGAGCGTACCTATGACGATAGAAGAGTGCCTCGCTATCGTGCGGGATCCGTGCGCAAAGACAGAACAGAAGAATGAAGCGTATGAAACGATCATAGCCCAGGCTAAAGCAGACCACGATTTTCTGTATATTGAGAGGATGGAAGCCGGAGAGAAATGGTTCCGGCTCGGCGTTGATGAACAGCTATATGCATTCATCGACCCCTATTTTGCGATTCTTTTTGTCGCTCCGTCAAAGCAAAAGCGGTCAGGCGTGCTTGCGGATGTCGAGGAAGGCCGACTTGTACTGTGGGAAGAGCACCCTGGTGCACTTCGGGAATTCTATCAGGGGCAGAAGAGCATTCTCTATTCGGTTCCGGCAGCGTTGTTCCAGAAGGAGGCAATCTGCCCGGGAGTAGAGAAGGTGAGTATCGTTGATGTGCCGGTTGTTCAGGAAGAACAGATTGAGGATACCTACGCAATTCTTACGGACGCTGTTCGGGAAGGCAAATGCGTCGTGCATGAGTATGAGGAGGGCGAACGATACAAAAGCGAGCTGAGATCGGCCGTCAGGAATATCAGACGGTGGGCTGAGGCACCAATACTCATCATAGACGACGGAACATTGGTGAAGTTTTGTTGTGATGCCGATGTGGAAGAGCTTGTGATCCCGGACGGTGTCAGCAGAATCGGCTGGCATGCGTTCTATGAGACGATTGTCAGAAAGGTGGTTCTCCCGGCAAGCGTTACGGTCATAGAGGAGGAAGCATTTTACGAGTGCAGCCTGAATCAGATTGTGATACCCGAGGGTGTAAAGATTATTGAGGAATGGGCGTTCGGAGCATGCTATTTTTTGCGGGAGGTAATAATTCCGGACAGTGTTACGAGTATCGGAAGATGGGCGTTCGGCTGTCGCAGAAATTACCTCAATTATGATCCGGAAGCGATCGACCAATCGCGGCGTGATCCGCAGGTTATCCTGATCGGCAGAAAGGGCAGTGAGGCGCAGCGCTACGCGGAACGCTACAATAGTTTCGAGAATTCTTACAATCTTGTTGCATTCAGGGAAAGAGAATAACTCGCTATGCTGACCGGGAAGAAACGGAGAAGATCCAGAGAGAGCCCCTTGAGCATTCCCCGGATTGAGTCGACAGCGGACACGTTCGGATTGACCGGTTTGGCAATCGCGTGTCCGTTTTTGTGATGATCATGGTGACTTTTTCTCCTTTCGCTTTTTATTGCTTTTATCCTGATGTGGTGCCATTACAGCCCGATTCAAGGTGTCTTGCTGCACAAGCTTCAACCATCGTTTTTGTATGGTTTTACATATTTCGGCGGCTATTCGGCCGCCGTCTTATTTATTTCGAAGAAATTTATTTTTCAGGACAGTTTTTTGTTGTAATCTCACGGGAAAATTTGTATATTATATCGTGGGTTTTTATTCCAACCAAAGAGAGGTTGATTTTATGAGTAATTGCGCGATTGTTGGTATCAACTGGGGCGATGAAGGAAAGGGCCGTATGGTCGACCTTCTGACCGAGCGTTTTGACTACGTGATCCGCTATCAGGGCGGCGGCAATGCCGGTCACACGGTAGTCAACGAGTACGGCAAATTCGCCCTTCACCTGCTGCCGTCGGGCATTTTCCGAAAGGGTGTCGTGAACATCCTCGGCAACGGCGTGGCACTGGACCTGGAGAATCTGGACCAGGAGATGCAGACGGTCATCAGCCAGGGCGTTTCGATCACCCCTGAGAATCTGAAGATCAGTGAGCGTGCATCGCTGGTTCTGCCGTGGCATCGTCTCCTCGACGGACTTGAGGAAGCGAGACTTGCCGACAAGAAATTCGGTTCCACGAAGCAGGGCATTGCGCCTTTCTATTCGGATAAATATCAGAAGAAGACAATCCTGGCGGGCGAGCTGTTCTACCCGGAGAAACTGGACGAGCATATCAAGGATCTTCTGACGTGGAAGAACCTGACGCTCACCGGCGTGTACGGCGCAGAGCCTGTCAGCTACGAATCGCTCAAGGCATGGTTTGATGAGTACGGCGCCAAATTCCGTCCGTTCATCTGCGATACGGGCAAGATCCTGAAGAAGGCTGCGAAGGAAGGCAAGAGCATCCTCTTTGAGGCTCAGCTCGGTTCGCTGCGCGACCTCGACTACGGTATCCATCCGTACACGACGTCCTCGAACGCGATCGCTGCTTACGCGCCGGTCGGTTCCGGACTTCCGTCCGCGAAGATCGACGAGGTGGTCGGTGTCGTCAAGGCATACTCGACCTGCGTCGGAGAAGGCCCGTTCGTGTGTGAGTGGTTCGGCGAGGAGGCGGAGAAACTTCGCGAGGCCGGCGGCGAGTACGGCGCGAAGACCGGTCGTCCGAGAAGAGTCGGACCGATCGATATCGTTGCAACGCGCTACGGTGTGGAGTGCCAGGGCGCGACTGACATCGCACTCACGAAAATGGATGTCATGGGTTACATGGATTGCATTCCGATCTGTGCGCATTATGAGCTGAACGGCGAGATCATTGATGATTTTCCGTTCCCGGCGGCTCTCGAGTCCTGCAAACCGGTCATCGAGTACATGGACGGCTGGCAGTGTGACATCAGCGGCGTTCGTCGCTGGGAGGATCTTCCGGTCAATGCGCAGAAGTACGTCGAGTACATCGAGAAGGAGATCGGTTGCCATATTCGTTACGTTTCGGTCGGACCGGAGCGCGACGCCTACATCGAAAGAGAGCCGAAAGGAGCTACGGAAGTGAAAGAGTACAGCCCTGTGAAGGAAGGCAAGGTTCGTGAGATTTACGACATCGGCGAGAACATGATCCTCGTTGCAACAGACCGCATCAGCTGCTTCGACGTCATCCTGAACAACATCGTGACGAAGAAGGGAACCGTGCTGACGCAGATGTCGAAGTTCTGGTTTGATTTTACGAAGGATGTCGTGAAGAACCACATGATCTCTGTCGACGTGAACGACATGCCCGAATATTTCCGTCAGGATCGCTTCAACGGCAACAGCATGCTTGTGAAGAAACTCGAGATGCTGCCTGTGGAGTGCATTGTCCGCGGATACATCACCGGCTCCGGCTGGAAGAGTTATCAGGAAAATGGCACTGTCTGCGGCATCAAGCTTCCTGAGGGCCTTCTGGAGTCCCAGAAGCTGCCTGAGCCGATCTACACGCCTTCGACGAAGGCTGAGATCGGTGATCACGACGAGAACATCTCGTTCGAGCAGTCGGTAGAGTACCTTGAGAAGCGCTACCCGGGCAAGGGCCTTGAGTACGCGACCAAGCTTCGCGACTACACGATCGCCCTCTACAAGAAGTGCGCGGACTACGCTCTGACGAAGGGCATCATTATCGCGGACACGAAGTTTGAGTTCGGTCTTGATGAGAACGGTGAGATCGTTGTCGGCGACGAGATGCTGACGCCGGATTCGTCCCGCTTCTGGCCGCTCGCTTCCTACGAGGTAGGCCATGCGGAGCCTTCGTACGACAAGCAGTTCGCACGTGACTGGCTCAAGGCGAACCCGCACGATGACTGGACGCTTCCGCAGGAGGTTGTTGACAAAACCATCGCGATCTACCTGGAAGGTTATGAGAAGCTGACCGGCAAGAAACTGATTTAATGAACTGAAATGACACTGAATGAGGGTTCCCTGGGGAGTCCTCATTCGCATTTTCCATTTGACATTACTTTTTTCAAGGAGACGTACTTATGAGCGACACCAACCGTTACACAAGCCCCTTTTCGGAGCGCTATGCTTCCGCGGAGATGCAGTACATTTTCAGCCAGGACAAGAAATTCTCCACATGGAGAAAACTCTGGATCGCGCTGGCGGAGACTGAGATGGAACTCGGCCTTTCGCAGGACGGAAAGCCCGTCATCACGCAGGAAATGATCGACGAGATGAAGGCACACATTGACGACATCGATTACGCGGTGGCAAAAGAGCGCGAGAAACTGGTGCGCCATGACGTTATGAGCCACGTGTACGCATATGGTCTGCAGTGCCCGAAGGCGGCAGGCATCATCCACCTCGGCGCGACGAGCTGCTACGTGGGCGACAACACCGACATCATCGTGATGCGCGACGCGCTCATGCTTGTGCGCAGAAAACTTGTGAACGTGATCGATAAGCTGTCGAAGTTCGCCGACAAATACAAGAGCCTTCCGACGCTGGCGTTCACGCATTTTCAGCCTGCACAGCCGACCACGGTCGGCAAGCGCGCGACGCTGTGGATCCAGGAGTTTGCGATGGACCTCGCGGACGTTGACTATGTGATCTCGACGCTTCGTCTTCTCGGCTGCAAGGGCACGACCGGTACGCAGGCGTCCTTCAAGGAACTGTTCAACAACGATCAGCAGAAGCTCGACAGCCTCGATCCGATGATCGCTGCGAAAATGGGCTTCGAGGGTTGCTATCCGGTTTCCGGCCAGACCTACTCCCGCAAGGTTGACACGCGCGTGATGAACGTTGTCGCGGGCATCGCCGCCTCGGCTCACAAGATGAGCAATGACATCCGCCTCCTTCAGCACCTGAAGGAAGTGGAGGAGCCGTTCGAGAAGAACCAGATCGGTTCCTCGGCAATGGCATACAAGAGAAACCCGATGCGCTCCGAGCGTATCGCGTCGCTGTCCCGCTACGTGATCATCGACGCCCTCAACCCGGCCATCACCTCCGCGACGCAGTGGTTTGAGCGTACGCTCGACGACTCCGCGAACAAGCGAGTGGCGATCTCCGAGGGCTTCCTTGCGATCGACGGCATCCTTGACCTGTGCCTCAACGTTTCGGACGGTCTTGTTGTGAATGAGAAGGTTATCGAGAAGCGCCTTCGCAGCGAGCTTCCCTTCATGGCTACGGAAAATATCATGATGGACGCAGTGAAGCAGGGCGGCAACCGCCAGGAGCTGCATGAGGAGATCCGCAAGCTCTCGATGGAGGCCGGTGCGACCGTCAAGCAGAAGGGTCTTGAGAACAATCTGCTTGAGCTGATCGCAGATTCCGACGCCTTCAACGTAACGCTTGAGGAACTCGAGGAGTACATGGTCCCGGCCAACTATGTCGGCCGTTCCGTGGAGCAGACCGAGGCGTTCCTCGCGAACGTGGTGAAGCCAATCCTCGAGGCGAATAAGGATTGCCTTGGTATTACGGCTCAGATTAACGTCTAAAATGAGTTACTGCGGTGAACCGAGGCAAGAGGGCGGCTTTTTTGCGAATGTCGGTTCACGAAGTCAGTAGTGAAAGGATACAAACCTATGGACAAAATTCTTGTTCTGGATTTTGGCGGACAGTACAACCAGCTGGTCGCTAGACGCGTGCGCGAGTGCAACGTCTACTGCGAGATCGCTTCGTACCGTACCGACCTTGAGACCATCAAGGCGATGAACCTCAAGGGCATCATTCTGACGGGCGGACCGAACAGCTGTTACGCTCCCGGAGCTCCGACGTACCGGAAAGAGCTGTTCGAGCTCGGAATCCCGGTGCTCGGACTATGCTACGGGGCGCAGCTGATGAACCAGGTGCTCGGCGGCAAAGTTGAGCGCGCGACGGTGCAGGAGTACGGACGTACTGAGGTTGCGGTCAACACGGCATCCCCCCTTTTCGATGGTGTTTCCGAGCAGACAGTATGCTGGATGAGCCACTTCGACTACATTAGTAGAATGGCACCGGACTTTGTTTCCATCGGAAAAACGAAGGACTGCCCGGTGGCAGCCTGCGAGTGCGCAGAGAGAAAACTTTACGGCATTCAGTTCCACCCCGAAGTGCTTCACACGCCCGAGGGAACGAAGATGATCTACAACTTCGTTCGCGGCATCTGCGGCTGCGATGGTTCCTGGAAAATGGACGCCTTCGTCGAGACAGCGATCCGCGAGATCCGCGAGAAGGTCGGCAACGGCCGCGTGCTTTTGGGGCTCTCAGGCGGTGTCGATTCGTCGGTGGCAGCGGGACTTCTTGCCCGCGCGATCGGCAAGCAGCTTACGTGCGTCTTCGTTGACCACGGCTTGCTCCGCAAGAACGAGGGCGATGAGGTTGAGGCAGTCTTCGGTGAGAACGGAATCTTCGATCTGAATTTTGTGCGCGTGAACGCGCAGCACCGCTTCTACGTGAAACTGGCGGGCGTGACCGATCCCGAGACGAAGAGAAAGATCATCGGCGAGGAGTTCATCCGCGTCTTCGAGGAAGAGGCGAACAAGATCGGCGAGGTTGATTTCCTCGCACAGGGAACTATCTACCCGGACGTTGTGGAGTCCGGCCTCGGCGGCGAGTCGGCCGTCATCAAATCGCATCATAACGTAGGCGGTCTGCCGTCCTATGTAAAATTCAAGGAGATCGTGGAGCCGCTCCGCTATCTGTTCAAGGACGAGGTCCGCAAGGCCGGCCTTGAGCTCGGCATTCCCGAGAAGCTTGTGATGCGCCAGCCGTTCCCCGGCCCGGGCCTTGGAATCCGCATCATCGGCGACATCACCGAGGATAAGATCCGCATCGTACAGGACGCGGACTACATTTTCCGCGAAGAGGTCGGCAAGGCGCTTGACGAGTATAAGAAGGTGACCGGCGAGGTTGCTTCGTGGAAGCCCGACCAGTACTATGCGGCGCTCACGAATGTCCGCTCCGTCGGCGTTATGGGAGACGAGCGCACCTATGATTACGCGGTCGCGCTCCGCGCTGTCCGCACGACGGACTTCATGACCGCGGACTCCGCACACATACCTTACGAGGTTCTCGACATTGTCATGAACCGCATTATCAAGGAGGTCCGCGGCGTCAACCGCGTATTCTATGATCTGACGAGCAAGCCGCCGGGAACGATCGAGTTCGAATAATAAAAAAACAACGGGTAAGCCCTTATTTTTTATGCGGCTTCCCGTTTTTGTATGTCAAAAAAATGTCAAACAATCAAAAAATGTCAAACTCGATGATTTATATTTTGTAGTAAGAAATTACTTCGTCTTTGATGTTGTTGTAGTACAATCTAAGGAGCAATGATATGGATCACAACGAGAAGGTTCTCTATTTATCCTTCTATGGAGAGGTTACCAAGGATGCGCGTATGGTTCGCAAGTATATGCACCTGCGGAACTCGGGGCTTTTATATGAGTCCCTGTTCCCAATCGGGGAGAAGAAGCATCCCGACATCTACTATGACGAGTCCGATTACATGTGGAAAGGCGTGCTGCCGTCCGGGGAGCGGATGCAGGGAGATCTGCGTTCTATCGCATGGCATTTTTGTGGGGAAGGACATACGTTACCGCTATTCTCTTAACGGGCAGGACAAGAAGACGCGGATGTTTGAGAAAGTCGTTTTGGAGGCCGTAGAAGCACCGGAATGCTTTAGCGTGGAGAGTTTTGCCGACGACTACAGCAAACAGGAATTTGAGTGCCTGCAGCGGCTTGCAGAGGCATTACGGCAGAGCCGTTCCATAGTTGTGACGAGAAAATGCTGTGCAAGCGTCCTCCGATATGTTACAATGTGTGGAGAAGTCACAGTAAGGCTCGAAAGGGAATAAGAGCCTTGACAGATAACTTTTGGTTTTTCGAGCAATGAAAGTTATAGAAAACAAATCACATTTGATGGGGCTTATGGAGAATGGGAGAATTGGATGAGAAGGAATTGATTTATCGCGAAAAGACAGCGCAGATGAAAGAAACTGCCCTTCTTCGCGAGGAGATAAGGAAGAATCACAAGCTGCGCTTTCTGTTCTTTGAGCTGACGCTTCGGTGCAATGAAAACTGTATTCATTGCGGTAGCCGTTGCGGGGAAGCGCTCGGTGAGGAACTTCCAACGGAGGTGTTTATCGGAATCCTTGATAAAGTCGCGAAGGATTTTGCGGGAAGTCTTCCGATGCTCAACATTACCGGAGGGGAACCGCTTCTTCGCAAGGACTTCTTTGAAATCGTGAATCACGCAAAACAGCTTGGATTTTCCTGGGGGATGACAAGCAACGGCACTTTGATTTCAAAAGATGTGGCACGAAAACTGAAGGAAGCTGGGATGGCGACAATTTCGGTAAGCCTGGACGGAACGAAAGAGTATCATGACTGGTTCCGAAGGACCGGAGGCGCATTCGAGAAAGCCGTGGAAGCGCTTCGCAATCTGATGGAACAGGGCTTTCTTGAGGTTCAGGCGACGACTGTTGTGACGCCTAAGAATATAGCACAGCTCGATGAAGTGTTTCAGTTGTTATGTGAGATTGATGTTGATTCCTGGCGGGTGGTCGGAATGGAGCCAATCGGAAGGGCACTGGACCATCCGGAACTGTTATTGAGCAAAAAGGAACAGTTGAGACTTCTTCAGTATATTCGTGACAAGCGGGAAGAAGGCTATCCGGTAACTTATGCGTGCGGCCACTGGTTGGGTTACGACTACGAGCGGGAAGTCAGGGATTGGTATTTCCTGTGCGATACCGGAATGAGGACGGCGAGCATTATGGCCAACGGCGATATCGGTGCTTGCCTGGATATTGAACGCAGACCGGAAACGATTCAGGGAAATGTGCTGAAGGATGACTTTACGGAAGTATGGAAAAATCGGTTTCAAATTTTCCGCACGCCTCTTTCAACACGTTGTGAAGAGTGTACCAATTGCCCGGATGAACCATTTTGCAAGGGCGGTTCGGCGCATACCTGGGATTACTCGCTTGACAGGCAGCGTGTCTGCTTTCGCAGAGACTGGTAGAGAAACTATGAATGGGAGGAATGCTTCATGAAAAAAGGAATGAAAAGGACGTTTATTCTCGGTGCGTCATTTGTCGCGTCAGTCAGTTTCAGCGCGTGCGGAAAACATTACGCCTCTCCGCCCGATCGTTACGACGATCTCACGCCGACAGTAGCGGAAAGTACCGAGTCTGTTAAGAAGGGACCGGTGCTTGAAACCGTAGGCTTGGAGTTTGAGATTGCGCAGAAGGTTGAAGAATCCGACTTCGAGGGTCATGACGAAATCTACGGATGGTTCGGTGCGAGAGAATTTCTCGGGAAAGAATACAAAGCGGTTTCTGCTTCGGAAGAGGGCGGAATGGCAACCCGGCCCGAGGTGTATGTTTCATACATTGTCACCGCATATCCGGATTATTCCAGCGAAGAGCAGGCAGTGACCGAGATTCGGATAATGGACCCGAAGGTGTCGGTGTTCGGGCATAATATCGATTCGCCGGTGGAGGAGTTTGATAAAACCTTGCAGGAGAAAGGGTTTTTCATCGAGCAGATCGGGGAAGGAACGCGCCGTAAAGCGACAAAGGGAGATATCTCCATCAGCTACGGCGGCGGGCAGCCCATTCAGATTGATGCACAAGTCACCAATGCGGAAGGAATTGTTTTCTGAGGAAAGAAGACTATGAGGTAATATTACGGTATATCGGGCCGGGCGAGATCGCGGATATGTATCTGCCGATGGGTTTTGAACACTATAAGATCGAGGGCCGCAGTCTGGGAAGCGCAATGGTTCTCGAGATTCTGCTGCACTAAATGACCTGGCCGGAACACCGGCTGAAGGTGAGAGAGGAAATATACCTGGACAGCATGCGGGATCTGTTTTAGCTATTCATTTGTGGGGGATAAATTACAATGAAAGTCACATCTTTCCTGTGCTTCGCAGGCTTCGGGATCAAGACGATCCTGTTCCGGAAGAAGGATCCGATCCTCGGAACTGTTATCGTCACGGACCGTTGCAACCTGAAATGCAAGCATTGCTCGGTCAATAACATCACGGCGGTCATGCATCCGTACAGCCAGATACAGGGGGAAATGAAGCAGCTCTACGATATGGGAGTGCGGATCCTGTTCTTCTGCGGTGGCGAGACCTTCCTGTGGAGGGACGGGGATAAGTCAATCCGCAATCTTGTGCGAGAGGCGAAGCAGATGGGTTTCCTGATCGTCAATGTCGTGACCAACGGCACATTCCCGATCGATCTGCCGGAGGCGGATCTGATCCTGCTGAGTCTGGACGGCGATCGCGAGCGCCACAATGCGGTGCGCGGCGACACGTTCGACACGATCATGGAGAATATTCGCAATGCCACCTCGGACAACATCTGTTTCTACATGGCGATCAATCAGATCAACAAGGACGCGATCGCGGAAGTGTGCCGGCTTGCCCGCGACACGGCCAATGTGCGCGCCGTCTCATTCAATTTCCATACGCCGTACCCCGACACGCGGGAGCTTGCGCTCTCGAAGGACGAGAAGCGGGAGTGCTGCGAGGTCATCAAAAAGATGATGAAGGAGAAGGCGCCGGTGTTCAACCTTAAGAGCGCGTTCCCGTACCTGATCGAGAACATTTTTCCGACACCGTGCCACCAGTGCGTCGTCATCGAGAACGGCAAAGTTTCCGTGTGCGGCCGCTGCATCGACGTGCCGGGACTCTGCGAGGAGTGCGGTTACTTCTTCGTAGCGGAGTACACGCTGTTGTTCCGTGGCAATCCGAAGGTTATATTTGAGATGCTCAGAACGTATCTTAAGTACGTATAAGGAGACGATATGAGCATCATTACACACATGACGAGAACGTGGCTCACCCGGTCGTTCCGGTCCTTCCGGTTCCGGAGTGAGTACGACGAAGTATTGCCGTACGGCGAGTGCGAGAGCCTCGGACTGTACGTGCACATCCCGTTCTGCGGGAGCATATGCAACTTCTGCCCTTACTGCAAGGTGCAGTACGACCGCGCGACGTGCAACCGCTACATCGACGCGCTTCTTAAGGAAATCCGTATGGTCGGAGGGCAGTATCCCGGGAAGAAGACGGTAACAAGCCTGTATTTCGGTGGCGGTACACCCGCGCTGGCTGCAGACCGGCTCGGGGAGATCATCGACGCGATCAACGAACATTTTACGATCACCGAGGGGATTGGCCTGGAGTTGCATCCGGACAACGTAAAGCCTGCGATACTGCGGAAAATGAAGGCTGCCGGCGTCACGAAGATCAGCATCGGGATCCAGTCATTTTCCGGGCGATACCAAAGCATCCTGGGGCGCGCGGCGGTCGACCCGGAGGCGTTGCGCGAGGCGCTTGCCGAGGTCGGGTTCGAGACGGTTTCCATGGACTTTATCTTTGCGCTCCCGGGGCAGACGTTCGAGGATCTCAGGGCGGATATCGACGAGGCCTTCCGCATCGGCGCCAACCACGTCGCGATCTATCCGTTCATTGACTTCACTTTCACGAAGAGCACCGTGAAGACGATGCCGAAGAAGCAGAAGCGGGCGCTTCTCGACCGGATCACGAAGTACTGCGCGGCGAAGGGCTACAACCGCAGCACGATCTGGACATTCTCGAGCGAGGCGAACGCGCGGTACTCCTCGATGACGCGGGACAACTTTCTCGGCTTCGGCTGCTCGGCAACGACGCTGTTGAAGGAACAGTTCAAGATCAACACATTTTCCGTGGACGCGTACTGCGAAAGGATCGCACAGCAGAAGCTTCCGACGTCGCTCACGACGAGGTTCACACGGCGGCAGCGGATGGTGTACTACCTCTTCTGGACCGCGTACAGTACGAAGGTGGACCCTGCGGCGTTCGAGCGGTTCTTCGGCGTACCGCTTCGGAAAATGTACGGCTTCGAGCTGTGGCTCGCCAAGCTGCTCGGGTTTGTCGAGGTGCGGGACGGCGTGTACAGTATGACGCTTAAGGGTGCATTTTACTATCACTACTACGAGAATTTCTACACGCTCGCCTACATCGACAAGATGTGGGGGATTATGCGGAACGAGGCATTTCCGGAGGAGATAAAACTCTGACGCAGGCGCAAATGACAGAACTGTTCCAGGTAGACTGGTTCGTAATTACTCGTCATGTTAACAATAATTTCACTGAAGGTGAACCAGAGAGAAAGTCGGACTAGTTGCCGGCCGTGGCAAAGAATTCTATCGGAGGTATATGTGGCAAAAGAGAAGATTAAAATTGTTCCTTTTGAGATGAGATTCCTGAAAGACTATTATTGGGGGTTCAACACGGAGATAACGAAGTATCAGTGGCCCGATCCTTTTGGGACGGTTGACGATGCGAGGGAACTACTCCTTGAGTTTTTAAAGGAAATGGAAAAAGGTGACACCTTAATCTATGCGATTCTTACTAATGATGACAGATTTGTCGGCAGTGTTGAAATGCATGGTCTTTCCGATGATATCCCTGAGATAGGTGTATGGATTATTGAATCCGAACAGAGAAAGGGATATGCTTTTGAAGCCCTTAATAAGTTGATAGACTTGGCTCGTGAGAAGTTTGAAAAGAATGAGTTTTATTATGAGGCAGATATCCGTAATGAAGGAAGCATGAAGCTACTTAACAGACTTGCAGACGATTACGGTATTGCCGAACAGCAGCTGGGGGAGGTTGTAACAGATTCCGGTAAAGAATTGAAACTCCGGGGATATGTTCTCCGAGCAAAATAAATGAAAGTGTTTAGTTGCAATCTTTCGGCATTGCGGGCTAGCTGTCTAGGGGGATTTATTTTTTTGTATCTTTTTTATGATGCCAGGTCAGGTCCGTTTAGAAGTCTGTTTAGTATAGGAAAAAGTGAGAATGAAAGATGTCATTTTTAGGAAGGCGACGGTCGAGGATTGCCGAGCTCTTTCCGAATTGAAGCGTGATGTATGGAGTACCACATACAGCGGGATTTATCCGCAGGAAAAACTGGATGGCTATGATGTGGACAAGAATGAGGGCATTTTCCGGTCCTTTGTCGAGAGACCGGATATAGAACTCTATCTGGCTGAAAACAACGGGAAACCGATCGGGCTAATGACGGTCGGAAAACCCTATAAACTCTATAATGAGTATAATCAGGAAGTGGCGCTTCTGTACATTAGAAAAGACTTTCAACGCATGGGAATCGGGCGGCAATTCCTGGAAATTGCGAAGGATGAAGTCCGTAGAAAAGGCTTCGACCGGTTTGTTCTGTCGGTAAATGAGCAAAATGAAAATGCAATTGCTTTCTATGAGGCGATGGGCGGGACAACCGTATGTCACGATGGCGGCCAGAGAAGAATCGTGTTTATGATTAATTAGATTCCGGGATTGTTAAGTAAAAACAAAAGTTTTATAGACGATGACAGATTGTGTTTTTTGAATGGGGAGTAATAATTTCATGGAAAAAATAAATGATTCAATAATCATAAAATCAGCTGAAACCGATGAGGAATTGTGCGGGAGGGGATATGTTCACTGTACTGCATGGAAGGAATCTTACAGAGGCATTGTATGTGACAGATATCTTGATACGATGACCATAGAGGCTACAACAGCACGTGCCAGGAATTTCCCGGAAAATACTATTGTAGCTAAGGATAAAGATAAAGTTATAGGATTTGCAGTATATAGTCCGTCGAGAGATGAAGACCTGCCGGACGCTGGAGAAGTTGATGCGATCTATGTCCTTTCGGAGTATTACGGCCGGAAAGTAGGATACAGATTGATGAATGAAGCAATTTCAAGGCTTAGCGAATACAATACATTTTTTGTGTGGGTATTCGAAAAGAATGAGAGGGCCATAAACTTTTATCACAAATACGGTTTTGAGTTTGACGGCTGCAAAAAGGAATGGACTCTCGGCACACCGGTTACAATAGTCAGAATGGTAATGAAAAGAGCGTAATATCTTTGTATGGATGATCAGGAATAAAATGAACTAAGATCTTTAGAACTAAGAAGATTATATCGCAAAAATTTGGGATATCATCAGATCGGATTTATGGGGGCTTTATGAAAAAGGCAACAAGACAACAGCTGGCGAACGTCGCGAAGGCTATGGCGCAGATTCCTTTCCATGGGTTTGAAGAAGGAAAAGTATCAAATCTGGAACTGATTGTTCAACCGTTTCCCAATTGGACTCTTGAAGAAGCCGACAGGCTGTGGTGCGCGGCATTCGTGTATTATTGCTGCAGGGAAGCAGGCTTTGAGATCCCGATTCGTCCGAATGAATGCAAAACCTGTCATCTGGCGGGCTGTATCGCGTGGGAAGAATTTGCAACAGGTGATCCACGGATTGCGTATCATAAAGGCGGAGAAGGCTTTGTGCCGGAAACAGGTGACATTGTACTTTATGATCGGGTTTTTGAAAACCGGGAACACGATCATATCGGGGTTGTCATTGAAACGCGCGAAAATACTATCCTCACCGCAGAAGGGAATATCGACAACAGATCGGGAATTATTGAACGCCCTATCGACGGGCATATCCGCGCATATATCCGGATCCCGGATGGATTTGAATATGGGACAGCGTGACAAATCCCGGAATGTCGGGCCAGCTGTTTAGGGGGATTGTAGATGTCAAAAAAAGATATGCTTCGCAGCACCTGGACTCGTGTGACTTCGAAGAAACAGATCATTCGTGATTACACTTGCGGCGAGTGTCGGGGTAAGGTATCGTTGCTGAAGATCCTTGAGATCAACGGCGCACTGAAGAGAACTTATGATAATCGGGAGATTGTTCTCGCGGATGTCGGGTATTATTGGTTACAGCTTGCATTTGACGGATCACATGCCTGGTATACGGTAATGCTTGATCCACGGAAAAGACTTGTCCAGATATACATCGACGTGACGGATGGGAATCATACTTCCTGTGATAATCCCTTTTTTGTGGATATGTATCTTGATTATGTTGTGTGCGGGGACAAAGTGTATGAACTTGACCGCGACGAGTTGGAAGAAGCGTTTTCGGGGAAAATGATAACGAAGGAGCAGTACGAGGCGGCGCTATCAGAAGGCACCCGGATTGAGACAGAGTTAAGGTCCAACTTGGATCGAATCACAACGTTTTTCAATGAATTGTTCGAGCAATTGTTGGCAGAGTTAGAAACGTAATAATCGGTCGGAGATATATTTCGGTTTATCATAACTGACAAGAAAAGGGAGACTTGAACAAATGGAACTAAAGATTGATCCTAATGGAATATGGTATCATGGCTCGAACATGGTGTTTTCAGAATTGAGAGAAGGCAGTACTATTACTCAGTGGAAAGAACTTGCCGAGGCGTTTTCTCATCAACCAGACCGATTGAGTTGTGATGACAACGGGAAAATTTTTCATAATGGAACAGAAAAGGGATACCTATATGTAATAGATGAACCTATTACAGTTGGTATTGATGTTTATCAACATCCAAGAACCGTTATGTATGAAAATGCAGAGTTTTTGACGAAAAGACCAATAAAAGTAAAAATGGTATGTGAACTATAATTTGACAGGGTATTCATGTGTTTTAGAAAGACCACTCGTCAATTATATCGCAATATATTCCAGGATATCGACAGGATTCAGGCGCATCTTCCGGAAGGAACCGCGAAGATAATCATCATGCTTCGAACACATCTGGGGAATCTGACTGAAAAATGAGAAAAACATTTACCCCGGAAGTATGATAGAATGGATTATGACATGAACGGAACCATTACAGGGAGAAAAGTCGAACAAAGACGGAGGTTTCGAATGAACGTCTTTTTTGAGACAGAACATCTTCTGGTCCGGGAACTGGAGCCGGAAGATGCGGAACAGTTATATGCAAACCATGCGGAAGAAAAGGTGAAGCAGTGGTTTCCGAATGAATGCTATGCGGATCTGAATGAAGCAAAAGAAGCAATACAGTTTTTCCGCGACTGTGTTGACGGCGAACATCTGCCGTTTGTCCTTGCGATCCAGCTCAAGGAGACCGGTGAGCTGATCGGCGACACGGGCGTGAGTGAGGTGGAAGGCGAGCCGGACGCCGTGGAAATCGGGTACCAGATCTGCGACCGGTATAGCGGCAGGGGTCTGGCCACCGAAGCGCTCAAGGCGATGACGGAATTCGCATTCGACAGGTTCAACGCGACAGCAAGTTACGGGCGTGTTGTCCATGGGAACGGAGCATCCGCCAGGGTGCTCGAGAAGGGCGGATACACTTTCGTGAAGGAGGAATTCGGAGCGGAGGACGATCCCTATGGCAACGGGATGTTGGTGTTTGTCTGCCGAAAGTAGGAGAAAGGGGGACACGGATGAAGAAGGGGTTAATTGTTTTTGCACTGGTGCTGCTGTTGACGGTTGGGGCGGTGGCCGGGTAGAGATTTACATGAATACCCGGGAGTACACCATTGACGACCTGAACGGGATATGGACATGCGAGCTCGATAGCGGGCAACATTACGTCTTATATATTCATGACGGCCGTATGGACCTCATGAGGTATGAGAGGAAGGATGAAAGCGATGCGAGAGGCATGGACAGGTATCGCGCTATGGTGATGGACACGGTTCCGGAGGGAACCTTTAACAAGATTTCCTGGAGGGGGAAACTTTGATCTTGAACGGACCGGATCCCAGAACTCGGTAAACGGGCTTTATGACGGTGACGGATACGAGTTTGAATTCAAGAGAGGCCGGATTTATCAACGGGGGTTCATCCTCGGCGGGGAGGTAAAATACGTCCGGGGAACGGAAGCGGAACATCCTCATATCGTGAAGATGTCGAAAGCCCTCGATCAGGCGTATCAGCTTTCCTTGTCTCAAAAGCCCCTGGAGATCGGCGAGCTACATTGTTACAGCATCGTCGGAGCGGCGAAAGACGGGTACTACGACTCGTTCCTCTGCATCCGGATCACCAATCCCAATTCGTTCCATATCGACTGGGCGTATGCGACATTGCGATGGGAGGGATATCCAAAAGGAATCGAGGTTACGCTGAATTCTATCCCGGCGGGTTCCACCGGAGTCTATGTCGGGTGGATGTCCTGCAAGGAGATGTTTGGGGTAGGGAACATTACTGATCCGGCGGAATGTTCTCTGGAGATTGACAATTACAGTATATCAACGGAACACAATACGAATCCCGTCGTGGAGGTCACCGGTTCCCGCGTTATCAAGGATGACAGCACGGGTAAAGTAAAAACGATCGAAGTGGATACAAGGTTGGCGGACCCTGAGGGGAAATATGCCTCATACGGTCTGCGTGCGATATTTTACAAACAGGGTGAGATCATCGGCGTAGCCAGGGGATCCGGAGAGACAGGGGCCACTGACCAGCCGGATGTCATGGCAGACGTATCGGATATCGGGGAGTATGACAACTACGAGATTATCGTTGTTAACAACTATCTGCCACCGATTCGTGTTCATTGAAGACGGAAAGACAAAATAGCGCATACCGGGAAATCAGGTAAGGCAAATGCTTAGCAGAAGCGGGGTGTTTGCCTTTTTTGTTTGTTTGTTATGAAGTTTTAATGAAACTCTATTTCAGGACTTTTTTAACAGCCCCTTTTTTGGATAAAAACTCTTGACGGAGAGAAGGTAATATGTTACCATTTGTCAAAAGGTAATATGTTGCCTATATTTGTGAGGTGTTATATGAACATTGAGGAAGTTGTTCAGAACGGAAAGGTTGATTTTTCGGGAATTCCGTCCAACTATTACCTGCTCGGTCTTTTGAGTGCATTTGAAAACCGATTCCAGGCATTTGCGGATAATGTGATGAAGGAGATCAGCTGGAAACAGTTCTTCGCCGTTATTTGCATCAATATGTGTAAAGAAGCGCCGACGATCAAGGAACTGTCCGATATTCTCGGGAGCTCTCATCAGAATGTGAAACAGATTCTTTTGAAACTGGAAAAAAAGGATTTCATCCGGTTCGGGGAGGATACGGCAGATAAGCGAAAGCAGCGTATCCTGCTTACTGAGCGATGCATGGAGTTTTGCGGGAAAAATGATGAGATGAGCAGACTCATTATGGGGAGGATGTTCGAAGAAATCCCCGAGGAAGATATCATTACAACGATTCAAACCATCACAAACATTGAAAAAAATCTGCACGGATTGGAGCAGTAGGAGACAGTTATGAATAGGAAAATGAACGGCATTATCTTATATAAATCCAAATACGGCGCCTCGAAGAAATACGCCGAATGGATTGCGGAGCGCACAGGCTTCGTCTGCATCAAAACCGACGAGGCGGATGTGAAGAAACTGGCGGAATACGACACGATTATTCTCGGCGGCGGAGTCTACGCCACCAGTATCGCAGGACTGTCCTTCCTAAAGAAAAACATCAGCAAGCTTGCGGGTAAGAGGATCATCGTTTTTTGCTGCGGTGCCTCGCCGTATGATCAGAAAACATTTGACGCGGGGATGCAGCAGATTTTTAAGGGTGACCTCGAGGGGATTCCATGTTATTATTGTCGTGGGACATTTGCACTGCAGGAAATGAGCTTTAAGGACAGGATGCTCTGCAAACTCCTGAGGAAAGCTGTCGCGAAAAAGAACCCCGAGGACTATGAGCCGTGGGAAAAAGGTCTTATGGAGGTCCGCGATGATGAGAAAGGGGATTGGACTGATATTTCGTATATTGAGCCGATCATAACAGAGTTGAATAACCCGAGATAATGCAAGCATTAAAGACGCATATCCTAAGCTGTTAATAGCCAGAACAAAACACGAAGAAAGTCAGTATGAAGGAATTAGGATAATTGACATTGCAAGATGGCTTTGTATTTCGCAAAAATAAGAAAAAATGAAAAATGCGAAGTAATGAAGCGCGGAGACTTAAGAATGCCAATAAAAAAGTTTTTGGTATGTTGGGCGATTATCTCGCAATATATTTCAGTATAACGGTCAACAGGGGGACATATGGTTGACTTTTCAACGATTACGGCCTGTGGCGAATGCTGCGTAAGCTGTTCTAAAAAACTTGATGGTTCATGCCCGGGATGTATCGAGGCCGACGGACGCGTTCCAGAGTGGGCGGAATCGGGCAGATGTAAGATTCATGCGTGTGCAAGAAACCATGGGGTGCAGTTCTGCGGATTATGCGAACTGTTTCCCTGCGAGAAATTACCGAAGATGATTCCGTGGAATGCCGATATTGTTAATCATTTATCGGCATTGCGGGATGAATATTGGAAACAGAAAAACTGTGGGGAAGGACTGCAATGAACGAATTATGTAAGATAATCAAGGAGACGGTAAAACCGAATTTTCTGAATATCAGAACCTCAATTCAGACATATGACAGAGATGCCCTAATCTGCGGGGCGCCATGTTGGAGATGGGTTTACCATGCACTTCACTCAGCAGACAAATGGTTTATTAACCCTGCCGAATATGACGAGCCCGCGTTTCATGAGGAAGGCATGGATAATCCTGACAATGCTACATCGGTTGTCTTGTCAGATGAGCAACTGCTGGAATATCTCGACTTCATTGAACAGAAGACATATGATTATATTGATTTGCTAACGGATGAGATGCTGTATGAGTGCCCAAATGGGTGTGAGCGAACCAGGATGGAGCTGATCCTGCGTCAATTCCGACACATCTCATTTCACACAGGAATGCTTAACGGGCAGACAGCGTTGGCAACCGGAAAGTTTCCCATGTGGGTGTCGCAGGCTGACAAGTATGTTGATGACGGGATTCTGTTCGGAAGATATCGCAAGGGCCGGATAGAAAAATAGAATTCAGGCATTGGAAAACCAAGGGTTAAGTGCTGAGCTTTCAGCAATCATGC
>CAMKRZ010000024.1 GCA_946415315.1 uncultured Lachnoclostridium sp. | reverse complement strand
CATAGATCTCCGCGATCTCCGGTGTTCCCAGACCGGCGATCTGCAGCTGCTCCAGTGCCTCCTCCTTCGTCAGTCCCACCAACGGCGGGATGATGGAGATTCCGTCCATCGGTGCCACTGCGCCGACGCCCGTGCTGATGGTCAGCTGCACCCTCTGGTTCTTCTCCAGGAAGGCTCCGCCGACCGGGGTCTGGCGGACAATGCTTCCGCCCGACACATACTTCGACCGCACGCTCCCTCCGATGGTACCGATCAGGCTGCTCTCCTCCAGCCGCACGACCGCTTCCTCCCGCTGGAAACCCTCCACATCCGGAACGATCGCGATGTTCTCCGGCACGACCACCTTCGTCGTATACCGGGAGAAACTGATCACTCCCGTCAGCAGAAGGATGCCGAACACCAGCAGCGCTGTCAGGACTGCCGGCAGCGCGATCTTCAGCCACAACGGCCACGTATAGAAGTCCAGTTTCCGGATCTTGCCGTACCGACGCTTCACCGGCGGGTCCGCTTCCAGTTCCTCCATGAACTGCTCCACTGTCGGCGTACGGTCCTCGATCCGCACGTTCAGGGCATTCAAGATGGCGTTCTCACGGTTCGCCGAGATCCCCTTCACGATCTTATGCGGCTCCACCAGGATATCCTTGTTCTCGTTCTCATACTTCGCCCGCCGCTCGAACGCATCCGGCGGCGTCTTTCCCGTGATCATCCGGTACATCGTGGCCGCTAATGCATACACATCCGTGTGCGGTCCCTGGTCGCCGTTGCTCCGGTACTGTTCCTCCGGTGAATACCCCGGCTTGATGATGACCGTGAGGCTCCGGCTGTGCGAGGTCGTCGCATACCGGGAAGCACCGAAATCGATCAGTTTCACTTCCCCGGTCTTTGTCAGAAAGATGTTGTCCGGCGCGATATCCCGGTGCAGCAGTCCCTCCGCATGCACCACCTGCAGCGACTTCATCACCGGCGTCAGCATCTGCACCGCCACATCCTCCGGGACCGTCTTCTCCCGTTTCAGGTAGGCAGTCAGGGTCTCCCCGTCCAGGTACTCCATGATGATGTACGCTGTCCCGTTCTCCTCGAAGCTGTCGAACACGCGCACGATGCCGTCCTCGCCCTGGAACTTCGCAAGGCGTTTCGCTTCCTCGACGAACTTCTTCATGCCCTCCAGGAACTGCTCGCTGCGGACGCCGTTGAACACCGTGATCTGCGTCTGGCCGGGCGCACGGGTGGAAAACTCGCCGGGAAGATACTCCTTGATGGCGACCTTGTGCTCAAGACGGGCATCCCAGCCGATGTACGTCACACCGAATCCGCCGTATCCGAGGACACGGCCGATGATATAGCGATCCCGAAGAACCGTTCCGGGAACCATGTGAATTACTTCATCTGCAGACGTCCCCTCGATATACCCGCAATACGGACATACAGCCAGGCCGTCATCGTACGTTTCCATGCAACCGAGACACCGCTTACTCATTGCGCCACCCCTCACAGTCTTTCCTGCTGATAAGCCTTATTTTCAAGACTTAAACCCACATAAACTACGCCACCCCGTAAAGCATACACCTGCCTGCACCATACAATCGCAAAACCGGCCGGTGTCCTTTCTAAAGCGGGGAAAGGTCGGCATTTGATTACCGACCTTTGAAAACAAATTTGCTATAAATTCCCCCGATTGGCGAAAGATTCGAAAGATACTTGATCTTCGTTTCAAAACACTCTTTATTGATCGGTATTTCCGGCACCTGATTGGTTCCCCCGGTATTCACCATCAAATTCTGCTGGTACACGTTGCCGAGCATCCAGGACAGCAATTTCTCGGCCGCTGCAATCTGTGCTTTGGACCCTCCGCCGACGCTCCATTCATATGTGAATTTGCAGATAACCTCGTCCGCGTTATAGTAGACATACTTTTTCGCGTACGGCAATGCACGGACATCGTTGACCGCCATAGAGCTGGAGATCAGCACTGCCTTGGTGTTACTCTCGCTGTTCAGAAAATCTTTCTCCGAACCATATGCTTCCGATCCGAAATTCCTGCGGAGGATCTCCTCATACCGTCCGTCGAACGCAACATTTTCGAGACTTCCGAACTGCTCAAGATTCGAAAAATAAGAATCTGCATACTCGATGTCCACAGCTCCGGAAGTGATCACATATGCGACAGGGATCTCAATTCCCAGCGGAATCTGTTTCTTATCGGAATAATAACTGTCATACTGATCCAGGAACAGGCATTCTTTGCTCTGTTCGGACTTCAGGACCTCATCAAGATTCTCTGCCTTCTTCAGAATATCCCCGGAAACTCCCGTACTCTCAAAGAGATTCGGCAGATTGCCCGATTTTGCGGCGTCTTCCAGTTTTGTTTCATACTCTGCCTCGGGAATCGCCTTGTAATCGATCTTGACCCCCTGATATTTATTTTCAAAATCGCTAATTACCGTCTTCATGGCCTCCTCTTCGGAGGTTCCTTCCTTCACACAGAACCACACGGTAATCTCTGCCGCTTTCAGTTCATCCTCGGACTTGCGGTTTTTAAACAGCCCCGCGACAAGTACACCCACTACAGCAAGTACAAGCGCAGCAATAATAATCCCGGACACCCGTCTCACGCTCCGGCGTTTTTTCTCCGCCTGAACCGACAACACCTTCCGGTCTCCGTTGATGGCATTCAGAAACTCCTGCACACTCTTGTATCTGAGCGGAATATCGATTGCCATCGCTCTCATGACTGCATTGCTGAGATTCTCGCTGACGGAAGGATCATACTCCATCGGCGGAACTACGGAATCATTCTGTGCGCGGTTGGTTGATTCTGTTGGCTTGATTCCCGTGAGCATTACGTAAAGCGTTGCACCGAGGGCATATACATCGGTCCACGGTCCGATATTACCGTTGGGAACATATTGCTCTTTCGGCGAGTATCCGACCTTCATGATGATATCGATTACCTGCTCCTGTGCATTTGCAAGCTTGGCTGCGCCGAAGTCGTAGAGCTTGACCTTAGTCTCATGTCCCGTACAGATGAAAATATTATCCGGTGCAACATCCTTGTGGATAATATTCTCCTTATGCATCGCAGTCAGAGCTTTACCGACTTCATTGGTGATATACAGGGCAAATTCCCTGTCAATCTTACCGTCGTGCTGCTTGAGATACTCATCCAGGCGGATCCCGTTCATATACTCCATAACGATATATGCGGTTCCGTTCTCCTGGAAAAACTCGAACACGTTTATAATGTTAGGATGGGAGCTGAATTTTGCCATATAGCGCGCTTCCGCAAGGAAACGCTCTTTCCGGTATTTGTATTCCTCCTCCATCTTTGAAACGACGATTACTTCCTTCGTGCCCGGAGCGCGGTTCATTAAACGGCTGGAGAAAAACTCCTTGACAGCAACTACTGTCTCCAGTTTACTATCCCATGCCTTGTAAACGAAACCGAATCCACCGGATCCGATTCCCTCGCCGATAACATATCGATTGGCCAAAAGAGTCCCCGGAGGAAGGAAAATCGCGTTCTTGGACTCACGACTTCCCACATAGCCGCAATAGGGACACATTTCTAATTGATCATCATACTGACGAAAGCAGGAATAGCACCATTTCATGGTATTCAGGTCTCCTTACTAAGATATTCCTCCCAGGAAAATGATTCGCCGCAGAGAGGTACGAAGACAAATTTGCACGTCGTGTTCAGTCCGATCACATCGTATTCTTTCAACTGTTTCGATGAATCAATGTACTCTTCGTTGAGGTATGTCAATCCGGTGTTGTCACCGTTGCCCGGCTGGAGATAAAAGTGACGTTTTTGAGGTTCATATACAATAGAGGCATGGCGCTCTCTAGATACGGATTTATCCTTGTACAGAACGATCCGGTTCGACGGACTTCTTCCGATGGAGTTCTTTCCGGCACATATCGGGAAGAACTCTCCGAAATGCATACCGGCGACACATACGATCCAACCGCAAACAGGATCCTGCATCCCGGTCTGCGGAGCTGCTGCCGGAACATCTTCAGTCGCATGCTCAGCTGTCTGCTCATTGGGCTGCTGCGGAGTTACCTTCGTGGTAAAGAAGCTTATTGTTCTCTCTTCGTTATTGGCGACAGCCCTTTTGATCGTACCTTCCAAATCCTGGCCGGAGGCATCGGTGATACCGGAGTTTTCACTTTGTGCTGCGGGAGCACCCGCACTTCCGACCGCCGGTGTCGGGACAGTATTTCCGGGATCGATCCGGTTTGATGCCCCTGCGGAAACCGCAGAAGGATTCTGTGGCATCGGAGGTGTTTGAACAAGCGGCGTTATCTGCGGAGTTCCTGCACCGTGCTGTACGGAAGCTCCGTTCGGAGACACCGGCATTCCCTGCGGCAACGAACCGTTCTGAGGGCCAGGCATCCTCTGAGGAGCAGTGCCGTGCGGCGGAACCGCCCCTCCTTGCGGCATTGCGCCATTCGGAGGAATCAGCATTCCCTGCGGAATTCCCTGCGGAACTCCCTGAGGCATTGCACCGTATTGCGGCCCCGCTCCGTTCGGAGCATTTTGTACTCCCTGCGGATAAGGCGCTGATCCGTTATTGCCATTGTTTGCATCGACAAATAACGGAACTGTCACGTTGGGATCCCTGACCGGTTCGGGCGAAACATTCCCGTTGATTTCGCCGTATTCAAGCGGTACCGTAGGTGAACTCCACTGGTTGCCCTGCGGCGCGGCATGCTGCTGCACAGAAGGATTGTATCCTCCCGGTCCAACAGGATTGTCGGGCATTGATTGCTGATCTTCCTTGAGTTTCTTGCGCCAGCCAAACAACCCGCTCTTCTTCTCCTTTTTGTCCTGTGTACCAACACTCTGAGCAAAATTCGGTCTGGGGTCCGCAGGCTCCGCATTCATCATTGCAGGCGCACCGCAAACCGGACAGTTCGTATACGTGGCCCCGTCAAAATAATGTTGGTTCATACATAGTTTTTTCACAATCTCTTTGCCCACCTAAAAAGCCCTCCGTTTTCCGTAAATTGTTAATCTATTTCATCTGAATAATGGCAACTGTCATATTATCGCGGGGTCGTTCCTCCTTATGGGAGATTCTGGATGCCTGCATCTCCAGCGCCTGAAGCGAATCTTCCAAACTATGGAAATTCTCCAAAATGCCGCTGACAATCTTCTCCTCAACATATTTGTACAAACCATCGGTCATAAGAATGAGCCGGTCCCCACTCTGCAGATCAATCGGTTCCTCATTGAAATCAATCAGTTCGAGAGGAACGGAGCCGAGATAACTCAAAAGAGCCTCCGCCTGCCGACCGCTGTTTTCTCTTGAGAACTTCTCCTGCCCGATCATTCCCTCCTTCAACTGCCCGTTTAATACCGTTCGGTAGGTATGATCCGTCGTAAGTTGAATATACTGTCCGTCTCGCATCAGATATGCACGGCTGTCACCTACCGAGTTCCAGTACAGTTTCCGATTTTTGATCACTATTGCAACCATGGTGCTCCCGGCACCGAGCAACTTTCCTGTCTCGTCTTTCAGATCGTGAACAACCGTACTCGCATGGATTGCCGCTTCGGTGAGAAAACCACTCACATCATCATTCAGACGGTTAGCGGTATACTCCGCAATTATGCTGCTGACAGCCGCTTCACTTGCTCTCTTTCCGCCGTTGATTCCACCCATACCATCGCAGATAACAATAAGCCCTTCGTTCGGATAAAGGACATAGCCGAAGTTGTCCTGCTGTTCGCTCCGATCACCGATTACCATCTGAAACGCGCAGGAAAATTCATTGTTCTCACCTATTTGTTTTTCGTAATCCTGTCCGCTCTGCATAATCTTTTTCCTTACTTGGAACACCACACGGCTACCGCCGTAAAGTTATCCATCTCACGTCCGACACCGTTATTGATAACGATGTTTTTCATCCCATCAAGCCATTCCTGAACATTTTTCGCCTTTTTCAACAACTGACACATTTGCTTCTCTTCGATCAGTTCCCAGAAACCGTCCGAGCACAGCAGAAATGCCTGTTTATTTTTCAACGGGATCGGCTTTTCCAACTCATATTGGGGATCTTCCCACTCGACTCCCATTACGCGGAGCACGATATTCCTGTCCGGGTGATTGCGTATCTCGCTCTCTTTGATCTCGCGGGAAAGCACAAGCATCTGCGGAATGCTGTGATCTTTTGTCCGGCTCTTGTACCTGCCTCTCCGAAAATAATACCCCCGCGAATCACCGACATGGCCGATGTACGCGTATTTTTCGTCGGCAACCAGAACAACAGCGGTTGTCTTCATCTTTTTCTGGGCCCCGCATCGCTTCTGCTCCTCGATCAAAGCATCCTGTGCAACGGGAAACACGTCCTCAAGAAAAGTACCTGCATCGATCGTTTCGTTAAAGTTCTGCATAAAAACATCGGCAACCAACGATGAAGCAATATCACCCATTCCATGCCCGCCGAGACCGTCACAGACAACAAAGCAGGCTTTGTCCCCGACAATCTGTGCCCGTGCGGAATCTTCATTTACGGAACGGCTTCCGACATTGGTTAGCATTGCGTATGTTAATTGCATCCTGAATGTTCCTCGTTTCCGCGTTTATACAGTGATTTCAGTGAAAATGAATTCCTCATTCGCAATCCGGATCCTCACACCGTCCTTCAGTGCAATCTCTGTTCCGGGCATCACTCGTACACCTTCAACTATTGTGTGGTTAGCGGAATTATTATCCATAATCCGACAACCGTTGGCATCCATCAGGATCGTCGCATGGGTTCTGCTGACCGAGAGGTTTTCCTGCCCTGTACAGTAGTCACAATTCTCTTCACGCCCGATTACGAAACGCGGTTTGTTTATCAAAATCCTCTCATTGTTCTTAACACGAGTCAGCCAAAATCTACCGGGACCATTGTTTCCGAAGAAGCTGACTGAATTGCCGCCCTGCAGATTTACGCTTCCGCCGATTATCACGCCGTTGTCACCGGGCCGGCCTACATTTCCGCCGATCGGTGCGCCGTTGCCGCCGGGCGTCACATTGCCGCCCGCATAGCCCATATTACCGCCTGCAGGTCTGCCGCTTACAGGCCCCGCATTAACACCCGCCGGTCCCATATTGCCGCCCGGCTGTCCCTGAACAGCAGGACCGTTTTCGTTAGGCACAGCCGCTCCGTTGCCCTGGAATGCTTTTCCCTTATTTCCGTTTTTCAAGCCTGCCAGACCAACTGCAGGTTCTTTTTCTTTTTTGGATGATTTACCCATAAGTTTTCCGAAGAATCCTTTCGGTGCTTCCTCCTGCACCGGCTCCGGAACGAAAGGTTTCTGCTGGTTTACTCTCTCATGTTCCTGCGCGGCCTGCACGGTCTTCACACCCGGCTGTCCGCTCGCGATGTTTCCGCCCGCAACATTATTTCCCCCAACACCGCCCGGTTGTTCGTCCATTTGGATGGCAATGCGGATGTTGGCAAGCGAGAAACTTCCCTCGGTGGCAATCACGTTGTATACACTGTTAAAGTAACTGTGTTCGTTGGGCAACACCGTCACTCTGCTGCTTTTCACAACATCTGCAAAGAAACCGTACAGCGAGGACTGTATTTCAATGTTCTTGATCGGGAGGCAGATCAGGGAAACACTGTAGTCAAACTCGTTGATAAACACTGTGTCCGGCTGAAGAAGCACCTGCGTAATATTGATCATGTACTCTTCCGTACTGTCGATGGCATTCACAAGCCCTTCCATCAGTTTGCGAAACATAAACTGCGTAAGATTCCCGCTGATAAAATCCCGAACCGTCTTTTTCCCGGTGATGTCAAACAAAACACCGCTGTACACACCGTTGAACGTCTCCAGACTGATCGGTGCAAATGAAGTCTTCTTCTCTATATTACTGTTGATCATGGCTACGCTGACCGCGTCAATTTCCTGTCCGGGTGCGATCTGATACGCCGCATACATATTATTGCCCTTACTGATTAATCCCAGCATACTGTTGCCTCCTCATTTTTCATCATTCCCGGCTCATTCGAGCCCTTTTCCTCTTTTACCGTTCCGGTGTCATCGGAAAATGTGTCTATTTAATTCTCATTCGGATCCTCAACTGCTTGCCTTCCAGCTCTACCATCGCGGAAGCATCTTTCTCAAATGCCTCCATCTTGTCATATTTCGGCTCGATCACAATGTTGTAATCAACATCCATAACGCCCCATTTTCCGTTCGCGTACACGGGCGCATATCCCGCACAGAAGGAATCTGCATTTTCATATTCCGGTTCTCTTGTGAGCTTACCGTCCTTGCCGAGGAAGCCCCATTTTCCGCTGCTTTTTACAGCCGCCGGCTCATCCGAGACAAATACCTTCGCTTCGTCAAAGCCGTCGGAGATGCGCTTGCCGGCTTTGTTGTACAGGTAATACTTTCCGTCTTTCTTCGCGAAAAATACTCCCCTCGCCGAGCAGATTCCGAAGGAATCCAGCAGAACATCATCGAATGTTGTGTCACCGACTTTCTTGAACGCGGTGGTGATAACCATCCACGTATCACCCTTTTTCACAGCGGCAAGACCGTTGCAGAACGGACCCGCATAATCAAACTCAAAATGCAGCTTCTGCATTTTCTTGTTAAGATACCCGTATTTTCCGCCGATCTTCGCCGGAGCAAATCCGCTCACGAACGGCCCGAGATACTCTGCAGGCTCATCCGGGACCAATTTACGGTATCCTTCCTTGGTTATATAGAACCATTCGCCGTCGACCGAAACCGGCGCGACAAACTCGCTGTAAAACCCGAGTTCATCGTATTTCCCGCTCAGAACGGTTTCCTCCTCGGCAGAGATAACCGAAACGATATCGTCCTTCTTCACAATGTAGTATCCCGTCCCGGAAGCATCGTAGTAGCAATCGGAGATCGTATCGTACCGCAGAACCGCCTCGTTATACAATCCGCGAAGTTCCGTGATCCGGGCGGTATACTTGTCCGTGTCAACCGCTTCCGCAGCTGCCATCAGAATCTCGTATTCCTTGCTTGTATAACCGCGTTCGCAATAGTATGCGATCAACATGTCATAAGGCTCTTCCTTGCTCTTATCAATACTGATTGCCTTCTTGCATGCCGAGATGTATTTCCCGTCGATTGCAAGTTTATCACTCGCGTAAAGTTTGGCAATCCGAACCGCAAGATCATAATTCTTCGGTCTCATCGCCAAAGCCTTTTCATACTGCTTTACGGCATCGACGTAGATTTCTTTCTCCTCCAACGCCTCGCCTTGGGAAATGTAACCCTCGTATTCCTTTTTTTCCTTTCCTGCATACGAAAGCACATTGCTCCAGGAGATGATCGCCAATCCGACTAACACCATCAGAAAAACGATCGGCAGCATTTTTTTCATAGGATTCTCCATTCCGCCGCCGTATCACGACGACAAATTCAATGTCGAACGGATATACCGTACTATCGCAAAACCAGATATAAAGTCAATCCCAACAGAATAAACGGCGCCATGGGCATCATGGTCTTGAATTTGGCTTTTTTCATAACCATAAGCGCAACCCCGACAATGATCGCCGGAAGAAGCGAGTAGAGAAGGATTGCGACAATTCCTACAAGTCCGTAACAATATCCCAGCGAAGAATACAGCTTCAGATCTCCTCCGCCGACTCCTCCTCGGGATACGGCAAAACATACTGCCATAAACAGCGTGCCCGCAAGTAATCCAATCAGCGATGGGAAAACAGCTTCTTTCCACTGTCCCGGATTTGCACAAACACGTACGATCAGATATGCCGTATGAACCAAAAGTATTGCGATTACCGTTCGATTCGGAATCTTTTTCACTTTAAAATCAATTGCAGCAATCAGAAAGCAAATGTTCCACAGCAATTGGTTATGAACCACCAGAACTGCGCCCATCCATGACTCATAATGCAGCAGACAACTGTATACCGCAAACCCGATACAACCGATCGCTGCAACGATGATAAACCGCTTATATTTGACGATTGCTTCCTTGAAACCTGTTTTTTCTTCGTTTTTCTCGGACACAAACGCCGCATATTGCGGGATCATCAGGATGACACTTGCGATCGCAATGATAATAACAATGCATTTAAGCAGCATTTTTCCACCTTCTGCACGACAGCCTCGTCGGCATCTCTGTTATTCTTTGTCTTTTCCGCTTTCCTTTTCGTCTTTCCCTTTATCGGCTTCAGCCTTCTGCCCGCCGCCTCTCTTTTTATATGCTTCCGCCAATGTGTAAACATACTTCCCATCCGGCTTACACCAGGCTGCGGTAACCGCTGTTTTGCAAAAAGTCATATCAATATCAAGCAGTCCGAAAGACAACTCCTTCAGGTTAACCTGATAGACTGCGACAATTTTCACTGTTCTGTTATCATCCATCAGGGAAGAACGGTAAAAATCGATATCATCGATCCCGTGTTCCAATCCGAGTGTCTTATAATACCGTTCCCTCTTGGCATCGTCGCTTTCTATGTACTTCGGCATTATCATACGACACAAAAACGGTGCGATCATCCGGTTGGAAAATGAATGGGCACAGGCCAACAATGCTCCTTTCATCAGTCCCATCGGGTTTTTGCCTGCATCTTTGATCTTGGCATACAAACTCTGGGCCTGTTGATAATTCGCGACAAGCTCATCACGGCTTGCTGCCGCCCTGCTGAGGGTTCCCGGCAGATCTTTAAGATCGATATCAATGCTTGAGAGAGTTCCTCCTGTTGCAGAGGCCAGATCCGACACGCCGTCCAAGATCGAGTTGATCGCTTTTTTATCTTCGGATGACCCGCTGCTAGTAAATTTTGCAAGGCCTACCGTGTCCAACACATAGTAGTAGGAAGAAATCTCCTTCGCCGTTTGATTGACCGCATACTGCATTTTCGCCTCGATGCGTATAATGAATGACAGGAACATTATGGTACACATCGAAATCAAAAAGACCGTAATACCAAGGATCGCATCAATGGCTATCGCTCCACTCTCCCGATTGTCAATCCGCTTCGTCATGCTGACACTCCGTTTCTTTAATACCCGTTAATAGCCCGGTACTGAATCGTTACTTCAGGTGTATTCTCCTCAGAAAGCCACCTGTACAGATCATTGTTATCTGTTTTCTTATCGTCAGTCCCTTCGTTCTCTGTGGATGTCCCTTGCGGATCCGCATCCGCTGCATAATCCGAAACCACGGTTTTGGTCTCATCACCAGCGCCACCGGTCTCATCCATGTTTACAACAGTTCCCCAAGGAAAGATTGTCTTCACCTTGACTGTTCCTTTGGCAAACAAAAGCGTATATGCCTTAGTAATGTCGAAGGTTGTGTTTTTAGACGAATTCTTCCCTTGCCCGTGTTTAACATTCATTTCGATCAAAGCGGCTGTACGCTGAAGCATACCGGACTCATGTCCCAGGGCAAGCTCCACGAACACAAACAACTTACAATACTCACGATAATTCATCGTGATTCCCAATCCGCCCGACGTACTGTCAATCGCGCTGGAAACCGCATTTCCGACACTGTCGCCGATCCAACTACTCAGATGCTCGGTAATGGAACCACTGACCTTATCAGCGACCTCGCCCATCTTCTCATTCATAAATGATTCGAAGTATTCGACCGGCTTATCTGCCAACTCATTCAGTTCCTGCTTTGCCTTCGAAGCTAATTCGTTTGTTTTCGATGTGATGGTACTTTCTATTCCGCCCATCACCTTATCGATTTTCGCGTCAATAACCTTAATCAATTCAGAGATAACATTCTGCGGTTTTTTCCCGAGTTCCGCGACCTTAGTCTTTATTGAGTTTTTCAGTTCTCCGACTAAGTTTGTTTTTAAATACTCGAACGCATTACCGGCCAATTCTTTCGTCATGGAATCCGGCAGCTCGTCAATGCTCTCTTTAACCCGCTCAATTCCATTATCAATCGCCTGGTCAAGTTCCGCTTCGGTCGCTTCAATCCCTGCCTGCATTCTCAGGCTGATCGAATTCAGTGATTCAACCAGCGGTTTCTCTATCAAACTGGAGACCTGATCTTTAATTCCTTTTATCTGGGTACTGACATAACTGTTGACATATGAATTCAGTTTATCAATATTGTCTCCAATCGTTCCCTTAAGTGTCGACATAAACTGTCCCAGTTTTCCGACAGCATAATCGGTAATCTGTTTCGCTGCTTCCGTGGCAAGTTTCTTAACTCCGTTAGTGACAAGACCAGTCGGCGAACACACAAACGTTGTAGTGCTTTTCAGTATTACAACATCTTCGCCGTTCTTAAGTTTTCCTACATCCACTCCACTCTCGGCAAGCGCAAGCGCAATGGTAATAATAGCCTGTACGATCGGCACTCCAAACACAGTCCATCCTGCTATGGCTGTGGCTACTTCCAGTGCAAAGGACTGAATGTCCGCAGCCGTAAAAGCATATATTGTGTTGATAACCAAACGGATCAAAAAGATTCTGGTATACGTCGAAGAGACATTCGAATCAAGATTGCTGTCACCCCATAAGATGTACTCAATCTCTCTGCCGTACAGTCCCTCCGCACCTCTCTTCAGGGAATTCCCGAACAGATCGGTCTTAATACTTCCGTTTTTCTTGGTTATTACGGAATCGTAATCACAGGAAAACAATTCGGTAAAGTACTCTTCCTCAAACGTGTATTCACCGACAGTCTTCCCGATATTTGCAAGAGTCGCCAAAAAGCCTTTGCCGGCGGAAACAGATTTCTTGGATTTATTTCCCTGATCCTTATAACTTTTCTGTTTTCCAGGAACCGTATTGCCGTTTGAATCATTTACGGCGTCTGTACTGCCGTCATCTTCATTCTGCTCCTTAACCTTGGCATTTGTAGTCTTGATCCTGTCGTAAATGTCCCCTACTTCTTTTGCTTTATTCCTTTGCTCCTTTGTTTCCTTTTTATCTTCTTCTACCTTGCCAATCTCATCAGATTTATTGTTCTCGACAGCCTCGTTGATATTGTCCTTCTGTTTTTGCTGGTCCTCATTGAGGTCCTGTTCTTCCCGTTCTCCCTCTCCGATTTCCTTCAGAATAAACCAGAATTTCTCCTCATCCTCTAACTTAGTGCTCAGTTTCTTGTAGTCCTCAGAGTCTTTATATCCGTCAACATACCCCAGATCAACTAAGTCTTTATTCTTCTTTTTGTACTTTGCCCCCTCGGACAGCTTCGAATCCGACAAACCTGTAAGGTTTTTGTCACATTCGTATTCTATATATGCGAACTTCTTGGCGGCCTGCTTATAACTGGATAAATTCTTCGGAACTGTCTGGAGCTTATACAGCGACATCTCATGGAGAATTTCACCGTCCGGAACATCTTTGAACTCTCCGAGTTTTCTTTCGCAGAAAGTTGCGGATTTCTCAACCAATTCGAGATATCGCGCAACCTTTCGACGCTTGTTCTCGATATTTTTCTTCAGGTTTTCGATTTCCTTCTTATCATAAGCCTCTGTCGTTGTTGAATAATCGCTTTTCATGGACGACTTGATCGCTCCGTCATCCACGCCGTTCAGGGAATCTCCCCACTCCTTTTTCCTCGCTTCAATCTCATCCAAAAGGTTGAGGATATCCTGCAATCTGTTTTCAGCGGAAATCGCTCTGTTGTATGAATCCAGCAATGATGCGCGATACCTTATAAATACCCGGTTGGAAGGCACCGTAAAACATGCATCACGTATCTTCTGCACCTTCGAATAATCGGTTGCACAAGTATAAAATGATGCTACGGTCTCCGTGACATCATGCAGAGCATTATATGTTTTCTTTACCAGCTCCCACTGTTCGGAAACATTCTGATATTGCGTTTCAACCTTCTCCAAATCTTCGTTGTCGATAGGGAACTCGTCGATCATCGTGGAATAGGAAGCATCGTACTTATTGTAAAGTGAAGATAGTGTGTTATATCCCTCCTGGTATTTTTCAAACAGTAAATTGATCTTCTCTTTCCAACCGCCAAAAGCAACCTGCTGATAATTCATCAGGTCTTCCATATAGGACTCACAGTATTCCCAATTTGCCAGGTTATTGGTCCAGGAGCCGGCATGGGGAAGATAACCTTCAATTATTGACGCTTCAGAAATAAACACTCTGATATCTTCAAAATTAATGTTTTTTCCGTCTGCGGACACATAATAACCGCCTGCCGGATTGCCGGAAAAGACTACGTCTTCGCCAATGGTATCCCAATCTCCACCGAGTACACGTTCCAAAAGGCCGCGTTCCACATACGAATCCATGCTAACGATACGCAGCATTTCATCATAAACTTCAGCGAACTTATCACGATACTCATTGATCGCATCAACAACTTCCTGGGGTATGGTAGTCTGAACCGCAGTATCAAACTGATTCGCCAGCTCGTTCATATCCGGTTTCGGAATCTCTATCTCCGCGATTTCCCGGTCTAAGTCCTGCAACTTTCCGTATTCGATACTGTTTCCCTTTTCTCCCTCTTCCAGTTCCTTCTTTACCTGAACTGCCGTTATGGCCCACGTCAGGCACTCAGGGATTCTCTCGATGAACGTTTTCTCTAACTGTTCACCCTCTTTATCATCGCCGTTGCGAAACGTGTTGAATTTCTCTGCCGCAAGGTTATATCCCGGTTCGTCATACTCTTTGCTCTTGAGGTTTCCCTTCTCATCATATTGCGGCCTGCGCTGAATCTCGTAATATGCCTCCAGGCACGCCTCTGTAAGGCCGTCAAGAGAAGTGAGATAATCCATCTTTTTCTCAACTACTTCGGCCTGTTTGCTGCTGTTTTTGAAAATGTTTAACTTGCTGAGGATCGTGGAAACAACAGAAACCGGTCCACGATATTTCATCGTCTCGATTATCTGCCGTTTCAACACTGCAGGGTTGGACAGTGCCGACGAAGGAACGCCTTCGGTGGAAAAATCCACACATTCCAGTGATATCAGGTTATCAAAATCGGTCGCTCCTGACGCTCCTGTTTGGAAAACAAAATCCACAAGCTGATCAGCAATTGCGTCAATCTTGGATTCTTCCTCATCGGTAACGCTTTTCTCAATAGTCTGCTTAAAGTAATCTTTCAACGCTGCCTGAAGCTCATTGGTTGACTGTACCGAGGCAAAAAGGCCATACATATCGTACAATACCTGCTCATACTCAGACAGCTGTGCATTTAATGCCAGATCGCCTGCTCCGCTGATGGTCGTTTTGACCGAATGAAGACGTGAAGCATCAACCACCAAAGATGAAAAAAGCACCATTGGCAGCATCAAAACACAAAGCATTATGGAAATGGAACCTTGCGTTCGTTTTGTAAACCACTGTATCTTCATTATAGCGATCCTCCGTAATCAGAATTTGATTCCGATCTTCCCAAGCGCATTTGTCACAGTTTTACGTAAACTGCTCAAATCAATGCCGATTTTCTTCAGCAACCAGTTAATCGCATACTTTACAAAATCTGCGTTTCTGGCAAGCTCATCCGTGTCGTTGACCGCGGCCATGGCAGTCGCCTTGATCGTCGGATTTGAAATTCCGAAATACTTCAAAACTCCGATATCCATAACCTCCTGTGTTATTTCAACCTTAACGTATTGAGCAATAACGTGATTGGTACAGGAAACCTTCGCTTCAATATTCTTCTTTCCGATCAGAGACTGGCTGTATACCAACCCCTTCTTTGATGCCTCTGTAATGATTTCAACGATCCTTCCCTTTGCATATGCGGAAAGCGGATCAGAACTCCAATAACGGTAAGCCTGGGCATCAACTGCACCGGTATCAAATTCAACCGTAATTGCCGATGCATTATCATATTCTTTGGACAGACGTTTCAGTTCTACCGCGCCGTCAGAATACGCTTCCATTCCCGTGACATCCAAAAAGCCCGGGTAAGCAACCTCTTTCGCCGTAACGATCGCAACTTTCTGCGCACACGCTTCCAGCATTGAATTCTGTATAAAAAACAGGCCGATGAAAATCAGAAAGAACACACACAAAAAAACTATCGGGTACAGAATAACTGCCTCGACGATCAGTGCTGCTCCTCTTTCATCGCGCCAGATTTTTCGCATCATAATTGTTCTCCTCATCCCATCCGGGCAGGGGGTGAGTCCCCCCTGCCGCGATGAAATGGTCTTGTCTTTGTCCAAATGCTTACTTGACGGAATCAACTGTTCCCGTAAGGCTGGTCTTGATCTTATCAAAAAGCCACTGAATAAGACCACCCTTATCGCCGTTGCTGAGCTCAAATCCTTCTTTGGTCAAGAAGTTAACTACCAGACCGACGATCAGAACTGCCACTACAATCAGGATAACCATCTCGACTGTTGCCATTCCGCTCTCATCCTTCTCCAACTGCTCAATGCGCTGCTTAAGGCCCAGCGTAAATCTCAGCCAGAGGTTCTCAAGTTTCTTCAACATCGACTCCACCTCCTTTCCGAAAGATTTCTCATAATGACCCCATCATGGATACTACCATGGGGACAACAACAATTATCAGAATTCCCAAAAACATGATCAAATTGGGAATCAAAAGCTTTTGTGACGCGATCTCACCCTGCTGCTTGGCAATTTCTTTCTTCTGCTCCCAAGCCTCGGTCGCCATCGCTTTCATCGAATGAACTGCCTCAGCTGCGCTTCGGTTTACAGCCTGAACATAAATCGAGGAGAATTTTCTCATTTCCTTGATGCCGCAACGGTCTGCAAACGATTCCATCGCCTGCTCGATGGACATTCCCTCACGGATATCGGTTGATGTGGCCCGCATTTCACGGTAAAGATCTTTTTCCGTGTTGGAATTTGCGACCAGATCCCACGCCTTCCGGACAAGCATGCCTGCATTTACCAGAAGCGTCAGTTTGGAAACCATCTGCGGGAACTCACTCAGGATAGCGGCTTTCTTCTGCATCATCGCCGTATTCACGGAGGACTGCAGTCCGTAGATGATCGCGAAAGCAACCGCACCGCCGATGAGGAATCCCATCAGGGATGCGAACGCGCATCCGGTAAACAGTCCGATGGGAACAAACGTGAGGATCAGTGACACCTGCGCAGAACGATAAATGTAAAAGTAAAGTTCCGCATTGTCACGTCCGAAAACCTCGGCCAGTTCCTTGATCTTGTCCGCGGAGCCCTTTGTCTCCGTAAGCTTGCGTTTGGTCTTTGTCTCGTAAGCCTCGATGATGCACAATCCGATGCTGTACAAGTCTTTCCATGCAAAAATCTTGCTGTCCGCCATCGACAGCAGTTCATCATACTGGTCTCCCGCTTTTCGCCAGAACACGATCCAGACAACCATCATTGCCGTAGCGATCAGCACAGATAATATCATCAATGCGTACATAGTATCTCTCCTGTTATACCTTGATGTCCGTTATTCTGGTACCAAGCCAATAAGCAAATACGAAGATAAACAGTGCGATAAATTTCACTACCGTAACCAGTGTCCCGCTTGAACCGAGGTTCATCAGACGAAGGAGCACCGCCATCAGAACCGGCATGATCGCGAGAATCCTGAGCTGGTTCTTCTCGCCGGTAACCATCGTCTGGATTTCCAGCTCGACCTCGATCTTGTCATTGATCATATCACGCGTCTCGCGGACAACCTTACCAACGTCACCGGCAAGTTCCGTACAAACACGAAAAACCCCGGCGAAGCTCCGGATATCATCTGAACCGCTGCGGTCGGCGAAATCATCCAGAAGCTCCACGATCTCATACCCCTGGTTGCTGTGAGCCGCATTCAGCAGCGCAAGTTCACGGGTGATGATCGCTTTATGGCCATGCTCAACAAGCATATCATCATATGCGCCACGAAACGCTCCCGAAGCATTCTTTCCTACGGTAAATGAGTTGCTGAGGGACTCCAGCATATCACGGAACTGAATTCGCAGATCATTGGCGCGCTTGTCCTGCCAGTGCTTTCGAAACACCCTGATTGCCACAAGTGCACTAATAATACCCACAACCAGGCTGACTGAGGTTACTCCGAAATACAGATAGCACGCGCCGAATCCGACCACCAATCCGACCACCATGGCAAATATTTTTTCCGCCGGCGTCAGCACATATACCGAATAGTCTATTCCGGCACCGGTTATTCCCCGGTTAAGGACAACCTTTTCCTTTTTTGTTTTTCCCTTCTTCATGCGTCACACCTTAAATCGTCTCTCTGATTCCTGCCATCTGCAGTTTCTCAACATTATGCAACGGATTAGCCGTGCGCCTGAGTTGTCCCGAAACCTTTTCCTTCGTAGACTTCTCGTCTTCCTCGAATTTATAAATCGTATTCAACAGGATATCGCCCTTCTCATATCCCAATACTTCCGTAATCTCAACTACCTTTCTCGAGTGATCTCTCATTCGCGAAAGATGAATGATCAGATCAAGCGCGGATCCGATCTGGCGGCGGACCGCATCCAACGGCAATCCCGATGCTCCCTGCAAAACCATGGTCTCCAGACGGGAAAGCATATCGCGCGAGGAGTTCGCATGGCCGGTTGAAAGGGATCCGTCATGGCCGGTATTCATGGCCTGAAGCATGTCCAGCGCCTCCTCGCCACGAACCTCACCGACGACGATCCGTTCCGGTCTCATTCGAAGAGAGGATTTGATCAGATCCTTGATCGTGATTGCGCCTTTACCCTCTGCATTGGCCTGTTTCGTCTCAAGACTTACGAGGTTATCGACGCCTGTGATCTGCAACTCAGCAGAGTCCTCGATGGTAATGACACGCTCGTCATGCGGGATGTAGTTTGACAGTGCGTTGAGGAACGTTGTCTTGCCGGAGCCGGTTCCTCCGCTGATGAAAATGTTGTATTT
This sequence comes from uncultured Lachnoclostridium sp., assembly GCA_946415315.1. GTDB lineage: Bacteria > Bacillota > Clostridia > Lachnospirales > Lachnospiraceae > ISDg. The sequence goes on along the minus strand of CAMKRZ010000024.1, from coordinate 33,251 downwards.
TGCGACGACGAGCAACCGCAGTGTTTCTGCAATATCCCGGGTTATCGAACCGTATTCGATCAGTTTTTCGATGCTCATGGGTTTCTTCGAAAACTTACGGATGGTAACCGTATCCCCGTGCATCGCGATCGGGCTGAGTACAATATTAACTCGGGATCCGTCCTTCAGTCTGGCGTCGACGATAGGATTCGCGTCGTTAACCTCCCGGCCGCAGATATCCACGATCCGATGGATGATCTTTCGAAGCTTCATCCGTCCGTCTTCCGGATTATTCCGGTCTCCGATGGTCTCGTCAATTCGCATGACTCTGCCGGACTTCTCAACAAAGATATTGTCCGGTCCGTTGATCATGACCTCGGTGATACTCTCATCAAGAAGGATGGCATCGAGAATACCGAGTCCTCGATAATTACCGAATACTTTCTCGACAACGCTTGCTTTGTCCGCCGGTGAAAGATATACGCAGGATCCATCCTCGCAGACATAGTCCCCGTTTTCGTTCAAAAGCGAATCAAGCAACGTCCATATGTACTTTCGATATGTTTCGTCATCTGCGTCGCGGTATTTCTGACTTCCCTCAGCCTTCATCTTGGCCTTTTCCATACCAAGCACACCGCTGCTGCCTTCTGAATACCCCTCACCGTCAACCATACCCTGGTCGATCATATAACATATTTTTCCGACAAGTTCTTCAATTACATCCTTCATTGCGCTTCACCTGCCTTTATGCCGATTCTACTTCAGAACGTCGAACGCCGCAGCCTCCCGAAGAACCTGGTTGATCACTGTCTGGGATGAAATGTGCTGTTTATCATCCGTGCGGAATCTGGGAATTCGCAGGATTACCGTCATATCCCTGGTGATGATCGCCTCGTCCTTCACTCCGTAATACTGATTGAAGATCACATACTCTTTCGGCATTTTTGCCTGGCTGTTCTGACCGATGATCTCAAAGTACCGTCTGATCCGCTGCATTTTCGCATTGGCAACATCCGAACCGTTCGATACAAAGACAACCGAATCGGAAAGCGTAATGATCTTGTTGAGGAACGGTCCCGCAATAAACCCGGTGTCAATGATAATGAATTGATAATCGAACTGACGCTTGATGATCCGAAGCATCGCCTCAATTCCGTTCGGAGCAAAATCAAGACAATCGGGGATATTCCGATATCCCCGGACATAATCCGGATTCGCGTACCTCTGGCTTGTATCCTTCGCAATGATTTCCTTCAGCAAATTATATATACCTGCATCCGTATACTTTGTCTTCAGCATGGAAATGACGTCGGATATGGTCTTCTTGCATTCGGAAGCAAAGAAGGAAGTGTCGGAGGAGTCCTGCTCCAGATTGAGATACAGAACTTTCGCATCCTTTGCAAGTGCAATTGCACAGGTCGCCGCCATCGTTGAGCTTCCGGCACCGCCGCAGATGGGAAGAAATGTTATGATCTTCGCGCTCTCGCTCTCCTCATTCTTTCCGTTTTCTTTCAAAATACGGTTTTTCTTCTTCTCATAGAGGGAAATAATGCGTGCATACAGCTCACTGATCGGAACATATTTGCAAAATGCCTCTCTGTCCCAGACGATCTCATTCCGCTCGGAAAAAAAAGAAAAGGCAACCTTATCCTCCAATGCAGCCAGTTCCTTCGCATCAATCGAATCAAAGGCCGCATCAAACAAAGCTACCTCGCATTTTTCATTTTCAATTGTTTCCTTCGCCGCTTGATAATTGTCGCACGCAAATATCTGCAGCATCGGATGCTTTTTCTCCATGAAATATTTGACTCTTGTCGAATACTCAGTGTTTGAATCCAAAATAATTACTTTCATGACAGCTCTCCTATCCGTGTAAAACTACATCTGCAATTATTCCTAATTCCGAGCACTTCCCAAACGGGCAAATTGTGAAAAATCTATGAACAATATACCGCAAAAGGAAATTCTTGTCAATGAAATGAGCCTTTTCGATGCATAAAAAATAATCATTTGTACGATCTTTTACAATTTTTCTTCTATTTGACAATTATTCTTACATGCCCTTTTGCGCTCCGACTGAACCCCCGTTTTTTCACTGTAACGACTTATTTACGCGCACAAAAAATCCGCCGTCCGAAGACGGCGGCGTTACGAACAAAACCCTGTATTTATCTCACCCGAGCAGCCGCAGAACAATCCGCCCGATGAGGCCTTTTGACGGCCTGAACACAACGACCTCGCTGTCCCCGGATGCCATGCGGATTGCATAAACCACAAGAAACGCAACTATGATCAATCCCAGCATCAGGCGGTACAACCACTTCGGCATACGGTCCTTGAACAGAAGAAGAAACACGCCGGGCACCGGCAAGATCCACAGCGGATGGTAGGAAAATGCTGCCGCAAAATCCAGATGCAGGACCGACTTCCATGCGCGCGTCATCCCGCATCCTGGGCACGACACGCCTGTCAGGTACTTGATCGGACAACCGATTCCGACGAAAGACAGAAATGCATACAGCAATGCGATTGCCGCAACCGCGACAACCGCATTGTATAAGCGTTTAAACTTGTTTTCTTTCGGATCAGGCACCATAACCGTGTGCGCGGTTGTACGCACCGCAGATCGTATTGGTATTCCGGATCAGAATGCTCATGGCAACAAGAGGACCGATACCGCAGAGCATCGCGCCGAAGATATCCCACAGAAGAACGGTGGTACCGTTTTCCTGGAAATGCATGCCATAACGATACGCATTGTCAGCGAGGCGGTTACCGAGCTTGTACTGCCAGTAATACTGATACAGACCACAGGTCAGGTAGGAAAGAATAATGAAACCGACAAGACCGGTTGTATCACTGCCGTCACCCTCACATGCGACGTTGACATCTCTCGCCATCGTGTAAATGAACCAGAAGCCATAAATACCGCAGGTGATGATCGTCAGGATAATGTACGTAAGCAGCGAGCGATCCGTAGCGAGTCTGGGACCGTTAGGACCGAGATTTCCGCTTCCGAGACCTGCGTGGATATCATCGAACGCACGGCCGAGCGAAGACTCCGCCGAGTTGAAAAACTGGTTGGCATCATTGGCAGCACGATTCACATCGTTGGTGAATGAACTGTTCGCAGCCTGAATAGCAACCCCGCAGATAGGGCAGACCTTGGAATCCTTAGAGATTTGAGCACCACAATTCTGACAGAACATAAAATACCTCCTCGTGTAATGATTTATTTCATTGTACCTTTACGCGGTATTCGTGTCAACGGAAAATGTCCCGAAAGTGTAAAAAAAATATGCAAAAAACCTTGTCGACACTGTTCAGCGAAATGCCAGCATCATTACTCATCGCGCCGGTTTTCGACCCGCCTGTACATAATGTAAAAAATCAACGCGCCGATCACAACTCCGCCCAGATGCGCGAAAATATCAACGCCCTGCTTCACCAGCGCTCTGCCCCATGATATATGCCATGTAGCCCGGTAAATAGCAGCATTCACGATTCCAACCCCATTGCTTACAAGCACATACAGCACGGCAAGCCACGGCGATACGCCTCCCGAGCTCTTTCTCGTCTCCGGCCGTACCGTCCACAGCACGATCGTTGCGCCGATGATCCCGTAGATCGCTCCGGAGGCTCCGACAGAATACTGCGTTCCGGCGCCCGCGATATACTTCCAGCCGCACGCGGATGCAACGAATGATCCGATTCCCGCAATGCAATACATCAACAGAAAACGGCTTGATCGAAGCCAGCGTTCCACAACCATTCCGAAGATGACAAGCGCGGTAAGATTGCCCACTATGTGAGAGATACTCGCATGAAGAAATACAGCGGTAAACAATCGATATACTTCGCCTTTTTCAAAAACAAGGTGCCAGCTGCAGCCGAAACTCATCGCGGTATCTTCCAGTCCCTTGATCGCGGAAAATATAAAGATCAGCACATTGGCCACAGCCAATCCGATCGTCACATACCCGATGTTTCGAAAACGGTGAAGGAAACCGAGGAAACCGCTTGTACAGATTCCCCTCTCAAACTGAAAATCCGCAAGCACTCTTCGCAGTCCCGCATAATCGTCAGGCTGCCCCTCGTCGATGACAACCATTTTCCGTGTGGTATCCACGATCCAATACGAATTCACCCGACTCCCGTCCTCACTGCAAAGTTTACGGCACCGCTCCTGCCTGGAGGAGAAAAAAACGGTGAAGATCGTCGTGGAATAAACGCCCTCCGGACGCAGCGTCTGTATTGCGTTCACATACTGACGGTACTGATATTTGTTCATACCGGCGACCGCGCTTTCTTCGATCAGCCACACGATATGCTGCCTTGCGCCATTCAGATACCGGTACAGTTTCATCCCGTTCTCATTGAGCGGAACTTCTTCGAATCCGCTCCCGCAAAGCTGTTCGATTACCTTCTCCCTCATGTTATCCCCCTTCTCTGTACATATGCCTTCTGTTGCATACCCCTTGTTCAGAACACTAATCGGAAATTCTCCGGAATTGCGACAGGAACAGCCATGCCTGCTCGCAGGTGTGCTGACGGCACTCATGCCCCTGTCCGCTGATGCTTCCGAGAACCGTGCGGCACACGCCGTCTTCGCTGTCAAAATACTGCAACGTAAGCGTGCTGTCGCGTGTCGGATCATAAATCTTCTCCGTGCGGTCGCCGTCGATTCCCCAGATCTTGTTGGCCCAGTTCTCCCGTCCCTCGAACGTCACATCATACGGTTTCTTCACGCGGTTAACGTCGAATACATACCGAATGCGATCCCAGCATTTTTCCGCCTGGAACGGAAGCTCCGGAAGCGGCGTGATCTCACCGCCCGTGTAGAAGACCGGCACCGGCGTATCGCGGTTGATCTCGCACGGAGCAGGCTTTCCGTAGGAATTAAAGCCGACTTCGAACGTCGCATCCATCGGTGCCAGTCCGGCAAATACGCCCGGATACTCCTGATAAAGATCCCACGATTTGCAGCCACCCATGGAAAATCCGCTCGCGTAAATGCGCGTCCGATCGATATTGTAGCGCGCCACCAGTCGGTCGATGAGCGCAACCATCTCCGTCGCCGTGCTGTTCAGATGATCCTCGATGGAGACGAGCAGGAAATGATAGCGGTTCGCAATGCGGTACCAGCCGGAAATGTTCGCAATATACATCGCGGAGTCTCCGCCGCCGTGGAACGTGAGCACAAGCGGAACCGGCCCGTTGTCAAACAGGTCTGTGTTATAGTAAGCGACGTATCCGATGCGATGCTCGCTCGTTCCGCGGTCATCGCCGTTGTTGTCCGGCGAGGTCGGAAGGATTTCAAAACGCTCCTCCCGCACCATACCGATCTCCGGAAGCACCGTCTCGATCTCCGTGTTGCCGCACCAGCGACGGTATCTGCGCACAAACGTATCAAACTCCCAGGCATAGTCTGCCTTGTCTCTCGCGAGGAACCGGTCACAGCCCTCTGCAAGCGCCCTGTTTACGGCCGTCGTATTCCCGATCGACACAACCGGAATGTCTCTCCGCTCCGGCTTCGGAACAACCGAGAGTCTCTCCAGGATGCACACAGCCGGCGTGATCTCACCGGGCCCCCACAGGAACTCGCCGTTCACCGTCTTAAGCAGGTGCTTCGCGATATAATCCGCCGATGCGCCGTAGCCGTACAGACAGGTTCGGAAAATGGCTCCGCGAATGCTGTAACCTTCCGTCCCTCCCGTAAAGCGGTTGCGAAGCGTCACATAACCGTCCGTATGGTACTGGTGGATCTTCGAATTCGCGATCAGTTCCTGAAACAGCGACTCGTCTGAATCGGCCCATCCGCCCGCTGTCGGGCTCACAAACACGACACTTCCGCCGAATCGCGCCGCGATCGCTGCAAGACCGTTTCCGTCCGCCCATGCTGCTGCCTCTTCCACCGTGCGGGGCGTCTCCTCCAGCACGATCAGATACGGAGCCTCGAATCCGTAGTTGATGATATCGTCCGGGAGATCCTGCGCAGGCACATACACCTTCGCAGTAAAATGCTCAAACGTGTGCTCCCAACATTTTCCGCCGTTTGCCCGGGACACGACCGCGGGCTGTTCCTTCATTGCCATTTCGTTTTCTCTCCTTTTCTCTGTTCCTGCGCGGGTCACGCGCCCCCTCCGCGCATGGTATTGCCATGTTTATCGAAATCACGCAGGGGATGTCCGTCCCCTGCGTGCGTCTTTCTTTCCTTCTGTTGAGAGATCGCGTCCTGAAATCCCTGCTTACTTGAACAATCCGCCGAGCAGATTCGTCACTGTGTCAAGCGGAGAACTGCTCTCGCTTTTCTCAGCGGTCTTCTTGGTCGAAGTGGTCTTCTTGGAAGATGTCTTCTTCTTTGCGGAATCCGTCTTCTTGCCCGATTCGGTTTTCTTCTTCGAGTCCGTCTTCTTCTTAGAGTCTGTCTTCTTAGAGTCTGTCTTCTTGGAATCCGTCTTCTTGCCGGTCTTCGGCTTCTTCGGTTTCTCTTCCTTCTCTTCTTCCTCTTCCTTCTTATCATCCGTGCTGTCGGCCGAGACAAGGCTGAACAGACCGGAAGCGAGACTCGAGATATTCACGCTGCCGAGCAGGCTGCCGAGCAATGCAGCCGTTCCGTTCGAGGACGAGGAGTTGTTGTTCTGCGAGGAACCACCGCCGAGAAGTCCCGAGAGAAGCGGACCCGCTGCGGACAGGATATTGTTCGTCTTCGCTTTGCTGACACCGGCTTCCTTGGAAATCTCGTCCGCCGAGGTGTCCTTGCCGCCGAGCAGCGAAGGAAGCGCCGTCGTCAGAACGTTCTTGACCTGCGTCGCAGTCGCTCCGGACTTGCCCGCAATCTCCTTCACATTGGCTGTGCTGAGCAACGATTTGGTGATCTCTTTGATATCCATACACTGTCTCCTTCTCACGCATTTTTCGACCGACTAAGCGAGTCAGCCCTATAAAATCATACTACTCTCATTGAGGTGAAAAGTCAACCGAAACACAACGCCGAACCGTCCGTCACCGCAGCGCCATATTTCCCGTAAGGACATCTTTCAAAACACCGACAACCTCGCGCGTCATGTTATGCAAAAGATACGCTGCCGTGGATTTTGCAGGCACGGCCGTGACGTTTTGATACCCGCATTTCTTGGCAATCCCCTTCGCGCGGTACATATGAAAATTGTTGGTCACGATGCCGACCTGGGTCTCCGGAGACGGAATCAACTCCAGGGAAAACCGGAGATTTTCCGAGGTGTCGGTCGATCGGTCCTCCAGGATGATCCGCGCGGGGTCGATGCCGTGGGCAACCAGATAGTCCCGCATGCCTTCCGCTTCCGACACCGATTCGTTCGCGCCGCGTCCTCCCGAGACGATGCACTTCACTCCGGGATGCTCCGTAAGGTACTCCGTCGTCGTCTCCAGACGATACCGAAGCACAACACTCGGACCGTCCTCCCGCATCTGAGCGCCGAGCACGATCAAATACTCCGGTTCGCCCTGTTCCGCGGAAAATGAGCTCGCGACCCTCGCCATCAGTGCCACGTACACGGCAAATCCAAACACCGTAATGTCCGTGAGCACATAGCGAAGCGGGCGCGGCATCCGTCCCCACACCCGGAAGTACACTGCGGCCGCCAGTCCGAACAAAACGGCCCCCAGCACAAACCAGATCCGGTAGAACGTATTGCCCGCGCCGGCCGAGCGCACAAAACACCCGTACCCGATGCTGCAGCACCCCAGTACCAGATATATTGCCATACGAATCCAATGCCACATACGCTTGATCGGGCGAAAATGCCCGTCCTTTCACTTTCTGAACAATTCCACTATTTACAATCCCGAAGCACGTCGCACCTTCCCGGACGTCATTCTCACGCCTCACGGGCAAGCGCCTCCAGGACTTCCCTGAGCGCCGGCTCCGCGGCCGTCACGCTGCCCTGCACGGAATTCTTCGGACCGCCGCCTTTCGCGCCGAACCGTTCCCGCAGAGTCTGCTGCCACACACTGACATCGCCGCCGTCCCGCTCAATCAGATACCGCCATACCGTCAGAGTATCATCCGCCGGGATCACCGCACAGACCACACCCGCGAACCGCGCCTTCATCTCATCCGTGATGTACCTCAACAGGGACACGTCCACCTTGTCGAAGAACAGTACGCAAGACACCGGGGCACGCCCGTCTGCCTCTGTCGAAACGCCGTACGCCGCAGCGGCCTCCTCGATGCGCGAGCAAGCGATGGCGCGATCCTTCGCGACCAGCTCGTAGGCAAGGCGCTTGCGCTCCTCCTGCAGTTTCTCCACTGTCGCAAGGAGGTCGTCCGTCTTCACCGAAAGCAGCTGCGACAGTTTCGTCAGAAGTGCGATCCGTTCCCCGTAGTCTTCCATCGCCCGGAATCCGCACCGGTAAGACACGCGGACGCCGCCCTTATAGTTCTCCCAACCGATCAGTTTGAAGCAGCCGACCTCGCCGGTCTTCCGGACATGAGGTGCACAGCAGGCACACAGATCAACACCGTCGATCTCCACAAGCCGGACAGCTCCGTCGATCACTTTCTTGCTGCGGTAGGACATTCGCGCCAGCTCCTCCTCGGAAGCATACCAAGCGTTGACCTCGCGGTTGTCCGTGATCACGCGGTTCGCCCGCTCCTCCAGCTCGAGCAGCTGTTCCTCTGAAATCTTTCCGTTATAGTCCATCGTCGCCGTGCGGTCGCTCAGATGGAATCCGACATTGTCATAGCCGAAGATCGAATGGACAAGCCCGGAAAATATATGTTCCCCGGTGTGCATCTGCATATTGCGGTACCGGTATTCCCAGTCAATCCTGCCATGTACGCGGGAGCCGGCGGAGAATCGGCTGCCGTCGTCGCAGGAAGTATCCTCCCCACCGGTAGACGCCACTTTGTGACGGATCACACCGTCGGTGATCTGCACGTCTGTCACAGCACAGCCGTCGATCGTGCCGCGGTCCGGGGACTGACCTCCCTCCTCCGGGAAGAACAGCGTACCGTCCAGCGTCAGCCATACGCCTGTTCCGTCCGAAACCTCTTCAACTGCAAGCACCGTGGCGTCGAATTCCGTCGCGTACGCGTCACCGTCATACCATTTTACCGTATCGTTATTCATCTCTGTCTCAGCACCTCCGACAGAATTATTTCTGTAGTTTTCCGATCTTTCAACCGATCGGTTTCACCCTGAAAAAGACCGTATCTGTAAAAAGGAGGATCGGCTTGCAGGCCGGTCCTCCGTATGCAATATCAAGATTTTGCGTCTGTGAGGACGGTTCGATTGTTACCGTCTTAGTCCTTCGTAAAATACGACTGGATCAACGTCCACACATCCTTCGACTCCATTCCGAGTCTCCACGCGGAGCATCCCGCCAAACCGTTGTCCTTCATCACATCCAGCTTGAGCTTCATGGACTCCGTGTCTTCCACCCAGATCTTGACGAGCTTGCCCTCCACGGTCACTTCCGCGTAGTTCTGACCGCACGTTTCGTCCCACTCAGCGGTTCCTCCGTTGTCCTTGATGAACTTCTTGATCGTGTCCATTCCGGCCGCCTCATTCGGAACAGGATCGCCCTCCGCATGCGGCTCGTTGACCATCCACTTGCGCGCGAAGAACGGAACGCCGAGGATCAGACGATTTGCCGGAACCTTGTTCAGCATCGCTTCAACACCGCCCTTGACGAAGCCGATCGACGCTACGGAGCCTTCCTCTTTCGACTTGGAGTAATGCTCATCATAACCCATGAAAATGATATAATCCACAAACTCGCACTGCTCCTCGAGACGATAGTGCGCATTCAACTGATTCGGATAGTAGTTGTCCGTGGAGATCGTAAGGCCGTACTCTTTGCAGGCAAGGTACAGCTCACGTAAAAACTGCAGAAAATGAGGCGCGGACTCCTTCGTGATATACTCGAAGTCAATATTGATTCCGTCCGCTCCGACGCGCGTCACCTCAGCTACCAGATTTTTGATCAGCGCCTGACGGGATTCCGTATGGGAAAGCACGTCCAGACCCTTGACATTCTTGGCGAAATCATCCGCAAGCGCCCAGACTTTCATGCCGGCCGCATGCGCTGCCTTGACGTAGGATTCGCTGGCAAGCGACGTGATGCCTCCGTCCGTGTCCGCGAAGCCGAACCAGGTGGGCGAGATCACATTCAATCCCTTGGTGTCCTTAACGGCAGCCTTGAAATCAGCGTCGCCGATCGCGCCGCCAAGCTGATGCCATACCATGCAGACATTCCCGCTGAGAGCATGCCTTGTATAGGCTTCCCCTCTGGTCTTGACAGTACACGTGTTCTGCGTATAAGGGTACGTATCCAGATTGCTGACATACCCCCAGCGTCCGTCGGCGGTCATTACTTTCGACCAGACATTGCCGGTCAGATCTTCCGCAAGATACAGTATTGTGTCCTTTTCGAGTTCCGCGACGATCGGATTCGTCTCACCGAGTCCTTCGCGCATGATCGTGCCGTCCTCTGCCTTTACGGTGGATTTATAAACCTGCTTACCGTTCGTGAAGATCGTGACCCGCTCCGGCGAGGATGACTCGGTCACTTCCAGTCTCCCGTGCTCCTGCAGAACCTCGGTACACACATAGACCTCATTGTTCTTGCTGATCACCATCGGGGCATCGCTTGTCTTCGCGGTATCATTAACCCGATAGCCGGCCTGATCAGCCTGGAAGAAATACTGATTGGCAGCATCCGTAATGATCATCTGCTTCTCATTTGCGTTCCAGTAAAAACAGCTGTCAAGCTCGCTGACAAGCGAGAGGGGCACATATTTTTTTCCATTGCTGAGCACGCCCTTGCTTTCGCTCAGTCTGGCATTGACCATCAGCATAACATCGTTCGATCCGAGTCCGTAAAACTTGTTCAGGTCGGACTTCTCGGTCGAAGGTCCCTTCGGTTCCTCCTCGGTTGTTTCATTCTTCGTCTGATTGCCGAGGCTGCATCCAACCAGCAAGCAGACCGCAACGATCGCGATCATGATCGCGCATATACTTCTCCTAGACATGGAATCCTCCCGATCCGTCAAGTATCAGGCCCTGTACGATACCGCCAGAGCCCCCGCAGCGACCATTGTATCACAATTTCCGCGGAAAAGAAACCCTGCTTTTTTCTTCGCTCAGTGCTGTATGAAGCGTGTCTTACGTTCTCTGCAGGGTTTCTCCGCAGTTCACTCGGCATATCGCCGACAACCTTTCCGTCAGTTCGAAGGTGCACTCGATTGTTTTCGAACAGGGGTAACACCGTGATATGTACACATCCTCTTCCGCATCCGCGCTCAGGCACCGTTTTGACCGTCGATCCGCGCCGGAGTCAGGTTGTTCCGTTCCGATTTCCGATGCGTTCAGTATAGCGGACCGTCCCGTAAAATACTATCGGCAGACCCGCCAAAGATACGGTTTCGGATTTTACGACATCTACGCGAAAAAACGCGGAAACCCCGAGTTGGATATACTTTTTTCACAATTTCAATCATTGACTTTCGTGCACATTTCTCTTATACTCACGTCCATAAGGTGCGTATTACGCGGCTTTAGCCGCGGGAGAGGAGGCCTGCGTATGGAAATGGAATTGCTGGACAACGGCGCGATCCGTTGTGTCATCGGCCAGTCCGATCTGGACCGGCATAATCTGACGATGCTGGATTTTGTGATCCACCCGGAATCCTCGCGTCCGATGCTGCAGGAGTTCATTGAGACTGCCCGCAGACGCTACGGTTTCTGTTGCGCGGGCAACACACTGATCGAGGCTGTGCCTCTCGCCAAAGACCGTATGGTTCTGACATTTTCCAACGGACAACCGCCGTTCTTCTCCGATCTGTTCGGGGAGAGCGACCAGTCTGAGCAGGAATACGACGACTGTGACGATATGGATCCCGAGGATTCGCGGTCGGAAGACGGTGACGGCACCCAGGGAGGGGCTTTCGACGATTTTCTTTCACAGGCGAAACGTGCCTGCTCCGGCCGAACCGGCGCTCCGCACCGCGGGCGCAGACATTCCGGGCGGGAGCAGGAAACCTTCCGCAACACCCGGCTGCTGATGAGCTGTAACGACATCCTCGGTCAGGATAACGCCGCAACTGCCGCACCGCCCGCCGCAGAAGAGACAGAGGACGTTGTCATCTGTTTCCGCAAACTGGACAATCTGATGTCATTTGCCGACATCACCGGCCCGCTCCGGCTCTCGAGCACACTCTTCTACGGGGCTATTGACCGCTGCTATGTGCTGCTGATCAGCCGAGAGAACAGCAACGATGCCGACCTGCGGTACGCGGGTGAACTGGCTGACGAATACGGCACAAGGCTGTTTGACTACTCGATCCCGTATTACCGCGAGTATTTCCGCTGCATCGCCGAGGACGATGCGCTGGAGAAACTTCGCTCGGTTCGATAACGAAAAAATCCCCGGAAAACCAATCGGCTTTCCGGGGTATTCTTTTTGCTGGGTTTCCTGTTACTTGGACTGGAAATATGTATTGATCTCCTCAACAAGCATATCCACATCAATTCCGTGTACCATGCATGCCTGCTCCAGCGTCTCGCCCTGAGCGGACGGACATCCGACACAATGCATTCCGGCACCCATCAGAATCGGGGCAACCTCGATATCCGCGCGGAGAATCTCTCCGATCTTCATATCTTTGTTAACAACCATTGTCGTATACCTCCTGACTGAACTAGTTCGCGGCAAACATCCCGCGCGCGATTGATTATAGACGATTCCTTCTCTCATGTCAATCATGGCAATTCAAAAGTTCAATATTATTTACGTATTTTTAAAAATCGCTTGCATTCCTATCATGAATGAAGTACACTATACGCAGTGAGCCGACCATGGGCTCATGAGTTCTGACAGGAGGATGTAAACAATGGCATTTGTTATCAATGACGGTTGTGTTAAGTGCGGCGCTTGCGCAGGCGAGTGCCCCGTTGGAGCGATCACCGAGGGTGAAGACAAGTACGAGATCGATCAGGATGCTTGCCTCGGCTGCGGCACCTGTGCTGCTACCTGCCCTACCGGTTCCATCGTAGAGGAGTAAAACACAAACAAACCAACAGCAGGGGGCGTTGCGATTCGCAGCGCCCCCTTTTCTTTGCATCATGTATCTTGTAAGTTCTTCTTTCTGTCCGCTTAGGTTGTCGCCTGTCCGCGGTTGCTCTCCAGGTTGTTGAACTTCGTCTGCTCCCCGATCCATGCCAGTTTCACGGTGCCGGTGGAACCGTTGCGCTGCTTGCCGATGATGACCTCGGTGATGCCGGGCTCCTTACATTTTTCCTTCGTGTAGTACTCGTCACGATACAGGAAAATGACCACGTCGGCATCCTGCTCGATGGCGCCGGACTCACGCAGGTCCGAGAGTACCGGCCGCTTGTCCTCGCGGGTATCGGGCTGACGCGAGAGTTGCGACAGCGCGATGACCGGGCAGTTCAGTTCACGCGCAAGAGCCTTCAGGGAACGGCTGATCTCCGAGACCTCATTCTGGCGGGATTCATTGCGTTTTGTTCCCTTCGACTCCATCAACTGCAGGTAGTCGATCATGACCAGCTGCAACTCGTGATCCAGTTTGAGCCTGCGGCACTTCGAACGGACTTCCTGGACCGAAGCCGCCGGCGTGTCAAAGATGTACAGCGGCGCCTCGCCGACACGGCGGGCTGCGATCATCATATCCTCCCAGTCGTGATCCTCGAGCTTGCCCGTGCGGATCTTCTGCAGATTCACACCGGAATCGAGCGACAGAATACGGTTGACCAGCTGTACCTGGCTCATCTCAAGGCTGAAGATCGCGGTCGGAACGTGCTTGCGCACAGCGATATTTTCCGCGAGATTCAGAGCAAATGCGGTCTTACCCATGGAGGGACGCGCCGCGATCAGGATCAGATCCGACGGCTGAAGTCCCGCCGTACGGTAATCCAGGTCGTAAAATCCTGTCGGAATGCCCGTTGTCTGTCCGCCGCTCTTCGCAGCCTTCTCAATATTATTCAGCGCCTCAACAACAATCCGGCTGATCGGCATCGTCTCCGCCGCCTGACCCTCCTGGAACAGACGGAACATCTGCTCTTCCGCGCGACCGAAGACATCCTCGACCGGCTCATCGTCCTTGTAGCAGTCCCCGGCAAGCTTGTCGCTTATGCGGATGAACCGGCGAAGGCGTGATTTGTCGCGCACAATAGCAGCATAGTCCATCGTGTTGACCGACGACGGCACACTGTTCATCAGATCCAGCATATACTCCGTCGAGCACTGCGCCTCCGGCACATGACGAGCGCGCATGCGCTCCTGCACCGTCACCTCATCGGTCTCCAGCCCCTGCTGGTTCATCTCGACAAGCACTTCAAAGTAAATGCCGAGCGTCTCATCATAAAAATCCTCACGCGTGATGACTCCCGTCACGAGGCCGATCGCTTCCTTGTCCAACAGCATGGACCCGATAACCGACCGCTCCGCATCGAGATTGTGAGGCATGCCTTTTCGGCTGACTGTCTCTTCCATTCCCTTGCACTCCGTAGAAAAATCCGTCCGACAGCGTTCCGTTCTTTCCCCGTACGCCGTCGGACTCCTTAGCCCGTATTACCGAACACCTTCCACCTTGACTTCCAGCTCCGCGCTCACCTGCGGGTGAAGGCGGATCGCTGCATGAACGACACCCTCGTTCTTGATGGCGATCGGAAGGGAAATTTTCTTCTTGTCGATCTCGATCCCCAGTTGACTCTTGATGGCCTCGCCGATCTCCTTCACGGAAACCGAACCGAACACGCGGCCGTTCTCGCCGATCTTGATCGGAACGGTAACGCTCTTGCCCTCGAACTGCGCTGCCAGCTGCTGTGCGGCCTCGAGCACTTCCTGCTCATGTTTCGCCTCCGCCGCTTTCTGCAGTTTCAGATCGTTGAGATTCTTCGGGGTTGCCTCCACGCCGAGCTTCTTGGGGAACAGGAAATTTCTCGCGTAGCCGTCGCTCGCTTTCACGATCTGTCCCTTCTTGCCCAGTGCCTTAACATCCTGCAACAGTATTACATCCATGTATCGTTTCCTCCGTTTTTTCGTAAATTTCGGTTGCGGCCGCTCAGTTCACAGCCTCGCTCTGCAGCATCGACCGAAGCACTTCCTTGACTTTCTGCTTCGCCTCGGCAATGCTCACACCTGCGAGTTGCGCGCCGGCTACCGTCATATGACCGCCTCCGCCCAGTTTCTCCATCACAAGCTGCACATTCAGTTCATCGATGGAACGTGCGCTGACATACACCTGGTTCTGGAACATCGTGAACACGAACGAAGCCTTCACGCCGTCGATCTCCATCAGCTCGTTCGCAACCTGCGCGCCGAGCACGTTCGGCGACTCCAGTCCCTCTGCCTGACATTCGGCAAATGCATAGTCGTTCAGGTACATTTCCATCCCCGCGATCGCTTTCGCGCGCGCCATATACTCCTTCTTGTCGGAGCGGAACGCCTTGCGGATCCGCGTGACCTCCGCGCCGTTTCTGCGCAGATACGCCGCCGCTTCAAACGTGCGCACACCGGTTTTCGTGAGGAAGTTGTTCGTATCGATCATGATGCCCGCGTACATGGCTTCCGCCTCGATCGGACGGAGCTTGAGTCCCTCGCCGATGTACTGCAGGATTTCCGCAACCAGCTCACACGCCGAGGATGCGTACGGCTCCACGTACGAAAGCGCCGCATTGTCGACGGAGTCCGTCGTCTTGCGGTGGTGATCCAAAACGATGACCTGCTTGATCAGGTCGTACAGCTCCGGGCACTCCGTGTAGCTCGGTCGGTTGACGTCCACGATCACGAGGAGGTCATCCTCCGACGCAAGCTCCCTCGCGTGGAACGCGCTGATGAACATCGTCGACTCGTACTCCGGATTGTTCAGGAAATTGTTGACGGTCGGCCTCACCGCGTTGCCGACTTCGTTCAGCACGATATACGCATTCTTATTGCAATGCTTCGCGATACGGTACACGCCGATCGCCGCGCCGATCGCATCGACGTCGGGGTTCGTGTGCCCCATGATGAAGATATTTTCCTTCGCCTCGATCAGTTCCTTGAGCGCATGCGCTTTCACGCGGGCACGCACTCGCGTGTTCTTCTCGATGGACTCGCTCTTGCCGCCGAAGTAAGTGATCATCTCGCCGTCGCGGACAACCGCCTGGTCGCCGCCTCGCCCGAGCGCCAGATCCATCGCCGCGCGGGCGCTCTCATAGCCCTCCTCATACGTCTTGCCATTGACGCCGAGGCCGATACTGATCGTCAGGCCGACCTCGCTCGGTCCGCCGATGTTGACGGAACGGACATCGTAGAGGATGGAAAACTTGTCATCCTGCAGCTGTTCCAGATAACGGTTCTGGAAAATGAAGAAATACTTGTCCTTCTCCAGTTTCCGGATGACCGCGTCGATGCCGTGCATGTACGTCGTGATCTTCCGGTCGATCAGGGCTGTGAGCAGCGATCGCTTCACTTCCTCGTAACTGTCCAGAACTTCGTCGTAATTGTCGATATACAGAAGGCCGAAAACCAGCCGGATGTCGGAGTTCTCCTGGCGCAGCGCTGTCAGTTCGGTCTCATCGTACAGGAATGCGGACACGGTTCTCGTCAGCTTGACTTTCGCTCCGCGGGAAATCCGCTTCAGCTGCGCGTCAAACTCCGGAGTCTCCTGCGAACGCATGACGATCTTGTACATTTTCCCGTTGATCCGCGAGTGGTAAGAGCGCTCCTCCGACTCATGTTTCGGAAGCGTGTAGGCCTTGATTTCCGGCATTAAATCCCGGAAATTCATCCCGATTCCCTTGTGTCCGCACACGAAGGAAAATGCCTTGTTGCACCACAGGATCTCGCTCTCGCTGTCCAGCACCGCGTACGGAATGTCCATCTCGGTCAGCAGACGGCTTTCCACCTCGTCGTAGCCCGCGGAAAATGCGATGTAATCCCGGAGGATACGCTTCCTTCGAATCAGGAACATCGCCAGCACGGCACCGAGATACAGCACTGTTGCGCAGATGCCGATCACCAGCGCCCGGCGGCTCCTCGTGACGAGAAAAAGCACAACATCCACGATCAGCCACCAGCCTGTAAGCAGAACCGGCCACAGCATGTAGGTGATCAATTTTCCGCTCGCGTTCTTCTTCATACCCTGTCCTCTCGTCATTTTCTGAAAACGCTGTCCGATCAGCCTTTCCCAAACCATATTGATATACTATCACAAAACCCTCGCAATAGCAAACGAAAAGAAATCCGGACCGGACGTTTTCACGCCCGAGCCGGACCTCATAATAATCTGTAATTGTACCGCAGATCACTCTACCGTGTAAGGCAGAAGTGCGATGTGGCGAGCTCTCTTCACGGAAGTCGTGAGAAGACGCTGATGCTTTGCGCAGGTACCGGTGATCCGTCTGGGAAGGATCTTTCCTCTCTCGGAGATGAATCTCGAAAGAGACTTAACATCTCTGTATACGGTGAATTCATCGTAAGGCTCCGTGCAGAATGCGCATACTTTCTTCTTTCTGCGGATCGGTCTCTTTCTCGGAGCTTCGCTGCGCTCGCCCTTGTCGGTTTTATTAAAAGCCATGGTGTTACCTCCTGTTCGATTGCGTCAGACAGTTTCCTGCCCGACCGTTTTACGGATGGCGCTGTCCGCGCTCCGTCTGTCAGATAAACGGCAGATCTTCCTCGATGCCGTCCTTGATGTCAACAAATCCGGAGCCGGCGTTCGAAGCGTCCGGTCTGGGCTGCGACGATGCGCTGCCTGCCGGTGCACCCGAAGCGTTCTTGCTCTCAGCAAACTCCTGATCATCAACGATCACCTGCCAGGAATAGACCTTCTGTCCATCCTTGTTGGTGTAATTATCGCTCTGAATACGTCCGGAAATCAGGATCTTGGTGCCCTGACGGAAGTATTTCTCAGCAAACTCCGCGCTCTTGCCGAACGCGGTGCAGTTAAAGAAATCTGCTTCCGGCTCACCCTCTCTGCGGAATCTGCGATCCACGGCAAGCGTGTATCTGCAGACCGTAGTGGAACCGGCAGATCTCATCTCAGGGTCTCTCGTGAGACGACCCATCAGAATAATCTTGTTCATAAAGGATTCCTCCTTACTCCTCTTCGCGACTTACGCAAAGATACCGAAGAACGTTATCCATGATTCTCATGCGATGTTCGATCTCGGCCGGAGCCGTGGTTTCTGCTTCGAATTGAATGAAGTAGTAGAAACCCTCGTTCATCTTCTGGATTTCATACGCCAGACGCTTCTTGCCGCCGTCGATAACTTCGGTGATCACACCGCCGAATCTCTCAATGAGAGCCTTCACTTTACCGAGGACTTCTTCTCTGGCTTCGTCTTCGATTCTCGCATTCACAACTACCGCTAACTCGTACTTCTTCATAGTTGCGTGCACCTCCTTTTGGTCTCTGGCCCTTGCTTCATGCAAGAGCAAGGAATTGGTTTCGCGCTCCCGTTTTGCCGGAAACGCAGCGTTCTTTCGCACCCCGCCGAAACAGGGTTTTGAAAAATGTGTAACATATCACGGATTTGCATTGTACCATAGCTTTTCCGGAATTGCAAGCAGTATTTTCCACAAAATAAACGCTTTGAATTATCCTCCCGGACCCGTTTTTATGCCGCTTTTCGAAGATCGGTGTCCCGATCCGTACAAAATGCCCCCGTGATTTTGTGCAACGTGTCCGAAGACAGCATTTACGCTCTTTCACACCCGCCGCGAACGCATCTCATCTGCTGCTTCTCCCCTGCCGGAAGATCACTCCTCCGCCGAGGTTGCCTGCTTTGCGTCTGCGCTGACCTCTGCGTTGACTTCTGCACCTGCCTCTGCGTTGACCTCGGTACAGACTCCCGTGCCGGCTTCTGCGTCGACCGCTGCCCGTACCGGAACAAGATCCATCGGCTTGTACGAGACACCGTCGCGGACCAGAAGCCGCAGGTTCTTCTCCGCCTGCTTGCGCGGCACCATGATCATGCGGCCGCATTTGCGGCACTGAAGACGGAAATCCATTCCCACGCGGTGCACTTCCCACTCATTGCCGCCGCAGGGGTGTCCCTTCTTCAACCGCAGCACGTCTCCCAACCGAATATCCATCGTGATCCCTCCCGTCACATTTTCCGATATCATAGCACAAACACAGGCCGCGTCGCAACCTTTTCCGCGTTGACAAACCGGATGCGTTCGATTACAATATGCGGTGTTAAAAGCCATCTCTCCTGTTTACGAAAACGACGGGCCGGCTGCGCATCGGTATTCCGGTCGCAATCCGTCCGCGTTCGCATACAGATAAGGTAGAAAGGACGTTCGCAGGATGATACGAACCTTTTTTGTTTTGCTATATATTGGTGTCGGCGCGCTGCTTTTCACGCCGGTCTGTCTGCTTCTGCTGTTGCTTCGCCTGATCTCCCCGAAGGCCGCTTCGAAACTCGGTCAGCCGTTTGCCTACTACGCGGCGTTCCGGCCGATCATGTTGCTCTCCGGCGCGCGGCTCAAGGTTGAAGGCAGGGAGAACATACCGAAGGAGCCCGTGCTGTTCGCGGGCAATCACCGGAGCATGTATGACATTCTCGCGGGATACCTGGCAATTCCCGCTCTGCACAGCACCGGATTTATCTCCAAGCACGAAATACGCCATGTGCCGTTCCTCAGCTGGTGGATGCGCATCCTCAACTGCAAATTCCTAAACCGCAAGGACCCGAAGGAAGGTCTTAAGACCATCCAGTCCGCCATCGCGGATGTCAAAGTCGGCTTCTCGATGTTCATCATGCCTGAGGGAACCCGCAACCGCGGCGAGGGTGTGATGCCGTTCAAGGCCGGCAGCCTCAAGATTGCCGAGCGCACAGGCTGTCCCGTCGTTCCGGTCGCCATGATCGGCACGGACGACATTCTGGAGAAGCATTATCCGAAGATCCGCGCTTCCCGCGTCACCGTCATCATCGGAGAACCGATCCCGACGGCGGAGCTGTCGCGCGACGAGAAAGTGGCCCTGCCCGGCGTTGTCCGCGATCGCATCGTCGAAATGCTCGCCGCACACGGCGTCTCCTGCCCGGAGCCGGAGGAAGCGAAAGCGTAACCGCCGTCTTCCCGCGGGATTTTTCCATCCTGACACCGGCGGACCGTCAGTCCATGCGACGGCGTGAGGAATGCCTTCATTTTCCGTTGATTTCCGCGGGGTTCCGTGTTACAATGGTCACACTGTGTGGCTCGCACGTTGTGAGGGATATGCCCGTGATGTGTGGGGTGGTTCGGGGCTTGCCCCCCGCGAATATACCCCGCCGCAGACTATACTACAGAAAGCAGGTATGATATATGATTCCGTCTTCCTTACTTCCGCTTCTTTCGCTCAAGTGGCTCTGGATCACGCTGGCGATCATCGCGGTTGTCGTGATCACGCTGTTTATCGTTCTGTATTTTTACAGCAAGAAGCTTCAGAAGAAAAATGACGCAGCCATGGCCGAGATGAAGGCCGCCGCGCGTCCCGCTACGATGCTCGTTATCGACAAGAAACGAATGCCGTTGAAAGATGCCGGCTTCCCGCAGATCGTCGTCGACCAGACACCGAAGTACGCGCGCCGCGCGAAAGTGCCGGTAGTCAAGGCGAAGATCGGTCCGCAGATCCTCTCCCTGATGTGCGATGAGAAGATCTTCGATCTGATCCCCATCAAGAAGGAGTGCAAGGCGATGCTCAGCGGTATCTACATCATGGAGGTCCGCGGGATCCGCGGTGCCCTGCAGAAGGATGAGACACCGAAGAAGCGCGGCCTGCTCGCCCGTCTCCGCGGCAAGTGATGCCTCGGAACAAATCAAAAAATAACGAAAACAACGCGGTTTCGAATCATCCCGAAACCGCGTTTTGATTTCCGTAAAACAGCTTACTGTGTGTCCTCCGGGGACGGCACGCCGCTCCCCTCGATGATCAGTTCATTTTCCGAGACAGGCGAGTCGGCGAGTCGGATCTCATAGGTCATGCGGATCCGCACCGACGTTTCCCCGGCCTCCGCCTCCACGGATATTCCGTAGAAGTCGAGTTGCAGAACACCGTACGGCGTCTCGTACTCACACTGGTTGAGCTCGCCCGGAACGATGAGCATCGACGACCGGATCGCTCCGGTCCGCTGCACCTCGACGCGGTCACCGGTCACAACGATCCGGTGGCGCGTGATCAGTTCCGGCGTCTCCTCGTCCACACCTTCGTAGAAAATGTAGATGGAATCATCCTTCCGGTAGTACGATCCGCACACCATGGATTCCGTCACATCCTCCGTGTCCGACCGGACGATCCCTTTTATCTTCAACAACACATCCATGCAATCACCGCCGCGGCGCCAGTTCGATCAGCTTCGTGATCAGCGTCGTCTTGTCCAGTCCCCTGTCGCCCCAGAGCATCGGGTACATACTGATCGATGTAAACCCGGGCAGCGTGTTGATCTCGTTGAACACGACCTCATCCGTGCCTTTCTCCAGGAAGAAATCCACGCGCGCAAGTCCGAAACCGTCCAGCGCACGGAAAATGCTCCTCGCGCATTCGCGGAACTCATCCTCCTTGCCGTCCGGCAGTTCCGGTCCGATCACCGTGCGCGAATCCTCGTTGTTGTACTTGGCATCGTAGCTGTAGAATTCGTCCGCCGCCAGGATCTCTCCGACACCGCTCGCATCTACGGTGATGCCGTCGCCGAGCACTGCGCACTCGATCTCGCGGCCGACGATCGTCTCCTCAACGAGAATTTTCCGGTCATGGTACGACGCTTCCTTGAGCGCGTACACAAGCTCGGTGCGGTTGTGCGCCTTGTTGACGCCCTTCGAGGAGCCCGCGTTGGAAGGCTTTACGAACACCGGGTACGGAAGGCTCTCCTCCACGCGCGCCACACACGCGTCCATGTCCGCAAGCTCATGCCCGAACACCGAGACATATTTTGCCTGCCGGATCCCGAGCGTATCCACAACGATCTTCGTGTACAACTTGTCCATCGAAACCGCCGAGCAGAGCACGCCGCATCCCACGTACGGAATGCCCGCGAGCGTGAACAGACCCTGAACCGTGCCGTCCTCCCCGTACAGTCCGTGGAGCACCGGGAACACGACATCCACCGGGCGGAACGTCACCTGGTCGCCCTCGATGATCAGCACGCCCTTGCGGCTGCGGTCGGGCGAGATGATCGCTGTCTTCTTGCCGTTCTTCCAGCTGCCGTTCTCAACTTCCTTCAGGGAATCCACGGCGAGCCAGCGCCCGTCCTTCGTGATTCCGATCAGGATCGCATCATATCGTTCCGTATCCAGATTCCGGATGACCGTTGCGCCGGACACACACGACACATCATGCTCCGACGACTGACCTCCGAACAGGATCGCTACTGTCTTATTCATGGAAAAACCTCCGTTATGCGGACACGCATCCGCGCATCCTTTCTCTGTACGGCGAAACCCCCGCGCTTTTGTTATTGTACCACAATCCTTCGGATAGTGAAAGATTTTTCAAGTCCGCCACGATCTGCCTGCTCGGAAAATGTATGAAATTCCGTACCGATTGCACGCAAACAGCGCGGGAAAGAGTTTTTCACGAATTTCGGCTTGTTTTCCTCCCTTGCATTTTCCGTTGTTCCTCCTTATACTGAAAGGAGAAAGAATATCGGGAAGGAGACAAAGGGCTATGAAATCCACGACCGAATACGGCTATGCGAAGATCAACTTAGCGCTCGATGTCACGGGCGTGCGCGATAACGGTTATCACGATGTGCGGATGATCATGCAGTCCGTTGACCTGCATGACACCCTGAAACTGACGAAGACGGACGCCCCGGGGATCACACTTTCCGTCGGCACGGCACCGCTGCCGGCCGGCCCGGGCAACCTTGTCTACGACGCCGCGAAACTGCTGTTTGACAAGTATGAGCTTCCCGGCGGCCTCTACATCGAGCTGGACAAGAGAATTCCGATGTCCGCAGGTCTTGCGGGCGGCAGCTCGGATGCTGCAGCCACGCTTCGCGGCATCAACCGGCTCTATGAGCTCGGGCTCTCCTCCACGGAGCTGTGCAACCTCGGCGTGACGCTCGGCGCGGACATTCCCTACTGCATCATGGGTGGGACCGCCCTCGCGGAAGGCATCGG
Source organism: uncultured Lachnoclostridium sp. (assembly GCA_946415315.1). Taxonomy (GTDB): domain Bacteria; phylum Bacillota; class Clostridia; order Lachnospirales; family Lachnospiraceae; genus ISDg. Next base: position 10,172 of record CAMKRZ010000024.1, on the reverse strand, counting down.
AGAGATCATCACCCCGCTGCCGGCGATGCCCGGATGCCGGATCCTGCTGGTAAAACCTCCGGCAGGCGTATCCACCGGCTTCGTGTACAAGAACCTCAACATGGATGCTCTGACGCACCCCGATGTCGACGGAATGATCGACGCGATCAAACGGGGCAGCTACATCGGCGTTGTCTCCAAACTCGGCAACGTTCTGGAGACGGTCACGCTCGAGCATTGCCCGGAGATCGCAACCATCAAGTCACAAATGCATCAGCTTGGTGCCGACGGCGTTCTCATGAGCGGCTCCGGCCCGACGGTCTACGGCATTTTCCCGACGAAGGAAGCGGCATCTTTCGCCTACACGCACTTCCGCGTCGGTCCTTACGGCAGCGAGACGTACCTCGTGCGGCCGCTGCAGCCCTGATCAACAGGAAAATGCAACCGCTGCTCCGCATCCCGTGAACGCGCGGCAATTCGATCACATACTGCAAATACAAAGTATGCCCACAGAAAGGACACTCACATGAAGCATTGGCCCGGTTATGAACACGGCATCAATTTCGGCGGCTGGCTGTCGCAATGCGACCACACGATCAGTCACTATGACTCTTTCATTCAGCCCGAGGATTTCGCAAAGGTGAAGGAATGGGGTCTCGACCACATCCGCGTTCCGGTCGACTACGACCTGATCATGGACAACGGAGGCATTTTCCTAGAGAGAGGCTTCCGCTACATCGACTTCGCGATTGAGGAGTGCCGCAAGAACGGCCTCAACATGATCCTCGACCTGCACCGCACGCCGGGGTTCTCCTTCGATCCGGCCGTCCACGAGAACGGATTTTTCGACAGCGAGTTCTACCAGGACATGTTCTACCGGATCTGGGACCGGTTCGCAGAGCGTTACGCCGACTGCTCGGATTTCCTTGCGTTTGAGCTGCTGAACGAAGTCACTGCAAAGGAGTACTGCGACACCTGGAACCGCATCGCAGGCAACTGCATCGAGCGGATCCGCCGCGTTGCGCCGGACATCCCGATCCTGGTCGGCGGCTACTGGAACAACAGTGTGGAGGCAGTTCGCGACCTCGCACTGCCGCACGACGAGCACATCATCTACAACTTCCACTGCTATGAGCCCCTGCTGTTCACGCACCAGGGCGCCTACTGGATCTCCTCGATGGCTCACGATTTCCGCTGCCCGTTCCGGCAGACGTACCGCGAGTACGCGAAGGGGAGCGTCGAGCAGCTGGGCGCGGCATTTTCCGCATCCTTCGACCGGTTTGACCCGGACGCCGTTCCGGATGACCGCTATTTTGAGACGCTGTTCGCCGACGCGATCGCCGCTGCCGAGGAGCGCAACGTGCCTCTCTACTGCGGTGAGTACGGCGTGATCAACCTTGTTGACCCGGAGGAGGTGCTCCTGTGGTACGAGGCTTTCCACACCGTGATGAAGCGCTACGGAATCGGCTCCGCCGCATGGAGCTACCGCCGCATGGACTTCGGCATCGACGACGAGCGCATGGACAGCGTGCGCGACAAACTGCTTTCGCTGATCAGGCACGAGTGACCGATTGCTTCGCGTATTTCTCGCGATCCGCGCAGGACAACATTTCATACAAAAAACAAACGACGGGCAGGTTGCTTCTGCCCGTCGTATTTTCTTACGAAAAACGTGATTGCCTTTTTCAACCTCGCCCCTCCGACTCTCCGTCTCCGAGGCCCGAAAATCAGAGGATCAGCTCCTTTCGCTCCTTCGGCTCCTCATCCTTCGGCGGTTTCTTCTGCCGATGCGGATCCGGAAGGAACGCAACCATGAGCAGCGTGATCGCCAGCACAAGCATGAGCGACGTAGCGGAAACCGCGACCCAATACACCTGGAAGGATGCGGCAAACGCAATAGATGCTCCGCCGAGGGCAAGACAGCCGAGCAGATACCAGAGGTACTGCCGGCGGAATACGCGATATCCGTCCATTCTCTGCTCCGTAGGCAATTCATTCAGCTTCAGACGAAGCTTCTTCTCGCTGCCGGCGAGTGCCGTGTTCGTAAAAAACGCAAGCGCAGCCGTCGGAACGATCAGGAAGGTCAGAATGTACAGGAACAACTCGAGCGCCTGATTTTGCGCGAGCTCATCCGCGAGTTTCTCCCCATTTTCCAACATTGAAAGATACCCGATCTCCACTGCCGCGGCGACGTGCGCCAGCACAAGGAAAACCACGGCGATCGCAACCGCGCACACATAGATGCACGCCCGTTTCCAAAAAATCTTTCTTGCCAATCCTGCAGGATTCATACCCTTTCCTCACATTTCACATGTCATTTCTTCAGCGTCCACACCACCGTCACCGTGTCCGACACCTCGATGTCGTCCGGCTCGATGTCCATGTCGTAGCTCCGCGCGCACTCGTCGACCGCTCCGTACGCCTTTGCCATCATCAGGTTGCCGTTCATCGGACGGCACGTAAAATCAATCTGCGCAAACGAGTAGTCGATACGCAGGATATCCCCCAGCTTCACGCCGGACGCGCCGGCCAGGATCGTCGCCTTCGTTCTCGCATCCGCCATCGCCGCGGCGAGAAGCGCATTTTTCGAAGCCTCGGGATCCTTCACCGTGTAGCTGAACTGCAGCTCCGGCTTCACCTTTGCATGCGCGAGCGCATAGAGGATCTTTCCGAGTCTCTCATTGTCCGACGGAAAATCCAGCTTCAGCATGTGGCGGAATTCGTACCCGACGAAGCGCTCTTTCCACTCGTGGTCCTTCGTCTGATAGCTCTCCGTGCGGGTCTGAACGTTGAACATCAGCGTCTTCAGATCCGTCTTCTCAAATCCGAGTCCCACGATGACGTCCTTCAGGCTCTCCGTATCCTCGGATGAACGCTTCAGGGACTCCGCGTACTCCTTGTAGCACCCCGTCAGGGTGATCGTAATGCGCGTGACATCCGGCTTCAGCCGAAGCATCCCTTTGCCCGTCACGCGGATCGTTGCTTCTCTCTCCATAAATACCTCCTTTTACCTTTCAACCGCCCGGCTCGCAGAAGCCACTGCCTCTACCCTGCCCGGTTCACTGACCTGCTCCTCCCTCTCCCGGTCAACCTTCTCCTTGCGATCCCGCCACATCATGTAGCGCCATTTGGCGATGGCGGTGCCGATGATGATAACGTAGCCAATCCAACTGAAAATGTCAGGCAGCTCCGCGAGGAAGATCCAGCCGAGGATTGCCGCGAACAGGATCTGGGAGTAATCGAACACCGAGATGTCGCGCGCCGCTGCCTTCGTGTACGCCTTCGTGATGCACAGCTGACCGCCGGTCGCCGAGAGTCCGGTGAGCAGCAGAAACGCCAGTTGCTGTCCGCTCATCGGATGGTAGTCGAAGATCAGCGCCGGCGCCGTAGCCAGACACGAGAACAGCGAGAACCACAGCACGATGACCGGGCCGCGCTCGCCGCGTTTTCCGAGGTACCGGATGAACGTGTACCCAAGGCCCGCCGCCAGACCGCCCGCGAGGCCGATAAGACCGTAGAGCGTAGTCACACCGCCCGTCGGCTTGACGACGAAAGCCGCGCCGATCAGCGCGATCACAACGGACAGCCACTCCACCGCGTTGGCACGCTCCTTCAGGATGATGTAGGACACCGCGATCGCGAAGAACGGCGAGAGCTTGTTGAGCATGCTCGCGTCCGCGATATGCAAATGATCCGCCGCGAAGAAGTTGCACAAGATGCCGCAGGTTCCGAAGAAACTGCGCGCCAGCAGGCCCGGGATGCTCCCCTTCTGAACACGGAATCCCTGCTTGCTCCTCACAAGCAGCACAAACGCTACGAACACCGCCACCACATTGCGAAAGAACGCCTTCTGGATCGTCGGAAGATCGCCCGATTTCCGGACAAAAAACGTCATCAAAGCAAAGCAGAAGCCTGCCCCGATGATAAACAGAATCCCTTGTTTCTTGTTTTTGTCCATAATCCTCAATCCTGTCCGCCCGGTGTTACCGGTTACTGTCTCCGATCCATCGTTCCGCTGCCTCGCGAGTCACATGCCCTTCCTCGACAAGCGACGTGATGCCGGCAATGCAATAGTTTCGCGTGTATCCTTCCGCTCCGCTGTCGAGCGCCTTGCCGAACCATTTCAAAACCAGTTCATAATCCCGCTCGGTCCCGCGTCCGTACCAGTACGCCTCTCCCACCAGGATCATGCAGGGCAGCGATCCCGCCTCAGCGCCTTTCTCCGCAAACTCAAACACTTTCGCGGGATCGGAGCCGGACAGATCCGAATCATACTTATAAGCGAGAAGATAGTACTCGTCGCCCGTGAGCGTCGCTCCGCTGCCGCCCTTGTACGCCAGTTCCAGGTATTTCAGTCCGTTTTCCTCGCTCGTCCCGTCACCGGATTTCCCGTCGAGATAAATCTTCGCGATCCGGTAATACGTGGCGGTGTCCGTGTTGCCGAGTTCCAGCGATTTCAGATAGTTCGCAAGGGCATTTTCGTAATCGCCCTTATCGAAGCAGGCATCTCCCAGTTCCTTCGCCTCGGAAAATGCATCCTTCTTTGGCTCCTGTTTCTTTTCCTGCCCCTTCTCTTCCTCCTGCTCCTGCCCGCCGTTTCCGCCCTCGGTCCCCGCATTCTTGCCGGAGCCGAACGGCTTCACGACAAGTAAAATGACCGCCGCGATCACCAGGACGGCAACAACGCTCGCGAAGATAAGGAAGCGCCTGCGGCGACCGGCGTCGGAGCGGATTCCGCTGTTGCTGCCACGGTCAATATTGCTGTCTCTTCTGTTGTCCCTGTTGTTTTCATCGCTTCCTCTGTCCGCATCACGGTCGGCCATCCCGCGTCTCCGCGTCGCCTGCGGATCGGAACCACTGAGGATGATCCCGACAAACCTCCGAAGCTCCTCGATGTGAGCGCTCAACGGCTCGGACACCGCATCCAGCCAATGGACGCGCGTGAGGTAGTATTCCAGCTCGTCGCTCATCTCCTCCTTCGTCAGCTTGAACGGGACGATGGTTTTCTCGGCATTGAACGCCATTGCCACCTCATTCATCACCTGGCGCGAGGTGTTGGACTCCTCCGTGAACAGAAGGACGAAGACCTTCGCGGAATAGATGCCCTCCTTGATGGCCGTCACCCATTCCTTCCCCGGAAGGATATCCCGCGGCGCGTACCAGCATCGGATCCCGTTCTGCTCAAAATCGGAAACAACGGCATCCGCCACATTTTTATTTTTCGACGAATAGCTGATGAAAACATCAACACTGATCCTGTCATCCACAGTTCCCGATCTCCTGTCTGCAATATTCACAGCCGGCCGCTCCGCCGTTCATCATCCCATATAACTCGTAAAATCGATGTCCGCCGTCAGATAGTGTTCGATCCGGTCGAGGCATCGCTTCACGGCCTCGCGGTCTGTCCCCGCTTTCCTCAGCTCCTCCACGCGAATGTACCAAAGCGGCTTCAGGCAGCGGTACAGCGAGAGCGCGATCGCCTTCTCTTCCCCGGAAAATGTGTAATACCGGCTCGCGACCGTCAACGCCCGACGGATATCCTCGATTTCCTCCTCAAAATCGTCGAAATTCTCGCGCATGAGGTAGTTCAGGAACACGTCCCTGCCGCAGAGGTTGAAATCACAGACGCCCGCAAACTTTCCGTCCTCGTCCACCAGAAGATTGGTGGAGTTCAGATCCGCCTGGAACACGGACGTCGGCAACTTCCCGTACGGCTCCTTCAGCGCCTCGCGGTTGTCGCTCCACAGTTTCCAGATCCGCGCAACCTGCTCCGCGAATTCCTCCGGCAACTCGTCCGCCGTCTCTTTCCAGTCCTGAGCATTTTCCAAAACCTCGTCAATCTCGTCGCTCGGGCAGAACAGCTCAAACAGGCAGTACGCCGACGGATGTTTCGAGTACTGAAACTTCTTCGCCGCGATCTTCGCAGTCATCGCCCACATATCCTCAAAATACGCCTCGCAGTCCGCGTTCTGTCCGTTCTTGTCCGCGGCCGCGCGGTCCTCCACCGTCTTGTACTTCGCGAATTCCTCAACGTACGCGACGCACTCGTGCCCCTCGTATGTAACCGTCGGGAACCCGCCCGTCTTGTCGCTGTAGATCATCGGGCAGTAGTACCCCAGCGCCCGGTACTCTTCGATCGTCCGCTGCCACACGCGGATCCTCTCATCATTCGTAAAATCATTGGCTGTGATCTTGAGCACATACTTAGTTCCCTCAGCGGTCTCAAGGATCACCGCGTTCCGGAAATCCTCCTCGCCGCGGCTCGTTACGATCACCTTCGCGTCCACCGGCTCCTCATCGAAGAAGAGTCGGAAAATGTCCCGAATCTCCCCGGTCGGTTTGTTCTCCTCAGACATAATTTACCTCCGTCTAATCCCCCGCCTGATATGTCGCGTAGACACTCTCCGAATTCTCGATCGCCTCGAACCCGACCGACTCGTACAGCGCGATCTCCGCCGCATCGTCCGTGTCGATCACCACCATCATGCCGTTCGGGCGGTTCCGCCGGATCGCCGCTGCCAGCAAGGGTTTACGGTACCGGTCAAAGCCGGGGGCCGTCCAAAGGTCGTAGGGTTCATTTTCCGAATGACCGGTCGTGATATCAAGGTAGCCGACCAACTTTCCCTGCTCAACTGCCGCCAGTACGCGAAAGCGGTCACGAGCCTCGAGGATCCGCTCCGCGGTCCAGTACGTGTCCTTCGTGTGTGCCGCGCAGTATTGTTCCTCGTACTCCGGCTGCAGCACGTCGACTCCGGGAGCTTCCGCCGCTGCCGTCTCACGGACAAGCCGAAACTTCTTCTGCTCCTTCTCGAACATAGCGCCCTTTCGCTGCAATATTCCGCGGAGCACATCGTGCCTCGGGTTGATCACGAAGTCAAGCTGGAACCCGGGGTTCTCGCGTTCAATGAGCGTAAACATCTCCTCCCACGCGTCCTCGGACTCCGAGAAGCCGACGATCAGCTCCGCGTACCGATCCTCCGGGAGGATCACCCACGCAAAAACACCGTTCGCCGCGCCGCCGTCTACTGATGCATATGCCTTGTGATCTGGTGCCTGAAGCGCCGAGTACAGGTTCTGCGGATCGTACGAAAAATGGGGATCCGAGTAGCGCGGATCCGCCGCAAGCCTTTCGATAAAGCCTGTATAAGCTTCCAAATTATCAATTACCGTGATCATTTTCCAAACACCATTCTTACCGTCGCCGGTCTCCTTCTCCCCCATTCACGGCGTCACTTTACACCAGCTCTTTCCGCATCCTCACATGCGGGATCCCGGCCTCGATGAACTCCTCCGAGATCGTCTCGAATCCGCATCTCTCGTAAAATGCGACCGTCTGCTTCTGCGCGTTGCAGAAGATGTACCGGTACCCCTTCTGCGTTGCGTAATCGATCGCGAGATTCACGAGCTCGCGCCCGTTTCCCTGCCCGCGCTCGAGCACCAGCACACGGCCAACGTTGACCGACTCGGCCTCCTCCGCGGCAAACATGCGCAGGTACGCGATCACGTGCCCGTCATCATCAACCTCCGCAAAATGAACACTCCGATAGTCGACATCGTCCATGTCCATGTAGTGGATGTTCTGCTCCATCGTAAACACTGCCGAGCGCGCTTTGAGGATCTCGTAGACTTCCCGCCCGGACAACTCATCGAATTTCTTGATCACAAATGTCTTCATAGTCAATACCTTCTCATCCTCAATACGTGCGTACCGCACTCTTCTTCGCATTGTACCACATCCGGGGCGTAATGGGAACCGAAACCGTGCGCAACTTCGCGAAAAAACACGTATTGACTTCGCATGTCCGATATGGTATCGTAACGTGCGTAACCGAATATAAACGAAAGGGGTGATCTCTATGTTACAATTGAATTCATTGTTAAACAGCATGTCAGAGTGGAAGTTGATCACCCGTAATATTATCTGATTACGATTACGAACACGATCAAATATCGGCGCATCCGGCATGGGTGCGCCTTTTTATTTCCCGGGGAACCTGCCCGTGAGGTTGTCCCTCATTTTCCGCCGCATCGCGCTGCAAATAATGTCTTCACCTGCGGTTACATATCCCAAGCGAAAGGAGAAGTAACATGCAACTCTATCCATTGTTCCGACAGACAGACATTAGAAACAGCGAGGTGATGTGTAATGACGAATACGAATGAAAAAACAATCTGTAAAACCAGCGGGCTGTTGGCCCGGTTCAAAGGCAAGGGAAGTCTTGACGGGGCGTCTAAGACAGGTTTCTGCGAGATCACCGGTGCGGAGTACGAACACTTCAACGGGATCCTGCTAAGCTTTCGCATGATCAACTACCGGCTGCCCCAGAATCTGCAGCTGACGCTTTCCTTTCCGAAGGAGCTTCTGTTCGACGAGGCTTTTGCAGTCGAGGACCCGGTGTGCTGTGAGGATTTTGTGCTGCGAAAGCTGCACCCGGTGCTGCAGCAGTATACGAATTCCCTCAAGCGCGCCATCAATCCGCGCTCCGACGAAAACCGCACGCGCGGCGAGATCCAACTGCCGTCCTACGACAACCGGATCCTGCGCAGATCTGCGATCCGCTATGCGGGTGGTTATTTCCAGATGAGTCTGATGTGCCGGATGCCGCTGATGGGCATGACACGGATCTGCGGCAAACTCTGCATCCGCTTCCTCAAGGGGCTTCTGCAGACGGTCACCGACTGGGCGGAGCGATTTTCCGCGGAAGGGCTTTCCGAGGAGACCAGCGTGTACAACGACTACCGCGAGATCCTCGCGTATCTCGATGACCACGGCTACTGCAGCTTCATCGGCAACGGCTCGGTCATCGCGCGCGGCGACACGGAGCAGGAGCCACTGCAGGGTGCCGTTCCGTTCGCCTCTCCCTCGGAAAATGAGATCACTATCCCTCTCGGCGGCGGCCGCTCGATCACGGGCATGGCTCTTCCGAAGGGCGTGACGGTCATCACCGGAGGCGGATACTCCGGCAAGACCACGATCCTTGACGGGATTGAGAGCGGGATCTACCCGCACATCCCCGGGGACGGAAGGGAGTATGTCGTAACCAACCACACGGCGCTGAAGGCGTACGCCGAGGACGGGAGGCTTGTGAACAACCTCGACATTTCCCCGTTTTTCAAGGACAATTTCCTGAATCAGAGCGTCGATTGCTTCTACACCGACAGCGCCAGCGGAAGCGTCTCGCAGGCGTCCAACATCGTGGAGGGCCTCTACGCCGGCAGTAAACTGCTTCTCGTCGACGAGGACAAATCGGCGACCAATTTTCTTACGAAAGACGCGCTCATCCGCGCGATCAACCCGAACGATCCGATCATCCCGTTCACTGACCGGATCCGCGAGCTGACGGAGTCCTGCGGGGCTTCCGTGATCATCGTCGTCGGTGCGATCAGCTCGTACTTCGAGTACGCGGACACACTGCTGCTCGTCGAGCGGTTTAAAGTGCGCAACGTGACGGACAAACTCCCGATCACGAGGAACACCGATCCCGTGAGCGTTTCCGCGTGGACGCCGAGACGGTACTGTGAGAAGACGGACGGTCTTTCGCAGTGCTTCTTCCGGACCGTCAACACGGAAAATAACCGCATGATCATCCTGGATCACTACCGCGCCGACGTCCTTCCGCTGTCGGCGATCGCGAGCACCGAGCAGCTGAACTCGCTCGCCTGCGCGATGGAGCTCATGCTCTCCCGCACGGAGGACTTTGAGATCCGCGAGGCCGCGGAACAGATCACCGGCGACATCGTCTCTGACGACACAAGACCGAGGACAGGCTTCGAGCGGATGCTCACGGCCGCCAACCGCTGGTACGAGGAGATCCGGCCGATCGACGTGATCTGCTGCCTGAGCCGGATGCGCGGGATTACTTTGAAAAACGCATAAAACGAAATCGGAGCGGTCGCATATACGGCCGCTCCGTTGTCTTATATACCTGTCTTTTCGTTATAATACCCATTGTTTTGGTAGTATTCATCCAAACAATTAAACCGGGCATACTTGTCACGCTTGATCACTCTCCCGACCCTTGCGTCGAGGTCCATGTCAAGCAGCCGACAGTTCTCGATGAAATCTTCATTTGCACCATCACATCTGATATAAATCATTTCGTTCATATCCCTATTTCCGCCTATCCCGATATGCCGAAAGTTATCTGACAGACTGCCATTCCTCTTTGGAAAGGCATGTTATGTGTTCCGTT
>CAMKRZ010000023.1 GCA_946415315.1 uncultured Lachnoclostridium sp. | reverse complement strand
TGTTGTTCTATTTTATCAAATAGAATTCAATCTCGCAAGAAAGGGCGGTGTGCAATATCACATTATCGGAACAATGACCTCCTCTTCGGCTTCCTCTTCTTCATGAAGTTCCTGCACCGTATCATTTATTCCTCGATATAAAAAAAGCGTCTGCTTTGCTATCTTCGCGATACCGTTTTCAATCACATCGTTATAAGAAATCTTCTCATAGAGCAGGGGCATTGTGATTTCATTGTAATCCTCTTCATAGAACCGGCTCTCGATGATTTCGGAAAGCATGGCAGGGATATCATGTTCAGGCTGAGCTGACGGGTTGTTTTCCATTTGCATCCTGTCCACTCTTACCTCATCAATCAGTTTCTCAAGCTCTTTTGAGAAAGAAATATGCGGTACCAGCTTTGCAATGTCATAAAGATGTCTGGAATCTCTCTCCATCATGTTTTCCAGTCTGTAGTCACACACTGCAAACACCTTATCAACAAAGGTGCGTTCCAAGGACTGGACCGGCATGACAACTTCTGCCGCCTTAAAAGGGAACGGCATTGTTACGCCGTTTTCCCGACAGTATCTTCCCACAAAGCTATCCACTTTATGCAGTTCGGACGGGTATACGCGCTGATAGAAACTTGTTTCCACAACCATCCCCTGTGTCGCTTCACCGAACAGGGAATCAAAGACGAATTCATACCGGTTATAACTGTGGCGTGACTGTATTTCCTCCGGGTTATTCAGATGAAGCCCCAGATCCTCACCTGTATGCACAATCAGGTCTTTAATCTTCCGCCTTTCAGCCTCCGTTGGTCTGTGGCTCGCGGAAAGATCAATGTCTTCCGAAAACCGGTCGATTAACCCATAAGCCTTTGAAAGAGATGTCCCGCCCTTAAACACAAATGGCATCTCGCTTTTTGACAGCTCATAGAGAAATAGAGATTGTACAACATCTTTCTCGACCATTAGTTCCGTACGCCGATAATTGTTCGCAACAACCTCTATGATTTCTTTCCATTGTGCCCGATAGTCTTTATACCAACTCACCTATGAGCCCCCCTTGATACATGTTTCGGAAAATCTTATCCGGATATAGCGGAAGGTATTCCTTCACAACTTGAAAATCCAGCTTAACGGAATCCACATACTGCCTCAGTTTCTTTTTAAGAGAATCCCCGGACACCTCGCTGTACTTGTCAATAACGGACATCAGATCCAGGAACTGAAGAGCCTTTTTGTTTCTTTCCGTCACCTCGGCAACCGGCTTATATACATAGATCTCTATCCCATTAAAAACATCTTTTCTCTGCCTTGTCGTAGCAGCGTTACTGCTTACTTCATATCTGGCAGGATTCTGCGTGGTAAAACCCAATTGGTTCACCAGCTGCATTCCCGTTACAAAGCCGGAAACCTTTCCTCCTGCCGAAAGGTATTTTTTCTCGACATATTGCCCGACATATACTGTTCCTTCCGTGCCGAAGGCAGTGGTGTACGGAAGATAGTAAACACCGTTGGAAAGACGCTCCATCTTTCCTTCGTCGACAAGACCCTTCATTTCCTGCCGCAGGTAGTCTCTTGATTTACCGGGCAGGTCCTTCAGAAATATAGGTTCTCCTGCCTTATAGTTTTCTACGATGTAATTATATATCATAACAGCTTCACCTCACATTTTAGAACAAAGTTTGTTCAGATATATAATACACCTTTTGTTTTGTGATTGCAAGCGGAAAGTGAGGCGATAATACCAGTAAATCGCTCTCGCCTTGTTACACAATACTTTTCCTTTTATGTAATACAACACATCCCCGTCATCATTTGCATGATCGAAGACAAAACCCGCTTTTTCAAACGCCTTTTGCGATGCCGGATTATTCGGGAAAATATCAGCTGTAGCTTTCTCTATCCTATGCCCGATGATTGTTTCTCCTTCGGAAAACAGTTCCCGTAAAAGAGCCGTTCCAAGGCCTTTCCCGCGCAGTTCCGGACTTACTAAGAGCTCCATGACGTGTAAGTTCCCCTCACATAAGGATAACGCAACTACTGCAAACGGTGTATCCCCATCACTGACAACCTTGCACCAATAGTTTTGGCCGAGCACAGTTTCACCATCATTGACCCAATATTCATAAAAATCGCGAACCCCCTCATCCATACCGGTCATTCTAACTGCATCCTCATCAAGCCAATTCTCAACAAAAGTCATTGTATCGGGATTATAATCTTTCCATATCATCATCTGTTTCACCTTTTATGAACTGCTTTTTGTAATACCGTTGTTACATAATACTTTTCCTTTTCTGTAACAATGGCCTACAGCTTTTTATCTTCCGATATAACGTTCTTTCGGGAATTATCATTTTGCAAATTCTTTTTCTGTAATTTTTCTGCTTTCAACTTCTATCCATGCTGGGGTAAATCCGCTCGATAAAGCAGTTTTCCATGATGCCAGATTTGAAAGGCTGGTCCCATAATAAGGTATAGCTCCCCTCCTAAACACTTCATTCCTAAGAAGTGTTACCAGCGTTTTGGCAATGCCTCTTCCCCGATATTCAGGATTAACATCAATACCTATCTGCCACAATTTCGGGCTATCTGCAGAACACCCCGCCATTCCCATTATTCTATTTTCATCAAGTGCCACAACAGCCAAAACATCCGGCCTATCAGCGCGAAAATGATCGCATATAGCATTTGAGAATTCTTCTCGTCCGTAATATTCCCTAATTTCTTCCTGCTCAAGCCATTTAATCTTTAGATCTGTATCGATATTTATCAATTCTGAACTTGGCAAAAACATATGATGGGTCAGAGACATTTTATATCCCGACTTTCGAATTTCCATTTCAAGGTCAAAAAAATTGTGCTGCTCGAAAAGCCAAATACCACTTTTTCCCTTAATCCATTCTTGAAGCCAAGGATGAATGGATTCGTCTGCAGATATCACAGTTCCTTTACCAAACGTTGCCATCTGAATGAAAAACATCTCTTCTGAGAACTTCCGTCTTTTCTCATGAAGAATTGATGTGGTTATGGTGTTTTCATCTTTTGAAAAATCATCCGGTGAACAATTAAACTCATAAGCTAACTGCTTTTTTGCCTCATTATAAATACTAGGTAATGTCATAATATCGTTATTCATCACTAATCCATCCCTATCATCGAATATCCTGAAAGTTAATTCTTCTCAAGTATTGGCTTAGCCGAAAACATACAATGTCAATTGATTTCAATCCAGTATCGTTGTTCCACAGATCCATCCGGATTCGTAATCTCATTCTCTAATGCACCGCCATTTTTAATTATGGACTTGGCCGACCCGATATTATCCCTCTCGCAAACCATTAGAACTCTGTCAAGGCCAAGCTTCTTACACTCGAGTAATGCCAACCGTATCATTTCTGTAGCATATCCTTTCCTTCTTTCGCTCGGTCTTATACCATCACCTATATGTCCCCCAGTTCTCAACAGTTCCCCCTTAAGCCAATGACGTATATTCACCGCTCCAAGCAGAATATTCCTTTCCCTATCAAGCAAAAAGAATACCGAATCAGGTACCCATGTGTCAGTTTCTTCTTTTGTTTCAAGATTTTTCAAATAATTATCAAAATCATGCGGATCATTCTTAAATATTACCCACGGTGAACGGTTTGTATTATTTGCGATAATATCAGATTTCCATTCCTCAATCATCTCTTCCAATTGCTTTTCGTATTCTTTTGTCAGCTTGATCAGTTTCAGATTCATATTTTTCTCCCAAATATGGCTTCATTCCAATGTTTTCTTATACCGGAATCATAGGAATATCTAAGCCCCCAACAATCTCCGCTCCAAGAGCCTTCAGTTTGGCGTAATACTTATCTCGTTTCGTCGTGAACATAGTGCCGATTGCTGCCGTGTTCAACCTGACGCGATACCCGGATGTGCTTGCTCCGAGTGCCGTGAGCGACACGCATCCGCCGCCGTCCACACCGATGATTTCCACCTCATCTACGGACTTTTCCTTCAGGAAAGCTGCAAAGGCAGGAACGGAAAATGCATCGCCTTTGTATTTGTCGAATATATACTCCGATTTCATCAAAAGGCCTTCTGCAAGTTCGGCTTCCCGCGTTCCGGCAAAGCATTTCACCGGTGCCAGTTTGTTGATGAAATTGTTCTTCATCAGATTACGAATGTAAACAATGAGATTGCACTCATTCTGTTCGATAACGGAGTTAACCTTCGCAAGGATATCCTCCGGATACGAAAAGAACTTTGCATGATCCTTTCCGACGGTGACCTCCTGCATGTCCAAAACCAAAAGTGCTTTTGCCATAACTTAAACTGCCTTTCTTTTATTCGTCTTTATTGCGTCGCAACAAACAAGTCCATCGGATTCATTCCATTGCAACCACCTGCTACTGCCATCATTTCCTGCAGGCAGAGCTCCTCTGCCTTCTCCACATAATCAGTCACAATATCCCAGGTCAATACTTCCAGCTCATCCAAGTTACATTCAGGCGCCTGCAATTGGTTTTTAAAGCAATCCGCCATCCTCAATAAGTTTTCTTTGTCTATTCCGGCATCAGGTATATCAACAACACTGACCTGATTTCTCGGGACTTTGTATTCTTTTATCAGTAAATGATTAAGCCGCCAGTAATCACTGTGCATAGCCCGAATTCTTTCATTCTTGATTTCCGCAGGGAGATGCCTGATATACTTGTCGCTTACATCATGATACCACAATGCATCCATTATTATGTGGCAACAGTACCCCTTGTAATAATCATTACTCATAGCACCCTTGTGCTCACCGGCAAACGCTGCCCAATTGAATCCCTTTAATGCGACATCATTGCGTATATCCATGCAATGCAGTTTACAGTAGCTACCGTCTTCCTTATTGCCCGTATCTGGAGCAAGTACTGCCCCAACAAGAAACATGTTGAGATCCTTAACACCGATCTCATCGGCAATCAAGCGCGATACTATGTAGTGAATCATCGACGAAGCCATCGGATACCTCATTCACATCTTTATTCTTTATGTCTCGGTTGAACATATCTTTTTCTCTTGACCATCAAGACAAGTCCCAGTACAAACACCGCCGTTCCAAGCAGTATAAAAAAGCCCCAAACAAAATCCCAATACGGAGAAGCGGTATCAAACATAACAGCCAGCAACTCTTGCCATACCCTCAACCCAGTCGCGATGGCAAACAGATCAAACAGGACATATGCTCCGCCAAAAAGATAAATCCAACGCCAGCAATAGTTTGATTTCCGTTCAAGTACAAAAGTAATGATGCCAAGGATGCACAAACCGGCTAGAAGTCCCATTATCAGGAAATACGGCGCGCCTTTCTTTTCCATGATTCCTATCCAAAAGGAAGCATAGGTTTCCCTGTCTACCAAAGCCCATATCCTATGCATATGAAACAATCCGAAGGATATGAAAAACCATGGCTCCCATGAAAAAATACGTTTCAAGTCGCGCTCCTTATTGCATAATTCTTTTATTTTCTATACCAAGAATCTCAACATTCATTACAACGTTTTACTGAAATTTACTTGCCTATGTTAGAGCATAAAACTGAAAGTTTCTTGTTCAAGTATCTTGCGAGTTGTCTCTCGCTCTGAATCGTAATTCCAAAAGTTATCTGTCAAGGCTCTTATTCCCTCTCGTGCCTTTCTGTGACTTCTCCACACATTGTAACATATCAGAGGATGCTAGAACAGCATTTTCTGCGGTCATAAAGGATCTGTGCCCCCTTCGGAGACACAGGCTTTGCTTACTACTTGTTCTTGATCTCGATCCGGTCCAGGATCCCCTGCACCCCGACGTTTTGATGCGTCAGATACATGCGCATAACATCCTCGATGAAGCCTTCATCGGCGCCGGTCTTCCTGCGGATCTTTGCAATGTCCCAGCCCTTGTCGATCCCCTTCATGATGGCGGCGACAAGGATGTAGCGGTCGGTCGGGGAAAGTTGTTCATTCACTGTCGTTTTGGCTGTTGTATTACCGTTGCCCGTAACGCCGGAATTTTGATTCCCGCCGCCGATTCCCTGTTTCTCCTCACGAAGAACCGCTGTCTTCGCGTGCCCGTAGTACACGGTCCGCGGCTTCCTCGCAAGCAGTTTGCTCCAGCTCTCCGCGATCGTCGTCCCTTTGTGGAGCTCAAGCTCATACAGGGGATTCAGGTCCCCCACGAACAGACTTCCGTCATCAAGCGCCAGCGTGATGCTGTCCTCGCTGTGCCCGGGCGTCGCGATGATCTCGCCGTCGATCCCGAGCTCCGCCAGGAACTCCCGGCTTTCCCCGGGTGTGATCCACCGTATTTTCGTATCGTCGATCGGCTGAAAATGCACCTTCGCATCCTTCGCAAACACGTCGTCGGCCGCGTGAATGTACGACCGTTGCACGTCCACCGCCGCGATCACGGCGCCCCGGTCGGCAATCTCCTGCGCGATGCCCATATGGTCCGGATGATAGTGCGAGATCACGATGTAATCGATCGACTGCACCGGGATCCGCAGCTCGCCCATCGCCCGGCAGAACGCCTCGTACGTCCCCGCCCATCCGGTGTCAAACAGAAGTCTTCCCCGCGTGCCCTCGATCAGATACGTGTTCGTAGAAGCGTAGTGTAGTTCATAAATCATCTCTGTCACCCTTTACGGCCGATGTCACTCCTCATCCAGCTCCGCATACTCCTCCAGCAGATCATACACGCCGTCCTCGGAGAGCACGCCGCGCTTCATTCCCACGGGGAACCGGCCTTCCTCGTCGGCCGCAAAATCCGCCTTCCACAGTGGGCTTTCGTAGTATGCTTCGAGCTTGCCGATCGTCTCCTGAAGCTCCCGACGCAATTTCTTCACGGCGCGCGTTGCCCTCGCTTTCGCCGCCGTGAAGCTATCAGTACGAGTGACCTTCGCCTTCTCTGCCGCAGAATCATCGGCACTCGAATTCAAGCCGGCGACATTTCCGCCACATTCCTTCTCCGCATATGCCGTCGTATCCTCGACCGCCCTCATCAGCGCGATCGCCTTATCGAAGACGCCCTCCATCTCGCGGACCCGCAGCTCCCGAAGCGTCCCGCAGATCTCCCCCTCGACCTCGCCGAGCGCCTTGATCCGCGCGACGGTGTTCCTTACTTCCCACTCGCCGAGTTGCCGCTCGTCCTCACCGCTACCCTCTATGCCAAGCGCACGGCGGATGTTGTACTCGAGCCACTCGACCCACGTGTACGCGATCCCGTACAGCGCGTCGTACGCGAGAAAACCGTTGTCGTACGCGCTTCGGTATCCTTCGTAAAATGCGACCAGATTCTCTTTCCTGTAAGCTCCGTTCACCATGCCCGACCACTGCAGCGCAAGGTCAACAAACGCCCCGACCGGATTGCCGTACGCAAGGCACTCCAGGTCGATGACGTAAGGCTTGCCCCGGAACCACATCACATTTTTCGGATCCATATCATCGTCACAGATGCTCACGATCGCCGGGAGCGCCTCCCGCGCCTCGTTCAAGCGCTTCTGCGCCGCCGCAAGCAGCTCCTTGCTCTCCGAAAGAAGCTCTGCCACCGGGCTTCCCGCCTCCTGCGCCATCCGCGCATATTTCGCAAAATCAATCTCGCTTCGTTCGGGCTCATCCTTCTCCGTCGTCTTCGAGTCGATCGCGTGGATCTTCCCGAGAAGCTCGCCGGCTTTGCGGCACTGCTCCGCCGTCACGGCGTTCGCATCGGTGATCTTCCCCTTCTGCCAGCGGAAAATGTAGAAAAACTCCCCGTCGAGCTCCTGCATTTTCCGACCCTTGATCGTCATCGCCGCCACCATCGGAATGCGCGCTTCCTCAAGCCGCGCCTCGAGCGCCTCCGCAACCGCGTAGTTCTCGCGTGCGGTCGGGCGCTTCATGATCTCCGGGTTCAGGCATTTGACGGCATAGATGCCGCTGCTTGTCTGCACCTTGTACATGCGGTGCATCAGCCCGCCGGACACGGGCGTGATCTCCTCCGTAACCTCGCCGAGCCCGCAGCGCTTCATTAGTTTGCTTATCTTGTCGTTCATTGTTCAATCCTCGTTCTGCTGTTACTCTTTTTCGTGCCGACCATGTCCCCCCACAGCACAGCATCACAGCTTCCGAGCCTCAGTTTACCACAAAACCTTCGGTTTTTACAATCGGACGATTGATTCCCTTGCCTGAATTACATCTCCTCAAAACGCAAAAGGCGGTCGCCTCAGCGACCGCTCCTGCACATATCAAGTCCGGTGTCTCCGTTTCAGTGATATTCAACCGATTCTCCCTGCCGATTCAGGTCATCTATGTATTGCCGAACCTTCTCCGAGTAATCATACAACCCGTCAATATAATTCAGACACACGTAATCCTTCTGCCCGAAGTTGCATGCATATATGATTTGCTTCAGGTTCATTCCCGCGCCAACCTGCTCCGCCTGCCCTGGATCCTTAAACGTGGGGTTTATGGAAAACTCCATACTGCCGGGATCAACCGCATCATTTACACGAAGCCGTACCGTAATGTTCCACGCAAAACTCCATGCATAACCAGTACTGCCTGGAGCTGTATCGATTGAAACAACCTCCACCCCCTCTCGCTTTCCGACAACAACCTCACAACCGCACAACTCAATCATGCTGATAATTGTGTACCGTTTTTCGATAACCTCGCCGTGGTTGTATTCTTGCTCCATCTCGTTTTCACATGTCACATACCATCCATCAATCGGTTTTCCGCCATGCGGCTCTTCACTTATGGTAGGTGTCATCGACGGTACTGCAGTAGGTGTCTCAGAAGGCACGGTGGCTATTCCCGAAGGCGTCGTCGTTGTTCCCGCCGGGTTGTCAACGGGCTTCTTATTGCCTCCCAGCTTGGAGGCAGCAAACCAAGCTACTCCGACCAAAACGCAACAACTTGCGACAACGGTAATTCCCTTGAACCATTTCCCCGACAATATCCCTGACGGTTTCGCCGTTGTCGGATTGTTCTCATTTCCCGCCCCGGCAGTCCCGTTTTCCTCTTCTCTCTTAATTTCCTCCGCTCTTTGCAGGACATACTTTATAACTTCATCATGATCTCGCATGGTATCCCTCCCTGTCCATCTCTTCCCTCAGCGCCTTCTTGCCGCGCTTCACAAGGTGATTGACACTGAACATCGATTTTCCCATTGCCGTTGCAATCTCTGCCGAAGACATATCCTCAAAGTATTTGAGCCACAGCACTCGACGGTACTCGTGCTTCAACCGCATCAGGCATCTGTGCAGTGTTTGTTTTTCCTCGTCCGCAAAATAATCCCCTGCCTCTTTCTGCTCCAGTTCCGACAGAAGTGTCAGGTCTTCCGGCGAGGCCGCAACAATCCTATGGTTTTTTCTGAGATAGGCGACCGTAACATTCCGCCCAATCCCGTAAAGCCACGTCTTAAATGAGGACTTCCCTCCGAACTCCGGTTTCTTCGACACCAGCACCACCAGTGTTTCCTGTGCCATGTCCTCCGCATCATGGAGGTTGTTCAGCCATGTGTTCAGATAGAGAACAAGTCCGTCATAGTAATCATAAACGATCTGTGCAAAACCATCCCTGTCACCCTCAAGGAAACGGTGGTAGCTACTTGCACCGTTATCCATCCGAAACACCTCCTTTCGCAACCGGGGCGAAGCATTCTCGTGATATCTTCTTTCATCCCTTAGTAGTCAGTCCGGATGAAAAATAGCCTCTTTTTTCGATTATTGTTTTCCCCCAACTTGAAGTCAGTTTTTTTGACCTCAAGTGATTTGAAAAGGAAGGGCAATTCATATGCTCTTCCCGATCTTCACATTTCTTATTGTACGAGCTCTGTTGAAGTGCATCCCAATTATACGCGTTTTGTTAATTTTTGTAAATTTTGACACAACGCTATCATTGTTCTTTGCCACCGGATCATATGCTAAATGCTCAAATGCTACCAAAGGAGCGGCCGCCTCAGCGACCGCTCCCACCGTCTTACTTCATTTTCTGAATAATTGTCTCCACGCATTCCGGTCCGACATAGAATGTTCTCCCGGTCCATCCGATGTTGGTTGTTACAAAACCCCCGTTGTACACCATGATCACAACATTCTGCTGCCCAAGCAGGCGATAGTCAACCGAAAGTTCAACACATGGCTTGCCGAGTTCCTTGTCCTGCAAAAACTCCGCAACCTCCGCCGACACGATTGGTACTGTCGTTGTCCCAAAGTTCGAATCTGCCTGAATCATATCTCCGGACTTGTATGCATCACCACCGAATTCTGTCGGTAGTTCCCACGGCGCAAACGCAGGGATTTTATCTGACACGAACAAGTCGGAAAGAAGCTCTTGAATCGTGTCATATTTTTCGGAAACGACCTTCGAACCGTTTTCCGTATACAATCTAATCTCTCGTAAATCAGTATACTTCAGCAACTGCGTTCCCTCAGCAAACTCCGAATAGGTTTGCACCTCAAACAGATTGTTTCCATACACGCAGTACCGGTCCTCATCCGGGAACTTCACCGCTATCGCAAACGAAGGATCCACATCCACTATCTCATAAACATCAACTTTGATTTCCCGAAGCACCTCCGTCGGCACTTCCCGATTTTCAACCGTGTTCCACGTCCCGGCAGGGAACTCTTCCTTCTTCTCCTTCTCCGATGATTTCACATCGGAGTCAGCGCTCTTCTCGCCGTAATCCAGTCCAATCACTGCATAATTCCCGAGACACCTGCCAACCGCCTCATTGCATGTGCCGGCCGACCCGAAATACCGATTTCCGTCGTATACAAGCTCCGAGTATTTTTCGTAGTTCGGCAAATCCGTCCAACGTATTGTCGTTATCGCCTTTTCCTTCACAGGCTCGCCGCTCTTTCCGGTCGATGTTTCCTTCTTCAGCAACCCGCCGGTCACAATCCCGGCAACCGCGATTAAAAGGATTGCCGCTGCCGCCACAGCCGCCCGGAGTATAACCAGTCTCTTTGGCGCCCGTTCTTCCAACTCCATCGCTTCCAGAACAAATCGATCATCCACATCCGTGAATGCCGCAAACAAATCAAGCTCGTTCATCTCACTCATCCTTTCCGTCCAGATGCCGCTTAAGTTTCTGCCGCATCGCATAAAGCTGATTCGTGACATATCTCTCGTTCGTGCCGATCTGCTTTGCAATCTCCGCTACTGTACAGGAACGCCAATACCGTTTCAGGAAAATAATCCTCTTCTCCTTGGGCAGGCTGTCCAAAAATGTATTCAGTTTCTTTTTGAGCGTCTCGTCTTCATTTTCCGATAGATCAGTGCTCGGATCAGGCAAACATTCGGAAAGCTCCTCATACGAAACCATAGTAATTCCGCCGCCGCGCTTCTTCCGCTGCCTGCTGCGCAGAAATGTGATTGCGTGATTACGCATTGTTTTCAAGAGATATGCTTTAAGGTTCGTGATATCCGTCGGAAGCGCATGGTTCCACAGCTGCATCAGCACATCATTTACACATTCCTCGGCGTCCTGCTCATCGCGAAGGATTCCGCAGGCAACCGCTGAAAGACAGCGCCCGTACCGCGCCTGAATCCTGTGGAGTGCCGCTTCCCGATTCTGCTGAAGCAACGAGAGGATTTCTTTTTCTTCTGCTGACAGTTCCTGTTTCACTTCCGACTCCTCACGAAGGGCATTTTCTGTCGGGCAGCCTCTGAGTCCTCCGGATGAACCCGGTCCCGTTTCGGCCCTTCACCAATACAGACGCTCTTTTTCGCAAAATGTCTTGAACGGAAAAAAACTCTCTCTCTCTTTAACCCCACCATTTTCACGACTGATTGTCCCACCACTCAAATTTCACCGCCTTGCGGAACTCCCGGTTCCAGAAATCTTCCTTGCGGATCAAGGCAATCACAAGTCCATCCTTCCCATGTGTGTTTCCGTAATAACTGTCTCCGAGGGTTGCCACTTCCCGGTTTTCCTTCAGGAGCAATAGGATTAACCGTTCCTCTGTTGTCAACTCTGTTCTCACTTCCAACTCCTTAATTATTCTTCAAAAGGCTTAGGTATTTATTATACACCAAATTACACCCGGTTTCCCCCGCAGTTTATTCAAGACTGAACACATCAAGGTCGTCATTCTACAATAGAAAAATGTGTTTAGTTGCAAAAATCTATTCTAAATGACGACCGGCCCTGCTTTTTGGCAGGGCCGGTTACGTATAATTCCGTCTATTTTCTGATCACTTGAAGTACGCCACGCCGCTCTCGAAGATCAGCTGGTTCTGCTCGCCGGTGATGTTCATCGCAACGCCGGTTCCTCGGCGCTCACTGTGCGCCATCTTGCCGAGCACGCGGCCGTCCGGAGAGGTGATACCCTCGATCGCCCAGTAGGAGCCGTTCGGGTTGTACTGCTCGACCATCGTCGGGTTGCCCTGTGCGTCAACGTACTGCGTAGCAATCTGACCGTTTGCCGCAAGCTTCTTAAGCCACTCGTCGTTCGCAACGAAGCGTCCCTCGCCGTGCGAAGCCGGAATGCTGTAGACGCCGCCGAGCGTTGCCTTCATGAGCCAGGGGCTCTTGTTGGTCACGACCTTCGTGTACACGCTCTTGCTGATGTGGCGGCCGATGTTGTTCATCGCGAGCGTCGGGCTGTCCGCGGTCTGCGGGCGGATCTCACCGTACGGCACGAGACCGAGCTTGATGAGTGCCTGGAAACCGTTGCAGATACCCAGAGCCAGACCGTCGCGCTCCTTGAGGAGACGGTTGACCGCGTCGCTGATGCGAGGGTTGCGGAACGCGGTAGCGATGAATTTGCCGGAGCCGTCGGGCTCGTCACCTGCGGAAAATCCGCCGGGGAACATCAAAATCTGTGCATCGTCGATCGCCTTCACGAACGCCTCAACGGAGTCCTGAATGCCTGCGCCGGTCATGTTGCGGAATACCACCGTGTTGACCTCTGCGCCTGCGCGCTGCCATGCGAGCATCGAGTCGTACTCGCAGTTCGTGCCCGGGAATACCGGGATAAATACCTTCGGAACAGCAACTTTATTTTTCGCAACGTAGATTGTCTTCGCGTCGAAGAGCTGCGTCGGAACCGCCGTGGGCTCGATCGCATCGGCCATGTTCGAGCGGGTCGGGAACACCTGCTCAAGCGTTCCGGTGTAAGCAGCAAGAGCATCCGCGAGCGGAAGAACCATCGCCCCGGCATTGCCGCACTCAGCGCGCTTCTCATCCTCACAGCAGCCGCCGCCCATTTTCCAGACGATGTTGCCGTCGCCGGTCACCTTGCCGACCTTGCGGTACGCAATGCCTGCCGCGTCGAGCATCGCAAGCTTGTCCTCGTCGATTTCGGCGAGGATGCTGCCGTATGCCGGAGCCATCGCCTCCTCGTAGGAAACCTTGCCGCAGAGCTTGAAGCCGAAGCCGTTACCGAAGGCCATCTTGCTCATCGCTTCCGCGATACCGTTCTTGCCGAGGGCGTACATCGAGAGGAATGCTCCCTTGCCCGCGAGCTCGTGGATCGTATCGTACATCGCCATGGCCTTGTCGTAATCCGGCAGGTCATAAGCGTCCTTAGCCATATCAAAGACAACCACGCGGCTTCCGGCCTTCTTGAACTCGTCGGTCACGACGTCGGAGAGCTTCGCAATGTCAACCGCGAACGAAACGAGGGTCGGCGGAACGTCGATCTCGTTGAAGGAGCCGGACATCGAGTCCTTGCCGCCGATGGACGGAAGGCCGAGCTTCGTCTGCGCATCGTAAGCACCGAGGAGTGCTGCGAGCGGCTCGCCCCAGCGCTTCGGGTCGGTTCCGAGTCTGCGGAAGTACTCCTGGAACGTAAAACGGATCTTGCGGAAGTCACCGCCGGCAGCCACAATTTTAGCAACCGAGCTGATCACAGCGTACGCGGAGCCGTGGAACGGGCTCCAGGACGAGAGATACGGATCGAAGCCGTAGCTCATCATCGTCACAGTGTCGCTCGCGCCGTCCAGAACGGGCAGCTTCGCGATCATCGTCTGCGTGGGCGTCGCCTGGTACACACCGCCGTAAGGCATCGTCACCGTAGCTGCGCCGATGGAGGAGTCGAACATCTCCACAAGGCCCTTCTTCGAGCAGACGTTGAGGTCGGCGAGCATCGAAAGCCATGCGTTCTTGCGTCCCTCAGGCGTGTCGGAAGCCTCTCCGTAACCGCCCTTCTTGTCGGTCGAATGCGCTGTATATGCGCTTGTCTTCGTAAAATAAGAATCCTTCTTCGACGGTACCGTTACCTCGGCCGTCGTCTCCTGATGAGCACCGTTCGTGTCGAGGAACGCGCGGGAGATGTTCACGATCTCCTTGCCTCTCCACACGAGCACGAGTCTGGGCTCCGCCGTAACCTCGGCAACCGTGACAGCCTCGAGGTTCTCCTCGTCGGCAAATGCGAGCATCGCCGGAACGTCCTTCTTGTCCACAACGATCGCCATACGCTCCTGGGACTCGGAGATTGCAAGCTCCGTGCCGTCAAGGCCTGCGTACTTCTTCGGAACCTTGTCAAGGTCGACGCGAAGGCCGGGAGCCAGCTCGCCGATGGCTACGGAAACACCGCCCGCACCGAAGTCGTTGCACTTCTTGATGAGGCTGCTGACCTCGGGACGACGGAAGAGTCTCTGCAGCTTGCGCTCGGTCGGGGCGTTACCCTTCTGAACCTCGGCACCGCAGGTGTGGATGGACTCGGTAGTATGCTTCTTGGAAGATCCCGTAGCGCCGCCGCAACCGTCGCGGCCGGTGCGTCCGCCCATCAGAATGATGACATCGCCGGGATCACTGTTCTCTCTCTTAACATTTGCGCGGGGAGCGGCACCCATGACGGCACCGATCTCCATACGTTTTGCGACATAGTTCGGATGGTAGATCTCATCCACAAGGCCGGTGGCAAGGCCGATCTGGTTGCCGTAGGAGCTGTAACCCTTCGCAGCGCCGGTGGTGAGCTTTCTCTGCGGAAGCTTGCCCGCCAGCGTATCCTTCAGGGAAGCGGTCGGGTCTGCTGCGCCGGTCACACGCATCGCCTGGTACACATAGCCGCGGCCCGAGAGCGGATCGCGGATTGCGCCGCCGAGGCAGGTAGCAGCGCCACCGAAAGGCTCGATCTCGGTCGGATGATTGTGGGTCTCGTTCTTGAAGAACACGAGCCACTCCTCGGTCTCGGTCCTGCCGTTTCTCACGACGTCAACCGGAACGACCACGGAACATGCGTTGATCTCGTCGGAGACCTCCATGTCCTCGAGCTTGCCCTCGGCACGGAGCTTCTTCATCGCGAGAAGAGCTACGTCCATGAGGCAAATAAATTTGTCGTCGCGGCCCTTGTAAAGGATCTCGCGCTCTGCTTTATACGAGTCAAATGCGGCCTTGATCGGCTCGCTGTAATCACCGTCATCAATCTTCACATCGGTGAGTTCGGTCTGGAACGTGGTGTGGCGGCAGTGATCCGACCAGTACGTATCCAGCACGCGGATCTCCGTCACGGACGGATCGCGCTTCTCCTCGCCGCGGAAGTAGTCCTGGATGAACAGGAAATCGCGGAAGGTCATGGCGAGGTTCAGGGAATCATAGAGCGTCTTGAGCTCAGCCTCGGGCATATCGCGGAAGCCGTCGAAGATCTTCACATCCTCGGGAACCGCAAAATTCTGTACGAGGGTCTCGGGCTTCGTCTCGTCGGTCTCTCTCGAGTCAACCGGGTTGATGCAGTACGCGCGGATGCCGGCGAACTCCTCGTCGCTGATCTCGCCCGTCAGCACGTACGTCGTCGCGCTGCGGATGATCGGCTCCTCCGCGTCATTCAAGAGCTTCACGCACTGCTCCGCGGAGTCGGCGCGCTGATCGAACTGTCCGGGCAGGTACTCGACGGAGAACACGCGGTCCCCTTCTGCTGCCGGCAGCACTTCCTCATACACATCGTCGATCGGAGGCTCGGAAAATACGGTTCCGAGAGCCTTCTTATACGTATCCTCGCTGATATTTTCCACATCATAACGAACGAACACGCGCACGTTCGTGATCGTCTTCAAACCGAGGTACTCGCGGATCTCCCCCGCAAGCTCCTTCGCACGCACCGCAAAGGGCGCTTTCTTCTCCACATAAATACGTCTGACAAGACCCATTTTTACGCCTCCGTCCGGGCCTTCCGGCCCCTGTATTTTCCCGAAAATGCCGTATTTAACTGCATTTTTGTTGAAATTATTATAGCACCGGCCCAATTATAATCAAAATGAATATCCATCATTGACTTTATAAGTAGCACTTATTGTTTTTTTACTACAATTGTGGTATAATACAGAGTGCGGAGTTGTCCGCTGATCAAACCCGCGGAGGTGTTCTACATGATCACGCAGCTGGTGAATCCGGAAACCAATGGAGTCATGGCGTTGTTGTCGTTTCTTTACCTTCTGGCAAGCGGAGGTATCACCCTCACACTGTTGCTAGCAATGCGAAACCGCATGCCTGCGGATCAGGGTCGCGCGTTCGCAGTCAACGGCGAACTCTCCAAGGGAAAAGCCCGGGGCGTCGGACTTCTGTTCGTCCTCGGCTACGTGATCGCTACCGTATTGTTTGTCCCGATCACCTGGGAACTCTCCGTCTTGCTTCTGCTGCTCCTCGCATGCATGATGACCGGCTTTCTGGACGATGCCGGGACCGTGCCGTGGGGCGGACTGAAGAAGGGTCTGCTGGATCTCGGAATCTCGATCGGCGCAGGATTTGCCGCATGGCATTTCTACGGGACGACGGTTCATTTTCCGATGTTTTCCCTGTTTGCCGACGACGTGAAGAGCATTGACCTTCCGGCGCCGATCTACATTGTGATCGCGGCAGCGATCGTGTGGGGCTCCATCAATGTGGTCAACTGCACGGACGGTGTGGACGGCCTGTGCACCTCCCTCTCGATCATCGCGTTGACGGGGTTCGTTCTCCTCGAACGCGGCGACAACAACAGGATCGCGCTCGGCATGATCTTCGCGCTTCTGCCGTACCTCTGGTTCAATGCCTCCCCGAGCTCGATGCTCATGGGAGACGCCGGATCCCGCGCTCTGGGGTTCCTGCTTGCAATGCTTGCGCTTCGCTCGACCTGCATGCTTGCATACCTTCCGCTCTGTACCGTATTCATCCTTGACGGCGGGCTCGGCCTTCTGAAGCTGGCTCTGCTCCGTTCCGTGAAGATTCATATTTTGAAAAATACCCGCACACCGCTCCACGATCACGCCCGCAAGAAGCTGATGTGGGGGGATGCACAGACCGTGTTCCGTTTCTGCATTCTGCAGACCGGCATCATTTTCCTGTATCTCACACTGATCAGATAAGAGGGTCTTATGGACATCAGTTACGAACTATATAAGGTTTTTTATTACGTTGCTACCTCGCGAAGTTTCTCCGAGGCCGGCACGAAACTGTTCATCTCGCAATCCGCGGTGAGCCAGTCGATCCGATCCTTGGAGCGCCGGCTCGGACAGACGCTCTTCGTGCGCAAGACCAAGCGCGTCACGCTCACGAAGGAAGGAGAGATGCTCTTCAAGCACATTGAACCGGCCGTACAGCTGATCCTGCGCGGGGAAGCGCAGGTGCTCAACTCGGGAAGCCACTCCTCGCAGCTGCGCGTCGGCGCAAGCGACACGATCTGCCGCTACGTGCTCGTTCCGTACTTCAAGAAGCTCCACGAACAGCTTCCGGACGTGCACATCAACATTTTGAACGGCACCTCGCCGCAATGCGCGCGCATGCTCGACGCGGGGGATGTCGACCTGATCATCACCAACTCGCCCAATGCCGCCTTGAGCGGCGACCGCAAAGTGATCGCGATGAAGACATTTCACGACGTCTTCGTGGGCAATCCGGCGGCATTTCCGTCCTGCTTCCGGGAATCCGGCGGTGTCCGCCGGCCGCTGACGCTTGCGGAACTGCTGCACTATCCGCTGATGATGCTGAGCAAGCGCTCCGCGACCAGCGAATTCCTGCACGAACAGTTTCAGAAACAGTCGCTCGACCTCGCTCCGGCGATCGAGCTGAACAGCAACGACCTTCTTCTCGACCTCGCACGCATCGGACTCGGCATCGCCTGCGTCCCGGACTACTGCCTGCGCGAGGATCCCGAGCTGAAGGAGCTGCTCCTCGCGGAACCGCTTCCCAACCGGCAGCTGCTCCTCGCCTACGATGAGACGAGACCTCTCACCCCGGCGGCGGAGGCCCTGCGGGCAATGCTGACAGAGTAACGAACGTGGTTTCATTTTCCGAATCCGAACCTCAGCCGGCGCGACCGGCATCAGAATACAGAGTTTTCATTACACGACCAGGAGGTATCCGTTCATGAGCAAACCGTTAACCGCTCTCAAAACCAACATTCAGAAGGTCATCATCGGCAAGGACGATGTGATTGACGAACTGTTTGCAGCGCTGCTTGTCGGCGGCCATGTTCTCATCGAGGACGTTCCGGGAACCGGCAAAACAACGCTCGCCAAGGCGCTCGCAGCCTCGATTTCCGGCGCGTTTGCCCGCATCCAGTTCACGCCCGACCTTCTTCCGTCCGACATCACCGGCATCAACTATTTCAACCGCAAGAAGGACGATTTCGTGCTGCGGTACGGTCCGGTGTTCACCAACATCCTGCTCGCTGACGAGTTGAACCGCGCGACGCCTCGTACGCAGTCCGCGCTTCTCGAGTGTATGGAGGAGAAGCAGGTCACCATCGACGGTGTCACCTACTCCCTCGCTGCACCGTTCTTCGTTATCGCGACGGAAAACCCGATTGAGACCGCAGGTACGTTCCCGCTTCCCGAAGCTCAGCTGGACCGTTTCCTGATGCGTCTGCCGATGGGCTATCCGACGCAGGAGGAGGAGATGAGCATCCTCAACCGCTTCAAGACCGATAATCCTCTGGATTCCCTCCAGCCCGTCTACACGCAGGAGGACATCGTTGCGATGCAGCAGGCATACCTCAAGGTCACGATCCATCCGATCCTGCAGAAATACATCCTCGACATCGTTGCGGCAACCCGCAGCAATCCGAAGGTGCCGATCGGCGCGAGCCCTCGTGCTTCGCTCTCCCTGCAGAATGTTTCCAAGGCTTATGCGTTCATCCAGGGCCGCAGCTACGTCACGCCTGAGGACATCGTTCATCTGGCATGCCCGGTGCTCGCGCACCGTCTCTGCATCGGCCGCGGTGCTTCGCACAGCGCTTCGCAGACACTGCCGATCATGAAGGACATCCTCTCGAAGGTTCCGGTTCCGACCGAAAGCTGGAACTAATTGCATCGTAATACAGCAGGCCGTACCGTTGCCTGCCCGGGAACTCCCGCGGCAGCAACTGCACGGCCTGTTTTTTCGTGTAACAAAGGCTGTCCGCCTGCGGAATTGCCGCGATCGGACAGCCTTGCATTTTCCGTATTGACGTTGATCCTCACCGTCTCTTCAATATTGCGGTGAATGCCCGCCGTTATCACTTCTTCGGCGCGTTCAGGATATTTCCCATCTTGATGGAATCCCACTCTTCCGTCTTCTTGATCGAGTACTTTGCCTCTATTCCTTCATAAATGCCCTTGACGCCCTTCTCCATCTCCTGCTCAACTGCCGCCGTAACAGCATCTTCATATCCGTAGAAGGTGGTATTGTCAACCAGCTGAACGATGAAAATACCATAGCTGAAATCCAGCAACTTGGTCTCTCCGACCTTCATGTTCATCACTGCGGTTATGTAGTTGGAGTCAAGTCCGTTTGTCTCAGCCAGACGGAAATCATTGTTGTTCAACACCAGGATCTCATTGTGCTCAGCCTTTACTTCCTCTAAGGTGGCACCACTCTTGATCTTCTCGAGGCAGCTGTTCATCAGCGAAAGTCTCTGCTCGGTGCTGCCGGCTTTCTTCGCAATCTCTTCGTTGTCATCACTCTTGGTGAGGTACAGATAGTTCGTTTTGTAATACCGATACTGTTCTTTATCAATCGTCGCCGCAACCGCTTCACGGTCCACGGTCAGGTTGGATGTTGCAATCGAGCTGAACTGCTGTGCCAGGAAAATCCTCTCATAGTTGGCCCGTATGACTTCCGCCGTCATTCCGCACCGCGCACGCTGCTCCGCCGTGTACTTGTCAAGGAACTGCTGCGTATATGCGTCCAGAGCATTTTTGCGCTCTTCCGTCAGGGAAAGCCCGACGTCCTGTGCCTCGTAATACATCAGCAGCGTGTAGAGCATGCTGGCATACGCATACTCTTTATACACCTGGCCCATCGTCTGCTCCTCGGTCGCGGGGATGTTCCAGAAGTTCACGTTCTCGCCGTAAACGCTCTTGTAGTAATCGATCTTGCTGTTGAACGAATCAATGCCGTCGCTCTCATTGTACGCCAGATAGTACGTAAACATATCCAGAGTAACATCGTACGTTTTATCGCCCTTGGTAATCTTCAGCACAACCTTCTTGGAATTGGCTTCCGCATTTTCCTTTGCGAGTTCCTCGTACTCCGCATCCGTCATTTGTCTCTTCCCGCATCCCGTCATCATCCCTACGCACGAAACGCACAGACAGATCACGCAGATTACGGCCAGTACTTTCTTACTCATGTCAAAACCTCATTTCAAATAAATTGCCTCAGTCTGATTCCCACAGTATGTTTTATCATACCATAGAATGCGGCTTCGGTCAAAGAATTTTTCACAACACGGACAGCACGATGCCGGCGATCACCACAGAGGCGCACAACAGTTTCTGCCCGATTTTCTTCTCGCGGAACACAAGCCAGCCGCCGAGGATCGTCACAATGCTGCAGGCCTGTTTGAGAACCGTCATCACGATCACACTGCTCTCCGGGTAGCCGTTCGCGATGAAAAGCGCGCGGTCCGCGATCACAAACAGTATGCTCAGCCCCCAGATCCAAGGGTTTTCCAGCATCGCGCGCACATTCAGGTGTATACGCCGCACGGCGACATACAGCACGTAAAATACCACCAGAAACACCATATACCACAGCTGCAGCTGGCCGCTCGAGAGATCCCCGTCGCGCATCAGAACCTTGTCCATGTTCCCGCTGACCGCATTCAGAAAGCAGGAAACCATCGCGAGGAAAATGTAGAATCCCGTGCTGTGCCGCATCGCAGGTACTGCGGTCTGCTCGTCGGATGCCTCCGCAGCGGGGACATTTTCCGTACTGTCGTTTTTTACGTCGGCCGCTGCCCGCCCGGTCTCGCCGGTCAGAGTCGTTTCGGTCGCTGTCGTTCCGGCCTCGTCCTCCGGGGCCGTGTCTTCCTTCACGAAGCGGAGCAGAAACAGTCCGAGGCACACGAGCACGATACCGGCGCCCTGCCACAGTGACGGGCGCTCGCGGAGCACCAGGATTCCCAGCAATGCGGAAAATACAACCCTCGCCATGTCGAGAATTCCGTACACGCTCACGGGCATTCGCCGAAGCGCGCGAAAACCGCAGATCCATGCCACGAAAATGACGAAGGATTTGACGGCGATCGCCGCATACTGTCCGGGACGCAGCCCGAGCAGGTACTCCCGCGCTCCCATATCTCCGAACGCGATCTCGCCTGCGGTCGTTGCCATCACGCAAACGAGTGAAAGCACGGTGTAGAGGACCAATACCTCAATAACCGTGCTTTTAGCCATAGCCTTTTTCTTGAAAATCTCCCGTGCCCCTTTCAGCACACCGTAGAGGAGCACACACGAAATCCAAACCATACTGTCTTTGACAAGCTTGCGGCTTCCCCCATTTGAAGCCACAATTCATTCTCCTAAATTTTCCTGAACTCCCCCCAATACTTCAAGCTTCTTCCAGCGGGTGACAGGCATGTTCCCATCCGGATCCGCGACCGTCACAAGGCCTCCGGAGCGTTACAGGTCGATGTCTCCGAAGTCTGCCGAAACCGTGCTCTTCGAGCCATCTTCCGCATTATCGCACTCTTTCATCACTGTGTCAACATAATACTCGTCGTTGCACACCTCCGTCATGGTGTTGAGCACCGAAACATGCGTGCTGACGCGATAGGTTCTGCCGTCCCCGGATGCCGGTACCATGTGAACCAGCTCGAAGGCAAGATCAAACTCACGATCGGCGTATTCCCGGTAATACAGCTTCGCGTCGTTGATCCCGCCGTTTTGATCGACTTCCTCGCCGAGACCCGCGCGGTAGATCGTGTAATCGTCGATGTCAACGCTCTCATAGTTGCGGAAATACAGCCAGTAGCCGTCACGTCCCTTGCTATCGCTGTCGGATGTTGTGCCGTACGCAACCGCCTCGCGAACCTCGATCTCGAGAACGCTAGCGTTATACTCCTCCTCGGTGAAAATAATGCCCTTATAGAAGCTGTACTCCTCGTCGTCCCCGTTCCACCGGTACCAACCATCCTCATATACCTCGAAACCAGTCTCCGGAAGTGTTGCAAGATCAAGATATGCAATGTAAAGCGCGTTGTCCTCCAGGATCATGCGGCCGTCAAACCGCTCCTTCAGTTCGTTTACACGAGTCTCGGAACGCTTCTCTCCGAGTGCCGTGAAGAACTCCAGAAAATCCTTTGCGCTGATGCTGTCCTCCTCGCGGATCGGATCCGGGAACGGAGTAACTGCCGCAGCCGTCGAAGTCGGCATCTCGGTCGACTGTGTCGGTTCCACCGAAGTTTCTGCTGCAGGCTTGATCGCCGGTTCCTCCGTGGACACTGTATTCTCATCCCCCGTCAGTGTCGATGTGGAAGCGGTTGCCTTCTCATTTGTCGCGGCAGCGTTCAAATTGACTTCTTTCGTCTCGTCGGTCGTCGTTTTTCCCCCACAAGCTGCAAGAACGATCATCATGCACCCACACAAAACTGCAAACATTTTTTTCATCGGTATAGCTCCTTCTTTCCGACAGACCTTCGAACGAACGTTGCTCTTCCGACCGCTGCCGCGTCGGAGATAACTTTTCACAGCTCTTTCTCCTGTCTACAATGAGAGCATAACACAGAAATGTTACATGTGGGTTACAACTCAATTACACTTTTGTTACGAAATGCTAAGATTCCGTTACACGGAAAATGTAACAATTCTTCATTTTCCGAAGCACGAAAGCGGCCGGACATTGCGCCCGACCGCCTGGTTTAAACATATTCGAAATACACGGCGAAGAACACCGCAACCAGAAGCAGGATAGCTCCCGGTATCATCAACACAAGATAGAAGTTCGTGGCTTTACCGCGCTTGCGTTCCTTATATTCGGTATAACTCTCCCGCTCATACACGGTTTTCAGCCGGAACAGCAGCGTTATACTGTAGGTGAGCAAGTCAAACGCGCCCTCTCCGGACGCCCACAGCAGCACGCTGAACCCGAACATCAGACTTCCGACGGTGAAAAATGCGTTAGAGAGACATTTTACCCTCTCCTGCGTTGTGATCCCCGACGCAAGTCCGCCCATAGCGAGCAGCACGAGAAATGTTACAACAAGCGAGATCCCCAGAGAAACGGCACATCGCAGGAGCGTTTTCTTCTTCATCTACGCTCACTCCTCCTCAACCTGCTTCTTGTAGGCCTCAAACTCCTTCATCGTACAGCGCACGGAATGTCCCGGACATACTTCGCGGAACAAAGGTTCCTCGTCTGTCCTCTCATGATCAAGCAACGGGTTGTAGCGAATACGGACACGGTTTTTCTCCGTGTCGGGATCCGGCAACGGAATTGCCGAGAGAAGCGACCTTGTGTACGGATGAAGCGGGTGCCGGAACAGCTCATCGGAATCCGCCAGCTCAACAAGATTACCGAAATACATAACGCCGATCCGGTTTGAAAAATACTTGACTACCGAGAGGTCGTGCGCGATGAACAGGATGGTCATGCCCATCGTCTCACGGAGCTCGTTCAGCAGGTTGATAACCTGCGCACGAATGGAAACATCGAGCGCGGAGATCGGCTCGTCGGCAATGATCAGCTTCGGCTTCATGACAACGGAACGCGCGATACCGATACGCTGTCTCTGACCGCCGGAAAACTCGTGCGGGTAGCGGTCGGCATGCTCATGAACCAGTCCGACCGTATCCAGCATCTCATACACCTGGTCGGTAATATATTTCTTGTCGCGGACTCCCTGAACGATCAATCCTTCGGAAATGATCTCACGGACCGTCATACGCGGGTCAAGCGATGCGACGGGATCCTGATAGATCATCTGGATCTGCGTCACCAGTTTAGTGCGGGAGGCGATGCGGAGCTTTCTGCGCTTCTCACGCTGCAGTCGGGATACATCCTCCGGCTTCGCTTCCGCGATCAACGCATCGTACTCCTCATTGATCCGCGCTTTCTCTTCCTTGCGGAATTCATCATCACAGTGCTTATGATCGTATTTTGCCTTGCGGATCTCGTTCTGCAGTTCGCCGATCCGGCGTGCACATTCTTCGAGTTCCTTCGCTGCATTTGCGTCGGACGACTTTGCAAGCTCGCGCTTGCGCTTGCGCAAATGTTTGATCTCATCCTTGTAAGCACCGGTACCTGCTACAATGCGCTTACCGTCGAAATATACACTTCCGGAAGTCGCATCGTACAGTTTGATAATGGTTCGTCCGGTCGTTGTCTTTCCGCAGCCGGATTCGCCTACCAGTCCGAACACCTCGCCCTTGCGGACTTCAAAGGAGACGTCGTTGACCGCCTTCTTTACAAAAGTGCCGTGACCGAAATACATGGAAAGGTGATCAACCTTGAGCAATACGTCATCGTGTTTCTCATCACTCATCGTTTCCACCTCTCTTTTCCTTCATTTTGGCGATACGCTCCATCACAACTTCCGGAGGATCCACCTTCGGCGCGTTCGGATGCAAAAGCCAGGTCGCCGCATAATGCGTGTCGCTGATCTTAAACATCGGCGGCTGCTCCTCAAAATCGATCTCCAGAGCATACTTGTTGCGGTCCGCGAAAGCATCGCCCTTCGGCGGATAGATCATATTCGGAGGCGTTCCCGGAATGGACTCCAGTTTCGCCTTCGTATCCAGATCCGGAACCGAGGAAAGCAACGCCCACGTGTACGGATGCGCAGGGCTGTAGAACACATCCCTCGACGTACCGTACTCGACGATCTTGCCGGCGTACATAACCGCGATGCGGTCCGCCATATTAGCGACAACACCGAGATCATGAGTGATAAAGATAACCGACAGATGACGCTCTTCCTTCAGATTATTGATCAGTTCCAGAATCTGCGCCTGAATCGTCACGTCAAGAGCCGTAGTCGGCTCATCACAGATCAGAATATCGGGGTTGGCAGTGAGCGCGATCGCGATAACGATACGCTGTCTCATACCGCCGGAAAATTCAAACGGATACTGGCGGTAGCGTCTTCTCGGATTGTCGATGCCGACGCTCTCCATCAGCTTGATGGCACGCTCGCGGGCAACACCCTTGGTAATCCGGTAAGCTGCGCGCTGTTCCGTCTCCTTCAAAAAATCGATGACTTCCATCGTGCGCTTGTCCGCGTCAACCTCACGGTTGCTGTTCACCTGCTCCTGCAGATGCGCCGTGATCTCCGTAATAACATCCGACATATCGTTCCGAAGAGCATCTACATCGACAAGACCGGCCGGAATGACCGACCACTCGGGTTTCTTTCCCTTTGCGGTGAGCGCATCGTACTTCCGCTGTTGCTTCTCATAGCGGGCAGTTTCTTTCTCGTTGTTCTCGATTCCGCTGTAATACTTGTCGATCGCGTAATCAATGGAGGACTCGAAGGTATGCGTGATACTGTCCTTCACAACCTCAAGCGGGTTGATGCAACGCTCTACCACAGGCACCAGGCGCTTTGCGGCAGCCTTCACATCCTCGCGCTTCGGTTCTCCCTGGAATACCGGAAGTTCCGCCTTCAGCTGCTCGATCGCCGCCAGGCGGTTGGCATCCGTCTCCTCAATAGATTTGCATACGCCTTGCTTTACCTTGTCCAGGAACTCGGTCAGGAACGCGTCGTCCGCAGTCTTCCGGGTGATCGCATTCAGTTCCGCAACGCTCCCGGTCTTGGGAATCTCGCTGTTGACAAATGTCAGATAGCAGCCGAGCGTAAAGGTATTCGGTGTGTCAAGCGCAATCGCCTCATCGGCAATCTCCTTGGCGCGCGTTACCGCATCGATCAGCTTACTGCGATCATTCGTCTTCGCCGCTTCTTTCCGCATTCCGCTGAAGGAGTTTGCCAACTGAAGCATCTCATTCGCGCGCTCATGCACGACAAAACGGCTCACGGAACCTTTGCATGCATGGATAAATCCCTTCATGTCACCGGAAGGAACCATATCCTTACTGTTGGCCAGCGCTACCAGAAGGTTTTCCGCACGGGCGCTCGCTTCCTTCGCAAGTTCCAACGCATCGGTGTACTCGCTTTCGAGAGCCGTATGCTTCTCCTCCATTTTTCGGAAGCGCTGGGTATAACTCGAAGCATTGCTCACTCCGGCGGCTTCCATCTTGCTCTCCATCGCCTTGAGCATAGCTTTGATGTCTTTTTTGCTCTCCTTGCGTGCAGTCCTGTTTTTCAGGATCATAGCCTCGGTCAGCTGCTTGCCGATCCGCATGATTGGATTCAAACTGGAGAGCGGATCCTGGAACACCATGGCGATCTTATCGCCGCGGATCTCGTGGAACTCTTCCTCGGAAATCTTCAGGAGATCCTTGTCACCGTACAGGATCTTGCCGTTCTCAACGATCGCATTGCCGGCAGAGATGCCCATAATGGCCTTGCTCGTCACCGATTTGCCGGAGCCGGACTCGCCTACGATCGCCAGGGTTTCACCCTTGTATAGATCAAAACTGATATCCCGAACCGCCTGCACCTTACCGTTCGAGGTACGGAAGGAGATGCGCAGGTTTTTTACACTGAGTTTTTTCTCTGCCATTATTCATCCGCTCCTCTCAACGAAGGATTAAACGCATCACGCAAGCCGTTGCCGAACAGGTTAAACGCAATCTCCAAAAGGGAGATGAAAAGCGCCGGGAACAGCAGGATGTGCGGGTTGGTCGACATGTACGTCTGGCCGTGTGAAAGCAACGTACCGACGGACGTGTATCCGGAGGTCTCCATGTTGACGATTCCCAGATAAGTCAGCATGGACTCGCTGAAAATTACGCTGGGAATGATCAGGACCGTACCGGTGATGATCGTACCGACCGA
Source organism: uncultured Lachnoclostridium sp. (assembly GCA_946415315.1). Taxonomy (GTDB): domain Bacteria; phylum Bacillota; class Clostridia; order Lachnospirales; family Lachnospiraceae; genus ISDg. The sequence continues at coordinate 25,789 of CAMKRZ010000023.1, read as the reverse complement.
GTTGGGCAGAATGTGCCGGAAAATGAGTCTCTTGTCGCTTGCGCCGAGCGTTCTCGCCGCAAGCACATACTCCTGATTTTTAAACCGGTAGAACTGGGTACGAACACGATACGCAATACCGAGCCAGCCGGCCAGAACAAACGCAAAGATCAGGGATACGACCGGTCCTACCTTTCTCGACAGGTGCATCTGGAACAGTGTCGCAACGACAATGAACGGCATACCGTCAAGAATCTCGGTGATACGCTCCATTATCATATCGGCTACGCCGCCGTAGTAACCTTCGATCGCGCCGTAGATAACGCCGATGAACAGGTTGATCACAGAGACACAGATGGCGAGCAGGAACGAAAGTCTCGCGCCGTATGCAAGGCAGACGAAAATATCCTGACCATGCTGATTCGTTCCGAAGAGATGGTCCGCATAGTAGCCATGCACATAACGGTAGTATTCCTTATACAGCACACGGAGATGGTAACCTGTCTGATTCTTCACGGCGTACACATAGTACTGACCGTCATCACCGTCGCCGGGGATATTCAAACGGATGGAATCATACTGTCCATACGTCTTATTGCTCTTCTTCAAATAGTTGGCAACATAGATCGGGCGTCCTTCCTCATCGTGATCTCTCGCTTCGCCCGAAGTCTTGTCGCTCTCGTCGGCAAGCATATACCACAGATTCGCGCCGTTGGTTACCGCCACGAAATCCGTCTTGTAGTTTGCCGGCATCGGATAAACGACCTGTATGCCGGTCTTGCTCTGATACTCTTTCAGTGCCTCATACTCTTCTTTGACGAGGTCTACATACGTGAACCCGACGACCTCGTAAGAGTCAACATACACCTGGTAGATGGGGTTGCCGGTGTTGGCGTCAATCTCTTTGCCTTGTACGGAACGAATAGCGGATTGTCCGTATTCAAAGCCGATGGATCCGTAGTAATCGTAGCCGGCCTGGGACTCCTGCTGCTTCATGCAGCCGTCCCAGCCAAGCCAGGAAAACAGTTTGCTGCGCGGCCGGAGCATCTTATAATAACCGTCACGATCCTCGATCGTGTAGTGGGACGCCATAGGCACGATAAATGCATACAGGAACAGGATCAGAATAATAACAGCCGCAGCGACGGAAGACTTGTTCTTCCGGAACCGCCGCATGGCATCACGGAAAGAACCGATTGGCTTGGTCTCCAGCTTCTTATCGGCGATCTTCCCTTCTCTCTTGGCAAAAACGAATTTATCTTTCGGCAAATTGTTATAATCCATATCACTTTGCCCCCATCTTAATTCTCGGATCGATAAATCCGTAGCTGAGATCGGTTACAAGCGTTCCCGCCAGTCCGATCAACGTATAGAAAAATGTCAGCGACATGAAGAAGTTATAATCTCGCAATTCGATAGAGGTGATCAGCAACTTGCCGATTCCCGGAATGGAGAATATACCCTCAATGATCAGGGATCCGCTGAGGATGCCGATAAACTCGCCGAGGATCATCGGCAGGATCGGCACCATGGCGTTACGCATCGCATGCCGCGTGATAGCCTGGGTCTTCGTCAGTCCCTTGGTACGCGCAAGCAACAGGTAATCGCCGGTTAACACTTCCGAAAGTTCGGCACGCGAAAAACGACACAGGTAAGCGATCGTACCGAACGACAGGGAGAGAATTGCCGGGAACATGGACTTGAACATCGTCCAACTAAAGAAATTGGCCGTCTCCCTGGAAGCAACCGTCAAAGAAAACCATCCGAACTTATAGCACAGGAAATACTGCACGAGGAAAGCATACACATAACTCGGCACGGAAACGACCAGCATGACCGCCGTGGAAACCACATGATCCTGCCATTTATTCTTCCTCAATGCAGCATAGATTCCCAATAGAAGACCTAACGGAATGGCGATCAGGATCGAGTAGAGATTGACCACGATCGTATACGGAAGTTTCTCCTTGAGAACATCAAAAACAGGCTGGCTGATATACATCTGCTCGCCGAGACCGAAGTCCGGAGACCAGCCGAAACTGCCGTCGGACTTTTTGAAATTGAAGATATTTTTCCAATAGATGGCGTACTGCGTCATGATCGGTTTGTTGTATCCCATCTGCTCGCGCTTCTGAAGAACAAGGTTGGCGTCTCGTCCCTGCACTTTAATCGTGGGAACGGGAAGCAGCTTGATCAACACAAAGCACATGGTTGCGATGATGAAAAAAACCACAAACATCAGTGCAATACGCTTTAATACATACTTCAGCATACCGTTGGTTTCCTTCCGGTGGTTTTTCATGGAAACACACAATCACGGGCGGCTGCCCGTGATTGTGCATTATCCGAGAACATAATCTGACAACAGTTTCTCCCGTCTGCCCGCATAGGTTAATGCGCGCGACCTGGGCTGTGCTGTCATTTGTCACACAGTATCACCGCAGCGCGGTGACACTGTTCATGGTTTGTCACTCATCAATACTTCAGATTATCCTTAACCGACGCCCACTCCTCGTCTGTATACTTGTAGGTATAGTATGCAAGACCGCCGAAGTTGATCAGGTCGATATACTGGGTAACCGGATAGTCACCCTTCTGGGAAACGAGCGAAGCCGAGTTACGATAGTACATCGGGATCGTTACGAAGGATCCGAGGTACGTCTTCTCAAGCATACCGTAAATGTTAGCCTTCGTCATCGCATCATAATCTGAGAATGCTGCAAGCGCAGTGCCGTCAGCTGCCTTGATCACACAGTCAGGATCGGAGTTGTCAGCCCAGAGAGCCCACTTCTGAAGAGACTCAACATAGTCAACGCCGTCGACATTGATCTTAACCATAACCTTCGAGGTATCGTAGCCGTACTCCATCTGCTGTCCGTTACCGGTAGGATCGTCGCAGTAGCACTCATACAGGATTGTATAAGGAGACGAAGCAGCGCCGCCCCAGGTGGAGAAGATCATATCCGTATTGCCGGAGTACATCGTGTTGTAGTAGTCGCTGTCGACCGTCATCTTCAGAGAAACCTTACCCTCGAATCCGGTACCCTTGCAGGCTTCCTTCAGCGCATCGTTCAGGAAGTTGAACATCTGAACATAGATGTCATCTGCCTGATATACAAGCATCTCGATCTCAACATTCGAGCTTCCGTCGTACGACTTGTCTGCAATGCACTCGTCATACGCCTTCTTCATGTACTCACGAGCCTCATTGATGTTGTAACCGGTGATAGCATCGTACGCTTCCTCAAGGTCACCGTACTCCTCTTCGCCGCCGAACTTCAGGCCGTAGAGACCTACCAGAGCGCCCATAGCGCCTTCCGTATCACGGTACGAAGCACCGGAGAACGGATCATAGATGTACATCTTGTTCAGGAGACCGAAACCTGCGGTTCCTGCGGAAGTGTAGGACGATGCAAACTTCGCACGGTCCAGAGCCAGCGAATATGCATGGCGGAAATTCTCATTGGCAAGGATCTGCGTTCCTCTCGTCTTGAGGGACTCAGGATCCGTGTTGAACGTAAGCTTCGTGGTATAGGACTGAGGAGTGTAACGGATATACGGGCTTGTACCGTAAGACTTCATGTCATCACTCTGCAGACCGACACCGTCAACCTCACCGTTGAGGAAGGCGAGGAGCTGGGTCTCATGCTTGCTGAGAACCTGGATGGAAATCTTATCAGTCTGATACTGACCCTTGTGGTTGCCATCCGAATAGCCGTACCACTGATCGTTGCGCTCGAACGTGATCTGCTTGTCAGCCTGGAAGAATGTCATCTTGTAAGGGCCGAAGCTTGCAGACGTCTCAACGCTCGTACCGTAGGTCGTGGTCACAGATACGATATCATCGCTGTCCTTGGGAACTTCCTTCTTCTCGGAATTGAAGAACTTCTTGCATGCCTCCCAGAGATCAGGCTTTACCAGGTAAGCGGAGGAAAGGTTGTAAGGAACATAGTAGTTCGGATCAGCCGTAGGATTGATTGTTACCATAACGATCTCATAATCGCCGGTCTTGAAGAAACCGACCTCGTCCCACGTCGTAATTCCGTTCTGCGTCAGATAGCTCATGTACTGGACAAGATCGGTCTGAGCCTCATTGCCCCAGTCATCGCTTCCGGTGAATGTGTAAAGAGCTGCCATCGACTCATCCGTTACCGGGATAAATCCGTCCGCACCTGCCAATGTGGAAATAGCTGCCCAGATAGCTGCCGGAACATACCCCATCTCGACAAGGTCTGCCCAGGTGTAGCCGCTGTTCCAGTCGTAAGCGGTCTTCAGACCAAACGCAAGCTTGTTGCCGTCCGGAGTCGTGTAAACGCCGTCGTCACCCTTGACAAGCTGGTCAAGCGTATACTTCGGTGTCTTGCCCGGGCAGAGCGGATCCCAGGATGCCTTGCCGGAGTACAGATAATTCTTTGCATTGTAGATTGCGAAGTCGCCTGCATACAGAGAGTCTGCACGGCGGTTCAGCATAACGGGATCAAGGAGTTCCTTAGCGGAGTAAATAAACGTATCCGCATTGATCGGAGTGCCGTCATCCCACTTGAGATCGCTGCGAAGCTTGATCTTCCATGCCTTTGCGGTCTCGCCGTCCTTGATGCCGTACTTGCCGACATAGTCCTTCGTAACATCAACCGGAAGAGCTTCTGCGAGCTCGCAGACAACACTCCAGCCGTCCTTCTTGGAATTCAGTTTGAAGTCATAGTAACCCGAAGACATATAGCTGAGCATCGTCGAGTCATCGGATGTCTCCCAGTTCAGGGCATCCCAGTTCAGGGTACTCGTGTCAGCGATATAATCGTTGTAGGTATAGTACTTCTCATCGGTGTAGTCCTTGCCGGCCTCACCTGCATAAATGTCGTATCCGACTTCACCACCGCCGGCCGACTGCTTTGCCGTCTTCACGGAACCTGCAAAAATCGTACCGTCTGCTTCCTTCACAAGGGAGAGGTCAACTCCCTCAGCCGGAACCTGCGTGGGCGTAGGCGTAGGTGTCTCATCGCCACCGGGCGTCGTCTGCGCTCCTGCAGTCGGAGTCGGAGTAGAAGCAGTAGGCGTGGTGTTCTCCTTACCGCAGGCCGCAAGTGAAAGAACCATGGCCACAGTAAGGATAAGCGCTATTACTTTCTTATAGCTCATATCTTTTACCTCCTATATTGTTCTCCAGCAAAATGCTAAGAAACTGCCGACAGTATACCATACTCGGAAAAAAAAATAAATATTTGCGGCTCATTTTCCGTCGCAAGAACAATTTTTGCAGAAAAATGTATGGTATTCTTACAATATGCCCCAAAAAGCAGACAATAAATAATGTGATATGCCAGAAATTTAAAGAAAATTTAACCTTCGCTTAACAGGCGTCTGCCGAAAGCCATTCCGCGGAAAAGGCCGCCGGACGATCTGTCCGGCGACCCGTAAGTCAATATTCCGTTGTCCGACCTGTTTCGCAGGTTTACGCCCCGATCACCACCGCGTCGTTGTACGATGCTTCCTGTGTATGCAGGAAAATGGTAAAGCGCGTTCCGATCTCCGGACGGCTCTGCACCATGATGGTGCCGTGGTGGCGGTTGATGATCCATTTGGCGATCGAGAGACCGAGACCGGTGCCGCCGGTCTTCGAGTTACGCGCGGTATCCGAGCGGTAGAAGCGCTCGAAAATGTGCTCCACATCGTGTGAGCTCATGCCGACACCGTTGTCCTGCACCGAGTAGAACGGCCGGAATTCCCGGTTGATGCCGACGCGAAGCGTGATCGTGTCGCCGACGGTCGTGTATTTGGCGGCGTTGTCCACCAGAATACGGATGGATTGCTTGAGCATAGCCGCGTCGCCGTAGCAAATGACGTCGCCTTCGCCGTCCTGGCGGAACTCGTACGTGTGATTCTTGTCGATCATCACGGATTCCTCGTAGACTTCCTTCATGATCGCGGTCAGCGAAGTCTGCTGTAATGTCAGCTGCTGGCGCCCCGCATCACCACGGGCGAGGAACAGCAACTGTTCCACCAGCGTATTCATATGGTCGGACTCGCTGCGGATGGCGGAGATCGCCTCCTCGAGGATGCTCTTGTCCTCCTTGCCCCAGCGGTCAAGCATATCTGCGTACCCCTTGATCACCGCGATCGGTGTCCGGAGTTCATGCGAGGCATCGCTCACGAAGCGCGTCTGCTGTCGCGCGGCGTCGCGCATGCGGTCGATCAGGTCGTTGAGCGCCTTCTCGATGCCGGTCAGCTCGCGGTCGTTCGTGCGGACGTGATCCGACGGCGACTCCGCGTCGACATGGCTGATCGCGTACGTCAGGTTCTGCAGTTTCTCCTCGTTCCACTGCGCATCGCTGATGCTCTGCGCGGCTTCCGCCATCTGGCGGAGAGGCTTCAGGCGTCTCCGGATCGGGAACCGGTCAAAGCAGATCACGCGCAGCACCGAGAGAAGTTCAAATCCCGCCAGCACACACAAAACCTGCACCGCCGCCGGGAATGCCGCCCCGGGCGTCATCGTCAGGAGACCGTCCCGTGTCCGGATTGTGACGATCAGATCCTCGTACGTTCCGGAAAATGCAACATCCTTGATCCGGCTCAGACTGACTCCCGCCTTCTTCGCCGCATACGAGACGTACGAGAAGCACGTTGTCGCGATCAGGATCAGATTCAGCCAGAAATATCCGAAAAACATGCGCCGGATCACCATGCGGTGCAGTTTGCCCGCGATGGACCCCGCCCTTTTCTTCGGCTCCTTCGCCGCCTTCGACAGATTCGCCGGCGGTACGTTCATCGGCGTGTTGCCGCCGTAATTCTGCGGAGGCACATTCATCGGCGCGTTCCCGTCGGCATAGCCCATCGCCGGCTGTCCCCGCCATCCCGCAGGAACGTTTCCCGCAGGTGCCATGGCAGGCTGTGTCTCCCCTGTCCAGACCGGCGGACGGCTTGCCGGCACGTCGTCCATCCAGACGCCGGACGGCTGGTTTAACAGTCTCTCTCCCGTCCATACCGCCGGTCCGGGCGAGGCCGTTTTATTCTTTCTTCCCATGTTGTTCCTCTTACTTTCGACGACTTTTTATGCCGTCCTTTCCGCGTTGTTTCTCCCTCAATCCGGCTTCCGCCGTTCATTTTCCGCGGTTGTCACTCATCCTTGATCACATATCCGACGCCGCGCACGGTCTGGATCATGTGAACCCCGAAGCGCTCGTCGATCTTCGAGCGAAGGTAACGGATGTATACGTCGATGACGTTGGTCTCGCCGACATAGTCGTAGCCGCACACCTTCTGCAGCAACGTATCGCGTCCGAGCACGATGTTGCGGTTCGTGAGCAGCAGCGCCAGCAAATCAAACTCCCGCTTCGACAGTTCGATCGGGGCGCCGCCGTACGTCACCGAGTACGCGGCAGGATCGACCATGAGCTCGTGCCACGTGAGCTTGCCGCCCTCGTCCTTGGCCTGCGAGCCCTTCTTCTTCAGCGCCACGCGGATGCGTGCCAGCAGTTCCTCTATGGCAAATGGCTTCGTCACGTAATCGTCCGCCCCGAGATCCAGTCCGGACACCTTGTCCATCACGGAATCGCGTGCCGTCAGCAGGATCACCGGAACTTCCGAAGTCTTGCGGAGACGCCGGAGCACCTCCAGCCCGTTCAACTCCGGCAGCATGATGTCAAGAAGCACGATGTCGTACTCCCCGCTCTCCGCCTTCTCCAGCCCGGTGCGGCCGTCCACGGCCTTGTCGGTCATGTACCCCTCGTGCCGCAGCTCCAGCTCGACAAATCTCGCAATCTGTTCCTCGTCCTCCACGATCAGAACCTTCGTCGCCATGTTACCTCCATACTCCGGAAAAAATTCCTTCGTTTTTGTTCTATCTATCAGTTACAGGCGCCCTGTGCTCACCACCGTGGGGCGCCCATACTTTTCGCTTCGGTCCGGACACCCTGTGCTCACCACCGTGGGGTGTCCGAAAGTCTTTTTCTGCAGAATGCCCTGTGCTCACCACCGTGGGGCATCCTCATTTTCCTCGTTATATTACGTTCAGGGATCCTTGCATTGTCCCTGTATCATCAGAACTCTCCGTCGCCGCCCTTGCCGCCGAAACCGTCAGCGCCGGGTGCGCCTGCCGCGCCGTTGCCGTTCTCTGCGCCTGCGGTGCAGTTGCAACCCTCATTTGCGAAGCTTCTCTTGATGTCATGCGCTACGTCGTAGCAACCCTTCGCTGCCGCATTGCCGAGGTTGTTGTCCTTCAGATCCGGACCCGTAAAATGGTAGCTGTAGTCGAAGAAGAGTCCGATCACAAGGAGTGCGATGATCACCGGAAGCGCCGGTGTGAAGAGCGCGATCACGAAGATCGTCAGCGGAACCCGGAAGGTTGTCTCGCTGTTCTTGCGAACTTCGATGTAGTTGTTCATGCCCTTCTTGATCACTCCGAGCGTCCAGCGACCGAAGCGGCGAACCGCCTCACCGAACGTCTCACTCGCATGTCTCGTGTTCTGCGACTGCGCGTTTCTCTCAGGACCGGGCGTCTCCGCGTAGAAACCGCCGCTCGGCATTCTCACGCGTCCGAGTGCCTCGAGGTACAGCGCCGCATCGAGGATGTCGTCGCCGCATGCGCGAAGGGCGTCGTCCGCCTCCTTCTCGCTCACATTCATTTTCAGGCAAAGCTTCTGAATCTTTTCTGTTCTTTCCATGTTGATCACCTTTCCGCCTTTTTGGCTTTCGATTTGTTCGATATGATGTTTTATTTCTCCGCGCCACACAAGCGCGCTCTCTTGATTACGAGCTCATCATACCGCCCGAAGCTTAAATAAAAAGGGGAGAAAGATTAATGTTTGGTTAATATATCGGTTCTTTCGGTTCCGGCTGTCTCTCCGGTCCGCGCCCGTCTTCGTGTATTATACCACACACCCCGGAAAAATGCGAATGTCCGTCATCAGACTGTTCACGCCCGGTCATGTTCGCCTCACGGCCGGTCCGGACACGGTATGCAGGCGTTATCATTACGCAAAATGGCAAAAGGAGCCCGGCAACATCCGCCAAAGCCGTACTCTGTCTGACTTCGGAGATTTTGCCGGACTCCCGTCCGTTTCAATAAGAATTCGTTTTTCGAAAAATACTACTTCATCGACGCTTCCGCCTCGCGGATGAACTTCATCTGCGGGCTCTTCTCGTCGAGCTGCATCAGCTCGATCTTGATGCCGTCCGGATCGTGCGTCCAGCACTGCCAGTTGAAATCCGCTCCCTGCTTCGGTGCATCATCCTGCGGCGCCCCGGTCTCCACGATTTTCCGCCACGCCTCGTGAATATCCTCCACTGCGACACAGATGTGGAAGAAACCGATGTTCTCGTCCCGGTAGGGATTTTCCTTCGTCGCGCCGTAGAACAGCTCGATGAACTGCCCTCCACCGCCGTACAGATAGACGATCCACGGCTCGCCGTTCTCCGGTCTGGGAATGTCGAACGCTCGCCGGAATCCGAGCGTCTCCTCGTAAAACGCGATCGTTCTCTCCATGTCTCCGACATTGAATGCCGCATGTGCGATTCCTTGTGTCATAGGGATGTCCTCCTTGTGTAAGATGCTTTTATTTTCCGCGGCCTCAGCCCGGTCGATCGGAAAATGAAGAAAGAGCCTGTTCATTTTCCGAAAAAATCGGTATAATTGTCTCATTACTACGCTGTCATTATATTGAACGCGCAAAGGCAAGTAAATGTGCTGAAGTTGCGCGTGCATGTACTAAGATATACTGTCAGCCACCGACCAAAGGAGTCCTTATGTTCGGAATCCACCGACCTGTCAAAAAAGAAGCCATGAAATACGGCGACCTCCCCTTCACGCTGTTGCGCAGCAGCCGCAAAACGGTTGCCTTGCAGCTGAACGCTGCCGGGGAGCTGATCGTGCGCGCGCCGCACGGCATAACCAACGACGAGATCACGCGGATCCTGCAGTCGCGCCTGCCGTGGATCCTCGAGAAGCGCGAGGCGATCCGGAAGGCCAACGCGGACACCGATCTTCCGGAGTCCCACTATTTCGACGGCGCGCTCTTTCCGCTACACAACGGACGCGTCATTCTCCGGCTCGTCGAGGATCCCGCGGCGCACAACTACACCGTGACACTGCAGGAGGGCTATCAGGGCATGGAGCTCCGCCTGCGCGGCAACAGCCTTTCACCCGATGTCTGTAAAATGCTCGTCGCCCGCTGGGGGCGCAAGTACGCCGGTGACTGGTTTCGCGACCGCGTGGACGCCTGGGCCGCCCGCATCGGAGTCACCTACCGCTCGCTCTACATCAAAGAGACGCGCACGCGATGGGGCAGCTGCTCGAGCATCGGCAACATCAACCTCCACTGGAAGTTGATCATGCTCTCCGACCGCCTCAGCGACTACGTCATCGTGCACGAGCTGTGCCACCGCATCGAGATGAACCACAGCAAAGCCTTCTGGAAAATGGTGGAGGCGCAGATCCCCGACTACGAAGAACGTCGCAAGGAGTTGCGCGCGATCGAGAAGAAAGTATTGAACTGGTAGAAAAATCATATATCAAGCATAAGAAAAAGCGCTGCTGAAACAACAGCGCTTTTTGTGTGAAATGAGTCGACAAGCCCCCGGTGAACTGACGACGCGAGCCGTAATCTCGCTCCGACAGCCCCCGAGGGCTTTGATAACTTGTCCTATGCAATTGCCCGACTTCAATGCATCTGAATCAGCCGGTTCTGTCTTCGATCAATGGTGGAACAATCTGATACCGGTGAATGCCATCACCATATCGTGGTCATCCGCCGCCTGGATCACAAGGTCATCACGGATCGATCCGCCGGGCTCCGCAACATACTTCACGCCGCTTCTGAACGCGCGCTCGATGTTGTCGCCGAACGGGAAGAACGCGTCGGAACCGAGTGCAACGTCGGTGTTCCTGTCAAGCCATGCGCGCTTCTCCTCCGCGGTAAATACAGCGGGCTTCGTCTTGAAGATGTTCTGCCATTTTCCTTCCGCGAGAACGTCCATGTAATCCTCACCGATGTAGAGGTCGATGGCGTTGTCGCGGTCGGCGCGGCCGATCGTGTCAAGGAACGGAAGATTGAGAACCTGCTCGGACTGGCGAAGCCACCAGTTGTCCGCCTTCGAACCTGCGAGACGCGTGCAGTGGATGCGGGACTGCTGTCCGGCACCGATACCGATCGCCTGGCCGCCCTTGCAGTAGCACACGGAGTTGGACTGCGTGTACTTGAGGGTGATCAGGGAGATGATCAGGTCGATCTTCGCAAGTTCAGGAAGGTCTTTGTTCTTCGTAGGAATGTTCGCGAACAGCTCGTCGTCGATCTTGAGCTCATTGCGGCCCTGCTCAAAGGTGATGCCGTACACCTGCTTGCGCTCGAGCGCCTCGGGAACGTACGACTCATCGATCTGAATGACATTGTAGTTGCCCTTCTTCTTGCTCTTGAGGATCTCGAGAGCCTCGGGCTCGTAACCGGGAGCGATGATACCGTCGCTGACCTCGCGCTTGATCATGTTCGCGGTGCACACATCGCACACATCGGAGAGCGCGATGAAATCGCCGAACGAGGACATGCGGTCCGCGCCGCGCGCACGTGCATAGGCGCTTGCGAGGGGCGTGAGCTCGCCGAGATCGTCAACCCAGTAGATCTTGCGGAGCGTATCCGTAAGCGGAAGGCCTACCGCAGCGCCCGCGGGCGATACGTGCTTGAAGGACGTCGCTGCCGGAAGACCAGTCGCCTTCTTGAGCTCCTTCACAAGCTGCCATCCGTTAAATGCATCCATAAAGTTGATGTAGCCCGGCTTGCCGTTCAGAACCGTGATCGGCAGCTCGCTTCCGTTCGCCATGAAAATGCGGGACGGCTTCTGGTTGGGGTTACATCCGTATTTCAGTTCCAGTTCGTTCATGTCATGCCTCTTTCTTTATTCACACGGAAAATGCTCATTTTCCGAAACTTAAACATTCTTGTTGATAATTCTCGTCTCGTACTTGCCGGTCTCGATATCGATAAAGCGCACGAACAGCGAAACCTTGTTGTCCTCGTTCAGTGCGTTCCACACAAGATCGGTGAACTCGTCAATGTTGCCCTCGATATCGACAAGCTCAGGCTCGCCCTCGAAGCTCGGAAGCGGGTTGCCGTCGCCCATGTAGGTGTGGATGAAACGGCCGAAACCTGCCTTCGGGTTCGTGTATGCGAACGTGAAGCGGTTGCAGGAATCCGGATCGCCGTTGTCGCTCTTCAGGATCGACATTGCGTAGTTGTAAACACCGTTCTCGACATGCATGATGCCGCTGATGCGAGGCGTGTAGTTCGGCGCATCGGGCTCGAACTCTCTGCCGCGGAGCGACTGCTCGAACGTCTGCTGCTTGTCCATCAGTTCGTAGATCGTGTCGGTCTGGTCACCGTTCGTGACGATCGTCTTGTTGCCGAGCACACGCACCGGCGCATAGATGATCAGGCTCGGATCCGACAGCTTCGACGGGTCAAATGCTTGCGTGCGGATGCCCTCGCCGTCCGTCACAAACACGCGGTTGCGGCTGTTCACGCTACGACCCATAATAAAATAGGCAGTCACGGCACTTTTACCATCCGCTGATCTGCCTATCACAATCCCTCGTCCGGGATACGCGTTACCTTGTAAAACCTGCTTCAAAGACTGCATATTCATGGGGATTCCCTCCGTTTAGAAACTTTCGTGTCCGTGGGAATTTCCAACTCCCGCGTCCGTTTTCATTATAGCGAAATCCCGGGGCGGAATCAAGGCATTTTTCGTAAAATAAGGCCCTGCTTTTCGTAAAACTTCCGCCCTCATTTTCGCCGAAAATCGGCTAATTGCACTATCGCTTCTCAGATCAGGCGAACCAGCCTGCAGTTCTCGATCCCCGTGCTCCAGAACTCCGTGAGCGGCAGTTTTTTCACATTGCAGACGATGCTCATGTTCATTGCGCCGTGGCCGACGATCAGAACCGATCTGCCGCTTTCGATGAGCGGATATACGTTCTCGCTCAGAAAACTGCCCGTGCGCTCCATCAGCTCGATGACACTCTCGCCGCCTTCCACAGCCGTGACGTACTCCTCGGGATGAAAGAAAAACCGGTTCACCGGACAGTCCGGAATCTGAAAACTGTTCGCCGTACCCTCGTAGACGCCGAAGGACACCTCCTTCAGGCGGTCGTCGTACCGGATCGGCACATCTCTTCCGTTCAGAAGGATCTGCGCCGTCTCCGCCGCCCGCACCAGCGGCGAGCAAAAACAAATGTCGAACGGGATCCCTGCATACTCCTCCGCCGCGGCTTCCGCCATGCGTCGGCCGGCCTCATTGAGCGGGATGTCCGTCTGACCCTGCAGTCTTTTCTGGTCATTCCAGTCCGTTCTGCCGTGACGAATGATGTAGAGTCGACCCGGGGACATTTTTGCAGTGCTTTCTGTCATAAATCATACACCTCAAATTTCTTTAAAAATCGTTCAAAAACCTCTTGACAATTGAATGTCTGTTCAACTATAATACAGACAGATGAACGATTGTTCAACTGTTCGGGAGGTAACCCCTATGAAAGAGGATAACGAAAAAATCATTCAAAATACAGCGATCGCGGATCACGAAGAGCATGAGCATGAAGAACACGATCACGATCATGACCATAAACACTGCCACGATGACGATTGCCACTGTGGGCACGAACACAAGCATGAGCACAGTCACGGGCATGACCACGAGCATGATCACGCACACGGCCACGGCAACAGCTGCGGCGTCAGTTGCTCCTGCGGCTGCGACCACCATCACGGTGACGGTGATGAAGCTGCAGAACGCCGGAAATCACTGATCATCATCGGCGTATCCCTGGCACTGCTGGTGACCGGTCTCCTCCTTCCGGAAGATCCGGCATGGCTGCGGATCGCCGTCTTCGCTGCCGGTTACCTGGTGAGCGGCGGCGAGATCCTGATCGGTGCCGTGCGCAACCTTCTGCGCGGACATTTGCTGGCGGAAGATTTTCTGATGGCGATCGCGTCGCTCGGCGCATTTGCCGTCGGTGAATACCCTGAAGCCATCCTGGTCATGGTGCTGTTCCGGATCGGCGAACTGTTTGAGGAGTACGCCGAAGAGCGTTCGCGCCGCTCGGTGGAGGAGCTGATGAGCCTTCGTCCGGACCACGCGACGGTGCTTCGCAACGGTCGGGAAATGCGCGTCGATCCTGAGGACGTCCGCGTCGGTGAAACCATCGTGGTCAACGTCGGAGAACGGATCCCGCTCGACGGCATCGTGACGGACGGGGAGTCCTTCCTCGACACTTCCGCCCTGACCGGTGAATCGGTTCCGCGCCGCATCACAGTCGGCGAGTCCGCTGTGAGCGGTTGCATCAGCACGAACGGTCGCATCGTCCTGCGCGTGACACACTCCGCAGAAAACTCTTCGCTTCAGAAAATACTGGAGATGGTCGAACATGCTTCCGACCGCAAGTCCCAGCCCGAAACGCTGATCCGCCGCTTCGCGCGGTACTACACGCCGATCGTGGTCGCACTGGCAATTCTGGTTGCCTTCATCCCTCCGCTGTTCTTCGGCGGCGCGTTCCGCACCTGGGTGTACCGGGCTCTCACATTTCTCGTAGTGTCCTGCCCGTGCGCGCTTGTCATCTCCGTGCCGCTCTCATTTTTCGGAGGAATCGGCGGCGCATCGCGCGCCGGCATTCTTGTGAAGGGCGGAAGCTGCCTGGAACTGCTGGCAAACGCTTCCGTGCTGGCCTGCGACAAGACCGGAACGCTCACAGAGGGCGTGTTCGAAGTTCAGGAAATCATACCCTTTGCTCTGTCCGAACAGGAAATCCTCCGGTTCGCAGCGGCCGCCGAGAGCGGTTCCACGCACCCGATCGCAACCTCGATCATGAAGGCGTACGCCTCCGTGCCTGATGCAGCAGATCCTGCCGTTCTCCGGAGCATGACCTCCGATGTGCGCGAGCACGCAGGCAAAGGTGTTTCCGTACGGTTTGAAGGTCATGAGATTGCCGTCGGCAGTCTGTCACTGCCCGCCGTGTCCGAGGCTTTCGCCGGTCACTCCGACCGCGTGTTCTCGAAGGACGGCACGCTCGCTTACATCGTAGTCGACGGTCAGGCTGCCGGAGTTCTCCGGATTGCCGACCGTATCAAGCAAAATGCCGCGGAAGCGCTTCAGGCTCTCCGTGACCTGGGCATCCGCAAGACCGTGCTGCTGACCGGTGACCGCCGTGAAGTCGGCGAAACGGTCGCCGAGAAGCTTGGCATGAGCGCCGCCTACACGGAACTTCTGCCGGGCGACAAGATCTCCCGTCTGAACGAGTTGCTCGGCGCTCCCGACCGCAAAGGCTCCGTCCTGTTCGTCGGTGACGGGATCAACGATGCTCCCGTGCTCGCAGCCGCAGATGCCGGTATCGCCATGGGCGGTCTCGGTTCCGACGCTGCCATCGAGGCGGCCGATGTTGTCATCATGAACGATGACCTTGCCAAGCTGCCGATCGCGGTTCGCATCGCCCGCAAAACCGTGTGCATCGCCCGGGAAAATATCATTTTCTCCCTCGGTGTAAAATTCGCCGTGCTGGCGCTCGCTGCGCTCGGTCTCGCCGGAATGTGGATGGCCGTGTTCGCAGATGTGGGTGTCTGCATCCTGGCTATTCTGAATGCCCTACGGACACTTCGCGGAAACTGATGAATCAATTCTGTCCGACAAAAACTCTCCTGAATCTCAGTATTTCGATAACGGCTTTGAACGTTTTCACGCTCAAAGCCGTTACTGTGTTTTATTTCATTTTCCTGTATAGGGAAGGCCTGATTGACACTTCTGCGGCTTCCGTGCACATCCAAGCGATTATGCTGTTACACCTCCCCGTGACGATGTGTGACATGCTCCATCGCGTCGTTGAAGATTTCCTCAACATGTTCATCGTCAAGCGAGTAGTACACATTTTTCCCTTTGCGACGTCCCTTCACAAGCCCCGCTCCCGAAAGCACGCGCAGCTGGTGGGACACTGCCGATTTCGACATGTCCACAACGTTGGCGATGTCGCTGACGCAAAGCTCCTGTCCGCGCAGCGATGCAAGGATCCGCAGTCTTGTATCATCACCGATCACTTTGAAAAAGTCGGTCATTTGCGCCAAACGTTCCTTCTCCGGCATGTTGGAGCACGCCTGCTCAACCAGTTCCGGATTGGCCGGTTCACAATCGCAGCCGAGTTTTAACATCGCGGCACCTCCTCGCTGTGAAATACAAAGAAGGTCGGTCGCAGTGAAAATGTGCAACCGCTTCCTTCCCCCGCTTCTACTCTGAATACCACTAGCAGTATATCATGAACCGCCGTAAAAAACAAATATCTCCCGGCCTGAGTCGGGAGATATTTTGATGCGGACTACGGGACTTGAACCCGAACGCGCTTAGCGCACATGATCCTTAGTCATGCCTGTCTGCCAATTCCAGCAAGTCCGCAGAGTGTTGTTTTAACACGCTCGCTTATATTACCACGAAGATTCTGGCTTGTCAATCATTTTTTCTACATTTTCCGAGAAGCCCGGAGCAACATTTTCCTGACGCCTGTTTTCCTCTTTTTTCCTTGCGCCGACACGGTCCCGCAAGTATAATGATCGCATGGGAAAGTGCCTCGCGGATTACGGGGGGAGCATTTTCCGAAACACGATTCTGGCAATATAGGAGGAATGATTCGTATGGGTTTTAACAGTGCTGCCGATCTCATCGGTTCCTGGGAGGTTGCCAAGGCAAGATCCTTCGTGGGCGGAAAATTCGCCTTCTTCACTCTGGAGGAGGTCCGGGCCGAGCTTGAGGCGAAGAATGCCGCCGGCGAACTGGACGACGATCCGGAGGAGATGGTGCAGGGTTTCTATACGCGCGTGGAGTTTACGACAGACGGCAAAGTTCGCACCTGGATGAAGGGTCCCAAAGACATCTCCGACGAGGAGATTGAGGCTGCCCTTGCCTCCGGCGAATTGCTCGGCTGGGCGGACGGTATGATGTGTGTGGAAGAAAAAAAGTGGAAAGAGGAAAATGGATCCTTCCTCTACAACTCCGGTGAGCACCGTGAGATGTTCGACGAGGTTCAGTCGCCGTGGGATGAGCTGACGCTCAACGACGATGGGCTTCTTCCCTTCGGAAGCGGCATGATGCTTTTGAGGAAGTGCTGATTTACAACCCTGGGGTGGTGAAAATAGTTTCCGAAAAAAAAGAGCATCGGGAAATATTCCCGATGCTCTTTCTGCAGTTGATGGGACTTGAACCCACACCCAAGTACATGGACATGAACCTGAATCATGCGCGTATGCCAATTCCGCCACAACTGCAAGCATCGCCTATAATACCATCACTCTGCGGGAAAGTCAATACCCTTTCGAAAGGGATTTCGATTCCTGCATGTGTATGATCATCACTGCTCCGAAACCTGCTCTTCGATTTCTTCCGACTCGATCACAATCTCCACGTAGCTTTCCTGCGACCGAATGATCGCCGTGCTTCCGGATACCGTGCCGCCATCCAGCAGAAGCGCAACCCTCATCTCCAGATTCGGTTCGTCGAGCTTCAGAAGGTACCCCTCACCGAGACGCTCATAGAACGCCTTCAGTTCCTGGAAATTATTCACGCCGGCAAGGCTGGAGTAATCAACCGAACCGTTATTCCGAATGTTTATCTCGATATCGCACGGGAAGATCATGTAGTACGAATTTGTCCCGTCCAGAATCCTCGCTGACAACTCGTTGATGGACACGTACTCTTTTTCGAGTGTTACGTAAAAATAACGGTTCTTGTGAAGCACGATATACCTGCCGGTATCTTTTCTTTCCTCATACGGGATCAATGCGCCCGCCTCATCAACGGATCCTACAAATTCCGAACTGAATTTGATGAAATCCTCAAAGAAATCATCCGGATTTGCGATCTTGCCGCGCACCTGGTTCCCCAGCTTCTTTCCGCTTGTCTCAGTTGCGACCTCGGAAAATGTCAGCGTGACCGTGCCGTCATAGCTCGTCAGCGACAAGTCTTCGTTCTTCTTACCCGGTCGCACGATCACGATCAGAATTGCAAGCGCCAGAACAGAGCCGGCGATAATCAACCATGTCTTGTTCGAAAAATTCAGTTTCAATCCCATAACTACCTCCCCAATTCCGGGATCGGAGACCCCGCCAGTTCATTTGCCAACCCGAACCATTC
The DNA here is from genome assembly GCA_946415315.1 of uncultured Lachnoclostridium sp. Taxonomy (GTDB): domain Bacteria; phylum Bacillota; class Clostridia; order Lachnospirales; family Lachnospiraceae; genus ISDg. Next base: position 7,666 of record CAMKRZ010000023.1, on the reverse strand, counting down.
CGCGATCGTCTTGCCGATATCGGCAAATCCGATGCGCGTTCCTACATTGATTCCCCCGCGTATCTTCGGCCCGTACGCAACAAGCGGAATATACTCTCTCGAGTGATCTGTCGATGCCGTGGCGGGATCGCATCCGTGATCCGCCGTGATCATCAGAAGGTCATCGTCCCGAAGCCCCGCCAGAAGTTCCGGCAACTTCGTGTCAAAATACGTGAGCGCCTTTGCGTAACCGTCGATGTCGTTGCGATGACCGTACTTCATATCGAAATCCACAAGATTTGTGAAGCACAGGCCCTCGAAATCTTCCTGCATCTCAGTCAGTGTAACATCAATTCCCTCTTCATTGCAAGTAGTTCTTGTAAAATCAGTGATTCCACGCCCTGCAAAGATATCTACGATCTTGCCGACAGACCTCACCGCAAGCCCCGCATCCTTCATCACATCGAGGAGCGTTGTCCCCGTAGGCTCCAGCGAAAAATCATGCCGAAGCGCCGTCCGCGTGTACGGCCACTCACCCGTGAACGGTCTCGCGATGACGCGCCCCACACCGTACTGACCGACACACAGTCTCCGCGCGATCTCGCAGTACTCATACAGCTGTTCTGTCGGGATCAGTCCGTCGTGTGCCGCAATCTGCAGCACGCTGTCCGCCGAAGTGTACACGATCAGCGCCCCCGTCTCGAGCTGCTCCTTCCCGTAATCGCGGATGACATCCGTCCCGGAGTACGGCTTGTTGCACAGGATTCCCCTTCCGGTCTCCTTCGCAAGCGCGTCAATCAGCTCCTTCGGAAATCCTTCGGGAAATGTCGGAAACGGCTCCGCGAGCGGCAACCCTGCAATCTCCCAGTGCCCCGTCGTCGTGTCCTTGCCTTTTGACACTTCCGCAAGGCGGCACACCACGCCGTCGAACTTCTTCCGTCTCACGGCACCGAGCCCCTTACCGCACACGACACCTTTCACGCCGTCCATGTGGAACAATCCCAGTTTTTCCGCATTCGGCATTGAAAAATAAGGCGAGGTCGCCGCGCTTCGCAGCGTAAAACTTCCTTCATCCCCAAACTCTGCAGCATCCGGCATCTCGCCGACTCCGCAACTATCCAAAACAATCAAAAAAACTCTCGACATAAACCCCTGCTCCTTCTCAGTCAATGTAACTGAAATAAACCCCTGCTTTCTCGATCGTCGATTTTGCCTCCGAGATAGAAATTGACATACGGCGTCCCTGCTTAGGCGATATGACGCGCAACCGGTCCGCCTCATAGCCGATGATCAACACCCACGTATCCTTATAGCGAGCGGCGACAGGCCTGCCGTCCGCGATAAACTGAAGCGCTTCCGCCAGCGTGATGCCGGAGATGTCCACACCGGTTCCCGGGATGCATTCCGTAAGCCACGTCAGAAAAGCCTGCTCGTTCATGTCGCATGTCGTCGCATCCCGAGCAGATCCCTTGTACGAGAGGAACATCTGCAGAATTGCCTGCAGCTCCGTACACTCTTCATCCACATACCGCTGCGCGACGGTACGCGTGTTGGCTTTATCCGGCTTAATACCGCGTTTCCAGATGATGTTTCCCTTTCCGTCATAGACAGCGCCGACGGTCTCGTCCGCCAACAGGATGCATTCCCCGAGATTACCGGAAACCTTCTTGATCCGCCCGTAGGAAATGACATAATACCGGGGATCGATCCACGTCCCGACACGCACGGACGTCTTGCCGGTGAGAACCGTGAACACCGTGCCGGCCTTCTTCGGAACTCCCTCAAGCTTGTAGCCGGTCGGCAGATTCATGTAATATTCCCGCCGCATCAGTGTCGTCGAGCGGCCGGCAACCGTGATCTTCTGTGTCGCGGGCTTGGAACTCTTCAGGATATTGTATTTGCCGGACTCCTCGTAGATCGGCCTCAGGGTTTCCGTACCGTCCGCCGCCGTCACGGCAACCTCGTCGATCTTTTTGCAAAGCTCGATGTTGATCGCGTTGTCCGCAATCTCCGCCGAGGAATACAGTTCCTCTCCGCTGTCATAGGTCTTAACCACAGTGCCGTCCAGCTGCTCGATCACGATCCGGTACATCGGCACATGTTCCTCGCCGTTGTCGAAAAATGTGGCGTCCTTCGCATGCGCCAGACCGTAAATGATCTCCCCGTCGATTTCCCCGAGCAGACAGATCCGGTCTCCCTCCTGCGCCGACACTTCATTCGGCTTGCGGTTCTCAAGGTCATAGTATACCAGCGACTTGTTGTCCGTAACCTCATACTTATCCTGGAAAACCAGAATTCCGTCGCGCTCGTACAGCACACTGTGCTTCGGCATGTGCTCCACTACAACCGCGAAATCGTGCACCAGAGTTCGGTACAGATACAGCGTGTCATACAGCGTAAAATAAAACTCGTCATAGTCGTTCATGTAGCACAGCGCGCCGAACTCCTCCTTGAGGATCTCGTAAGGCACGCTCACCGGCACGAACATCATTTCCTCGATGCGCCCGTCCTCCGCATGATACCGATAGTACAGGATTCCCACACGGCCCTCATACTGTCCACGGGAAATATATCCGTAAAACACGAAATCCGCATTGCCGTTATCCTCCACGGCGATCAGCTTGTAATCATGCCGTCCGTTGCGGTAGCGCAGTTCGTCTCCGCCTTCGCGGTCGAACGAGAACAGCTGCACCATCGTGTTCTTCCCCATGTCGTATTCCCACAGGTTATCGTCATACGCGAACAGCAGGTATTTTCCGTTGTCGCTCAGGCGGTAATTCAACTCGGTATCCGGCGTCAGACCCAGTTTTATCTGATTGCGGTTTATGCTGATCAGGGTTCCGTCAAATTCCGACTGCATCGTGCGGTCATAACTGAAGAACACGTCCGTTTTGCCCTGGCAGCGGAAGCGGAATTCCTCCCGCACACGGTATTTCTCGTCCGCGTCATTGGAAAATATCTGCATCTGCGAGTTCAACACGGCGCAAACATACGTCGAGTTGTACTCCGTGATCGTCGGGATCGACACATCGATCTGCCGGGGATTCATCGTTCCGTAGCTCACGGTCTCAATGTCATCCGCGATCGTCACATGCGAAAAATCGGCTCCCGACGCACCGTACTCGGTGTCAAGGAATTTTTCGATATCGTTCTTCTTGTCCTCGTCAAGCAGGGAATCATGAACATTCATCACGAAATCCATCTCCCGCTTGAGGTTTCCGGTTGATGCCACAACCAGCCTTGTATAGTAATACACGTCGCGCCCGTCGCCCGTCGTGAGCGTCACCTTGCAGGAATATTCCGTGTCATACGCGATATTCCCGGTCAGCACGACATTGGCGCTCAGTCTTCCGTCCTCCGTCTTCTTGAGGGCCTTGATCTCTTTGCTATCCAGTTTCGTCAACGTCTGCGTCTCGATCACTTCGCAGACAAGCCTCTTTACCACACTTCCGTATTCCTGTACCAGCACATCGAAATCCATGTTCGTTCCGATCGGCGTGACGCTCTCCCGAAGGAGCTGCAACTCCGGCTCGAATGTGTATCCGAGCGTCGGATTCACTTCCACGTTGCCGATCCGGAAACTCACGACCGGCAGCGTTGCCTGCGAAGCCGCCACGGTCTTCAGCTCGCTGTTGTACGTGTGCAGTTTGACTCTGCTGTAGAAAATGATCAGCGACACCAAAAACACGCCGACAAGTATCAATATGCGAAATCGAAGTTTCATTCGTCCTCCCCGCTCCGTTCCGAATCCAAAGTCTTCCGTATCATACATTTTACCGCATATAGGCCCTTCACGCAAGATGCTTGTAGTTTTTGCTGCTATGTGGTATAATGCCGAAAATCCCGTGCGCGCGGTCTGTATGAGAAAATGGGCTTCCGCATCGTCGGAGTCCGTCCGAATGCGATACGTTTAAAAGACGGCACGCTGCTGAACGAATACTCAATGATCCGCAAGATAAAACGATAAAAGAGAAAAGGAGTACAACCATGGAAAACTGCATTTTCTGTAAACTTGCCAACGGCGAGATTCCCACCGCTACCGTGTATGAGGACGACACGTTCCGTGCCATCCTGGATATTGCGCCGGCTCACAAAGGACACGTCATCCTTCTGCCGAAGAGTCACGCTGCCAATCTTTTTGAACTTGACGAGGAAGTTGCAGCGAAAGCGCTTCCGGTCGTTAAGAAAATCGCTGTCGCCGTGAAGGCTGCAACCGGTTGTGACGGCGTCAACATTCTGCAAAACAACGGCACCGCGGCCGGACAGTCGGTATTCCACCTTCACATTCATATTGTGCCCCGCTTTGAGGGAGACGGCATTTTGCCGGTATGGCCGCAAGGCTCTTACGCGGACGGTGAGGCTGCCGAATGGGCAGAACGGATCAGCGCGGAGATCAAATGATCAACGCAGTGCATGTTGTGCCTGATTTCAATTCCAGACAAACTGACGACGCCGGATTTCTCCGGCGTCGTTGTTGATTGTTCCCTTGTTTAATGTTCAGAATCTTGCATCCACGATTTTCGTTCTCCGTGCGCAAAGCTCTTTCAAACGGCAACTGCTATCGCCCTGTTTACTGTTTTTCGCTCAGTTCTTTCAGAAGCTGCACGATCATCTCGGTAGCATCCGAAGTCGGACTTTTTTCCATTGCCTCCACATAATGGCTGCGATTTCGGTACAACTCCTTTACCGCCTCCGACAGAACCTCGGGCGTAATTTCCGATTCCTGAAGAACCATACTGAAATCCTGTTTTTCGAACGACTCCGCATTAAGGATCTGGTCGCCGCGGCTCGCCTCCGCAGAGAGAGGGATCAGGAGATTCGGCTTATGCAACGCGAGCAATTCGCAGATAGCATTTGCCCCAGCCCGCGAGATTACCACATCGGCCATCGCCAGCACATCCTTCATCTCACGGTCACAGTATTCCCGCTGTTCATAACCTTTCTCACAGATGGAAGTGTCCATTTTCCCTTTGCCGCAAAGGTGTAAAATGTCAAACTCCGGCAACAGCAACGGCAATGCCGCCCTGACCGCTTCATTGACACGCACGGCACCGGTACTTCCGCCGACCACAAGAATTACCGGCTTGGTCCCGTCAAAACCCGCATACGCCAGTCCGGCCTCGCGCGTTCCCGTAAACAGTTCTTTGCGGATCGGTGTTCCGGTATGAAGACCCTTACCCTTCACATGGTCCAGTGTCTCCGCAAAATTGCAGCACACTTTCGTGGCATACCGGATGCTCAGTTTGTTGGCCAGTCCCGGTGTCATATCGGATTCATGGCTGACGGTCGGAATCTTCGCCTTGCCCGATGCACGCACTACCGGCACCGAGACGAAACCACCCTTGGAAAACACAACATCCGGCTTCAGCTGTTTCATCAGTTTTCGCGCTTCCCGGCATCCTTTCAGCACACGAAACGGGTCCGTGAAGTTTTTCAGCGAAAAATATCTCCGAAGTTTGCCGGAGCTGATCCCGTAGTACGGAATGCCCAGTTTCTCGATCAATTCCTTCTCAATACCGGTTTTCGATCCGATATAGGAGATCTCAAAGCCCTCTTCCTTAAGACGATCAATCAATGCGATGTTCGGTGTGACATGACCTGCCGTTCCGCCACCCGTGAGCACTATTCTTTTCATCCCTCATAAAGACGGCAAATGCCGGTAGCATTTGCCATCTGCCTCTCTTTCTGTTTTTCCCTTCGCGTTGTCGTTATCCGCAACAGTCAAAGCCGCCTTCAAATGATTTGTGCGAAAAAGGATTTGTATTCCCGCTTTCCGATACCGGTTACTTCGAAGCCTTGTACGCAAGCAATGCCTTTGCCAACTGGTCAGGGCAGGAAGTCGATTTATATCCGCAGCGTATCCCCTGAAGCTTATCAATCACCTGATCTACCGGAAGTCCCTCCACAAGACGTCCGATTCCCTGAAGATTGCCGTTGCATCCGCCGGTATACATTACATTTCTGACAACTTCCACACCATTTTCCGTAACCACATCGTACGAGATCTGCGACGAACACGTTCCGCTCGTTCTATATACCATATTCTTACCTCCTGAACCGTTTTCAATACCCTCTTTATATACCATAGTTTCACAGAAAAGGCAACCTTACGATTCTGCTCGTTGCATGGAATATTCCTCCGTCAGCTTCCTCACATCTTCCAGCGAGATGCCGAGTTTATCACAGGCAACCTGAGCAGAAATGATATCCTGCGTCAACAGCTCCAATATCGTGTTGCGAGTGCCCTGTTCTATTCCCTGCTCCAAGCCTTCTCTACGTCCTTCTTCCCGCTCCTCAAACAACTTCATCGCATATGTCATATAGTCTTTCCTCCAATCTTCGTCATTTTTCACGCGGTCAAGCGCTTTTTCCAGCCGATTTGTAAGTTCTGATGTGATTTCTCCCGTGGAAATATAGTGTAACAAACTTCCCATTCTTTCGGATGTCGCAGGTCTTGTGCTCGCAGCGTTGACAAAAATGCGCTCTGTACCATCATCGAGCTCCGTATCCGTTTCCATAACATCCTGATATCGAAATCGATATATAGGCATTCCACCATAAAATGGATCAAAGCAACAGATAAAAATGATTATGGTTCGAGGAAGTTTTGTATAATCCATCCCCTTCTCAAGGGTCTGCATGTCCATTGCCCCTTGATAATACCGACTTCTCTTCGGCAAATTACGATTTCTGACAGCCTGCATTTCGATATCATAGCGTGTATGATTCTCGTCCTCCGCATATACATCAAACCGCACACCATGACCGCATACTTCCGGTTGAACCGCCTTCTGCTGTTGAAGTCGAACCTCATTAATGTTCATCTCGAGGAGGACCTCCAACATTTCCCGACACAGATCGGGATTTCTTTCCAAAACATTACAAAAAGCAATGTCGTCAGAAAATGTTAACTCATCCGGTTGCTTTATTCTCATTGTTCCTCTCCTTGTAATGTATCATATCGCCTGCCAATCCACAAGTCCTTTCGCGCGCGACAAAAAACCCGTCATCATCTGTCTTTTCAGGCAAGGAACTATGCCACGTTGTTTTTTGATCTCTGTTCAAACTTCAATCCCAATCGTATTGTTTCACAAACATCACAACACAGATCAGGGAAAATGCGATCATCAGAATCCGTATATACCCATCCTCCTGGATCGAATCGCCCGTTTTCGGCGTATCCTCCGGAGGTGCCGGCATCGGCGTAACGTTACTTGTTGGTGTAGGTGTACTTTTTATCTTTGGTGTTTTTGTCGGCACCGGTGTTGGAGCGTTAGTTACCGTTGGTGTCGGTGTGTTCATCTGCGTTGGTGTACTGGTCACTGTTGGTGTATTCGTCGGTGTTGGACTATTCGTTGGCATCGGTGTACTTGTCGCCATTGGTGTTGGAGTATTTGTCGCAGGCGGTGTCAGGGTGTTTGTTGGCGTATTCGTTGCCGTCGGCGTTGGACTGTTTGTTGGTGTTGGCGTATTCGTCGGCGTCGGTGTGTTGGTCGCAGTCGGCACTGGCGTGTTCGTCGGCATCGGTGTGTTGGTCGCCGTAGGTGTTGGGGTGTTAGTCGGCGTTGGGGTGTTAGTCACAGTCGGTGTTGGTGTGTTCGTCGGCGTCGGTGTGTTGGTCGCCGTTGGTGTTGGCGTGTTCGTCGGCGTCGGCGTGTTGGTCGGCGTCGGCGTTGGGGTGGTTGTT
>CAMKRZ010000022.1 GCA_946415315.1 uncultured Lachnoclostridium sp. | reverse complement strand
CCAGAAACTTCAAAACGAATTTCAAGGTTGTTTCACTGTTCGGTTTTCAAGGTTCTGCTGTTGCGTTTCCGCGACAGCTTGATTAGAATATCACAAGCCTACGCGTCTGTCAACAACTTTTTTCAAAACTTCTGGAAGAAATTTTGAAGCGGAGAAAGAGGGATTTGAACCCTCGCGCCGCTCACGCGACCTACACCCTTAGCAGGGGCGCCTCTTCAGCCTCTTGAGTATTTCTCCGAGCTGAAATCCCTGTCAAACATGAATTTCGCAAAGCCCGTAAAAAACTGGTTTTTACGGAAAATTCGCACCGCCTCGTTGAGGTGGTGCATCGAATATAATAGCAAACCCGACAACCTTTGTCAAGGCATTTTTTCCCTTAAAATCACGTGTTTTACGCATATTTTCCCTGACTTGTGTAGTACATTTTCCGAAACACAATATACTGTGTTTTCGGCCGGTTATTCGGAAAATAAAGCCCGGCAGACGTTCTCTGTCACGCTCATCCGCACCGGTCTTGTTTCGTACAAAAACACGGACGGCAACGCTGCCGCCCGTGAATTGTACGGATTGTTCGGTTATATTACTCTTCGCCGCCTTCGCCCGGCTCAGCATCAGACTCAGCTGCGTCCGTCGCTTCTGCGGTTGCTTCATTGTCCGGATCTGAAGCTTCTTCGGCTGATGCCTCCTCCGTTCCGGGGATCACAAACCCTTCCGTCTCGCAAACCTTGGCGAAGTTCGCAACACGGATATCGCTCTCAGCGTCGACGTTCATGCATTTGACGCCGGAAGTGTTGCGGCCGAGAATGCTGATGTCCGAAACCGGGATCCGGATCAGGATACCCTCGTTCGTGATCATAATGACTTCATCGGTGTTGTCAACCATTCGTGCGCCGACGAGCGGACCGGTCTTGTCGATCACATTGTAGCAGCGCATACCCTTGCCGCCGCGGTGATGCAGCGCGAACTCCTCGGGTGCGGTACGCTTGCCGTAGCCGTTCTCGGAGATAAAGAGCACATGCTCCGCCTCGGAGGTATCGACCATCGAGACGATCTCGTTGTCTTCCGTCAGTCGCATGCCGTACACGCCCATACCGTTGCGGCCGGTCGCGCGCACGTCGCTCTCGCTGAAGCGGACTGCAGCGCCGAGCTTCGTGATCAGCATCAGCTCCGTGGTATCCTTGGTGACCTTGACATCGATCAGCTGGTCGTCATCGCGGAGCGTGACCGCAATGATACCGAGTTTACGGATATTGGCAAATGCCGACAGCTTCGTCTTCTTGATAATGCCTCGCTTCGTCGCCATGAAGAGGTATCCGTCCTCGCCCATGTCGCGAACCGGGATCATCGCCGTTACGCGCTCTTCCGGCTGCAGCTGGATCAGGTTGATGACCGCTGTGCCACGCGCGGTGCGCGAAGCCTCCGGAATCTCATATGCTTTCAGGCGATACACGCGACCGAGGTTCGTGAAGAAGAGAAGGTTGTGATGATTGGTCGTCATCAGCAGCCGCTCGATGAAATCCTCCTCGATCGTCTGCATGCCCTTGATGCCCTTGCCTCCGCGGTTCTGCGTGCGGAATGCCTCCGGGCTCATGCGCTTGATGTAACCCTTGCGGGACATTGCGATGATCACGGCATCGTCGGGGATCAGATCCTCGGCGTTGAAATCAAACTCATCGTAACCGATCGACGTGCGGCGGTCATCGCCGTATTTGTCGCGGATCACGGCGATTTCCGTCTTGATGACGCGGAGAAGCTCGTTCTCGTCCGAGAGAATTTTCCGATACTCGGCGATCTTCGCCTCGAGTGCGGCAAATTCTTCCTCGAGTTTGCTGCGCTCCAGACCGGTCAGCTGACGGAGACGCATGTCAACGATCGCCTGCGCCTGCACATCGTCGAAATCGAAGCGATCCATCAGGCGCTGCTTCGCCTCAGGCGTCGTCTTCGAGGATCGGATGATCTGGATGACCTCATCGATGAAATCGAGCGCCTTGAGGAGAGCTTCCATGATATGCTCGCGCTCCTCGGCCTTGTTGAGATCATATTTCGTTCTGCGGGTTACGACTTCCTCCTGGTGGCGGAGGTAGTAGGTGAGCATTTGCAGAAGGTTGAGTACCTTCGGCTCATTGTTCACGAGGGCGAGCATGATCACGCCGTACGTATCCTGCAGCTGTGTATGCTTATACAAATGGTTCAGCACGACCGTCGGGTTGGCTTCCTTCTTCAGCTCGATCACGACGCGCATGCCCTTCTGGTCGGACTCGTCGCGCAGATCGGTGATGCCGTCGACCTTCTTGTCCTTGTGCAGCTCCGCGATCTTCTCGATCAGGCGGGCCTTATTTACGAGGTACGGAAGTTCCGTCACGATGATGCGGTGCTTGCCGTTGTCCATCGGCTCGATCGTGGAGACGGCGCGAACGCGGATCTTGCCGCGGCCGGTGCGGTACGCTTCCTCGATACCGCGGGTTCCCAGGATCTGCGCGCCCGTCGGAAAATCAGGGCCCTTCACGATGCGCATGATCTCTTCGATCGTCGTTTCCTCGCCGGCGATGCGGTCGTCGATGATGCGGATCACCGCGTCGATCGTCTCGCGAAGGTTGTGCGGCGGGATGTTGGTCGCCATACCGACGGCGATACCGGTCGTACCGTTGACCAGGAGATTGGGGTAGCGCGCCGGAAGAACCGCCGGCTCCTTCTCCGTATCGTCAAAGTTCGGCACCATGTCGACGGTGTCCTTGTTGATGTCCGCAAGCATCTCAACGGAGATCTTCGAGAGACGGGCCTCCGTGTATCGCATGGCTGCAGCGCCGTCGCCGTCCACGGAACCGAAGTTACCGTGACCGTCCACGAGCGGGTAGCGCGTGTTCCACGGCTGCGCCAGGCAGACCAACGCTCCGTAGATGGAGCTGTCACCGTGAGGATGGTACTTACCCATCGTATCACCGACGATACGCGCACATTTACGGTGCGGCTTGTCGGGTCCGTTGTTCAGCTCGTTCATCGCGTGGAGAATACGTCTCTGCACCGGCTTCAGACCGTCGCGTACATCGGGGAGCGCGCGGGAAGCGATAACCGACATTGCGTACTCCACGAAGGATTTCTCCATCGTTTTCCGAAGATCAACGTCATTGATCTGGTCAAAAATATGTTCGTCCATTACGTTAATATCGTCCATGTATTATCCCCTTAGATGTCTAGGTTTTCCGCGTATTTAGCATTTTCCTCGATGAAGAGACGGCGCGGCTCCACTTCCTCGCCCATCAGGGTGGTGAAGGTGAGGTCAAGCTCGCTCAGGCTGTCCTGATCCATATTGACTCTCTTCAAAATGCGGTGCTTCGGATCCATGGTCGTCTCCCAGAGCTGGGAGGCATCCATCTCGCCGAGTCCTTTGTAGCGCTGGATCTTGTTGTTCTGATCGCGGCCGATCTCGGAGAGGATCTTATTCAGTTCATCGTCGCTGTACGCGTACCATGCCTTGTTGCTGCGCTCGATCTTGTAGAGCGGCGGCATTGCCAGGTAGACATAACCCTGCTTGATCAGCTCCGGCATGAAGCGGTAGAGGAACGTCAGCAGGAGAGTACTGATATGCGCGCCGTCGACATCGGCATCGGTCATGATGATGATCTTGTGGTAACGGAGCTTCTCAATATTGAAATCCTCGTGGATGCCCGTACCGAAGGCGGTGATCATCGCGCGGATCTCGTTGTTTTCCAATACACGGTCAAGGCGGGCCTTCTCCACGTTGAGGATCTTTCCACGCAGCGGAAGGATGGCCTGTGTCGCACGCACGCGCGCGGATTTTGCGGAACCGCCTGCGGAATCACCCTCGACGATGAAAATTTCGCACTTGGACGGATCCTTCTCGGAGCAGTCCGCGAGCTTGCCGGGAAGACTCTGGCTTTCGAGAGGAGACTTCCGGCGTGTGAGGTCGCGCGCTTTGCGCGCCGCGTCGCGGGCACGCTGGGAGAGAACAGACTTCTCGACGATGATCTTCGCCACCGCGGGATTCTGCTCGAGATAATATGTAAGCTGCTGGCTTACAAGCTTGTCCACTGCGGTTCTCGCTTCGCTGTTGCCGAGTTTCTGCTTGGTCTGACCCTCGAACTGCGGCTCGGGAAGTTTCACGCTGATGATCGCCGTGAGACCCTCGCGGATATCTTCGCCGTCGAGCGCAGGCTCATTGTCCTTGATCAGCTTGTTTGCGCGCGCGTACGCATTGATCGTCTTCGTGAGCGCGTTGCGGAAACCGATCAGGTGCATGCCGCCTTCCGGCGTCGTGATATTATTGACGAAACTGTAGCAATTGTCGTTGTACGCATCGTTGTGCTGCATCGCAACCTCGACATAGACGTCGCCGACGCTGCCTTCGCAGTAAATGATATCGTTGTACAGAGCGGAATTGCCCTTGTTCAGGTACTGCACATACTCCTTGATACCGCCCTCGTAGTGGAACGTCTTCTCACGCGCGGGCTCCTCGCGGCAGTCCGTGAGCGTGATCTTCAGACCCTTCGTGAGGAAGGCCATTTCCCGAAGACGCTGCTTCAGGGTGTTGTAATCAAACACGATCTCATCGAAGATCGTTGCGTCAGGGAAAAATGTGACAGTCGAACCGGTGCGGTCGGAATCGCCGATGCGCGTCAGCTCCGTGACCGCCTTGCCGCGCTCGTAGCGCTGGCTGTACTTGTGCCCGTCGCGCTCCACGATGACTTCAAGCCAGTCGGAGAGAGCGTTGACGACGGACGCGCCTACGCCGTGAAGACCGCCGGAGACCTTGTATCCTCCACCGCCGAATTTGCCGCCCGCGTGAAGGATCGTGAAAACGACTTCCACGGTGCTGATGCCCTTTTTCTCATTGATCTCGACCGGAATCCCTCGACCGTTGTCGCGCACCGTCACGGAGCCGTCTTTGTTGATGAAGACGTTGATCTCCGTGCAGACGCCGGCCAGCGCCTCGTCCACGGCATTGTCCACGATCTCATACACGAGATGGTGCAGACCTCTCGCGGACGTCGAACCGATGTACATACCGGGGCGCTTACGGACAGCTTCCAGACCCTCAAGAATCTGGATTTGTTCCGCACCGTATTCCTGATTTTGCGTTTGATCCATAAAAACTAACCTCCTGATGCCTACGTAAGGCAAGTATCTTTCCTGATATGTCAAATGCCCCGCGCGGGCGGTTTCATTTCCGAATGATCCGGAAAATGACCGCAGCCGCGAAAAGCAGGTTTTATCATTGTTTCTCCACCGTGCCGGCTTTCACATAGTAAATGCTGTCCGTCGGCGAGCGCAGCTGAACGAACTCCTCCATGCCGGTGCAGGTGATGATCGTCTGCAGACCGTTGATCTCCGAGAGAAGCTGTAACTGGCGCTTGCGGTCGAGTTCCGAGAGCACATCGTCCAGAAGAAGCACCGGTGATTCCCCGACGCGCTTCCGCACAAGGTCGATCTCCGCAAGCTTCAGCGAAAGCGCCGCCGTACGCTGCTGACCCTGCGATCCGAAGAGACGCACGTTTCGTTCGTTGACCGAAACCTCAAGGTCATCCCGGTGGGGGCCGGTCCCCGTCGCCTTCATGAACAGATCATGTTCCAGCCCGCGCTGAAGTTTCTCCGCATAGACATCCTCCGTAACGCTCGGCGCGTAGGAGAGGAGCAGGTCCTCACTGCCGCCGCTCAGAAGCGAATGTTTCGACGTCACGATCGGCAGAAGTTCCTCAACGAAGCTTCTGCGCCTGCGGATGATATCCGAACCGTAGCGGACCAGCTGGTCATCCCAAATGCTGACCGTGTCTTTCAGGGACGGATCCGCGGCGATCTGCTTGAGAAGATTATTTCTCTGAACCAGAACTTTGTTATAGTTGATCAGGTTGCTGCAGTAGATCGGATCCATCTGGCAGAGTTCCATATCCAGAAACCGCCGCCGCTCCGCCGGACCGTCCTTCATCATCGAAAGGTCATCCGGGCAAAATGCGATCACATGCACAAGCCCCATCAGCTCTGCGCTTCGCCGGATCGGGATCTCGTCGATGGCGATCCCTTTCGGTTTGTTGCGCCGCAGGTACATATCCACGCGGTGCTGGCATCCCTTGTTGACAACCGAGACGCCGACATGCGCTTCGTCGCATCCGAACCGGATCAGCTCTTTATCCTTGGAACCCTTCAGCGCTCTCGTCGTCGCAGAGAGGAAAATCGCCTCCAGCAGATTGGTTTTCCCCTGCGCATTGTCCCCGTACAAAAGGTTCACGCCGTCGGTAAACGGAAGCAGGAGAGTTTCATAATTCCGAAAATTGTGTAATTGTATCTGACGAATCAGCATTTAACTCCGATCCTGACGCGCGGCGATCGTATATTCCTTACCGCGGAAAATGAACACATCCCCCGGATACAATTTGCGCCCGCGTCTCGTGTCAACCTCACCGTTGACCTTGACCTGACCTTCAGTGATCACGTCCTTCGCCTCGACTCCGGAGTCCACCAGGCCGGCAAGTTTCATCGCCTGGCCGAGTTTGATAAATTCATCCCGGATGGTAATCTCTGTCATAATCGTTCCTCCGTCAATGAGAGCCGATATTTACCGGCAGCAGCATGTAGATGTACGAGTCGTCGTTAGCGCGGATAAAGCACGGCGTCTTCGCGTTGTGCAGGAACAGCGTCACGACATCGTCATCCACCACGCGCAAAATGTCAAGCAGGAACTTCGGCGTAAAACCGATGCGCATGTCGTTGCCTTCGCGCTCCGCCATGATCTCATCGTACATACTTCCGGCCTGCGTATTGATGCTCACCGTGATATAGTTTTCGAAAATCTCCACGACAACGGGCTTCTTCTCCGTCTCCTTCACAAACAGACTGGCACGGTCCACGGAGTCGATCAGCTCGCGGCGGTTAATCTTCACGCTCGTCTCGCATTCCGTGTTGATCATGGAATCGATCACGAAGTATTTGCCGTCGATCAGGCGGGAATGCACGATCGTATTGTCAAATTCGAAAATGATGTTGCGGTCGTCGAAGCAAATGCGCACATCCTCGTCCATCTCACCGGAAAGAATTTTCCCGATCTCGTTGAGAACCTTGCCGGGGACGATGACATTGTGCTTCTCATAGCTGCTGCGCAGTTCCACATTGCGAATGCTGACACGGAAGCCGTCAAGAGCCGTCACGCGAAGACGGTTGCCGTCAATCTCAAAATACTCACCGGTCATCACGCGGGACGACTCGTTGGTAGAGATCGCGAAGATCGTCTGGCGGATCAGCTCCTTGAGCGTGAACTGCGAGATGACAACCGGATTCGTGTTATCATACGCAAGCGGCTTCGGGAACTCCTCACCGGAGAGACCGCGAAGCGCGAACTGAGCCTTGCCGCAGACAATGGAAACACCGAACGTATCATCCGTGGTGATCACGACATCATTGGGCGGAAGTTTGCGAACCAGGTCGGCAAACATACGGGCATTGATGGCAATCCGTCCGACCTTATTGACCGTTGCGGGAATGACCGTCTCAATACAGAAGTCATTATCGTTGGCCGTGATCCTGACAGCATTATCCTCCGTCTCAAGAAGGAGACATTCCAGTATCGGATACGAAGTCTTGGCGGAGACCGCCTTGAGCGCCACATTGAGAGCGCCGATCAATTGTGTCTGATTGCAGATGATTTCCATAGATCGTGTTCCTTTCTTTTTGATAAATGCAGACCGTAAACGGCGAAGCCTTTTATTATGATTTTTAAATTGAATTATAACCGAAGTAGTAGTAGGCAGCGTGGATTTGTTGATAAGTGCATTTTCCCTTGCAAATACAGGGAATCCTTATCCGAATCGATACGTTGATCATGTGTGGATAGTTCGGACAGATTTCAGAAGAACCGGAAGTCTGTCAGGATCGGATAAAACAGAAATAAACAGACCGAAAATCGGTTATCCGAAGAAATAATCGGTTGTCAACATACAATCCGAAAAGTATCAACAGGGAATGATCATAAAAATGCCGCTTATCCACGGGTTATCCACAAACAGATTACAAATATCCACGAAATTGTATTGACAAATTCATGATCAATCTTCTTCCGGATTGATTTTTCTCCTCAAGATTTCAATCGTATGGGAGAGGGATTCATCCTTCTGAATATCCTCGGCCACCTTGTTGTAAGCATAGTGAACGGTGGAATGATCGCGGTCACCGATCAGCGTGCCGATCTCGTCGAATGAGAGAGAAGTGAGTTCTCTGCAGAGATACATGGCTACCTGGCGAGGGTAGGCGATCGGACGGCTCTTGATCTTGGAGCGGATCTGATCGGAGGTGATCGCGTAATGTTCCGCGACGACGTTGATGATCAGTTCCGGTGTGATAGTCTTCTTCGTGTTTGGAGAAATCTTGTCCTTGAGAGCCTCCTTGGCGAGATCCAGAGTGATCGGCTTTCTCAGAAGACGGCTCATGGAAATGACCTGTGTGAGCGCGCCCTCGAGATCACGGATGTTGGAGTTGATATTTTGCGCAATATAATCCAGAACATCGTCGTAAACCGGAATGGCACTGTTTTTACTCTTCTCATGGAGAATGGCAACGCGCGTCTCGTACGACGGCGGCTGGACATCCACGGTCAGGCCCCAGCCGAAGCGGGAACGCAGGCGCTCGTCGAGGATCTTGAGATCCTTCGGATTCTTATCCGAGGAGATCACGACCTGACGACCGTTGTCCTTCATCTCGTTGAACGTATGGAAAAATTCTTCCTGAATCGATTCTTTGCCCTCGATGAATTGAATATCATCAATCAGAAGAATATCGTTCGTGCGGTATTTTTCGCGGAAGGTTTCCGTAGCATTACCGCCGGACCGGATCGAGATGATCAGATCGTTGGTAAATGTCTCGCAGGTGACATACAAAACCTTGCGGCCCGGATTGCTCTGTAAAATGTAATTGGCGATCGCGTACATCAGGTGCGTTTTGCCGAGACCGGAACCGCCGTAAATGAAAAGCGGATTGTAAACTTCACCGGGCTGTTCCGCCACCGCGAGAGCGGCAGCGTGCGCAAAATTGTTGTTATCGCCGACGATGAAATTATCAAACGTGAATTTATTCAGCTGGCTGCCGTGCAGAAGATTGGAGTCCGGCTTGTTCTGCTGTTCGCGGCGCTCCTCTTCAATCCGGGTCACCTGGGAACGCAAAATGAAGTTCAGTTCAAACTCGTAATCACTGCCGAGCATCTCGATGATCGAGGTGCGGATGAACTGACTGTATTTATCCCGGATAAAGTTCAGACTGTTCATGTTGATCGGATTCTCGGCAACTATCGTAAGGATGTTATCCTCAATATCATACACACTCAAAGGAAGCAGCCAGGTGCGATAGGAAACAACCGAAATATTGTAGTCGATCCTGGTCTGTTCCAGAATTTTATCCCAATTGTCTTCCAAGAGCTGTTTAGAATACATACTGTAAGCCTCCAGAAGTTAAAATCACGGGGTTTTAGGCCTTAACCCTACATTTTGTGGTCTTAGTAAAATAAAAGCCAAAAACAGGCACAATTTATTATACTACAACCCACTGTTTTTCGCAACAAAAATCACCCACATTTATATAAGGAAGAAACAAAATTGATCCGATATATGATTGGGCGAGATTCTGTGTCCTATTTCGCGGCAACCGAGTACTAATCGACTGTTTCACGCTCATGTCAAGGTGCGCTGCTCCGAAACTCGCTGTGCTCAAACATCCTCGCAGCGCACCTATTCGCGTTCACACTCGATAAGGACTCGTTGCATGCTTCATAGGACACAGAATCTCGCCCAATCGTAAATGCCGGATGAATTCTGCTGATACTTTATGATTCTTTCCTGATCGGTCCGAAAATACAATGTCTGAATGATCCGTTAATCCTGTATATTCCTGCATACAAATAAGAAAACCGGCACACTATGAGCCGCACGCAGCATGCGACGTGTCCTTAGAAAGCGTGAGCGTGAATAACGTTGCTGCGAGTGTGTTTGAGCATAGCGAGTTCGCGAGCAGCAACGTTTGATATGAGCGTGAAACGCTTTCTTAGTACACGGTCGCCGCGGAGAAAGGTTCATAGTGTGCCGGTTTTCTTAAAGTACGGCAGGAAAAAACTGCTTGACGAAGGTTGACAAAGTCACTATAATAGGGAACGCACAACTCTACAATGGGTTAGTATGGGATGAAGGAGGACACAAGCCATGAAGATGACATTTCAGCCTAAGGTAAAGAGCCATGCAAGAGTACATGGATTCCGCAAGAGAATGCAGACTGCAAACGGCAGAAAAGTTCTTTCCGCAAGACGTGCTAAGGGCAGACACAGCATTTCCGCTTAGGTCGCAGTATTGTGACCTTTCTCTTTTCTCCGGATAAAGGAAGGATCGGAAGAGACAAAGAAACCCCGTAAAGGGGCATTTTCCGAGAGAAAACTGTCATGCAGAAGTAACGCGAAGGCAGTTGCAGTGTCCGGACAAGGAAACAAAAATGGTAGGATCGCTACGAAAAGGAAGGGAGTTTCAGTCGGTGTACGACGCGAACCACTCCCGGGCAAACCGATATCTCGTGATGTATGTCGCAGAGAACGGTACAGAGAAAAATCGAATAGGAATTGTCGCAAGCAAGAAGATCGGAAACAGCGTAGTCCGTCACAGGGTACGCAGATTGATCCGTGAGAGCTTGCGGCTTAACGGTGCACGGTTCAACAACGGGTTGGACCTCATCGTCATTGCCAGGAGAACATGCGTCGGTAAGACGCAGGCAGAGATCACGGAGGCGGTTCTGCATGTCGCGGGACTGCATGGGATTACGAGATGAAACGTGTATTGATCGGTATGATCCGGTTTTACCGGAAGCATTTGTCGGGGCTTAAGAAGATGCCCTGTTGCATTTACACGCCCACATGTTCTCAGTATGCAATGGAAGCCATTGAAAAGTACGGCGCCATCAAGGGAGGATATCTGGCCATACGGCGGATCCTTCGGTGTCACCCGTTCCACAAAGGAGGGTATGACCCGGTGCCGTAACGAAGGAGGACCATAGATGAATTTGATTTTTCTGACCAGGGTGACCGGCATTTTACGGCCCTTCGCCTGGGTCATGGGAATGATCCTCAATGCAATTTACAAAATGGTTGCCGCTATGGGCATCCAAAACATTGCACTTTGCATCGTGGTATTTACGATCGTAGTGAAAATGCTGATGCTTCCTCTGACGATCAAGCAGCAGAAATTTTCCAAAGTTTCCGCTCTGATGACGCCTGAGATCAAGGCGCTTCAGGAGAAATACAAGGGAATCGATCGTAGTGACCGGGAAGCAATGCAGCGCTACACCATGGAGCAGCAGGCAATTTATCAGAAGTACGGCTCCAGTCCTTTCGGAGGGTGTCTTCCGCTGCTGATCATGCTTCCGATCATGTTCGCGCTGTATCGCGTGATCTATGCGATACCGGCGTATGTGACCGACGTGAAAGCGCTCTACAACAACGTGGGAACGGAGATTGTCAATATCGACAAGAACTATCCTGCGGAGGGTTTCACTGACGAAATAATCACAAAAGCAATCGACGAGTTCTATACGGAGAAGAAGGTTGCGCTCCGTACAAAAAAGAGCACGGATACGAATTTTACGGCCACGGACCTGATTGACATTTTTTCCGTGTACAACACGCAGGTCTGGAAGGATTTCCGCGAGGGAGTCACGATCGAAGGCGCGGAGAACTGGAACAAGCTTGCCCAGTCTGATGCGTTCAAGAAAGCGATGGAAGACCACGCGGGTGATATCGATGAGATCCTGAAGATCAACAGTCTCTGGTCGTACAGTATTCTCGATGCGCCGGGATATCATTTTCCGGCAATCCTGCTTCCCATTCTTGCTTTTGTACTGCAGTTTGCGACAAGCAAGATTACCGCTGCGCAGAACAAAACAGGCAAGAACAAGGACAAGAAGGATGGTGAGCAGGAAGCTGTTCCCGGAATGGGCGCAATGACCACGATCCTGCCGGTTATGTCCGGTGTGTTCTGTGTGTTCATGCCGATTGGTGTCGGTATTTACTGGGTTGTAAGCAGCGGCGTTCAGATCGTGCAGCAGCTGGCCATCAACAAGTATCTCGACAAATACAACGTCGACGATATTGTGGCTCAGAATGAGGCCAAGATTGCGGAACGCAACGAGAAATACGGCGTATATGCGAAAAATGCGGGCATGGCGAATATCGCGAAGTCAAGCACCCGCTCGATCGCAAACATTGATACCTCCGGATCCTCCGGTAAGAAAAACAGTGATAACCGTGATTCCGGCAAATCCGGCAAACGCAATGATTCAGGGCGTATCAGCCAGGAGAAGAAGGACGATCTGACGAAGAAAGCGGCGGACAACAATGGTAATGCCGGAATCTCCGCAATCGCCAACATTTTGAAGAATGATGAGGATCAATGACATGGAATATAAGGAATTTACAGGGAAGACCCTGGAGGACGCCAAAGCGGCGGCCGCTCAGGAACTCGGCTGTGATGCGGAAACGCTTCAGGTAGAGGTTCTTGAGGAAGAAAAGGGCGGTTTTTTGGGCCTTTTCAAGAGTGTAAAGATTCGTGTCGGTTATGAGGCTTCGGAAGCTGCTTCCGCAGGTGATGCTGCCGATATCGCAGCGGAGATCCTCAGTGAGGTTTCCGATGCGGCAGACGCTGCTGTTTCGGCTGCTACGGGCGAGGCACCGACCGATGTTGCTGTCGATTTCATCTGCAAGATCCTGGATGCGATGGGTCTTTCCGCAGAGGTTTCCGCGGAAGTCAACGAGGAAGAGGGCAACATTTATATCGATATCGAAGGCACGGACATGGGTTCGCTGATCGGCAAGCGTGGACAGACTCTGGACGCACTGCAGTATCTTACCAGCCTTGCGGTTAACCGCGCGTGCAACCAGTACTACAAGATCAAGCTGGATACCGAGAATTATCGTGAGCGCCGTAAATCTACGCTTGAGAATCTTGCAAAGAATATTGCAGTTCGCGTGCGCAGAACGCGCCGCAATGTTGCGCTTGAGCCGATGAATCCGTACGAGCGCCGCATCATTCACGCTGCTCTGCAGGGTGACCGTTATGTCGAGACGCACAGCGAGGGCGAGGAGCCGTACCGCAAGGTTATCGTTACGCTCCGCGCAGACGCGCCTTACGAGGAGCGCCGTTACAACAACCGTTACGGCAACAGCTACGGCAGAGGCGGTTACGGCAACCGCGGCGGTAAGGGCGGTTACGGCGGAAATCGCGGCGGCAAGGGCGGCTACGGTGGCAACCGCGGTGGCAAGGGCGGTTACGGCGGCGGCTACGGCAACCGTTATGACAATCGTGCGCAGAAGCGTTACAACAGCGATGCCGATTCGTCGGATTACAGCAAGGATTACATGAAGGATTACGCTGCGTACAAGGAGGCGAAAGCCGCTGAGAAGGCGCAGAGTGAGCAGAACGGAAACAACAACAACTAAGAAATTGCGTGAGATGCAATTTGAGGGAATTGTGGAGGACGCAATTCCCTCTTTTGATATTGTGAGGGAATGCCTGATCACTTCGGGGAAGAAGGCCGTGCCCGTGTAAGCAGAGAATTTTACGGAGGAGACAATGTCCAGAATTACGGAAAATGAAACCATTGCTGCGATCGCGACCGCTTTGTCGCCCTCCGGAATCGGCATTGTGCGCATCAGCGGACCGGAGGCATTTGCGGTTGCCGGAAGAGTATTTTGCGCCGCAAGGGGTGAAACCGGTCAAAGCGAGTGCCACATCGCGCAGTACAACAGTCATACGGTTCACTACGGCTATATTGTTGACCCGAAGACCGGCCGCACGATCGATGAAGTGCTGATGCTCGTGCTGAAAGCGCCGCACACCTACACGCGGGAAGACACGATCGAGATTGACTGCCACGGCGGCGTGCTTGTCACAAAGCGCGTCCTTGAGGCAGTACTGGAAGCCGGCGCAAGACTCGCTGAGCCCGGGGAATTCACGAAGAGAGCGTACCTGAACGGCCGCATCGATCTCAGCCAGGCGGAGGCGGTCGCCGGTATCATTTCTGCGAAAAACGATCTTGCTCTCCGCAATTCCGTCCGTCAGTTGCGCGGCCGGGAGAGAGAAGAAATATCGCAGATCCGCGGTGAAATCCTGCGGGAGATCGCGCAGATCGAGGCGACGCTTGATGATCCGGAACACCTGACTTTCGATGGTTTTGACGAGGTCATGACGCGGCAGACCGAAGGGCAGATCAGGCGGATCCGCAAGCTGATCGACACGGCGGAGGACGGACGCAGGATTCGTGAAGGAATCCGGACCGTCATCGTCGGGCGACCGAACGCCGGAAAGAGTTCTCTTCTCAATGCGCTTCTCGGTGAGGATCGCGCTATCGTCACGGAGATCCCCGGAACGACGCGCGACACGCTTATGGAGGAAGTGCGCATGCGTGGGATCACGCTTCTTCTGGTCGATACTGCCGGCATACGCGCAACCGAAGATACCGTGGAGCGCATCGGCGTGGAGCGTGCGCGTACGGCGGCTTCGGAGGCGGATCTGATCCTCTGGGTGATCGATGGTTCCGAGCCGCTCAATGAGGATGACAAGGCTATTCTTGCGGTCTGCGCGGGAAAACCGCTGATCGCTCTGTTGAATAAATCCGACCTTCCGGTCGTGACGGACGCGGAGACGCTGCAGTCAATGATGGCCGAATGTTTCGGGAAGCAGTCGCAGGAGGACACAAACGATCGCATCGATGAGAATATGTTTGCGCCGATCACCATTTCCGCAAAGACGAACGAGGGGCTGGAGCAGCTGGAGGAGCGCATCACATCCTTATTTTTCGCGGAACGGATTGCCGCGGACGAAGAATGCGTCATCACCTCGGAGCGGCATCGACAGGCTCTGCTTGAGGCGGAGACCAGCCTGAAGAAAGTTCGGGAAACGATGGCCGCGGGAATGCCGGAGGATTTCTATACGATCGACCTTACGGCTGCATATGAGACGCTCGGCACGATTCTCGGGGAGCAGCCGGATGAGGATGTCATAAACATGATCTTCAGCGAGTTTTGCCTCGGAAAATAAGGCTTTTTAATGCGGTGATGACAGCGGGAAACAGTGAATTTCCGCTGCCCTGTCAGAAAGAGTTGCCGCATTTTAGTGAGGAACGACAATGAATGTACCGGAGTACCTTTGTGAATCTTATGACGTTGCCGTGATCGGGGCCGGGCATGCCGGCTGCGAGGCAGCGTTGGCGTGCGCAAGACTCGGTTGCGAGACCATTGTGTTTATGGTGAGCGCCGACACGATCGCGCTGATGCCCTGCAATCCCAATATCGGCGGAACGAGCAAGGGCCACCTGGTGCGCGAATTGGATGCGCTCGGTGGGGAGATGGGACGAAACATCGACAAGACGTACATTCAGAGCCGCATGCTCAATGTTTCCAAAGGACCTGCCGTTCATTCGCTGCGCGCACAGGCAGACAAGCAGCGATATACAGCTTCCATGCGCAAGGTGATGGAAAATCAGGATCATCTCACTCTGAAGCAGGCGGAAGTAGCAGAGCTTTTGTGGGAAGGTCTACCCGACGGGACAAAGCAGGTGACCGGCGTGAAGATTGCGTCCGGCGGCATTTTTCCGTGCAAGGCTGTGATCCTGTGCTCAGGCGTGTACCTGAATGCGAGATGTATTTTCGGCGAGGTCAGCCAGTTTACCGGACCAAACGGCCTTCCGCGTGCGACGATGCTCACGGATTCGCTTGTTCGTGCAGGACTTGAGGTGATGCGGTTTAAGACCGGCACGCCGGCGCGCATCGACGGTCGTACCATCGATTACAGCGCTATGACAGAGCAGTTCGGAGACGATCCGATCGTGCCGTTTTCCTTTGAAAACCGGCCGGAGGACATTGCGAGAGAACAGGTGCCGTGCTATCTGACATATACCAACGAAAATACGCATGAAATAATCCGGGAAAATATCGACCGTTCGCCTTTATTTTCCGGAGATATCAAGGGAACCGGACCGCGGTATTGTCCGTCGATCGAGGACAAGGTAGTCCGTTTTCCGGACAAGGACCGCCATCAGGTGTTCATTGAGCCGGAGGGCGAATACACGAATGAGATGTATCTCTCCGGGCTTTCGTCCAGTTTGCCGGAGGAAGTGCAGATCCGCATGTACCGGTCCATTCGCGGCCTGGAGAATGCGAAGATCGTTCGCAACGCATATGCGATCGAGTACGATTGTCTCAACGCCACACAACTGAAGGCGTCGCTTGAGTGCAAGTCGATCCACGGATTTTTCAGCGCAGGGCAGGCCAACGGCAGCTCCGGATACGAGGAAGCGGCAGCTCAGGGACTGATTGCGGGAATCAACGCGGCGCGGCTTCTGCAGGGAAAGGAACCGGTTGTGATCGATCGGTCGCAGGGGTACATCGGCGTGCTGATCGACGACCTGGTGACCAAGGAGACAAGAGAGCCTTACCGGATGATGACAAGCCGTGCGGAATACCGCTTGTTGCTCCGTCAGGACAACGCAGATCTTCGCCTTACGGAAATCGGACATGAGGTCGGATTGATTTCGGAGGAGCGGTATCAGAAGTTCCTCCGGAAGAAGCAAAATATTGCAGAAGAATTGCAGCGCCTGAATGAGACGGTTTTGGGCGCGTCGGAAAAAGTCTGTGAATATTTAAACAGCATCGGAACTGCAATTATACATACCGGAACATCGCTCGGAGAACTACTGCGCAGGCCGGAAATGACGTATGACATGCTTGGACCGCTCGACCCCGACCGAAAGCCGCTTGATGCAGATGTTATAGAACAAGTAGAAATAGAGATCAAATACGAGGGCTACATTGAGCGCCAGCGACTCCAGGTGGAACACTTCAAAAAACTGGAGCGGAGAGTGTTGCCTGCCGATCTGGATTATACAGCGATCCCTTCTCTGCGGCTGGAGGCAAGACAGAAGTTACAACAACTGCGTCCTGCTAACGTAGGCCAGGCGTCGCGGATCAGCGGAGTATCTCCGGCAGACATTTCCGTATTGTTGGTTTGGCTTGCCAATGTTTCACGTGAAACATAATATGAAAAAACCGGCGCTTATTGATAAGAGTACGTGACTCCTCCTGCCTGATGAAGGAGGGGATTGTTGGCGATGTTGCCTACACTTGAAGTGGTTTGTTTTATCGGAGGAACTATGTACGACGATTCATTACTGAAGAAAGGATTGGAAGAGCTTGGTCTTGATTGCTCAGACCTTCAGCTGAAACAACTTCATCAGTACTACGAGATGATGGTCGAAGTCAATCGCGTTATGAATCTCACTGCGATTACGGAGTACAGTGAAGTCTGTGTCAAGCACTGGCTGGACAGTCTTTGTTTGGTGAAGGCTGTCTCCGAAGGTGAACTTGCGAAGCCGTTGAACGTTGTCGATGTCGGAACCGGCGCCGGTTTCCCCGGCGTGCCGCTGAAAATCTTCTTTCCGCAGTGGAAGATCACGCTGATGGATTCTCTCGGGAAACGCGTGCGCTTCCTTGAGCAGGTAGTCAGCGAATTGGAATTGACAGATGTGAACTGTGTTCACGGTCGCGCTGAGGAACTCGGTCGTCAGGTAAACTATCGTGAGCAATATGATCTCTGCGTTTCCAGAGCGGTTACCAGAATGGCATCTTTAACAGAGTTGTGCCTTCCTCTGGTCGCTGTCGGTGGGGCAATGGTCGCTTACAAATCTGCGGAAAGTGACGAAGAAATAACAGAGGCCGGCAAGGCAATCCTTGCTATGAGCGGTACCATTGAGCGACAGGAGAAGTTCCTGGTCCCCTGCAGCGAGTACGGACGCAACCTGGTTGTCGTAAGAAAAAAGACGCAGACCTCTACAAAATATCCGCGCGGCGGCGGAAAACCGATGAAACAGCCGCTTATGTGAGGAGAATATATCTTTGGTGCTTTTGAACAAAAATAACGCCACATCTTGTAGTGGCGTATTTTTGTATTCTGTGATATACTTTGACTTGCATTGAATTTATGTGCGTAAGTTGTTTGGAGGATTGCTTCATGGGAAAAATCATTTCCATTACGAACCAAAAGGGAGGTGTAGGAAAGACGGCTACTACGGTCAGTCTTGCGGCCTGCCTTGCGGAATACAATATGAATGTTCTGATTGTGGATGTCGATCCGCAGGGTAATTCCACGACAAGTCTTGGCGTTAACAAGGACGAGCAGGAGACTTCCTCGTACGAGTTGTTTACCGGTAAGGCGGAAGTGAACGAATGTATTGTTCAGACACGATTTATCGGAATCGATATTATCCCTTCAACACTGGATCTTGCCGGTGCTGAAGTGGAAGTTGTCGAGTACGATGACAGAAACTTTATCCTGAGCAATGCCCTTGAGAAGGTGAAAGATCAATATGATTTCATTCTTATCGACTGCCCGCCGTCTCTGAATACGCTCACCTGCAATGCGCTTACTGCGTCGGATGCAGTAATTATTCCGCTTCAGTGCGAATTCCTGGCCCTGGAAGGCCTGAAGCAGCTGCTGGACACGATCGAGATCATTCGTGATCGCACAAACAGCCGCCTGCAGGTTGACGGAGTGCTCTTCACGATGTATGACAACCGCACGAACCTTTCCGCTCAGGTTGTCGAGAACGTCTATCATAACCTTAACCAGCAGATTTACAAAACGGTAATACCGCGTGCTGTGCGGCTTGCAGAGGCGCCGAGTTACGGAATGCCGATCACATTTTACGATAAAAGGTCCCTGGCGGCACAATCATATCGCGATTTTGCGGTCGAGGTATTGCGTCAAAACGGCAAGAAACTCGTCAAGAGAAAGAAACTTCTGCGGAAATAATAATGTGCCTTGATTAAGAAAGGAGCCAACATGGCGAAGCGTGGCGGTCTCGGAATGGGACTGGATTCATTGATTTCCAAGAAAATTGATAAGGATATAGAGAAGAAGGTAAAGCCGGAGGAGGAAAATGTTTCACGTGAAACATTGCTTCCGATTTCCAGCATTGAGCCGAATCGCGAGCAACCTCGTCGTGCTTTTGATGAGGATGCGCTCGAGGAACTGGCTGAGTCCATCAAAATTCACGGCATCATTCAGCCGCTGATCGTGTGCAAAAGGGACAAGACATACGAGATTATTGCCGGAGAGCGTCGCTGGCGCGCTGCAATGAAGGCAGGCTTAAAGAAGGTTCCGGTATTGATCCGCGACTATTCCGAGCAGGAGCTCTACGAAGTAGCATTGATCGAGAACCTGCAGCGCGAGAATCTGAATGCGATTGAAGAGGCTGTGGCATATCGCAAGTTGATCGAAGAGTATTCTCTGACGCAGGAGCAGGTTGCAGAACGTGTTTCCAAGAACCGCTCGACGGTTACAAACGCGCTTCGCCTTCTGAAGCTGGAAGATCGCGTTCAGGAGCTGCTGATCAGCGGTGAGCTTTCCGCAGGACATGCGAGAGCACTTCTTGCCATTGCTGACCCCGAGAGTCAGGTTGCGGCGGCTGAGAAAATCGTCAGCAACGGAATGAGTGTTCGGGAAGCGGAAAGTTTTGTCAAGAAGCAGCTTGCGCCGAAGAAAGAAGATAAACCGAAGAAGAAAGAACCGGAGGCGGTAGCACGCGCATATGCCCGGTATGAAGAAAAGCTGAAGCAGGCTTTGGGTACTAAAGTCGCGATTACCGGTCGGGAAGGCAATACCGGCAAGATTGAAGTATCGTTTTTCTCCCTGGATGAGTTTGAGCGGCTGATGGAGATCTTCGGCGTTACGCCGTAACCGAAAACGATTGCAGTTCCCGATGATATTGTGGAGGATACATGATTACTGATATATTACTGAGCGTCAAAGCAGCCGGGATTGTCAGGAAATTGCCGCTTGGCATTTTCGAGAGTCTCGGAATCGATACGGAATATCTGCTTCTGGCGATGCTTGTTATGCTGGCGATCCTGTTTGTGCTCAGCATCGTGATGATAGCCAAGTACAATCAGCTGGCAACAAAATACCGAAAGTTCATGAAGGGTGCCAACGGAAAATCACTGGAGGACAGGATCCTGACAAGGTTCCGCGAGATTGATTCCAACAAGTCGCAGATTACGGACGCAGTGTCCCGGATCAAGATCCTGGAGGACGCAAGAGATACTTCGTTTAAAAAGATTGCGGTCAAGCGATATGATGCATTTGCGGAGATGGGCGGCAAGTTGAGTTACAGCTTGTGTCTTCTCAATGATGACAATGACGGTTTCATCATGACCAGCATGCACAACCGCGACGGTTGCTATACGTATGTGAAGGAAGTCATCAAGGGCAACACGTTCGTGATCCTCTCCGATGAGGAGAAAGAGGTTCTCGACGAGGCGGTTTCCATGCGCGATGCGCTCAATGCCCGCTGAGAACCGCAAAAATCTTTATGCAGAAATAACGCATTATGTTACGCAATTTTTCAGCGTAAGAACGCGTATATTCGGTCGAATCGCAACGCAAAACGCGAAACAGGGCGATTATATATCGCAATATATTGTATAGTTCGTGTTCATTGCTACTAATTATCGCGGAGAAAAGAAGCAAGACACCAGGAAACACAGGGCTTTTCCATGGGGCACAGGCCGGGTGATCGATCGGAAGCATCTCACACATGGATTGAAATGAAAATACATGGTAATGCGTTATATGCATGTTTTCACCGAAAAAGACGAATGAAACTCTGCATGAGCAGAATTTTCCGGTGAGCACAGATTTCATATGGAAAGTTTTTGTGGTTTGGTATATAATGGTTTCATTGCAGACCGGAAGCTGTTCCGCAATACAATCACATTTATGTCCACGTAGCTCAGTAGGATAGAGCGACCGCCTCCTAAGCGGTAGGTCGGAGGTTCGAATCCCCTCGTGGACGTCGACAATGTAGTAAGCCGCAGCTCTGTCAAGAGTTGCGGCTTTTGTAAACTGCGGACAGCAGGCAGCTTGGACGTGATCCGGTATACAATGCTGGGGGTGAATTATGAAAAAGAGAATGATCATTTTTCTCGCAGTGACTGTTGCGATGATGACAGTTGCCTGCGGGAAGCCGAAGGATAAAAAGAAATCCTTCGACGTGTACGGGTACAGGATGTACTCGGTCAACCCGGAGGGTGAGACTGAGTATACGCTGCTGGAGGAGTACGAGAACCGCGGAACGGAACGCACACTGATTAAGTACATTCGTGACGGGGCGGTCACGACGGTCGGGGAACGGACAAAGTATTATTATGATGATACCGGGGAGCATTTGCTGAAAGTAGTTACCTGGCGGGAGGCCGGCGTTACGATATCCAGAGAGTATGATTTTCAGGGGCGGTGTATCGTGGAGCTTGCAAAATACGAGGAAGGCTACTATCCCGGTACGGATCACGGAGATGAAACCACCGTACTGTCTTTGCCGTTAGCTTATTGGACATATACGGACAAACCCTACCAGCATTTGCATGCATACTTCCGGGATCGCATTGTGAGTCCGTCGAAACGGGAACTTCGCACGGAGTTTACCTATCGGGGTGATACGAAGGAGATTGCCGGAATATGTACCTGGGACGGCGACGGGAAGGTTGTTGCTTTGTTGGAGCGCGGAGAGGGCGATATCGTACTGTCTGAAGTGGTGGAAGCAAGTTTGCAGCGGTACGAGGAAACCTATGATGCGGAGACGCGGTCGAGTTCGTGGCGTAATTATTCAGAAGATACGATAGAGTATTACGGCGAGAGAAAGTATGATTCGGAAGGCCGGTGCGTTTTGTTCACGAAACATGATCCAATGTTATCCGAATATGAAGAGTACACGTATCAGTATGAGGAAAACAGTTTTCTGGAAACGATCCGGTATTTTGAGGATACAGGGGAAAAAACCGAAGAGGTACGATACCGCTATGATTATGCAGGGAGAGAACTTGAGCGAGAAATATATGATCAACTTTCAGTCAAGCAGGTACTACGCATGCGGACATCGAGAGAATACGATGGAGACGGAAGAGAGACGGTTTACATAGAGGAAAAGTATGATGGAAAAGGCAATCTGCTCTGGGGGATCCGAAATGATACGGAGTACGATGATGCAAACGGCAAGACCCTTTTATACAGGACGGAGCTGACTGTATCGGGAACCCAGCAGGAGCGGAGACTGATGGAGACGACGCAGGTTACATATTCCACGGATGCTTCGTTGGGGAAAATCCGTATAACTGAACGAACCCAATTCGCTCCGTACGAGGTCAACACGAACGGGGGTATCGTGAGCGGGAATATCGACAGTATATACGACAAGACGTATGAAGTCTGTCTGCCCGACATGTGTGATCATACGAAGGAAAACTGGGTATGCTATGGGCATACTCAGACATGGGATCTGAATGACGATCGGAAAACGGAAGAACCGATAACCGCTGAAATTGACAAGGACGGATATTTGCTGACACTGACCGATAAGAGGTTAGAGGCTTACAAAAATGACTTCGGCGATATAGACTTCCGGGAGTATACTCTCAGCGAGCAATATGATAAGAACGGATTGCTGTGTGAAAAACGAAGGATCCTTGAGACCGGCAGAGCAACCGATATAACGGTGTGGGAACACTGGGAAGAGTAACAACGACAGGAACAGCATCTCATTTTGCGGGTGTTTTTCGGAATTCAGAAGTGGGGGATTTGTGATGAGAAAAGCGGTAGCATGGATTGTCCTTGCGGTTCTTGTGGTGTCGCTTACGGCCTGCGGCAGGAAAAAAAAGGAAGAGGATACTCGTCCGAACGGGTCGTACGGCTATAAGAAATACCGGTACCGTGAGGAAAAAGAAAAGGAAAAGATACTCCTGGAGGAATATGAAAACCTTGTCACGGAGGCAGTGCGCAATACCTACGATGAGTTGGGAGTGCTTATCAGTACGTATCACGCATTTTTCGATGAAACCGGGGAGCATCTGCTGAAAGACATCAGCCGGACGATCGGAGTGACAGTCGTAACGAAGGAATATGATTCACTGGGACGTTGTATCGTGGAAACGATATGTGGTGATGCGGAGTCCGGCGCGGAAAACACCGTGAAAGGGCAGACATATTTGGAAAACTACTCGGAAGTGGCAGGCTGGAGAGTCTCCACGAACGGGCTGCCGTTGCCGATACAATATCAGGAGTTCTGCAGCAATAGTCTGACCGGGATCCCGAGTTATATCGCATATGGTTTTTTCCTCGGTCAGCTGATGACGGAACCGAGCGTGAAGGAGATCAGAACGACATATTCCTATCGGGGAGATACCGAGGAGATAACAGGTCTTCGCACGATGAGTCAGGACACTGTGATTGCTGAGCTGGAACTCGGGGACGGGGGTGTTGTTCTGAAGGAGACGGTTCATGCGGTAGATCTGCAGTATGAAGAAATCTATGATCCTTCGGAAAATAAGGCTACATTTCGTGGAAATACGGATGAAGGGCCGTTTCGGGGAGTCAAGGAATATGATTCCGAAGGGCGCTGCCTGAGTATCAACTTCTATGGTGTGGATTACCGGATGGAGCAGGGGGACACGGGCGATCGTGATACCAATTATCGATACGAGACAACATTTTCCTATAAAGATGACGGCTATATTCAGGAAGAGGCAGAGTACCTCGTCAATGGAGAGGGAGAACCTGAAAGACACCTTCTGAAACACAAAGAGTATGCCGGAAACGGCCTCTTAGTGTTCAGCGAAAATTACACGGAGGATGAAAACGGAATCCTGCGCGTACAGACGCAGGAGATATATGAGTATGCGGAGGGTGGGGAATTAACGAAGATATCAGTCCGCTATTACTGGGATGAAACAGACGGTTATGCAATGATCTATGAGTTCGAATATACGGAAAACGGAGTTATTTCCCGATATTATGAAGGCTCGTATGATGCAGGAGAATATCATTTGGACACCAAAAAGGAAGATCGCTATGAGTATTATGACGATCCGTCAAAGAAAGGTAAACTCCTGCATATTACAATGACCGGTGAAGAGATTTATGCGGCAATGCGGGATGATTACGATCTGCTTTCCGTGAACAGAGGAAGCATGGTTGCTGAGGCAAACAACAGAGGAAGCATGGTTGCTGAGGCAAACGCGATTGCATTACAGAATGATTACGATCTGCCGAAGCAGGACCTTGGGGTGGCCGCTGCCGGTCTCGATACCTGGTTTACGTCCTTCATCGAGGAAGAAAACTGGGTTTTATATTCGTATGTCATTTCGGATGGGGGACTGAATGTTAAAACAATCCAGTCGAAATTTGATGATGAAGGACGGTTGAGAGAACTGGAATGGCAGGAAAACTATGACAATTCGACTGGTGAAGCAGGTTCCGTGTTTCGTAATGAGTATGATGAGCAGGGACGGTTGCACATATCCCGCGAGGAGATAAAAAGCGTAAACGCGACAATCATTACCGAGTGGGAGTACTGGGATAAACGGGGGAAATAATACATGCGGAAATTCATTGTAGCAGGAATGCTCGTGGCAGCGATGCTGTTCCTGACCGGCTGTGCAAAGGAAAAGCAGGAGAAGAAACTGCCGGAATATGGTTTTCGGGAGTATTCCGTCGATCCGGAAGATGAATCGAAACGGAGACTGGTCGAAGAATTCGAAAATCTGGGGA
Organism: uncultured Lachnoclostridium sp.; assembly: GCA_946415315.1. Lineage (GTDB taxonomy): Bacteria > Bacillota > Clostridia > Lachnospirales > Lachnospiraceae > ISDg. The sequence continues at coordinate 30,277 of CAMKRZ010000022.1, read as the reverse complement.
CGGAGACCACGCAGAAAACATACGATGAAGACGGAAATGTGACGGAAATTACGAAGGAGTATTTTGACAGTACGGGAGAACATCTTCTGAAGGAAGTGCAGTGGGAGTCGTTTCATCGGACAACGTCCGTGGAGTATGACATGCTAGGGAGACGTATCCGGATTCAGGAGAAACAGGAAGACGGTTATGACCCGATGACCGAGGGCGGACTGGCACTACCGGAAGACTACAGGTATGCAGATAAAGTGCTGTATGAGAATGATTTCCTGTATTTCTATTGGGGCTTGTATGATTTCACGGTTGATCCGTCAATACGGGAATTGAGGACAGAGATCGCCTATAAAGGGGACACGAAACAAATTACGAGTATCCAAACGGTAACCGAAACAGGGGAAACCGTAGGATTTATGGAATTCGGAGATGAAGATACAATCCTTTCGGCGATGCTGAACGGGGATGAGCAACAGTTCGAGGAAACATATGATGCGCAGTCCCGAACCGGCGCATGGAAATTAACGTCAGATCAAACTGGCGGAAGCCAGAATGAATATTTCGGGGAGAAGGATTACGATGCGTCAGGGCGGTGCATTCGATACACCGCGCAATTGATTTCAGAAGGATATTGGGAGAAATCGTTCCAATATGAGGCCGACGGATACTGGGAGACTTTTCGGCATGGCGATAACAGAGAAAACAGCGTCATTCAGCATCGGTATTACTATGATTATAGATTTGAAGAATATGCCGAAAGCGTATCGTTTTATGAATGGTATCAAGAGGATGAAAGCGGAGGAACGTATCTATTTATGACGTGTGAGATTGACCGAGATGACAGCGGCAGGGAGATTGCCCAAACGTATCGGTATTATGATCAGTCCGGAAGGCAGACACATACAGTGAGTGATGAATATGAGTATTTCGAGAATGGCAATGAGTCAAAGACGTTATGTTATAAAATCAGAACTGACGGGGAAGAAAGCGGAACAACGACAGCGGAACAAAGAGAATTGACGCAGGAAATCATCTCCATTGTTTCGGAACAGCCGGGGCTTGGAAAAACGACACAGACAATCACAAAGTATTACAACACGGACGGTGTTGTGTCCGTCACGAATGATATAAAAGAGGTGTCCCTTCCGTACATGTATGACCGGACAACCACAGTGGATGTGACCTTTGATTCGAAGGATTACAACTATGACAGCGATAGCGGCAACGAGGAAACGCGTGACCGCGTAATTCCGGAATTTGACGAAGAGGGGCGTCTGCGGAAAACAGAGACGCGCGAGTATATATATACGTATGAAGGCGGAGAAGGATCATACCAAGTTGAGAGAATCCAGGTCAAAACTTTCAATGAGCAGGGGTTGCTCTGCGAAGAGAAGGAAGTAGATCTGAGGTCAGGGCTGGAAGAAGTCACCGAACACACGGTTTGGGAGCATTGGGAGCGCTAAATAGGAGGAAATAAAATGGATGATCGTAGCTGGGAGGACCCGTTGTTCACGGAATACGCGGGGAAGATCGGAGATGTGGACAGCACAGATGATGCGGAAAATGCGGTGACCAAAGGAACCGAAGATCTCGCGGAGAATGCGGAAAATGAGGCAAACGCAGGAGTTGCAAACAGCGCGGAGGACATCGGAAACACGATGAATGCGGAGGAGTCCGTCGGCGCGGAATCGGCGTATCGCCCGGGAGAGTTTGATTTTCCGCTAGAGGAAGAGCCGATCGTGATCAGGGATGCGTCGTTGCCGGAGCCGGAGCAGGAGAAGAAGGAGACGAAGAAATCCGCGAAGATCGGAACGATCTTCTGTGTGGCGTTTATCGTGCTAGCGCTGAGCGTGGCCGGCGTGCTCGGAATCATAACGCTGTCGCGCAAGGGAGACATGAAGACGCTGGACGGCGACAAATACACGTATGAGAGTGGAACGTGGACAAAGTTTCAGGCGTTCTATGCGATGCCCGGAAACCTTACCATGACGTACAGAGTGAACTACATTCCGACAGCGAAAGAGTACTATTACCTCGTCCTTTCCGCGGATCTCTCGTCGATCGCGGTCATTCGCGCGGACAAATCCTGGTACGACGATAATTTTACGGACTGGTATGCAAATGACGAGAACGGCGTGACGGTGGAGGGGTACGTCCGGAAGACAGATAACGATGTTGTCCGTGAACTGGAAACAGAGATCTCCTCGTTCCAGATAGAATACGGCAAAAGTTTTCGCGCTGATACAAGCCTTTATGTCGACACGATCGCTACACGGATCAGCATCTATGAGATCATCATCATGGCAGTCCCGCTTATCTGTGTGATCCTGTTCTTTACTGTGGGGCGTAAATATTGGAATTATTGCCTATATACGAAGGAGGCAAAGTATTTCCTGGCGGTGCTGTTGATCGGCGGTCTTGTGTACGGCGGTTTCGTGATTCACGTGCTCGAGCTTGTCATGTAGTGGTTAACGGCGTTTCCTGAATGAAAAACGCCTTCCGTTGCAGCGGAAGACGTTGATCGATTCAGTAGAATTTTCCGACGAGCCACACGGCGGCGCGGGCGGGAAGAAGATTGTACAATCCAAGTAAAATGCGGTATTTGAACCCGGCGACGTACAAAGGCGCCGGGTTTTTCTTGCGCGCGGCTTTGACGATGACGGCAGCGACCTTCGCAGGCGGTATGCCGCCGCGCTCGTCGCGCTCCATGGAGGCAACGGCTGCGTCGCAGCGCGGGTAGGCGGAGTTTGTCGTGGCAGCGGTATTTGTTGCTGTGTCCGGCACGGATGTTTCTGCCGTGGCGACGGCTGCGTCTGCCTCGGAAGTTTTCGCTGTAGCAAAGGAGGAGCTTCCGTGCTGCTTTTCTCTGGCGTCGGTAAAGCCAGTGCTGGAGTCACCTGGCATGACCACGCTCACGCGAATGTTGTACTCGCGCACCTCATTGCGCAGGGCGAGGGCAATCGAATTGATCGCGGATTTGCTCGCGGAGTAGAAGGATTGGTACGGGATGGCGATCGGCGCGGCGACGGAACTTGTGAAGACAATGGTGCCGCTCTTTTGTGCGCGCATGTACGGCAACACCGCCTGCGCGGCGTACACCTGCCCGAAGAAGTTGACGTTCATGATTTTCCGCGTGGCATCGGGACTCGCGAACTCTACCGGACCGGAGATGCCCATGCCGGCGTTGGCACAGAGCAGGTCGATGCGGCCCTCGCGGCGTGCCACCTCATCCACGGCGGCGCGCAATGCGGTTTCATCGGAGACGTCCGCGCACAGTGCCGTAACACCCTCCGGAGCAACCTCGCGGCGGCTGATGCCGTAGACCGTGTAACCGGCGTCGCGCAGCTGCGCGCTCACCTCATAACCGATGCCGGAACTGGCGCCTGTAACGATTGCAATCATGAAAATGATCCTCCCGCACATTGAAGTATGCATATAGTTTACCACAAGTGGAGTGATCCTTCCACCTGTTTTGCGGGTGGACGCGCCGTTTTCATCGACGGGAAGAAACACGGAGTGGACAGACGAGCCGGAAAGGACAGAAACCGCAGTGCGGACAGAAAAAACGGAAAATTCAAAAAAGTGCTTGACAGGAGCCGAAAGGAGTGGTATTTTCAAAGGCTCCCTTCGGAGTACACCGACGGGCAGACAGAGTATTTGCCGTAAATCAGGAGGTACAACATGAAACTTACATCTGCTGAGGCAGCGAAAATGCTGCGGAAACTGAATGATGACCTTGAGGCACTTCGCGTGCGTGAAAGCGCGAGCGAAGTGTTTGTGGCAGCCATCAGCGAGAACGTCGAGGATGTGCGGCCGGAGTACGATTTTGCGAAAACACGTGAGGAGGAAGAGCTGCTCGCCGGGCAGATCCGTAAGCTGAAGCACGCCCTCAACGTGTTTAACGCGACAACGGAGGTGCCGGGCTTCGGGATGACCATCGATGCGATGCTCGTGTACATCCCGCAGCTGACCAACACGAGAAACCGGCTTGCGGCGATGAAACGGCGCCTGCCGAAGGAGCGTGTTGAGGCGGGCTTCCGCTCGGCATCCAACATCATCGACTATCGTTACGCAAATTACGACATCGCGGCGGCGCAGGCAGCGTACGATGAGGTGTCGAACCGCCTCGCCAAGGCGCAGACGGCGCTTGACCTGGTCAACAGCACGGTGACGTTCGAGTACACCGAGTGATTGACTCATTTTCCGTCGAGCGATTGCCCCGGACTTTTTTCTTCAAAGGAGAAGCTTTGGTTTTTGTTCATGGAATCGGATGGAGTACCGTTATTCTTACACTAGTTATCCGTTATCGTTTCGGTTCAAGATGAAAAAAGATCAATTGGCGTTCTGTGGTGCAGTCGTTTCGAAAAAACTTCAACCGGTAGCGGAAGTACGGTTTCATGCTGCTAAGCGAGAGCACTCGTGCCGGCGGAGCCGGTATATAAAGGAAAGCGGCTGGTGTTGAAACATTGTTTCGACGACCAGCCGTTTTCTTTTATATATGAGCGGACGCAGTCCGCGAGCGAGTGCCGAGCGACCCTACACTGAGCGAGCTATGCTCGCGAAGGGCTGCTAAGCAAGCGGACGCAGTCCGCGAGCGAGTGCCGAGCGACCCCACACTGAGCGAGCTATGCTCGCGAAGGGCTGCTAAGCAAGCGGACGCAGTCCGCGAGCGACCCCACACTGAGCGAGCTATGCTCGCGAAGGGCTGCCGGGCGCACGGACGCAGTCCGAGTGAGAGAGTCCTTATTTTACGGCCGCGCGATCCACCTGGATCACCGTAAAATACGTCCGCCCGATGCGTTCGTGTACGAGCCGTTCGATGTCCGCGAGAAGGTTGTCCTCCGGCAGAGGAAAATCAAACGGAAGCACGATATCGAAGATCAGGTTCGTGTGCGATGGGCCGAAGACCACGCGAAAATCGTGCATGGAGATCGTCTCGTTGATGGAAGCGAGGATGTCGATGATCTGGTAGCGAAGCTCATCGACGCGGGAATCGCTTGTGACGACGGGGTCCATGTGGATTGTTGCCACGCAGCCGAGCTCCGAGCACAACTTGTGCTCGAGGTTGTCGATGACATCGTGGAGTTCCAGCACATTCCCTTCTGCGGGAACTTCGGCGTGGAGCGAGATCACGCGGCGACCGGGGCCGTAGTCGTGAACCATGAGATCGTGCACGCCGAGGATGGCCGGGTCAAAATCGAGCACGAGATGTTCAATGCGTTCGACGTACTCCTGTTCCGGCGGTTCGCCGAGCAGGGGATTGATGACCTCGCGCGCGGCGCGGATGCCCGCAAAGAGGATGAAGCCGCCAACCAGAAGACCGGCGTAGCCGTCGATGCGCCAGCCCTTCACATGCGAGAGGATCGTGCAGATCAGAACGACCGTAGTCGCGGCGCAGTCGCTCAGGCTGTCGATCGCGGTCGCGCGCAGGGCAGCGGCGTTGTAGCGCTTGCCGAGGCGGGAGTTGTAGAAGGCCATGTAACATTTTACGAAAATCGAGGCGATGAGGATCACGAGGATCGTGACGGACCACTCGGTGTCCTCGGGGTGGATGATCTTGCCGATGGAGTCCTTGATCAGCTCGTACGCCATGACGATGATGACCGCGGAGATGATCAGTCCGGCGAGGTACTCGATGCGGCCGTGCCCGTAGGGATGGCGCGCGTCGGGCTTCTGTTCGGAGATCCGGAAACTCACGAGCGAGACGACGGACGAGCCGGCGTCAGAGAGGTTGTTGAAAGCGTCCGCGGTGATGGCGATGGAACCGCTGATCAGACCGGCGAAGAATTTGCCGGCGAAAAGCAGCAGATTGAGGAAAATGCCCACAATTCCGCACAGTTTGCCGTATGCGGTGCGCGTCTGCTCCGCGGAGAGGTCACTGCGGACGAAGAATTTCGAGAGTAGTGTGATCATGGAGAGCTACCTCCTGTCGAAGAAAGTTCCGGATACATCACTCCGGTGTGTCAGATAAAAGAAAAGCCCCCGCCCAACAGTCAAGCTGTCAAATGGAGACCTTTGGATGCGCCTCCAGGGGCTCGAACCCTGGACACCCTGATTAAGAGTCAGGTGCTCTACCAACTGAGCTAGAGGCGCATTTCTATGCGGTTTTTCCGAACGCAAGAGTTAATATACACGATTGACATGGCTTTGTCAACAACTTTTTTTCGAAAAATGTTTTCTTTTTATAAGCAGGGAAAAATCAAGGTTTTGTTTATTTCAACGACGGCGCGGAGCGGCGGATCACCATCTTGCAGATCGGGTTTCCCTTGGCGGAAAAACGGTCCTCATACTCGGTCGTAACGTTGTCCGCGGCCTCCGGTTCGCTGTGCAGATTGCGTGTCACATAGGCAAGCGTCCAGCCGTTGGCTTCCGCCTCTGTGAGCGAGAAGTAGAACAGGTCGACGTTGTCCGTCTTGAACTCCACCTGCCCGCTCTCGGCAAGGATCTTTGCGTAGCGGGCGAGAAAACGGTCCGAGGTGAGGCGCCGCTTGGTGTGGCGGTCCTTCGGCCACGGGTCCGAAAAATTCAGATAGATGCGGTCCACCTCGCCTTCGCCGAAGACCTCGTCGATGGTTTCCGCGTCGTAGCGGATCAGGCGCAGGTTCGGCAGCTGCAGCTCCTCCTGCTTGGTGAGCGCGCGAAGGAGGACGCTCGAGTATTTTTCGATGCCGATGTAGTTGATGTCGGGGTTGCGCTGTGCAAGGGTGAGGAGAAACTGTCCCTTGCCCATGCCGATCTCAATGCGGATGGGACGGTCATTGCCGAATTCATTCTTCCAGCGGCCCTGCAGGCGCGCCGGATCCTGTACGATAAACGGGTTGACGAGCATTTCCTCGCGTGCTCCCGGAATGTTGCGAAGACGCATAAAACAAGCTCCTTTATGGAATCTGTCGGCGCGTTCGACGACGATCGCCGCGGAGGCGCGCCAGCCCTGTGGGCATTCCCGATGTTACCACAACATTGCGAAAAAGGATAGCATTTTCACGGAAAATGTGCTACTATTTTACGGGTATGCGGTCGTGACGGAAGAAGAAAATGCTTTCCGGGGAGAGGGGACCGCTGCCGGCCATGTCGCGGCAACCGTGCCGTTCAGGACATGGAATTACTGTGGTTATGTGCTTGGAGGAAACCGGCATGGGATATAAATTGTTTCTGCTGATGGGCAAGAGCGCGACCGGCAAGGACAGCATCTGCGAAGCCCTGCTGCGGCATTTCGACGGACGCCTTCGGAAAATCGTTCCCTACACGACGCGGCCGATCCGCGCGGGCGAGACGGACGGGGTGGAATACCATTTTGTGACGGTCGATGAGATGCAGCGGATGCAGCAGGAAGGCCGTGTGCTGGAGTGCCGGACGTACCATGTGGTCGTCGGGGACTGGCATTATTTTACGGCGGATGACGGTCAGATTGACGCATCCGGCGCACACTCGATCATGATCGCGACGCCCGAGGTGTATTTTGCGCTGATGAAGACAAAGTACGCGGACGCGATCGTACCGATCTATCTGGAGACGGAGGATGAGGAGCGGTTGATGCGGTCGATCTGGCGGGAGCGCAAGCAGGAGCAGCCGAATTTCGCGGAGGTTTGCCGGCGCTATCTGGCGGATGAGCAGGATTTTTCGCCGGAGGTGATCGAACGGATGAACCCGCGGCTGCGTTTCCTGAACTGGCAGTTCAGTTCCTGCATCCGGCTGGTCATTGCGGCCGTTGAGCGAGAGATGCAGGTTGCAGAAGAGGAGTAAAGACGAGGTATGGAGACATTCCGCAGCATCATTGGACACCGGCGGGTGATCGATTACCTGCAGGAGAGCATCCGCGCGGGGCGTGTCTCGCATGCCTATATTCTGGACGGGCCGGACGGCATCGGGAAAATGCTGACCGCCCGCGTGTTTGCGGCTACGCTTCTGTGCCGCGAGGGCGGCGAGGAACCGTGCGGGAGCTGCATTTCGTGCCTGCAGATGGACAGCGGCAATCAGCCGGATGTCGCATATGTGACACACGAGAAAACGGTGATCACGGTCGGAGACATTCGGGAGCAGCTGTGCAATGTCGTGCCGGTGAAACCGATGGTCGGGCCGTACCGCATTTTTATCGTGGACGAGGCGGAGAAGATGAATGAGGAAGCGCAAAATGCTCTCCTCAAGACGCTGGAGGAGCCGCCGTCATACGCAGTGATCCTGCTCCTCACAACGAATGCGAATGAGCTGTTGCCGACGATCCGCTCGAGAGCGGTGGAATTGCCGATGCTGCCGGTGCCGGAGAAGGACCTGACGGACTGGCTGATGGCGCGCGAACAGTTGCCGGATTACCGCGCGAGGATGCTCGCGGTGTACTCCGGAGGATGTCCCGGGGTCGCGACGGCGTGCGCACGGTCGGAGGAGTTTCAGGAGCAGCGGGACACGACGGTGTCCATGCTGAAAGCGGTGCCGACAATGCGGGAGGACCGCATGGCGGAATTTGCAAAGGATTTTGCGAAGGATAAGGATAAGCAGGAGACGGTGCTCGGGCTGATCCTCGTGTGGATCCGCGAACTGCTGATGTATAAGGCGGTCCGGGAGAAGGCCGGACTGATGTTTGTCGAGGAGAGTGACGCAATCCGCGACCAGGCGGACGCCATCGGGTTCGAGGCGCTGTGGGCGACGCAGGAGGAGATCGGGCGAATTCGTGCCGACCGTGTCGTCAACGTCAATATGGAGACAGCGTTCTGGCTGTTTCTGCTGCGGTGGCAGGAGCGGTTTGCCGGAGGAAACGAATAACAGGAGGAACGCGCCGGGAGGCGCAGGACAATATGACAACAATCATCGGAGTGCGGTTTCGGACCGCCGGAAAAGTTTACTATTTTGATCCGCTGGATTATGAGATCAAGGCGGGCGATCACGTGATCGTGGAGACCGCGCGCGGCGTCGAGTACGGCTACGTCGTGTGCGGGCGCACCGAGGTGACCGACGACAAGGTGGTTGCGCCTCTTCGCGCCGTGCAGCGCGTTGCGACGGACGAGGACGACCGGCAGGCGGCGCGCCTTCGCGAGAAGGAGAAGGAAGCGCTCGTGGTCTGCGCGGAGAAGGTCGCAAAGCATAATCTGGAGATGAAGCTGATCGACTGCGAGTACACGTTCGACAACAGCAAGGTACTGTTTTATTTTACGGCGGACGGGCGCGTGGACTTCCGCGAGCTGGTCAAGGACCTCGCGTCGGTGTTCCATACGCGCATCGAGCTTCGCCAGATCGGCGTTCGCGATGAGACGAAACTGCGCGGCGGCATCGGAATCTGCGGGCGTGAGCTGTGCTGCCACACGTTCCTGGCAGATTTTGCGCCGGTTTCGGTGAAAATGGCGAAGGAGCAGAATCTCTCGCTCAACCCCACGAAGATCAGCGGAAACTGCGGGCGGTTGATGTGCTGCCTGAAAAATGAGGAGGACGCGTACGAGTACCTCAACAGCCGCCTGCCGAACATCGGAGACACGGTGAAGACGGCGGACGGCCTGACCGGTGAGGTGAAGGATCTGAACGTTCTCAAGCAGCGCGTGAAAGTGCTGGTCTACGTGAACGGCGCGGACGGCGAGGAGAAGGAAGTGCGCGACTATCCGGTCGAGGAATTGAAGTTTCATGCGCGCAAGCGCCGCGGCGAGAAGAAAGAAGACAATTCGCGCAAGTACCGTGATGAAAATGAGAACGGACGGGATGACGAGGAAGATCTTCGCGAGCTGGAGCAGCTTGAGAAGCGGGAGACGCATCATTTTGACGAGTGAGCCGACAGGCGGGAAGGCGGCAGACGCGTGGATGTAGAGAAGTACCTGAAGGACGGCGAGCGAGCGGTTGATCTGCAGCGCAGCAATCTGTGGCTGATCCAGGATCCGGGGCGGTTTTGCTTCGGCGTGGATGCCGTCCTGCTGAGTGCATTTTGCGAAATACGGGCAGGAGAGCGGTGTCTGGACATGGGAACGGGCACGGGCATCCTGCCTTTGCTGTTGTCCGCGAAAACGGACGCTGCGGAGTTAGTCGGACTGGAGATTCAGCCGGAGAGCGCCGACATGGCGTGCCGGAGCGTGGCGATGAACGTCGAGCTTCAGGCGGAGGCAGCGGAGCGGGAAGGTGGCACGGAGACCGCGAAAGACGAGACATCTGCGGAGAGCAAGGCATCTGCGGAAAGTATGGCGCCGAAGGGTCGGATCGACCGCCCTGTGGCGGGGCGCGTCCGCATCGAACAGGGCGATCTGAGGGAAGCCTCGAAGCAGTTCGGACGATCCCGATTTGATGTGGTAACCTGCAACCCGCCGTATATGACGGGCGGTCACGGCATTGTGAACCCGGCGGACGCAAAGGCGATCGCACGGCACGAGGTGCTGTGCATATTTGACGATGTGGCGCGGGAAGCGGCAGCGGTACTTGTGCCCGGCGGGCGTTTCTACCTGGTGCACCGGCCGTTCCGGCTGGCAGAGCTGATCACGACGCTGGTTCGGCACGGACTGGAGCCGAAACGGCTGAGGATGGTACACCCTCAGGTCGACAGGGAGCCGAATCTGGTGCTTCTCGGATGCGTACGGGGAGGCAAGAGCGGGCTTACGGTGGAAAAGCCACTGGTTCTCGCTGACGAAAGCGGAGAAACCACGGACGAAGTGAAGGAGTTGTACGGGTTTTAGGAGGAAACATGCTATATCTGGTGACAACGCCGATCGGCAATCTGGAGGATATGACGGCGCGCGCGATCCGCGTGCTCTCCGAGGTTGACCTGATCGCGGCGGAGGATACAAGGAATTCGAAAAAGTTGCTGACACATTTTGCGATCCATACGCCGATGACGAGCTATCACAACAACAACCGCTTTGACAAGGGGCGGGAGTTGACGGAAATGCTGGTCGCAGGCAAAAACATCGCGCTGATCACCGACGCGGGCATGCCGGGAATCAGCGATCCCGGGGAGGAACTGGTCCGGATGGCGCTCGAGGCGGGCGTGGAAGTAACCGCGGTGCCGGGGGCGTGTGCATGCGTGACCGCGCTGACGATCTCGGGGTTGCCGACGAGACGATTCTGCTTTGAGGCGTTCCTTCCGACCGAGAAGAAGGAGCGTTCGCGTGTGATGGCGGAGCTTCGTGATGAGACCCGCACGATCGTGCTGTACGAGGCGCCGCACCGGCTGGCGAAGACGCTGGCGGAGCTGGCGGAGGAGATCGGCGCCGGGCGGAGGGTGAGCATTTTACGGGAGCTGACCAAGCTGCACGAGAGCCGCTTCGTCGCGACGCTTGCGGAGGCAGCGGCGCACTATGAGGCCGAGCCGGCGAAGGGCGAGTGCGTGATCGTCATCGAGGGAGTCGATCCGCAAGAAGCGGAACGCGCGGAGCAGGCGGCATGGAGCGAACTCAGCATCGCCGAACATGTGGCGCTGTACGAGTCGCAGGGAATGCCCCGCAAGGACGCGATGAAGGCGGTTGCGACGGACCGCGGCATCGGAAAGAGGGAAGTGTACCAGGCCTTGCTCGAAAAATGAAACAGGCTGTTCTTTCAGGGGGTTTTCCGGGGACGGAGGGCTCCCTTTTTTTCGGTTCGCATCTTGCATTGAAGGTACCGTTATGGTATTATTCATCTAGGTATGCGCCCATGCTGTGGGCGTTCGCGGCCCCTGCCGCGCTGTCGTACGTTGACGCACGCTTCGAGAGATACCCGAAGGCGGTGTCGAGGGGCAGAATGCAGGGAGAATTTTCCTCGGAGGAATTAATTATGAGCAAATCGATCGATACGATGTCTGTCAACGCCATCCGCGTTCTCGCGGCTGATGCGATCCAGAAGGCGAAGTCCGGTCATCCGGGTCTTCCGCTCGGCTCTGCTGCTGTTGCATATGAGCTTTGGGCAAAGCATATGAAGCACAATCCCGCCAATCCCGATTGGCCGAACCGTGACCGGTTCATCCTTTCCGGCGGACACGGCTCGACGCTTCTCTATTCGCTTCTTCACCTGTTCGGCTACGGCCTGACCAAGGAAGATATGATGCAGTTCCGTCAGGACGGTTCCCTGACCCCGGGTCATCCGGAGTATCGCCACACCAAGGGTGTTGAGGCGACGACGGGCCCTCTCGGCGCAGGTATGGGTATGGCAGTCGGTATGGCGATGGCTGAGGCTCATCTCGCTGCAAAGTTCAACAAGCCCGGCTATCCGGTTGTTGATCATTTCACCTACGTGCTTGGCGGCGACGGCTGCATGATGGAGGGTGTTTCCTACGAGGCAATGTCCCTCGCAGGCACGCTCGGCCTCTCCAAGCTGATCGTGTTCTACGACAGCAACAAGATCAGTATCGAGGGCAACACGGACATCGCATTTACCGAGGATGTTCAGGCAAGATTCCGCGCAATGGGCTTCCAGACGCTCGTTGTTGAGGACGGCAACAACCTTGAGGAGATCGCTGCTGCGATCGAGGCTGCTAAGGCTGAGACGACGAAGCCTTCCATGATCACCGTGAAGACGCAGATCGGTTACGGCTGCCCGGCTAAGCAGGGCAAGGCTTCCGCACACGGTGAGCCTCTCGGTGAGGAAAATGTAGCAGCCATGAAGGAATTCCTCGGCTGGCCTTCGCAGGAAGCATTTTTCGTACCTGAGGAAGTATACGACAACTACAAAGCGCTTGCGGCAGAGCATGCGAAGGATGAGGATGCGTGGAACGCGCTCTTCGCTGATTACTGCGCGAAGTTCCCGGAGATGAAGGCTGCTTGGGACGATGAGTTCAACATGGACATCGCGAAGCCTCTCATCGACGACGCAGAGTACTGGGCATATGAGGAGAAGGCAGACGCTACGAGAAACCTCGGCGGCTGGGCTCTCAACAAGCTTAAGAATAAGGTTCCGAACCTGATCGGCGGTTCCGCTGACCTCGCTCCGTCCAACAAGACGGCGATGAAGGAGATCGCGGACTTCAGCAAGGACGATTACAGCGGACGCAACCTGCACTTCGGTGTTCGTGAGTTCGCGATGGCAGCGATCAGCAACGGTCTCACGCTTCACGGCCTCCGCGCTTACTGCGCAACGTTCTTCGTATTCAGCGATTACGTTAAGCCGATGGCAAGACTTTCCGCTCTGATGCGCATCCCGACCACGTTCGTTCTGACGCACGACTCCATCGGTGTCGGCGAGGACGGACCTACCCACGAGCCGATCGAGCAGCTTGCAATGCTTCGCTCCCTGCCGAACTTCCATGTATTCCGTCCGGCAGACGCTACCGAGACGCTTGCTGCATGGTACAGCGCAGTTACGAGCAAGGAGACGCCTACGGCGCTCGTTCTGACGAGACAGAACCTTCCTCAGCTCGCAGGTTCCTCCAAGGAAGCTCTCAAGGGCGGTTACATCATTGAGGATTCGACGAAGGCTGTTCCGGATGCGATCATCATTGCAAGCGGTTCCGAGGTTTCCATCAGCCTTGAGGCAAAGGCAACGCTCGCTGCAGAGGGCATCGATGCCCGCGTTGTCAGCATGCCTTGCATGGATATCTTCGAGGAGCAGAGCGACGAGTACAAGGAGAGCGTTCTTCCGAAGGCTGTCCGCGCACGCGTTGCGGTTGAGGCTCTCAGCGACTTCGGTTGGGGCAAATATGTCGGCCTTGACGGCGGCTATGTGACGATGCACGGTTTCGGTGCGAGCGCTCCGGCTTCGGTTCTCTTCAAGAAGTTCGGTATCACTGCGGAAAATGTAGTTGCTACCGTGAAGAGCGTGCTGTAAGGCTTGATAAACCGGTCATTTTGGCGAGTCGGGGCGTTTGTCCCGACTCGTTTTCACGAAACTAGGGAGGATTACGATGAGAAAGTCGGTTGTATTGGGCGCGGTTGCCCTGGTTGCGGTGATCATCGGAGTTGTGGTCTGCCTCACAAGTTGCGGGGATCCGCTCAGTGAGCCGAAGCCCGGCGATCTGGTGGCGCCGGTTTTGAACACGACGCCGCTGACGACGACGCAGAAACTGCTGGAGACGGGCGTGTGTGTACCCGTGGAGTCAACCAAGCCGTCGGTGTTCGGCTTTAAGACCAACCTGAATGTCGCCAAGTCCTGGGACGACGGCGGGATTGATATCGACGGATATATTCGCCAGGATGAGATTCATTTTGCGAACAGCAATTATTCGAAGGTAAAGGGCGTGATCACGTTCCGCGGGGACAATTTCCGCTCGAGCGCTTCGTACGGTACGGCGGTGATGACCGAGTACAAGCTCAAGAAGGCGTGGGAGATCACGACCGGAGAGCTTAAGAAGAGCGTGAAGAAGGGTGAGTGGACCGGCAGCGGATGGACCGGGCAGCCCCTGCTGGTACAGTGGGATGAAGAGACCAAGCAGGTCATGAATCTCTACGACAGCAAGCGCAAGAAGACGGATCTGGTCGAGGTTATCTACGCGACCATGGACGGGCATATATACTTCCTCGATCTGGAGGACGGTTCGGCGACTCGCGACGAGATCAACCTCGGTTTTCCGATCAAGGGAACCGGTTCGCTGTATCCGGACGGTACGCCGCTGTACGTAGTCGGCGCCGGGGACGACATGGGAGATGATTCGGCGCGCACATTTATCGTCGATCTGATCCGCGGCAAGGTCATTGCCGATTACGGCTACGATGATCCGTTCTCTCTTCGCAAAGATAACGGCAAATTCTGCGCATTTGACTCCTCGCCGCTCTTCGATGTGGCGACTGATACGCTGATCCAGCCCGGCGAGAACGGAATCCTGTACACGACGAAACTCAATACGTCCTACGACGGCAAGACGCTTTCCATCAATCCGTCCGAAGTCGTAAAATGGAACTATGAGACGAGCCGTACCGGCGAGTCCACGTACTGGCTCGGGATCGAGTCGTCGGCCTGCATTTACGACCATTACCTCTATGCTTGCGACAACAGCGGGGATCTGATGTGCATCGATCTCAACACGATGCAGCTCGTCTGGGTGCAGGATTCGGTGGATGACAGCAATGCGTCTCCGGTTCTTGAGATCGATCCGGCAGACGGCACAGCTTACCTCTATGTTTCCACTTCGCTGCACTGGACGAAGGACAAGAACGACAGCGGTGAGATTCCCGTGATGAAGGTCAACGCTGCGACCGGGGAGATCATCTGGAAGCGCACCTACGAGTGCAAGACGGTGGACGGTGTCTCGGGCGGCGTCCAGGCTACGGCCTGCCTCGGACAGAACAATATTTCCGACCTCGTGTATTTTGTCGTTGCGCGCACGGGCGGCAAGAAGCACGGCAAACTGGTCGCGCTGGACAAGAAGTCCGGTGGCGAGGTCTGGAGCGTTGATATGAAGTACTACAGTTGGTCCAGCCCGGTTGCGGTTTACGACTCGAAGGGCGACGGCTACATCATCCTCTGCGACTCGGACGGCAACATGTTCCTTCTGGACGGCCGCACCGGTGTCCTCAAATCGACCATCAACCTCGGCAAGAACATTGAAGCTTCGCCCGCTGTTTTCGGCAACACCATCGTGGTCGGAACGCGTGGCAAGAAGATTTACGGCATTGTTCTCGAGTAATTTTATATATTCAAGGTGTTTTGCATGTCCAGATTTATCGGTGACAGAAATTTCTACAGGAAAGTGCTGACGGTTGCGGTACCGATCATGATCCAGAACGGCATTTCGAATTTTGTGAGCCTCCTAGATAACATCATGATCGGGCGCGTCGGGACCGAGCAAATGTCGGGTGTCGGCATTGTGAATCAGCTCCTGTTTGTGCTGTACCTGGCGCTGTTCGGGGCAATGGCCGGACCCGGGATCTATGCGGCGCAGTTCTATGGCAAGGGCGACCACGAGGGCGTGCGCCACACGTTCCGATTCAAATTATTTATCAGCCTGATAATTATCGCAGTCGGTATCGCGGTGCTGGTGTTTTATAACGAGCCACTGCTGAATCTCTACCTCAGCGATATCGATTCGGACCAGTCTCCGGAGCGGGTGCTTCAGTTCGGCAAGGACTATCTCGCGATCATGCTGATCGGCATGATCCCTTTTGCGATCGAGGAAGTTTACGCGAGCACTCTCCGCGAGTGCGGGGAGACGCGGGTTCCCATGGTGGCGGGCCTGGTTGCCGTCGGCGTGAACCTCTGCCTCAATTATGTGCTCATTTTCGGAAAATTCGGTGCTCCCAGACTGGGCGTTGTCGGTGCCGCTATTGCAACGGTGATCAGCCGGTTTGTGCAGGCGGGGATCGTTATGTTCTGGACGCATTGGAATACGCTGCGCATGAAGTTTGCGAGGGGATTGTACCGAAGTCTGCGGATTCCGCTCGCGCTCACCGGGAAAATTTCCGTCAAGGGTCTTCCGTTGATGACCAACGAGATCCTGTGGTCGGTTGGTATGGCGGTGTTGAACCAGCGGTATTCGTCCCGCGGTTTGGATGCCGTGGCGGGTCTGAATATTTCATCGACCATCACGAATCTGTTCAATGTTGTGTTTATTGCGATGGGAAGCGCGGTTGCCATCATGGTCGGCCAGCTTCTCGGGGCCGGAGAACTCGAGGAGGCGAGGGATACCGACACGAAGCTGATCGCATTTTCCGTGATATCCAGCGCGATGCTTGGCGCCATCCTGTTCACGCTTGCGCCGCTGTTTCCGATGTTGTACGATACCTCGGATTCGGTGAAGTCGCTGGCGACCGGGTTTATCCGCGTCGGTTCGGCGTGCATGCCGATCTACGCCTTCATGCACGCGACTTATTTTACGCTGCGAACGGGCGGCAAGACGTTCATCACGTTTTTGTTCGACAGCGTGTTCCTGTGGTGCGTCTGCGTGCCGGTGGCGTTCGTGCTGAGCAAGTACACGGGCATTCCGGTGGTGTATCTGTACCTGTGCATGCAGTCGCTTGATCTGATCAAGTGCGCGATCGGTTTTGTGCTCGTAAAGAAGGGCGTATGGGTGCAAAACCTGGTTAAGGAAGAGTAACAAGGCTCCCGATCCCCGTGTATTCTGGGGGCAACCGCGTCGAAAGCATGCTTTCGAAAGCGGGCGCCAACAGAATACACGGGTGTGCGGGAACGCAGGAGGAGGTGTTTACGTGGAACGAGAGAGAAAGATAGTCTTTTGGTTAATCGGCGTATGTGTCGCGTTGTTGTTGGCTTTTTTGCTGATCATTGTGCTTCGTTCGAATAAAGATACGGAGAAAAAGCCGGATAGTGCACAGAAAGAGGAGGCTTCGGAAAAATATCTGTTGAGTGAAATCTGCACCCGGGATAAGAGCAATAACGAAGTAAAAGAGACGGTATCGTTCGAATACGATGAGTTCGGAAGATGGTCCAAAGCTACGCGCAGGTATAAGGTTTGGTATACGGATGATGAATGGGAACAGATGGTGTATGAGTTCTCTTATCCGTACGTGAACGGTGAACCGTATACATTGGTCACTCTGTCGGGAATCTACGAAGGTCAGACGCAAACGAATACCTATGACTCTTCGGGTCATTTACGCAAGTCGGAGATGATGGAGGAGAATCCTGATAAACCGGGGCAGAAGGTGGTTACGAAAACCGTCCTGTATGATGAGAACGGGCGGAAGACGCTGTTGCACGCGTATTGGTTATCAGGAAGAGACAGAGCCCGAGAAGAGATTGAATACGACGTATACGGTCATTACATAAATTGGGTGTTGACGGAGTGGGACGAATCCGGAAACGCGTATGTCAATGACAAATACTACAGGAGTGAGTGCGACGAGAAGGGGCGGGTTGTCCGGCATCTTGATTCTGACGGCAATCTGATCTATGAGTTTCAGTACTTCGACGACGGGAGCAGGATTGAGGTGAAATACGACTGGGAGGGCAATGAAAATAAAGAACAGGAATACTATTACGACAGTGAAGGGCGAGTAGTAAAGCAAATCGCTTATGAAGATGGCAAAATCAAAAGTACGCTTGAATTCGAGAACACGCCCACGGAGTATGACAATAATACTTATGAATATGACGAGAAAGGGAATCTCATCTCGAAGGAAGATGCGACTACGTTGATGACGTTCAAGTATGTCCCTGCTTCGCTCACGGAGGAACAGGAGAAGGAGGGCGCAAAGTTTTATCTCGACGAGGAAATGTGCTGGGAGTCTTATTACCAGGGATACTAGGGATGAACCGCGCGAATGCGGAAAATACAGGGTGCGGTGCGTTTTTTCTTGACAAGTCAGGCGCGCGGGGGTATTATGTGACGCAGGTAACATTGCGCCCCCGCGGCGCGAACAATGACGAAAGGAGCAAAAAGGCATGTTTATGAGAAGCTTTTACTTTTATTATTTTTGCATGGACTGCCGGTTTGCTTCGTGAAGAGTGATTCAAGCAAATAAGCAGTCCTGATCCGCGTGTTCCGATGTTCAATTTCGGGATTTTGCGGATTTTTACTTTTTCTACGGAAGAATTTCCAAACCACAGAAGCGCGACGAAAGGAGCGGTTCTGAGAGTTGCGACGAAGGGAGACGAAACGCGGCAAAGCGCTGCGGAGAGGTGGATTTCATGACGGAATTGGAACAGGCAAGAGCGATAATCAGCGAGGCGGACCGCGAGTTGGCGAAGGTGTTCGAGAAGCGGATGGCGGCGGTGCGCACGATCGCGGCGTACAAGCGGGCACACGGGCTGCCGATCACGGACCGCTCCCGCGAGGAGGAGATCCTGCGCGAGGAGGCCGGGCTCATCGGGGATGAGTCGCTGCGGCCTTTCTACGTGAGTTTCCTGCGCGAGACCATCGGAATCTCGAAGAGCTATCAGCACCGCCTGATGGACGGGCTTCGGGTGGCATACAGCGGCGTTGAGGGTGCATTTGCCAATATCGCCGCGGAGAAGATCTTCCCCGACTCGACTGCGGTTGCGTGCCCTGATTTTGCGGCGGCCTACAGGTCGGTGGAGGACGGCACCTGCGACTGCGCCGTGCTGCCGATCGAGAACAGCCTTAACGGCGATGTAGGCCGTGTTCTGGATCTCGCATACTTCGGAAAATTATACGTCTCCGGCGTCTATGAGGTTGAGATCGTTCACAACCTCCTCGCCGTCAAGGGAACGACGATGGACGAGGTGAAGACGGTTGTGAGCCACGAGCAGGCGCTCGGACAGTGCGCGAACTACCTTGAGAGACACGGCTTTGTAACGACGGAGGCCGTCAACACGGCGGTCGCCGCGAAAATGGTCTCGGAGGCCGGAAGGCACGATCTTGTAGCAATCGGCAGCAGCGAGGCCGCGGAACGGTTCGGGCTGAAGGTTCTCGAGAGCCACATCAACGACAGCAGCAACAACACGACGCGATTTGCCGTGTTTACGCGCGAGAAGCGCGAGCCAGGGGAGGACGACAGCCGCTTCCTGATGTTATTTTCCGTGAAAAATACCGCAGGATCACTCGGTCGCGCGATCAATGTCATCGGCGAGTACGGGTTCAACCTGCTGGCACTGAAGAGCCGCCCGCGGAAGGATCTCGCGTGGGAGTACTACTTCTATGCGGAGAGCGAGGGCAACGTGGCGAGCGAGGCCGGACAGCAGATGCTCAACGCGCTTCGCGAATGCTGCAACGATCTGAAAGTGCTCGGCAGCTACGAGAGAGAGATTCGATTGTAATTTCGGCAGAGCGGACGAAGGTGTGAGGCCGGTCCGGAGAAACAGCGCCGGAAAATGAGGCGCAGCGAGGAGATGTGACGATGATCATCCCGGTGAAAACCCGCGACGGCGGGTACGACATCATAATGGAGCGCGGCGCGCTCGCGAAGGTCAGCGAACTGATCGGTGAGAGCGGCGCGGGCAAGCTCTCCCTGATCGTGACGGATGACGGTGTTCCCGCGCAGTACGCGGAGACTGTGGCTGCGGCATGCAGGGCGAACGGCAGGGCGGAGATCCTGACGCTCCCGCAGGGCGAGGAGAACAAGACGATGGATTCACTCACGATGATCCTTCGGAAGCTTGTGGAGCTCTGTGCGACGCGCAAGGACCGTGTGATCGCGGTCGGCGGCGGGGTAGTCGGTGATATGACAGGCCTCGCGGCGGCTTTGTACATGCGCGGCATCAACTGGATCAATATCCCGACGACCGTGCTGTCCCAGGTGGACTCGTCGGTCGGAGGCAAGACGGCGATCGATTTTGCGGGTGTGAAGAACGTCGTGGGGGCATTTTACCCGCCGAAAATGGTCATCATCGACCATGACACGCTTGCGACGCTCCCGAAGCGTCAGGTGGCCAACGGCCTTGCGGAGGCGTTGAAGATGTCGTTGACCTGCGACGAAAATCTGTTTGAGTTGTTTGAAAATGAGGATCCGTTCGAGAGCCTCGATGTGATCTGCGAGCGCGCGATCCGGATCAAGAAAGATGTTGTCGAGAAGGATGAGCGCGAGAGCGGGTTGCGCCGCGTGCTCAATTTCGGTCACACGATCGGGCACGGGATCGAGCTCGCATGCGGAGGGGAGTTGCTCCACGGAGAGTGCGTTGCGATCGGCATGGTCGCACTGTGCGCAGACCGGATCCGGCCGCGCCTGCTGTCGGTGCTAGACAAGCTCGGGCTGCCGCACGAGGCATCGTGTGACCCGGACGAAGTGCTTGCGCTGTGTGCGCATGACAAGAAAGCGGAGGGCAGCGCCATCATGACGGTTATCTGCGGATGGCCGGGACGTTTTGAGTTTTACCGGATGGAACCGGATCAGCTTCGGAGACGGATTTTGACGGTTGTGAAGCAGTGATGCCGTTGGCGGTACAGAAAGGGATACGGAATGAGTGATACATTCGGAAATACGATCAAGGTTACGATCTACGGCGAGAGCCACGGACCGGAGATCGGGTGCGTCATCGAGGGTCTTCCTGCCGGATTGCGTGTCGACACGGCGGTGATCGACCGCTGCCTTACGATGCGGCGTCCGAGCGGTGCGATCTCTACGGCGCGCGTCGAGACGGACCCGTACGTGATCGGGAGCGGCGTAAGCGAGGGGTACACGACCGGCGACACGGTGCGCATCTCGATCCCGAACCAGAATACGCGCTCCGGCGACTACAGTGAAATGGCGTCGCTGGCCCGCCCGTCCCACGCGGATTATGCGGCTTATGTGAAGTATCACGGGGAAAATGACGTTCGCGGAGGCGGTCATTTCAGCGGCCGCATCACGGCAGCGGTCGTGGCGGCGGGAGCTGTGCTTCTGCCCACGCTGCAGGCAAAGGGTATCCGTATCGGAACCCACATCGCGGAGATCGCGGGCGTGAAGGACCGCGCGTTCGGTGCGGGAGCGGAGTTGACGAAGGATCTGGAAACACTGTACACGCTTGATTTTGCGGCGCTGGATGAGGCGGCCGGCGAGGCGATGCGCGAGGAGATCCTCGCGGCTAAGGCGGACGCGGACAGTGTCGGGGGTATCCTGGAGACGGCGGTGACAGGGCTGCCTGTCGGGGTAGGGGAACCATTTTTCGACAGTGTCGAGGGGCTCCTGGCACACGCGATGTTCGCGATCCCGGGGATCAAGGGCATCGAGTTCGGCGCGGGCTTCGGGCTTGCGAAAATGCGCGGCAGTGTGGCTAACGATCCGTTCCGCATGGACGGAGGGCGCGTGGTGACGACGTCGAACAACGCAGGCGGGATCAACGGAGGACTTACGAACGGGATGCCGGTTACGTTCCGCTGCGCGGTGCGGCCGACGCCGACGATCGGCAAGGAACAGGACACGATCAACTTCCGCGAGATGAAGGACGCGACGCTGGCCGCGAAGGGACGCCATGACCCGTGCATCGTGCACCGTGTGCGCGCGGTAGTGGATGCGATGACGGCGATCGTGATCGCGGATCTGCTGGCGGGGGAAGGAAAGCTGTGAGACATTATCCGGGAGTGAATTATGGAATTCGGACTGATCGGAGGGAAGCTCGGACACAGCTTCTCGAAAGATATACATGAGCAGCTCGGCGCTCCGGCGTATGAGCTGAAGGAACTGCTGCCGGAGGAGGTCGGGGACTTCCTCAAGGCGCGTGAATTCCGCGGGATCAATGTGACGATCCCGTACAAGGAGACCGTGATCCCTTACCTCGACGAGGTGAGCGAGCGGGCGCGTGCGATCGGGGCCGTCAACACGATCGTCAACGACGGCGGACGCCTGATCGGAGACAACACGGACTTCGGCGGCATGGTCGCACTTCTTCGGAAAATCGGAATTGAGGTCGCCGGTAAAAAGGTGCTGATCCTCGGCTCCGGGGGGACGTCCAAGACGGCTCGTGCGGTTGCTAAGTCGCTCGGAGCAGTGTCGGTAAACCGTGTATCCCGCGCAAAACGAGACGATTGTATCACATACGAGGAAGCCTATGCGGAGCACTCGGACGCGGATGTGATCATCAACACGACGCCGGTCGGGATGTACCCGAACGGGGACGCGAGTCCGGTGGATCTCGCGATTTTTCCGAAGCTTTCGGGCGTCGCGGACGCGATCTACAATCCGCTTCGAACCCGTCTTGTGATGGCGGCGCAGGAGCGCGGCATCCCTGCATCGGGCGGGCTGTACATGCTCGTCGCGCAGGCGGTGCTGGCAGCAGCGAAGTTCCTCGCGGTCTGCGACGAGGGCGATTACAGCGGCATCGGAAGCGGGTCGGAGGTGGAGATCACGGCGGCGACGGAGCGCATTTTCCGAACGATCAGCGGCGAGAAGCAATCCGTCGTGCTCACGGGCATGCCCGGCGTCGGCAAGACGACCGTCGGGAAGCTGGTGGCGGCGCGGCTTGGACGAGAGTTCGTCGACTGTGACGAGGAGATTGTCCGGAGGAGCGGGTGCGATATCCCGACGATCTTCGCCACGCAGGGAGAGAAGGCGTTCCGCAATCTGGAGGCGGAGGTCATCCGCGACCTGTCCGCGCAGGGCGGCAAGGTCATCGCGACGGGCGGCGGTGCGATCCTTCGTCCGGAAAATGTAGCCAATCTCAGGAGCAACGGCTGCATTTTCTTCATTGACCGGCCGATCGAATCGATCGCGGTGGCTCCCGGCAGACCGCTCTCGACCGATCGGGAAGCGCTGGAGGCGAGGTATCGTGAGCGGTATCCGATCTACTGCGCGACCTGCGACGTTTCCGTTGCGGGGGAAGCGACGGCGGAGGAGATCGCGGAGCGGATTTTGAGTAATGTTTTGAGTTGAGGTTTGAGATATGCTGGTTCGCATTTTTCCATCGAAAGCACACGGAACCGTGAGTGCGCCGCCGTCGAAGAGCGTGGCGCACCGCGCGCTGATCTGCGGAGCGCTGTCGCAGCGTTCGACGATCTCCGGTCTGGCCTGGTCGGAGGACATCTCGGCGACCTGCGACTGCCTGCGTGCGATGGGTGCGCAGATCGAGCGGATTTCGGAGGACACGGTTGCGATCGGCGGGCTGACGCCGGCGGGAATCCCCGACGGGGCGGTTCTTCCGTGCCGTGAGAGCGGGAGCACGCTTCGGTTTCTGATCCCGATCGCGATGATCTCCGGGAAGACGGTTCATTTTACGGGAAGTCCGCGGCTGATGGAGCGACCGCTCGGCATTTACGAGGAAATCAGTAACATACAAGGAGGGCTGTTTGTCCGCGATGGGCAGCAGATCACGGTTCGCGGCGGACTTTGCGCCGGCGATTACGAGGTCGTCGGCAACATTTCCAGCCAGTTCATCACAGGGCTGATGCTGGCGCTGTCGCTCGCGGACGGGGAGAGCCGGATCCGGGTGACGGAGCCGTTTGAGAGCCGCTCCTACACGGATATTACGGCGAGTGTGCTTCGGGAGTTCGGGGTGTCGGTGCGTTGCGAGGGCAATGAGTTTGTGATCCCCGGGGCGGCAGTTTCCGAGGATGCAAAGGACACGTCGGAAGAGGTAACGGAAACAGTCAGAAGCCGGTTTGCGGATCTTGCGTACACGGTGGAGGGCGATTGCTCCAACGCGGCATTTCTGGAGGCGTTGGCGTTGCTCGCGGAGGAAACGTCCCCCCTCACTGTCACGGGCGTTCCCGCGGACACCTGCCAGGGCGACCGCGTGTACTACGAGATGCTGCATGAGATGGCAGACGGTCGGAAAGAATTTGACGTTTCGGACTGTCCGGACCTGGCGCCGTGCCTGTTCGCGATGGCGGCGTACTACGGAGGGGCTCATTTTACGGGGACAGCGCGGCTGGCGATCAAGGAGAGCGACCGCGGGGCCGCGATGGCGGAGGAGCTGGCAAACTTCGGCGCGGAGGTGACGGTCGGAGCCAACGAGGTGACGGTTGCCTGCGAGGCGCTTCATGGCCCGACACGAATTCTCGGCGGGCACAACGATCACCGGATCGTCATGGCGCTGGCACTTCTGTGCACGGTGACCGGCGGGGCGATCGAGGGCGCGGAGGCGGTTGCGAAGAGCTACCCCGATTTCTTCCGGGTGATCGCGGGCGCCGGCATAATGGTTGAGACGGAGTAAACGACGGAGAGTATTATGGAGCATACGATCAGGCGCGCGGAGAAGCGTGACATTCCAGGGATCATGAAGCTGCTCGTGCAGGTGGACATGGTTCATCATAACGGCCGCCCGGACCTGTTCAAGGGGCCGGCGACCAAGTACAACGAGGAGGAACTGGCCACGATCATAGCGGACGACAGCCATCCGATCTTCGTTTGTGTTTCGGAAAATGAGACAGTTGTCGGGCATACCTTTTGCGCGAAAAAACAAATTCTCGGCGACGCGGTCCTGACGGAGATACGGACGCTGTACATCGATGACATCTGCGTCGATGAGGCTGCCCGCGGGCAGGGTGTCGGTCGTGCGCTCTATGAGTACGTGAAGGATTTTGCGAAGGCGGAGGGGTTCTACAACCTCACGCTGAACGTTTGGACTTGTAACCCCGGCGCCGTGAAATTTTACGAGGCGATGGGGATGAAACCGCAGAAGATCGGGATGGAGACGATCCTGTGAAATATAGGGAGGAACTATGCTGTTAGATAAAAACACAAGAATCTGTATTGTCGGCCTCGGCCTTTTGGGCGGCAGCTACGCGACGGCGCTGTCGCGGCAGGGGTACCGAGTGACCGGCATTGCGAGACGGCAGGAAAGCGTTGATTACGCGGTGGCGCACGGAATGATCGAGCGCGGAAGCGCATTTGTCGACGAGGAGCTGCTCGGCGAGGCCGATCTGGTCGTATTTTCCCTGTACCCGCACGTGTTCCTTGAGTGGATCCGCGAGCACGGCGCGAAGCTTCGCCCCGGCACGATCATCACGGACGTGACGGGCGTGAAGGGCTGCGTGGTTCAGCAGGTACAGGAAATGCTGCCGCGCGGCGTGGAGTTTATCGCAGCGCACCCGATGGCGGGTCGCGAGTCGAGCGGTATTGAATACAGCGACGACCGCATTTTCCGCGGTGCGAACTATATTGTAGTGCCGACGGAAGCCAACACGGAGCGCGCGATCACGATGTGCAAGGCGCTCGGTGAGACGCTCGGCTGCAAGGACATCTCGGTGCTCGATGTGGCGGGCCACGATCGCATGATCGCGTTCCTCTCGCAGCTGACGCACTGCATCGCCGTTTCGCTGATGTGCGCCTGCGATGCGCCGGATCTCGAGCGCTACACCGGAGACTCGTTCCGCGACCTGACGCGCATCGCGAACATCAACGATGAGATGTGGAGTGAGCTGTTCCTGGCCAACAAGGACGCTCTTCTTCGGGAAATGGACGCCTACCGCGCGAGTTTCGACGAGCTCCGAGAGTGCATTGCGAGCGGTGACCGCGACCGCATGCGCGAGATGATGAGACTTTCGACGGCGCGTCGGAAGAGGTTTGACAAGAAGGTTTGACCGCGGAAAATGGCTCCCGCAGGGACATTTTCCGAAAAATGAGACTGTAACGGCCGGCAGCACTGCCGGCGAGAGTGAGATAACGGAGGAAATCCTATATGAACATGCAATTTTTCCGCAAATTACCGATTCCGCAGGATGTGAAGGCGGAGTACCCGGTCTCGGACGAGATGGCGGCGGTCAAGAGGGTGCGCGACGAGGAGATCAAAGCCGTGTTCAACGGCGAGAGCGACAAGTTCCTGCTGGTCATCGGCCCGTGCTCGGCGGATCACCGCGATCCGGTACTCGAGTACATCTCCCGGCTGTGCCGGATCCAGGAGCAGGTGAAGGACAAGATCATTATCATTCCGCGTATCTACACGAACAAACCCCGCACGACGGGCGAGGGATACAAGGGCATGCTGCACCAGCCTGACCCGGACGAGAAGCCCGATCTGTACAAGGGTCTCGTCGCGATCCGTGAACTGCACCGCTCGGCGCTCGCCGATTACGGTTTTACCTGCGCGGACGAGATGCTCTATCCGGAAAACCATCGCTACCTCTCTGATTTGCTGGCGTACGTGGCAGTCGGCGCCCGCTCCGTGGAAAATCAGCAGCACCGCCTGACTGCGAGCGGCCTGAACATCCCCGTCGGCATGAAAAATCCGACCGGCGGTGACATTTCCGTCATGATCAACTCGATCAAGGCCGCACAACACGGACACACGTTCATTTACCGCGGATGGGAGGTCAAGAGTGCGGGGAACCAGTACGCGCATGCAATCCTGCGCGGATACCTTGATTTCGCGGGCAAGAGCGTTTCGAACTACCACTACGAGGACGTGCTTCGCCTGAGCGACGCGTATGCGGAGTCGGGGCTCACGAACCCGGCGGTCATCATTGACACGAACCACAACAACTCCGGCAAACGGTATCTCGAGCAGATCCGCATCGCGAACGAGGTTGTCGACAACCGCAACATCAACGAGGACATCCGCAGGCTTGTGAAGGGCCTGATGATCGAGAGTTACCTCGTGGACGGCAAGCAGGATGTCCACGGCACCGTGTTCGGACAGTCGATCACCGACCCGTGCCTCGGCTGGGAGAAGACGGAGCAGCTGATCCTGCAGCTCGCCGAAAAACTGTAAGAAACAAAAACGAGAGGGCGGACATCATTTTCCGCCATGCTGAAAGAGCCCGCTGCGCAACCGCGCAACGGGCTCCTTTGGAGTGCTTATCATGAAAAAGTTGTTTACTGCCTGAACGCCAGCTGCGCGAAGTTGTAGAAACCTAAATACCAGATGGCGAAATCATGGTTTCCGTTCTTCTCCTGCCACATGAAATTCTCTCCGTCGACAAGCTTATCGGTGTACTGCGGGAGGTTCTTGGCGGCAGCGGAAGCGCTTCCGTACGCGGTGCCGTCCTGCAGACCGCAGATATTGTACATGTAGTTGATCTTGTACTGCGCGAAAGGCTCGCTCCCGATGATCTCGGCGATCTTGCTCGAGACATAGGAAGTCGGTGCCGCGGAAAATGTTCCGAACCAGCTGATGAGGTCGAGGCACTCGCACATGCCGATGTTGATCGTCTGCATGCCGCCCATCGACAGGCCTGCCATGGCGCGATGGTCGCGCACGGCGGTCGGGTCATCATCGTGATACACCGCAAAATGGCTCTCGATGTAAGGGATCAGATCGTTGCGGAGCTCCTGCCCGAATACGTAGAAGGAGGAATAGTCTCCGTTCTTGTTGGCGAAGTCATAGTAGGAGCGGCCGTTGGGCGCGACTACGATGAACGGCTCAATGTCGCCGTATCGGATAAGATTGTCCATGATTGCCTTGACTGTGGAAGTCATGCCGGTCATGCCCCATTCGGTCTCGTCGCCGCCGATGCCGTGCATCAGGTAGAGCACGTTGTACTGCTTCGTCTCATCGTAATCCGGCGGCAGGTAGACATATGCCGGCTTGGTGATGGTTGCCTGATCGTTCAGGTAGTCCTTGGTCTCGTATTCGATCTTCTCGATCGTTCCGCAGTTCTTCAGCCGATACGTGGAGTATTCCGTCGGAATGCGGGTGTCAACCTTGGCGTGCGGCCCCATGGTGGGTGTCGGAGTCGGATCCTCAGGCTCCGGTGTAGGCGTCGGGGTATCGGTCGCCGGCACTTCCGTCGGTGTCGGTGTGTCCTTGTCAGCCGTAGGCGTCGGTGTTGCTTCGACAGCGGCGGTGGGGGTGGCCCCGTCCTCGTTGCCGGACTTTCCGCAGGCGACGAGAATCGCTGCTGCGGCAAGAATTACAAACAAAAGAGTCAGTCGTCTCATAATGATTTCCAGTGCTCCTCCCAGGTTCCTTCCAGTTTTTCTTCGATGTTGATGCGTGCTTTTTTCATGAGGGAGATCAGCTGCGAGGCCTCTTCTTCGGTCATCCCGTCGAGCGCGATCCGATCGGCCTGCGCGGCCTTCTCCGCCACCTGGTGCGCCAGCTTGCGGCCGTGATCGGTCAGGTAAATGGCGTACGCCCGCTTTCCCCCGGAGACGTAGACCGTCTCCTTCTTGATCATGTTCTGCTTCTCCATTTTCGCGAGAAGCGATGTCATCGTGGCCGGCTCTACGCGGCAGCGCGCAGCGAGGTCCTTCTGCAGGTAACCCTCTTCCTCGAACAGGACGTTGAGCACTTTCGGCTGTCCCGACGACAGACCGAGCGCGGCGTAGTAGCGAGTGTTGTAAGCTCTGTGCGCGTAGTAGAGCGAGAGCATTTCACGAAAGAATAGTTCGTTGTCATCCGGCATAAGGCTATACTCCTTTCGTTAAACAGGCATCTTTCGATTAGACATCTAATTTAATCGCCTAAATAATAGCATAGCACAAGGTCGCTGTCAATGCGTAAACCATATTCTCAGATAAAAAACGATCTCAAAGGTGTGGTTAGGATCGCAGAGATTTTTCTAAATGGGATGTAGAAAATAAAACAGCGCCCGCTCGTAGCAGAGCGGGCGCCTACTATTGCTGAAAATAATAAGAAAGATGTGGTTCCCCGATCACTCCCCGAATGCCTGCTTCAGGTCAGCGAGGATATCGTCGATGTTCTCGAGACCGACGGAGAGACGGATGAGATCCGGTGCAACGCCTGCCTCGATGAGCTGCTCATCGGTGAGCTGACGGTGCGTGTGGCTTGCCGGGTGGAGAAGGCAGGTCTTCGCGTCCGCAACGTGCGTCACGATCGTGATGAACTTGAGGCTGTCCATGAAGTCGATGGAAGCCTGACGGCCGCCCTTAATGCCGAAGGCGATGACACCGCACGTGCCCTTCGGGCAGTATTTTTCGGCGAGAGCGTGGTTCGGATCGTTCTCGAGGCCTGCAAAATGAACCCATGCAACCTTGTCGTTGCTCTCGAGGTACTTCGCAACCGCGAGGGCGTTGCTGCAGTGGCGCTCCATGCGAAGCGGAAGGCTCTCAAGGCCGAGGTTGAGGTAGAACGCGTTCTGCGGCGACTGGATGGAACCGAAGTCGCGCATCAGCTGGCTCGTCGCCTTGGTGATGTAAGCGGCTTTGCCGAATTTCTTCGTGTAGGTGAGGCCGTGGTAGGACTCGTCGGGCGTCGTGAGACCCGGGAAGCGCTCTGCATTGGCTTCCCAGTCAAAGTTACCGCTGTCCACGATAGCGCCGCCGACGCAAACCGCGTGGCCGTCCATGTACTTCGTCGTCGAATGCGTCACGATGTCGCAGCCCCACTCAATCGGACGGCAGTTCACCGGCGTAGCGAACGTGTTGTCGACGATGAGAGGCATGCCGTGCTTGTGAGCAAGCTTCGCGAAGCGCTCGATATCGAAGATCGTCACGGTCGGGTTCGTAATCGTCTCGCCGAAAATGCACTTGGTGTTGGGCTTGATCAGCGCCTCGATTTCCTCGTCGGAAGCATTCTGATCGAAGAAAATGCACTCGATGCCCATTTTCTTCATCGTAACACCGAAGAGGTTGTAGGTGCCGCCGTAAATGGCAGTCGATGCGAGGAAACTGTCGCCGCACTCGCAGATGTTGAATACCGCGTAGAAGTTTGCTGCCTGTCCCGAGGAGGTAAGCATGCCTGCGAAACCGCCCTCCATCGCCGTGATCTTCGCTGCAACGGCATCGTTGGTCGGGTTCTGCAGTCTGGTGTAGAAGTAGCCCGAAGCCTCAAGGTCGAACAGTGCGCCCATGGCGTCGCTCGAGTCGTACTTGAACGTTGTGCTCTGGTAGATCGGAAGCTGTCTCGGCTCACCCTGCGTGGGCTTCCAGCCTTCGTGGATACATTTGGTCTCAATCTTGGACATGTGTAATACCTCCCCGGCCGTTTCTTGTCCGGCCTCTTTGTAAAATGCAATGCGCCGCGGTGATCTCCGCGAAAAACGCTATGGAATAAAAATATCACAGCAGTATGGTTTTGACAACTGTTTTTGTGCGTCCGCATGAATCCTTTTTCCCGTGTTGGCCATAGATTCAATCTATCGAGGCACAGGGGACATCATTTTACGAAGAACAGAAAAAAGGGCTGCCGCTCTGATATGATCCCCCTGAGGTAGACACGGTAAATACCAAAATCTACCTAAGGGGGA
>CAMKRZ010000021.1 GCA_946415315.1 uncultured Lachnoclostridium sp. | reverse complement strand
GTACCATCTCTGATACAGAACTCTAGATGCTGTCATCTTAACTTAATGACATTGGCGCAAAGCGGACCTTTTTGTTTCGAATGTTATCTCTTGCTGAACTGGGGTGCACGACGTGCCTTCTTCAAGCCGTACTTCTTTCTTTCCTTCATGCGGGCATCTCTGGTGAGGAAGCCTGCCTTCTTAAGAACCGCACGAAGCTCCATATCGGACTTGCACAGTGCGCGCGCGATACCGTGGCGGATTGCGCCTGCCTGACCGGAGAAACCACCACCGCGAACGGTGATAACAGCGTCGAACTTATCGGTGCTCTCTACAAGAGCAAGCGGCTGACGAACGATCGTCTTCAGCGTCTCCATGCAGAAATAATCATCGATATCTCTCTTGTTGATCGTAATTGTGCCCTTGCCGGGGAACAGATATACTCTGGCAACACTGCTCTTGCGTCTTCCGGTTCCGTAGAACTTTACTTTTGCTGCTTTAGCCATGATTCGTTATCTCCTTTCCGATTGATTAAAACGTCAGTACTTCCGGCTTCTGAGCCGCGTGCGGATGCTCAGCTCCTGCATATACATGCAGCTTGTCAAGCATCTCACGGCCGAGAGGTCCCTTCGGAAGCATGCCCTTCACCGCGAAGGTGATAACATTTTCCGGCTTCTTCGCAAGCATCTCGCGAAGCGTCGTCTCGCGAACACCGCCCGGATAATCGGAGTGGCTGAAATAAACCTTCTGATCCAGCTTCTTGCCGGTAACCTTAATCTTCTCCGCATTGATCACGATGACATAGTCACCGGTATCGATATGTGTTGTAAAGATCGGCTTGTTCTTTCCACGCAAAACCATTGCGATCTGGGAAGCAAGACGACCCAATGTCTGACCCTCTGCATCAACAACGTACCATTTTCTCTCTACGTTTGCAGTTGCCATGTAGCTCTTCATAGGATTTCTACCTCCTTGTTTTCTCGTTTCCGCTTTTTCGCGTCACTTTCTGCATTATACACACCGGCCTACCGACTGTCAATCACTTTTTCTTTCTATAGCATGAAAAATGTCATTTTCATTTTGATATTTCGCTTATTTATACGAGATTTTTATCAATATCAACCCTTCCGGCGGTGCCGTCGGTCCGGCCTGCGTGCGGTCGCGGGATTCCAGTATCCTTCCCATGGACTCCGGTGACTTCGCGCCGCGCCCCATATCGATCAGCGTTCCGGCCAGAATGCGGATCATATTGTACAGAAAACCGCCGCCCTCAACACCGATCACGATCTCCCCGCCATCGCGGTAAACCTCGCACTTTGTCACGTTGCGCACCTTGCTCTCCGTCTGCGTACCCGCGCTGCAGAACGAGGAAAAATCGTGCTCGCCGACGAATGCCTCGGCCCCCTTCTGCATTGCCGCGAGGTCAAGTTCCTCGTGCACGCCACAGACATAGCGACACCGCAGCGGGTTCACGACCGGACCCATGGCAATACGGTACTCATAGCGCTTGCTGTGCGCATCGAACCGCGGGTGGAAGTCCGCCGCAGCCTCACACGAGTTCATCACGCGTATATCCTGCGGAAGGAAGGAATTGAGCGCCGGTCTCCAGTTTTCCGCCGGGATCGGCGATTCCGTGTCAAAGGCAACCACATTCCCTAATGCGTGTACGCCCGCGTCCGTGCGGCTCGCGCCGATCGTCACAACGTCCTCGCCGCTCAGCCTGCGGATCGCCTCGCGGAGCGTCCCCTCGACCGTCACCGCATTGGCCTGTGCCTGCCACCCGCTGTACGCGGTTCCGTCATATGCGATTGTCAATACGATACGTCGCATGATTTGCTCCTCTTATGATGCATGCCGCCCGAACTCGTTCATTTTCCGGGGTCAGATCTTCATCCAGATCCGAAGCGAGATGATCGTCGCCATGTAACATGCCAGATAGATATACCCGATCAGATCCGCGGAACGGTACCGCAGGGGCCTCATTTTCGTACGCCCCTCGCCGCCGTGGTAGCAGCGCGCCTCCATCGCCATCGCGAGGTCGAACGCGCGCCGGAACGCCGACACGAGCAGCGGGATAAACACCGGCATCATCGCCTTCGCGCGTTTGATCGGACCACCGCTCTCCATGTCCGCACCGCGCGCCATCTGCGCCTTGCGGATGCGCTCCGCCTCCTCCGTGAGGATCGGGATGAACCGCAGCGCGATCGACATCATCATCGCAATCTCATGTGCTGGAAAATGGATCACCCGAAGCGGGGAAAGCAGTTTTTCCAGCCCGTCCGTCAGCTGATTCGGCGTGGTCGTGTAAGTCATCATCGATGTGCCGAAGATCAGCAGGATCAGTCGGACGCCCATGAACGCGCCGCGCTCCAGTCCCTCGCGTGTGATCTTCAGAAACTTCCACTGCCACAGCACCTCACCGCTTGTCAGGAAGAAATTGCACAGCACCGTGACCAGCAACAGCATCAGGATCGGGCGCAGACCCCGCAGCATGTATCGAAACGGAACGCGGGACAGAATCAATACTCCGGCAAATGCCGTGCCCACGACAAGAAAGCCCGAAAATGACCGGAACAGAAACAAGCTGACGATGTACAGCAGTGTTCCGACGATCTTCGTGCGCGGATCCAGCCGGTGGATACAGGATTTCGCCGGGTAATATTGCCCGATCGTAATGTCTCGAAGCATTCCGTTTCTCCTTTCCCCGGGTGCCGTTGGCAACCGGGATTTTTCGTTATGTTCACAGGTTTTTCGGTTCTTCCCCTGCCTTACAAGTCCGTCTCATCAAGCCCGCCTTATCAAGCCCCTGCGACTCCGAATCCGTCCAGCGCCTCTTCCACGGTTATCGCGTCCTCACGACACGGGATTCCCTCCGCTGAGAGCATCTGCATCACCTGCGTAACCTGAGGCACCTCGAGTCCGATAGACGTCAGTTTCTCACGATGATGGAATACATCACGAGGCGGATCCGCAAACACGATGCGCCCGTCGCTGATCACAACCAGCCGGTCGGCAAACCGTGCCACGTCCTCCATTCGATGTGAAACCAAGATAACTGTCATACCGGTCTCTCTCCGGATCCGGTCGATCTCCCCGAGGATCTCGTCGCGCCCTGCCGGGTCAAGTCCCGCCGTCGGCTCGTCGAGAATGATCACCTTCGGCTTCATCGCCAGCACGCCGGCGATCGCAACACGCCTCTTCTGTCCGCCCGAAAGCTCGAGAGGCGACGACTGCCAGCGATCTTGCGAAACGCCTGTCAGCGTAAGCGCCCATTCTGCGCGCTCACGGATTTCCTCAGCGGAAAGGCCCTGATTCTTCGGGCCGAAACTCACATCTCCGATCACAGTCGCCTCAAACAGCTGGTGATCCGGATACTGGAATACCAATCCGACGTTGCTGCGAAGCTGCCTGCGGTTGAACCCTTCTCCGAAAATGTCCTCCCCCAGGTACCGTACCGTTCCCGCAGTCGCCCGCTCCAGACCGTTCAGCAGTTGGATCAACGTGGATTTGCCTGACCCGGTATGCCCGATCAGTCCGATGTATTCTCCCTGGAAAATGTCCAGATTCACATCCTCTAAAGCGACCGTCTCAAACGCTGTGCCGACGCCGTAGACAAACCGTACATCACGCATGGACAAAACCGGCGCTTCCGCTTCAGTGTCCGGCGATCCTGCTGCCGACACATCTGCGTTCGGTCTTCCTACAGCCTTGGGGGGCTCATTTTCCAAAAGACCGACGACATTCGTGCGCGCCGTCGCTTCAGTATTGCCCGCTACCTCTTTATATGCCGTGACAAACTCCTCCGGAGTGAGTACCGAAGGCGGCATGGGAATTCCCCTCTCCGACAGCAGGTGCGCAAGTTCCGTCACCTGCGGCACCTCGAGACGCAGCTCCTGCAAATCCCCGATACGGGTGAACACCTCTCGCGGCGTCCCCTGCATCGCGATCCTGCCGGCATCCATCACGAAAATCCGGTCGGCGTCAATGACTTCCTCCATGTAATGCGTGATCAGAATGACCGTGATCCCCTTCTCGCGGTTCAGGCGGTGCACGGTCTCCAGCACTTCACGTCGTCCGATCGGATCCAGCATCGCAGTCGGTTCGTCCATCAGGATGCACTTCGGCTCCATCGCAAGAATCCCCGCGATCGCCACTCGCTGTTTCTGTCCTCCGGAGAGGCGGTTTGGCGAACTCTCCCCGTATTTTGTCATACCGACCGCTGCAAGACTGTCCGTAACACGCTGAACGATCTCCTCCGTCGGAATGCCGAGATTTTCCGGACCGAAACCGACATCTTCCTCCACGACCGTGGCGACGATCTGGTTGTCCGGATTCTGGAACACCATGCCGGCGCTCTTGCGGATCTCCCAGAGATACCTGTCGTCCGCCGTGTCCATGTCACACGTGAGCACCCTTCCCTGCGTCGGGAGGAGAAGCGCATTGATGTGCTTGGCGAGCGTGGATTTGCCGGAGCCGTTCGCTCCGAGGACAGCAATAAACTGACCCTCTTCCACGTTCAGTTCCACGTGGTCGAGCGCCCGCTTCGTCTCGGTGTTGTTGCCCTCCTCATCCCGGGTCACATAGTCGTGAACCAGGCCGGTGATCCTCACAGGTTCCACGATAACCTCCAGACATGTCATTCCGACCGGAATACAATCTCCGACAGTGCGGAAAATGAAGTCGCGCTGCCGATGTTATCATACACGAAAGGCAGTATGGCCGAGAGCCACACTGCCCGAATCGTTTCCTTCTTCGTCGATCGACTTATACCAGCTCGATCAGCACTTCCATCGCTGCGTCACCCTTGCGCTGGCCGATCTTCACAATTCTGGTGTAACCGCCCTTGCGCTTAGCGTACTTCGGAGCGATCTCGTCGAACATCTTCGCGATCAGATCAAAATCCTTAACGGCCTTTCTGCCCTTGAGGGAAGAATCGTACTTCTTCACCGGGTAGAAAAATGCCAGCATCTGTCTTCTCGCATGAAGTCTGGACGGATGATCCTTCTTGATGGTCTTCTCGACCTCGTCAAATACGGTCACCTTCTTGCCGTCGACAACTTCCTTCACTCTCTTGCCGTCCTTGTCCTTGCGGGCAACCTTAGCCTTAACCGTAACGGTCTCGTAGTTGTCCTTCTCCTTGACAGCCATGGTGATGAATTTCTCTGCAATGCTGCGAACTTCCTTCGCCTTCTGCTCCGTCGTTACCATCTTACCGTTGAACAGAAGGTTGGTAACCTGGTTTCTCAACAGAGCTTTTCTCTGGCTGGAAGTTCTGCCAAGCTTTCTGTAACCTGCCATATATGTCCTCCACTCTGCCGCATGACAGCGGCGATACTATCGTAATCTCGCCGCATCCTACTCGTCAGCGGTCTTGAATTCCAGACCGAGCTCATGAAGCTTCGCAGTAACCTCTTCCAGAGACTTCTTTCCGAGATTACGAACCTTCATCATATCCTCAGCCGTCTTGTTCGTCAGTTCCTCGACGGTATTGATGCCCGCTCTCTTAAGGCAGTTGAACGAACGAACGGAAAGTTCCAGTTCGTCGATGTTCATCTCGAGAACGCGATCATGCTCATTGACCACGGTCTCAACCATGATCTCTGCCTTCTGAGCGCTTTCCGACAGATTGATGAACGAATTCAGATGCTCGCTCAGAACCTTAGCGGCAAGACTTACCGCATCGTCGGGAGCAAGAGTTCCGTTCGTATAAATGTCAAGGATCAGTTTGTCATAATCGGTAACCTGACCGACACGCGTGTTGGTAACCGTGAGGTTCACGCGCTCAACCGGCGTGTAGATGGAGTCAACCGGGATTGTTCCGATCGGCTGGTCATCTCTGCGGTTCTTATCGCAGCTCACATAACCTCTGCCCTTGGTGATGGTCAGTTCCATATACAGCCTGCTGTCTGCGCCGCCGTTCAGCGTTGCGATGACCTGATCCTTATTCAGGATCTCAACATCGCTGTCCACATGAATGTCCGCAGCGGTTACGACACCTTCGCCGTTGAACTCGATATACGCTTTCTTAGGCTCTTCGCTGTCGCTTGTGTCCTTAATCGCGAGGCTCTTGATATTCATGATAATCTCGGTGACGTCTTCCAAGACACCGGGAATCGTGCTGAGCTCATGAACAACACCGTCAATCTTCACCTGACTGACTGCAGCGCCCGGCAAGGAAGAAAGCATGATTCTCCGAAGAGAATTGCCCAAAGTCGTGCCGTAGCCCCGCTCAAGCGGCTCCACGACAAAGCGTCCGTATTTTTTGTCCTCGGAAATCTCGTCGATCGTGATTCCCGGCGTTTTAAAATCAAACATTCGCGACCCTCCTTTTCGGCGTCAAAAACCTGCCTCCGATTACTTGGAGTACAACTCGACGATAAGCACTTCGTTGACCGGAACATCGATCTGATCTCTCGTGGGATATTCCTTCACAGTACCGGTCAGGTTCTCTGCATCTGCCTCAAGCCATGCCGGAACCATTCTGCCGTTGTTCGCCTCAAGGATGTCCTTGAATCTCTGACCCGCCTTGTTCTTCGCTCTCTCGCATACGCTGATCACGTCACCGGGCTTAACGGTATAAGACGGAATGTTCACGCACTTGCCGTTGACAAGAATGTGCTTGTGATCGACAATCTGTCTTGCCTCAACACGGGTACGTGCAAAACCAAGACGGAAAACGATATTGTCAAGTCTGGTCTCGAGGAGGATCATCAGATTCTCACCCGTTGTACCGATCTTCATCTTCTTTGCCTTCTCGAAATTGTTGCGGAAAGGCTTCTCCAGAACGCCATAGATGAACTTAGCCTTCTGCTTCTCGCGAAGCTGCATGCCGTACTCACTTACCTTCTTGCCGGCTCTGAGGCTGTGGCGGTTGGATTTCTTATCAATGCCCAAAACTGCGGGCTCGATGCCAAGCGAACGGCATCTCTTCAAAACAGGACCCATTTCTCTAGCCATACGATTTCATCCTCCTCATCAAACTCTACGACGCTTCGGCGGTCTGCATCCGTTGTGCGGAACCGGCGTTACGTCCTTGATGCTTGTTACATTGATGCCGCATGCCTGAAGGGCACGGATCGCTGCCTCACGGCCGGTACCGGGTCCCTTAACCATAACGTCAACCGACTTCAAACCGTGAACAACTGCAGCCTTTGCTGCGGTCTCTGCTGCCATCTGTGCAGCATACGGGGTCGACTTTCTGGAGCCACGGAAACCGAGGCCACCTGCGCTTGCCCAGGAAATGGTATTACCCTCAGTATCAGTGAGAGTAACGATGGTATTATTGAAGGAAGACTGAATATGTGCCTGTCCGCGGTCAATATTCTTCTTGACACGCTTCTTCGCTCCCTTTTTCGCTGCTACTAATTTCTTAGCCATCACGAAACCTCCTTAAAGATTTGGTTAAAATGTGTGAAAAGGACAATTACTTCTTCTTGTTCGCAACCGTACGCTTCGGTCCCTTGCGGGTTCTTGCGTTGGTCTTGGTCTTCTGACCGCGAACAGGGAGTCCCTTTCTGTGACGGATCCCGCGATAGCATCCGATTTCCTGCAACTTCTTGATGTTCAGGGCGGTATCTCTTCTGAGATCACCCTCTACCGTGTAACCTTCGTCGATCACGGCAGCAATTCTTCTTACTTCGTCGTCGGTCAGATCACGAACACGGGTGTCCGGATTGACTTCAGCCTTGGCAAGAATGTTGTTCGAACTTACTCTACCGATTCCGTAGATGTACGTAAGTCCGATCTCGACACGTTTCTCTCTCGGTAAGTCTACACCACTGATACGAGCCATGTACTTTGAACCTCCAAAATGATTGATTACTCGGGCACGATTGCCCCGGACCGCAGTCCGTTGTGCCGGTTTTGAGCCGGCTCAGCCGCTTTAAAGTGTGACAGCCCGATTACTTCGGAACCGGAAGCGGCAGACATCGCCGCTAAAGCAGAGTCGTCTTTCCCAGCATGACGCTCCCTGCCCACACTATCACAATTTGGTGTCATTCCGCTTTGCGGTCTGACGTGTCACCTGCCCGGGTTAAAGGCCGGCGACGATTGTAACACAAAAAGCAAGTGCTGTTTCTTTATGAGTAGCAACAATACTCACAAAAAACGAAATCAAGTATTGTTGATTATCAGCCTTGTCTCTGTTTGTGCTTCGGGTTCTCACAAATGATCATGATGTTCCCTTTTCTTTTGATGACTTTGCATTTCTCGCAAATGGGCTTTACTGAAGATCTTACTTTCATGGTTTCACTCCTTTCTTCGAAAAAAGTCCGTTTAACATTATAGCATTACTTTTGTAAAATGCAACCTGTTTTTTCACGATTTTTCGCGGTTTTCAAAGTTTTTTTCACATTCCCGGAAAATGATGCTCCCACGGCGGATCCGACCCGTCATTTTCGCTCTCCCGGCACGCTTTTTTCGGCCCTCAGGATGAAAATTCGAGCCTCCCGCCGCAGCGGAAGGCTCGTTTGCTGGTCCGTTTCTGTTCGGAATGCCCGGCCGCTCTCGCGGCTGTAATGCTCCTTACTTGTCTCTCCAGATGATCCGGCCCTTGGTCAGATCGTAAGGTGAGAGCTCAAGCGTAACCTTGTCTCCGGGAACAATCTTGATGTAGTTCATGCGAAGTTTACCGCTGATGTGAGCAAGCACCTTCATGCCGTTCTCCAGCTGAACCTGGAACATGGCGTTCGGCAGCTTCTCCAACACGGTACCTTCCATCTCAAGAACATCCGATTTCGACATACACATCCTCCGTAAAATATGAACCTGACTGCGGATCAACGGTCGCCCTGCAACCGTCCGGTCCGCCTCGCGAACCGCGAAATTTCCGTAGAAATCCCGATCCGCGGATATTATAACACGTTTGTCGGGGCTGTACAAGTATTTCCTGCGGCAGCAACTAATCCCCGCTCGCAGTTTTACAGCAGACCCTTCTGTTCGCAGCTCTTACTGCGGCAGCGACAGGATCTCCGGCTCGCCGTCCGTGATGAGGATTGTGTTCTCATAGTGGGACGACAGGCTTCCGTCCTCTGTCACGACCGTCCAGTCGTCATCGAGTACGCGTACCTCCCAGCTGCCGGCGTTGACCATCGGTTCGATGGCAAGCGTCATGCCCGCCTGGAGCTTGATGCCACGGCGGTGCTGCCGGAAATTCGGGATCTGCGGATCCTCGTGCATGCTTGTTCCGATGCCGTGACCGACAAGATCGCGAACACAGGTGAACCCGAAGCGATTCACATACTCCTCGATCGCCGCCGAGATATCATAGAGGTGGTTGCCGGCCTTCGCCAGCTTGATTCCCTCGAAGAAACTCTGCTGCGTCACATCGATCAGTTTGCGCGCCTCCGGCGTGATCTCTCCGACCGCCCACGTGCGCGCCGCATCCGAATGATACCCCTGATAGATCAGACCGGCATCCAGGCTTACGATGTCGCCTTCCTTGAGAATCTCATGGCGGCTCGGAATGCCGTGAACAACGCGGTCATTTACCGAGATACAGATTGATGCGGGATACCCCTCGTAATTGAGGAACGAAGGAATACAGCCGAAGCTGCGGATCATGTCCTCCCCGATCCGGTTCAGTTCCATCGTCGAGATCCCGGGGCGCACATGCTTTGCCATCTCGTCGTGGACGAGCGAAAGCAGCCGTCCGGCCTCCCGCATCTTATCAATCTCACTCTTGGATTTAATGGTGATTGCCATTTTATGCCTCTCCTTCCATACGAGACAGGGCATCTCCCCGTCCCGCCAGTCTCAGGCTCTTCGGACAACGCCGGTTGCGGCATAGTCCGACAGTCTTTGGCTTATGCAAGCAGCTCCGTGATCGCTGCAAATACTTCATTGACATCTTTGGTTCCGTCGACCGAGCGAAGGATCCCCTCCGCCGTGTAGTAATCGATCAACGGCTGCGTCTGCTCGTGGTACACCGTAAGGCGGCGCTTCACGGTCTCCGGCAGGTCATCCTTACGGATGCTCAACTCTCCGCCGCACAGATCACAGATTCCCGACACCTTCGGCGGATTGTACAGCACATGATATGTGCCGCCGCAGGATACGCAGGCTCTGCGTCCGCCCATGCGCTCGATGATGTTCTCATCCGGAACATCGACGTCGATTGCCATGTCAAGCGCCTCGCCGTTCTCCTTCAGGCTTGCCGTCAGTGCCTCAGCCTGCGCGATCGTGCGCGGAAAACCGTCGAGCACGTAACCGTTCTTGCAGTCATCCTGCGCGAAACGATCCATGATCAGCGCGAGCGTCAGCTCGTCCGGAACCAGAAGTCCCTGGTCCATGTACTTCTTTGCCTTCTCGCCGAGCTCCGTGCCGTTCTTGATATTAGCACGGAAAATGTCGCCCGTGGAGATGTGCGGAATGCCGTATTTTGCGGCAATCATTTTCGCCTGCGTGCCCTTACCGGCACCCGGCGCACCAAGCATAACTAACTTCATGTCAACCTCCCTAGTGAATGGAAACAGGGCGGAACGATTCCGTCCCGCCCGTTAATTATTCATCAGTCATTCAGGAATCCCTTATAATGACGTACCAACAGCTGCGACTCGATCTGCTTCATCGTCTCGAGGATAACACCGACCACGATGATCAGCGAGGTTCCGCCGAAACCAAGACGAATGTTGAACGCACCGCTGAAGATGATCGGAATGATCGCAACGATCGCCAGACCGATCGCACCGATCAACACAATGTAATTCAGAACCTTCACGAGATAATCGGTCGTAGGCTTACCGGGACGAATACCGGGGATAAAGCCGCCGTCCTTCTTCATGTTGTTGGAAACCTCGATCGGGTTGAACGTTACGCTTGTGTAGAAATATGCGAAGAACAGGATCATCGCGATGTACAGCAAGGCTGCAAGCGTGTACGAGAACAGTCTGAACGAAGTGAAGTTGAACCAGTTGTTCTGATTGCACGCGTAAAGCATCTTCTCACCGAACGAACCGTTCGCATTTCCCTGCACGCCGAAGAAGCTGCAGATGATCTGCGGGAACGAGAAGATCGAACCTGCGAAGATAACCGGGATAACGCCTGCGGTGTTGACCTTGAGCGGAATGAACGAAGAGTTTCCTCCGACAAGTCTTCTGCCCTGCATTTTTCTCGAGTACTGTACCGCAATCTTACGCTCTGCATCCTGAAGAAGGATAACCAGAACAAGAACAGCAATGATAACAAGAATGATCGCGATGATCGTGAGAGTCAACTTCACCGGCTGACCCTTCTTGCCGTCAATAAAGTTCGTGAAGATCGCAGTGAACGATGCCGGAAGACCGGCCACGATATTGATCAACAGGATGATGGAGATGCCGTTGCCGACTCCCCGCTCCGTAATGTTCTCACCGAGCCACATAAGAAATGCGGAACCGGCCGTGAACGCCAGCACGATGATCGCAATCGTCGTGAACTTGTTGTCAACCAGATATCCGGCACGATTGCTGAAGCCGATCGCAATCGCCGTACCTTCGATCAAGGCAAGTACAACCGTAAGATAACGGGAGTACTCGGCAATCTTCTTGCGTCCGGTTTCGCCGTCTTTCTGCATTTCTGCGAGCGCAGGAATCGCAATCGTCAGCAGCTGCATGATGATGGACGAGGTAATGTACGGAGACACGTTCAGCGCGAAGATGGA
The DNA here is from genome assembly GCA_946415315.1 of uncultured Lachnoclostridium sp. Classification (GTDB taxonomy): domain Bacteria; phylum Bacillota; class Clostridia; order Lachnospirales; family Lachnospiraceae; genus ISDg. The sequence goes on along the minus strand of CAMKRZ010000021.1, from coordinate 43,531 downwards.
CAACTGCTCCAGGGAGCCGCCGGTCAGCACGCTGATGAATCCGAGATTCTCACTGAGACCTCTCATGTAGTCCGCCGCCTCTTTCGTGACGCCGGGGCACTGGATCATGCAACCGATACGAATGACGATCAAGCACAGGAAGGTAAAGAACAGCTTTTTGCGGATATCCTTGACCTTAAATGTGTTGATGAACATTGTTAACATTTTACTTCACCTCTGCAGTTCCACCAAGCGCCTGAATCTTCTCGATTGCAGATGCGCTGTAGGCGTCAACCGCAACGTTCAGCTTCTTGGTAAGCTCGCCGTTTCCGAGGATCTTCACACCGTCTCCGGGATTGCTCACCAGACCGATCTCCATCAGAGATTCCACGGTTACCGAAGCGCCGTCCTCAAAACGGTTCAACATGGAGACATTGATCGCCACAATATTCTTGGAATTGATGTTCTTGAAGCCTCTCTTCGGAAGGCGACGGTACAAAGGCATCTGACCGCCTTCGAAACCCGTTCTCGGAGCTCCGGAACGTGCCTTCTGACCCTTGTGTCCCTTACCTGCGGTCTTGCCGTTGCCCGAACCGTGTCCGCGGCCGCGGCGGAAGTTATCGCTGTGCTTGGAACCCTCAGCGGGTCTTAACTCTGCCAAATTCATCGTATGCACCTCCTTGTTACTGAATCTCTTCAACCTTGACAAGATGACGAACCTGAGCGATCATGCCTCTGGTTCCCTCATTGTCCGGAAGCGTGTTGCTGCTGTGAAGCTTGTGAAGCCCAAGCGCAGCAACGGTTTTCTTATGTTTCGGAATTGCACCGATGGTGGATTTCACCAGTGTTACTTTTAACTCAGCCATTTCGCTACCTCCTTACAGATCGCTCACGGAAATGCCGCGAAGTGCTGCAACCTGCTCCGGAGTCTTCAGCTCGCCGAGTCCGGACAGTGTCGCAAGTACGACATTGCGCTTGTTGTTCGAACCGAGGGACTTCGTACGGATGTTCTTATAGCCGGCAAGCTCCAGCACGATACGGGCAGGACCGCCCGCGATGATACCGGTACCTTCGGAAGCTCTCTTGAGAAGGATCTCAGAGCTGCCGAACTGACCAATGAAATCGTGAGGAACGGAACCGTTGTCGTCAATCGCAAGGGTAAGCATATGTTTCATGGCATCTTCCTTTGCCTTGCGAATTGCCTCCGGAACTTCGGCAGCCTTGCCGAGTCCTGCGCCGACATGACCCTTCTTGTCACCGACAACCACCAGTGCGCTGATACGCATGGTACGGCCGCCCTTTACAACCTTGGTGACGCGCTTGATCTCGACAACCTTGTCTTCCAGTTCTGTCTGGTTCGTATCAATGATTGTACGCTTCATAGTTTCCTCCTCGATTAAAAGTTCAGACCGGCTTCGCGTGCTGCGTCTGCTAAAGCCTGAATCTTACCTGCATATATGAAACCGCCTCTGTCAAAGACAACCGTATCGATGCCCTTATCCAGAGCCTTCTTTGCGATTGCCGTTCCGAGGATCTTCGCGGCAGCCACATCGTTGGTCTTCTCGCACTGTGCCTTCACGTCCTTCTCAAGAGTGGAAGCTGCAACCAGCGTATTGCCCGTCGTGTCATCGATGACCTGGCAGTACATATGATTGTTGCTGCGGAAAACAGCAAGTCTCGGTCTTTCAGCAGTGCCGGAGAAACGATTACGAATCTTCATGTGCTTTTTAGCACGTACTTCTGATCTGCATTCTTTACTAACCATTTTTACTCTCCTTTCTACTTCTTACCGGTCTTGCCGACCTTACGACGGATCACCTCATCCGCGTACTTGATGCCCTTGCCCTTATAAGGCTCAGGTCTTCTCTTGTCTCTGATCTCAGCGGCGTACTGTCCGACTTTCTCCTTGTCGATACCCTTGACGATGATCTTGTTCTGACCGTCGACAACCGTCTCGATACCGTCCGGGTCCTCCATGTTGACCGGATGCGAATAACCGAGCGTAAGCGCAAGCGTTTTGCCCTGCTTAGCTGCACGGTAACCGACACCGTTCACTTCAAGAACCTTCTCATAACCGTTCGTAACGCCCACAACCATGTTGTTCAGAAGCGTTCTCGTGAGACCATGCAGCGACTTGATTCTCTTCAGATCGTTCGGTCTCTCGACAACGATATGCCCGTCTTCCATCTTGATGGTAAGCTCGGGAGCGAGTACTCTCTCCAGGGTGCCCTTAGGTCCCTTAACCGTCACTTTATTATTTTCTGCCACCTCGACCGTGACACCGGCCGGAATGGCGATTGGCATTTTTCCTATACGTGACATGCCCGTACCTCCTTCGACTGATTACCAGACGTAAGCAAGCACTTCACCGCCCACATTGAGCTGACGCGCTTCCTTGTCCGTGATGATACCCTTGTTGGTGGAAATGATTGCAACACCGAGTCCGCCGAGAACGCGGGGAAGATCTTCCTTGTTCGCGTAAACGCGAAGGCCGGGCTTCGAAATTCTCTTGATTCCGGTGATTGCCTTGACATTCTTGTCCTTGCCGTACTTCAGCGAGATCTGAATGTCCTTGAAGTTCCCGACATCAACCATCTTATAACCGTTGATGAAGCCTTCCTTAACCAGGATGTCGGCAATAGCAACCTTCATCTTGGAAGCGGGAACGTCTACCGTATCGTGCTTTGCAGTATTGGCGTTACGGATTCTCGTAAGCATATCTGCAATCGGATCACTCATAGTCATATGATTTAACCTCCTATTATCCGTATGTGCAAACTCGCAACGTAACGCTTACCAGCTTGCTTTCTTAACACCCGGGATCTGACCCTTGTACGCCAGCTCGCGGAAGCAAACGCGGCAGATGCCGTACTTTCTCAGTACCGCATGAGGACGTCCGCAAAGTCTGCAACGGGTGTACGCTCTTGTCGAGAACTTCGGAGTGCGCTGCTGCTTCAGTTTCATCGATAACTTAGCCATGTATTCTGTACCTCCCTATTACTTGGCAAACGGCATGCCGAACAGTCTCAGCAGCTCGCGAGCTTCCTCATCGGTCTTCGCCGTCGTTACGAAAATGACATCCATACCGCGGACCTTGTCCACCTTGTCATACTCGATCTCCGGAAAGATCAACTGCTCCTTGATACCTACGGCGTAGTTGCCGCGGCCGTCGAATGCATTCGGGTTTACACCGTGGAAGTCACGCACGCGGGGCAGAGCAAGATTGATCAGACGATCCGCAAACTCATACATCTTGTCGCCGCGGAGCGTAACCTTGCAGCCGATGGAAACACCCTCGCGGATCTTGAAGTTCGCGACGGACTTCTTTGCCTTCGTAATAACGGGCTTCTGACCGGCAATGATCTCCATATCCTTGCAGGCAGACTCAAGAGCCTTGGCATTTTCCTTCGCCTCGCCCACGCCCATGTTGATCACAATCTTATCGAGCTTCGGGATCTGCATCACGTTCTTGTAACCGAACTTCTTCTGCATCGCTCCCGCGATCTCGTTCAAATAAGTTTCTTTTAATCTAGTCAACGTAGTTAGCCTCCTCTCCAGAATCAGTCAATCACATCGCCGGTCGACTTTGCGAAACGGACCTTCTTCGTCTTGTCCTTGTCCGCAACCGTCTTGAAACCGACTCTCGTAGGCTTTCCGTTGTGTACGAGCATCACGTTGGAGATGTCGATCAATGCTTCTCTGTTCTCGATGCCGCCCTTAGGGTTCGCCTGCGTTGCCTTCTGGTGCTTCTTCACCATGTTGCAACCCTGTACTAAAACCTTACCGTCCTCAACGCGAAGAACCTTGCCCTCGCTGCCCTTGTCCTTGCCGGTAATGATCTTGACAGTGTCGCCCTTCTTGATTTTCGTCATAGCCATATCGACGCCTCCTTACAGAACTTCCGGAGCAAGGGAGACGATCTTCGTGAACTTCTTGTCACGGAGCTCTCTCGCAACCGGTCCAAAGATACGGGTACCTCTGGGGTTCAAATCGTCCTTAATAATCACCGCTGCGTTCTCGTCGAAACGGATGTAGGAACCGTCTCTGCGGCGAACGCTCTTGACCGTACGAACTACGACGGCCTTGACTACATCGCCCTTCTTTACTACGCCACCGGGGGTAGCGTCCTTTACAGATGCGATGATAATATCGCCGATGCCGGCATATCTTCTAACAGAACCGCCCATAACACGGATGCAGAGAAGTTCCTTGGCACCGGTGTTATCAGCAACCTTCAGTCTGGTTTCTGTTTGTATCATAGCGCATAACTCCTTTCATGGTAATCCGACGCTTGCCGGCGAATTACTTAGCTCTTTCTACAATCTCAACGAGTCTCCATCTCTTATCCTTCGAGAGAGGTCTCGTCTCCATCACCTTGACACGGTCACCGATCTTGCACTCGTTGTTCTCGTCATGCGCCTTCAGCTTGTAGGTTCTCTTCACAATCTTGTTGTAGAGAGGATGCTTGACGTTGTCGACAACGGCAACCACGATGGTTTTGTCCATCTTATCGCTCACGACCTTGCCGGTACGTACTTTTCTCAAATTTCTTTCCACTTGAATTCTCCTTTCCGAGCCAGGTTAGTTCCGGGCCGCTTCCTTCTCGGAAAGAAGCGTCTGAATGCGCGCGATGTTGCGTCTAACCTCTTTGATTCTGCTTGTATTGTTCAGCTGATTCGTAGCATTCTGGAAGCGCAGGTTGAAGAGCTCCTTCTTAGCGGCAACCAGGTCATCGTTCAGCTCGGAAACCGACTTCGACTTAAGGTCGTCGAGATACTTCTTAGTTTTCACTGCCCATTCCTCCTTCCAAATCCTCGCGGGAAACAATCTTGCACTTGCAAGGCAGCTTGTGCGTTGCAAGACGAAGTGCCTCTCTTGCGATCTCCTCGGAAACACCGGCAATCTCAAACATCACACGGCCGGGCTTAACAACAGCAACCCAGAACTCGGTCGAGCCTTTTCCGGAACCCATTCGGGTCTCAGCAGGCTTCGCCGTAACAGGCTTATCCGGGAAAATCTTAATCCAAACCTGACCGCCACGCTTGATGTAACGCGTCATGGCGATACGGGCTGCCTCAATCTGATTCGACTTGATCCAGCAGGGCTCGGTAGCGACAATGCCGTACTCGCCGTTGGAAATCGTGTTTCCGCGCAGCGCCTTACCCCTCATCGTTCCACGAAACTGCTTACGCCGTTTCACTCTCTTAGGCATTAACATTTATTTATCGCTCCCTTCCTTTTTTCCCTTCGCAGGGAGTACCTCGCCAAGGTAAATCCATACCTTGACACCGACTTTACCGTACGTTGTGTTCGCCTCAGCAAAACCATAATCGATGTTTGCGCGAAGCGTCTGCAGCGGAATGGTGCCCTCGCTGTAGTACTCAACACGTGCCATGTCCGCACCGCCGAGACGTCCGGCGCAGCAGGTCTTGATACCCTTAACGCCGCTCTTCATCGTGCGGGACATCGTGGACTTCATGGCGCGACGGAAGCTTACACGGTTCTCAAGCTGAGCTGCGATGTTCTCCGCAACAAGCTGAGCGTTGCTGTCAGGTCTCTTGATCTCGCGGATCTCAAGGTTCAGCTTCTTCGTCGTAAACTTCTGTACCTGAGCCTTCAGTTTCTCGATCTCGGTGCCGCCCTTGCCGATCACAACGCCGGGCTTAGCGGTGTAAACCGAAACCTTGATCTTATCCGTCGTGCGCTCGATGTCGATCTTGGAGATCGCAGCGCTGTACAACTTCTTCTTCAGAAACTCACGGATCTTGTAATCCTCTACAAGATTGTCCGCAAAATCAGCTTCTGCATACCATTTGGAGTCCCAATCACTGATGATGCCGACTCTCAATCCATGCGGATTAACTTTCTGTCCCATGCGATACCTCCTTATCTCTCATCCAGTACTACGGTGATGTGGCTCATTCTCTTCAGGATGTGGTATGCACGACCCTGAGCTCTGGGCTGAATTCTCTTCATCGTAGGAGCGTTGTTAGCGTAGCACTCGGCGATATAAAGCTTGTTGACATCCATGCCGTTGTTGTTCTCGGCGTTGGCGATTGCCGACTTCAGAAGCTTCTCAATCACCGTCGAAGCGTATCTGGGATTGTATGCCAAAATACCCAATGCCGTCTGCACATCCTTGCCGCGGATCGCGTCAAGTACGAAGCAGGCCTTCTGGGACGAAACGCGGGCGAAGGAAAGCTTCGCGGAAGGTCTCGTGTCCGCATTGGCGTTTCTCTCTCTCTTGATCTGGGATCTATGTCCTTTAGCCATGAGATGATCTCCTTTCAATTAACGGTTCTCCGTTATTCATTCTTCCTGCGCAAAGTTCACGCGTGTCCGGATTTGTCCGGACGGTTCTTGTTATTACCTGGACTTCTTCTCGTCCTTGCCATGTCCACGGAAGTTTCTCGTCGCAACGAACTCGCCGAGCTTGTGGCCAACCATATCCTCAGTCACATATACCGGAACATGCTTCTTGCCGTCATATACGGCGATCGTGTGACCTACGAAGGCAGGGAAAATGGTGGAGCGGCGGGACCACGTCTTGATGACGCTCTTGTCGCCCTTCTCATTCATGTCGTTGACCTTGTCAAGCAGATACTGGTCTGCGAAAGGTCCCTTCTTCAAAGAACGTGCCATTATGGTTTACCTCCTATTTGTTCTTGATGGTGCTTCCGTCACGTCTGCGGATGATCAGCTTGTTGGACTGCTTGTTCTTGATGCGGGTCTTAAGACCGAGAGCAGGCTTGCCCCAAGGCGTGCTCGGACCGGGACGACCGATACCGCACTTGCCTTCGCCACCGCCGTGAGGATGGTCATTCGGGTTCATTACGGAACCGCGAACGGTAGGACGGATACCCATATGGCGCTTACGACCGGCCTTGCCGATGTTGATCAGCTCGTGGTCGATGTTGCCGAGCTGGCCGATGGTTGCGCGGCACACGATCGGAACCATGCGCATCTCGCCGGACGGAAGACGCAGCGTAGCGTACTTGCCTTCCTTAGCCATCAACTGAGCGCTGTTGCCGGCTGCGCGGACCAGCTGGCCGCCCTTGCCGGGATAAAGCTCGATGTTGTGGATCATCGTACCGATCGGGATTCTGTCAAGAGGAAGGCAGTTGCCGATACGAACTTCCGCGTTGGCGCCGTTCATGATCTTCATGCCGACCTTGAGGCCGTTCGGTGCGAGGATGTAAGCCTTCTCGCCGTCTGCGTAGCAGATCAGAGCGATGTTGGCCGTTCTGTTGGGATCATACTCGATGGTCTTGACAACCGCCGGTACGTCATCTTTCTTTCTCTTAAAATCGATTACTCTGTACAGTCTTCTGGAACCGCCGCCGATGTGACGAACGGTGATCTTGCCCTGGCTGTTGCGGCCTGCCGACTTCTTCAGCGAAACGCACAGCGACTTCTCCGGCTTGCTGCAGGTGATCTCTGCGAAATCCGAGCAGGTCATGTTTCTTCTCGAAGGTGTGTACGGAGTGTATTTCTTAATTCCCATTTTGTTTACTCCTTTCGTTCCACTTTTTACAGACCTGTGAAGAGTTCGATCTCTGCACTGTCTGCGGTCAACTGTACGATCGCCTTCTTGCGCTCGGCGGTCTTGCCGGATACGATGCCGCCGTTCGCGTTACGTCTGCGGGTCTTGCCGACGATGTTCATCGTGTTGACGGAGGCAACCTTCGTTCCCGCGAACATCTTCTCAACCGCTTCCTTGATCTGGCTCTTCGTGGCATCGGGATTTACGTAAAATGCATACTTCTTGTCAGCCATCGCGTTCATGCTCTTCTCGGTTACTACCGGGCGGAGAATGACGTCGTAGTATTTCAAATCAGCCATTATGCGTACACCTCCTCGATCTTCGCAACGGCGTCCTTCGTGATAACAAGGTTGTTATACTTGAGGATGTCGTAAACGTTGATGGCGTTCGATGTCACCGTGCGTACGTCCGCGATGTTTCTTGCGGAAAGAATGACGTTCTCATCCTTGTCGGCGGTCACGATCAGCGCCCTGTCAAGCTTCAGGCCGTCCAGAACAGCCTTGATCTGCTTCGTCTTGATGCTGTCGAATGCAAGATCCTCCATAACAAAGATCTTCTCCTCGGCAACTCTGGAGGAAAGCGCGGACCTGATGGCACCGGCCTTCTCTTTCTTGTTCATCTTTACGGAATAGTCACGGGGCTTCGGAGCGAACACAACGCCGCCGCCGGTCCACTGAGGAGCACGGATGGAACCCTGTCTTGCATGACCGGTACCCTTCTGTCTCCAGGGCTTGATACCGCCGCCGCGGACTTCTGCACGCGTCAGCGCGCTCTGCGTACCCTGGCGCTTGTTGGCGAGCTGCGCAACAACCGCAAGGTGCATCAGGTGCTCGTTGATCTCGACACCGAACACGCTGTCAGCGAGTTCGAGCGAGCCTACCGCAGCGCCTTCTTTATTGTAAACTTTAACTTCTGCCATGATGTTGTTCCTCCTTTCTCAAGATTACTTCGCGATCTTAACGGTTTCCTTGAGGATGATCAGGCCCTTCTTAGCGCCGGGTACTGCACCCTTGACAAGGATCATGTTGTTCTCAGCATCCACGCGTACGATCTCGAGATTCTGAACAGTCACGCGTACATGGCCCATCTGGCCGGGCATATGCTTGCCCTTGAATACGCGGGACGGCGAAGCGCTCGAACCGTTGGAACCTGCGTGTCTGTGATACTTGGAGCCGTGCTTCATCGGTCCGCGGGAGAGGCCGAAACGCTTGATCGCGCCCTGGTAACCTTTACCCTTGCTGATACCGACGGCATCAACCTTATCACCGTTTGCGAAGATGTCCGCCTTGATCTCCTGACCTACTTCATAGGAAGCAGCGTCCTCAAAACGGAACTCCTTGAGATACTTCTTAACTGCAACACCGGCCTTGGCAAAATGTCCCTTCACCGGCTTGTTGACCAGCTTCTCGCGAATATCGCCGAAGCCAACCTGGATCGCATCATAGCCTTCCTTATCCACGGTCTTCTTCTGAACTACCGTGCAGGGACCGGCCTGAAGCACAGTTACCGGAACAAACGCGCCGTTCTCATCGAAGATCTGCGTCATTCCGACTTTCTTAGCTAAAATAGCCTTCTTCATCTGTAAATACCTCCTGTTTCATCTACAGCGGACCCCCGAGAGGGTCATTCTAAAATAACAAGATGATTTATTTGTCGATCATCTTGATGCCGATGTACACACCGGCCGGCATCTCAAGACTCGAAAGAGCATCTACCGTCTTCTGTGCCGGTGCAATGATGTCGATCAGTCTCTTGTGAGTTCTCTGCTCGAACTGCTCACGCGAATCCTTATACTTGTGAGTAGCTCTCAGGATCGTGATGATTTCCTTCTTCGTCGGCAACGGCACAGGTCCGCTGACCTTGCTGCCGGTTTTCTTCGCCGTGTCCACGATCTTGGCTGCGGAAGCATCGATCAGTTGATGTTCGTAAGCCTTCAGGGTGATTCTCATTACTTTTGTTGCCATAAAAATAGCCGCCTTCCTTTCGCACTAATTTTACAGTGCGACAAGCGGTTACTGTACACGCTTCCGTGTGTTTCCTGCCATCCGGTAAAAACAGCCAAGCAAAACTGCTTGGCTACTGTTACCAAATCGGCGCTGTTGCGCACGTGTTCTCTGCCTGAGGCAGAACTTCCTTGGTACAGTGACTTGTCGCCAGTTTCATAACTTGACATTCGCTCCACGGAATAACCTGCCACGAGGGCAGCAACCTCACGCTTCAACGCTATCATAGTCACAACGTGGATAATATTACATCATGTGCGATCAAAAATCAAGAAGAAATTTTCAGATTTTTCAAAATATTTGCGAAACCCCGGAAAAGCCTGCATTTTCCGAGAAAAACGGGCCTCTGCGGCCCGCAAGGATCTCACTTGCAGTAGTCGTAGAGGTCCGTTATGTGTTCATCCGGAAAATCAATTCTCGTCGTGAGCGCCCCGGAACTGCTCGTAGTCATCTGCAAACCACCGGTAGTTGTCAAGGCCGTTGTTGAAGTCCCATTCGGTGAGTTTCAGTTTTCAACCCAGTTCCATATATGCATATGTAGAAAGCACATCCGCATCGTGGATCATAAACACTTCATTATTCAGTTTACGGTAAGTTCTCGCATACCATATGGTAAGCTTTTTGGTCGGTGTATTCTCTTTCCTCATATTACTGCTCCCCAGCTGAATTTCCCGTCACCCCGCGATCCAGGGGGTAAATTCCTTCCCCTCCAGGATGTCGGCAATCCTTTCGCACGCATGACCGTCGCCGTACGGATTGCAGGCGTTGGACATGCTCTTGTACTCTTCCCTGTCCTCCAGGAGCAGTTTAAATGTATTGTAAATACGCGCTTCGTCTGTTCCTACCAGTCTCAGTGTACCTGCATCCAGTCCCTCCGGTCTCTCCGTCGTGTCACGCATCACCAGGACCGGCACTCCGTAGCTCGGACATTCCTCCTGAATTCCGCCGGAGTCGGTGAGGCACAGGTAGGAGCGTGCCTCAAAGTTGTGGCAGTCAAACACTTCGATCGGTTCGATGATATGGATCCGGTCACATCCGGCCAGCTCCTCCTCCGCCACGCGGCGAACGGCCGGATTCATGTGGATCGGGTAGATTGCCTTGCAGTCCGGATGCTCCTCCAGAACCCTCCGGATCGCGCGAAACATGTGGTGCATCGGTTCGCCGAGGTTTTCCCTCCGGTGCGCCGTGATAAAGATCAGTTTGCTGTCTCCCACCCAGTCCAGTTCAGGGTGGGTATAATCCTCCCGCACGGTGTGACGCATGGCATCGATCACCGTGTTGCCGGTCACGAAGATCGTCTCTGCCTTCTTGCCCTCCCGAAGGAGATTGTCCCGGCTACGCGTTGTCGGAGCAAAATTATACCGGGCTATGATGCCGACCGCCTCCCGGTTAAACTCCTCGGGAAACGGACTGTAAATGTCATAGGTCCGGAGTCCGGCCTCCACGTGTCCTACGGGAATCTGCATATAGAAGCAGGCGAGCGCAGCCGCAAATGCCGTGCTGGTATCGCCATGCACTAAAACGACGTCCGGTTTTTCCTTCTCCAGAACGCCGCGTAACAATGTCAGGATTGATTGGGTGATATCAAAGAGTGTCTGACGCTCCTGCATGATATTGAGATCATAATCGGGAACGATCTGAAATGTATCAAGAACCTGGTCCAGCATCTGTCGATGCTGAGCCGTCACACATACCGTAACATGAAGGCCCTCTCTCTTCTTCAACTCGAGGATCAAAGGGCAGACTTTAATCGCCTCCGGACGGGTTCCGAAGACACACATGATATTTTTCATACTCTCCTCTATTATTTTACTGATATATTTTGTATCACTTCCAGTACTCCGCAAAATGGGACTGCCACTCCTCCGGAAGCTTCACTCCGGTCAGTTTCTGCTCCTTCGCAGTGTTCTTGTCTCCCTCGAATCCGGTCGTCAGATACACGCTCCCCCGATACAGAAACAGCTCCGTCACTACCTTATAAAGAAGACCGTCCTCCGTGAATGCGAAGATCTCACGCCGGTTGGAATAGTCCGTGACAAAGGAAACGTCTTTGATCGTCGTCTCCTCGCCGCCGTTTTTCTGCAGTTCGGTCAGCATTCCGATCTCCTCCGCCGAAAGGTCACGGGCCGACAGCGGGCTGTGAGCCGACGTGACAATCTTTCTCACAGGCAGACCGTCGTCCGTCGCAAGCCTGCGCTTCAACTCTTCGGCGATGTCCGAACGCGCGTACAGACGCCCGAGATTGTCAATCAGATAGCGTCCGTTCTCGTCGCCCTCAACGCGGAACAGTTTCGCAACCGTGAACACGGCCATCGTTTTGATGACGCCGGCCTGTTTTCCGGATTGCGCGCCCACCACGGATTTCACCTTCGAGCCGACATACGACTCCGCAAGGATATCGTTGACCATCGTGTATGCGGTTCCGTCGAGCTCCAGATCCGTGACGCCCGATGTATATTTCGCCTTCCCGCCGGTATTATTGCCTCTCGAGAAGAGGAAAATGCCGATCGCCGCCAGGCACAGCACCAGCACAAAATACGGCATCAGCCGTAGCATCGTTCTGTTCAACTACTGACTCCTCCTTATCATGGCTTCTGCCGTGTCGTTACTGCGATCTCGCGGCGACGCCGGTCCGCTCTGCGCCCGCATCACCCTGCCTTCCGCGGCAGCGCAGGTCCGCTCTGCGGCTGCATCATCTCTGCCATCTCGCGGCGGCGCCGCACGGCAGCACAAGGCCGCTCTGCGTCACCGGAAGTCCGATCTCGTCGGCGTGTACGTTCCCGCCGAGTTTCGGCGTCAGCACGGTACCGAGAATATACGCCATCATCGCCGGCTGAAGGCCGGTTGTATAGGAATTCACCAGGAAGAACAGCGGATCGTCCGAAAGAACCTCGGCTGTCAGTTTCACAAAATCATAGATGGAGTCCTCTATGACCCAGGTCTCCCCCTTCGGGCCTCTCCCGTAGGAAGGCGGATCCATGATGACCGCGTCGTAGCGGCTGCCGCGTCGTAGCTCCCGCTCGACGAACTTGCGGCAGTCATCGACAAGCCACCGGATCGGAGCATCCGCAAGCCCGCTGGCTGCGGCATTTTCCTTCGCCCAGGTCACCATGCCCTTCGAGGCATCCACGTGGGTCACCTGCGCTCCCGCCTGCGCCGCCGCGAGCGTCGCGCCGCCCGTGTACGCGAAGAGATTGAGAACGCGCACCGGCCGGTCGGGCTGCTGAGCCCGTCTCGCGCGGATCAGCCCGGAGAACCAGTCCCAATTGACCGCCTGCTCCGGGAACAGTCCGGTGTGCTTGAACGCGAACGGCTGCAAGCGGAACGAAAGCCCCTTGTATCCGATCTGCCACACCTGCGGAAGGTCGAAAAACTCCCACTCTCCGCCGCCGCTCCGGCTGCGGTGATAATGGGCGTTCGGCCTCTTCCAGCCCGGGTTTGTCCGCTCCGTCTTCCACAGCACCTGCGGATCCGGGCGAACAAGGATAAATTTGCCCCATCGCTCTAATTTTTCGCGGTCACTTGCATCGAGGACCTCATAATCGGTCCAGCCATCGGCAATCCACATAGTCGTTCCTTCCAATCGATTGATTTTACGCGCTGTTTCATTATAATTCATAAGTCGCACAGCCGCAATATTTTCTTGACGAAGTCACGGAAATGTAATAGAATGCCTTTGTAGGCGCGTATAGCCGCGCACATTTTCCGAATAATCATATGGAGGATTTAGAAATGGGTATTCTGACCAGATTCAAGGATATCATGGCATCCAACATCAATGCCATGTTGGATAAGATGGAAGATCCGGAGAAGATGATTGACCAGTGCCTGCGCAACCTCAACGCTGACCTTGCGAAAGTTAAGTCTGAGACAGCCGGCGTTATGGCTCAGGAGAAATCCTGCAAGCGCGACCTGACAGCATGTGAGAACGACATTGCGAAGATGCAGAACTATGCCATCAAGGCTCTTGAGGCCGGCAACGAGGAAGATGCGAAGAAGTTCCTCGCTGAGAAGGCTAAGTTGACTGCGAAGCTCGCAGGTCTTCAGGATAATTACACGGTTGCTGCCGACAACGCTCAGAAGATGCGCGACATGCATGCGAAGCTGACGCACGACATCGAGGAGCTGGAGAGCCGCCGCGAGACCATCAAGTCGAAGATCGCCGTTGCAAACGCTCAGGAGAAGATCAACAAGATGACCTCCGATGTGTCCGGTGCGAACGACTCCATCGCAAGCTTCGAGCGTCTTGAGGCTCTTGCGAACAAGAAGCTCGACAAGGCTCAGGCTGAGGCAGAGCTCAACGCTCAGCGCCCGGGCAGCACGATCCGCGATCTCACTGCCAAGTACGAGCAGAACCCGGATGTCGACAAGGAACTGGAAGCCCTCAAGGCAAGCCTCGGCATGACGACCGCAGCGCCCACTCCTTCCGCTACCGAGTAATCCCGTCTGCCGCAGTGAACATTGTCCGACTTGCGGATCACAACCGCTGCGGTCATGCCGCAACAGCGAAGTGACAGAAACCCGCGAGAACGACCGAACAGACTGACCATGATAAAGCGGTGTGGTTTGCCACACCGCTTTTTATCGAAAGGAATCTCCATGCCCCCCGAAACATTGATGCTCTACAAACTGATCGTCTTGTACATCCTCGATCGAGTGGATTTTCCGATGACGAACACGCAGGTTGTCTCCATCATCACCGAGCGGGAGTACGCGAACTACTTTACCGTACAGCAGGTGCTCGCCGAACTGGTCGATGACGGTTACATTTTGCTTGAGCAGAAGCGCAACGCCGCGTTCTACCGGATCACGCCGGATGGGCATGAGGCACTCTCCTTCTTCTACAAGAACATTTCCCGCAATATCCGCGATGACATCGACATGTACTTAAGCGAACAGCAGTACGCGCTGCGCGAGGAATCCTCGAACGTAGCCGACTACTATGAGGCGCGCAAGGGCGAGTACAGCGTCGAATTGAAAGTGCTGGAGCGCGACGCGACGGTGATTGAGATCCACCTCACCGTGCCCTCCCGCGAGAACGCGGAGACGATCTGCCGCAACTGGCGCAAGAACAACGCGGACGTGTACGCGTACATTCTCAACTCTCTCCTCGGGGATAACGAGGAGGCCGCGCCGACCGAGCAGACACAGCCGGACGAATACAAACCGATATAAAAATCGCCGCATGAAAGCGGCGATTTTTTTATTCCTGTTCGGTTGACAGACACTCTTCCATGATTCCCCACAGCTCTTCGATCCCCTGCTTCGACAGAGCGGAACACGGGATGAGCACATCCTCCTGCGCCATGCCAAGCGTCCTGCGGATCATCGCGAGCTGCCGGTCACGCTGACTGCGGTTGATCTTGTCGAGCTTCGTGGCGATCACCACCGGCTGAATCCCCCGGTCAACAATCCAGGCGTACATCGCCTTGTCGTTGTCGGTCGGCTCATGGCGGATATCGACAAGCAGGAAAATCCTGCGCAGCTGTTTGCTCGTGATCAGATACCGCTCGATCATGCGGCCCCATTTTGCGACAAGCTCCTTCGTCACCTTGGCGTACCCGTAGCCGGGCAGGTCGACGAAGTACAGCGCGTCGTTCAGGAGATAGAAATTGATGGTCTGCGTCTTGCCGGGCTGCGAGGAGGTCCTCGCGAGTGCCTTGCGGTTGACAAGCGCATTGATCAGAGAGGATTTGCCGACGTTGGAACGCCCCGCAAAGGCGAATTCCGGGAGTGCGTTCACCGGCAGTTTGCTCGTGATCCCGCACACCGTCTGCAGCTCCGCTTTGTTGATGTTCACTTCGTTACTATCGCCTCCCGGAGCACGTCCTCCATAGTCTTCACCGGGCAGATCTCCATGCCCTCCGTCACTTCCTCAGGGATCTCCGACAGCGATTCCTTGTTGGCAAAAGGGATCAGCACCTTGTGCACGCCAACGCTCTTCGCCGCGAGCAGCTTCTCGCGCAGACCGCCGATCGGAAGCACGCGTCCGCGGAGCGTGATCTCGCCTGTCATGGCCACGTCGGCGGCGACCGGTTTGCCCGTGATCGCGGAGTACACCGCGGTCGCCATCGTGATGCCGGCAGACGGACCGTCCTTCGGCACCGCACCCTCGGGGATGTGAATGTGAATACTGTTCTTATCGAAAAATCCTTCCGCCAGCTTGCTGCCGATCAGAGACCGGATGTAGTTGATGCCGGCGATGGCGGACTCCCTCATGACATTGCCGATGTTGCCGGTAAGCTCCAGCTTGCCGCCGCCCGGCAGGATGTTGACTTCGATCTCCATCGTAGCACCGCCGACCGCCGTCCACGCGAGACCGCGCACGACGCCAACGGTTGCCTTGCCGACCTTGTCCTCCGGAAGGAAACGGTGTCTTCCGAGATAGTCGGTGAGGTTCCGCCCGGTGATGCTCGCTTTGGCGGGCTTTCTGCCCTCCGACTCCGCCTCGGTGATCGCCAGAACCACCTTGCGGCAGATCTTGCCAATCATGCGCTCCAGCTCGCGTACGCCGGCTTCCCTCGTGTAAAACTCGATGATATCGTCGATCGCCTTGTCGCTCCAGCCGATCTGTCCGCCCGTCAGGCTGTGACGCTTCATCTGCTTCGGGATCAGATGCTCCTTCGCGATATGATGCTTCTCGGTCTTTAAGTAGCTGTTGATCTCAATGATCTCCATACGGTCCAGAAGCGGTCGCGGGATCGTCTCGGTCGTGTTGGCCGTCGCGATGAACATCACGCGGCTCATATCGACCGGGATCTCGATATAATGATCGACAAAGCGGTTGTTCTGCGCGCTGTCCAGCACCTCCAGAAGCGCCGAGGACGGGTCGCCCTTGTAGTCGCTACCGAGCTTGTCCACCTCATCGAGAAGCATCAGCGGATTGGCTGTTCCCGCCTGGATCATCGCCTGAATGATGCGTCCCGGCAGGGATGCGACGTACGTCCTGCGGTGACCGCGGATCTCCGCCTCATCGCTCACGCCGCCGAGGCAGACGCGCACATACTGGCGGTTCATGGCCTCCGCAATGCTTTTCGCGATCGATGTCTTGCCGGTTCCGGGAGGTCCCACCAGACACAGGATCGGCGAGTCTGCCTGCTTCGCGTGCATGTGCACGGCCAAAAACTCCGTCACGCGCTCCTTCACGTCCTTGAGTCCGTAATGGTCACGCTCCAGGATTTCCTTCGCGGACAGCAGGTTTTCGTTGTCCTCGCTCACATGATCCCACGGCACCGTGAGAAGTGTCTCAATATAATCGCGGCTCGTCGCGCTCTCGCTCGTGTTGCTGCCGAGCATCGAGAACCGCTTGATCTCCTTGCGGATCGCTTCCTTCACGGTCTCGGACGCCTCCAGGGCCTCCAGACGTTCCAGAAACTCCGACCCGTCGCGGTCGCTGTTCTCGCCGAGTTCCGAGCGGATCACTTTCATCTGCTCGCGTAAAATGTAGTCTCTCTGGTTCTTGTCGAGTTCCTCCTGCACCTTCTCCTTCAGTTGGCGGCGGATCCGCATGACCTCCGTCTCGTTGGCCAGAATGTGGGAAAGCGTCTGGTACTGCTCGATGTTATTTTTCGCCTCTAAAAGCGCCTGCCGCAGTTCCACCGGGATCGGCATCAGGATCATCGTCTGGTTCACGAGCCGGTCGAGGTCACGGATTCCCTGCAGCCGCTTGAACACTTCCTCGGGTATTCTCTTGTCGGCGACTTCGAAAAATCTCTCGATCAGGTCCTGCAGCGCGCGATGCAGCGCCTCCTGCTCCACGCGGCGCATCGGGATGACCTCCATCGGCATCTCCTCGACATCGCCGTACAGCACGCCGCCGATCTTGCGGATCGCCGTCAGCGAACCGCGGTTCATTCCGCACACAAACGCTCGCATGGCGCCGCTCGGCGATTTCATGATCTGGCGGATATCCACAATGCTGCCCATCTCGTGGTACTCGGACAGATTGGTCGACATCGTCTCGTCCTGCAGATCAACGCGGAGCACCAGGAACAGCCGCTCGTGCTTCAGCATCGCATCCTTGACCGCATCGACGACAGGGCCCTCGGGCAGTTCGATCGCCGCGACCATCTCGTTGAAAATGACTTTATTGTTCTGCGGGATCACGATCATGCGCAGCGATTCCGTCTGCTCTCTCTCATCGAAAGAATCCTGCAGCATATCAAACATATCGTCCTCATTGTCCCTCACGCGAATCGGCTTCGCATCGTTCTTCTCATTGTTCGGCATAACCCCTCCCAAATAGGAAAAATCGGCGGGCAGCATCGCTCCCCGCCATGAAAATATCGTATTTAAGCACCCTGATTGTGCTCTTCCCCGGTCAGCGTCTCGGCAACTTCGCCGGCAAAACTCTCGTCGCGGATCAGCACGGGCTCTTCCTCGCCCATCGCGGCTTCCTTCGTGATGATGCAGCGCACAACGTCCTTCTCGGAAGGAATACGGTACATCGTGTTCATCATGATGGACTCCATGATGGAACGAAGTCCACGGGCACCGGTCTTGCGCTCCTCGGACTTCTTCGCGATCACGCGAAGCGCCTCATCCTCG
This sequence comes from uncultured Lachnoclostridium sp., assembly GCA_946415315.1. GTDB lineage: Bacteria > Bacillota > Clostridia > Lachnospirales > Lachnospiraceae > ISDg. Next base: position 25,459 of record CAMKRZ010000021.1, on the reverse strand, counting down.
AACTCCAGAGCGACACCGTCGAGTTCAAACAACTTGCCGTACTGCTTCGTGAGCGAATTCTTCGGCTCACTCAGGATCCGGACAAGATCATCTTCCGTCAGCAGGTCGAGCGACACCGTCACCGGTACACGTCCGACGAACTCCGGGATCAGGCCGAATTTGACGAGGTCCTGCGGAAGCACCTGGCGGAAAATCTCACCGATGTTCTGCTCCTCCGGCGTGGCCGCCAGCTCGGCGTTAAATCCGATCTGCTTCTGGCCGATGCGGTTCTCAATGATCTTCTCGAGCCCGTCAAAGGCACCGCCGCAGATAAACAGAATGTTCGTCGTGTCAATGTGGTACATCTCCTGCTGCGGATGTTTCCGTCCGCCCTGCGGAGGTACGCTGGCCTCAGTGCCTTCCACAATCTTGAGAAGCGCCTGCTGCACACCCTCACCGGACACGTCGCGGGTGATGGACACATTTTCCGACTTCTTCGAGATCTTGTCGATCTCATCGAGATAGACGATGCCGTACTTGGCACGTTCGATATCGTAATCCGCGGCAATGATCAGTTTCAGAAGGATGTTCTCGACATCCTCACCGACATATCCGGCCTCGGTGAGCGTCGTGGCGTCCGCGATCGCGAACGGCACGCTCAGTTTCTTCGCGAGATTCTGCGCGAGATACGTCTTGCCGGAACCGGTCGGTCCGATCATCAGAATGTTGCTCTTCTGAATATCGACTTCCGAATCCTTGCCTGCCAGTATTCGTTTGTAATGGTTGTACACGGCAACCGAAAGCATGCGCTTCGCCTCGTCCTGCCCCACGACGTACTCGTCAAGGAACTCCTTCATCTCCTTCGGAGTGACGAGGTTGATACCCGCGCGAGTCTCCGCGAGAGCTCGAAGCTCTTCATCCTCACTCGATGCGGTGTCGTACATGATCTCATAGCATTGGTCGATGCATCGGTCACAGATATACACATCGCCGACCGTACCGCCGATCAGCTTGCTCACATCCCTCTCCGACCGTCCGCAGAAGGAACAGTGGTGAAGTCTGGTTCCTGTGGTTCTCGCCATGATATCCTCCGTTTATCGGCTGACAATGACCTTATCGATCAGGCCGTAATCTTTCGCTTCCTCCGCCGTCATCCAGTTGTCACGGTCAGTGTCCGCCGCAACCGTCTCAAACGGCTTGTCGCAGTTCTCGGCAAGCATGCGGTTGAGCTTCTCTTTCGTCTGCAAAATGTGTTTGGCCGCAATCTCGATCTCCGTGGCCTGACCCTGCACCCCGCCGAGAGGCTGATGGATCATGATCTCCGCGTTGGGAAGCGCATATCTCTTGCCCTTCGTGCCGCCTGCCAGAAGGAATGCTCCCATGCTGGCCGCCATGCCGATGCAGATCGTCGAGACATCGCACTTGATGTAGCGCATCGTGTCATAGATCGCGAGGCCTGCGGTAACCGAACCGCCGGGGCTGTTGATGTAGAGGCAGATATCCTTGCTCGGATCTTCCGACTCCAGGAAGAGAAGCTGCGCGACGACAAGGCTTGCCGTCACCTCATTGACTTCCTCCCCGAGGAAAATGATGCGGTCCTTCAAAAGACGCGAATAGATATCATACGAACGCTCACCCCTGCTGGACTGTTCAATGACATACGGTACCAAACTCATAATTACCCTCTCTTTCAATGATGGCCCGACCGGGATCGGGCCATCGAAATCTCTGTATAGTTCTCGAACTCCGCTCAGGAACGGGATCAGACTTCCTTCGCGTTGTCAACCAGCACCGTGATCGCCTTCTGAACGGCGAGATCCTGCTTCAGCTGCTCGAGTTCCTCATCACCGAAGATCTCCTTAACCTTGGCAAGCTCCATCGAATACTGGTCAGCCATCTTCTGCATCTCGGCATCGACTTCCTCCTCGGAGATCTCAAGGTTCTCTGCCTTTGCGATCGCCTCAAGGACAAGTCTCGTCTCGATGCGGTTCTTCGCCTGCGGCTTCAGCGTCTCCAGGTACTTCTCAGCGGTAAGGCCGGTGTACTGGAAATACTGTCCGATGTTCATGCCCTGCATCTGCAGCCGCTGTGCGAACTCCTCGCCCATCTGACGTGCCGATGCATCGATCATGGCATCCGGAATCTCCATCGTCGCATTCTCGATCGCCTTCTTCACAAGCTCATTCTCGCGCTCGGTCTTCGCGTCGGCTTCCTTCTTCTCGCAGATCGTCTTCGCGATGCTCTCGCGGTACTCTGCAAGCGTATCGTAATCGGAAACCTCGGATGCGAACTCGTCATCGATCTCCGGAAGCTCCTTCGCCGTGATCTTGTTGACCTTGCATTTGAACACTGCAGCCTTGCCTGCAAGCTCCGCTGCGTGGTACTCCTCAGGGAACGTTACCTCGACATCGCACTCCTCGCCGAGTTTCTTTCCGATCAAACCTTCCTCAAAGCCCGGGATAAAGCTGTGGGAGCCGATCACAAGCGGATGGTTCTCACCCTTGCCGCCCTCGAACGCAACGCCGTCCACGAAGCCCTCGTAATCGATAGTGGCGGTGTCGCCTTCCTCGATCGCGCGATCCTCGATGTTGATCTCCTTCGCGTTCTTCTCCTGCTCCTTCTTGATCTCAGCGTCGATCTCCTCGTCGGTAGCAGCGATCTCCGTCTTCGCTACCTCAAGGCCCTTGTACTCGCCGAGCGTAACTTCCGGCTTCTTGGCAACCGTCGCGGTAAATACGAACGGCTGGTCGCCGCCGATCTGCGTCACGTCGATCTCCGGTCTCGAAACGATCTCAAAGCCGCACTCCTTCGCAGCTGCCTCATACGCATCGGGGATGATGATGTTCGCGGCATCCTCGTAGAAGATCTCCTTGCCGTACATCTTCACTACGATGGCATACGGCGCCTTGCCCTTGCGGAAGCCCTGAATGTTCAGCTTATTCTTGTTCTTCTCGTAAGCCTTCTTCACGGCCGCCTCGAACTCCTCCGGAGTCGACTCGATCACGAGCTTCATCATATTCTTGCCCAAATCTTCAACCTGAAAACCCATTGCGGTATTTCCTCCTTAGTATCGGTTCATCCTGTTAAAAATCTACGAAATTCAACGAGTGTATAGTATAACACAACCTTATATGCAAATCAAGGAATTCTTGAAGAAAGTGCTTTATTTGCGCGAAAAATGCATTTAAGCGGAAAATCCCGGTGCTATCCGCAGATTCTCCCGCATTTGCACGGTCATGCAAAGAACACGTATCATACCGCAAAACGATCAGGAGATCAGGTTAGTGAAATCCTCCGGCGCCATCGGTCCGCTCAGGCGCTTACGCTCGAGCGCGGCAATCCGGCTCGCAAGCTCCGGATTCTGCTTGATGTAGTTCGCCGGCAGCTCGCTCTTGCGCGACTGCAGTGAGCATTTTGCGAGATAGCTGTCGATATCCACGACGAACCCGATGCCCTGCAGCTCCGTCAGAACCTCCATGACGGAATTCATGTTTGCCTCGCTCATGCCGTCCGGGATCACCAGCTCGATCCGGTCAGCCGGCACGTTGTAGCGCTGCAGAAGGAAGTTGATACGGTTCACAAAGTCCGCGCTGAACATGTACTGCCACGAACTTCCGAGCGAAATGACCGGCGGATTGACACCGTTCTCCAGCCACTCGCGGACGAGGCGGAACGTCTCCTTGTGCACGTAGTAATCCAGCTCCGTTACGAAGCCGTTCTCCTCGAAGATCGGCATGAACGAGCCGGGCTCGAGCACCTGTCCCTCGGAGGTAATCCAGCGCACCAGCGCCTCCGCTCCGATGACCTTGTCCGTCGCGGGATCGCGCTTCGGCTGGAAGAACACCTTGAACTCGCGGTTCGTGAGAGCGTCGCGCATCGAGTTCTCGACAAATGCGCGGAAACTGTTCTTCTGCTCCGTATCGCCCGCCTCGTAGTTGACCGCGATCGTCGCGATGCTGTTCATGCTGCCGATCGCCTTGCGCGCGCGGTTGGCCTTCTCGACCGCTGCAGGCACCGTATCCTCCTTGTTCTGGAAGCGATACAGACCGCACCACACGTTGAGCTGCAGATCGGGGTACAGACGGAGCACCGAGGTGTGCGCGCTCTGCAGGATCATCTCGACACGCGCCTGCGTGCGCTCGCGATCCTCGTAGTCCATCATCATGACGAAGTCCGCGCCGCTGATACGAGCAAGAAGTTCGTCCGTCCGAAGCATGGCGGAAACCGTCGTCGCGAAAACGCGAAGCAGCTCATTGCAGACCTGGTAGCCCCAAACCTCGTTCAGATCGTGGAACTGCGGGAAGCTGAAGTACGCCATGCAACGGCTTGCGCGGGGATGCTCCGAGATGTAGCGGATCGCATCCGACTCGAATTTCTCGGCTGTAAGCTGTCCCGTGAGCGCATCCTTCGAGCGCACGCGCTCCACGAACTCCGTGACGTCAGACCAGCACACAAGGCACTGTTTCTCGCCGTCCTCGCCGGTCACGCGCGACGCTGTCGTGCTGATCCAGCGCTTCTGCTTCGTGTAGTACGTCTCGGTCGTGTGCACCTTGTCTCGCTCACCGAGAGCGGCAACCGGACAGTTCTGGCAGATCGAGCTGCGTCCCATGATCGCCGAGTAGCAGTGCTCGCCGGAATGCGCGAGCGGATACTGGCGTCCGGTATAATCGCCGACGTACACCAGCTCCATCGTCTCCGGGATCACCGCGTAGCTGGTGATCTGCTGGTTCTCGATGATGGCGTGCGTATATTTCAGTTCATCGGCGAGCATCTCCTTCGTGCGCGCCCGCTCGATGTAGATGGCAAGAAGTTTGGAGAGGTTGATCAGGACGTCCTGCTCCTCCTTGCTCCAGCTGCGGTCCGCCTCCTTCTCGAAGCAGATGCAGGCAAATGTCTCGTCGTTGTCGATGATCACATACTGGAACAGCGAGGAATTGCCATACAGGCTCCGGATCTCCTCCGGCATCACGATCCCGAGCTGCGCCGTGTTCAGAGACAGGAACAGACGATCGTTGGCAAACCGCGCGCGGATGGAGTCATAGTTCTCCCTAACGGCGCGATCGAACTGTGGGTAGAACGGGTTTTTCTCCGACTCCCAGTCGTAGCGCACTTTGGCAAGCTGCTTGCGAACATCGTACTGGATCGTGTAGATGCGGCGGTACTTGTAATACTTGCCGATCTCCTCGAAGATCTGCACGACCTCCTCGGCTCCCGTGCCGCTGCCGGCAAGCATATCGAACGTCTTGTTGACGATGTATTTCTCGACAGGGCCGTACTTCGAACTCTGCTGCGCGGCAACAACCTTCTGCGCCTCCGTCCGCTGCGGCTGCGGCGCCGCCTCTCTCTTCGGGCGGTACTGCTGGTGAATGCTCAGCGCCTCCTCGTACATCGTGCACACGGACGCCGGATTCTTCTTCGTCTCCTCCATCGCTATGACGGCCTTGCGGTACAGACTCGTGTAATCGCGTCCGTCCAGCGGGAAGATCGACACGCCCATGCTCACCTTGAGCGTATTGCCCTTCTTCAGGTCAATCCGCTCCGCCGCCTTCGCGACCGCGCGCGCCACGGAATACACATCGGCCGGTCCCTTGACGCCGGTCTTGATCATGACGAACAGATCGTCCTCGATCCTCGCCATCGCATCGCTGTCCATGAACACGGACAGCATGCCCTTCGCCAGTTTCTCCAGCACGTAATCGCCGTACGCGTGTCCCCACTCGCCCGTGATCGACGTAAAATCATCGATGTCCAGCACGAACAGCGCAAACCGCTCCTTCTCCCCGCTCGTGCGGATGATGTCCTCCAGCACCTCCTGCAGGGACATCTGCGTATAAAGTCCTGTCACGGGATCGGTCTCCGACTCCCGGATGACGACATTTTCCTCTTCCTTCTCGTCGCTCACGTTGAGCGTGCGCCCGATCACCTTCACCGGCGCGCCGTTGTCGGCGTAAACCGTGTAGCCCTCGTAGCGGAGCCAGATGCGCGTCTTCTCGTCGACATACGCGCGCAGATCATAGGAAAATGCCTCGTCACCGTGCTCCATGCTGTCGCACAGCGCGGAGAACACCTCCATGTCCTCCTTCGCGATCAGCCCGCTCTCGCTCATCGTATGCCGGAAATCCGGGATGCGCAGGCGATCGCTCGGCGCCATCCCCTCGACACGACGGCTCTGCACGAGCTCTCCCGTCGAAAGGCCGTACTCCCACAGGCCGCACTGCACCATACCGCTGATGATGCGGTACTTGGCCTTCTGCTGCTCCAGCTCCTGCTCCAGTTCCCGTATTCTCTCCTGATCCGTTCTCCCCGTTCCTCTGTTATCTTCCATACCTTCCTCCCGGCCGCCTCACGGCGTTCTCTTTTATCAAAAGCCGTCCGCGCAGACGGCCTGCAAATCTCTCTCCGGCGTTTCCTCGCCGCCCGTACCGCAACCCCTTACGGCACGTCTCTCTGAAAATGTCTGTCTTCCGATCCTTCCGGCTCTTCCGTTGATGCCGCAGCCGTTCAGACCGGCATCTGGATCGTCCTTGCCACTCTGTCGGCCTCCTCCGGGTTCAGCGCCCGCAGAAGTTCGATCGCGAATTCGTTCGACACGCCCATCCCCTTGCCGGTGATGATCTTTCCGTCCACCGTAACGGATTCTCCGGTCACGGTCGCGCCCTCGAGTTTCTCCTCGAATCCCGGATAGCAGGTCGCCCGCCGTCCGTTCAGAAGCCCGTTCTGCCCGAGCACGCTCGGTGCCGCGCAGATTGCCCCGATGTAGCGGTCCTCCGCCGCATACTCCCGAAGGAGTTCCCGCAGACCGTCGTGCGCCAGAAGCATCTGCGTTCCCTTGCCGCCGCCCGGCAGCACAAGCATGTCTCCCTGCGAGAAATCGCACTCCTCAAAGTGCCGGTCCGTCGCGAATTCGATTCCGTGGGAGCCGTAGATCAGCCGTCTTCCCGTCACCGACACCATCACTACGTCCTGTCCGCCTCTGCGGAGCACATCGACAGCCGTCAGTGCCTCTATCTCCTCCACACCGTCTGCAAACATTACGTACACCAATGCCATGTCGCACCTCCCGAAACTCTCCGCCGCTTCGGTCCGCTTCGAATGTCCGCGTTCCGCAGCGCCGCACAAGACGTTTTTCCGATTCCGTCATTGTTCGAAAATTATAGCATAATCAGGGAGAAAAAACAACCGAACATAGCGTTTTTCCACATTTTCCGACACATTTTCGCAACTTTTCGACGGCGTCGGATAAGCTGTCATTTCCGCGCCTTGCAAAAGCCAAAATAACCCATGCTCCGACGCGAAAAATGATGAAAAATCAATTGTCATTTTCCGTCGAATACGGTATTCTGTAAGGAGACGGGATTGGCCCGTACGGGAACGGAAGTATTCTGCAAGACTCCCTTCCGTTCACTTTGCTAAACAAAGGAGGAAAACGCGTGATACACAAGAAATTATCGATCCGTACAAAGAAACAGGGGGCCGTGATCAACAAGGAGATTTACGGTCATTTTTCAGAGCATCTGGGACGCTGCATCTACAACGGCCTGTTCGTCTCAAAGGACTCGCCGATCCCGAACCATGAGGGCATGCGGGACGATGTCGTGTCGGCGCTGAAGGAGATGGGAATCCCGGTGCTGCGCTGGCCGGGCGGATGCTTTGCCGACGAATACCACTGGAAGAACGGCATCGGCGCGAAGGACGAGCGCGCGACGATGATCAACACAAACTGGGGCGGCGTGACCGAGGACAACAGTTTCGGTACGCATGAATTCATGGAGCTCTGCCGTCAGCTCGAGTGCGAGCCGTACATCTGCGGCAACGTCGGAAGCGGCACGGTGCGTGAGCTCTCCGAGTGGGTTGAGTACATGACCTCCTCGAACGTGTCCCCGATGACCGACCTTCGAAAGAAAAACGGCCGTGAGGAGCCCTGGAAGCTGAAGTATCTCGGCATCGGCAATGAGAACTGGGGCTGCGGCGGCAACATGACACCGGAGTACTATGCGAGCGAATACCGCCGCTACTCTTCCTTCGCGAAGAACTACGGTGACAACCGCCTTTACCGCATCGCCTGCGGTCCGAACGGCGACGACTACAACTGGACCGAGAAGTTCATGCAGATGCTGAACCCGTTCTTGACCAACGCCATCGCCCTGCATTACTACACGATCTGCCATGGTGACTGGAACAACAAAGGACCGGCGACGGGCTTCACGAACGAGGACTACTGCTCGACGATCTTCCACACGCTGCGCATCGAGGGCATCATCGACAAGCACCTTGCGATCATGGACAAGTATGATCCGGAGCACAAGATCGGTCTCGTCGTGGACGAGTGGGGCTGCTGGTACAATGTTGAGCCGGGCAGCAATCCGGGCTTCCTCTACCAGCAGAACACGATGCGTGACGCCATCGTAGCCGCTCTCAACCTCAACATTTTCAACAACCGCGCGGACCGCATCCCGATGGCCAACATCGCGCAGGTGGTCAACGTTCTGCAGTCCGTAGTGCTCACGGAAGGCGCGAAAATGATCAAGACGCCGACCTACTACGTCTTCTCCATGTTCAAGCCTCACCATGGTTCTACTCTTGTAGAAAGCAAGCTTGAGGACACCTTCGTCAAGCACGAAGGCGGCGATTTCTCCGAGGTCAGCGTTTCCGCTTCCGTCAAGGATGATTCCCTCACATTGACGCTCGCCAATGCAAGTCTCACGAACAAGTACCGCCTCGACACGGACTTCGACAAGACCTACAAATGCTGGACCGGCCGCATCCTGACCGACAATGTGCGCGCGTTCAACTCCTTCGAGAATCCGGACGAGGTCGCAGACACGGTTTACAAGGACTGCGTGCTCGACGGCAAGAAGTGCACGATCACACTGCCGCCGTGCAGCGTCGTCGTACTGACCTTCACAAAGTAAAACAAACAGCAATGCCGTCGGCAGGGACTCCTGCCGGCGGCAATCATTTTCAGACAATCTGTAATTCTTCGGAAAATGAGGCAACACCCCGAGTATGAAAACACCACATTCCGACTTCTCTCCTGCCGGTGACATCAACGATGGTTCCCCCGCAGGAGGCAACTCTTCCGTTCCGCGGATTCCCTGCCGCAAATGCCTGATCGAAGGTCTCAACGAGGCAGAGGTCATGGCAAAACTTCAGGAGTATATCGACGCCATTGAACCGTCCCGCCGCACGCCCGACGACGTGTACCGGGACCGTCTTTCCGTCTGCGAAACCTGCCCTCAGCTGTCCGGCGGAATGTGCAGGCTGTGCGGATGCTTTGTGCTCTACCGCGCAGCGACTGCGCGCAACAGCTGCCCGGATCTGCCGAAACGCTGGTAATCCGTATGCCGGTTATTCAGGAATCTTTTTTCCGGCCTGCTTTTTCATTATCCGTTTTTTCACTGAGACGACTGCCCTGTATAACGGATAGACAACGTGGAATAACCACGGACAGAAGCGCAACATATAGTACGCTGTCCGGGTGCGAAAACCGATTCCCTTCACACCGTATTTTTTTCCGGTTTCGATAATATTCCGTCGGATCTTCTCGCATCGGGCTTTGTCAGTTTTCCCTTTTTTTCTCGACCATTTGACGTAAAATGATATCAAAACCGAGATATACGAGCGTCGCCATTTGATCAGCCGGCTTTCACTGAACAGTTCCGGTACATTCGATAGAATGTACGCTTCTATGCCGGCGTGCGCCTCCAGCAAGTCTTCATAGTACTGCCACGAACTGCTGAACGTAATGCTCCCGTTTCGCCTTCTGTACTTGTACAGCGCCAGGTCCAAATGGCAGACCGAGTTGCATTTATCGAGAATGCGGTAAGTGGTTGCCACATCCTCGTACACTCTTCCCTCCGGAAAACGGACAGTCTCCCATAGTTCCCTCTTATACAGTTTATTCCATACCCCATGCCGTATCTCACCGTCGAGTAGTAATGCATTGAGCGCTTCCTCTCTCGTATAAACGCCGGGCTTTAAGTACAAAGGCTCGTGCTTTTGCGTTGACACCAGCATTTTCCCGTCCGTGTGGTACGTCCTGGATTTACAGATAACTATATCCGCGTTTGTGCGTACCATCGCCTGTACCATCTCGCTGATGTACTCCGGATAATATGCGTCATCCGAATCGAGAAACGCAACCGCCTCTCCGGTTACGGCATCGAGCCCGGTGTTTCTCGCTCGGCTCAATCCCCGGCTGCTCAGATGAATTACTTTTACACGCGGATCCCTGTTTCCGTAGTCATCACACATTTTCTCCGAACCATCATCGGAACCGTTTTCCACGACTATGATCTCAAGATTCCTGTATGTCTGTTCCAGAACGCTGTCCAGCGCCTCCGCCAGATACGGCTTCACGTTATATACAGGAATGATAACGCTGATCAGGCTGTTGCTATCCATTCGGTTTGATTCCTCCGAAAAATGTAAATGACACGGTCTGTCCCGCTCTTATCGGCTGCGGCCCTCGAACAATCCGTAAAAAAGGGGCTGTCGATTTCATCACCGATTGTCCATTATAAAACAATCCGGTCTTTCGCACAACCCCTTTTTTGATCCTTTTCGAATTATCGCTTCACCGGGCAGCCTTTTCACCGCGCGCTCATCGGCACGTACTCGCGCTCCGCCGACACGCTCTTGTACGCCGGGCGGATGATCTTGCTCGTGTTGATCAGCTCCTCCATGCGATGCGCGCTCCAGCCGGCGATTCGCGCAATCGCAAAGATCGGCGTGTACAGATCCTGCGGCAGATTCAGCATGTCGTAGGCAAAGCCGCTGAAGAAATCCACGTTGGCACTGACGCCCTTGTACATTTTCCGCTCCTCGGCAATGATTTTCGGCGCAAGCTCCTCAACCTTCGCATACAAGGCGAACTCTTCCTCTCTCCCCTTCTCCACAGAAAGCTTCTCCACGAACGTGCGGAACAGCACCGCGCGCGGATCGGAGACTGAATAGATCGCGTGTCCGATGCCGTAGATCAATCCCGCTCCGTCAAACGCTTCCTTGTGAAGCAGCGCCTTCAGGTATGCGCTGACTTCCTTGTCGTCCGTCCAGTCGTTCACCTTCTCCTTCATGTCGGCAAACATCTGCACGACCTTACGGTTGGCGCCGCCGTGCTTCGGTCCCTTCAGCGAGCCGAGCGCCGCAGCCACTGCCGAGTACGTGTCCGTGCCGGACGAGGTGACCACATGTGTGGTAAATGTCGAGTTGTTGCCGCCGCCGTGCTCCGCGTGCAAAATGAGCGCCGCGTCCAGAACCTTCGCCTCCAGCTCCGTGTACTTACTGTCCGTACGCAGCATGTGGAGGATATTTTCCGCCATCGAAAGATTCGCCTTCGGCTTGTGGATCACCAGGTCGCCTGTCTTGTTGTAGTACTGATACGCCATGTAGCCGTAAACCGAGATCATAGGGAACATGGAGATCAGCTGCAGGCACTGCCGCAACACGTTCGGGAGCGACGTATCGTCCGCGTTCGTGTCGTAGGAATACAGCGTCAGGACGCATTTCGACAGCATGTTCATCATGTCCGAGCTCGGCTTCTTCATGATGACGTCGCGCACGAAGGACGACGGAAGCGAACGGTACTTTGCAAGGACCTTGCAGAATTCATCGAGTTCCCTGCGGTTCGGAAGCTCGCCGAACAATAACAGGTACACGACCTCCTCGAAGCCGAATCGTCCGTCGGCTCTCGCGCCGCCGATCAGTTCCTCCACGTTATACCCTCTGTAAAATAAAGACCCTCGGCAGGGAACGCTCTCCCCGTCCACGGTCTCCGTCGCGCGGATTTCCGAAATCTCCGTAAGTCCAGTCAGCACGCCCTTTCCGTTTAGATCGCGAAGTCCCCTCTTCACGTCATAGCGCTCGTACAGCGCAGGATCGATATTGCTGTTATTCTCGCACAGTTCGGAATACGCTGTGATCTCTTTTGTAATTGCCGAATAATCAATCTTCTTTCCCGCCATAAACTACCTCCTCCACTGACACTTTCCACGAGAACCGCCGCACAGCGGCGTTAAGAAATTCCTGCGCAATCCCGAAAACAAGCGTCCCCAATTCCGCTTGTCTCTCGCTGCAGGAAACACTGCAGACCGCGCCGGAAGCAAAAGATATGTAACTATGATACAATACGACGACAATCCGTGTCAAGGAAAATTGACTTTCCACGGGCAACATGCTACAATATCGAAGCCGCATTTGCGGCAGTTTCGCACCTGTGGTGGAATTGGCAGACACGCTGGATTTAGGTTCCAGTCCGCGAGGGTGCAGGTTCAAGTCCTGTCAGGTGCAGTATTTTCCGGACAATCGCAAAATGAACAAACAAGCGCAGGTTATCAAGTCGAAACTTGACAGCCTGCGCTTTCTGTCTTGTAAAAAACAACTCGAAAGCAGCCGTTTATGCGTGTCCGCCGCCTCCGCTGTGATAATGGCCGCCGGACATGTGAATACTGCTCCCGCCGCCTCCCGAGGATCGGGAAGTTTCTGTCGGAATCGGCGTTCTCGTCACGTTGGAGTAGAGGAACATATCTGAGGAATTCGTTAAGCAGAAACTGTCCTTGTCAATATACTCCGTTGCCTCCGTGCGCTTCACCGCCGTATTCATGCTGGCGCGGAGTCTGCTTGCATAACCCTTTCCGAACAGCAGTGCGATACCGGCTTCAATCGCCGAAAGGATCACGAATTTCAACTTTGACATAGGCTCCTTGGGAACCGGGTTGTTATAACTGTAAGGCTCCCCGGTTGCAGCCTGTTCAAGGAATTTTTCGACATTATCAAGAGCTATATCCAAAGCTTTGTAACTGTCTTCGTTCGTGTGTTTACGGAGCTCGCTTACAAAATTCGTACGTTCCTTTACATACTCGATAAAGTATGTATCAAATATCTCCGCACCTTTGTCACAGCCGTTAAACCAATAATCAAGCGAACCGTCATCTGCCACAATGTTCATGAAAATAAGCAGGCCGTCCTGACCGAACCGGTATTTCCCGGTAATCCCGATGTTATAATAATCGTCGGTATACGCCTCTAAGGATTCGTAGGCAAGATCCGGCATGTTGATAATACGGATTACAACATCCATTCCGTATTTTTCGCGAATCGCCTCAATCCGCTCCTGAAGTTTCGATTCGTCAGAATCATTCAGTCTGTTCGCCTCGTCAAACACACGGCAGTTGGCATCACTTTCATCGGCGGATACCCATGAAGTCATCAATACCGCAGTAATCAGGCATAACAGAATTACAAGTACTCTCTTCTTCATCGGAACACACCTCCGATCAACGCCGTCAGAACGATGACGATCGCAGCGATGATTCCCGCACGCGTGTACATATACTTCTTATACTTGCCCTCATCGACCGGAAGCGTGCCGACAAGTTTGCCGGTCTGTCCGTTCATCGCGAAGGTGTACACCTTGTCGAGATACCGTGTCGTAAGAAGCCATACCGGGAACATCGCGTACTTGATGGTTCCCTCATGCGCCTCAACCCTGCGGGACTTCGGAAGAACCGTTGCATAACCGTTGACTGTGCTCTGGAATGCCGTCACCGTGCTGTTGATCACGCGCTCATTGGCACGCGGCAGACTGGTCTTCACATCGACGTCGGGCTTGTTGGCCACAAAGCCGGAAAGGTACGCCTGGTTAAACGGCACCAGTCCCGAGTAGTCAAACGGCTCGATCGCATCCATAAACGCATCATCCATGCGAACGGAACCGTCCACGGGAACCTTCTCAAAGCGAAGCGTTCCGCTTCTCTGCAGAAGATAGTGGTCGGTCTTCGTGTTGTCGTATGAGGAATCACGCCATTTTGTAATATTTGTGGCGTCAAATGTGAGATCCGCGCTGGTCTCGCAGTCGAACAGCCAGAACGGCACGTAAATGCCGGTGATCTCATCCATATGGTTTGCCTCGGAGAACCGGTCCGGAAGCAGTTTCTTTCCCTCGTAAAATTTCAGAAGCGCCTTCTTTGCATCCTCTTTCGTCTTGCTGAAGGGAATGATGTAGTCAGGCTTGATCATGCCGGTAACCTGAGGCTGCATGATCGCTACGTTATCGCAGTACGGGCATCGGCTTGCCGCCACCGTACCGTCTACGACAATCTCGGCTCCGCACGAAGGACACGTGTAGGAAACCATATCACTGATCGTCTCGCTGACGTTGTATTCGTTCCAGTTAATATTATCGACCGGTGCGTCCGCAAACTGCTGCGACTGCTGTGCCGCCTGCAGCGTATCAAGGCTGTAGGTGTTGTCGCAGGACGTGCATTTCCAGATCTGTTCCCCCGCATTCCAGACAAGAGGCGATCCGCAGCACAGGCATTTATAGCCCTGAACGTTGTCCATATTTTCCTCCGGGTTATCATCTTTTACAACGAACGTCGTTTTTTTTGACGTTCATAGTAAACGAACAAAGTGAGTTTACTATGCGCCGAGCGCGAGCGGCGCAGCCGTCTTCCTCGCGCGCGAGTGTGCATCATCTTTTACAACGAACGTCAATTTTTTTGACGTTCGTTGTAATTCTTTCAAACATCTGCGGAAGCACCGAAACAATCGATGCTTCCGCAAGATCAGTTAATCATTTCTCAAGCATTGCACAGAAAGCATGCCGTGTCCATGTCTCCGTCACGGAAGATCATCGACACTTTGCTTTCTCCGTGATCAGCCAAAGAACGGCTTGCCGCAGTTCGGGCAGAACTTCGGAGGGTTAGCCGGGTCCGGAGCCGGAGCGCCGCAGTTTGCGCATGCAGCCGGAGCAGGCTTCTTGTTACCGCAGTTCGGGCAGAAAGCGAAGTTGCCGTCTACCGCATTGCCGCAGTTGCTGCAGGTCCAGGTGCCGGCTGGAGCGGGCTTCTTGTTGCCGCACTGCGGGCAGAAACCGAACTTCTCATCAACCTTGTTGCCGCAGTTCGAGCAAGTCCAGGTCGCTGCGGGAGCCGCAGCTGCCTTCTGTGCGTTCAGAGCCGTCAGGTTGGCGATATCGTTGCCGCCCATCTGGTTCACCATGCCGACGCCGACCATACCGACAGCAGCGCCGCCGGCGTTGTTCGCAGCATCAACCATAGCGGTGTTCGTAGCCTCAACACGCGAAGCGATCGCGATGGAAGGATCCATGTACATAGCCGTCTTCTGAGCAGCCTTGATCATTGCAGCATCCTCGGGAGTCAGCGTGATCGGGTTCATGGCAACATTGACGACTGCAAGACCGCGGATCTCGCCCCACTTCTTCGAGAGTACTTCGTTCATCGCCTCGGACAGTTCCTCAGCATGAGCAGGGATGTCGCTCGGACGCATCTGAAGCGCGGACAGCTTCGCAAGTGCGGGCTGAAGAGCGCTCACGAACTCGGTCTTGAGCTGCATATCGATCTCGGAACGACGGAACTCGTTCGGAACATTCGCGCAAACGTTCGTGTAGAACAGAAGCGGGTCCGCGATACGGTAGGAATACACACCGTTCAGGCGAAGGTCAACGTCGATGTCAAGGTTGACACGCGCGTCGCATACGCGGAACGGAATCGGGTTGTTCGTACCGAACTTGTTGTCCATCAATTCCTTGGTATTGAAATAGTAAACTCTCTGATCCTTGCCGGTGTCACCGCCGAACGTGAAACGCTTACCGATCTGCTTGAAGGTATTCAGAATGCCCTTGCCGAGACCGCCGTAGAAAATGCTGGGCTCGCTCGAGGTATCATAAATGAACTCACCGGGCTCTGCACAGACCTCAACGATCTTGCCCTGCTCTACGATGATCATACACTGGCCGTCAGCCACCGCGATCTTCGAACCAGCCGAAATAATGTTGTCCGAACCCTTGGTGTTGGAGCTGCGGCCTCCGACAACCTTCTCGCCCTTCTTCATCAATACGTCGAAAGGCATTGCCTCACAATAGAAGAATTCCTTCCACTGATCCGCCAGTACGCCGCCGGCAGAACCAACAAGTGCGCTGATAAGTCCCATACTCTTTTTCTCCTTTATCTTTATTTGCCCACACGGTTTTCGTGCGGAAAATGTAAATACGAATTACATTCCATGGCATATCATACCACACTCAGCCGCAAAATGCACTACTATTTTCACTTTTTTTCATTCTTTTTTTCGCAAACTGACAAAAGGAGCGCCCCACGTTAACGTGAGACGCTCCTCGATCGCTGGGCCAGCTGGATTCGAACCAGCGGATGCAGGGATCAAAACCCTGTGCCTTACCGCTTGGCGATGGCCCAGGATGCCGCCGGCTTGCGCCGACCGTGGAAAATGCAGGAACATTTTCCGAAAGAAAAACGAAAAGCCCGTCGGTCTCCCGAAAGGCTTCCGCAGGGTGGATATTGGGATTCGAACCCAAGGCCTCCAGAGCCACAATCTGGCGCGCTAACCAGCTGCGCTATACCCACCATATAAACTTTTCCTTAACCGGAAATGTGCCAGAAGGGATTCGAACCCCCGACACACGGCTTAGAAGGCCGTTGCTCTATCCAGCTGAGCTACTGGCACACAGGCAAAAACATACGAGCAGTGCCTGCACCGCTCGCACAAAGCGGGTGATGGGAATCGAACCCACGTGTCTAGCTTGGAAGGCTAGTGTTCTACCATTGAACTACACCCGCACGGTTACACAGGGTTTGTATTAGGATCGGGGTGACAGGATTTGAACCTGCGACCTCCTGATCCCAAATCAGGTGCTCTAGCCAAACTGAGCCACACCCCGTATCAGAAACGATAATCAAAATACCATAAATACACGGAAAAGTCAACACCTATTTTTCGTAAATAACGCAGGATTGCGAGGTTTTTCGCCGGGAAACCATCCCGCCTTCATTTGCCGAAAAAACCGTCCGAAATGCACCGATTTTCAATTGAAAATGCTTTCAAATTCGTTTATAATATTTTCATAGGCAACCCGAACGGCGTACCCTTCCGCCCGGCAGCGCATCGCGCCGGACACGGTTTTCCCGCCCCGTTGCCCAAACAACAGTGAAAAGGAGTGTATCCACATGGCTGAAAAGAAAACTGTCTCCGCTTCCGAGTCGACGAGAAAGAAAAAAGCCTCGACCACTGAAAGCGGGAAAACGTACGTAGCTGCACAGAGCAAAGGCAATGCGACCGGAAGACGCGTCGGCGCCATTATCCTCTGGGTTTTCGCAATTGCATTTGAGATCCTTGCGCTTCTTCTTCTGTTCGCGAAGATTGAGATCACCTTCATGAACACCCTCGTCGCGATCTGCATCCTGCTCGTGCTCGATCTGATCTGCGTAATTGCAGGTTCCCTGCTGTGGAAGCAGGCTAACCACATTGATCCCGCTTCCGAGAAGAACAAAACACTGTTCTGGATCTGGAACAACATGGGTCTGATCGTTACCGTTGCCGCGTTCCTTCCGTTCATCATCCTGACGCTGACCAACAAGAATGCCGACAAGAAGACGAAGATCGTCGCAACTGTAGTCGGTGTCATCGCACTTCTGATCGGCGGTCTCGTCGGTATCGAGTGGAATCCGCTCTCCGAGGAGCAGAAAGCTGAGCAGGAAGGCATCTATGCAGATGCTTCCCTTCCCGAGGAGGCAGTTTACTTCACGGAATTCGGCAAGAAGTATCATCTTTATGAAAACTGCCAGCACATCAACAACAGCAATAAAGTCTATGTTGTAAAGAAAAATGCCGAAGAAAATGAAGGCAAGCCTTGCGTAGATATCGCGTTTGAGAACGGCTGCAACGACGTCTGCAAGACATGCAAAGAAAAATTTGAGAAATCCAAGGCCGAGGAAGGCGCAAAATGATACCTGTGCATAACAGGATCTTGACCAACCGAATCTGATTAACCAACAACTCCGGAAGGCGAGCCTCCCGGAGTTGTTTTTGCTTCACTATGTGTTTGTTCATTCATTCTCTGACAACAGGCCATTGCCGGTACGTTCTCATCGCTCTTCCGGCGATGTCGACGCCCTCCGAAAATGTCTGCTCTCACGCTTCCGGAAGCTCCCTTATGACCGCCCTCCAGTTGTCCGTCTCACCCGTGATCACCGCATACGTTTTCCGGCGGTTCGCCTGTCTCGGAAGCGCCAGGCTTCCCGGGTTGACGAAAAGGATCCCGCCCTCTTCCGTGACGAGGGGCGAATGCGTGTGCCCGAACAGCACGACGCTGCACCCAAGCTCCTCCGCGCGGTAGCCGAGGCGGTCCAGACCGCCCATCAGGTAGCGGTGTCCGTGCGTGATGAAAAACTGCGTTCCGTCCCTCTCCACGACGGTTTCTCTCGGCAGATCCGAGCCAAAATCACAGTTCCCGGACACGATCGTAACCGCGCCGTGAAACGCGTTGCGCAACCAGTCATCGTCGTAGCCGATATCTCCGCAGTGGATGATCCAGTCCGCATCCTTCGCATCCTTCGTTGAGAGCAGCAGTTCCATCGGCTCTCTGCGGTCATGGGTATCACTGATTACCAGGATTTTCATGAATCTGCTCCAATCTCGCGCGCATCAGCCGCAGCGCGTTTCCGCGGTGGCTGATCGCATTCTTCTCTTCCGGCGCGATCTCCGCGCTCGTTTTGCCGAGTTCCGGCACAAGGAAAATGGGATCATACCCGAAGCCGTTCGGTCCTGCCGGCGCCTTCGCGATCTCTCCCTCGAACGTACCCCTCACGACCTCCGACCGGCCGTCCGGCCATGCGCAGGCGATCGCACACACAAAGCGCGCGGTGCGCTCCTCCGGCTTTGCCTTCGCGACCATGTCGATGATCACCCGGTTCTTGATATCGTAACTTGTGTTTTCGCCCAGGAAACGCGCCGAGTAAATTCCCGGCATTCCGCCGAGGTAATCCACCTCCAGCCCGGAGTCGTCAGCCATCGCCATGCAGCCCGCGATCCTGCTGACTGCGCGCGCCTTGATCAGCGCGTTGGCTTCAAATGTCGCCCCATCCTCCACGATATCCGCTGAAATCCCCGCCTCCTTCATGGAGACGACATCGTAGCGGTCACCGAGGATTGCGCGGATCTCAACCATTTTGTGAGCGTTGCCGGTGGCAAATACGATCCGCTCTCTCTCATCAGACATTTGCGGTACCTCCTTTGTCCGCAGGCGCCGCCTTCGGCGGCTTCGGCCCGAGGAACTGGTAGAAATATGTCTTGATCATGCCGTTGTAAATCTTGCGGTTCCGGTCCGCCTTGCGCCCGAGATACCGCTCCGCGTCTTCATACGAGGTGATCAGGAACATCGACCACGAGTCAAGCCCACGGTACGCCTCGCCGATCTGGCGGTACAGCTCCGGCAGATCCTTCCGGTCCTCCAGTCTCTCACCGTACGGCGGATTGGTGATCAGAAAACCGAACTTCTTCGGGTGATGCAGTTCCTTCATCGCGCGCACCTGAAAATGAATATCGTCCGCTACGCCGGCCGCCGCCGCGTTCTGTCGGGCGATGGAGATGGCGTCACGGTCGATGTCGTACCCCTGAATTGACAATGCTCCGTCGCGGCGCACTCCGTCTTCCGCCTCCTCGCGCGCAGCTTTCCACAGCTGCTCCGGAAGGCGCTCCCGATACTGTTCCGCGCGAAAAGCTCGCTTTGCTCCCGGCGCGATATTCCGTCCGATCATCGCGGCCTCGATGGGGATCGTGCCGCTGCCGCAGAACGGATCGACCAGAATACGGCTCTCATTCCACGGTGTCAGGCTGATCAGGGCAGCCGCCAGCGTCTCGCTGATCGGCGCTTTGCCAACCAGTTTGCGGTAGCCGCGCTTGTGCAAAGACTCACCGGAAGAGTCAATCCCAAGCAAAAAAACATCCTTGATGACCGACACGCGGATCGGATACTCGTTGCCGGTCTCCGGAAACCACGTGATCTTATACTTTCTCTTCAGCCTCTCTACGATTGCTTTCTTCATGATTGACTGAATATCCGAGGTGCTGAACAGCTTGCTCTTCACGGACGTCGCCTTGGTAACCCAGAATTTTCCGTCGGCAGGAATATATTCCTCCCACGGCAGCTCCGCAGTCCTCTCAAACAGTTCCTCAAACGTCTCCGCCGTGAACTCTCCGATTTTCCAAAGCACACGCTCTGCAGTCCGCAGGAATATGTTGGCTCTCGCAAACGCGCTCTCGTCCCCTGCGAAGGTGACTTTTCCATCCTCGACCTTCACGATCTCGTAACCGAGTTTCGTGATCTCCGCTTTCAGCACCGCCTCCAGCCCGAAATGACACGGCGCTATAAACTCGTATATTCCCATTTTCAATACTCTCCGTAACCCTGCTGCACTCTCGCGCAAAGACGCTTTCGACACCATCTCCGCTACATCATTTTCCCTGCATGATTCTCAGACCGCCATCTCCGCTGAGCAGTATATGCCCTCTTGCGACCGCGCTGACAACGATAAAGGGGACCGCTGCAGCGATCCCCCGTTCCGTGCGTGAGAAGATTCGAACTCCCGACACCTTGGTCCGTAGCCAAGTGCTCTATCCAGCTGAGCTACACGCACACGTCTTGACGACAATGGCTATTGTACAGCCCTGATGCGGGAATGTCAAGCAGTTTTTTCAAAAAGTGTTATTGTTTCGAAATGGTTGGCGACGCTTCCGATTGCATCATTGACTGTTCAGCGGAGTTGTCAAAATGAACTTTTCTCCCACACCGTTGAACGGAACCGAATCGGGATTACTGCGGCCTTTCTCCCTCCCAGTACTCGAAGGTATATTCATATCCACCGTCATCCTGCCATATGTTGATTTCCCGGCACAGACGCCCCTGACTGTCATATTCATACGTATAATTGCGGTACTCATTCTCGCTTACAATTTTGAGCAGGTGGCCGTCCGAATCGAAAACTCCCTTGTCAGTTACCGTGACATCCGGCGGTGACGACGAAGTATCATCAGGATTTTTGTAAGAATACTCATTATAATATGTGATCCATTCTTTCTCAGAGCCATCGATCGTGCACACCTCGTATGTCTCTTCGGTACTGTAATTAATTCCGGCAGCGTAAAAACGAGTGATCGTGTGTCGGACCGTATTGGCAACACCAGGCACTTTGATATAGTTCATTAACTCCTCGTAACACAAATTTTTTCCACTATAGTCCCTCCGAACTACGAGTTCACCGTTTTCATTATATTCACGTTCTGAATCCACCTCCATCTCCCCCGTATCGTAATCTCTTTGATAATACGTATCGGTTGCAAGTTCCCCGTTGGAATGATATGTGTAGGTTTCAATATAGCGGATATATGGCTGTTCATAATAAGGTATGTATTCCGCTTCTTCGCGAAGCATCTTACAGTCCGGATCATACCACCTTGTATATCTGGTATCACCCCAGCCCTCGTATTCAACCACTTCAACCATTCCATCCTCGTTGTAGGTGAATTCAACTTCCTTGCACAATTCCCGCTCTTCGTTTTCCCCCCGGTATTCCCGTGAACACGTACAACGTCCGGATTTATCGTACTCCCTCTCTCCGCTGTATAACTCAGGCGTTTCATGTTCAATCCCGTTGTCATCATATGTATATGCAAATGTGCGATAGGTCCAAATACTTCGCTGTTCCTCCGGAATATACGTTTCTTCATAGGAGCTGGTATTTGATCCGGACAGAACAGCAGAAAGAACAATATCTCCTTCTCCGAGTTCCAGCCGAAATACTTCCGTCCCGTCTTCCGTAACCGTTCGCATGGTCGCTAATTGATCCGAGTCCCCTTTGTACGTGTACTCTGTAATCAGTTCCCGGGCCTTCACATGCAGATCGTAATCTTCCGTTCTTGGATTTATGTTTGTTTTTTTCTGGTAACTCAAGGCCTCGGAAGGAATCTTCAAATTATCAAGCTCACCCTCATAATAATCGAGATTGTCACCTTCGTATTTCTGCGAATGCCGGATCAAACGTTCCTGCCAATCGTATTCGTAGGATTCCGTAGGATAATACGTACTGAACGACCACTTAACCGTCTTCAGCAGATGTTCCCCGGAGTCATCAAAGTACCATTTGACTATCTCGCTGGGCTGTTGTTCTTCGGCATAATATTCGATATATGTGCGCTCCGAAACCATATCCTCCATTTCTTCTCTGAGCATTCTTTCACCCACAGCATTCCCGCTGGAATCCAATTCACATACATACCTCCGATAGCCGGATGGTTTTCCGGCAGGTTTCTTCGTCTCTTCCTCTTTCCCGCAAGCTGTTGTTGCAATAATCAATACAAGGACTAATACAATAGCAATGATTCTCTTTCGCATAATTCTTTCCCCCAAAACAAAGAAAACTGTCTCGTTCCGGCCTCACAGGCTGGTTTCACAGACTCAGATAACAATCCCCCTCGTGTGATCGTACTCGTGCTGTATGATCTGTGCGGTTCTGTCGGAAAATGTATCCCTGTGCGGCCGAAACTCCGCATCCAGATACTCCACCGTAATCTTCCGATACCGTTTCGTCGGTCGAACTCCGGTCAGCGAAAGGCATCCCTCCTCCGTCTCATACGGATCCTCCCTGGCAACGATCACCGGATTGATCATCGGTACCTGAAAGAACCCCATCGTAACCGCAATGATCTGCTTGCGCACTCCGATCATGTTGGCTGCCATGCCGACGCAGACGCCGCCGTGCGCCTTCAGCGTGTCACACAGATCCTTCACTGTCTTCCGGTCCTCCGGGCAATCCTTCGCCGGCTCCGACTTCATTGCCAGAAACATTGCATCCTTCACGATTGTACAAACCATCGTTTCCTCCCAACTGCTAGCGCACTCCAACCGCCAGCGTGATCAGCAGCTGTACGATCTGCTCCATCGACTCCACGCACGCATACTCATAGCGCGAGTGGAAATTCTCTCCGCCGGTGCAGAGGTTCGGACACGGAACGCCCATGTACGAGAGCCGCGAACCGTCCGTGCCGCCGCGGATCGGCTGAACGATCGGTGTGATCCCGAGCGATTTCATCGCGGTGATCGCATCATCGACCAGGAACTGATTGCCCTGCTCGATCACCTCACGCATGTTATAGTACTGATCCTTCATCGTCAGACTTGCGATCTCCGCGCCGTATTTCTCGTTGATCGCTGCCACAAGGCCCGTCAGACGTTCCTTCTTCTCCTCAAATGCCGCACGGTCGTGGTCACGGATGATGTATGAGATCACCGCCCCCTCCGTCTCTCCCGCGATCCTCGTCGCGTGGAAGAAGCCTTCGTATTTCTCCGTCGTCTCCGGCCGTTCCGTCGCCGGGATCATGGAATCGAGCTCCATCGCCACACGGATGGCATTGATCATTTTCCCTTTCGCGGTTCCCGGGTGCACGCTGCGGCCCATGATCGTGATCGTCGCGGCTGCCGCGTTGAAGCACTCATACTCCAGCTCGCCGAGCCGTCCGCCGTCCACCGTGTATGCGTAGTCCGCGCCAAATGCCTCCAGATCGATGTAATCGACGCCTGCTCCGACTTCCTCGTCCGGAGTAAACGCTACCGCGATCGGTCCGTGCGCGATCTCCGGATGCTTCAGAAGATAGCTCGCCATCGTCATGATCTCCGCCACGCCGGCCTTGTCATCGGCGCCGAGAAGCGTCGTGCCGTCCGTCACGATCAGCGATTTGCCGACATAGTTCGCAAGCTCCGGAAAATCCTTCTCCTTAAGAGCGATCGGCCCGTCCTCGTTCAGCACGATGTCACCGCCTTCGTACGCCACGATGCGCGCCTTCACATCGGTGTCGCTCACTTCCGGCGACGTGTCCATGTGCGCCAGAAAGCCAAGCGTCTTCGTCTGCGCGCCGCCGTCCGTCGCAGGGATCTTCGCATAGACATAGCAATGCGTATCATCGTACCGCACGTCGGACGCTCCCATCTGCCGCAACTCCTCCGCAAGCTGCTTTGCGAGCGCATGCTGCTTCGCGGTAGTCGGTGACTCCTCCGACGTCTCCGAGGACTGCGTGTCAAATCCCACATATGTTAAAAAACGATCTACTACTTCCGACATACTGTTCTTTTCCTCCTGAGTATTACGTAGCTGTCACGACGCACGATACGCCGCACACAGCGCTTGTCTGACGCTTTGCACGCTTCAATGCCGAACCGGTTCACGACACACATAAGACAAAACGGGCAGCAGACCGCATCGCGATCCGCTGCCCGTTTCCGATATTGCCGGCGACGGGGATCGAACCCGTACGGGAGATTAAGCCCGCAGGATTTTAAGTCCTGTGTGTCTGCCAGTTCCACCACGCCGACACGGAAAATCCTGTGCCAATGGCATAAAGATAATAATAACGGGATTGTCTGAAAAGACAATCCCGACGACCCGAATGGGGCTCGAACCCATGACCTCCGCCGTGACAGGGCGGCGCTCTAACCAACTGAGCCACCGGGCCGGATATGAACTTGTACTTGAGGGCGGGTCCTCAAGGATGGACCATCGGGGACTCGAACCCAGGACCGATCGGTTATGAGCCGACTGCTCTAACCAACTGAGCTAATGGTCCGCACATTTCGGCAATCCGTGTGCCGATAAGCCGATGATCGGACTTGAACCGATAACCTGCTGATTACAAGTCAGCTGCTCTGCCAATTGAGCCACATCGGCACGCGTACTTTCGTACAATGACTCCAAGGGGATTCGGACCCCTGTTACCGCCGTGAAAGGGCGGTGTCTTAACCGCTTGACCATGGAGCCGCAACACTTGATGATTATAATAGAAAATCGCGTCCTCGTCAATAGTAAAATCACACGTTTCCGAAGAGAAGACGCACATTTTACGAAAACAACCCTTACGAACGGAAAAAGCGTCCGCAAAGTTTCGTTTTCTTCAGAAAACGTGGGTGATGAAAATCTCGAGCCCGATGGCGATCAGTATCATTCCGCCGAGTATCTCTGCCTTACCGCCGATCCTCGTGCCGATCCTCCGCCCGAGCAACAGCCCGGCTATGCATATGGCAAATGTCAGCACCGCTATGATCAACGCGCACACAACAGCCTGCACCAAACCGTAGTCCGCGATGGTAAAGCCGACGGAGAGCGCATCGATGGACGTGGCCACACCCTGTACAAGGAGCGCCCAAAGACCGGTTTTCCGTACTGTTTCCGAAATGTTATCCGGCTCCGCACTGTCCTTGTCATCCTTCTCCCCGCGTATTCCGCCAAGGAGCATGCTGACGCCGATGAAACCCAGAAGGGCCAACGCGATCCAGGGGATAAACTTCTCAAAGACGTGAAACTTCTGCGCGATCGTGCGAACGCAGATCCACCCGATCAATGGCATGGCTGCTTGGAATCCGGCAAAGACACCGGCGATTCCTGCCATTTTCCGACGGCGCATTGACGGTTCCCGCAAACCATTCGCCAGTGATACGGAAAATGCGTCCATCGCAAGTCCGATCCCCAGCAACACGCTGTTCACAAAGAAGGCTATGCCCCATCCCATCGTTGTTCCTCCTCATGGAAAAAACAAGGACTATGCAGACATTGCCTGCATAGCCCGAACTCCCCGAGTAGGACTCGAACCTACGACACTCCGGTTAACAGCCGGATGCTCT
>CAMKRZ010000020.1 GCA_946415315.1 uncultured Lachnoclostridium sp. | reverse complement strand
CCCCCTTAGGTAGATTTTGGTATTTACCGTGTCTACCTCAGGGGGATCATATCATCGCACGGTCCGCTCCTTATTAATTGCTTCTTAACGTTTTCGGTTCGCCGCATTCCGTGCAGCTGTGCCCGGTGTTTCGATGGCGGCATTTGGGGCAGTACCAGTACTCCCGGCTGTCCTCGTCATCGGGGTCATCGTCGACATCGCCCATTAGCTCCTTCCGACGCTTCCTAAGTTCGGCTTCCCAGCTGTACCTCCTCGGCCCCTCGGTATAGTTCGCGTGAACTCCCTCGTCCCGCTTCTCAATCAGGTTGACCTTCGCACCGAAATAGGACAGCTTGGCGCCGGTATTGCCGATGTCATTGGACTTTCTCACAATACAGCTGCTCACCCAGAGCGCGAACTCGACACCGATGATCAATCCCGCAAGGCCGGCCAAAACAGCGATCACTATCATTTTTCCTGTCTCTCCTTTGCGTATTGTTCGGTTTTCCGCTCTTTTGTAAGGTCAACGCTCTCGATGAAACACTGCCGGTTCGTTTCCTTTTTGACGGCGGCCCACGAAACCGCCGCGATCGTATATGCGACAGCCAGGAAGAGCAGTTTGGCAAATGTTCCCGGTCTGTCCGCCAGCGCGAAAATGTGCGGCACCACAATGTAGCAGAGAGCCGCAAGCAACCCTCCGAATACTGTCATAAGCACTCCCTTGAGGATATTCACTTTTCGCCTGTCGTACGGCACGCCGCCGACGACCTTGCCTGTCTGGCCGTTCATCATCAGCGTGATCGGCGCATCCTCGTAGCGGAATGTCAGAAACCAGACCGGAAGCAGTGCGTACTCCGGCTCCGAAACCTTGGAAACGGGGTAAGACAGATATCTTCTGCTGTCCTTCGGAACATTCTTTCGCATCCCTTCATTGAACAGAAGCTCCGCGCGGCTCCGGGCTTCCCCGGTCAGGTCCTCGGGCTTGACATCAAAACGGTCAGAATAGAAGCCGAACAGATAGGCCGCGTCAAAATCCTCCAGCTCATCCATCCGGTACGGCTCCAGCTTTCTCGAGTACTCATTCGGGATCTGCGACGACGCATCGATCGTCATCCTGTGAAACATGGCGTCCCCGACGCGAAGATACTGCGAGTACTTCTTCGTATCCTTCTTGTTGCTGTACCTCCAGTACTGCGCCGCCCCGTAATACACATCGAACAGCCAGAAGGGAAGGTAGATCCCGTTCAGCCGCTCGCTCTCGAAATTCTTGATCCTCTTCGGAATGAACCATCCCTTGCGAAGTCTTCTGCGAAACTTCTCCTCCGCCTCCTCGCGCGTCACCTTGAACGGAATGATCTTGTCCGGCTTCAGGCAGCCCGTCATACGGTCCGCGATCACCGCCGCCTGCCCGCAAAATGCGCAGTAAGTAGAGGCCTCCGTGCGGGTGACGACAAGCTCCGCACCGCAGGAGCCGCAGTGCATCACCTGCATCGGGATCGTTTCCCGCCGGATCTGCCGCTCGCTGTCATCGTCCGTAATCTCCGTGAGCTCGTACTCTTTTATCCGGTCTTCCACAGCCTGCCGCTCTTCGAGCAGCTCATCCACTGCGAACGACAGCCCGCAAAATTCACAATGCATCCGCCCGCTCTCCGGGGCAAACACCAGGGCGACTCCGCATCCCGGACATGCATATTTCTTCGGTTCCTGCACCTTACTCCCCCTGTATCTCCGTCATCCGATCCCTCGTGATCGCCATCTCGATCACGTTCCACGGCTGCTTCTCGACCACTTCTCCCGTATCGGAAAATCCGGCCTTCCGGTAGCAGCTGTGTGCCCGCTCGTTGCCCTCGAACACGCCGAGCGTCACCTTGTCCACGCCGAGGATCCCGAACGCGTACCGAAGCCCCAGACGCAGCATCTCCGTGCCGTAGCCCTTGCCCCGGATCGTGTTGTCGACGATGACCCAACCGAAGCGAAGGAGCCTGGTGTCTCCGTGCAGGTACCGCATGATGAAATGTCCGACAACACGGTTCTCCTCGTTGATCGCGACCCACGGATAGAAGTTGTCCGGCTCCGTGCAGCCGCCGTTTGTCTGCATGTATTTCCAGTTTATGACATCCGCGCTGATCGGGAACTCTCCGAATAGCTCTCCGCCCCATTTGAGGAACACATCCTTATCCCGGATCCACTCCGCGATCGTCGCAGCGTCGCAACTTTTGTACGGTCTCAGTCGTAACATTTTCCGCTTCTTCCCCCCACGTTAATACTCGGTTTTCACGGTGTCCAGCCCGTAGATCTTCTTGAACCGCTCCTCGTCCGCGGGCGTGCGGATCACCATCACGTCCGTGAAATGCCCGTTCTTCTTGTTCTTGAACCCGGCGACCTTCTCGCCCGTGCAGATTGAACTCCGGATCACGGCGTACTGCGTCTGCGGATCGTACGCCACCTTGTCCCGCATGTCCCTCTCATAGTACGGAACCTTCGCGGAATCCTGGTGCATCTCGATCGCGAAAAGGATCAGAAATGCGAGCAGGCCGATGCCTCCGAGGATCACCAACACCCAGAACACTCTTCGGAAAATGAGCCAAAGCACGAAAGGCGCGACTGCTCCGACGAGCAGGCTCGCGCCGATCCACAGGCCCCCGTAACCGTTCGAATTGATCTTCGGTATCTTCATCGCACGCCTCCGCTTCACCGTGAGAACGACCGCCTTCCGCATCGCTGCTTCCGGCCGGTTGCAACCGTGCGATTATCATACCACAGAAAGGGGTTATTTTTCAATGTTATCGCTGCCGTTCTTCACAAAGCAGAGAATGTGCTCCTTCTTCATGTCGTTGCACAGCCACAGGTCGCAGTCCGCCACGTCGCAGACGTACACGATCTCCTCGAGGCCGTCCCCGTCCTTCACGATCTCCCGGAAAATGTTCCGGCTCCCCGCAAGGAGTTCCGGCCGGTACGTGATGGTCTTCTCATTTTCAAAGATCGCATTGTACAGGATCCCGGATTCCACGAGGTCCTGGAAGAAATGGCTGCCGTAGGACAGTTCCGGGTTGTAGCCTGCTTTGGAGTTCGCGACCTCGCACACGGCGTCAAACTCGCTGATATCGGCAAATGACGTCGGCACGCCGAGTTCCGGTGAAGTCGTGCCGATGCGCCCCGGCACGAGGAGGAGCATTTTCTGCGACTGACCGCGCATGCTCCAGTTGACGTTTCCGATGGCCCTCGCCACGCGGTACTTGTCGCGGTACGGCATGTTGTAATACTTTACGGGATCCACGTAGACGACCGTGTCGATCTTCTCGGTCCGGGAGAGTCCCATTGCGGAGTTGCGGCACTCAAACAGCACGGTTTCGGGATCGACCCTCTCCGGCATCTCCGTATCCTCCGAGTCGCGGAACACCTGAAGCGGACGGCACTGCAGAATGTTGATGACATAGTCGCCGTTCTCCGAGAGGTTGATCGTGAACTCGGTGTCGACAGGGTATTGGTAAACCTCCTGGATCGTGGCGAGGATGTCCTTCATCTGTTGCATGATGACGTCTTTGTTCACGATCCCCTGGCAGGAAATGAACTCGATATCACGGTTCTGTCCCCGCTCGCGGAACGCGCGCTCCGCATCGAAATCATGCTCCAGAAGAAGTCGTTTCAGGTAGTACGGCATATGCGGCTGGATGACATCGAGCGAGACCTGCTCGAGTTTCCCGGCGCTGCGGTTGATCAGTTCCAGCTTTCGTTGCGAGTACTGGTGCCGCTCGGCGCACGTCCGCGCCACCGTCGCCTTCGGCTGATCGAGGCTGACCAGGCGGGGATACGACCCTTCCGTGCGGTCCACGGCCGATGTGCCGAGTCCCATCACGAGCCGAAGCATTCCCGCCGCAGGATCGAGGCTCTCCAGGAAACGGTACGGACTGTAGGAATACCCTACTCCTGCCGCGCACGGCATGTAGTAATCGCCGTAGTACGAGCCGGACACGCGCTGCACGAGAAGCGCCATCTGCTCGTCTCTCGCCTGCAGCCCGCGGCGGCTCCGGTAATCGAGTGCCGACTTGCTCATCGTGCTCGCGTACACCGTGCGGACCGCATCCTCAAACTCCTGCAGGCGCTGCTCCATGTCCCCCGCGTTCGGGCAGAAGACGGACTCGTATTTGCCTGCGAAGGCGTTTCCGAAACCGTCCTCGAGGATCGAGCTCGAGCGGACGATGATCGGGTCCTGGCCGTAGTATTCGAGGAGCTTGACGAACTCTTCCTCCATGTCGCGGGAGAATTTTCCGGCGCGCAGTCGTTCCGCGAACTCGTCCGCCAGCGTAAAATACTCCTCCTTGCTCCTCTGGCGCACTCTCACATCCCAGAAATGGTTCTCCACGATGAAGGTGTAGAAGACGTCCGAGCCGATGAAGAACGAGTCGTGCGGCTCGAATTGCGCGAAAATGTCAGGGCGCCTGTTCTCGATGATCTTGCGCGCAAGGAGCATGCCGGTCGCCTTTCCGCCGATCATGCCGGTGCCGAGCATGCGCTTCTTCACATTCAGGTAATCCTCCGCCTTGAAATGCTCCTTGATCATGATGCGCATACGCTCGTCGCGCGTCATCATGATGTTGCACATGCGGTTGCACTGCTCCGTTACGTCGAGCCCGTTCTCGTGCATCGCCTCCGTCATATCGAAGAAGCGGTCCCAGCTGTCCTTGTTGCCGCGGTCCGCGCCCGTCGTATTGTGCTCGAGCAACTGGTAGAAATGGCTCGCGACCACACCGTCGAGGATCGGCGCAAATACGCCCGTCGCCGGCTCGTAGCGGTGCGGCAGGAACATCGTCTCGGAGTAGCGGTTCCACACCTTGTCCGGTCGGACGTAAATGTTTGTCTTGTCCGAGTACACATCCAGGAACAGCTGCGTCGTGTCGCGGATCTTCGCGATCGCCTTGAACGAGTGCTTGCCGCGGATCAGCGGGAAGAACGCGACCGTATCGAGCCGGAACAGGTACGGACACGTCACCTGGAAGAAGTTGCCCATCATCAGGTCCGTCGCCCACGCGGTCTGCAGCTCCGAGAGGCAGTCGAACACGTAAAATGCGTCCACGCCCTCCCGGCGGATGATCTCGTGGATGTCGACCGTAAACGTCTCAAACCGGTGAGACAGCTCCACGTTCACGATCTTGAGACCCTCCCGCTCCGTGAAGAACGGCTCGTGCGAAGCAAACCGGATGTAGATCAGGTTGCGTCCATCGCGGATCGCCTGCTCCACGTACGGCTCCACGAAGAGCCGGAAGTCCTCCAGGCGGTCCACCCGCCACACAACGTTATCTCCGAGGCGGATGTTGTCAAACCGTTCGTCCATCTGCGGAATTCCCGATAACACTCTGTCAAATGCTGCCATATGTCATACCTCTCCTAAATCATTTCCAATACCGATACACCAAAGCGGATGGTCCGACTCAACCAGGTAAAACGCCTGTCACTGTTCGAGCTCCGCCAGCCACAAGGCGACCGACGCGTCGCTCGGCATCCTCCAGTCTCCTCTCGGCGACAGTGTCACCGAACCGACCTTCGGCCCGTCCGGCAGGCAACTGCGCTTGAACTGCTGCGAGAAGAACCGTCGGAAGAACTTCACCGCAGCCTCCCGCACCTCCGTCTCCGTGAGCGCGGGATATGCCCGGCAGGCAAATGCGACCGTCTTCAGCGGCTCAAACCCGTACCGCAACGTGTAGAAAAGGAAGAAGTCATTCAGGTCATAGCGGCCGATCTTCTCCTCGGTCTTCTGTGCGATCTGACCACCTGCGGTCGGCGTGAGTTCCGGCGTGATCGGCGTGTCACAAATGTCGAGCAGCACCTCCTTAAGCTCCCCGCTTCCGCACATTCCGGCGTAGGTACGGCAGATAAACTGCACCAGCGTCTTCGGCACGGAGCTGTTCACCGCGTACATCGACATGTGGTCGCCGTTGTAGGTGCACCACCCAAGCGCCAGTTCAGAAAGGTCGCCGGTGCCGACGACCAACCCCTGCTTCATGTTGGCGGCATCCATCAGAATGTACGTGCGCATGCGCGCCTGGGCGTTTTCATAGGTGACGTCGCCCTCGCCCCGGTACTCCTGCTCATGTCCGAGCTGCGCGAGATGGAGCTGCACGCCCTCCCGGATCGGGATCTCGTGCGACTCATCCGCGAGGAGTTCCATCAGACGGACGGCGTTTCGGTATGTCCTGCCCGAAGTGTTGCCCTCGTTCGGCATCGTGTAGGTGATGATCCGGATCCCGGGAACAAGTTTCTTCGCCTCCGCGCAGACCAGAAGCGCCAGCGTCGAGTCCAGTCCGCCGGAAATCCCGATGACAAGATTGCGGATCCCCGTCGCCCTCACGCGGGTTGCCAGTCCGTTTGCCTGGATCTGCAGGATCCGTCGGCATCTCGCGTCCCGCTCGCTGTCGTCCGCCGGCACGAACGGATTGCGCGCCACGGGGTATTCATAGCTGTTCATCAGCTCTGTCAGTTCCTCCGGGGTCACTTCGTCGGAGCCGATCGCCTGGATGCGAACCGGCACACGACGGTACGAGGCAGACCCGACGTTACTGCTGCCGGCTGATATGTTGCCGTTTTTTCCGGTTTCGTTTCCAGAAGGCTGTGTCATGCAACAGGAATTCTCGAACGTGTTCTGCCGCCTCCGGTCATGCAGGATAACCCCGAGGTCGATCACCGCCTTCACGGCGCTCGGGTACTGCGGGAAGACGGTCTCCGCGAAGACAGCGCCGTTTTGCGCGATCACCGAGTGCCCCGAGAACACAAGGTCCGTGCTGCTCTCACTCGTTCCGGCCGAAGAGTATATGTATGCGCAGTAGCATGAACCGCTCTGCTGCTTCACCAACTCCCTGCGGTACTCCTGCTTGCCGATCAGTTCGTCGGACGCCGACAGATTGGCGATGATCGTTGCGCCTGCGAGCGCCGCGTGCGTGCTCGGTTTGTCCGGCACCCACAGATCCTCGCAGAGCTCGACGCCGAGCACCGCCTCCGTCATGGGATCCTCCGCAAGGATGTCAACTCCGAAAGGGACTTCCCGACCTCCGAAGCGCACGCTCTCCCCGATGACCCCCCGTCCCGAGGCAAACCATCGGCACTCGTAAAATTCTGAGTAATTCGGCATGTAGGTTTTCGGCACCAGCGCCTTCACTTCACCACAGGAAAGAATTGCGCCGCAGTTGTACAGCCTGTTCCGAAATCTCACCGGAACTCCCACTACCGCGGTTACTCCCGTCCGCGCGGTCGCCTCCGCAATGCGCACGACCGCATTTTCCGACTCCTGCAACAGCAGATCACTCAGGAACAGATCCGCGCATGTATATCCGGTCACGGACAACTCCGGGAACACGATCACGCCGCTGCCGGTCATTTCACGGATCATTGCGATGATCTGCTCCTCATTGAACCTAACATCCCCGACGCGAAGCTCCGGAACTGCCGAAACCACCTGAATCAACCTGTTTTTCATATTCGTTCTGCCTCCCATTTGTCCCGGCACTCTTCACCGGAATGAGTGCTCTTGCTTCATACACAAAAAAGGCAAAGAAGTCTTATGAAATCAGACTCCTTTGCCCTCGCAGAAAGTATATCACTTTCTCCCCATGATATACAACTGTTTTTTCAGCCGAATGATGCCGACGAACAAACAGCGCAAGGTCAAGCCTCGCGCCGTTTTGATGATCTTAATCGCTTTTCGGTTGTTTTTTCTTTTTTTTCAGTGTATATGTGCGGATCAGAATCTCGAAAATGCAGAAGGCCATCCAGATCCCGACGATAACCAGATCCGACCAATCGTCGTTGCCGGCAATCACACTGTACAACGGGATCAGTGAAAAACACAGGGCGCTCCATACGGCACCGTTGTTCCGCGAATCGTCCGATTCCTGTTTGTCCGTTCCCTTCGTCTCCGCAAGTTTGATCCAGAACAGCAATCCGTTTTCCACGTTGCTTGCGCCGTATGTAAACCCGTGGCGTTTCAGGATCCCGGCACTGATGGCAAGTCCCATGCCGCCGGTTTCCGAATCCTTCGCCCTGCGTTCGCTCACGAACATCGGAGTCCAGACAGACGCCAGGTCTTCCTCCGAGAGCGCCTCCGCCTCGTTCCACACGGAAAATACCATTTCGTTGAGACGAACGACGATCCTGCTCCCCGGATTGCCATACCGCACCGCGTTGGAAATGAGGTTGTCGATCACCATGCTCATCAGCGCCGGATCGCATTTCGTTGTCACCGTCGGTCTCACCGAGAGATCAACCGTCATCCCCTTCTCCGCGATCAGGTCGGTATAGGGAATGATCGCTTCTTCCGCCAGTTTGCTCAGATCCGTCTTCACAGGCTTGAACTCGACGTTGCCGTCCAGCACGCGCGTGTACGTCAGCATGCGGTTCAGCAGTGTGTCCATGGACTCGCTCTCACGCATCAGAACGTTGATGTAGTGGTCCTGCTTCTCCGGTTTTGCACCGGTCGCCAGGTACTCTGCCGTGTTGCGCACAACCGCTGCCGGAGTCTTCAGCTCATGAGCCATCGCATTGACAAAAGTGGCATGCAGCTGTCTGCGCTCCTCCTTCTTTCTCAGGCCGGCATGTACGAGGATCATGGCAAGGATCGCGTAGCCCTGGAGCAGGATGGCTATGCAGATCATTTTCCGCAAAGTCCTGTTCCACGTGATCCGGGCGTGATCGATCAACACATAGAATACCGTGCTCGGTGTCGAACGGTCGGCAACCATGTAGGAAATCTCGCCTCCGTCTCCTGCCCGGAGATGCTCGATCCGCTCATTGATCTCGTTCTGTGAATTGAGCCACGGATCGCTGTTGTCGAACACCTTCCAGAAATACTTTCCCCTGTCCGCTTCCTGATTCCGGAACGTGTTGACCAGAGTGCTCATTTCCGGATTCTGGGTGATCACATGAAGTTGAAGGGAGACCCTTCCCTGACGGCCATCCTCCGTCCGGTAATTTTCCGGAATTGCTTCATCCGTCTCCCGAAACTCGGGCGATCTCAGCTCGAGAAGATCGTTCTCTTTCGTTACTCTCATTCCCGTAATCTGAAAATGACCGTCGCCCGTCTTACGCCCCCGCACTTCCACCAGCTTATACTTCGCCCAGTCATCCTCGCCTGTACTGTCCTTCGGAATAAAATCGACTAAAGCGTCTATATCTTTCTTCGAAAAAAACTTCTTCAAATCCCAGAGATAGTCTCGTACATCCAAACCTCCCGAAGCTTCCCTGCTGTCCTCTGAATAAAACGCTTCCAAATATGCAAACGTCCCTTCCAGAAACAATCCGCCTCCGGAGAACGCACTGTCGTCCGACTCCTCGCCTTCCCCATCGTCCCCGGTCAGCTCACAAAGAAACGCAACGACGGTACAGTCCCGGTAATCGGTCTGACTGTTCAGCTCGCGGAGCATAAACCGAACCCTTGACATACTTTCACCGACATCGGAGGCGGAAAGGACATAATACTGTCCGTACTGATTCATCCGCTCTTCAATATCTGCGAGCACGGTTGCCCTGTTGCTGAAGTAGATTGTCGCCGCTAACAGGACAGCCATGACGACGGCGATCAGTTCGGTCAGCAGATACGGCCGAATGCTCTTCCATCTGTTTTTCCTGTGTTTTCTCATACGCGACACACTCACTTTTTCTTCTTTGCCTTTGTCCTCAGAAGATCCGGCATCTCAGCCTTCGCATACGCTTCTGCGAAAAGCACCGGGCTGATCAGGAACATGCACGCAACCGCCAATAAATGCTTGGATCCCATCTGGGAATATACGATGAACCAGATGATCGCGGTGAACAGCCCAAGCGACATCGACAACAGGTTAATCCATGCATATTTTCTCCCCTTGAACACACTCTTTGCCTTGGAAAGGTCGAAAAACACCTTCAGCCCGTCGCCCTCGTTGTACGTGCCGTATGTCGCCCCGTGAAGCCGTAAAATGCCTGCGCACATCGCGAGGCCGATCCCACAGACAGTTCGTTCGCCGTTCTGTTCCCGCTCGTACATCGGCGTCCAGATGCCCTTGAGATCCTGCTTTGAAAGCGTCTCCGTGCGGTTCCACACGGAAAGTCCCTCACTGTTTGCTTCGATGCGGATCGTACTGTCCTCCTCGCCGTACAAAACTGCGTTGGAGAGGAAATTGTCGATCACGATCCTCATGAGATCCGGGTCACACGATATCTGCGCATCATTTTCCGGGAGATCAACCGTCATCCGCTTCGCCGTCAGTTGCTCCGCGTACGCCGGCAGCACGCTCTGCACCAGCTGCTGCAGGTCGGTCTTCTTCTCCCGAAGCGTAACCTTGCCGTCCATCACGCGGGTGTACGTGAGCATGCGGTTCAACAGGTCGTTCATCGTCTCGCTCTCGCGCGAGAGCGCCTCCAGGCAGCGCGCCCGCTCCCCCGGGTCGACGCCCTCCGCGAGCCTCTGCGCCGTGTTTCGGGTAGCCTCGACCGGGGACTTCAGCTCGTGCGCCATCGCGCTGATGAACGTGTTCCGCAGCTGCTCCTCCTCATCCTTCTTCTGCCGCATCACACCGCTCACGATCATCACGATGAGCGCGACCGCCTGGGCAAACAGAAGCGTGAACACGACTGTTCCCCCCAACTTGTTCCACGTGACCGCTTTGACGTCCACCAACACGTAGTACTCCATCACCAGCGGATACGACCCGGTGTCCGTATAGACAACCATGCCGCTGCCGGATTCCAGCGTCTTTGTGATCCGGTCGGGCGTCTCACGGGAAACATTTGTTGTGAAACTTCTCTTCGTAAAATAATACCGGTTGAGATCCAGTTCTTCCCATTTTTCAGGATCTGTGAGCACCTCGCTCAGCGCCTTGCTCTGCCGGGCCATGATCAGTTTCACTCCCGGCGCAAACGCCGCTTCCCCCTCGTCGTCAGGGTCTGCGGAATTATTCTTCTTCCAGATCAGCTCGTCCGTATTCCGAAAATCCTTTGAGACCAGTGTATAACAGTCCATCCCTATGTAATCCAGAACAATCGTAGCCTTCGTCGGGATCAGCTGTCCGCCCTCCGTCTCACGGCCGTACAGGGAATCCACCCTTGCCGCGTAATACAGCCCCAGATCGGATCCCGAACCCTTCCGGTTCATCAGCTCGCGGACATCCTCCTCCGTGAAAAATTTTGTCAGATCCCACACGATGCTCTCCGTCTCCGACGGCTGATAGCAGGCGAGAAGGATATCCCCGCAGATGTACATATTTCCCGCGTGCTTTGCCACGTACGGTTCCGTAGCCGGAACATTATCCGTATATACCGCTACGCTGATACAATCGTAAAAACTGTTGTCCAATCCTGCAGAATTCGCGGTCTGCAAGATCTTCGACAGATAGTTCGACACATTCCATGCCCCGGTCAGCTCCAGTCCGAACCGCCCGGCTTCCCTTTGATAATCGGGATCATCGCTGTCACCTGCCCCCGCGCGCGCTTCCCTCGCCGTGTCCGTCAACCGGTCCAGCTGCGCCTCCGCTTCCATCCGCACATCCGCCTTCGTGAAGAAGTACCGCGCCGTCAGAAACACCGCTGCCGCCGCCATGAAGATCACCTCGATCATCAGGCATGCACGCACGCTCCTCCATTTTCGTTTTCCCTGATTTTTCATTACTCATCCCCACTTCCGCTGCGTTGTTCCCATGCTACGGAACGAACCGGTATCCTTCCTTGATCACGGTCTCGATGTGACTGCCGTACCGGCCGAGCGCCTTGCGAAGCTTCTTGATGTGCGTGTCAACCACGCGGTCGCTGCCCTCGTACTCCAGCCCCCAGATGCGGTCGAGGATCTGATCCCGGGTCAGGATCCTCCCGCGGTTGGCGATAAAGTACCGAAGCAGCCGGTAGTCAAGCGCCTGCAGTTCGATGTCTTTGCCGTCCACACTCGTCTTTCCGGATACGAAATTGACAGTCAGCCCTTCGAGCGTGAAGACATCCGCGGTCATCGCATGTCCGGCCGCGCGCTCCAGGATTGCCCTGCATTTGGCAACCAGCACCGGCAGCGAGAACGGCTTCACAATGTACTCGTCCGCTCCGAGCGAGTACCCTAAAAGCTGGTCCTCCTCCTGCACGCGGGCCGTCAGAAACAGGACTGGCACGTCCTCTTTCGCACGGATCCGGCGGCACACGTCGAAACCGTTCATTTTCGGCATCATCACGTCGAGCAGCACGAGCCGGTAATCGCGTTCGCAAAATGCGTCCCACGCCGCCATCCCGTCCGCCACCGCGTCGATGGTAAATCCGTTGTCCGAGAGGTAGTCGGTCATAACCTCCCGCAGATTGTCATTGTCCTCCGCCAGCAAAATCCGGCACATCGGCGTCTCCTTTCCGGTCCCGTTCGTTCCTTTGCAACGCTACCATACCCCATGGATGTGTACTCTGTATGTCAGGGAAAATTTTTTCGAAAAAATCGTACCATACTCGGAAAACAGCGTCAACACGTTTGCACGGCAGCTGCGAATCTCTTTGATGAAAATAATACTTGACTTTAAGTTTAGTATACATATAATGGTGAGAGTGGAAAGGGGTGCCCTTATATGGAAATAGAGGAAAGAATCGGTAAAAGGATCAAGGATCTCCGCAACAAGAACGGACTGACGCAGGAGGAGCTTGCCGCACGGACAGAGCTGACGAAGGGATTTATCTCCCAGCTCGAGCGCGGACAGACTGCCCCCTCGGTTTCCACGTTGCAGGATATTGTTGAATGTCTGGGCACCAACCTCTCGGAATTCTTCAGCGAAGACGAGGAGCCCGAGATTGTCTACCGCAAGGAAGATTATTTTGAAAATGAGGACAGCAACGGCAACATCGTGAGCTGGCTTGTCGCATCCGCGCAGAGCCGCAGCCTCGAGCCGATCCTCATGCGGCTGCGTCCGGGAACCTCCACAAATTTTGACAAACCCCACGACGGCGAAGAGTTCGGCTACGTGCTGCAGGGCACCGTCAGACTCGAGTACGGTGACAAGACCTACACGGTTCACAAGGGCGACTCCTTTATCTATCCGGCCAACAAGCCTCACAGCGTAGCTTCCGCGAGCCGCGGAGATGCGGTTCTGCTGTGGGTGAGCACGCCCCCCAGTTTCTGATACGAGGTAATATCATGTCCGATGTCATATTGCAACTGGAACACATCACCAAGTCATTTGACGGGAAAATGATCCTGGATGACTTTAATCTGGAGATCGGTCGCAACGAGTTCGTGACGCTTCTCGGCCCCTCCGGCTGCGGTAAATCCACGATCCTCCGCATCATCGGCGGCTTCGTGCGCCCGGACAAGGGACGCGTGCTGTTCGAGGGTCACGATATCACAATGCTTCCGCCTGAGAAGCGCAACGTGAACACCGTGTTCCAGAAGTACTCTCTCTTCCCTCACATGAGTGTCGCAGACAACATCGCCTTCGGGCTGAAATTGAAGAAGAAGAGTTCTTCCTATATCCGGGATAAGATCGCCTACGCTCTCCGACTCGTCAACCTGGAGGGCTATGACGACCGCGACCCGCTCTCTCTGAGCGGCGGTCAGCAGCAGCGTGTCGCCATCGCGCGCGCCATCGTGAACGAGCCGAAGGTTCTCCTTCTGGATGAGCCGCTCGGAGCTCTCGACTTGAAGCTCCGCCACGAGATGCAGCGCGAGCTGATCAAGATCAAGAAGGAAGTCGGCATCACCTTCCTCTACGTCACGCACGACCAGGAGGAGGCTCTGATGATGAGCGACCGCATCATCGTCATGAACAAGGGTATCATCCAGCAGGCCGGCGACTCCAAGAGCATTTACGACGAGCCGCAGAACGCGTTCGTCGCGGACTTCATCGGTGAGAGCAACATCATCGACGGCATCATGGTGAAGGATCTTCTGGTCAACATCCAGGGTGTGGATTTCCCGTGCGTGGATACCGGTTTCGGGGAAAATAACCCCGTGGACGTTGTGATCCGCCCCGAGGACCTCGAGATCGTGCCGCAGGGTCAGGGCTACCTGACCGGTCAGGTCATCTCCGTCATTTTCAAAGGCGCATACTACGAGATCAAGGTGAAGGTAGACAACTACGAGTGGATGATCCAGAGCGTGGATCCCGCTCCGGTCGGCGGTTTTGTCGGACTTACCATCGATCCGGACAACATCCAGATCATGCACAAGCCGGTGCGTGACGACGAGGAGGTTGCCCGCGATGAATGAAAATGAAGTCCGCACCAACAAGCGCCCGTTCCTGTCCGGCCCGTATTTCATCTGGATCATCGCGTTCACGGTGCTTCCGCTGATCGTCATTTTCCGATACGCGCTGTTTGACGGCAATGGACATTTTACGCTGTCCAATATCGCAGCGATCTTCTCATCATCGATCAACCGCAAGGCACTGTGGTTTTCCCTGGAGATCGCCCTCGGATGTACCGCATTCTGCATCCTGCTTTCCTACCCGCTGGTCATGGCGCTGAAACACCTCGGGCTGAGCAAGCGCGGTTTTTCCCTGTTCATCATCATCCTTCCGATGTGGATGAACTTTATCCTGCGGATCCTTGCATGGCAGATGATCCTTTCCAACAACGGTATCCTCAACCTGCTCCTGACCACTCTCGGGTTTGAGCCGGTGCGGATCGCCAACACCCCGACTGCGATCATGATCGGTTCGGTTTACGATTACCTGCCCTACATGATCCTGCCGATCTACACGTCGATCATGGAGATCAACGAGGATCTCATCGAGGCAGCCAAGGACCTCGGGGCAAACAGTTTCACGGTGTTCTGCAAGATCATTCTTCCGCTCTCCCTGCCGGGACTTCTGAGCGGGATCGTGATGGTCTTCGTGCCGTCCATGACCTCATTTGTCATCTCCGACATCCTCGGAGGCGGCAAACTGCAGCTGATCGGAAATATCATCGAGCAGGAGTTCATGATATCCAACAACTGGCATGTCGGCTCCGGTCTCTCCGTCGCTCTGATGATCCTGGTGCTTCTCAGCATGGCATTCACGCGGAAACGCACTGCCGATGGCAAGGAGTCCCTCGTCTGGTAAGGAGATAAACTGTGAAACATTTGAAACACTTTGCATGCTCGTTTCTGAACTGCGTGAAAAACATTTTCCTCGCGATCAGGAAACATTTCAAGGGCATCCTGAGCGGAATCTACGTCGGACTGATCGGTCTGTTCCTCTACGCTCCGATCCTGGTGCTGATCGTCCTCTCCTTCAACAAGGGACGCTCCCGCGTAAAATGGGAAGGATTCTCGTTCAAATGGTATGAGGCGCTGTTCTCGAACAGCCAGATCGGCGATGCGCTCGTCACAACGATCGTCCTGGCGCTCGCCTCGGCGGGAATCGCTGTCCTGATCGGTGTGCCCGGAGCGATCGGTATGCATGCTCTCGGCAAGAAGAAATTCAAGGTCATGATGGGGCTGACCAACATCCCCCTTCTGAACGCCGACATTGTCACCGGCATCGCCCTGATGCTGTGGTTCGTGCACTTTATTCCGCTCGGATTCGGAAGCGTGCTGATCGCGCACATCACGTTCAACATTCCCTACGTGATCCTGAGCGTGATGCCACGGCTCCAACAGATGAACGTCTCGGTTTACGAGGCGACCAGAGACCTCGGCGCCGGCCCTGTGTACGCATTTTTCAAGATCGTGCTCCCGGATCTGATGCCGGGTATTGTCTCCGGCTTTTTCATGGCCTTCACAATGTCCATGGATGACTTTGTGATCACCTTCTTCACGAAGGGACCGGGTGTCAACACCCTCTCGACCATGATCTACGGACAGCTGAAGAAGGGCATCAAGCCGGAAATGTACGCCCTCTCCACTCTGATCTTCCTGGTCGTAAGCGCTGTTCTCCTTGTTGTGAACGGCATTTCCGACCGTAAGAAAACTCCGAAAGCGGAGCAAATAGAAAGGATTTGATAACATGAGGAAGCACACCAAACTGACACGGTTCATCGCGCTTGCGATGTGCCTGACTCTCACCTGCATGCTCCTGAGCGGCTGCGGCAAGAAGACGAAGATCATCGGTACACTCAACCTGATCAACTACGCGGAGTACCTGGATCCGGAAATGCTCGAGCTGTTCACCGAGGAGACCGGCATCGAAGTGAAGATGGACGAAGCGCTGACGCCCGAGGAGATGTACACGAAGTACAGCTCCGGTGCGATCAAGTACGATCTCGTCTGTACCGCGGACTATATGCTCAAGAAAATGATCGACGACAACGAGTTCCAGAAGATCCCGTGGGACCAGATGGAGTACAAGGACAACATCGGCAGCAAATACTATGATTTCTGCAAGGCGTTCGACCCGAACAACGACTACTGCCTGCCCCATTTCTGGGGAACCATCGGCATCCTCTACGACACCACGAAAGTGAAGGCTCCCATCGACAGCTGGGAAGTTCTCTTCAACGGTGAGTACGCCGGTGATATCATCATGCAGAACAGTATGCGCGATACGTTCATGATAACCCTCAAGTACCTCGGCTACTCCCTCAACACGGACAACGAGGACGAGATCCGCAAGGCTCAGGAACTTCTGATCAAGCAGAAGCCCGATGTACAGGCTTACCTGGTCGACGAAGTCCGCGACGAGGTGGTTGCCGGCAACGCAATTATGGGTGTCATCTACTCCGGCGAGGCATATCTCGGACGCGAGTCCAACCCGAATCTGGAGTACGTCGTTCCGAAGGAAGGCTCCAATGTCTGGATCGACTGCATCGCGATCACAAAGCACTGCGAGAACACCGAGTACGCAGCGAAATTCCTGGATTTCCTCTGCCGCGAGGATGTCGCGAAGGCTAACTTTGAGTACATTTATTTCTCGACGCCGAACATCAAGGTAATCGAGAGCCTGAGCGATGAGGAGAAGGAAGATCCAACGCTCGTTCCTCCGGAAGATTCAATCGTGAACTGCGAGGTCTGCACGCAGACAGACAAGAAGGTGACCGAACTGATGAGCCAGCTCTGGAAGGAGCTGAAGTCTGAGTAAGCTAAGCGGGCAAACCGGACAAAGCAAACGGAATAAACCGGAAAATGCAACAAAGGAGTTCTCCGACAATCCCGGAGAACTCCTTTTCTGTGCCTGATTATGTTTTGTCAAATGTACGTCAGATTCTGGCCAACAGCTCCGCCTTCTTCGCGTCGAAGTCTTCCTGGGTGATCGCTCCCTTGTCGCGCAACACCGCAAGTTTCTCGATCGTCGCAAAGATCTCGTCCATCGTCATCGGAGCAGCTGCCGCTGCCTGCGGCGCAGCTTTGCTCTCGTCTGTCGACCCGGAACCGTTCCCATCGATCGGCGCGGGATCGTCCCCATCGATCGGCACGGACTCATCAATCGCAGGTTCCTCGCAGGATACATCGCTGTGATCATCCTCAATCGGGAACAGGCTGCCCTCGTCGGAATCGCTGTCCTCGCCGAAACTGATCGGGATCGATATATTGCCCTTTTCGTCGGGAACCCGGTAATTTGTCAGCGGCTTTCCTCCGTTGTCTTTGCTTCCGGCATCCTTGCCCTGAGGCTTGTCCGCGTCATTTTCCTTGCCCTTGTCCTTAGCATCGGCTTTATCAGAAGCTTTGTCCAAAGATTTCCCCGTGAGCTCGGGCATCGGGCCCCAGCCATCGTCCGGAGCAACTTCGCCCGTCGTGGGCATCGGTCCCCAACCGTCATCGCCGGCAACCTCGTTCGATGCACTTTCGTCC
The DNA here is from genome assembly GCA_946415315.1 of uncultured Lachnoclostridium sp. GTDB lineage: Bacteria > Bacillota > Clostridia > Lachnospirales > Lachnospiraceae > ISDg. The sequence goes on along the minus strand of CAMKRZ010000020.1, from coordinate 39,944 downwards.
GCGCATTCCTCCTCGAGCTCCTCTTTCAGGGATTTCTCACAGACTTCCTCCAGCACCAGATAATCCTTCATGGCAAAGCTGTCGCTGTACAGAAATGCCGCCGTGCTGAGCACCTGGCAGAGTTTCTCTCCCATCGGTTTCATCGCGAAAAATGTCATTCCGCCGGAGAAGAATCCTCCGATCACCGGGATCAGTTTTGCCACGCCTTTCGATGCGGTGTCCGTCGTCAGCCTGAGCACAAGCTCGCGGCTGATACGCCGCACGATCGGATCCCAGAACTCCCGCGTGGTCGCTCTCTGCGGCGTGCCGCCGACAGCGCGCAGCGCCAGATGCGAGGAGAGCAGTCGTGTCGCGGCAGGAGCTCCCGTGATGCCGAACATCGCTCCGAGCGAGCAGATCAGCTGGTAACGAACCAGCACGCTGTCCTCGCCGTCGCATGCCCAGAAGTCTTTCGCGCCGTACAGGTAAGCAAGTTCCTGTGCCAGCTTGAGGGACATGGCAAAAAACTGCAGTGTATCCGCGGGGATCGTCGCGGCAACCGCGAGACCGCCCGGGATCCCGGCGGCAAACGACATCGCAGAGGATGTCGACGTTCTCCGGAGGATCAGCTTCTCCGCCATGGCGTCCAACTCGATGTCCGAGTAATCACACGCGACCGGACCTTCCTCCACAATCTGCCGCACCAGTATTCCTTCCTTGGCGAAAGCCTCCTGCAGGAAGGCCGCCCGATCCACCTTTACCTTGGGAATCTTAAGCGCCTGCTCCATCAGGTTTTCCAACGTAATCTTGTTTTTTAAACTTGCCATAATTCCTCCCCAATCCATATCTCATCCGATGTCCTGCGGTTTCCCGCGGACACTCTTCACCACTGACCGGTCTTCGCCTGTCATTTCTCCGGCGAACTGTCCGTGATCACCTTGCCGTCCTTATCGTAGGTTACGGAGCCGGAAAGATTTCCTTCGGCATCGTACGTCTTCTTCACGGACTTGACCAGCTCGCCGATGGCATCATAGATGTAATCACACGTCTCGATCAGATTGTCCGCGCTGTCACGCGTCTCCGATCTCTGGATCCGGTCATTCTCATAGGTGAACTGCGTGATCCGGTTGCGTTTTCCCGCGAAATCCGTGATCTCCTCCGCATACAACTGTTTGTTGCTGAAATACTGCACCCTTACATGATCCGTATAGGTACGCTCCTTCCGATACGGCTCGCCGTCCGCCAGCATCGCCTCCTCGACCCACAGGAGTTCCCCGTCCACCGTCTCCGCACGGCTGCGGCTCTTCCGGTCGCTCACCGCGTAGGAACGCAGCAGATATCTCGGATTCTCGGCATCATTGATAACGATCCGGCTGTCGATGGCGCAATCCGGGTTGGATATGACATTTTCCAGACTGATGTGCAGCTCCGGATTCTCCCAGCGGAGGATGCGCTCGGTCACGGTTCCCCGGATCGTTTCGCTTTCATCCCCGTCCGCGTACAGATATCCGCAGTAAACGGTATTCATGTACAGCGTTCCGTAGCTGTTCGACACCAGGATGGAAGTGTGCACGCTCTCCTCCCATTCGCGCGTCGGCATCTCTGCGTCGGCCTCCGCCTCCTCGATGCGGTCCCACAGGGAGAATGACGTATTGGTGACGCCGTAAACCTCCGTCGGCATGATTTCCGGTTCCCCACGGTACAGGACGATCATATCGTCATGGTCTTCCGTAGACCTCGGATCGCGCGCCTCCAGAAGGTACATCCGCTCGCCGTCGATATTCCGGGTGAGCTGCCAGATCAGTTTGCGGGTCGGACGGTCATAACATGCCGTCTTCGTGTCCGTCTCCTCGATATACATCGACTCCGGCCGACCGTCCTCCGAGATATAGACGTAACGGCAGTAATCCGGCTGATCCAGACTCTCCAGAGACAGCTTGCACTGCGCTCTCTTGTCCTTCATGCTGCACGTAGCAAGAATAACTCCGTTCTGCACGATACGGGCCTCATCCGGATTCAGGAAGATCATGAGGCTGTCCGTCTCGCGTTCCGACGAAACCGGGATCACCACATTATCGCCGTTCCTCGTCAGCACATCGCTGTTAAAGTAACTGTAATACTCTGCTGTATCGCCTTTGACCTTCCCCAACTGCTCGAAGAGCGTCGTGGAAAATAAGCGGAAGCGGATCGCGGTGCACAGAGTCGGGATCTCATAGACCGCCTCCCACGTACCGTATTCCTCCGCAGGTTCCTCCACCCGGTAATCGGCCAGCCGCGTGTACTCACGCTGCTGAAAATCGACCTCCAGGATCCCGTCGTACGTGATCGCCTGGGACGTCCGCTCGCCGATGATGAACTCTTCCTTCGTCGTGGCTTCCGGTTTTACCGTGGCCGGAGTCGGGGTCGGCGTCTCCGTGGGTGTCGGAGTCGACTCTTTCGTATAATGGTTGGGATTGTTCGGAAGCATATTGGTCGGCGTCGGAGCATATTCCGACTGTGTCGCCTGCTGCCGATCGTCCATGGAGTAATAAATCACAGACGCCAGCACGATGACACCGAGCACGATTCCTGCTATCCAAAGCCAGTTCTTCACGGTTCCCCCCTGCCGCTACTTGTTGAAGCGGGTAATATTATCTTCATTCAGCGTAAAATCATAGTAGTTCAGGTCCTTCCGGAACGTCCAGCCGGCACCCTTCCAGAAATGATTTCCGAGGGTGTTCGTTTTGAACGCGATCAGATTGACCTTGTTGATGTGCTCCTTCTGCAGGGCCATCATACACGCGACCGCCATCGTCTTGCCGATGCCGCGCTTGCGGAAGCCCTCCTTCACGCACACATGGTAAAAGCATCCCCTCCGGCCGTCGTGGCCGCACAGGATTGCGCCTACAATATTGCCGTTCACGAGCGCAACCACGCTCGTTGACGGATTTCTCTTCAGAAAACGATCCACACCTTCCCTCGAGTCATCGATCGAACGGATCCCGAAGCCGTGAATACTGCTCCACAGCCGGAACACCTCATCATAGTCCTCGATCGTCATTGTGCGGATCACACACTCGTCTGCCATGGTTACCTCTTACTCATTATCCTTAATTCCGTTTTCACGGCGCAAAGCCTCAACATCAACCTCTACCAGCTTCTTGCCGCGGTTGTACAGTTCCTGAATGTGATCCTTGTTGTCCAGTTCCTTCGCCAGATAGTTGTGGAACTCCAGCTTGGTCTTGCAGATGGCAATTCCTCTGCGGAAAATTTCTTCCTCATCCTTCGGCGGCTTCACTGCTGTCTTGCTGCGGCTCTTCTTACCGACCGCTGCCGCGCTCTCCGCGTTCGCAGCCGTCTCGACTGCCTGCTCCTGCGCTTCCGCGACAAGGTTCTCAGCCGCGGCTGCCGCTGCACCGGTGCGGCGCGTCGTTCTCTTCGTCACGGTTCCGGAGGACACTTTTACGCTGTTCTCCTTCCCCTCTGCGACACGGTTTTCAGCCGCGTCCGCTGCACCGGAACGCCGGGTCTGCCTGCTGTTCGCTGCTGCAGTCGTTTCCTCGGCACTGCGAACCGGGCGCTTTGCGGTTTCCGCCGGATCACCGTTGCGAACCGCGCTTTTCTTCTCCTGCTCGGCGCTGCGGGAAGCGGCTCCCTCGGAACGTCCTCCCTGCGTCTTTCCGCCCTGAGATCTGGTATTTTTCGAAATCTGGTTCCCCTGTCTGCGGTCGTTTCTTCCGCCGTGGTTCCCCTGATCGTTCGACGAACGGTTGCCCGCGCCGTTTCCGACCGTACGTCTCGTCGTCGTTGTCTTCTTCTGTCCCTTGCCGAGCACCTCATGCTGCGTCGTGTTGTCCGCGACCGGCATCGGCGCCACGCGGTGCAGGAAGGAGAAGATACCGGTCTTCACCTCGCCGCCTCGCGCAATGACCGCATCCACGTCGGGCAGACGCTCTACGTGTACGCCGGTCATGCTCTTCATCTCATTGATCGCCGGCTCGTAACCCTTGTCGTTGGAGACGACGTAGTAGGCGTTGCCGGCCTTCTTGGCGATGTCGTAACCAAGATGCACCATAATGATGAAGTCCAGGGCATTTTTCCCGATCTGGTCATTTGTGATCAGCTCAACGGTGGCGTCGCAGTGGAACACCATATCCGCGTCGATCAGCGACATTTTCGAACACTTCGGTCCGAGGAAAATGCGCACCAGATCGTTTTTCGTCAGATGATGGATCCCGCGCAGACCCTGCTGACTGACATTTTCAAAATCGATATACAAAACTCGTTTCATTCGGTTCCTCCGTGCGCTGCGTGCCGCCGCGAAATCCTGCTCATCCCGCAGGAATTCCGTGCCGCGCCGCGGCGCTGCATTCAGATAGTCCGGTCGTTCTCCGAGCTCAGCTCGTCGAGTGTCCGGTAGTATGCCGGAAGAAATTCCTTCATGAACAATTCCGCCTCGGGGACCTGCAGGGCGTGGACGGAGTCCTCCAGCGTCTTCTTCGCGCTGTCGAACTCACGGTTGCCGGCCTTGCTCTCCTCGATGCATTTGATGAGGGCGGAAAGCTTGTCCGCGGCCTTCACGATCCGCCACAGTTCTTCCTCGCCCTCCGCGCGGAAGAACAGGCTCCGGTAATCCTCGCGGATATCTTCGGGGAGCATCGCAAGAAGCGCCTCGGAAGCATCGTCCTCAATCTCGTGAAACACGTTTTGCATCTGCCGGTTGTAGTACTTGATCGGCGTCGGCATGTCACCCGTAATAATCTCGCCCGCGTCGTGGAACAGACCGATCACCGCGCAGCGATCGGCGTCGAGCTGCTTGCCCAGACGGCGGTTGCCGAGTACGGCGAGACCGTGGGCGAGCATACTGACCTCCAGGGAGTGTTCGCTGATATTTTCCGACTCGGAATTACGCATCAGCGCCCACCGGCGGATATATTTCATCCGCGACAGCATGGCGTAAAATGAACTGCTCATGATTCTTTCTCCGGTGTTGCTCCGGTCCGTCGCTGAAGACATGGCTTCAGATACTGACCGGTGTAGGATCCGGCATGGTTGCAAATCTCCTCGGGAGTACCGCTCGCGATGACGGTTCCGCCGCCGTCGCCACCCTCGGGGCCCATGTCGATGATGTAATCGGCGGTCTTGATGACATCGAGGTTGTGCTCGATCACAACCACGGTGTTGCCACCCTCCGCCAGCATATGTAAAATGTCGATCAGCTTCTGAACATCCGCAAAATGCAGTCCCGTCGTCGGCTCATCCAGAATGTAGATGGTCTTGCCGGTGCTGCGGCGCGAAAGTTCGGTCGCCAGTTTGATGCGCTGTGCCTCACCGCCCGAGAGCGAGGTCGACGGATGTCCGAGCTTTAAGTACGAAAGCCCGACCGCATCCAGCGTCTTGATCTTGTTACCGATGGACGGTATGTTCTCGAAATACTTCACCGCCTCCTCGACGCGCATGTCAAGGACATCGTAAATGCTCTTGCCCTTGTATGTCGCCTCCAGCGTCTCCCGGTTGTAGCGCTTGCCGCCGCACACTTCGCACGGCACATACACATCGGGAAGGAAGTTCATCTCGATCTTCACGATACCGTCGCCCTTGCAGGCTTCACAGCGGCCGCCCTTCACGTTGAAGCTGAACCGCCCCTTGGTGTAGCCGCGCAGTTTCGCCTCCGTTGTGGAAGCGAAGAGATCGCGGATCTGGTCAAACACACCGGTGTAGGTCGCGGGGTTCGAGCGCGGCGTGCGCCCGATCGGCGACTGGTCGATGTCGATGACCTTGTCCAGCGCTTCGGTGCCCTCGATGGCATCGTGGTCACCCGGCAACACCGTCGTGGCGCGGTTTAGCTTGCGCGCCAGTGACTTGTACAGGATCTCGTTGATCAGGGAACTCTTGCCGGAACCGGACACGCCGGTCACGCACGTAAACACTCCGAGAGGCACTTTTACGTCGATGTTCTTTAAGTTGTGCTCTCTCGCGCCTCTGATCGTGAGCCATCCCGACGGCGTTCTGCGCTTCGCGGGAACCGGCACAAACCGCCGCCCCGCAAGATAATCGCCGGTGATGGACTTCGGGCAGGCCATGATGTCCTCCGCCGTGCCCTCCGCGACAACCTCGCCTCCGTGCTGCCCGGCGCCGGGTCCGATGTCGATGACCCAGTCCGCCGCGCGCATCGTATCCTCGTCGTGCTCGACGACGATCAGCGTATTGCCGAGATCCCGCAGCTGCTTCAAGGACCGGAGCAGCCGATCGTTGTCCCTCTGGTGCAGACCGATGGAAGGCTCGTCGAGAATGTACGCGACACCCACCAGCCCCGACCCGATCTGGGTCGCCAGCCGGATGCGCTGCGCCTCGCCGCCCGACAGTGACGCGGTCGGCCGCGACAGCGTGAGGTAGTCGAGTCCGACCTCCACCAGGAAGCCGACGCGGGAACGGATCTCCCGCATGATCAGCTTCGCGATCTGCGCTTTCTGCGGCGTCAGTTCGAGATTTTCCACGAAATCCCGCAGTGTCCGGATCGGCATATCGCACACTTCCGCGATATTGCGGTCTCCCACGGTCACTGCCAGCGCCTCCTTGCGGAGACGAAGCCCGCCGCATTCCTTACAGGGACAGATGTCCATAAAGGATTCGTACTCCTGCCGCATGGTCTCGGACGCGGTCTCCCGATACCTCTGCTGCAGATTCCGGATCACGCCTTCCGCGGGAATGTCATACACACCCTGCCCGCGGCGGCTCATGTAATGGACTTTGACGCTGTGTCCGGGGTCACCGTACATCAGCACTTTTCTTGCGTTGTCCGAAAGTTTCTCGTACGGCGTATCCAGGGAAAATCCGTACGCTTCCGCGAGGCCGTTTAAGTACGCCCACGCAAAGCTGGTGCGGTTGTCGCTGGACTGGAATCCGGGCGCCGCCAACGCTCCCCGGTTGAGTGACAGCGACGGATCCGGAACGATTTTCCGCTCCGAGAACTCCATCGTGTAACCGAGGCCGTTGCAGGCCGGGCACGCGCCGAACGGATTGTTGAAGGAAAATGACCGGGGCTCGAGCTCCTCGATACTGATCCCGCAATCCGGACACGCAAAGTTTTGGGAAAATGTGAGCATTTCGCCCGCGGTTCCGGCTACTGCGCCGCCCTTCTGCTCCGCAGGCATAACGCCGTCGGCTTTCGCCCCGGCGGATTTCGCACCGATCACATCGACCATCAGCAAGCCTTCGCCGAGCCGCAGCGCGGTCTCCACGGAGTCGGTAAGGCGGGTCTCCAGACCTTCCTTCGCCGACAGACGGTCCACAATGATCTCGATGCTATGCTTCACGTTCTTGTCCAGCTTGATCTCCTCCGACAGGTCATAGACACTGCCGTCCACCCGGACACGAACGTAACCGCTTCGTTTGGCTGACTCGAGCACTTTCGCGTGCTCGCCCTTCCGTCCCCTCACCATCGGCGCGAGCAGCTGATAGCGCGTGCCCGTGGGCAGCGACATCAGCGCATCCACGATCTGGTCGACGGTCTGCCGCTTGATCTCCCGACCGCACTTCGGGCAGTGCGGCGTGCCGATCCTCGCGTACAGAAGACGCAGGTGATCGTAGATCTCGGTGACCGTTCCCACGGTGGAACGGGGATTTCGGTTGGTTGATTTCTGGTCGATGGAGATGGCCGGCGGAAGTCCTTCGATGCTCTCCACATCGGGCTTCTCCATCTGCCCTAAGAACATGCGGGCGTACGAGGAGAGGGACTCCATGTAGCGCCGCTGCCCTTCGGCATAAATGGTATCGAACGCGAGGGAGGATTTGCCGGAGCCGCTCAGGCCCGTCAGCACGACAAATTCGTCGCGGGGGATGTTCACGCTGAGTCCCTTTAAGTTGTTCTCCTTCGCGCCGCGTATGCGGATGTATTTCTTATGATCACTCATGAAAACGGTCTTTCTAAGTCGTAAAATGTGTTCTGCGCTGTCTGCGTATCCCTACGCTGTCGGCTTCCGTCGCGCTGCCGGTTCCGGTTTCCGGTCACTCCGCTTCAAGCGCCCGGATCTTCTTGATCTCGTCGCGAAGCTCCGCGGCTTTCTCAAAGTCAAGCTCCGCGGCTGCCGTGTGCATCGCGCGCGTCATCTGCTCGATCAGGATCTTCAGTTCAGCCGGGCTCATGGACTCGTAATCCTTCTCAATGCCCCTGCTGCCGTGGCGTCCGGTCGCCCTCTTCGAGATCGCGATCAGCTCGCGCACTGCCTTGCGCACCGTCTGCGGCGTGATGCCGTGTTCCTCATTGTATCGCTGCTGGATCGCGCGCCTGCGGTTCGTCTCCTCGATGGCGCCCTTCATCGAATCCGTCATCGTGTCCGCGTACATCACCACGTGGCCGTCGACATTTCTCGCGGCACGACCGATCGTCTGCACGAGCGACGTCTTCGAACGCAGGAACCCTTCCTTGTCCGCGTCGAGGATCGCCACCAGACCGATCTCGGGAATATCCAGCCCCTCTCGCAGAAGGTTGATGCCGACCAGCACGTCAAACTGATCCTGCCGCATGTCGCGGATGATCTCCATGCGCTCGAGCGTGTCGATGTCCGAGTGCAGGTATCTTACGCGGATGCCGACCTGCTGCAGGTAATCCGTGAGCTCCTCTGCCATGCGCTTCGTGAGCGTCGTCACCAGCACCTTGTTGCCGCGCCCGGTCTCATTGTTGATCTCGCCGACCAGATCGTCGATCTGGTTCGCCACGGGCCGTACGACCACCTCGGGGTCGAGAAGACCGGTCGGACGGATGATCTGCTCCACACGCGCGAGCTCATGCTCCGCCTCGTACTCGTTCGGCGTCGCCGACACGAAAAGCATCTGGTTGATGCGCTCCTCAAACTCGCCGAAGTTCAAAGGACGGTTGCATTTGGCGGACGGAAGGCGGAAGCCGTAGTCCACCAGCGTCGTCTTGCGCGCCTGGTCGCCGTTGAACATGCCGCGCACCTGCGGAAGCGTGATGTGCGACTCGTCGACGATGATCAGGTAATCGTCCGGAAAATAATCCATCAGCGTATAAGGCGGATCCGCGGGTGTCAGTCCCGCCAGATGCATCGAGTAGTTCTCGATGCCCGAGCACACGCCGGTCTCCCGGAGCATCTCAATGTCGTAGTGCGTGCGCTCCGTAATGCGCTGCAGCTCCAGAAGCTTGTCGTTCGCGCGGAAATACTCCCGCCGCTCCTCGAGCTCCGCCTCGATGTTCGCAAGCGCCTTCTCCATCTGATCCGGCTCCACGACATAGTGCGTCGCCGGGAAAATGACCATGTGCTCGAGGTCCGCGATCACGCGCCCCTTCAGAGGGTCGATCCGCGACAGCCTCTCCACCTCGTCGCCGAAAAATTCAATGCGGTACGCCTCCTTCGAGCCGTCCACCGGGTACACCTCCAGGATGTCCCCGTGCGCCCGGAACGTTCCGCGCTTGAAATCCATCTCATTGCGCTCAAACTGAATGTCGATGAGCCTGCGCATGACAGCCTCGCGGCTCACCTCCATGCCCGGTCTCAGGGAGACGGTCATGTTGCGGTAGTCGATCGGGCTGCCGAGCCCGTAGATACACGACACGCTGGCCACCACGATGACGTCGCGTCTCTCCGTCAGCGACGCGGTCGCCGAATGCCGCAGACGGTCGATCTCATCGTTGATGTCCGAGTCCTTCTCGATGTACGTGTCCGTCGAAGGCACATACGCCTCGGGCTGGTAGTAATCGTAGTAGCTGACGAAATACTCGACCGCATTTTCCGGAAAATACTCCTTGAACTCGCCGTAGAGCTGCGCCGCCAGCGTCTTGTTATGGGAGATGATCAGCGTCGGCCGGTTCAGCTGCGCGATGACATTGGCCATCGTGAACGTCTTGCCGGAACCGGTGACGCCGAGCAGCGTCTGAAATTGTTTGCCCGCCTCAAAACCCGCAACGAGGTCGCGGATCGCCTCCGGCTGGTCGCCGGTCGGCTGATACGGGGAATGTAATACAAAATGGTCCATCTCTGATGACCTTCCCGGTTCTGCCTGATGCTTCCCTCAGTTATGACAGCCTTCCGAAAGCACGGAAGACCGTCCTTGATCGACTGTTTTAGTTCTCCTCTGCCTCGGGCTTTCTCGCCATCCACTTGAGGTATCCGTTGATGAACGGGTCGAGGTTGCCGTCGAGCACGCTCTGCGCGTTGCCGACTTCCACCTGCGTGCGCGTATCCTTCACCATCGTGTAGGGCTGAAGCACGTACGAGCGGATCTGGCTTCCGAAGTTGATGTCCTTCTGCTCGCCGCGGATGCCGGATTCCTTGTTCAGCTGCTCCTCCTGCTTGAGGATGAACAGCTTAGCCTTCAGCATCTGCATGGCCTTCGTCTTGTTCTGCAGCTGCGAACGCTCATTCTGGCACTGCACAACGATGCCCGTCGGAAAATGGGTGATGCGGATGGCGGACGACGTCTTGTTGATATGCTGGCCGCCGGCACCGCTCGAATGGTACGTATCGATGCGGATATCCTTCTCGTTGATCTCCACGTCGAGGTCCTCCTCGATGTCGGGCATGACGTCGCACGACACGAACGACGTCTGGCGCTTGCCGACCGCGTTGAACGGGCTGATGCGGACAAGGCGATGCACGCCGTGCTCGGACTTCAGATAACCGTACGCGTTGTGTCCGTCGATCTGGAACGTCGCCGACTTGATACCGGCCTCGTCACCGTCCTGGTAATCGAGAAGCTCAAAACCGAATCCCTTCTTCTGCGCCCATTTCTGGTACATGCGGTAGAGCATGCCCGCCCAGTCGCAGCTCTCCGTTCCGCCCGCGCCCGCATGGAGCGTGAGGATCGCATTTTCCTTGTCATACGGCGACGAGAGAAGCGTCTCAAGGCGAAGCGCCTCGAGTTCCTCGGTGAACGCCGCGAGGTCCGCCTGGATTTCCGGCACGATCTCGGGATCATTTTCCTCGTTGCCCATCTCGATCAGATCACCGATGTCGTTGTACTGCCGCTCAAGCTTGCGGAAGCCGTCGACGATCGTCTTCAGCTCGTTGAGCTCCCTCGTGGCTGCCTGCGCGCGGTCGGGGTTGTCCCAGAATCCGGGGGATTCCAACAGTCCCGAGAGTTCCTCAATCTTGCGCTCCTTGTTCACAAGATCAAGGGAATCGCCCACTTCCTTGAGCATGCCCTTGTAGCCCTGAAGGGTGAATTTTGCTTCATCCAGTTCTATCATAGTCTGACTCCTACATGTAACATTAAAACTCTGAAAACTACATACAATAAACTGACCATGCTTACTTAAGCTTACTTAACAATCATTCACAGTCAGGTACAACGCTTGCACAAAAAACTTTCCCGGTCTTCTCTTCTCCCCTGCAACGGTTGTCCGCAATGCGGGGAGAGATCTCCGGTCGCAACGAAGCATGCGACGAGTCCTTAGTGATCGTAAGCGCGAATAGGGGCGCTGCGAGGGTGTTTGAGCGAAGCGAGTTCGGGAGCAGCGCCCCTTGCCATGAGCGTGCAACGGTCGCTTAGTACTCGGTCGCCGCTGAGTGCGACCGGAGATCACTCCCCCCACATCTGCGGCCTCACTCGCCCTTCTTCATACAGCAGAATTTGTACTTCTTGCCGGAACCGCACGGGCACGGATCGTTCGGCTGGATCTTCTTGGTCGCGCGGCGGATCGGCGCGTTCGCAACGGTGTCGTCCTTGTTCGTACCGGTGATCTTCGCAACTTCCTTGCGCTCAACCTTCTGCTCCACGTGAAGAGACATAAGAAGACGAACCGTATCCTCGCTGATGGAGTTGATCATATTCTCGAACATGTCGTAACCCTGGAACTTGTACTCCTGAACCGGATCACGCTGGCCGTAGGACTGCAGACCGATACCCTGACGGAGCTGGTCCATGTCGTCGATGTGGTTCATCCAGTGGCGGTCGATCACCTGAAGAAGAATGACACGCTCCGCCTCACGGAACTGCTCGACCATCGGGAAGAGCGTCTTCTCTTTCTCTTCGTAGAGATCAAGCGTTCTCTTCTCCGCAATATCGATAATATCCTGTCTCTTGCCGTGCTTCAGCAGCTGATCATCCAGCACGATCGGCCCCATCGGAATAACCTTCAGAAGATCCTCATTGAGCTGTGCCATATCCCACTGCTCGGGATAGACATCGTCGCTGATATGGCTGCTCACGATGCGGTTCACCGTATTGCGCGCCATCTTGAGAATATACTCGCGCATGCTCTCGCCGTCGAGCACGCGGCGGCGCTCCTCGTAAATGATCTCGCGCTGCTCGTTGTTCACGCGGTCATATTCCAGCAAATTCTTACGGATTCCGAAGTTGTTGTCCTCGATCCTCTTCTGCGCCTTCTCGATCACGCTCGAAAGCATGCGGTGATGAATCTCCGCGCCGTCGGTAAGTCCGAGCGTCTTGAACAGACCCATCATACGCTCTGAACCGAAGAGACGCATCAGGTCATCCTCGAGGGAAATGTAGAATCTCGACTCACCGGGGTCACCCTGACGACCGGCACGACCGCGCAGCTGGTTGTCGATACGGCGGGACTCATGCCGCTCGGTACCGATGATCTTCAAACCGCCCAGCGCCTTGATCTCATTCGCGCGCTGCTCCGCCTCCGCGTTCAGTTTCTCGCGCTCCTCGGGCGTAGCATCCTCCGGGATCTCCACATGACCACCGAGCCGGATATCGGTACCACGGCCGGCCATGTTGGTCGCGATGGTGACGGCACCCTTCTTGCCGGCTTCGGCGATGATCTCCGCTTCCATCTCATGGAACTTCGCATTCAGCACCTGGTGCGGAATGCGCTTCTTCCGAAGCATCGCGCTGACGATCTCGGAAGCCTCAATCGTGATCGTGCCGACCAGCACCGGCTGGCCCTTCTCATACGCTTCCCCGACCGCCTCCGCGATCGCGTTCAGCTTCTCCTGCTTGGTGCGGTACACCGCATCCTCGTGGTCGATACGCGCAATCGGCTTGTTCGTCGGGATTGCAATGACATCCATGCCGTAAATCTGGCGGAACTCATTTTCCTCTGTGAGAGCGGTACCGGTCATACCGCACTTCTTCGCGTACTTGTTGAAGAAGTTCTGGAACGTGATCGTCGCGAGCGTCTTGCTCTCGCGCTTCACCTTCACATGCTCCTTCGCCTCGATCGCCTGATGAAGTCCGTCGCTGTAGCGGCGGCCGGGCAGAATACGTCCCGTAAAATCATCTACGATCAGGACCTGATCGTCCTGCACCACGTAGTCATGATCGCGCTTGAACAGGTTGTGCGCCTTGAGCGCGAGGGTGATGTTGTGCTGGATCTCCAGGTTCTCCGGATCGGCAAGGTTCTCGATGCGGAAGAACTGCTCCACCTTGCGGACACCTTCCTCCGTCAGGTTGACGTTGCGGTCCTTCTCATCGACAACGAAGTCTCCCGTCTCCTTGGACCGCTCGCCCATGAGCATGTCCATCTTGGAAACCTCGGTCTCGGTACCCTTCTTGAGCTGGCAGGCAAGAATGTCGCACATCTCATAGAGCTTGGTCGATTTGCCGCTCTGTCCGGAAATGATGAGCGGTGTTCTCGCCTCATCGATCAGTACCGAGTCGACCTCGTCGATGACCGCGTACGGAAGTCCGCGCATCACGAGGCGCTCCTTGTAAATGACCATGTTGTCACGCAGGTAGTCGAAACCGAACTCGTTGTTGGTTCCGTACGTGATATCGCACGCATACGCCACGCGGCGCTCGTCGTTGTCCATGCTGTTCAGGATACATCCGACCGTCAGTCCGAGGAACCGGTGCACCTGCCCCATCCACTCGGAGTCACGCTTGGCCAGATAGTCGTTGACCGTGACGACATGCACGCCGTCGCCGGTCAGCGCGTTGAGGTACACGGGAAATGTCGACACGAGCGTCTTACCTTCACCGGTTCTCATCTCTGCGATGCGACCCTGGTGCAGAACGATACCGCCCATCAGCTGCACGTCGAACGCTCTCTGTCCGAGCGTACGCTTCGCCGCCTCTCTCACGGTTGTAAATGCTTCCACGAGCAGATCGTCGAGCGTTTCGCCCTCCGCAAGCCGCTTCTTAAACTCGTCGGTTTTCGCGCGCAGCTGCTCATCCGACAGGGTTTCCCACTCCTTCTCGAGCCCGTTGATCTTCTCCACCAGCGGACGAATCCGCTTCAGTTCGTGCTCGCTGTGTGTACCGAATACTTTCTCGATCAGTTTCATTCGTTTCTCCTTTATTTCCAGGCCTTTTTCCCGCCTCGGTAATTTCAGCCCACATTCCGAATCAGTATAGCATAAAACCCGCATAAAAGCAATGGTTTTTGACGGCGCTGTTCCCCCCGATCAGCACCGGTCCGCGGACATATTTTCACGCTCAGATCCGGTCATTCTCACTTAAAAAAACACATCCCGGACAGGCGCGATGCGCGGTTCCTGCCCGGGATGTGAATGTTGCGATAATTTCGTAATATTACTTAAATTGTCAGACAATTTAGTTGTCAACCTAACAATTCAAAGTATTGCGGTTTTAGTCATTTTTTATGTTTCTAACAAAACATACTTTCGATTGTCGACCGTTTGTGATTGTACTACAAAAGTTGAAAAGGAAAGTGGATAAAGTGGATAACTTGGTTAATAACCCAAGAACCCCACCGATTTTCGCGTTTTTTGACAGTGGATAACTTCGATCCGGAAAATGTTATCAACTTTTTGCGTGGTTATTCACAATTCATTTTTTGATGAATATTGTGCAAGGTGACAAAACCTTCCGTTGTCAAGACCTTTTTTTCGTTCGTTCGAAAAATATGTTGTCTGTAAATTTAGCCTGTTTTTCACACACTTTCAAACGATATTCACTTTTCGCTTTTCGTTCTGATCACAGTTACGCCGTCATCCACCTCGACATCCGCAGTTTCCGGACATCCTGACGCATCCAGCTCCGTGAAATTATTGCCGATGGCATTTATACTCAACAGCGCGGGATGACTTCCCATGATCACCTCACTCATTCCGCAATCCCAGCAAGTCAGTTCCTCAAGTTTTGAGTTCCTGCTCAGATCCAGCTTACGGATCGGATTACGATCACATAACAGCACGCGCAGTTTCGGATTGCCGGAGATGTCGATTTCACTCAGCGCATTAATGCCGCAATTCAGTTGTTCCAGCATCGCAAGACCGGATACATCCAACGACGTCAGTTTATTATCCTCGCACGATATATTCTGCAGCGGCGTACCGGGTTTGAATGTCAGTGACTCAAGGTTGTTCCGGTAACACTCGAGGTTCTCCAGCTTCCCGTTGTTGCTCAGATCCAGCACCGTGAGTTTATTTCCGCCGAGACTGAGGATCGTCAGCTCTGTGTTGCCGCTCAGATCGATCGTCTCCAGGCCGCCTTCAAAACATTCGAGTCTTGTCAGCTTTTTGCAGTTCGACACGTCAAGGCCATTAAGCGGATTGCTCGAGCAATACAACTCTGTGAGCTCTGTGTTCCCGCTCAGATTCAGACTGTTGATCTTATTGTTGCTGCAGTCAAGACGCCTGATCTTCACATTCGAACTCAGATCCAGTTCCGTCAGTTCGTTTCCGCTGACATTAATTACCGTAAGGTTCGTATTCGCACTCAGGTCCAGTTTCGTCAGTCTGCTATCATTGCAGTCGAGATTGTACAATTTCAGATTTCTGCTGAGATCAAGCCCCGTAATATCGCTTTTATAGCAGGAAAGCGATTCGAGCTCCGTGAAAAATCCGATACCCTCCAGACTTCTCAGTTCCTTTCCATCATAACTGCGGATAATGATATGAGTACAGGCGGATATTTCCGCGGCATCCAATGCACCGTTTTGATTGGTATCCCAGTTTTCCGCCACTGTCTCCCGGAATACAGTGTCCGGAAAATTCTTCTCATCAATCAGTATTTCATCCAATCCGATTGCAGGAGTAGGTGTAACTTCCGGCTCTGTGCCTAAACTGACGATAATCTCGATCATGGTTCCCTTCTCCACCATTCCGATCGTTGAATCCGGCGACTGTGAAATGACCATTCCGGCCGGGACAGTATCACTGTAAGTCGTCACAATCTCATAGTTCAGTTTGGCGGCGATCAGGATCGCTTTGGCATCTTCTTCCCGCCGTCCGACAACATCCGGAACAGAGGCGATCATAGAACTGCCCTGACTCAAAATGAGGGTGAGCGTGGATCCGACCGGAACAGACTCTCCCGCCTTCGGTTCCGTCTCTATGACATGATTTTCCTCAACGACATCGCTATCGGCCCAGTCGATTCTGATGGCAAGTTTGTTTTCAACTGCGTCACGGACCTGTTCGCTTGTCATCCCCGTGTAATCACCGATCACGATGCTCTGGACATCCGTGGGCGTCGGTTCCGTTGGTGTCGGCGAAACGGTCACCGTCGGTTCCGTCGGCGTCGGTGAAACGGTAACGGTTGTCCCGACCTGCCCTTCCTCTCCGGAATCAGACCCCGGATCCTTCCGAAGCGAATGCACCCATACGGTCAGCAAAACCGCGCATACAACGGCGGCCAGAGCCATCACCGTCGCAAAATTCATCACTGCGCGCCGCTTTCCGTTCCGACGTGCTGTGTCCGTAAAATCAACAACTTCCTTATCTTCCGCCCTCACACTCTTCGCCGATGCTGTCGCGTCCGCGATGCCCAGTTTCCCCCGGATCCGCTCATCCGCCTCACCGGAGAGCGTAGCGGACGTCTGCCTTAACAGCTCCTCCATTTTTCGCTTACTGTACTTCTCACTCATCTCGTTCCTCCCTGCTGCTTACATTGAAAAACTGTTGTAACTTCCGCAGCGCCTTTCGGTACTGCCGGAACACCGTGGCTGTCGATGACCCCGTAACCTTCGCGATCTCCGCGTAAGTCAGACCTGCCTCCGCATGCATCGCCACAATCTGGCGATCCTCCGCAGAGAGCGTTGCCATCGCACGGTCCACATCATTCCATCCCCCTCGTCCGGAGTATCGGATGTACACCTCCGGATTCTCACAAGCTGTCTCCCGATCCCGCAAACGAAGCCGTCTCAGGGCTTCGTTCCGGACAATCTGAAAAAGATACGCGCTGCCGTTTTTAATGCGACCGGCCTCGCGGATGCGCATCAACGACACGAACGATTCCTGTACCACGTCCTCCGCATCCTCACGGCTCAGCACCATACGGTAGGCTACCGCATACATCGGCTGCTTCATGGCGGCATACAGTTCCGCAAGCGCATTCGGGTTGTCCGGTATCTCATTCAGTTTTTCCCCTATCCAGGTTTTGCTGACCGGCATCGTGACCTGTCCCCCTTTCACTTTTTTTGTAAGCGGAATGTGCTTTTTCATTTCGCTTTGCTAAGTAAGAGTATGGAAAGCAGCAGTTTTTTTCATTTTTCGAAAAATATGCGAAAAAATTATGTGTAATCCCTTTCGCGCACTCTTCACCTACCGAAAATTATAGCAGATGCCGGAAGAATTTACATAAAAATTGCTCAGGGCTCTCGCCCTGAGCAGTCTTTTTCCGTAAAATTTCCCGGTCAACCGTCTGTCATTTCGGGGACTGTCTCACCCTTTCGTCCGTCTCACAATCCGACAGATAGAGGCTGTCCGTCATGTATAGCCTGTACATTCGTTTATCCCTGCCGTGGACGGTCACCGTGGTTCCCTCGCAGCCCAGGCTGCAGTAGTTAATGCCGATGAGCACTCCTCCCGAGGACTCTTCTCTCACCACCTCACGAAAGGACGCGCTGTCCAGTGTCATTGTTTTGATCCGCGGGACACCGTCCTCCTTCGGACGTTCAAACGCATAAAATTTCTCCGTACCCCACACAGGCAATTTCGATTCATCCGTTTGGATATTCCTCTGGATCATACAAATTTCTGTCTCTCCGTCTCCGTTGATGTCAGCGAACGCCACGTTGCCTGCCAACCATTCGTACGCGATACCGTCCCTGAGGATGAAGAACCTGCGGTACAGGATCCCGTCCCGCATCAGAAGCGTCAGGAACACCTGTGCCTGCGTCCTCTCATACATTCCGTTCGGCGTCACATCGATCGGATTTATGATCACGTTCGGTGTGCAGGACTCCTTCGTACCTCCATTCGCTTTGGGGAAGAGATCCACACGGGTCTCCGGATTCATCAGGATATCCATCGCTTTCTCAGGGGTATATCCTCCGAAAGGGGTCTCGCACGACACGTACGTATACACTCTTGCTACGGAGAAAGGTATCTCAACCACGATCAACATACCGTCCTTGTACGCCGCCCACTCCTGCTTGCCGTCATACACGCCTTGTGTTTCACGGATCGAATATTCTAAAGAGGCATACCCTTCGGGATATTCCTTGTAGTGACTCCTACGATACTTCTCAATGTCCGCCGGATCCCCCTGAATGATCGTGTACCCGTTCTCCTCCAGCGTTTTGCGATATTTTTCCATGACTTTATAGTCATAAAAGTCGCAGTTGCTGTCCACGATGTATTCCCCGGGCCAGTCCATGATCAGTTCCTGCCACTCGCGGCCCTCCTTCGGGTAGATCAACCTCTCCTTCTCCGAATACGAAGGATATCCGATCTCCGTCAGCAGATACACCGGGATGTTGGATTCCGGGTTTTTCTCCTTGGTCACCCCTCCGCGGTTTCCCCCGAGTCTTCCGCCCATGACAGCCACGGTCACCGCGAAGATCCCGACAACTGCAGCCATCGCAGCCGCAAATCCTGCATACCGTCTCCATCCATGCCCCTGACGGGCTCCTGTCTCATATTGTTTCTCCCCTGTTTCAAGCTGCTCCGGGGATTCTTTGAACCCCGTCATTGAAAGATTGTCCGCAGACACTCCGAGTTCCCGGTACGTCTGCTGCACGGCACTTCGTATGTTCCGATCCGCACCGGTCCGCATCGTCGGCTGCGCATCCAGGATCATCTCCTCGATTGTCCGTTTATCCGGTTTCTTACGCATAGTCCTGCTCCTCTCCGTCTCCGCGCCTTCCGTAGTACTCCCGAAGGCTGCTTATAGCTGCACGATACCTGCGAAACGCGGTGGCAGTCGAAATGCCCATGATCCGGGCAATCTCCGAATAGCCGAGTCCCGCCTCCAAATGCAGTGAGACAATTTGCCTTTCCTCCGCCGCCAACGTCTCCAGTGCCGCACCGATATCACTTCCTCCGACGTGCGTCACGAAGCCCTGCCGAACCTCCCCCGGGTCGGCCACGGCGATCTCCCTGTTGTGTTTCTGTACGATGTCAAGCGCTGCATTTCGAACCGTCTGAAACAAGTACGCCCGTCCGTTGCGAACGGTTTCCGTCTTCGGTGAGCGAAGCAATCTGACAAATGCATCCTGCACTGCGTCCTCGGCGTCCTCCTGGCTCATCGTGGTCCGGTATGCAACGACAAACATCGGTTGTTTCATCTCCGCATACAGCTGCTCAAATGCGGACGGATCCTTCCGCATCGCACGCAACTGCTGCGTCACCCATCTGTTGTCTGCCGGCATGTTTGTCACCTCCCACTACTAAGACCGGGATTTTCCGTATTTTTTTCACGGAAAATGTTTTTTTGATAATTTTTGTATACCTCTTAGCCAAAAAAGAAGCGGACTCCTGAAGAGTTCCCCGGTTATTATACTAAAAAAACGCTGACGAATCAGCGTTTTTTTAGAGCCTCCGGCGGATCGCACGAATGCGCAGCGGAATGCCCGCTTCGCGGGCGCGCATTCGGCGGCGATTGGCGCAAAGTGCGCCAATCGATAAAGATGCTGACAAATCAGCGTTTTTTTAGCCTCCGGCGGATCGTACGAATGCGCAGAGGTATTCAATTCTTCTTATAGTACTCCGCAAACAATCGCGTTGCCGCGTAATACCTCGGCGATCCAACCGTATAATCGCACTGGAATCCTTCCTGCAGTATCGATTCCTCTACCATGGTCGGTTTACCGAGGATCTCCGCGACGATTACAACCGCCAAAGCTCCTTTTGCACCGTGGCCCTCATCGCGTTCCAGGACCCACCGCAGGATGTACGGAACTGCCCCGTCGATGGCCGAAAGCTGCTCGTACAAAGCAGGGTTTGCAAGAAACAGATGGTAGTAGTCACTATAATACGCTAAATCCTTCGTCAACGTATATGAGTCAATGACCGCATACACCTTCTCCTTCAACTCCTCGTTACTCCAGTAATCCGAGTAGTCATCCAAGGAGAATGAATACTCATCATCCGGCCACGGCCCGATAACCTCCACTTCATTTTCCGACTCAAAGTCCTCACGGGATGCCCCGCTGATCATCCAGTACCGGTTGCCGTAAGGCTTTGTGTTTTTCTCACTGCCGAATACGTTCCGGATCTGCTGCTTAGTTGCGACCACGCACACTCCGAGGAGGGAGAAATCCCGGTCTTCTCCATAGATAAAGGTCTTTGTGATATGTCGGGTTACTGTCAAACCGAGATCCTCAAACAGTTTCTTCTCCTCCTGAAGAAACTGCAGGAACTCCTCCTCCCGATTGAGAAAACTCGTAATCTCCTCCTCATGACCTTTCGCAATGCCAGCCGGTACCAGGACAAAACCGCACAGCACATCATCCGCGACTTCAGGATAGTAGTCAACATCCACTTTGCGGTGACACTGCAGCTGGTCTTCCGGGAGAATCGCAAAGTCACGATAGTAAGTGAACGGAGGCTCCCGGAACGTGACCTCATCCAGACTGACAGGATCCGTGTTGATCCCCTTTTCATCCGGTTCCTTCTTTCCGTCCGGCTCTTTATTTTCCGAGTTTCGAATCTCCTCCGGTTCCTGCTTCTCCTGCTTCTTCCCGTCGTCCGTGACCGGCGTCGTGTTGCCGCGCTGCTTGCCGTAAACTACGGCAACCACAGCGCTTGCAAACAGCACCGTCACAAGGAAAATCCCCGCGACAAGCTGCCAGTTACGGTTGCGCGTTACGCGCGTTCCGTCTGCGGAAAATGTGATCGTGCGCTCCTTTCCGCTCCTGCGCGCCTCATTTTCCGAGGTGCGCTTCGGATCATATGCGACACCTCTTTCCGCATACATGTCACGAACAGTGTTTCGAACCCGCAAGTCCGCTTCCTTCCACATCTGCGGCTGTGAGTCGCGGATGATTTTCTTCGTCTCTTTCTCACTTGGTATCTTGCTCATACTCTTCTTCCTTTCCGTCACTACTCCGGCCGAAGTACCGTCTCAGGCTGCGGATCGCTCCACGGTATCTGCGAAACGCCGTCGCCGTTGAGATCCCCATGATCCGGGCAATCTCCGCGAACCCGAGCTCCGCCTCCACGCGCAACGTCACAACCTGCCTCTCCTCATCCGTCAGCTCAGCCATCGCAAGCCCGACGTCGCTGCCACCGGAGCGAGCCGTCTTCTTCCGCGGTAAATCCCCGGTGTCCCCGACGACCGTCTCTTTACTCCGCAACTTCCGTATGCCGAGCGCCGCATTGCGGACCGTCTGGAACAGATATGCCCGCCCGTTTCGAACGGACTCTGTCTCCCTGCTTCGAAAGAGACTCACGAACGCCTCCTGAACAGCGTCCTCCGCATCCTCCCTGCTCATCACGATCCGGTAGGCGACGACAAACATCGGTTGTCTCATCTCCGCATACAGCTGCTCAAATGCGGACGGATCCATCCACATCTCGTGCAGTTTCTGCGTAACCCATCTGTTGTCTGCCGGCATTTTTTCATACCTCCTACTGACTATGAGTCAATTTCAGCCGTGTTTTTTTCACAGTGAGAAAAAAACGGAGCGGCCGTCGCCGTCTTCCGACCGCCGACAATCCCGCTCCGTAATATATCAATAGAAATTCCGTTACTCCTGCGCCGCCAGCTCCGCCAGATACTGGTCGATGTGGTACACCGCGTTCGCGCCGTCCGCCGCTGCCGTCACGATCTGACGAAGGTCCTTCGTGCGGACATCGCCTGCCGCGTAGATGCCGGGCACCTGCGTCGCGCAGTCCTCGCCCGCGAGGAAATAGCCCGCCGCGTCGCAGGGGATGCTGTCCTGCCAGCCGAGGTTCACCGGGTTCGTACCGACCGCGACAAACACGCCGTCCGCCGGAACATTGCGGATCGCACCGGTTTTCACGTTGCGAAGCGTCACGCCGGTCACTGTATCCTCACCGCAGATCTCATCCACTACGGAATCAAACGCGATCTCAATGTTCGGTGTCTTCCGAAGCGCCGTCACCAGAGTCTTCGAAGCGCGGAACTCGTCCCTGCGGTGAACGATCGTCACCTTGCTGCAGCCGCGCGCGAGATAAATGGCGTCCTCAACCGCAGTGTTGCCGCCGCCGATGACGACAACT
This sequence comes from uncultured Lachnoclostridium sp., assembly GCA_946415315.1. Classification (GTDB taxonomy): domain Bacteria; phylum Bacillota; class Clostridia; order Lachnospirales; family Lachnospiraceae; genus ISDg. Next base: position 17,685 of record CAMKRZ010000020.1, on the reverse strand, counting down.
TCACGGTTTTTGAAAAATGCGCCGTCGCACGTCGCGCAGTACGACACGCCCATGCCCGCGAACTCCTCCTCGCCCGGGCAGCCGAGTTTCCGCGGCTGAGCGCCGGTCGCGATCAGGATCGTGCGCGTCTCGACAGGATCGTCCGAATCGATGGAGATTCGGAATCCGCCCTCAATCTTCTCGAACTCCGTCACCTCCGCCATGCGGATCTCCGCGCCACAGTGCTTCGCGTGCTCCTCGAGCTTCTCCGCGAGGTCAAAGCCGCTGATCCCGGGTAGTCCGGGATAGTTGTCCACGTCGGACGTGTTCAGCACCTGTCCGCCGCTGACACCCTTCTCCAATACTACAAACGAAAGCTCCGCGCGAGCCGCGTAGATCGCAGCCGCCATTCCGGCAGGGCCGGAGCCGATGATCACAAGATCGTACATATTCAATGCCTCCAAATTCACCGCGCATTACACGCATTTCCCTCACAGGTTCAGCTCGGTCGCAACCAGCAGAGCCACCAGAACAACAAGCGCAACCACGAGCGGCGCGGTAAACATATCGCCCAGTGCGCGCATCCTCCCGGGCTTTCTCACTTCCTCGCGGATCTGCACTTCGGTACAGCAGCGATACGAGATCTCCCGATAGATTGAAAACGCAAAGTACGTTCCGAACAACGCAACGACCCCGTATCCCAGGAACATTTGCGGAGTCATTTCCACGGTATCGTTGACCGCCTGGTCAAGCACCGCGCTGTTGCTCCATTTGATGATGTAAATGATGATCACGGAGCCGCAGTTGACCAGCGCGTGCATCACCATCGAGGACACTGTCGACCCTGTCGCCTCGTCCACCATGGCGAAGATGAAGCCCATCGCAAACGCGTAGGTCATCTGGTTCAGATTGCCGTGCATCAGGCCGAAGATCAGGCCGGTCAGCAACGCGCCCATCAATGCGGAGCGCTTGCGGTAATGCCCGTACATCAGCCCCCGGTACGTGAGCTCCTCGCCGATCGCCGGGATGATCCCCACACAGAGTAGCGCGACCGGAAACGGGTAATTCTTGATCCGGTCTGTTATGTCCTCCGCCGCCACGTAATTCGTGAACTCCTGCGAAACCAGGTTGATCAGCGTAAGCAGCGGCATCAGAAACAGCATCATCAGCGCGACCAGAAGAATGACACCGATGCGGATGCGATGCACCCGGTACGTCTCCGTAAATGCCTTTCCAAACGGCTTATCCTTCCGGAACGCGATCAATGCGATCAGTCCCGGCGCAAGGCAGAACGCCTGGATCATGACAAGCTGAACCACCGTCTCCTTGACAAAGGACGCGCATACGCTTCCGATCAGGTACGACAGCAAGGTCAGCAATACGAGCATATTCACTCTGCGGTTTTCGTCCTTGTTCCACTCTTCCGTCATCGCAGAGCTCCTTTCTTCGTATTTCCACAACGGCATCGCAAGGAAAATAGTACCACATTTCACGCGCTTTTACAATGCCGGTAAGAAACTTCTTTCGCTTTGAGGCAGTGCATGGTATACTATAGGCAGACGTTCTCTACTACATGTTTCGGAGGAACCAGCCATGATCCAGATCGGACGCACACAACAATTACGGGTCGACTCCCTGCAGCCGCACGGCGCTTATCTCGTCGATGCGGGGGAGGAACTACCGAAGCTGCCGGCCGCTTACGGCGGCGCCGCGCTGTCGGTCGACGCCGAGCGCATTTTACTGCCGACCAACCAGCTGAGCGGGGAGGCGGAGGGCGATCTTGTGAGCGTCTTCGTGTACCGCGACTCGGAGGACCGTCCGATCGCGACGAAACAGCTGCCGAAGGCCGAGCTCGGGCTCACCGCCCTGCTCACCGTCACACAGGTCAACCGCGTTGGCGCATTTCTCGACTGGGGACTGCCGAAAGACCTGCTGCTTCCGTACCGCGAGCAGACACGCCCTGTCGGCGAGGGCGACGAGGTGCTCGTTGCCGTCTACATTGACAAGAGCGGCCGCCTGTGCGCGACGATGAAACTCTACCCGTACCTGCGCACGGATTCCACGCATAAGAAAGACGACCGTGTCAGCGGCCGCGTGTATGAAGTCAGCGACAATTTCGGCGCATTTGTCGCCGTGGAGGACTGCTATTCCGGGCTTGTGCCGAAGAAGGACCTCTTCTTCCCGCTCTCCCCGATGCAGCAGATTGAAGCGCGCGTTGCCAATGTCCTCCCGGACGGAAAACTGACGCTCTCCCTGCGCGACAAAGCCTACGCACAGATGGACGGCGACTCCGCTCTGATCCTCTCCGCGCTCCGCTCCGCAGGCGGCTTCCTGCCGTACCACGACAAGAGCAGCGCCGAAGCCATCAAAGCGCGATTCAGCCTCGGCAAGAACGCGTTCAAGCGCGCCATCGGCCACCTGTACCGCGAACGGCTCATCACGATCGAGGAGGACGGAATCCGGCTCACAGACCGCTGAATACTGTCTGCGGCTGAAAGACAGCGGACGACAGAATCCGGCAGACAGACCAGCGAAGAAATATACAACTTCAGACAAGCAAGAGACACACAGTTACAGCGAACCGAAAGTTGCACACGTTAACAATGGGGGAAACAGTTATGTTACGGAAAATGCTCAACTTCGCGAGAATCGCATCCATCGTTGCTCTCCTTCTCCTTCTCACCGGCTGCGACGGCATCACGGCGAAAGCCAATGATCCTCTTTCCGAGGAGGAAGTCATACAGTATGTCTGTGACAAGATCCGCGAAGAATGCGGTGATGAGGTGACGGCGACGATCGTCAGCAAGACGCAGCTGGAAATTCCGACGGCCTGGTTTGACGGACCGATGGGGTACATCGATGTGGAGGGCGGACACTCCTACGTCCTCGAAGTCAAAAACAAGGAGATCGAAGAGATCGTCGCGAACGCATATTATGATGACGGTTATACGGAATACAGTTCCAAAAAAACCGCCGTCGGTTATCCGCGCGAAACCGAACCGAAACTCGAAAGCAACTACGCCAGAGAGAGGACATCTTACCGGATCCGATGCGAATTTGACGATGTGCTCAAGGCGCGGTTCACCGACTATTCGATCTACCGAGACGTAAGCAACCTCCAGGGAATCGATGTCTTCCTTCTCTCCTCGGACTACAATTCCATATCATCGGCGCTCTCCGAGTTGAACCGGATCGTCGACAACTACCGCAAGGAAGTCTACACTTCATTCAGTGTTTACATATACAAGGACGAAGCTGCCTTTCGGGCCACTGACCATACGCGTTATCCAAACTGTACGAAAGACACCGGAGGCAATCAATCCAGAGGCTTTAACATACTCAATCAGCTGGAGCGGAAAACGATAACACGCATCTCCACCTGCCGCGGTTTCGCCCGCGAATACTTCGCAGGCGACGGGGTTCCGGTCTACGAAGCCACCGAGGAAGCCGCCGGCGGGGCCCCGATCGACACCCCCGGTGCAGGCAGCGGAGTTTCCGCCACTCCCACGGAAACAATCGATCCTTCAAGTTTCGACTATATCGTGTTCTGGTATGATTCCGAACCCAACTCATCGCACAACGGTGACACAGAGATTTTCGGCGTGAAGTGATACTTTCAACACTCTCGGTGAGAAGTGATGCTTTCTACACATACCCGCCGCCGATACAGATCGTCGCTACCATCACATGTTCCACCCCGGTGGATCGCAACACGGCAGAACACGCCTCCATCGTGCTCCCGGTCGTATAAATATCATCGACCAGGATCACCCTGCGGGGCGTTTTTTGTTGCTGTGACAGCCGGAGTGCCTGCCTTCCGGGCTCCAGCGCGCGCATCAGATTGCGCACACGCTCATGGTTGCTGAGTTTCTTCTGCGGCACGGTGAAACGGTTTCGCCGCAGGTACCCCGCATACAGCGGAAGCTCCAGTCCGTCCGCCAGCTCGCGGGCGATCCTCTCGGCCTGGTTGTAGCCGCGGTCGCGCATTTTCCGACGATGCACCGGGACGGGGATGACCGCGTCCGGCTCAAACTCCCGAAGTGTCCTGCCATGCATCGCCAGCAGCTCCCGCGCGTACCAGGCGCCGTACTCCTCGCGTCCGTGAAATTTAAACCTTACCATCGAGTCGCGGATGTCGCCCTCGTACAAAAACACCGAGACGCCGCGCTCAAACGCGCTCTCCTCCTTGGAAGCGCAGTCGTAGCAGTACTCCGCAGCTCCCTCGGGCACCGGTTTTCCGCAGTGCATGCATGTGTCCGTGCCGACCGTCGTCAGTTTCTTACGGCACGTCGGATGGCACCGCGTCGCGCGCACGGAAACAAGCCCGTCGCACACCGGACAGCGCGGCGGGAACAACACATCCAGAATTACGCTTTCCCCCATACTTCCTCCACTCGTTTGCACGACAAGAAGACGCGGTCTCCCGTCCCGCGGATCTCAAGTCTCTATAGCTGTTTTTCTCTGAGTACACTGCCTTCCGGCAGACGGCGAATGCCGCAACAGACGCGGTTCCGCCGCAAAAATGCGGCAGAACCGTGTGGGATTGTGATGATATTTTCCGACTGCCCGTAACAGGCAGCCCGATCGACCCGGAATGCTCCGGGACCAATTTTGACTTAGTCTGTGATCATACCCGGATCAGTCCGAAACCGGTCCGAAACCGGCCCGAAATCGGCCCGAGATCAGCGGAATGTCGCCTCGGGATACACTCCCGCATCGATCAGCTCGCGGATACATTTCATGAAAACTGGCTTGTCCTCGGCGTAGGTCACGCCGAACCAGCGGTCGCCCGTGGGCAGTACCGCCACCTTCGCGCGTCCCTCGCTGATCATCGAGCCGACAATGTTCGGCAGAAGGAATTCCGACTTGAGCGGATTCACGGATGCCTCCTTGTCCAGGAAATCCTTGAAATATCCCTCGAGCTCCGGCAGGAAATCAGGCGTAAAGCCCCAGAAATTCATGGAGACCGTCGAGTCCGGTGAAATCTCCACCGGGGTACCGTCCTCCTTGCGGCCCGCGACGACATCGCCCTCGCGGCGCAGGTCAAATCTCTCCTCAACACCGGTAAGATAACCGTCCTCGACAATGCAGGCACCGCGCGTCACTTTGCCGTTGTCGCTCAGGGTGTTGCCGAGAACGAAGCCCGCCATGCAATACTGTCCTCTGCTGTCCGCGGGAAGTCCCACAAGATAGTCGTGCAGCGCGCGAAATGCTTCCTTGCCGTAGTAGTCATCGGCATTGATCACAAGGAACGGATCGTTGATCTTCCCGAGGCAGGACAGGATCGCGTGTCCCGTGCCCCACGGCTTGCCGCGTCCTTCCGGAACGGAATAGCCCTCCGGCAGATTTTCCAACTCCTGGTATACATATGTCACGGGAATATACTTCTCAATGCGATCGCCGATCGCCTTGCGGAACGCCTCCTCAATGTCACGGCGGATGATGAAGACGACCTTGTCAAAGCCGGCCTCCTTCGCCGCATAGATCGAGTAGTCCATGATGATCTCACCACTCGGGCCGACCTCGGCGAGCTGCTTGATCCCGCCTCCGAACCGGCTTCCCATGCCGGCTGCCATGATAACCAATACTGTTTCCATTTTGTCCTTTCTCTGCCGTCTCGCTGTTCTGCTCCGGCATCCTGTTTTATTCTTTTTCATTACCCACACCTGCTCCCGGATTATGCGGATTCCGTACCACCTTCCTCACAGCGCGCGATGCTCGCGGATACATCTCATCAGTCCCGTGTACCGCTTCTGCTCCTCGACGTTGTCCACCATGCCGCGCATCGCGGCCTCATCGCCAACGATGACCGCACAGTTGACCGCTCTCGTCACACCGGTGTAGAGGAGATTCCGGTTCATTAACATCCTCGGTCCGCGCAATAGCGGCATCACGATCGCCGGATACTCGCTTCCCTGCGCCTTGTGGATCGTCACCGCGTAGGCGTGTTCGAGGTCCTCGAGAAGTTCAAAATCATAATACACGAGTTTGTTGTCGTCGAAGACGATCTCCATCTGTTTTGAGAACTCATTGATGTCACGGATGATTCCGATATCGCCGTTGAAAATGCCCTCGCCGCTGTCGATCAGCGTGTTGCGCTCGCTGCGGATCTCCCACTCCAGCCGGTAGTTGTTCCGCGTCTGCATCACTTTGTCTCCGATCCGGAAAATGACACCGTGCGCCTCATACTGCGCCTTCCCGTCCTCCGGCGGATTGAGCGCCTCCTGCAGCAGCACGTTGAGTCCTTCCACGCCGAGCTCGCCCTTGCGCATGGGCGTCAGCACCTGAATGTCCATCGGCGTGACACCGACGTACGGCGGAAGTTTCTCCTTCACCAGCTGCACAAGAAGCTCGCGGATCACGCGGGCGTTCATGCGTTGCATGAAGAAGAAATCCTTGCTCTTGCGGTTGATGTCAGGATATTCCCCGCGGTTGATCCGGTGGGCGTTCACCACGATGTCGCTCGCCTCGGCCTGTCGGAAAATTCTCTCCAGCCGCACCACGGAAAATGCATTGCTCTCCATGATGTCGCGCAGCACATTGCCCGGGCCAACGCTCGGGAGCTGGTTTGCGTCACCGACCAGGATGAGCGAAGTCATGCCCGGGATGATCGCCTTTAAGAGCGCGCACATCAGATGCATATCGACCATGGAGACCTCGTCGATGATGACAACGTCCGACTCGAGAGGAAACTCCTCGTTGCGGCGGAACCTCGGGATTCCCGTCTCGCCGCCCTCGTCCATGTTCGTGACCTCCAGCAGACGGTGGATGGTCACGGCATCATGCCCGGTCGTCTCGGTCATCCGCTTGGCCGCGCGTCCCGTAGGAGCCGCCAGCACAACACCGCGTCCCAGCATTTCACACACGCGTATGATCGTGTTGATCGTGGTCGTCTTACCTGTGCCGGGACCGCCTGTCAGGACAAACACGCCGTTTTCCACGGCCTTGCGAACCGCATCGCGCTGGATCTCGTCAAGCTCGATCTCCTCGCTCGCCTCCGCATCCTCGAGGATTCTCCTGATACCTGCAACCGGCTTGCGGCCCCCGTGATCAATGTCCAGCAGCATTCTCGCGATCGCCTGTTCCGTGTGGTAATACACGGACAGATAAACCTGTTCCTGCTCCTCGCCGTCCTCGTCACAGATTGTGACCGTGCGGAGTTTGTTCTCGATGATCAGCGACGTCAGCGCGCGGTCAAACGAGTCCTCGTCCATCTCCGGTATGTATTCCAAAGCGTGATTACGCAACGATTGTTTCGGCAAATACGCATGCCCTGCCTGGGTTCCCAACCGCATCACATGCAGCAGACACGCGCGGAAGCGCTGGTCCGAATACTCCAGCCCGCCGATCCGCCTTGCGATCTCGTCGGCCATCCGGAAACCGAACCGCGGAATGTCCTCCGCCAGGCGGTACGGATTGCTTCCGACAATCTGTTCCGTCGCCTCACCGTATTTTTTGTATATTTTCAGACCCTGGTTCAGATTGATCCCGATCTGCAGCAGGAACATGACAACGCGGCGCATGTTCTGCTTCTCCATGAACTGGTCATGCACGGACTGCGCGATCCGCATGCTGATCCCGCGGATCTCGGCCAGACGCTCCGGCTCACGCTCGATGATGCGGAACGTATCCTCGCGGAATTTATCAACGATCTTCAGCGCCGTCGGCATTCCGATGCCCTTGATCGCGCCGGAGCCTAAATATCGCTCCATCGAATCGGTGTCCGTCGGCTGCGTGATCTCATAGCTTGTGACCTGCAGCTGCCTGCCGTACATATTGTGCTGCGTCAATTCTCCCCGTACCCGGATATATTCCCCCTCTTCAAGAAAAGGGAAGCTGCCCACACAGGTGAGCTCTTCCCCCGGTTTCTCTCCGGAAATCGACAGTACGGTGAACCCGGTATCCGGACTGTGGAACCGTATGTGCTCCACGTAGCCTTCCCGTTCTTCCATCTCCCGTCTCCTGTTATGACTTTTTCACCCTCCGGCTGCCCATCTCGATAAACTTGCCGGTTCCCATCGCCACACAGCGCATGGGATTTTCCGCTGTCATCGTGTGAATGCCGGTTCTCTCCTCGATCAGATCCTCCAGACCGTACAGAAGCGCACCACCGCCGGTCAGTACGATACCGCGGTTGGCAATGTCCGCCGCCAGCTCCGGAGGCGTCAGCTCAAGCGCATCGTGAATCGCGTTGATGATCTGCGCCGTAGGCTCGCGAAGTGCCTCCTCGGTCTCCTCGGAAGTCAGAGAGATCGTCTTCGGAAGACCGGTCACAAGGTTGCGGCCGCGGACTTCCATCGACAGTGTCTCCGGTCTCGCGTAGCACGCGCCGATCTTGATCTTGATCTCCTCTGCCGTACGCTCACCGATCATGAGATTGTGCTTCTTGCGCATGTATTTGACGATGGCTTCATCGAAATCGTCTCCGGCCACTTTGACCGAAGTCGTAACCACTGCGCCGCCCAGGGATGTCACGGCGATATCCGTGGTGCCGCCACCGATGTCGACAACCATGTTGCCGCACGGCTTGCTGATGTCAATGCCGGCGCCGATGGCTGCCGCGATGGGCTCCTCGATCACTCGGACCGAGCGCGCACCGGCCTCATATGTGGCATCCTCCACCGCGCGCTTCTCCACCTCCGTCGCGCTGCTGGGTACGCAGACGCAGACGTTGGGCTTGCGAAAACGTCTTCTTCCGATGGATTTCTGGATAAAATACTTGATCATCCGCTCCGTGACGGAGTAGTCCGAGATCACGCCCTGCTTGAGCGGGCGGACGGCGACGATATTGCCGGGCGTGCGACCCAGCATCTGACGGGCTTCCTCGCCGATGGCCTTGATGCGCGACGTATCACGGCTGTAAGCCACGACCGACGGCTCCTCCAAAACGACGCCCTTGCCCTTGATGTAGATGAGCACGTTAGCCGTGCCCAGATCGATTCCGAGTTCTGTATGTAATCCAAACATTGGTATTATCCTTCCGTACTGCGGGCATTTCACCCATCCGCAAACAGTTCCCCACTGCCGCGCACAATTTTCCGTGCCCTGTCAGTATAGCATAAAGGCGCCGTGTTTTCAAGGTTACAGTGAAAAACGTCTTGCCGCGCAACGCAGCAAAACCGACGGCCGCACTGACGAAATGCACATCCGTCAGAGGGTTCTCAGATACTCCGTAAAATTCTGCTTGTTCTCGAGCGCAGTTGTCGTCGGTCTGCCGAGATCCTCGCGCGCGCCGATGGAGCATTTGACTTCGATCAGGCTCAGCGAATCGCGGTTTTTCGCATTCTGAAGCTCACGGTCAAGCGCCTCAAAACTGTCCACGGTCACGGCGTAAGGATACCCGCATGCAAGCGCGATCCCCACGAGGTCGATGCTGCCTGCCACGGTCGGCATTCCGCCCACCGTCTCATGCGCACCGTTGTTGATGACCACGTGGATCAGGTTCTTCGGCTTGTTGCTCCCGAGCACGGCCATCGAGCCCATATGCATGAGCACGGCGCCGTCTCCGTCGATACACCAAACCCTCGTGTCCGGCTTGTTGATCGCCACGCCGAGCGCGATGGAGGAACTGTGACCCATGGAACCGACTGTCAGAAAATCATACTTGTGGCTCTGCCCGTTCGCCTCGCGGATCTCAAACAGCTCCCGGCTTGCCTTGCCGGTGGTGCTCACAATCGGATCCTCGCCGCTCGCCGCCGTGATGTGGCGGATGATCTCCTCCCGCAGCATCACATTGTCGTTCGCGTACTTCACCTTTGGGGCGTCCGTGAGAGCTCCCTTGCGGATCACGAACGCGACATCCTTGCCCGCGGCCAGAATTTTCCGAAAATCCGCCATGGCTGCGGCAACCTCCTCGTCAGCGGTGTCCGCGCCGATGACGAACGTGGCGATATCCATATCCTCGAGCAATTTCACGGTGACTTCGCCCTGGAAAATGTGCTGCGGCTCGTCGTGGATCCCCGGCTCTCCGCGCCATCCGACGATAAATACGACCGGTATGGCGTAGACTTTATCGTTCAGCAGAGAGGCCACCGGATTGATGATGTTGCCCTCGCCGCTGTTCTGCATATATACAACCGGCACCTTGCCGGTCGCCAGATGATATCCGGCGGCAAGCGCCGTGCAGTTCCCCTCATTTGCCGCGATCACATGGTGCTGCGGATCGATCCCGTACCGGTCCATCAGATAGTTGCACAGCGCCTTCAGCTGGCTGTCCGGAACGCCCGTGTAGAACTCCGAGCCGATGATCTCAACAAGCTTTTCAACCTTCATGTTACGTCTCCTTACAGTTCATCAATCAGCGTAATGATATCTTTGATCGGCATCAGCCGGTCGTCCACTTCCTTGGCCCGGTGATACTTAAGAATGTCCTCCGCGGTCTTCTGCATCGCCGGAAACGCGCTCCGCGTCAACTGATTCGCGTAGATCACGATGTTCACACCGTGCTGCGCCAGTTCTTCCTCGGTGATCACGTTGAAGGAGCTCGGCACGACAACGATCGGCGTCGTCTTATCCTCCTCGCGGAACCGGTCACAGAACTCCACGATCTCCGCGGGGTCTTTTCTCCGGCTGTGGATCATGATCCCGTCGGCTCCGGCGGCGACATACGCCCTCGCCCTCGCCAGCGCATCCTCCATGCCCTTCTCGAGGATCAGGCTCTCGATCCTTGCGATGATCATGAAATCATCCGTGAGCTGTGCCGTCTTGCCGGCTGCGATCTTGGCGCTCATCTCCCCGATGGTCGCCTGCGTCTGCTCAACCTCCGTGCCGAACAGGCTGTTCTTCTTGAGTCCCTTCTTGTCCTCGATGATCACGGCGCTCACACCCATGCGTTCCAGACTGCGCACGGTATACACAAAATGCTCGGTCAGTCCGCCCGTGTCGCCGTCGAAAATGATGGGCTTCGTCGTGACTTCCATGATGTCGTCGATGGTGCGGAACCGGGACGTCATATCCACAAGCTCGATATCAGGCTTACCCTTGGCGGTCGAATCGCAGAGAGAGCTGATCCACATCGCATCGAACTGGTCCAGTTTTCCCTCGTGCTCCACCACGGTCTTCTCGACAATGAGCCCTGTCAGGCCGCTGTGCGCCTCCATCACCTTGACGATCGGCGTCATGGAGATCAGCTGGCGCAGTCTCTTTCTCCGGTACTCCGGCATCGCAAGCTTCTCCCGAAGCTGCAGGTCGATTTTCCGAACCGTCTCGTTGTACGTGTAAGGGATATCGACAAGCTCGCCGCCGTATGCCGCAAGCAGTTCCTCCACGTGGTCGCGGATGGCCTTCTCCGGACCTTTTCTCCAGTTGTCGCCGTGGAGCACGTAGTCCGGCTGGATGAGCGCGATCACGTCATCATAGCGCATGTCGTTCTGGATGACAACCTCCTCCACGCCCTCGATGCTGCGGTACAGTTTGATCCTGTCCTCCTGGGAAACCGTCGGGAATTTGTTGTACCGGATCAGCGTCTCGTCCGAGAGGCATCCGACGATAACGCGCCCCCGTTTGCGCGCCTCCGCGATAATATTCAGATGTCCGTCATGAATGACATCGGTGCAGAAACAGGTATATACGGTCTTCATCGGTTATCTCCTTCATAGCGCACCGGAATCTGAACGCCGGTCGCCTGTAATGCTTCGCGGAAAATGACGAAGAAATCGCGGATGTCCGCCTCGTCAATCGCGCCGAGGGCGCAGAGCCGGAACGTGTTGGTCGTGGAGATCTTGCCGGGATAGATCGTGAATCCCCTCTCATAGCAGTAGTCGTGAACTGCCTCAAACGACCAGTTCGGATCGTCCGGATAGATCGCCGAGGACACCAGTCCCGATCTCCACTCCGGCCGGATCACCTGGCGGAAGCCCAGTTCATCGAGCCCCTCGTTGATCGCGTTGAACACTCTCGTGTGTCTCGCCCATTTTGCCTCCTCGCCTTCCGCCCAGTACTCTTTCAGCGCCTGAATCGTCGCGTAGATCGTCTGCACCGGGGGCGTAAAATGCATCTCGCCGGTGCGCTCGAAGTAATCGTACTGAAGGTACAGGTTGCAGTAGTACGAGCGCTTCGGAAAGTTCCTGCTCTCCTCGAGGATTTTCCGGTTGCCTACAATGAACGACAGCCCGGTGAACGCCATCAGTCCCTTCTGCGCCGAAGCCATGCAGAAGTCGATATTGTCCCGGTCGAGATCGATCGGTCTCATCGCGTAGGTTGATGTGGTGTCCACCGTGAACACCGCACCGTACTTATGCGCAAGCGCGCCGATTTCCCGGATCGGATTCAGGATTCCCGTGCCGGTCTCATTGTGGGTCGTGTGAACAAGCGCGATATCCGGGTTCTCCTTAAGCACCTGTTCGACCTTCTCAAGGTCAGGCTGCCGGTCTACCGGGAACTGCAGATCGATATGCGGCAGTCCGTAGTACTGACAGACCTCGACGGCGCGGGTGCTGTATGCTCCGTTGTTCACGACAAGCACCTTCTTTCCCTCCGGAAGAAGGCTGTTGATCGCCACGTCAATATTGATCGTGCCGGAACCGCAGAACAGAACGCTCGTGTATTTTTCGAGATCCCCGTGAACGATCTTCACCAGGTCCTCCCGAAGCCCCTTCATCAGGCCGGCAAATTCCTTTTCCCGCGGGCAGATGTCCGGCACTACCTGGGCGTATTTTACGGTGTCCGTCGTCGTGGACGGCCCCGGATTCAGCAGTATATTTCGTTTGATCGCTTCCATAGCGCACACTCCTTTGTATATATTACGTCATCTCAGACATCATACGTCTTGTCGATCGCCTTCAGCTCCTTGAACGTGTCGATTTCCACGATGTCCTCCTCCGTGCACTCGCGCACCTCGACCGCATAACGGTCCTTACGGTAGACCAGAGGCACCTGCTCCCAGTAGCGCTCCTTGCCGCCGGGCGATGCGTACACGTCGGGAATGTCCTGGCTCAGCTTGTGGCCATCCGCCTCGTTCCAGTAGGAGATGCCGACCATCTGCCAGACGTTATCGCCTTCGCCGCCCACTTTCTCCTCCGTGATCACACCGTCCCTGACGAGGAAGCACCAGTCGTCGGTGCGGTCCTTCCTGATCGCCAGAAAGTCGGACGAGTAATGGTATTTGCAGATGATCTTCGGATTGCTGATCAACAGATCGGCCTCGAAGACGTAAGCGTTGGACAGCAGATAGCGCGCAACCAGAGACGAGCTGATGTTGTTCGCCTCATTGTACACGGGATTTTCCAGAAACTTGATCATCGGATACTTGTACAGAAGCTGGTCAAAAAGCTCTGCCAGATATCCGCGCACCACGTAGATCTCGTTGATCCCCGCTGCCAGGCAGGCGTCGATCAGACGGTCGATGATGCGCACCCCGAACACCCGCACCAACGGCTTGGGCGTGTTGAGCGTGATCGGAACAAGCCTTGTCCCGAACCCGGCCGCGATGAACACCGCCCTCTTGGCGCGATACGGCTCCAAAGCCGCAAGGCCCGCGGCGGTGATGGTACCGTCCGCGATCAGCCCCTCCTCCGTCAGCTCCCGGACGATGCGGTTGATGGTTCCAAGGGAATGACCCGTAGTTTTCATAAGTTCCCGCTGCTTCAGCGGAGCGTCGGACTCCGCCAGCGCAACCAATATGTCAAACTGCTTTCTTGTGAGTTCCATAGACGATTCCTTTCCGCGGCCAAGCCGCTCCTTTATTATATCAGTTTTGTTCAAAACAGCAACCCTATATCGCGCAAAATGAACAAAAACAGCCTGCGCAATGCAACGCAGGCTGTTCTGAAACAACTGTCAATATCGGTTGAAAAAAGCAGGTCACTCCGGATCCTTCCGCATCCGAAGCCGGATGGTTTTCACCAGCACGATGAGACCGCACAGCAAAATGCAGATGTAGAAGGACGTTCCTCTGGCCAGCAGCTCCAGGTTGGCCGATTCCTGCTCGGTCATGAATGAGGAAAAGCCGTCGATCATCAGGTAATCCGTAACTCCCATGGAGCCCGGGATCGGAATACAGCAGGAGCCGATCACCACGTTAGACTGTAATGCGAAAAGTCTGGGCGCCATGCGAACGGACCCGCCTCCCGCCAGAAAGCAGAACACCGTCACAAGGATCTGACTGACTCGGTGCGCCAGGTTCAGCAGCAGCGTCTTCACCATCAGCTCCCGGCGTCCTTTGAGCATCTCCGTGGCCTGCGCATACTGTTCCATGGTGACCCGGAGTTTCTCTTCTCGCTCCTCCAGCCGTCGGACAATATGAAGTTTCGCAAGCACCCGAAGACCCCACCGCAAAATTTTGTGGATCAGTCCTTTGCTCCACAGAAGCATTCCGTAAAATATGGCAAGCCCCACCTGAATGACCGCGCCCACGATGATGAAGATCCGCCCTGCGACGCCAAACGACATAAATGAACCGGGACTCAGGATCAGGCACAGAAAACCGATGATCACGATACAGAGCGTATAGAAAAACAGATAGGCCAGCATGATCACGGTGGACATGATCACCGGCACGCCGTCTTTGACCATATAGTAGGCTTCCATGGGCTGTCCGCCGGTTGCCGAGGGCGTGATCGCGGAGAAGTAGATATCCGCCGCCGCGTAGGAAATACATTTTCCGACGTTTCTCGCGTAGCCGAAGCCGCGCAGCAGGCAGTGCACGCGCATCGCGTCAAAAGCGATATAGGCAAGCATGGCAAGAAACGCTGCCATCAGCCACCATGGATTGTTATTGTTCAGATATTCCACAAACTGTTTCGGCGAAAAGCCCTTGGACTGGCTGGTCACGGCCCATACGGAGAGGACCGCGAGGAGCAGGAACACCACGCTCCAGAGGAAGCGCTTGCTCCGACCTTCGGGCTGGTCGATAGTTGCTTTCATGAAAAACTCCTTCGAAGGATGTTATTAGACGCGCCCTAAGAAGCAGACGCTCATCAAACCATCGGCAGCAAACGTTCGCTCAGATTCTCGTACTTCCGGAGCAGGATCAGGCGAACAGGCTCCAGCACCAGCACGACAAACAGAAGCCCCACGATCTCCAGGTGCAGGAACACGAACAGGAGCAATACCACGGTGCGCAGGTTGAAGGTGAGCAGATTGGTCAGCTTCACCAGCTTGCTGCCTTCCGCGTAGTAGGCATCGCGGAGAGCATCGTTCTTCCCGCGAACCTCGATGGCATCCAGCAACGCCTGGGTTTTCGGTGCACGGCGCTCCTGTGTGTGCGTATAGTTATAATAACAGAACTTCGAAAAATGGTCAAAAGTACCGAATTTTGCCTGCTCAAGCTCCGCCTTCACATGCTTTCCGCGGGACAGCTCGTTTCCCTTGGAGTTGTCAATCATAAACATGTGCAGGTTCTTGAAATAGTCCGGAAGCTGGCACTGAGCCACGTAAAGCACGTAAGTCACCGCTGCCAGGACAATCAGAAACACGTGCCACAGCGCCGAGTCACTCCAATCCCAGAGTCTCACGACGCAGGCGATGTAGAGGGTCAGATAGACCGAGGCGTCGCTCATGCCGTCCAGCATTCGTCCCAGGCGGCTGTAATGCTTCGTGAGGCGGGCCACCTGGCCGTCGCTCGCATCAAAGACAGCCGAGTGAAACACCAGCACCGCGCCGGCGAGATCCATCCAGAACGACCGGTCGAGGATCAACAACACACCACCTGCAATGCCGGAGATCATGGCCAGCATGGTCACCACATTGGGAATGATGTGCAGGGCAATAAACAGTTTGGACCATGCCATGGCAACGTAATCCACAAAATACGTGTCGACAGGGTCGTTGATATTCTCGCATTTTCGAGCTGCCAGTACTTCTTCCCTGACAGACCTTGTTTTTCCGCTCTTGCTCTCTTCGGTGTTTTGCAGAGCGTTATGTTCCGATTCACTCATGTCATTTCTCCCAAAAATGTCAAATATACGGTTCGGGTATTCAGAACCGTTGTACCTGTAACGAACAAGAGCCCCGCCGAAGCGGAGCTCTTATCATCGTTTCGGTTGTTCAATTACAGGGGCTTTACGTTGATTGCACGAAGCTTTCTTGCATCCTTAGGATCCTGCTCCGTCTCAAACGAAACCTGCTGTCCTTCCTCAAGGGTCTTGTAGCCTTCGGTCTGGATAGCGGAGAAATGTACGAAAACATCCTCGCCGCCCTCAGCATTGCTGATGAAACCATAACCCTTCTGAGCATTGAACCACTTCACTGTACCAGTCATGAACCAGTACCTCCTTAATAAGTATACGCATCATCCGGTTGTTTTGTTCTTCCGGAAACAATTCCTTGAAACAAAAGCAAACTGCTCAAAACAAAGAAGTCCTAAAGGTGGGCTGTTTGCTTGGCATATCCTGACTGCTTTTAATAAATTACCATAAAGCGCGGCGTTCGTCAATAATTCAGTATTTATTTTTTAATAAATTTTTCACTGTTTTTTCACGATTCCTTCGCAATTATCGTTTACAAGCCCCCGCCGCCACCCGCTCTGCGGCAGTCATCGGAAGTCTCAGACATCGGAATGTATGCAACACGGCAATCATAAAATTACAAAAAAACCGCATTTTCCGTAAAATCTTTATCACTTTTTTCGTGCTGTTTTCCCTTGCATGACCTTTCTGACGATGTTATACTCACTTCGTGTGTCGCCGAAAGTCGACACAATACAAACGAAGGAGAAAAAGAATCACATGAAGAAAGCAGCAAAGATCGTACTTGCACTGCTTGTTCTGAGCATGATGGCGGTTCTGTTTACGGCATGCGGCAAGGACGACGACAAGAACTCCACCACAACAAAAAAGAAATCCGCCGAGGAGAAGCAGGCCGATTACGAGGCGCTTCTGAAGGACCTTGCCAAGGTTGAGCTCAAAGGCAAAGGCGCACAGGCTGTTTCGGAGTCCAAGGGCATGAAAATGGATGAGCAGGTAGCCGAGAACGGTGACTTCCAGTCTGTGATAAGCGGCGACAAGTTCAGCCTTACGATCACCCACGCCGAGGGCAAGAATTACATTAAAGGCTTCTTCCTTGACGAGGCCGGTGCAAAGCAGGAGTTCGCCTACATCGTTCCGCAGGGAAACACTACGGTTTCCGAGGAAACCGCACTCAACATCAATCCTACCAAGTTCACTACCATTTTCAAGGATGAGAACGGCAATGCGGGTGCTACCGCATCCGAGGTCAAGTATGTCAAGACCGAGGGCGGCAAGGACTACGTTACGCTCAACCTGACGGAGAAGGCAGAGGACGGTGAGGAGCCCGAGGTAATTCCGCTTACGTTCCTCTTCGAGGAGTCCTCGCAGAAACTTGCCGGCATGATCTACAGCGTTGAGGGCGAGACGATGAACATCAACTTCGACAGCTACAGCGTAAGCGTAGATGCTTCCGCTTACAAGGAAGGCTCCGATTCCGATATCATGGCAGCAATGTTCGGCGTCATGGCATACATGATGGGCGAGTAATACCAGACAAAACTCAAAAAAGGCGTTGCGATCCAACGCAAAAGGCAGCGATCCGGAACCCCCGGTCGCTGCCTTTTCTTGATTCCTCTCTGATTTTTCCACTCATCTTCACCGAACAATTGTGAGTCTTCGTCCGAAAATAAGTCATTGACATTTTCTGCCTTTTGACATACAATGAACAACGTTCCGGGGTATTAGCTCAGCTGGGAGAGCGCTAGGTTCGCAATCTAGAGGTCAGGGGTTCGATCCCCCTATGCTCCATCAAGCGCAATGC
>CAMKRZ010000019.1 GCA_946415315.1 uncultured Lachnoclostridium sp. | reverse complement strand
GCGTGTTCGTCGGCGTCGGCGTGTTCGTCGGCGTCGGCGTGTCGGTCGGCGTCGGCGTGTTCGTTGGTTTCGGGGTAGGCGTGCTAGTCGGTGTGGCCGTCGGGGTTGGCGTCGGCGTGCTTGTCGGCATCGGCGTGACCGTTGCCTTCGGTTCTTCCGTCACTTCGGGTGTCGGCTTATCCGCCGGCTCTCCCGTCACTTCGGGCTTCGGTGTCGGCGTGTTTGTCGCCTTCGACCGGGACGCATGTTCCATCATGTTGTTCCCGGTGTCCGGGCCGACGGTCGTGCGGAACAGACCGAACTCCGCCGCGCTGTACTCGTAATCGTCGGAGACATAGAACCAGCACCACTGCTGTGACTCATGCTTCTTATATGCTGCTTCCGCCACCTCAAGCGCCGTCTTGCCGCCGAATTCGGAGAGCGGCACGCGCATGTTCAGGCGGAGCTTATTTTCCGTATAAAGATGAAAATACGTCTTCGGGACATCCCAGGTTCCGTACTTTTCGGCCGATTCCGGCTGATAGGACGCGTCCATCGAGTGCTCGATCACTTCCTGCACCGCCGCGTTCAGGATCATGTGGCCGCCGTGGCCGTACTCGCCCTTGATGTCGTGCGTCACGATGACGAGCGGCTTGAAGCGGCGGACCACCTCGCACACGCTTTTCGTGAGTTTTTTGATATCATACTGCGTCTTGGCTTTGTCGAGAGTCTTCGAATAATAGTCGTAATACCCCATGCAGACCGGGTAGTTGCGGATCCCGCTCGCCCACAGCCCGTCGAGTTTCTCATGCTCGCGCACGTGCTCCGTCTGCCAGAATTCACACATGTACGCGACCTGCACTTTCCGTTTCTCCTGCCCGCCGTATTGGGCAAGCACACCGCCCATAAAGAGAATCTCGTCGTCCGCGTGCGTCGACAGGACCAGGATGTCCGCCTCCTTCAGCGCCGGCTGCCACACCTGCACATCCGCGGGCAATTTGCCTTCGGAAAATGCCTCGATCTCGCTCACGTAGACATCTTTCCCGATCACGATGTCCACGCTTGTCGCGGGCTCCGCCAACGCGACATAGTCGTGCAGGAAGCCCTGTTCGCCGTGTTTTTCCGAGTGGTCGTTATATTTCAGTGTATACGGCGAGACCGGCGAGCCCCAGCGGATGTAGATGCCGCTCATCGGCTCCTTGGACGTCACGGTGAGGACCTCGCCCTTTTTGTATTTTTCGCGGGATTTGTTTGAATTGTCGCGCAGTTTGCTCTGCTTGCTGCCCTTCGCGTTCTTCACGGTGATGTCGAGTGAGACGGCTTCCTTGGCCGTTTCCGCTGCATCGCCGCCGGCTGCCGCACCTGCGCCGGCCACGACGATCAAAAGCGCAAGGACAGCCGTGAGTGCCAGCCGCATCGCTGCACCGGCATGCGCAGTCAGCCATCGCCGAAACCGGTCGATCATCCATTGTCGCTGAAAAAGCTTCATCTCTGTATCTGTCCTCACAAAACCAGCCGTCCATACACCCGAAGGCGGGTACTCTCTATTACCGATCGGCACCGAAAAAATGCCTGTAACGCGGGACGCACAATCCGTCAATCGCTCCGGATACACCGGCTAAACCGGCGGCTTCCCGGTAATGTCCTCGAAAACTGTTGTGTCCTGCAGCGTCTGCAGCATCTCCGCGCTGCGGAAGGTGTGATCCACATGCTCGGCGTACCAGGCTGCAGCAACGGACTGCAGCTCCGCCAGAACATTTTCGCTCACGGAAAATGAAAACAGCCTCGAGGGCTGCGTCGAAGCGATCACCCGAAGCGCATACCAGGTCGAGTCGTCGAGATTGAAATAGCCCGAGGCCACTGCCTGCGTCCGCAATTCATAGGCCTTGCGCCCCTCCTCGCTGAACAGCTCACCCGCGCATCCGGCGCACAGGCACCCGCCGGACGGCACATGAAAAACAAACGGTCCCTTCCGATCATGGCAGCGCACGCATTCGTTGACCTGCGGCCCCTCGCCGCGCGTGTACGTAATCTTTATCTCGTAAACCACACGAGCCAGCCCCGGTTCGGGAATCCCCTTGGAGAGTGCCCGCAGCGCGGCGTACAGCAGCTGCAGCGTTTCGCTCTCGTCGATGAATTCCTCCGTCGCGAACTCCGCAAGTTCGCAGAAATAGAGCCCGTAGCAGGTCTTCGCGAGATCGCTCCGAAGCTCCGTAAAATAATCATTCACCTCGGCGCGGATCATCGTGTTCGAACTGCGGCCTTCGATCACGGTAAATGCGCCTGTCACAAACGGCTGAGCCGCTGCCACAAGCGCGCTCTTCGGCTTCTGCGCGCCCTTCGCGAAAGCCGAGATCCTGCCGCGCTCCTTCGTCAGGATGGACAGCCGCCGGTCGTACTCCCCGACAGGCATCGAAGAAAGGACAATTCCATGTAAAACAGGATAATCCGCCATGTTCCCTCCTTCGTTCAATCCATTGCCTGCTTCACCGCGGCACACGCCTGTGTCAGCGCCGCGCTTCCGCGCCGCTCTGTCCGTTTACATCACTCCTCCGGATCGCGGTATCCGTAATTCCGGATGAGCACATCGCTGTCGCGCCAGTTTTCCTTCACCTTAACCCAGAGCTTCAGGTTGATCTTCGTGCCGGTCATCATCTCGATGTCACGGCGCGCCTCGGTACCAATCTTCTTGAGCATCGCTCCCTGCTTGCCGATGATGATGCCCTTGTGCGACTCGCGCTCGCACACGATGGTCGCATCGATGTCGATTAGCGTGCCGCCCTCGCGTTCCTTCATGCGGTCGATCAGCACGGCAACACCGTGCGGGATCTCGTCCTCGAGGTCGCGAAGCGCCTTCTCCCGGATCATCTCCGCCGCGATCTGCCGCTCCGGCTGGTCCGTGATCGTGTCCGCGTCATAGTACTGCGGACCCTCCGGCAGGTACGCGAAGATCGTGTCCGTCAGATCGTCCGTATTTTCCCCCTTGAGCGCCGACACCGGCACGATCGCCGCGAAATCAAGCGCCTTGCGGTAGGCATCGATGAAGCGCAGGATGTCCTCCTTCTTCACCTTGTCGATCTTGTTGATGACAAGCATCACCGGCGTCGAGATGCCGGAAAGCCGTTCGATGATCGCCTGCTCGCCCGCTCCGATGTAATCGCTCGGCTCGACAAGCCAGAGGATCAGGTCGACGTCGCGGAGCGTATTTTCCGTGACCTCAGCCATGTACTCGCCCAGTTTGTTGCGCGCCTTGTGAATGCCGGGCGTGTCGAGGAAAATGATCTGCCCGCGCTCGTCGGTAAACACCG
Organism: uncultured Lachnoclostridium sp.; assembly: GCA_946415315.1. Lineage (GTDB taxonomy): Bacteria > Bacillota > Clostridia > Lachnospirales > Lachnospiraceae > ISDg. The sequence continues at coordinate 57,509 of CAMKRZ010000019.1, read as the reverse complement.
TGCGGATCTGATTTCTCGTCGTCTGCGGCTTGTTGGAAGTGATGGCGATCTTCTGACCGATCAGCCGGTTCATCAAAGTGGATTTGCCCACGTTCGGGCGCCCGATCAGGGCGACAAAACCCGAGCGAAAGGCTGTTTTGTTCGCGTTTCCGCGCTCCATGGCAACTTGCTCCTTTGTCTCTTCATACAAGGCAGCCGCAGCTTATACCGCGACTGCCGTATCACTATTCGAAAAACCAATGTCCGGCGCGTCTCATTTTACGCCGAATAATACTATCCGCGAAGCGGTCTCCTCACATCAAAGAGATCCTCGCACTCCTTCGCCTTGCTCTCCGACGCAACCGACGCGCGGTATCCCTGCGCCAGGAAGTCGCGGAGCATCGGTGCCAGCGCGCGCAACTGCTCGTTGGTGACGGAGAGGACCTCCGTACGGTCGCGCTGTACTTCCTCCTTCGTGATGCCGATGTAATACCGGTTCAATGCCCCGAACATCGAGGTCGAAGGCGTGAACGGATTGTCCATGTCGGCGATGGTTCCGATGATGTAGCGGGTGATGTCGCGGTCGCTTAAGTTCAGGTTCTCCGTGTACTCCACCGCGCCATTGAACACCTCGTACGACTCGCGCAGATTCGGGTCACGGTACGTCGACATGAATACGTTGCCGGAGATGGCATCGCCGCCGAACCCCGCGCCGTACGCGCCGCCGAGCACACGGATTTTCGTCCACAGGTAGTCCCGCGAGAGAATGGTATCCAGCACACGGTAAACACCGGTGTACTGATATCCCGCGGCACGGTAGTTGCCGACAGCCACGTTATACTGCACGGCACCCGCGCATGTGAGCACCTCATTTTTCTTCTCAAAATGATATCCGCCGAGGCGGGGCAGCTTTGCCACACCCGCGAGCGGGTCATCCGCGGGAACGGTCTCCAGATCGGCCGTGAACTCCGCAATGCCCGGAAGAGCCTTCGCGTATCCTTCCGTGTCCGTCGAGATACCGAAGGACAGGCGGTTCTTTCGCAGAATGTGCAGCCGGACGTTCTGCATGTGCTCGACAATCTCGTCCTTCATCGAATCGTAGTTGTCGATCCATTTGCGGAGGAATGCGTAGTAGCCTTCTCCCGCTGTCCAGTGGCGGAAACGAACATGCGAGCTGAACTGGGAAAATGCCACCCAGTTAGCCGTGCGGCTTCCGCTCGACACAAGCGAGTTCGGAAGATACGAAGCCTGCTCGGAGATGATCTCGAGAAGACGCTTCGTGTCCGTGTATTTCGTGCGCCACAGCGCCTCCCAGAGAAGCTCCAGTCCCTTGGAAACCCCGCCGTCGAAGACGCGCAGATCACAGGTCAGGAATCCCTTCATCTCGCCCGGCTCGCCCTTCACGGACGTTGCCTCCGGGAACTGGGAAAGGCTTCCGGTATAGAAATTCAGTTCGTTCTGGAACTCCGGGTAGGTATAATTTTCCGTGTCCATCACGTTGAGCGTTTCCGCGTACAGTTTGAGGTACGGAAGCTCCTCCTCCGGCAGGTCGGTCACGTCGAACCTTGCCTGCATGTACGTGATGCCGCCCGTAAAGTTGTTGACGAAGATCACGGGAACGTCATCGTCCGTCTTCTCCACCGTATATTCCAGCGCGTTCGGCTCCTTGCTGATATCGTCACGCGTGAGCGTCGGAATGCACGAAAGCTCCTCCTCGGTCTCCACACGGTTCTGAAATTCCTTCAGCGCGGCAGTCTCCGCAACAAGCGCGGCAATCTCGTCATCGGTCATCGCCGCTTTCTTCGCGGCAAGTTTCTCTGCGAGTTCCTTCTCCCGCTTTGTCTCAAGTCCCTTCTCGGGCTTCACGACCGCAAGCACCGAGTGGCCTCCGTCGAGGAACTCCTGCAGCAGCTGCTCATAGTAACCCGTCTCAAGCTCCTTGCGAAGCTCGTCGAACACCCAGCCGATATCAAGCCCGTCAAACGGCCTGCTTTCGTCGAAAAGCATGACGGAAAGCGAATTCATCGCGTAGTAAATGCCTCGCGGCTCACCGCCGAAATCCGTCGAGCGGTAATTGAACTCCGCGCGGTTCAGGAATGCCTCGATGGCATGCTTGTTGACCCCCTCCTTGATCACACCGGCAATCGTGTCGCGGATGATGGCAAGGAACCGGTCAGCCTGGTCAGCCTCCGCTTCGCGCGCCGTGATCATTACCATCGGCTGGCGAAGGTCCGCGTTGATGTAACCGCTGACATCGCTACCAATCCCTGCGTCGATCAGCGCCTTCTTGACCGGTGCGCCCGGCATCGAGAACAGGATGCTGGAGAGTACGTCCCACGCGCCCGATTTCTTCGGATTGATTCCGTCGAGCACCTTCACGGCGTATTCCAGATACGTTCTCCCCTTCTCGTCCTCATCCTCGCCGATCGGATAAGTCTTCTCCACGCGTTTGAACCCGAACGGCTTCTGCAGTCCGACCTCGGAATCGACCGGAATGATGTCAAACCCGGAGAGGTACTCCCGATCGAGAAATGTGAGCATTTCTCCCATATCCGCGTTTCCGTAGAGATAGATATAGCTGTTGGCCGGCGAATAGTACGTGCGATGGAACTCGAGGAATTCCTCGTACGAAAGCTCCGGGATCACTGCCGGGTCACCGCCCGACTCCACGCCGTACGTGGTGTCCGGGTACATCGCTTCCTTCAGCACGCGGAACGCGCTGCGGTCCGGGTTGGAAAATGCGCCTTTCATCTCGCTGTACACGATCCCGTTGATGCCGAGCTCGGCGTCCGGGCTTTCCAGCTCGTAGTGCCAGCCTTCCTGCAGGAAAATCTCTTTTCTCTTGTAAATGAGCGGATGCAACACGGCGTCCATGTACACATTTACCAGGTTCTTGAAATCCTTGTCGTTGCAGCTCGCGCACGGATAGCAGGTCCATGCGGACGAGGTAAACGCGTTGATAAATGTGCGAAGAGACCCCTTGTCCATCTCGGTAAAAGGATCCTTCACGGGAAATTTCTCGGAACCGCACAGCACCGAGTGCTCCAGAATGTGAGGAACGCCCGTGCTGTTCTTCGGCGTCGTGCGGAACGCGATGCCGAACACCTTGTTCGGATCATCATTTGCCAGGAGAACGATGCGCGCACCGCTCTTCGTATGCCGCATCATAAGTCCTTCCGCGTTGATGTCCTTCAGGAACCGGTGATCAACCCGCTCGTATCCCTCACACGTAAAATTCTTCAATTCCGTCATAAAGTGTAAACTCCGTTTCGTAAATCAGTTACAGATAGTCTTCCTCGTCGTAATCGTCAAGGTCATCGAGGTCGTCAAGGTCGTCGAGATCCTCATCGTCATCATAGTCGTCGTAATCATCCTCGATACGCTTTGCGCCGTTCTTCTTACCGACCGGTGCGACCGCTGCCGGCGCTCCTTTGCCCCGTTTGTCGGCCGGTTTCGCCTCGCGCGCAGGTTTCTTGTTCTCCTTCTTCGGCTCCTTTTCCTTCTTCGGCTCCTTCGACGGTTTCTTCTTCCTGTCTTCCTCTTCCTCGTCAAACTCTTCCGCATCGTATTCCTTCGCGTTGCGGTTGTGGGAGATCAGCAGCAGGACAAAGAGGAACACGCACAGCAGGAGCAATCCGCAGATGACAGACGCTCCGATGCGCTCACGCCGCGAAAGATTCTCGATCAGTTTCCAGAAGCCGCCGCCCGAATCCGTTGACCGGGTAGGCACAGAGTCCGTATTGCCGGTGTTTCCGGGCTGCTGGTTCGGCTCCGTCGGTCCGGCAGGCGTCGGCTGCGCAGGCGTCGGTTCGGAAACATTGCCCGGTTCACCCTGCGCGCTCGTCGGCGTAGGTTCCGCCGGCGTAGGTTCCGCAGGCGTCGGTGTCGGTGCCTCGGACGGTTTGACGCTGTACATCTTGTCCGAATACCGCTGGATCGTCTGCTCGCTCACATCGACGAGGTACCACCCCTCCGTGCCCTCCGGGCTCCGAAGGAACATCAGATACATGCCCTCGTCCGCCTCCGAACGGAACGCTGAGTACCTCTCTCCGTTCACCTCGGCGTAGTCTTCGGAAAATCCTTCCGGAACCGCGGCATCCTCCGGTTTTGTCAGGTAACGGTACTGCCGTGCTTTGCCGCCGATCGTGCGGTACGGGTAGCAGTTGATCTCCCCGTTGGCACCCTGCTCGTACACGTACAATTTTCCGTCGCTCATCTGTACCAGTTTGGCCTCGTCGTCATCCGAGGTGGCCACAGCGACACGGTAACCGTCCAAATCGGTTACTTCTGCAGTATAGCCTTCCGGAAGCTCTGTGGTGATGGCGTCCATCAGCATCAGGTCGCGCTCATCCACATGAACCATCAGGCCCGGGGTCGGTGTCGCGGAGGGGGACGGTGTCGGTGAAGGAGACGGTGAAGGTGTCGGCGTGTTCGTCGGCACCGGTCCGCGCGTGACGACGATCTTGTATGTCTTTGTCGTCTTGCCGTCCTCAGCCGTCACTTTGATCTCGACCGTGTTCTTGCCTTCCTTCAGTTTCTTGTTGCCGGACACGGAGACGGTTGCCTTGCTGTCCTCCGCCTTCGCGCTGACCGATACCGAGGAGTATTTTCCGGCGATATCTACGGAATATTCATATACATCTTTGGAAAATGAGGGCGAGATTTTCCCCTCATCGATTGACAGGCTCTTCAGCTTCGCGTTGGAGGACGCCACATACGGCGGCGTGATCTTCACGGAACCGTCCGTCACTTTCGTTGCAAACGCCTGGTCTTCCTTGCCGGCCTCCGGATACAGCGGATAGATCTCCACTTTGGAGGCTTTGATCGTCGCCGTGCCTTCCTTCTTCGCCTTGAAGGTGTATGTGTAGGTTTTGCTCTTGCCGGAAATGTCGGAATCGGCCTCTTTGATCGTACCGCTCTTGCCTTCACACTCGAGCATATCGGTGTCATACGTGAGCGTGAACGAAACGACGCCGATGTCCGCCGGCGCGCTGACCTTCACCGAAACCTTGATCGACTTGCCGACCTCACAGGATCCGCCTGATACCGTAAACGTCGCCGAATCCGCTGCCAGCGCAGGCACAGCCAGGTGCGCTGCCATGCCGACCAACATGCAGACCGTCATCAGAATTCCCAGAAATGATCTCCTGATCTTCAACATTCTACCCCTTTCGCGGCAAATACTGCCGCTTTTGTTTTCTTATCGTTTCTGAACGATCACAGCGATATCGAGGATATGCCGCTTGACATACAACAGGTCAAGCGCCGTAATCTCCCCGTCGCTCTTCACGTCCGCCGCGGTCAGCGCGGCTCCCGACAGTTCACTGATGTCCAGCAAATGCCGCCGGATATACAAAAGGTCGATCGCGGAAACGTCACCATCGCCGGAAACATCTCCGAAAACAACGATCGGAATGCTGTGTTCCTTCGTCTTCAGAGTCCACCCGGTACCGACCGTGCCCTCCGTCACCTCTTCGCCCTTCGCGTTGAGCAGCGTTACCTTGCTTCCGCCGGTCACTTTCAGCGCCAAGAGGAAGTCCGCCATCTCCGTTCCGGGTTCAATATTGCAAATATACTCGTCCGACACCTGGTATTTTTCGGAGGTGATCTTCTCCGGCTCCGGCGTGGGCGTCGGTGTGTTCGTCGGTGTCGGCGTAGGCGTGTCGGTAGGCGTAGGCGTCGGTGTATCCGTCGGCGTCACGCTCGGCGACACTTCAGGCGATACACTCGGTGACACGCTAGGAGATACCTCGGGCGACACGCTCGGCACGACCACCGGAGACACGCTCGGTGATACGCTCGGTGATACGCTCGGTGATACGCTCGGCGAAACCTCAGGCGACACGCTCGGTGATACTTCGGGCGATACGCTCGGCGATACTTCCGGTGATACGCTCGGCGAAGGTTTCGGCGTTACGCTCGGATCCTCCCCCTGGCCTTTCCGCGTGATCTTAATCGTGTATTTGACGACCGTTCCGTTCTCCGCCTTGCACTCGATCTCACAGGCCGTCTCGCCATGTATAAGCAGGATCTCTCCTGTCCCTGAAACCTTAGTGGTTTTCGCAAGAGGAGACGCCGAAATCGTGATCTTCTCAACCGGCTCCTCTACCGTAAATGCATACTCAGTTTTGTTCCATGCAAACGTCGGAGAGAGCGCTGCCCCCTCTTCCAGTCCCTCTCCCGTTATCGTCAAATCTGCAAGATACGGGTTGGGATTGCCGTCGCCGGTCGGGCGCTCGCAAGGCGTTTCGGGCATGTTCTTATATACCGGGATTAGGAACACGAACGGTGTTTCAAGCGCAGCATATTCATCTTCGTCTCTCATCAACCCGGAGTAATACATGTACGCTTCCTCATACAGAGCTGACACAAGAGACATGTACTGGTGGCTGTACCTGTTCTTCGCGTTGGCAGGCGCTACATTGTACCGCTGAAGATACGGCGTGTTCTGTCCGGCTTTGACATAGTCATGAGCCATCTTCTTGGCACCGCCGACGATTGCTTTCCTTCGTGTGTTCCATGGGCGCAAATCATCATAAAAATCTTTAGCAGCCCTCTCTTTATCGGTATATTGTTTACTAGCAAACCATAGACCATGTTCAAGAACACCCATACCATTACCAGCATAAGCACTAAAATTATAGTAATTGTACAAGCCACTATACTTAGTTTCATATTCTCCGTTAATCTTCACGGAAACCCCTTTACCTTCAATCATCTTTGAATCATGGACTTCGTGAACACTTCTAGTGGCCAAAAAATAGGGATTAACTCCGGATTCTTTCGCAGCCTCCATGAAAAGGCCCGAATATGTAGTTCCTTCGACTTCTCCCGTAAAATCCTTGTATTTATTCAGGATTCGTTCCACACCCTCCTGTGTCTGAACCTCAGGTAAATAGTCCAGATCCTCAAACATGAAGATCGTACTCTCGCCGAGGAAATTGCGCGGATCCATCGCATAAGCAAGCATTTCCTTCGAAGCCCGGGCGTATTTGTCGTCTTTCAACACCCAACCGCCGTCCTTTAGACCCCCGTTACCGTCAGCGACAGCATATCTGTAGTCTTTCTGATCCAGTGATTTCCATCCACTCGGATGTCTGCGGCTGTTCAGAGTCGGAAAATCATCGTACTCCTCGTTGACTGCCTCATTCCAGTCAACATCGAGCAGCTGAGCCTTAAAGGTCCACGTGGGATTCCACTGGTGCACTGCCCAAAGAATCTCTATATAAGACTCTGGGAATCCTTCGGCCTTCATCTCCTCCACAAACCCTATATACTCTTCATCATTGCGATTACTCACAAAATCAAGCAAATAATTAATTCTACTATTTTGGGTCGCGGCCATGACATAGCCAACCAAATCTTTCTCACCATGATAGTCAAACTGTATTTTTTTCCAATAGGTTTCCTGTGTTCCACTTCTATATGTGAAATCCCCCAAAACACGCACGATTGTCGAGGTCGTGAGCTGGACCGGGTTACCTTCATTATCCAGAAGCAGGGCTTCTCCTGGTCCCGGTCCGACTCTGACATCAACAGCAGGGCTGTAATTGACATACGCCAAAAGTCCCTTATTGCTAAACGGGTCATCCTCTTCCGCGTTGGCTGTTCCGCATAGCAGTTTCGACATACCGACCGGCATCATCAGCGACACGAACATCACTGCAGTCAGCACAATTGCCCATATTCGGTTGTTCGCTCTGTTTCTTCTCATCGCGTAGGAATCCTCCTTCGTACAGCGCAGGAAACTGTTACGACCACTCAATCTCCCCTTCAAACACGGTCACAGCGGGACCGGTCATGAAGATGGTGTCATTTGCCTCATCATAGACGATCCGCAGATCGCCGCCCAACAGGTGCACCAGCACCTCATCGCCCGTCAGCCCCAGCAGCCGGCAGGCATACGCCGTCGCGCAGGCACCCGTGCCGCAGGCCTTCGTCTCGCCCGAGCCGCGTTCCCATACGCGCATGTTCACCTCGCCTCGACCGAGCACCTCGACAAATTCGGTGTTCACGCCCTCGGGGAACATCGGATCATGCTCCAGCAACATGCCGAGCTCGCGAACCGGCGTGTCCGCCGTGCTCGCAACCGGGATCACCGCGTGCGGATTACCCATGGAAACCGCGGTAAAAGTAAGGTTCTCACCGCCGAGTACGATCGGTCTGCCGATGGCCGGCTCGTCCGCAACAAGCGGGATGTCCGCAGGGTTAACGGACGGATGGCCCATATCAACCGTAACCTCGTACACAAGCCCGTCCTTCACGGCCAGATGCAGCTTCTTCACGCCTGAGAGCGTCTCCACGGTAATGTCCGTCTTGTCCGTCAGCCCCTTGTCATAGACGAATTTGCCGACGCAGCGGATCCCGTTGCCGCACATCCGTCCCTGACTTCCGTCGAGGTTGTACATTTCCATATAAAAGTCCGCGATCTCGCTCGGTTTGATCAGTATAATCCCGTCCCCGCCGATGCCGGTGTTGCGGTCGCTCATAAACACCGCCGCCGCGGACGCATTCGGAAGCGGCTCCTTCGTGCAGTCAAAATACACGTAATCGTTGCCGCAGCCATGCATTTTCGTAAAGTGTCTCATACGATTCTCCCCTGCCCTTTGTCGAGTTCCGACAATACAGGCATGTTATCATATAGTAAAACATCATTATTTTAGTCCGAAAAATGGAAAAAGTCAAGTCAACGCGCGCGTACGCGCGACTCCGGACGCTCTGCCATATTGACTTTTTGCCGTGAAAATGCTATCCTTTGGGCAGTATGATTATCCATTCATACAGGGGTTTCATATTATCATGACAGGAGGTATTTTCCATGAAGAAAACAGCATTATTGCTGACACTCGTTTTGATCGTCGGTCTGCTGAGTGCATGCGGTAGCGCAGACAACTCTTCGTCCGGCGGGGATGCAACCACTGCTCCCACCACCTCGGCTGAGGCGACGAACACTCCGACAACAGCTCCCACCGATACCCCGACGCCGAGCCCGACCCCGACTCCGGAAGCAAACATCTACTTAAAATGTGATTTTGATTCCGCTCCGGTAGGTTTCGTGCTGGATGACGCGGAAGAAGACATCGTCGCAACCATCAAGGATGACCCGACTTGCGTTTACCTTCTCTTCAGCCAGATTGGTGCGGCTTACGCAGATTTCGGCGAGGGTGTCGGCATGGACGGCACGAACTGCCTTAAGGCTACCGGCAGAAACGGAACGTGGCACGGCATCGCGCTCAACATCGATCCTAAGTGGTACGGCAAGGGCTTCGAGATTAGTTTCGACGCCAAGTGTGTTTCCATGAAGGACGGCGTGACTGACATGTTGGTTTCCTGCACGACTCAGTTCCAGCCTCTCAAGGAAGACGGTTCCGCAGGCAGCACTGTTTATCCTGCATACAACCGTGCAACCGGAACATCGACCGACGGCGCATGGGTACACTGTGAAAACACCGTATTCCTTCCTACGGACATTGCAGAAGGCACTGCACGCATCTACTTCGAGTGCGGCACCGGCAAGGGCAAGGAAGATATCCTGATCGACAACCTTTCCATCAAGATTGTTGACGGTGTCGGCGATTACGCAGCATTTGAAGCTTACTGGGAAGAGCACGCACCTGTTGAAGAAGAGGGCGAAGAGTAATCCGGATCCTTTTCTCACGGCGTAGGGATTCATTTTCCCGGGACAGAATTGAGCGGTTTCGCATTCGTGCGATCCCCGCAAATTCCTGAGACCTGAAACCTCGTGGGTCAGTGGGAACCCTCTCACTGACCCACCTATTTTGCGAAGAGTGCCGAGCGCATGGTAATTTTGCGAACTCTGTTCGCGAAGTTGCGCGCCGGAACATTTCCTGAGGCAGTGACAGTATGAAAACCACCCGGATCATAAAACTGTGCACACTGGTAGCGCTGGCAATCCTGTCAGCGCTTGTTCTGTTGGCCTGCACAGGCAGCCTTCCGGGAGCTGAAGATTTGCCGACGCCGACCGCTACGCCTACGATGACTCCGACACCGACCATGGTCCCACCGACGTCCACCCCGACGCCGACTGCCACGCCTACGTTGACTCCGACTCCGACCGCGATCCCGCCGTCTCCGACGCCGGATGTCACCGCGATGAAGAACGGCGGTTACAACGCGAGAGCCGTATGGGATGAGGAAGGCGTACTGGAAAAAACAGCCCCGATGTACCCGGGCAGCATGATCTACGCCAACAATTTCGAGCGCGAATGGGGAAATCGTTCGGAGCCTTCGAACACCTGCAACGGCGCTGAGGTCTACACGACCGACAGCATTGCGAGTTCCGGCCATTATTCCGTAAAGGTTTCCCGGCGCAAACAGGAATACCATGGATTGAGCGGCTTCTGTCTTCGCCTGAACGAAGTCAATGGTCTCTCCTATGAGAAACTTGCAGGCAAGACAATCTGCATCCGCTGCAAGCTCTACTACGAGGATGAAGGGTTCGGCAACACCACCGACGAGATGGTGTTTACCGCATATGACACCTACCACAAGGAAAAAGTTCTGGACTACGTTTACAGCACCCGCGACGGCAAGAGGAAAACCGACAACAAAGGGAATTACATCATGGAGATGCAGGAGCGCTTCGTGCGCTACACCTCCGCAACGGTTCCCCGCGGCCAGTGGACCGACTGTGTTTTCTACGTCAAGATCACGGAGACCAAAACCGAGGATGGCGGAATCCTCATCGGTACGACGGATGAACTGCCCAACAGCGTGGGGCTCTACTGCTCCTACTACATCGATGATCTGACGGTTTCAACGGCACTGCCGTGGGAAATCCCCGTTGAACCGGATGAGGAAACAACGGAAGGCGATGACAATGCCGGACAAACGAACCGACCGCTCCTCGACGCCACAGAAGCCACCGAGGTAATTGGATTCCCCGAAGACCCTGAGAACCTTGAAGAACCCGAAGACTAAAAAGACGACACAATCTATTGACTGTGTCGTCTTTTGATTTCTCTTTCCTTTTTACTGCCGAACCACATTTCGGCTCAAAGATCACTCGATTCCGCGCTTAGCAAGAAATTCCACAACATCGCCGACTGTGAAAATACCGTCAAGGTCTTCCGGCTGAATCTCAATACCGTACTCATCCTCAAGGGCAGTCACAACCTCATACAAATCCAGCGAATCAATGCGAAGATCGTCGCGGAAGGAAGTCTCCTCCGTAACACCGGTCACATCGATGGAAAGCTGGTTCTGCAGGATCTCCAGAATCTTTTCGAACATGTTATTACTCCTTTAAAAACATTGTCAATTCCGGTACGTTCCGTACCGATTGAATCATATTCCACGCGTTCCTGTTTGTCAACAGGAAAATGATGCATCAGTGCTCCGGGCCGTCCGCGTCACCGTCAAAATCAGGCAGATCCGGCAAGCCGTCTCCGTCCATGTCCATCATCGGCATTCCGCCGCCCATCATGCCGTAGAACTCCTTGCCGACAACCTTCTTCTCGTTACGCACCTGCTCCACAAGCTGGGAGATCAGCTGCTTCACCTGCTTCGGCTTCTTGATGTTCTTCAGCTCGATCATTTTCTCCGTATCCACACGGTTGAAGATCTGCACCGTACCGGTTCCGAAGATCTTCTGGCCGAACGAACGGATCAGTTTGATATCAACAATACGATAGAGCAGCGTCTCCTCGTATCTCGTTGAGAAGAAACCGATCTCCTGGTTGAGATGCTCCTTCGTCACGGAGTATCTGGTAAACGAAAACGGAAACCACATCCAGTGTTTTCTGTCACGCCATAAGATTTCTTCTTTCTCCAATTCCACCATGATGTAAACCCCTTTCTTTCAATGACGGACTGCCGCAGCCTGTCCCCTTTATCAGTTGCCGGCACCTGCCATCCCGACCTTCGGTCGTTCCGGCAAACACCCGTCTAACGTCATTATATAGTACCTACGGTGAAAAAACAACAAAAATCCTTGTTTCGGAAAATGCGGCTTCTTCCCGTCGGTTTACGGTTACGGCAACGCGCTCTGCGAGCGGATCAGATGTACCCGAATGACCGAAGCACAAACACCATCGCCGTGATCGTCAGCGGCGAAAGCACTGTCGCCGCAAGGACCGTTCCGGAAGCCAGAGCCGCATCATTTTTCATATTCTTGGCCATGATATAGCAGGCGACCGTCGTCGGGGACGCAAGCATCACCGCGATGGCGAGCAGCTGCTCGTTGCGGAAACCGAGCCAGATCGCAACAGGGACGAATACGGCGGGCAGAAGCACAAGCTTTGTCAGCGCGGCCGACAGAACCGTACGCATCTTCGACACTGCCTCCCGATGCTCAAAACCGGCTCCCAGCACGAGAAGCGCCAGCGGAGTTGCCATGTTGCCGACACTCGTGAGGAATTTATACGGGATCGTCATACCGCGCCACTCCGTCCAATGAAACTGCGCAGCAGGGATTGCCAGAAGTACCGCAAGGATCAGCGGATTGGTGATCACCTCAAACGCGACCGTTTTCACGGAGAAGCGAACATTGTCCTCCTTCTTCGCGCTGATCGCCAGCGCCAGCACGGAGAAGAAATTATAGAACGGCACGACCGCCACGATCATCAGCGGCGCAAAGCCGACACTGCCGTTATATATGTTGGAAACGAACGCAATGCCAAGCACTGCTGCGCTGCCCCGGAAGCTTACCATGGCATATGTTCCGATCATGCTCCGATCGCGCAGAAACGCCCAGGAGAGGCCGTATATTATGGCAAATGAGATGCATGTGACAATGATGCAGTACAGAAAGAACTTCAGGTCAAAACTCTCCGACCAGTCCACGGTGGACAGCTGCGTGAACAGAAGCACCGGCAGCGTGACGCGAAACGTAAGACGGTCACCGACACGGGCAAACTCCTCGTTCAGCAGACCGATTTTCCGAAGCGCGAACCCGAGCACGATCACCAGGAACACCGGCACGGTCGCATTCAAACTGAAAATGAAATCATTCATCGTTCACCTGCCCGGACTTTGCCGGAAGAAAACCATCGCGGAACAAGCATCGCTCCGCGAAACCTGAGTATGTTCCCAAAAACTCACATGCATCAAAACCGGCAGAATACATCAGTAGGAATTGATCTCGTCATCGGAATCGTCGGTAGTCTTGTCGATCGCCATGATCGTGACGTAGTACATTTCCCCGCTGTCGAGTATAACAGGCACTCGTTCTCCAACCTTATGTTTGTAGACGGCAAATCCCATCGGCGAAGCGACGCTGACCTTGCGCGCCAGCGGATTGACGCGGATCCACGTCACGATCTTGATCGTCATGTCACGCCCCGTCTTCTCCGAATGCAGCGTCACGGTATCATCCATGCCGACCTCATCCTCGCCGGCCGTATCCACGAAAGCCGGGCACGTGTCGAGGTTGCGCTCCAGATACCTCTCACGCCCCTCCATGGCACGCAGTTTTGCCTTTGCAGCGGAGTACTCGGCATTCTCGCTGAGGTCTCCCTGCGCACGCGCCTCGTTGAGCGATTTCAGCACAACAGGCTTGTCCACATTGGCAATATTCCAGAGTTCCTTGCGAATCTTGCGGCGATCGCCCTCCGTAAGGCCCTTCTTCTGTTCTTCCGTCAGAATTCCACTCATGATACGATTTTCTCCTTACAACATCTATGATATTTCAGACTGTTCCGAAACGGTATCCGTCTGATCCCATTCGATCTGATTTCATCCCGCAGGCAAGCTTCCATAAAAGGCTCCCGGGGCTCTGTTTATGATACCATAGTTCACACCCACTGTCAATGAAACAAGGGGCCTTCCGGGGCGTCCGGGGCACTGCTTTCGCGATGTCGAAAGATACGTCATGCTGCCCGATTTAGACTCGCGAAGTGTAGGGAGCTCGGCACTCATCCGCGGACTTCGTCCGCTCTCAAGCGCGCACTTCGCGAGCAGAGCTCGCTCAGTGTACGTGCGCTCGGTCGTTCTGCCGCGAACGATGTTCGCTCCCGAAATAGTCCCACCGGCGCGTCGAACACTATGTGTCCACGTGCCGGTGGGACTATTTCGCCGACTCCGTCGGCAGAACGACTCTCGCTTAGCGCGCAAAGACCGGCCGGAGACGTTCTTTACTCCGGCCGGGTATCTTCAGTATCATGCAGGCTTTCGGTTCCGGCAGTTCCTGCTGCTGCCGTAAGGTCGAACACTTATGTCTGTGTTGGTCCGTACCTTCCTTTCTGAAATTATCGTTTTGAGGTAGATCTCTTAGTTGTCCTTGGGACCGTACCTTCCTTTCTGTAAATATCGTTTTGAGGTAGATCGCTTAAGTCTCCTTGGGACCGTACCTTCCTTTCATCAATATCGTTTTGAGGTGGGTCAACTTATACTTCCTTTGGACCGTACCTGCCTTTCTGTGATAATCCTAAAGTCGAAGATCGACTGTAACTGCTCTGGATCAGTACCAGCTGTTCTGCTAATCTCTTTTGCGGTCGGTCATCTGACTATTTCATTGGACCGTACCATCCTTTCTGCAGTATTGTTATGCGTCGGTCAACTGACTATTTCATCGGACTGTACCAGCCTTTCAATCATTATGTTCGTAGGGTAACATCTATGTAAAGCCATCCCGGCTATCCGGTCGCCCCGGCTCTCTCCCGGCAAATAATTCTACGGCCTCTCTCTTTTACACCCGTGTGTCACCGGCTAACTGCCTGCTCGTTGTGCCGTCTTATTGTTTTCGTGAGGGCACCGTCTTACGCGCCGTCTGTTGTTACTCTATCGTTCCCATCGGACTGTACCATCCTTCTTTTGATACTCGATACTGTATTAATCGGTAAATCCTTTCGGTAGATCTGTCCAGTTGTTACTTCGCAGTGTCCATCGGACCGTACCTTCTCTTTCGGTAGTTTTGTTCGATCAACCTGTTTCGGTTGTTACTCTGCAGCTCCCATCGGACTGTACCTTCTTTCGGTAGATTTGTTCGATCTGACTGTTCCGGTTAATTACTTCGCAGTGTCCATCGGACCGTACCTTCTCTTTCCGCAATTCTTGTCGTTGGTCTGTTCGGTGTTACTTTGCAGTGTCCATCGGACTGTACCTTCTTTCGGAAAATTTATTCGATCGTTCTCACCGCCGATCGTCCTGCCGGTCTCCGGATCGTTATAGGGTTCGACCAGGAATCCCATCCGGCGTTGCTTGTTCTTTGTTATGGCTATACTATATCATCCGAGTTTGATATTGTCAACGCAAAATACAATTAATTCACAATTTTATTTGATAATTATTTTGCATTGTCTGAATTGTATATACAATTACCTATAAATACGCCTATTTTCCGTCAAATTATCTGTTATTGTCCGAATACTCTTCAAAATCCGTCCGAACTCCGTCCTTATGCACCCTGGTTGACTCGAACAACGTTTTTAAAATACGCGTAAATTTTCTCAATTTCTGACGTATTATGCGTCACTATCGCAATTGCCGTTTCATTCGACAGAGAGCGCAGGAGCTCCAGGAGAAGCTCCTTTCTCACTGCATCCAGGCCCGTGAACGGCTCATCCAGCACCAGCAGATCGGGTTTGACGGAGAGCGCGCGGAGCCATGCGACCCGGCGCTTCATTCCTCCGGAAAATGCCTTCACCGGTTTGCGCGCGCCGTCATCGATCCCCAGTACCGCAAGGTCGTCGAGGATCTGTTGCCGCCTGTCACGCTTCGTTCTTCCGGGAAGTGCGATCGCGACATTCTTCCACGCCGGAAGCCCCGCGCAGAGACGGTCTTCCTGGAACACCGCAGCCATGTGCGGTTTGCCGGAAGGGTATTCCACTGCCCCGCTGTCCGGACGCACAAGGCCGAGCATGCAGCGGAGCATCGTTGTCTTTCCGCCGCCGGACGGTCCGGTGATCAGCAGGATCTCACCCCGATGCAGCGAAACCGAGACATTTTCCAGCACGGAGCGGCCGTTGAAGCTCTTGCTCACGGAGCGAAGCTCGACAACTGCTTCCGCCCCGCCATTTGCGGAAACCGGCTGCTTCGCGGCGTCCGATGTCGCGGAAGCCAACTGTACAGCATCATCCGGTGTCGCAAAAAGCGGCTGCGAGGTGTCGTCTGATGCGGCCGGCGTGTCATTTGCAATGCTCGCGGCGTCCGATGCGTCATCCGCAACATTTCCGGTCGAAACCGGCTCCTCCGTGGGCTTCTCCTCCCGCACCGGGAGTCCGATGAGGAAGCGCAGCGCCTGTCGGGGGCGATACCACAGCGTCGGATCGGTAACGGAAACCGCGGCGGCGCGGAACACGACCATGATCGTCCATTCCATCAGAACGCTCACGAGGATGACCACAACCGTCCACGCGAAAAGATTTGCCGTATCCAGATACAACTTGGCGTCATACAGCTGACGGCCGATGGAATCCTTGGAAAGGCCGATGATCTCCGCCGCGATGCCGGCCTTCCAGCACAGGGAAAGTCCCGTGGAGACCGCTGCCGTCGCGTACGGCACCGTATTGGGTATGTAGAGGTACCGCAGACGCCGCAGGAACGGAATGCGAAACACCCTCGCCATTTCCAGAAGCTCCGGCGAAGTCTCGCGAATGCCGCGCGACACGTTGGCATACACCACCGGAAGCACGATCAGAAACGAGATGACGATGCTGATGCGGGCCGGGTTAACCCACAGAAGCAGCAGTATGATAAAGGAGACTACCGGAACAGTCTTCACCAGTTTCATCGGCGGCAACAGGAGCATTTCCGCAAAATCGCTGAACCGGCAGATCACCGCCAGCACGCAGCCGCACACAAGCGCCATCGCGAATCCTGTGGTGATATGCTTCAGGCTTCCGAACAGGATTGCAGTAAACTCCGCGCTCCGGAGCAGTTCCCCGAGGGCCTTCCAAACGTCACGGGGGTACGGCAGCAGCACCGGGTTGCCGAGTTTCCGCGCCTCATACTGCCACAGCGCGAACCACACGGCCACCGAGAGCAGAAGATACAGCGGGATCCGGCATTTGCCCGCGATGCGGCGCACACGTGTCCACCCTGTCACAGTCTGTTCCGTTGTCTGTTCCACGTGATCTTGCATGATTGTTTCCTTCCTCCAGCATCCTTCGCTGCCCCTGCGGCACGCTTGCCTGCCACGCAAAATGACTGCGCGGATTGCCCCGCGCAGTCACAGTATAATTCATCTTCTGTAATTTGTCACCTGTTGTACGACAAACCCTGCCTCTTCGATCATCTTCAGGAAATCCGGCACCCTGTCCTCATCCACAATGTACCCGGTGCATCGCTCTCTGTGCGCATCCCGCCCCTCGCCGAAGCTGGCCGTCAGCTGGAAGCCGAAATTATTTCCCTCATAGTTTGAGTCGGCGCCGCAGAAAACGTACCCGAGAACATCCCAGAATGTGTCCTTGGGATACTCATTTTTCGAACAATACTCCCGAAGAACTTCGACCAACTTTTTGTACTGCTCCTCATCAGGCAGACTGCCGTCCTTGTTAGTGATGTGGTACTCGTCGCTGCTTTTGGAATCAATCCATTTTAATATGTGGCTCCCGATCATCAGCTCACAGTCCGGTTCGTTCGCATATTTGCGCCCGCTGCGCCACGAATTATTGTTCCATTCATCATCTGCAATCCAATACTCTCCTGCCTCCACCGCACTGCGATCCTTGGAGAAGAAATTGCCCCGCTGATTTGCGTACATGAGCAGTACATAGACGATGTAGATCAGCGTGACTGCAGCATAGATTACAATTGCCCGAGGCAGTTCCCTGCGCGCATTTTTCCGGAAAACGGCAAAATGAAGCGCCAGGAATATCACAAGAAGTATAAGCATAGCCGGCCAGCTTCTTCCGGGATACCCGAATCTCATTTCCATGAGCAGAACCGCGCCTGCCGCAAGCATCTCCCACGCCGCCGGTCCGGCTACATACTTTCCGGTATGCCTTCCGTCCCGCAGTGTATAGACCGCCCCCGCGGCACAGAACACCAGCACTGTGACCACACACCAGTAGGCTGAGATCATGTATTCACCGAAACCGTCGAATCCGAACAACTGATCAACGAAGTTCATAACCGCCGCATCAGCCAGGAGATTAAATGCCACAAAGACGAAAGCAAAACCAGCGATTACTTCGCCGATTATCGTTCCCGTACAGGCCATCGTCAAAACCGTCAGACTGTCTGCCGCAAGACCGAAACTGAGTATGGTCGCAGCCTGTATGCAAGAGTACTCAATATCCACCGTGTCTCCCTTAAACGCCGCGCAAAACGCGATAAAGGCAGCGTTGGTAAGTACGACCGGAACAATATGTCTGAGAACCACCGACCACAGTTTCGCGAAGAATCTCGTCCGTGCGCTCACCGGGACTGCATGCTGGGCATCCCTTGCCGCAACATCGTACGTATCGACAAATGCCTGTCTCGAAACGATGATCCCGCTTACAACAACGATTATGATCGCAAAGATATAAAGCACCGGCGTGTCTGTCGGATCCCCCTGGATCGCTCCGCGCGACCCTACATTCAGATATGCCGCCAACACGATAAACGCCAGCACGAGGATCGTGCTCAGTTTGTGTGCCCGCAGTTCACTGCGTAGCGGATGCACATCATTTTTCTGCATTGATTTTTCCATAACCTTTCTCCCTCATCGCATAGATAAAAACTTCCTCGAGTGTCAGCGGCACCGTCTCCACCGGATTGACGTGCAGTTTCGAAACTCCGGCTCTGACTTCCTCGTCCGTCCCCCTGACAACCGCCTGTGCGACACAGCCTTCCCCCATAAAATTCAGAACTGCAATTCCCGCTTTTTCAAGCATTTCCCGGGACACGTTCCCCTCGCTTCCGACAAGCTGAATTTTCCGGTATCTGTCACAGATGTCATCAATCTCACCGGATTCCACAATCTTCCCCCCGTGAAGAAGTAAAATGTGATCGCACGCCTCGCTGATCTCCGTAACATTGTGCGACGACAGAACGATTGAAGAACCATTGTCGCACACCTCGTCGGTCAGAATTTCCCGAATGATCCTGCGCATCGCCGGGTCCAGTCCGTCGAAGGATTCGTCCAGCAGCAGATATTTCGTGCAGCAGGCAACGCCAAAAATCGTGACTACCTGCCTGCGCATGCCCTTCGATAATCTGCTGATCTTCCTTTCCTTCGGCAGTTCCAGTGCTTTCACCATCCGGTCGAACGCTTCCCCGGAAAATGAAGGCCTGCAGTTCTGTCCGTACGTCTTCAGTTCCCCGACGGTAAACCGTTCATACCACGAAAGCTCATCCCCGACGTAGCAGATGTCCGTCTTCACCTCCGCGTTGTTCCATACATCACGGCCGTCGATGATCACGCTGCCGGTATCCGGACGGAAAATGCCGCCCATCGCGCGCATCAATGTGGATTTTCCGGCACCGTTCGTGCCGAGAAGACCGTACACGCTCCCCTCGGGAACCGTAAACGAAACATCGTCGAGCGCTTTGTTGCGGACAATCCGGACTCCCCTCAATCCGGTATAGGTAACGGAAACTTTGTTTACCTCAATCATTGCTATCCCCCTCCTTCTTCTCGGACATCTCTGTCCAGACCCGTTCCAGGATCTCCGCAAGCGTCTCTCTGGACACTCCCGCATGCAGCGCCTCTCGCGTCTTCTGTTCAAACTCGTCGGTAAACCTTCGATCCGCACGGTTGCCGTGCTCCGCAACGAAGCATCCCTTCCCCGCCAGCGAATAAATGATGCCGTCACGCTCCAGCGCCGCGTACGCTTTGGCCACCGTGTTGGGGTTGATCCCGAGATCCTTCGCCAGCACCCGCGCTGCCGGGATCCGGTCATGCGGTTTCAGAATTCCCTTCGCGATATCCCCACAGATACCGCGGCAGATCTGCTCGAAGATTGGAACTCTGCCCGTCACGTCAATTACGATCATACACGCTCTCCTTTCTCCGCGAGCAAGCGGTTCTCCTGCTCTCGCGCAATTTCTCCCTGTGCCGTGCCTCATTGCGCCGCACGGCAGGCGCCTTCCCTCACAAGCTGCATGTGTATTACATGTATTAAGTGTACTATGTTGTGTAGTACACTTGCAAAATAGCACGTTCCGAAATGCATGTCAAGTAGTTTTTGAAAAATTTTCTTTCACAGCACGTAAAGGCGTCCGCCGTGACGGATCACGGCGGACGCCTGTAAGTTCGTTATTCGGTTTCGATCAATTACAGCTGAGGACCTGCAGCTACGAGTGCCTTGCCGGCATCGTTGCCCTGGTACTTCACGAAGTTCTTGATGAAGCGGCCTGCAAGATCCTGTGCCTTGCCTTCCCAAACGGAAGCATCTGCATAGGTGTCGCGAGGATCAAGGATTGCCGGATCAACGCCCGGAAGCTCGGTAGGAACTTCGAAGTCGAAGATCGGGATCTTCTTGGTCGGAGCAGTATTGATTGCGCCGCTGAGGATCGCATCGATGATACCACGGGTATCCTTGATGGAGATTCTCTTGCCGGTGCCGTTCCAACCGGTGTTTACAAGGTAAGCCTTAGCACCGCTGGCCTGCATCTTCTTGACAAGCTCCTCACCGTACTTGGTAGGATGAAGCTCAAGGAATGCCTGACCGAAGCAAGCGGAGAAGGTAGGCGTAGGCTCGGTGATACCACGCTCGGTACCGGCGAGCTTAGCGGTGAAACCGGACAGGAAGTAGTACTGCGTCTGCTCGGGAGTCAGGATGGAAACCGGAGGCAGAACGCCGAACGCATCTGCGGAAAGGAAGATAACGTTCTTAGCAGCCGGACCTGCGGAGGTCGGGCTAACATTCAGAACGATGTTCTTGATGTGGTTGATCGGATAGGAAACACGGGTGTTCTCGGTTACGCTCTTGTCAGCGAAATCGATCTTGCCCTCGCCGTCAACGGTAACGTTCTCAAGGAGAGCGTCTCTCTTGATCGCGTTGTAGATATCGGGCTCGGAATCCTTATCGAGGTTGATAACCTTAGCGTAGCAGCCGCCCTCGAAGTTGAAGACACCGTTGTCATCCCAGCCGTGCTCGTCATCACCGATAAGGAGACGCTTCGGGTCGGTGGAAAGAGTAGTCTTACCGGTTCCGGAAAGACCGAAGAAGATTGCGGTGTTCTCACCGTTCATATCCGTGTTAGCGGAGCAGTGCATCGAAGCGATGCCCTTGAGAGGAAGGTAGTAGTTCATCATGGAGAACATACCCTTCTTCATCTCGCCACCGTACCAGGTGTTGATGATAACCTGCTCGCGGGACGTCGTGTTGAAGGCGACACAGGTCTCGGAGTTGAGGCCGAGTTCCTTGTAGTTCTCAACCTTAGCCTTGGAAGCATTGTAAACAACGAAGTCAGGCTCGAACGTCGCAAGCTCATCCTCGGTAGGCTGGATGAACATGTTCTTGATGAAATGTGCCTGCCAAGCAACCTCCATAACGAAACGAACTGCCATGCGGGTATCCTTGTTGGCACCGCAGAAAGCATCTACAACGAACAGTCTCTTGTTGCTGAGCTCTTTCTTAGCGATCTCCTTAACAACTGCCCAAACATCTTCGCTCATCGGATGGTTGTCGTTCTTATACTCATCGCTCGTCCACCAAACGGTGTCCTTGGAGTTCTCGTCCATAACGATGTACTTGTCTTTGGGGGAACGTCCGGTGTAGATACCGGTCATAACGTTAACCGCGCCAAGCTCGGTCTCAACACCAACCTCATAGCCGGTGAGATCCTTCTTGGTCTCTTCCTCATACAGCAGCTCATAGGAAGGATTGTAAACAATCTCAGTCGTCCCGGTGATGCCGTACTTCGTCAAATCAATGTTTGCCATGCTGTGCACCTCTTTCTTATAATATAAGACCGTCTCAGGTCCTTTGTACAAGTGCAAAATGCTACTCGGATTGATACAAGCCCAATCAAAGTCATTATACACTATAAAATCTTTCAAAGTCAACCGATTTTCGCGGAAACTTCATTGTGCAATTTTATACAGATTGCGCCGAAAAAGCGGCGGGGTTTTGTGATGCCCCGCCGCTTCCATCGATTATTCATTTGCGGAAAATGCCTTCGGCCTGCCGGCGTCCGTTTCCGGATCACTCCTTCTTGCCGTCCTTGCTGCGGTTGGTCACTTTCAGGATCACCGCGCAGATCACGATCAGAGCGACAATTCCGACGATGACGATGATCGTCCAGCCCGTCGAGGAAGGATGTTCGTCTGCCGGGCGCGAATTATCCGGAACTTGCGTCGGTGCAGCCGTCGCGTCTGCGTCCGGCGTCCCGGTCGGCTCTGCCGGCTGCGTCGGCTCCTTCGTAGGCTCCGGTGTAGCCGTGGGTTCCGGCGTCGGCGTGATCTCAGCCGCGATCTCCTCCGCGGTCTTCAGGCGGAGCATCGCATAAACCGTAGCGTCGCTCTTGAGCGTCATACCCTTCGTGTACTCGGTCTCATACGTCTTGGTCGTGTACCATCCGAGGAACACCCAATCGTCGAGCACCGGATCTTCAGGCTCGTTGACTCCGTAGTAGTACCGCTGACCGTTGACCATGTAGGTGATCCGGGCCTCTCCGGTCACAACGATCTCGTAGGTCTTAAGGTCAAGTTCCTGACCTTCGGCCGGTACTGCAACAACCATGAAATTGCGCAGGTCGGAAGGATCGGTAATCTCATTTTCCGCGAGAGTCGCCATCACGGTCTCGTAATCATACCATATGATCTTCTTGTCATCCAGCGTCTCACGCCGCGACGGCTCCACCGGAATCCACCATTTCTGCTTGGTCTCGCTGTCGAGGATCAACTTCGGCTCGCTCGTCCCGGAGTACACGATCGCGATGGAACGTCCCTCCGCAAACCATGTCGCCTTAGCGCCGATGGTGATATAGGACGCATCCCATTCCTTCGTCGCCGCTTTCCCGCCGGATGCACTCCACGCGTAGTCTCCCGCGATGATCTGCTTGCTGCTGCCGTTTTCTTCCTTCAGAGCGTTTCCGCGCTCGACGCTCGAAAATCCGTCAAACAGTCCCTGCACAACGGTCGGGTAGTTCCATTCGAGCGTCCGGCGATTGATGTATGCGTGGCTCTCGCCGCCCTTCTTCGAATCGCTGCCGTTGTCCCAGATCACAATCGGGATCCCGTAAGCCTGCGACAGTTTGCCCATGCACTCAGCCCATTTTACGCGCTCTTCCGTGTTCCCCTTCTCCGTCGCGCTCGTCTCACCGATGACAACCGGAATTCCGTTGTTCAGGAAGACGCTGCGGATGGCCTGGAAAATAGCCTGCACCGACGACGCATCGCCACTGCCGAACGTCATCTGGGTATCCTGCAGGCAGAAGTTGTACGGCGCGTAACAGTGAACGGACGCGATCACGTTGTTCACTGGCTTTCCGTCGTAGGTCGGCAAGCTCACCGCCGACATAATGTTCGTGGAGCTCGATGCCGCATAGCCCGGGATCATCAGGCATCTCTCGCCGTTGTGTCCCTTGCCGTTCGCGCGAACGGTCTGCGCAAACACCTGGCTGAGATAGTTGACTGCCTGATACGCTTCCTTGGTGCCTGTCCATTCCTTGTTGCCCGAGCCGGCCATGCGGGGCTCGTTCATTCCCTCAAAGATGAGATGCTGATCATACTCCGCAAAATGATCCGCAATCTGCGCCCAGACCGCCTCCAGCTCCTCACCGATCTTGCGATAGTCCTTATCGAGCGTCTTGATGTTCAGCCAGCCCTCGTGATGCACATTGATGATGACAAACATGTTGTCCTCATAACACCAGTCCACGACCTCCTGAACGCGGGCCATAAACTCGTCCTTAATCTTGTAATTGTCCTTCGCATTGATCTCCTGCGCCCACGTGATCGGAATCCGGATCACATTGAACCCGGCCTCGCTCACCGCGTGGATCAGCTCCTTCGTGACCTTCGGGTTGCCCCAGGATGTCTCGTGCGAAGCGCCGGCCCCGCCGGTCGCATCAAACGTGTTGCCGATGTTCCATCCGATTCCCATCAGATTGACAACCTCAGCAGCCGTCTTACCGATCAGTTCCGTGCCCTGATCGACATAGACATCCCGTAAAATGACTTCCTTCCCGGCCGCCTGCGCGCCCGCTCTCTGCGTAAACCCGCCCAGCATTCCGGTCAGCAGCAGCGCAATGCCAAACAACGCCGCAAGCCGGACCAGAATATTTTTCTTCTTGTAAGAATACTTCATAATAAAGCCTCCCGAATGCAAAACCTATGTGAGCCGCCGCATCGTACTCCGGCGGATTCCCGGCATGTTTCACCTCAACCATTGTATCGGATTGCTTTTCTCCCCGTCAATGGATTTCTTTGCCAATAATCGTACGATTATCTTTTCCTGTTTTCGCCGTAAAATATGTCATTTCGCGAGCCGTGCGCCGCAATTCAACTGTGCCTGTGGCCAAATCTGGCAGATCGGTTCCGCCGCGGTGCGGTTGCTCAGCAGTCATGGCAACAGCGAACAACCGAATCGGCCTCCCTGCCGCAGGAAAGGTATGTTCCGGCAAATACGTCCCGCACCGCCCGTTCCTTCAGAAACTCCCCGACATCCACCGGCCCGTCCGCCATAAGAATTCTGTGCTGAGTCTCATCCACATGGGTGAGGAACAGAACCGCCGGGATCTCAGAGCGGGTGTCCTCGGTCACCGGCGCAAGAAATTCCTCCGTCGTGCCGTGGGTTGCGTAGCGAATCTTCCCCTGCCACGGATTTTCCACATTCGTGACGTCCTCCGACGGAATGCCAAGCGCTTCCCTCGCACACTCGTACGGCAGTGGCCCCGCACCGTGCCGCGTGACATACGTGCGCGTGACATAGACTGCCTCGGTCAGGGACAGTCCATACTCCGAAAGAAGTATGACCGGGTTGGCAATGCCGGTCTTCGAGGCGGAAATGTGCGGCGCGAAACGTTTGTTGCCCTCATCCAGCAGTAGTCCCTGCCCGCACTCGAAAATAATATCTCCGCTTGAGCGAAGAAAACTCCCGGGATCCTCGACGACCGAAATGTACGATCGTGCGTTCCGGATCATCGCATCAACGTAGTTTCGGACAATCTCGCGGTCGTGCAGCAATTCCAGGTATTCGGAACCCGGCAGACCCTGCCAGAGGATATTCTCCGGATCGGCAGAGTCTTCATTTTCCGGGAGAGCCGCGGAGATGCGGCCTCTGACATACTCCTCGCGGAACCGGAGTATCAATGAAGTCAATGTGGCGGCATCGTACGAAAAAACATCGCCGACGGTGAGCCCGAAGCCGGCCCGGGTCCGAAGCGAAGCCTCGTAGATGCCCATGCCGCAGCTGCCGTGCCGCGCCGCTCCCCGCCGCGTCTCGAGGAACATGTTGATGAGCACGTCGTCGATCAGCGTCACGGGCGTGGCCACATCACTCCATACGATCGGCCGGAAGCCGGCGACCACGGCAAATTCTTCCTCTTCCTCGCGCAGCTTATACAGATCGGGATAGTAGGTGCGCGCCCACAGGGTGTCAGAACGACGAAAGGAGCCCGCCGACAGCTGATGGAACACAAACCTTCGTCCGCCCTGTTCCACGGTGTGCCCGGCCTGAGCTCCCCCGTTATGTTTGACCACCAGGGCGCCCGGTGTCTGACTGCAGAAGTAATCCACGGCCAGGCCCTTCCCCTCATCTCCGAAATTCTTGCCGATCACTGCGCGGATCGTTCGCATGCTCAAAAGATTATCCCCCCGATGTCCCTGATCGGCAAATACTGGATCGCCTGCTTTACGATCGGTTGCTTCAGCTCATCCCACTGCGCCAGCACATCACGGATGTTCATCCCGAGCGTCATCTGCATCACGCTGATGAGGATCTCCGGGATTGCTGCGATCTCACTCGGACGGATCACCATCGTGTGCCCCGGAAGAAGATCAACGATCCGGTCAGCTCTCCTCAGACTGTCATCGAGGAACAGGTGGAATACCTCGAATTTCTTCTGTGCCTCTTCAAGGATGTCCTCCTCGGATTTGTCGACGCTCTCGCCGAACACTCTCTCGTAAAATTTCTTTCCGGAATCTCCGAGGTTACGGCATGTTGCCACATCTCCGATCGTGAACAGGAAGCCCTTCTTCCCTCGCTTCTCATAGTTGTCCAGCTGCGTATGATTGGCCGCAAAATGCCACAACCCGCTCAGGGCAACCTGCCCGCTGCCGCAGTTTTCCAGCCAGAGTTCCAGCAGTTGCTCCGCGATGCGGATGTCGGACTCGAACTGCGTCACCTGAAGCGGCGCCTCGTCCTGGTAGTCGCCGTACGCCGCAAACATCAGCGCCGGATCTTTAACCGCGTTGGTGGAGTACAGCTTCATCATCGTCTCGTTGAGCGACTCCTGTGCCACCTGCGCCGCCAGATACCCCATCGAACCCGTCACATCGAGACCGATGATGATCGGCAGCGACTCCGGATGATCCTCGGAATCACGCGCCTCACGCGCCTGAATAAACTTCGGATCAAAGCGCGGATCGCACTCTTTTCTGATAAAGATCTCCGTCTCGTTCTTCGCGCCTGCGAGATTGCGGCTGTTGCGCAGCTTCATCCAGTCCGCTGCCGTGTAGCTTCCTCTTCCCATGGTAGTTCCTCCTTACGTTTTATATTGTTGACTGTCTGCATCTTCTTTCTAAGACATCATCAGGCGGAGCGCCTCCCGCCCCGTCAGATATCAATTCCCATCTTGGCGAACCGTCTGCCGCCGAAACCCTTCTCGATCACCTGATCCCAGGCTGCAAAATCGTCAAATGCATCCTTTGCCGGCTCGGCCTTCAGAAACTCCGTGAGTTCCTTCGGTGCTTCGGCATGCTTCATGCCGAGCACACGGTCCGCGGTCTTGCGAAGATCCTTTAGGTCCTTCTTCGCAGAATCGGTGCCGAGCAGTGACTGCACTGCGCCTCTCAGCCCATCCGGTCTGCCCTGCAGAGACTGTACATCCCACCAGTGCCCCATCAGCACCGCGTGATGGCTCGTCGGGTTGATCCACAGCGACTCCTCGGAGATGCCGCCGTGCACAAGCGAGGAATACTGCAGCACACAGCTGATATTTTCCATGCGCGAAATCACCCACGCCACATGCTCCGGTCTGAGACTTCCGAACATCGCGAGCGGGAACAGATTGTCCTGCCGCTCAAACGCCAGCAGAACGCCGCCGTCCGCAAGCTCGTACCGCCCGTTCATTTTCGGAAAAGCATCCGCAAGTCCCTTGACGTCCGCCGCGGGAAATGTCACCCTGCCGATGTTTTGGACCGTCTTCTCCGCCAGATCGCGTTTTCCTCCCGGGAACACGAACAGCGCAGCCTTCCGCGTCAGGTACGAAGTGACGCCCTCTTCCTCATGGCTGTACAGAAACCTGACCTTGATGTCGCTTCCGCTCTTCTCCTTGAGTGTAGCCGTCTCCGCGCTCATCCAGAGCTGATCCTCATGCCCGCTGCCGTCGGTCTTCTCGTCGTGAATGGCGCGCAGGTATTCCAGCATTTTGCTCCGGAACACGCGGTACCCCGCCAGATCCTGATCGCTGAATTCATACTTGCATCCGCAGTATCCGCAGTACAGCCCGCCGCTGCTGTCGACAGCCATCTCGCCGCCGCAGTTTTTGCATTTTACGCTCAGCATGGTTTCTTCCTCCCCGGTTATGATATGGCTAGAGTATAACATTTTCCCGCGACAAATACAATCTCGGGATGGAGGGCGCCGACGCGATCGCGATTCTCCCGCATAACGAAGCATCGCGGCCGCGCGGTATTTCCGCTGCGTTTTACTTTTTGTGCCTTGTATGCTATACTGTGCGCGATTGCAGGATGCCTGCGGCGCTTCCGTGCTGTTGCGGGACTTCTGTCACTCTTCGGGAAGGAGGTCAACGATTGCCATGAACACAGATGCTTTCGGAAAATGCCTGCGCGAGCCGCAGCGGATCCGGCTCCTGGTTCGCGATTCGGTGACTTCCACCAATCTGCTTGTGAAGGACCTCGGCGCGCAAGGGGCGCCCGAGGGAACACTGATGGTCGCGTCGGAGCAGACGCAGGGGCGCGGCCGCCTCGGTCGAAGGTTCGAGTCGCCGAAAGGCACGGGCCTGTACGCGACGCTTCTGCTTCGCCCGAAGTTACCGCTTGCGCAGAGCCTGCAGATCACGATCCTGACCGCCGTCGCTGTCGCGGAAGGGATGGAGGCCGCTGCTGCCTGTTACATGAGGAAGAATGCCTCGGAAAATGAAGACTTCTCCGACCCCGTTCCCGGGGACCTCAATTTCACTGCCACCCTTCGCCCCGAGATCAAATGGGTGAACGATATCTACCTCGGCGACCGAAAAATCTGCGGGATCCTCGCCGAGTCCTCGCTCGTTCCCGGCACGGACCGCATCGCGTACACGGCGCTCGGTTTCGGGATCAACTTAGAGGAACCGCAGGGCGGTTTCACGGGAACCGCCGCCGACATCGCAGGCGCGCTGTACCCGTACGGCACGATGCCGGATGGCTTTCGCGAGCGGTTGCTCGCCGAGATCGTCAACCGGATCCTCGAATACTATGATGAACTGACCTCCGCAGCCGGGGCACTCCCCGCGACGGAGCTCTCCTACATGAAACGCTATCGCGCTTCCGATTATCTCTTCGGGAAGGATGTGTGGCTTCTCGATGACATTACAAAACCGGAAAATGCCCGCCCGGCCCACGCCGTCGCCATCGACGCGGAAGGCCGACTGATCGTCACGCTGCCGGACGGAACCACGGAGGCAATCTCCGCAGGGGACGTGACACTGCGGCTCAGGTGACCGCAGGCGGAGTTCATTTTCCGAAGCAAGGAAAGGACCAAAGGATGAATATAGAAGAATACATCAAAGCCAAACGGGCCGGTGAGAAAGAATACGACTACTGCGTGTCCAAAGGTATCCACCCGTACCTGGTATGTCTGGATGACATGCTTGCGCGCGTCGAAGTCGACAGCCGCGTCAAGCTCGGGCTCGTCGACATCCCGATCGAGAAGATCGCCGGCACCTACAACGAGGGGCGCAGCAACGCATTTGCGCGCAACTTCATGCCGCTTCTCGACAAGGACTCCGAGTTTGCCATGAAATGGGCCAACCTCTACGAGTCGATGGAAGCGGAAGGCATGCGCGACCCCATCATCGCCTACGAGTTTCTGGATCAGTATTACGTCCAGGAGGGCAACAAGCGCGTGAGCGTCTCCCTCTGCATGGGGGCGGTCACCATCGAAGGCTATGTGACGCGCATCATCCCGAAGAAGAGCGACGCGAAGGAAATCCAGATGTACTACGAATTTCTGGACTTCTATGACAAGACGCAGATCAACTACCTCTCCTTCTCGAAGGAGGGAAGTTACACGCTTCTTCTGAAAGCGACTTACAACAACACGGAGCAGCCGTGGGACGACACGATGAAAGCGGACTTCCGCTCCGCCTACATCGCATTCTGCAAGGAATTCCTCGCGCGCGGCGGCAACAAACTCTCGCTCACGACGTCGGACGCATTTCTCGTGTACCTGAGCATTTTCGGTTACGAGGAGGCGAAGGAGGCGCTCGCCGCGGAGTTCCGCGACAATATCGGAAAAATCTGGAACGAGTTCGAGCTCTACAGCCATCACCGCACGATCTCGATCTCCCTCAACCCGATCACCGAGCCGAAGAAGCACACGTTCTCGATGCTCATGTCCCCGAAGAGTTACGCGGCAGCGTGGGTGTACGAGAAGCCGAAGGAGATCAGCGCCTGGACGTACGCGCACGAGCTCGGGCGCGAGTACGTCGATGACGTCTTCGGCAAGCGGATCAACACCGAGGCCGTGTTCGGCGTGACTACGGAAAATGCCGTAGCGACCATGGAACAGCTGATCGAGGAAGGCTACAACGTGCTCTTCACAACCTCGCCGCAGTATTTTCCGGCATGTGCGAAAGTCGCCGTCGAGCACCCCGACGTGAAGGTTCTCAACTGCTCGATGAACCTCTCCTCGCGCCACGTGCGCTCCTACTACCTGCGCATGTACGAGGCCAAATTCATGATCGGCGCGTTAGCGGGCGCGCTCGCCACGGACGACCGCATCGGTTACGTGGCGGACTACCCGATCTTCGGCGTCACCGCGAGCATCAACGCTTTCGCGCTCGGCGCGCGCATGGTGAACCCGAAGGCGGAAGTATTTCTCGAGTGGTCCACCGTCAAGGGCAACGAGCCGAAGGAGCGCTTCCGCGAGAACGGCATCACGCTGATCTCGAGCCGCGACCTGAACGCTCCGGGAAGTCTCTCCCGCGAGTTCGGTCTCTTCCGCCGCGACGGTGAGGATATCGCGAAGAACTACGCGCTTCCGGTGTGGCATTGGGGGAAAATGTACGAGGACATCCTCCGGTCGATCCTCAACGGCAACTGGAAGGACGAGGAGGAATCGGCCGGCAACCGCGCGCTCAACTACTGGTGGGGCATGTCCGCCGGCGCCATCGACGTGATCTACTCCGACCGCATCCCGACCGGCACGAAGCTGCTTTTGAAAATCCTGCGGAACTCCCTGACGACCGGCGGGTTCAATCCATTTTCCGAGCTGTTGAAATTCCAGGACGGGACGCAGCTTGAGGCGGGTGACGGCCTCTCTCCCGAAGAGATCCTGCGGATGGACAAACTGCTCTACAACGTCCACGGTTTTCTGCCGGAGATCGACGACATCCGCGACGAGTACCGCGCCTTCATTGAGGCGCAGGGCATTTTCCGACCGGAGGCCGACACGCACCTGAGTGACTCGAGTCCGGTGCCCGCGCCCGCGGCAATCCCGGAGGGACCGCAGCGTGACACGGAGGACGTGCCTGATTTTCTCGAGGGCAACGAGCCCGAGGAGATCAACCCCGGGGACACGGAGCCCGAAGAAGTATCGATCGAGGACACCGAAGCGGACGCGACGAACCTCGAAAACAATGAGCCGGAAGAAGTAAAATAACCAGGAAGGAACCCGACCTCCCATGAAAATCCTCATCGTCTCCGACAAAGAATCGAAAGCGCTCTGGGACTTCTACGAGCCCGGCAAGCTGGACCCGTACGATCTCATCATCTCGTGCGGCGATCTGGCGCCGCAGTATCTCTCGTTCCTGGCGACCTTTACCAAAGTGCCGGTGCTCTACGTCCACGGCAACCACGACGACTGCTACGAGCAGACGCCGCCGGACGGATGCACATGCATCGACGGAAAGCTGTATCACTACCGCGGCCTGCGCATCGTTGGTCTCGGCGGTTCCATGCGGTACCGTCCCGGCATCAATCAGTACACCGATTCGGACATGAACCACCGTGCGAGGATGCTCCGGTACCGGATCTGGAGAAACCACGGATTTGACATTCTGGTGACCCACTCGCCGGCGAAGGGGCTCGGGGACTGCGAGGATCTGACGCACACCGGCTTTGAGGCGTTCGTGAAAATGATGGACCGCTACCATCCCGCATACCATATCCACGGGCATGTGCACGCCAACTATTCCTACAAGAAAAAAGGGCCGATCACGTACGGCCGCACAACCATACTCAATGTGTATGAATCGTATGTGCTGGAGATCCCGGATCCTCCGGAGCCGGTGAAGAAGCACAGGCGGCGCCTGCGAAAGAGAAAAAACCACTCCGCGGATGCCTGACCGGCAAAAGTGACATAACGATACTGCCAAAGACCTGAAAACGCCTCCGGTATTGACCGGAGGCGTTCCTTTTACACTGGTAAGCTTTGGCAGACAATCCGATGCCTGCCGCACGGATTACGCAATCAGCAGATTCCGGACTGCGGCAGCCACCATCAGGACCGCCATAGCGCAAACCGCCGATGCCCAGTTGATAAACAGCGTAAACTCATAGTACTTAAACCATTCGAACGAGTTTTTTCCCTTCTCGCGAAGGAGCCTCGCATAGATCGGCATTTCCACGATCGGAAGCAAAACCCACAGGGCGATACACGTGTAAAACGGATTAAGCTTAAGCGCACCGCGAACCATGAGCGCCTGTCCCGACAGGATCATAAGCACAAAAAGCGCAATGTGTAACACGGTGCTGACAACAGCTATGGACAGAAGCTGCCGCTTCTCCCTTGCACCGCACAGACGGGCGACGAGCAGCTCACAGCCTACGCACAGGAGCAGCGCCTCCAGGAAAACCCTCCACGGAACCTTCTCGCTTCTGCTCTCATCAACTGCCTGCGCCTTCGCAACCGTCCCATCCGGCAGAGTTTCTGCCGTGACACGGTATTCGCTGAAAATGTGGTCTCTGGTAAATGCCTCGGATACCGCGAATCGCCCTTCTTCCGGCCAGTACAGCATGAACTTGAACTGTCCCGGCAGAACCCACTCCTCCAGTTCAAACTTTTTCTTGTCGGAATACATTTTCCGAGCCTCCTGGTGAATGTACCGGTATCCGTCCGGATCCTGATACGCCGCGATCTCCTTCCAGACCTCGTAAGGCGGAAACAGCTCGATAATCTCATCCGTAATATCTTCCCGTATAATTCTGCCGAGTATTTCTGTTCCCCGAGCAGACAAGCGTTTGGAATACGCTTCGATCAGTTCCCGGTACATTTCAAACGAACACAGAGTTACGTCAGGATTCGTGTTGTCCTTGAACCTGAGCTCATTTTTCTTCTCGCTCACGTACTGCCCGGCTTCCTCCTCCGACATGCCGCCTGCGATGCATGCATCCTTCATGGCATCCCAGTATTCCGCCGTATCGGCAATCCGGCTTTCCTCTCCGAACCGCCCGTAGCTGTCCGTATCCGTGGAGAGCAGCACCAGGTAGCACGGCTTTCCGGTCTTGTTTTCCACGGTGATCCGGGCACTCTTGTCAATCGGCCAGCCAAGGATCGTACCGACATAAGCGAGCATCACGACTACGAGAAGAAAAAGAAACATGAAAAAGTTAGCGACCCAGTATCTGCGATCTTCTATGCCGTTTTTCTGTTTTGTTTTCTTCGGCTCTTCATTGTTTTCCGAAATCTCTTGCACCTTGTTTACTCCCCGTTAACCTTCTGGATCAAGGCAAAGAAGAATTTGCGCTGCCTCTCATTCATGATCACTCGCACCGGCTTCAACTGGTTCAGCGAAGCTCCGCGGTACACCATCATGTCGCGGTACAGAAGCGACGTCTCAGGCTGCAGGAAATGAACCTCCGGCATGCCGAGCCAGTTGTCCTCATAGCAATCGTAGTACACCGGGTTAGCCTCGCAGAGATGCTTGAACACGCTCTGCTGCAGCGCTTCCATGTCAAACTCCGTGATCTCGTTCATCGGCTCGATCAGGAAGGTGTACTTGTTCGGGATCACGTCCTGATCCGGGTACACGCTGAAGTCCGCAAGCGTGAAGCCCATCTCCTTCGCGGTCGCCTCCACGGCAACCTGCAGCGCCTTCTCCGTGGTCTTCTCCTCCGCGAGATTGATCGTGCGGTTCACGCGGTACACGAACTGTACCTTGGGCGTTTTGTTGGCGAACCCGGTCACCTGCACCGCATCACTCATACGGTAGCGGTAGAAGCCGCTCACGTTGGTGATGATCAGCTCGTAGATCTTCCCCACCTCAAGCTTGTCGAGCGTGACGCACTGCGAAAAATCACTGCCGGCCTCCACCGGAAGGAACTCGACGAACGCCGCTGCCGGCGCGAGAATACTGTCGAAATCATCGACGCCCGACGGTACCGACCACAGTCCCTCGGAAGCCGTTACGCCGGAGTACACGTTGGCAACCCCGCCGCCCGTAAAATGCTCCTTGATCATCTTGTCGTAGATCTCGAAGCCGTCTCCGCCGGCGCCTGCCAGATAGCAGAACTTCGGCCATACCTTCTTGACCCACGGAAAATCAGCGCCGTCCTTGAAGATCTCGCGGAGTTCGGCCGCGCGCTCCGGCATGGGCTCGATTTTCCGAAGAAGACTCTCTCGCGTGGAATCCGACATCTGGATCTCGTCGGAGATCGTCCCCTTCTCGATGTCATCGATCAGAAGTTTGTAATTGTCCGAGATGTAGCGAAGGAACAGAACAAGCACGCTGTAGAAGCCAGTGATCATGCCGCGCACCTCGCGGTCCATCAGCGCAAACCGGGTGTGGATGTACTTGGTATCCACGCCGTCCTCCGGGTTCACGCCCTCGAGCGGGGAGGTGTACATGATGCGCATCAGCTGATCGAGCTCGTCCCTGCCGCCCTTGAGATAGTCGGCCATCTTCGCGGACGCCTCACCGACGGTCATTCCGTTGTCAAGCGTCTTGTACGTGCCGCTCGAGGTACAGAAGCAACGCCCGTTCATCCAGTCCTCGTCAACGTACTCGCGGAGAACGCCGTACATGATGAGGTTGTTGTATTTGCCGAAGATCTCCGACTGCATGTCGCTCATCGGGATCAGCTTCGGAACGCCGACCGTTCCCGAGGTCTCGTTGAAGTGGCTGTACGGATATGCCGTGAGGACATTTTCCTCGCCCTCCGTCATGCGCTTGATATCCTCGGCGAGGTCGTCATAGGTGACGACCGGCACACGCTTCTGGTACTCCTCGACGGAATGGATATCCGCAAACCCGTACCGGCGTCCGTACTCCGTATCCTTGTTGTCCTCGAGGATCTTCATCAGAAGCTCCGTGGTGCGTTCCATCGGCGCAGTTGTCTCATTTTCCATGAAGTCCTTCCAGGCTTCATGACCCATATTCGCGTTTTGCTCATTGGCAAATCTAGTCTGATCCATGATAAACCCCTTTCCTGTTTTCGATTGGGAAACACCGGTCCCGTCGGTGTCTCCGTAGTATGATCGGTCGGAAAATGCTGCTTCGCAGTCGTCCTCCTCCCGCAAATGTCTTATCTGCGTGTTTTACCTTCCCCGTCATCACCGGCATCAAGCCGGAACACCTGCTCTCCGCGGAACCATGTCTCCAGGACCGTTGTGTCCGGGAGCTCCGCGATCGGGCATGTCATCGGGTCGCGGTCCAGAATGACAAAGTCCGCGGATTTCCCCGCTGTTATGCTGCCGGTTTCCTTCTCCCAGCCGAGTTGTCTCGCGCCCGCGATCGTGTACGCGGCAAGCGCCTCCTCACGGGATATCCCTTCCTCCGCCGGCGGGAAGCAACCGAAGCGCTCCGGATCCTCCGCGCGCGCAGCGGCGTAGAACATGCCTGCGAACGCGTTGCACGACGGCTCCCCGACGCACGCGTCGCTGCCGAAGGTCACGGCCACGCCGTTTCTTCGCATTGTCCCGAACGGGAACTGCCGTCCTGCCCGCTTTTCTCCCAAAAATGCAACGGTTGCCTCATCAAACTGTACCCAGTGAGGCGTCGTCTGGAAGAAGATGTCTCCTTCCCTCGCGATCCGCTCGATATCCTCTGCACGATAAATCTGATTGTGGGCGATCGTCCTCGTCGGCGCCGTTCGCCCGGGTCCGCCCAACACCTCAAGCACTTCGGTGACGGCACGGTCTCCGATCGCATGGATGTGGATGCGAAAGCCGTCCTCCGCCGCCAGCTGTGCCATGGTCCGCATATCCTCCGCCCCGGTCAGCTCACTTCCGCGGCACTGCGGCTGATCCGCGTACGGTTCCGACAACAGAGCGGAATGCTCCTCGACGGTTCCGTCGGCGATCATTTTCAGCGTGTCCATCCTCAGGTTGTCCGAGCGCACGCTGTCCCGAAGCTCCCGCATGTAATCGAGCGCTTTCTCCGGTTCCATGTACTCCTCGCCGTGGTAGCAGAAGCTCCCCGAGATCCTCATCGTCAGTTTCCCGGACTCGTCAAACTCCTTCAGCAACGGAAACACTTCCGCCGCCTCACCGTCCGCCGACATGGCGTCAAACGCTGTCGTGTACCCGCACGAAGCATACGCCTGAAGCAGTCCCTCGAGCGCTTCCCCGTGATCACCTTCCGTCTCATCGCCCATCAGCGACCGGCAGCGCATCATCGCGGGGATCTCGATCACCAACCCCGTAGGCAAACCATCCTGCCCACGCACGAAATAGCTGTTCTCGTCCGGATCCTCAACCTCCCGGTCGACGCCGAGCGCCTGCATGGCACACGTGTTCAAAAGAAGCGCATGCCCGTCAAAACTGAACACCATGACTGGTCTGTCTGGAAAATGTCCGTCAAGATCCCGTGCGGAAAATGTCCCCTTTGTGATGTCGATCCCCATCGCAGCGACAAGACCGTCGCTGCCGGGGGCAACTTCCTCCGAGAGGGTTTCCCCGAGCTCCTCCGGCAATATTTCATTTTCCAGAAAAATCATGTTCATGGCTGCCTGCTGGATCCCGCTCAAAATGTGGCAATGGGAATCCACCAGCCCCGGGATCACACATCTGCCCCCGAGGTCCACTTTCGTCGCGCATGCGGCAACGTCGGAATTCGTTCCGACCGCGACAAACGTTCCGTCACGAACCACGAACGCCTGCGCCACGGGAACAGCAGCATCGGCGGTATATACGATGCCATTGTAAAATGCTGTTTCCACCGTGTCTCCTTCCGCGTCTCAACGGATCGTAAGAATGTCGCTGAATCCGGTAACCTCGAAAATCTCCATGATCTCTTCGCTCACATTGCAGATGACCATGCTCCCCTGCTTGTTCATCCGCTTCTGCGCGGAGAGAAGCACGCGAAGTCCTGCGGAAGAGATGTAGACCAGCTTCTCCAGATCAAGCGTCAGATCCTTCACATCGGCAATGGAATCCGCGATCTCCTTCTCAAGCTCCGGCGCCGTGGTCGTGTCAAGACGTCCCTCAAGCGCAAGTTCCAGCTTGTCACCTTCCATTTTTCTGGTAATTGTCATTAGCCATACCTCCCGTTTTGTTCTTGACTGTCCTTTTTCTCGACCGCCCCACACGGGGGACCGTATCGATAAAAGGTATTATAACATATTACGTTAAATTGATAAAGAGGAAAGATAGCACCGGTCATCCCTTCTGTAAGTTCCTTCATTTTCCCGTTGACAGACCGTCGGCCCTGTGATATGCTCTGCGATGCGGCCTCTGCCGCACGACAATCACACAACGGTGAGTTCGAAACCATCCTCACCTAAAACAAAACTATGGAGGTTTCTTTATGAAACAAAACACTGCCCTGAAGCGGACCTCTGTCCTCTTCATCACTCAGGCGGCTGTGATCGCCGCGCTCTACGTTGTTCTGTCCATGCTCTCGGAGCTGCTCGGTCTCTGCAGCGGCGTCATTCAGTGCCGCATCTCGGAAGCGTTGACCATACTGCCTGCCTTTTTTGCCTCGGCAATCCCCGGACTGTACGTCGGCTGTCTTCTCACGAATCTGATCTCCAGCGCAACAATATGGGACATCATTTTCGGACCAGTCGCCACACTGATCGGCGCGCTCGTGACGTACCTGATCGGACGCGCGGTACGCTCGAAAGCTCTTCCGAAGAAGGACGATGCGACTGCAACCGACAAGATCTCGGCGCTCCGCATCGTGATCCTCACGATCATGTTTGCGCTTCCCCCGATCATCGCCAACGCCTTGATCATCCCGCCGGTTCTGAAGTTCGGTACCGGCCTCGATGACGCCTTCTGGTTCATCGTCGTCACGGTCACCGCCGGTGAGATCATCGCCTGCGGAATCTTCGGAGGAATCCTGCTGGCCTCTCTGCTTCGCAATCGCGCCACGCGCTCGCTTCTGTTCAACAACGATAAAAAGAAGGGGATCGCTTAATGATCCCCTTCATTTTTCTGGTATCGTATTCCTTTGCTGTTCTGTTATCGTATCCCTTCAGCCAACTTCTCGGCATACTGCTTTCCGGTCATCGTATCCTCCAAAATCCTGCCCGTCTCCACGGCATAGACCATAAGCTCTTCCGTTGGGATCACCGTATCACAATAGAACAGGAACGAATCCGTGTTCAGCAGCATCTCCGCCATCTGCTGTCGCATGACGGAAAGCTCGGAACAGTCATAATCGACCGCCCAGACAGGGTAAGCTTCCTCTGCGAGATACAGATACCGGCTGATCAACTGCGCAAAATCCATGGCATACTGCTTGGCAATCTCCGGGTTCTTCATCGCTGAGGAAACCGCAAATGCATCTCCCGGGCCTCCGATCAACCGATTATACTCGGACTTCGACGTATCGAACACCGGGAACGGTTCCGCCGTGATCTTACTGTCTGACTTTTCAAACCAGCTTACGTTCCATGACCCGTTTACGTAAAATGCGTACCGGTTTCCCTCCATAAACGCTTCTTTCACCTGATCGTTATAGATTTCCCCGTAATTCCAACCGAAGTATCCTTTCTGCTTCATCTCCTGCAGAAGATCGACTGCTTCGACAATCCCCTCATTGTTCCAGGTCGCTTCGCCGTAGAAGATTTTCCGAAGTTCTTCCTCCCCGCAGGTCCGTAGCGCAATCGATTCCAGATACTCTTCCAGGCACCAGGTTTCCCTCCCGGAAATCGCGAACGGGATCTTTCCCGCGTCAATCAACAGTTCACAGCAATTCTTCATCTCATCCCATGTCTTCGGGATTGCCGTGTAACCGACCTGCGCAAGCACATCCATGTTGGCATACATGACAACCGCGTTCATAACGCTGGGCGCCGCATATTTCTTCCCCTCCAGGGAATACGCCTCGCACATCTTTTCGGCCAGTTTCTCCTCGTATTGCGGGTAAACGTCATCGAAGCAGCTCACCAGTCCCTGCTTCATCAAATTCTGAAAACTCATATCCCCCAGGACAAGAAAAATGTCCGGCAGTTCATCGGCTCTCTTAATACCCGCAAGAAGATTCCTGTAACCGGACATGTCAATAACCTCAATCTCAAGGGTAATGTTCGGGTACTTCTCCGCAAGTTCTGCTGCGACCTTCTTGTAGATCTCAATTTCAAACGGACTCGTTCTGTCATGCCACATCTTCAGTACGGTCGGTGTCGACTCCGCCGGTGTAGGTGTCGGTGTGTCCGGCACCGCGGTCGGCGTCGGCGTATCCGGCACCGCGGTAGGCGTCGGCGTATCCGGCACCGCGGTCGGCGTCGGCGTATCCGGCACCATGGTCGGCGTCACTGTCATCTCCTGCCCGGAATCGTCTTTGGATTCCCGCGACTCCGTCCCGGAACCACCCTTGCCGCAGCCGGCGGTGATAAAGGCCAGAAGAACTGTCAGCAACAAGGCAATGTAACGGTTCTTTCTCTCAATCAATCCCATCATGAAATCCCCCCTTCACAACAGATTTGTTTGATACCCCCGCGTTCACCGAAGGGAAATCGTACCCCGTCCCCTTCCGTCACGCTTACATTCTGCATTGTGTCAACCTCTTCCGGTAACCCGGCCCGCCACCGCGAACCCGGCGAACAGCACGATGTCCAGCACCACTATGGTGGAACCGACCGGCGTTCCCGCGAGGATCGAAATGAAGATCCCAAGGACGGAAGTGACAACCGCGCACACCGCGGAACACAGCGTCACGCCGCGGAAGCTTTTGAACATGCGCATCGCCGACAGCGCCGGGAAAATGATCAGCGCCGACGCGAGGAGCGATCCGACCAGATTCATCGCGAGCACGATGATCACGGCCGTTACCGAGGCGATCAGAAAATTGTACGCCGAGGCGCGAAGGCCCGCCGCACGCGCGAACGTCTCGTCAAATGTCACCGCAAAGATCCGGTAGTAGTACAGCACAAACACGGCGATGACCACGAGGGACATTGCGAGACACATCCACACGTCATCCTCCTTCAGCGTCAACAGCGACGTTGAGCCGAACAGCGTGCTGCACACATCTCCGGAAATGTTGGCAGACGTCTTGAACACGTTCATCATCAGGTAGCCGATTGCAAGCGCTCCGACGGAGATCATCGCGATCGCGGCATCCCCGTTGATCTTCTTATTCTGCCCGGTCCAGAGCAGCAGGATCGCTGCGGCGATCGTGACCGGGAACACGAACCACAGGTTGTTCGTCAGTTTCATCACCGAGGCGATCGCTATTGCTCCGAACGCGACATGCGACAGTCCGTCCCCGATGAAGGAAAACCTTTTCAACACAAGAATGACCCCCAAAAGCGCGGAGCTTAAGGAGATCATCACCGCGACGAAAAGCGCGTATCGTACAAACGGGTACGACAGGTATTCCTGTAGTGTACTGATCATGGGTTCATCCTTGTGTGGTAGTAAAAAATGATTCACAGACACGATTCGCAAAAAAGCGCAATGAATGATTTACAGGGAAGCGCTTTTTTGCGAATGTAGGGTGGGCGGTAACTTCGTTCCCGTCCACCCTGCCCAATCAGCTCATTTCGATTTGAAAACGAGTTTTCAAATCGAAACGCACTGATTGGCATGTGTCTGTGGAGTTACCTTATCACAGATCACAGTTGTTGACGGTTCTCGGGAACGGGATCACGTCTCTGATGTTGCCCATGCCCGTGAGGTACATGATGCAGCGCTCAAAGCCGAGGCCGAAGCCCGCATGGCGCGCGGAACCGTACTTGCGGAGATCCAGGTAGAAGTCGTAGTCCTCCTTCTTCATACCGAGCTCCTCGATGCGCGCGACGAGCTTGTCGTAGTCGTCCTCACGCTGGGAACCTCCGATGATCTCGCCGATGCCGGGCACGAGACAGTCGGCAGCAGCCACCGTCTTTCCGTCCGGGTTCAGCTTCATGTAGAAGGCCTTGATCTCCTTCGGATAGTCCGTGACGAAGACCGGCTTCTTGAAGATCTGCTCGGTCAGGTAGCGCTCATGCTCGGTCTGCAGATCGCATCCCCAGTAAACCTTGTATTCGAACTTGTCGTTGTTCTGCTCGAGAAGCTTGATCGCGTCGGTGTAGGTCACACGGCCGAAATCGGAGCTTGCGACATGCTGCAGTCTCTCGAGGAGTCCCTTGTCGACGAAGCTGTTGAAGAAGTTCATCTCCTCGGGCGCATTTTCCAGAACATAGTTGATGATGTACTTGAGCATCGCCTCGGCGAGATCGCAGTCGTCCTTCAGATCGGCAAATGCGATCTCCGGCTCGATCATCCAGAACTCCGCCGCGTGGCGCGTGGTGTTCGAATTTTCCGCGCGGAAGGTCGGTCCGAACGTATAGATGTTGCGGAACGCCATCGCGAACGTCTCGCCGTTGAGCTGGCCGCTGACGGTCAGGTTCGTGGGCTTGTTGAAGAAGTCCTTCGTGTAATCGATCTTGCCGTCCTCGGTCTTCGGAACGTTGTTGAGATCGAGCGTCGTCACCTGGAACATCTCGCCGGCGCCCTCACAGTCGCTGCCCGTGATGAGCGGGGTGTGAACATACACAAAGCCCCTCTCCTGGAAGAACTTGTGGATCGCGTATGCCGCGAGCGAACGAACGCGGAACACTGCCTGGAACGTGTTGGTTCTCGGGCGGAGGTGCGTCATCGTACGCAGATATTCGAGTGTGTGGCGCTTCTTCTGCATCGGATAGCTCGGGTCGGACGCGCCCTCAAGCGCAACTTCCGTCGCCTGGATCTCGAACGGCTGCTTCGCATCAGGCGTCGCAACGAGCGTACCGGTCACGATGACCGCAGTGCCCGCGCCGAAGTGTGTGATCTCGTCGAAGTTTGCAAGCGCATCGGTGTACACGACCTGAAGCGTCTCAAAATAGGTGCCGTCATTGATCACCAGAAATCCGAAATTCTTCGAGTCGCGATTCGAGCGAACCCATCCTCCGACGGAGACCGTCGTTCCGTAGTAATCTTCGCGCTGTCTGTACAGCTGTTTCACAGTGATCAAATCCATGGTAACCTCCTCGATGCCGGAACAGTTTCTGCCATTCCGTTGCATCATTTCAATGTATAATGCGCTAATCTACTCTTGTTTTGCGCAATTGTCAAGCATTTTTCGGAAAATGATGCGCTTCCCCGACTCGCGCGGAGCGGTCTCATTTTCCGTAATATGCTGTTCGTCAGGCCTTCTTCAGGTACTTCTTCTCGAACTCCGCGATCGGCATCGGGCGCTCAAAGAGATAGCCCTGCGCCGTCGTGAAACCGCAGCTGTGCAGGAATTCCGCCTGCTCCTCGGTCTCCACGCCCTCGAACACCGCTTCCTTGTGAACGGAAGCGATCATGTCGCACATGCAGCGCACGTACTCCTGCTCCGTGTGCGAAGTACCGATGTTCTTGAGGAAGTTGCGGCTGATCTTCACATGGTCGACCGGAGCCGTGATCAGCATGGACAGCGACTCGTTGCCGGAGCCGAAGTCATCGAGCGTGATCGTGAAACCGCGGCGCTGAAGATCCTTGATACTGCTGCTCGCGCTCGCCTGGTCAGCCGCAAGCATCGCCTCGTTGACCTCGAGCTCAAGGAACCGTCCGTCGACGCCGTACTGCTCGGCAAGGCGGCTGATGCGCTCGTCAAATTTAGCGAAGCTGCTGTTGTGCTTCGAGAAGTTGACCGAGATCGGAACCATCGGGATGCCCTTCTTCTTCCAGCTGCGGAGCGTCTGAAGCACGTTGGTGTAAATGCAGAAGTCGAGGTCGGTGATGTGACCGGTCTTCTCCAGGATTGGAATGAAGTCCGCGGGTGAGCGGTACGTACCGTCGTCGTTGACCCATCTTGCGAGAGCCTCCGCGCCGATGACCTTGCGGCCTTCGAGGGAGAACTTCGGAAGCAGGAACACCTCGATCTTGTTGTCACGGATGGCCGTCTGAATCTCGCCGGCGATCGTCTGCTCGTAGGAGCGCTTTGCGCGAAGCTCGTCGGTACAGATGCAGTAGAGGCTGTTCTGATCGGCCTTCGCCTGTTTTCTCGCAAGGTTCGCGTTGTCCATCGCGAGAGCGATGTCATGCTCGCCGCGGCGCAGGAAATACACGCCGTTCGTCAGCTGAATGTCGATGCCCGGATAAACCTTGGACTGATGCTCCACGAACACCTTCGACCAGCTGCGAAGCTTCGCGATGACCTGGTCCTCCGTCTGCCCGTTCACATAGATCAGGAAGTAGTCGGAGTGGATACGGCAGGCAAAGCACTTCTTGCCCTTGCGAAGGAACATCGAACCGAAGTCCTTCAGGATACGGTCGCCCGCGGGATAACCGAATTTTTCGTTGATGTACGAGAAATCATTGATGTCGCAGTAAATGATGGCGTGCACGGGATCCATCTCCGGATCGGCGAGCACCTCCTGCACGCGGCCGCGGAACGCCGTGCGGTTGTACAGGTTAGTCAGGCGGTCCGTCGAGTTCAGACGGTTGATGATCATGCGGTCGTTGCTGCGCTCTTTCTGGCGCCGTCTCTCCTCATCGATGACCGTCAGTCGTCCGTAAATGTAGATCACCGAGCCGTTGGCGTCCTTGATGCCGATCATGTTGACCTTGCACCATTTGTATTCCTTCGCATCGATCTTGATGCGGAAATCACCCTTGCCGTTGACTCCCGTGAGCGCGTTCCGGTAGAGCTGCATGAACGGCTCGTAATCCTCGGGATGGCAGAATTCCGCCGGCAG
Source organism: uncultured Lachnoclostridium sp. (assembly GCA_946415315.1). GTDB lineage: Bacteria > Bacillota > Clostridia > Lachnospirales > Lachnospiraceae > ISDg. The sequence goes on along the minus strand of CAMKRZ010000019.1, from coordinate 14,221 downwards.
ATTCCCGGAAATCACGTTGGCGATCACGCCGTCATAGCCGAACTGCTCGCTGACACGGGAAGGCACGCTCAGACGGTCCTCCGCAACATCGTAGCCGAACTGCACGTCGTCCGAGACATCCTCCAGCTGGCGGTACCGGTCGAGCTGATGCTTCATGCTCATCTCCGCGTTGATCCGCTGCGTAATGTCCGTCAGCACGCAGCTCACAAGAGAATGACCGTCCTCCGAGCGCCACACCACGAGCGCGTTGCAATGCACCCACGCCACGCTGCCGTCGAACCGGTTCACGCGGAACTCCGCTGCCGATACGGCGTTGGTCTCAAGCCGCGCGTCAAACAGGCGCATCACGGTCTTCGCGTCATCCGGAGCTACAACTGCCGGGAAGAAGTTATCGTGAATCTGGGTGAACTGCTCCTTCGTATGACCGATGATGTCGTAAAATACATCGTTTGCATAGACGATCTCCGGCACGTTATCGCGCGCGATCCGTCCCTGGTACTCAAACACCGCAACGCCAACGGGGAGCGTCTCCAGCAGACCGGACACCTGGCGCTTCCGGAGCATTTCTCCGGTGATCTGCGTGATGGTGATGTCGAACAGACCGTTCTTCATCATTTTCTTCTGTCTGCGGACAAAGCACTGTACCGGGATCGCGCGCCCTTCAGCGGAAACCATCCGGTGCTCGATGCAGACAACCATCTGCTTGCGGATCTTCTCGTCGAGGATGCGGCGGATTGCCTCGCGGTCCTCGGGATACACGTAGTCGAGATAGCTGCCGAGTCCGGCCGCATTTCCGCGCGCGGAGCGACGACGTCCCTCCTCATCCGCCAGACCGAGCATCTCGCTCACGCCGGCGTCGCACTCGACAATGTCATACCGGTCGTCGCCCTTGATCGTGCAGGTTCCGTAATACACCTGACGCGCAGAGCCTTTGCCGGCCTCCGCGGCGAGGTTGCCCTTGTCGCCGACCAGCTCGTTCAGATAGCCCAACAACACCGGTTCGCTCGCATAGGAATTCAGGATCAGTTTCCTTGCCCGGGGCTGTCCCGTACAAATGAACAGGCAGGAGAGGAAAATCGCCCACGTCAGCGGGTACGCCCCTCTCTCGATGGAGCTGACAGTCTGCCTCGTGATCCCGATCGTCTCACCGAATTCTTCCTGCGACAGCTTCATGTTCTTGCGGTACGTCGGCAGGTTCTTGGCGAAGATCGTCAGCATCTTCTTCCGTTCATTTTCCTCCAGTCTCATCGTGTACTCCTCCCTCTCTTCCGATATCCTTCGTTTCGTGATCCGACCGGCCGCTCCTCTTCGGAACGCCGCCGACCTTCTCCCCACATGGTATCCTTTCATCCGCATCGTTCGGAAAATGCGGCTGTTCTCCGTTCCGCGTCACTGTAGCCGACACGGACCGTCCCCGATCTCAACAACGTAAAACGTGGCCGGGTAACCGATCGTTTCCTCGTATTTCGCTCCGACCTCCCGAATCAGTGCATCGACATTTTCCTCTTTCACCAGACTGACCGCGCAGCCGCCGAATCCGGCGCCGGTCATCCGCGCCCCGATCACACCGGGTACCTTCCACGCGGCTTCCGCCAGCGTGTCAAGCTCGCGCCCGGTCACCTCGTAATCATCCCGCAGCGAGACGTGGGACTCGTTCATCAGCCGCCCGAACGCCGCGAGATCCCCCGCCTTCAGCGCTTCCACCGCGCGGATCGTCCGCCGGTTCTCGTACACCGCGTGACGCGCGCGTTTGCGCCGCACCGGCGATGCGATCGCGTCCGCCATGGCTTCGAACTGCTCCTCCGTGAGAGCCCCCAGCGACGGTATTCCGTTCGGGATCCGCTCTGACGTTTCATTGGCCGCCTGAAGCTCCGCGAGCGCTTTCTCACACTCTGCGCGCCGCTCGTTGTATTTGGATTCGCCGAGCCCGCGCTTGTGGTTGGTGTTCATGATGACGATCCGGACGCCGTCCATGACAAGGGGCGCATACTCATACACGAGCGTAGCCGTGTCCAGGAAGATCGCGCAGTCCTTCTTCCCCATCGCGATCGCGAACTGATCCATGATGCCGCAGTTGACGCCGATAAATGCATTTTCCGCAAACTTACCGATCTTCGCGTTCGTGATCTCGTCGTACTCAAACCCGAACATGTCCCGCAGCAGCTCCCCCGTCAGCACCTCGATCGAGGCGGAGGAGGATAGTCCGGACGAGTTCGGGATCGTCCCGTAATACAGCACATCCAGCCCGCAGTCGGCGACATATCCGCTCTCCCGGGCAGCCCAGATCACGCCTGCCGGGTAGTTGGTCCATCCGGCCTCCGCATGGTACACAAGTTCATCCAATGAGCCCGTGGTCACCCCGTCCTCCGGAAAATTCACCGAGTACATGCGGAGCGTCCGATCCGCCCGCTTCCGTGCGACCGCGTACGTGCCGATCGTCAGCGCGCAGGGAAACACGTGTCCGCCGTTGTAATCCGTGTGCTCTCCGATCAGATTGACACGCCCCGGCGCAAAATAGACCCTGATGTCGCCGCCGTCGCCGAAACGTTCTGCGAACTCCTTCCGCAGGGCTTCCGTTGTCACTTTACCTTGATCCAATTCAATTGCTCCTCTTTATCACTGCGCCAACCGCTGCGCAACTGTCTTCCCGTCGTCTGTCAGATGTTTTCGCCCTCCGAAGGCTCCCGGAACAGGCTGCGGTGTTTCTTATTTTCCGTCTTGTTCGCGTACATAAGGTCGTCGCTCATCGTCATCCACTCGCCGAGGTCATGATTCTCCTCGCCCCGGCAGATCACATGCCCGTAACTCGCGTACACCATGTACGGCCGTTTGGAACGGTTGTTATAGTCCTCGAGGAAGGCGTCGAAGCGCTCATAGAAGCGTTTCACATCATCCTCGCTGTAGTCCGTCGCAAGCACCTGGAACTCATCGCCGCCGACCCGGTAGCACTCTTCGTTCGCGAAGCAGGCCGCATAGATGGAGTTGGCGATCGCCCGAAGCGCGACATCGCCCTGCGCATGCCCGTAGTTATCGTTGATGCCCTTGAGGTTATCCATGTCGATGGAGATGATGGCGAGCGTCCTTCCACTGTCCTTCACCTGCTCGTACATGCGCTGCGAGTCCTCCTCGAAGCCGCAGCGGTTCTTCAGCCCCGTCATCACATCGCTGACGTAGAGGCTCGAAAGCTTGTCGACCAACCGCTTCATGCGCACGTTGATGCGCAACCGCTCCAGCACGTTGCTGATGATCGTGATGATGTACTGGAAAAATGCCTGCGGCGCCTTGTGATCATGGTAATTGATCATCGCGTACCCGTAGCACAGCTCCTGAAAATGAAGCGGCACGATGTAGTATCCGCACGGAACGTCGTAGACATATTCATCCGGCAGAATATCCTCGCGCGAGAACACGTGGTCCACGTGTCCGAGCAGGATCGTCTCCTGGATCGCCGTCCGAAGGTGTACCTTGTCGGTGAACGTCTTCATGTCCTCCGGCTCCACCGAGGCCCAGTCGGTGTCGTTCAGCACGATAAAGAAGTCGCGGAAATCATCGTTGTTGAAAATGTAGGTGTAGATGCACTCGTTCAGCTCATCCATGTTCTCCGCATTTTCCACGTCGATCCCCATGAAGATCGTCTGCATGTTGTTGTGATCAGCCACCTTGGTCGACTCAAAGTACTTGCGCACCGCCGCGGCGGCCCCGGCCTCGCGGTTCCCGCGGCAACCGCAGGACTCGCGGCAGACCACCTGCGTCGACACGTAATCGATCTCCGGAACGGTCTCATTTTTCATCAGACCGACAAGCATGTCCACGGCACGCCTTCCCATGCCGGCTACATCGACTCGCACTGAAGTGAGCGCCGGGATCTGTGTCTCCGCGTCGCGGGCATCGTCAAATCCGGTGACCGCGATCTCGTCCGGCACCTTGATCCCGCGGTCTGCGAGCGCGTTGCACACGGCCATCGCCATGTAGTCGTTCGCGCACACGATCACATCGGGATAATCCGTGCGGATGTCCAGAAGCTCCGCCACGGCGGCAGGCCCCTGGTTGCGCCAGAAATCACCGTAAAAGATATCATCCTCAGTGAGGGGAATGTCGTATTTCGCCATCATTCTGCGGAAGCAGTCCAGGCGCTTGACTGCGTCAGGATGATCCTTCGGCCCGCTGACATAGCAGAAATCACGGTATCCGTGCTCCTGCACGAGATGGTCGACGATGCCCTCCATGGAGTTCTGATCGTCCACCAGCACGCTGTGGTAACCGTCATACTGCCGACGCACGCAGACAACAGGGCATGTCGCCCGCATCCGCACGCGCTCCAGAAGCCGGTTGGTCACGACGTCATCGGTAAATGTGTCCATGCACAGAAGAAGTCCGTCAAGATTGCGGAAATCCGGTAAATCAGCCAGCATGCGCTCGCCGCGCACAAAAAGCTCATTTTTCCCGTATCCGCCGAAGATGGAATACACCAGTGTATAGTATCCGTAAGATGCAGCACGCTGTTCGATGCTGCTGAGAATATCCTGCTGATACTCGGCTGTCGGTTTCGAGATCAGCACCCCGATTTTTTTCTGTTTTCCAAGACTCATGCTCTCCTCCGACCATTACGCGCGAAAAAACAATGGTACATTGCACATTTTACACTCTTATCGGCTCATTTTCAATGTTAAATTGCACATTATTTACGTTTTTTGCAATATTTCTATACATTTTTACCTTCCGGTGTTATACTTCTTCAAAAAAGTACTTGACAAGATTTTCGGTTATCCGGAAAGGAGCTCCTTATGTCCGCATCGCAACCCGACCATTCCTATTTCATGCGCAAGGCGATCCACCAGGCGCACCGCGCCATGGCTCTCGGCGAGGTTCCGATCGGGTGCGTCATCGTACATGAGGGCAAAGTCATCGGACGGGGCTTCAACCGCAGGCTCACGTCCCACTCCACGCTCGCCCACGCCGAGATCATCGCGATCCGGCAGGCATGCCGCCGCCTCGGCGACTGGCGACTTGAGGGCTGCACCATGTACGTCACGCTCGAGCCCTGCCAGATGTGTTCCGGAGCGCTCGTCCAGGCCCGCATCGACCACGTTGTCGTCGGCGCCCCCAACCCCAAAGCAGGCTGCGCGGGCTCCATTCTCAACCTTCTTCAGAATCCGCAGTTCAATCATCAGGTTGAGATCACAAACGGCGTCCTAACCGACGAGTGCAGCGCTCTCCTCACCGACTTCTTCCGCGACATGCGCACGCGAGAGCGCAACAAAAAGGCAGAGGAAGCTTAACTTCTCTGCCCGACTGTCCGTTTTTCTTCCTGAAAAATACTCTCCGCGATAGACATTTTCCGTCTTCCGCGGTACAATACTAGGTATCGAAGCCACACTCGGAGGTGCTTACGGATGCAAATTCACGGTTTACAGAAGCTGACGCTTCTTGACTACCCCGGACACACGGCGGCTACGGTCTTCACCGGCGGCTGCAACTTCCGCTGTCCGTACTGCCACAACAGCGAACTGGTGCTTCACCCGGAGACGGTGCCGCAGATTCCCGAGGACCAGGTTCTCGCTTTTCTGAAGACAAGGGCGAAAGTGCTTGAGGGCGTTGCCATCACCGGCGGAGAGCCGACGCTGCAGCCGGATCTTCCGGAATTTATCGCCAAAGTGCGAGCCCTCGGCTTCAAGGTCAAGCTCGACACGAATGGCCAGTCGCCGGCTATGCTGGAACGGCTTCTCAAGGCCAACCTGCTTGACTATGTCGCCATGGATATCAAAAACTGCCGCGAGCGTTACGGCCTTACCGTCGGGATCCGCGATTTCCGCACCGACGCCGTGGACGCTTCCGTGAATCTTCTGCTGAACAGCAGCATACACTATGAATTCCGCACAACCGTCATGACCGAGCTGCATGACACCGCCGCGATGGAGAGCATCGCGCAGTGGATCGCAGGCGCTCATCGCTACTTCCTGCAGCCATTCCGCGAGAGCGACCAGGTTATGTTCAAGGGCCAGTTCCACGCCCCGGACGCGGAAGTCCTTCGCACCTGGAAGGAACTTCTCGCCAAACACATTTCCGTCGTCGGTATCCGCGGAATGGATTGATCAAAACAATAATGCCCGCCTGACAGTTGATCTGCACTGTCCGGCGGGCTTATTTCTTGTGTCAATTTTCTATCGGAATTCCGTCAGCATTCGCACAACAGGCTTCATCACCGCTCCTCGCGGAAATACGGCAAGCCCAGATGCGCAGGCGGCTGCGTCTCCTTCTTGCGGCGCGTGCTGATCAGCACCAGGATGATGATCGTCACGACGTACGGCGTCATTTTGATCAATTCCTGAGTCGGCACCGAGAGCTGAACGAAATCCAGCTGCGTGATGTAGAAATGGCAAATGTACAATCCGCCGAAGAGCATCGATCCGAAGATGGCCAGCACCGGGCGCCAGATGGCGAAAATGACGAGCGCGATGGCAAGCCATCCGCGGTCACCGAAACCGTTGTTGGACCATACGCCGTTCGCGTAGTCCATGATGTAGTAAAGTCCGCCGAAGCCTGCGATCACACTGCCCAGGCATGTGGCAACATACTTGTAACGGTTGACGTGGATGCCTGCGGCATCGGCAGTCGCCGGGTTCTCGCCGACTGCGCGCAGATGCAGTCCGACTCTCGTCCTGCGAAGCACAAATGCCATGATCAGCGCTACAATCACCGCGAAATACGCAAGGAAACTGTAGGACAGCACCTTGGGAATCCATGAAACATTCAATTTTCGTGCGAACACCGCACTCGTCTTCGTCATGGTGATCGACGTGATCTCCGACTTCGCGAGCTTTGCAAGAGAGCCGCCGAAGAAGTTGCCGAAGCCGACGCCGAACGTCGTGAGTGCAAGACCTGCCACGTTCTGGTTCGCCCGGAGCGTGATCGTCAGAAAGCAATAGATCAGTCCCATCAGAAGCGACCCGAGGATCGAACCGCAGAGAGTGACCAGCACCGCCACCCACCCTTGAAAATTCGTTGTGCGGGTCTCATAGAAAAATGCTCCGATGACGCCGCCCATCGCTCCGACGTACATGATGCCCGGAATACCGAGGTTGAGGTGACCGGATTTCTCGGTCAGGATCTCACCGCTCGATCCATACAGAAGAGGAATTCCCTGGATAACAGCTCTGATAATAAACTCTGTCATTTCTGTGCCACCTCCTCCGTAGTTTCATCCATTTTTTTAATCTTCCGGATCAGTCGATTCCGGTACGGTTCCAGATTCTGCTTCTTCTTCGATTTCTTCGGCTTATTGCTTTTCTTCCGTCTGCTGCGGAATACCACGCGATAATTGATGAAGAATTCGCTTCCGATGATGCAGAAAATGATGATGCCGACGAGAATATCCGTAAACGATTCGTTCAGGCCCATCGTCGTCGCCGTCTCCTTCGCGCCCTTGGACATAAACGCGATCAACAGCGAAGTCACAAACATGTACAGCGGGTTGAAGTGCGCCAGCCAAGATACCATGATCGCGGTAAATCCACGGCTGTGAACGGTATTGCTGGCAACAGTGTGGTCCGTACCGCCTACGATCAGCCAGCCCATCAGACCGCAGATCGCGCCGGAGAGAAGCATGGTCCGGATAATGACCTTCTTCACATTGACGCCGATATAGCGCGCCGTATTTTCACTCTCACCGACCACCGTGAGTTCGTAACCGTGCTTCGCATAGCGAAGGTAAACGTACATCACGCCGGTCAGCACCAGCACAATGATAATGTTCAGCAGGTACTCGTACTCCCCGATCATCGGCAGCCATCCCGAATGCGTATCCGGGTTGATCACGCCGATTGCGGCAGAGTTATTCGGGAACGCCTTCAGCACGTAGAAGGACACCAGTTGCATTGCAACGTAGTTCATCATCAGCGTGAACAACGTCTCGTTCGTATTCCACCAGGCTTTGAAAAATGCGGGGATAACCGCCCAGATCGCGCCTGCGATAACGCTCGCCACGAGCATCACCAGGACGAGCAGCAGGGAAGGCATCCGGTCGCCCAGATAGATCATGCACAGAGCGGATACGAAACCTCCCATCAGGACCTGACCTTCACCGCCGATGTTCCAGAACCGCATTTTGAACGCCGGAGTCAGCGCCAGGGCGATACCCAGCAACAGCACCGTCTCCTGCAGGAGCGACCAGATGCGAAGTTCCGTGCCGAAGGCTCCGTCCAACAACGTCGAATACAGTTCGATTGGAGATTTTCCGATGATCAATGCCAGCACGCCGCACAGCACAAAACCGACCACGACCGACAGAACGCGGATGAGCCACACCCGATACCAGGGCAGTTCGTCCTTCTTGACGATGTGCATCAGCGGTTCCTTCACCTTGCCGTGACGAGCCACGGTATCTCCTGCCTTTTTTGCTCCGGACTCATGTTTCGTTTTCCCTGCCGGACTCGACAGTGCGCCTTTCGCCCCGTCCGTCACAATCGTGCCATCCGGCAAGGCGTTCGCGTTGTCCGTGGTTTCTCCCGTTACGCTGCTGGCTTCCGGATTTCCGCTTTCCACCGGATTCCCGCCGTGCGTCATCGCCAGTCCGATCTCCTCTTTGGTGGTCTTCTTGGCATCCACAATGCAGGCGACCTTACCGCCGCTGATCACCAGGATCCGGTCGCAGAGTTCGAGCAGAACGTCCAGATCTTCGCCTACGAAAATAACTGCGGTTCCCAGCTTCTTCTGCTCATTTAACAGGTTGTAGATCGTGAAGGAGGAATTGATGTCAAGTCCTCGCACGGGATACGCCGCCATCAGCACCGCCGGTGCCGACGCGATCTCTCGCCCGACCAGAACTTTCTGAACGTTACCTCCGGAGAGACGTCTGACCGGCGTCTTCGCGTTCGGCGTCACGACCTCGAGATCGTTGATGATCGTCTCTGCAAGTCCTCTGGGGTCATTGCGGTTCAGAAGAACGCCCGATCCCTTGTTGTAACTCCGGAGCATCATGTTGTCGATGATGTCCATGTTGCCGACGAGTCCCATGCCGAGACGGTCCTCCGGGACAAATGACAGCCGCACGCCGAGCGAACGGATCTGCATCGGGTTCTTTCCGATCAGGTTCTCTATGGTGTTCGTCTTCGGATTGTTATACAGAATACTGCCTTCGGACACCTGCTGCAGTCCGGCGATCGCCTCGAGCAGTTCCCTCTGGCCGCTTCCCGCGATTCCTGCGATACCGAGGATCTCACCGCCGCGCGCCATGAAACTGATGTTTGAGAGCACAGCGTTTCCTTCGCGGTCCTTGACATTCAGATTGACCACTTCCAGACGGTCGACCGCATTCTTAACCTCGCTGCGCTCGATGTTCAGGCTGATCTTCTTGCCGACCATCATCTCTGTCAGTTCGGAAATGCTGGTCTTCGCCGTCTCAACGGTGCCGACATACCTGCCCTTGCAGAGCACGGCAACCTTCTGTGAGAGCGACATGACCTCGTTCAGCTTGTGCGTAATGATGATGATTGATTTGCCGTCGTCACGCATGCGACGCAGGACGGCGAACAACTTCTCCGTCTCCTGCGGTGTCAGCACGGCCGTAGGTTCATCCAGGATCAGAATATCCGCGCCGCGGTACAGAACCTTGATGATCTCCACCGTTTGTTTCTCCGACACGGACATATCGTAAATCTTCTTGTTCGGGTCAAGTTCAAAACCGTAGCGCTCGCTGATCTCGCGCACACGCTCCGCATACGCTTTGATATCATAACGTCCCTCGTCCTTGAGGCCGAGGACGACATTTTCCGTCGCAGTAAACAAATCCACCAGTTTAAAATGCTGGTGGATCATACCGATCCCATGGGCAAATGCATCGCTCGGCGAGCCGATGGAAGCCCTCTCGCCGTTCACATAGATCCGGCCTCTGTCCGGATAGTAGATTCCGGCGATCATGTTCATGAGCGTGGTCTTGCCGCTTCCGTTCTCGCCGAGGATGGAAAGGATCTCGCCCCGCTCCACACAAAAACTCACGTTGTCATTGGCAACGACCTTACCGAACGTCTTGGTAATGCCGACAAGCTCGATCGCCGGGGCATGGTCCTTGTCCACATGCTCGCTGACAATATATACCGGTTGCTCCGGTTCACTTTCCGAAGAGTCCTCCGGGTCGGAATCCGCTACATCCCCCACCTCTGCTTCGATGGCTTCAACAGCGCCCTCTGTTCTTATACCGGTGGCATCGGCCGCTTGGCCTACCGCCTTGTCGAAATCGTCTGCTGCCGTTCCGATCGTTTCTTCGATCAGGTCAGCCGTCTGCTCCGGTTTTGTTCTGTCGTGTTCGTTCACAGACTTCCTCCTGAAACCACTTCAGCGGGGCGCTACGGCCCCGCCGAAAGGATTGGATCGATGCGGTCACACCGCATCGTGATCAGTTCAAATGATAAGTATGTTTCTGTCCGATCAGGAACCGAAGTTCACTTCACGTTGAGGTACTCGATTCCGTCAATCCGGATATCGAACGCCGGAGCGCTTCTCTTCTCCGACTCATGGAAGTAACCGTCAGCGATAACTTCCGTATCCTTCGTGAAATCCTTATCGGTGTCGATATCCGCCATGTAGGAAGTCAGCTTCGCGCCATCAACGGTGAATGTTTCGGTACTGAAAACCCTGATCTTGCCGGCCTTCAGGTCAGCGATCACAGCGTCAACCTTCTCCTTCGTTCCGGGAGCGGCAGCCTGCTCGTTGATCGCGGAGAGCTCTACGGAACCTTCTGCGAAACCGCCGGTCCAGTCAACTGCGATGTCCTTGCCTTCCTTCACGCAGTTGTAAACGTATGCATAGTACTTCGACCAGTTGATTCTCGAAGAAACGATAAACGTCTTCGGGCAAGCCGAAACGGTGCTTCCGTTGTAGGAAACGTTCGGAACACCTGCGGTCTCGCAGGCAGTCGGAGCACCCATGGAGTCCGCATGCTGGCTGATCAGTACGCAACCGGCCTTGATCAGAGCGTTAGCTGCTTCCTTCTCGCCGGTCTCATCATACCAGGAACCGGTGAACTGAACCTTCATCGTAACCGTAGGGCAAACCGACTTTGCGCCGAGGTAGAACGAAGTGAAGCCCGAGATAACTTCAGCGTAGGTGAACGCGCCGACATAACCCATGACAGCCTGCTCCTTCGTGATCTTGCCTTCCTCGATCATCTGGTTGAGCTTCAGGCCTGCAGCAACGCCGGCTGCGTAACGGCCTTCGTAAATGTTGGCAAATGCGTTATGGAAGTTGGAAAGTTTCTCCGTGTGCGCCTTCGTACCGGTCGCATGGCAGAACTGAACGTCCTTGAACTGTTTTGCCGCCTGGATCAGGAAGTCCTCATGGTTGAACGAGTCTGCGATAATGATGTCGCAGCCGCGGTCAACAAGGTCCTTGCATGCAACGAGGCAGTCGTTGTTCTCCGGAACATTGGTCTTGATAATGACCTGATCGGCAGAGAGCCCCAGTTCCTTCTGCATCTCCTTCATTGCATCAATGAAGTTCTTGTCGTACGTGGAATTCTCATCGTGCAGGCAGATCAAACCGATCTTAATCTTGTCGTCATCCTTATCCTTGCCGCATGCCGTAACACCGAGCACCGCTACAAGGCAGAGGATCAAAAGCATGATCTTCTTCATCTGAACACTCCTTTACTTGTGTAATCAGGGGTTTGCCCCCCGTTCCTCCCGTTGACAAAACCGTTCCGATCGTCGAAAAATCCTGTCAAATCGGTTTTGCAACCATGTTTTGATTATAGTATCATTGAATCGGAAAATCAAGCGGAACGCCGCCGAAATTGCAGACAAATACGAACATTTTTCGCATGCAATTCCGTCGCGGCGTTCCGCCGAAAATCATCTTCGATCACTCTGTCTTTTCGAGGCTGTCATCCTCTGTCCGACGGTCCTCATCCGCGGTTTCCCGCGCCGTTTCTTCTGCCTCGCCGGCATCCTTTCCGCTTTCCTCATCGTCTGAGGAAAATGCTCTTTGGGATCCGGGAAGCGGCTTGTTGCCGTGTTCGTCCCAGTCCTCCTCGGCTTCTTCGATCATGCGTTTGATCAGTCCGCGAACACCGGGTCGCTTCGGTTTTCCCTCCGCCTCATGGGCGCGCTCCAACTCGTCCGCGATGCCGTTGTCGTTAAGATCCTCCTCGCCTCCGGACATCAGCCATTCGCGCTCCAGACGCTTCTCGCGGTCGACTCCGGATTCCAGATCATCGTAAGCGGAGAGATCAAGATCCGTGTTCTCGCTGCCGTCCAGCACGCTGTCCACGCTCAAAAGTGAGCGCATGTTGCCCGAGCGATGGCGCCTGCGTTTGCGTTTGCCGTTTGCCGCTGCCGCCGATTCCTCCTCTGCGACAGCTCTCTCCTGCTGCGCGTCAAGCGCATCGGACTCGGCAACAAGCCGCTCGGTCACCATATCCACGCTCATGGCGCGGTTTGCGATCACCGCGCTCGGATGCGTCATGTATTCGTTCGTCTCCGTCGGCAGGTTCTTGCTCTCCAGACGAACCTCAAGATACGATTTGGTCAGATAGTAGATCAATGCACAGGTCGGCGTCGCCACGATCAGTCCGGGGATACCGAACAGCCCGCCGCAAAGCATACATGCGCACAACACATAAAGCGGACGAAGGCCGACTTTCTTTCCGACAATATGGGGATCCAGATAGTTTCCGTCAAACTGCTGCAGCGCCACGATAAACAGTGCAAATACCAGTCCCTGCAGCGGCTGGATGGAGAAGATCAGGATGGCGCACGGGATTCCTCCGAGGAACGGTCCGAAGAACGGGATCACGTTCGTCACGCCGACGATCACACTCACGAGCACCTTGTACTCACCGATGGCAGGGAACCAGATCCCCATGATCGTCGTGCCGATGAAGCAGAGAATTCCGATGATCATGGAATCCACCAGCTTGCCGAGGATGGCCGCCGAGTAGATGATATTGGCTTTGTGCAGCGTCTGGATCGCATTTTTCGAAGTACGCTTCGGAAGGATTGCAAAGAAAAGCTTCTTGCAGAGACCGATATAGTACTCCTTGCTGTCCAGAAGGTAGACGCTGACGATCGTGCCGACCAGCCAGATGTAGAGGATGCGCACCAGCGTCCACGTGCTTGTCAGCACGAACTTGGTCGCATCACCCGCCATGTTGAGATTGAAATACTTGGTGATGGTCTCCGCAATCTTGTCCGTGTTCGAGAATTTCTGCACGATCGGATTGAAGACCTCCGCGACACGCGGATTGCGCAGCAGATATGAATCGATGATATCCTTCAGCTGCCTCAGATAATCAGCCAGGTTCACCGCCAGATCCTTTACGCTCTTGGCAAGTTCCGGGATGATCGCCACCAGAAGAAGTGTGATAACTGCGAGAAGAAAGACCAGCGTAACCAGAATACTGATCCGCCGCGCCCGCTTTCGCATTTTTATCATCCACTCGGTGTCTTCCGAAACCTCGCCTTTTCTTGCGCATACCAATTTGATGATCTTGCTTTCCAGGAACCGAACCAGCGGCGACATGATGAATGCGAAGATAAATCCCGCAATCGCCGGCGCCAGCGCCTTGGTCACAGCTTTGATAAAGTGACCGATTGCCGGCAGGTTCAGCAGTAGAAACAGCAGAAGCATCAGTGCAGCCAGAACCAAAAATGCTACTACGCCTTGCGGCGCATAATCCTTGATGCGGCTCAGGTTCCGTTTGGTCCGCATGTTCCGTTTGGTGCGGTTCATCGCCCGCTCATTGTTTTTTTCCATACGAAAAAAACCTCCCTTTTTTCTGGGCATTGCCCTTGATCGGAGCATTCCCGGACTGTCAAACGGCGGCATGGCTTGCCCGAAACGCCGCAAAGGAGCACGCAGCCACAGGGACGATGGCATTGCGCATCGCCTGCGGTCCGGCCTTCCTCATGCTTGTCAGACAACCACGAACTGCCGCAGCCAGAGTATCTGCCGTTCCCTCGGCGCCCGAAATCGGGAGAACATAGGCGCGGGGCATCACGACGAACTCAATGACTGTGCGTCTCGACCCACAGGGAATCGCTGTTGCGACTGCAACCCGCGGGGAAACTGCATTCAGATATCATCCGGATGGAATATTCCGTCAAATTACATCATACGCTATTCCGGGCTGCCTTGCAAGGGAAAATGTAAACGAAAAAGGAGCGGCGGTATCAAAATGATCAGCCCTCTGTCAAGTAGACAGGTCAAATAATTAAATAATAGTTACAGA
>CAMKRZ010000018.1 GCA_946415315.1 uncultured Lachnoclostridium sp. | reverse complement strand
ATGACTAACTTATGGATTGAACACTAAAACCAGAATTTCAAAAAACAATTAAGTATTTTCCGGATTTTCCGGATTTTTTTCGGCTTCGCGGAAAATGGGCCCATGTCAACGGATTTTGGCTTGCATTTTCCGCCGACGCAAGAGTGGATGACCCTGCTGCTCGTGGAACTGAACCCCGGGTATCAGATCGGGCGGAACAACTACCAGGGCGGAAAAAATGGCTTGCGATCCCGATCGCAGGTATGATGCATATGGGACTCCGGGCGGCTACGCGCGGGTACTGATCGGCATCGTGTGCGGATACAATGTGTATCTCCGGGAAAAGAAAAAAGGAGGCTGCCGCGAAGACGGAAGAGTAAAAGTCCGGCCTGAAAAAATGCTTCGTTTCGTCACATTTTCCTATTGAAGTTTTCGGGGGCTTATGATATATTATACCAGGTTGTGAAACAGACATAGCATTGGTAAGGAGAAGTCACATGGTTTCCATGGTTTCGCACAATTGCAGCGGGAAAGAAACGAACTTCAATACGATATGTATTTTCATTTGACGGAATAGTTTTTTCTATTCCGTCAAATTCGTTTATAAGGCGGAAACCGAAGGGACCAATCGAACACAGGGAAGCAGGAGGAAACAACAATGCCCAAGAGAACAGACATCGACAAGGTTTTGATCATCGGATCCGGTCCGATCATTATCGGTCAGGCGTGCGAGTTTGACTACTCGGGAACGCAGGCGTGCAAGGCGCTTCGCAAGCTCGGTTACAAGATCGTTCTTGTAAACTCGAACCCGGCGACCATCATGACCGACCCGGAGACGGCGGATGTAACGTACATCGAGCCGCTCAACGTGGAGAGACTGGAGCGGATCATCGCGAAGGAGCGTCCGGACGCGCTGCTGCCGAACCTCGGCGGACAGTCCGGTCTGAACCTTTGCGCGGAGCTGAACAAAGCCGGCGTTTTGGATAAATACAATGTGAAGGTTATCGGCGTGCAGGTGGATGCCATTGAGCGTGGCGAGGACCGCATCGAGTTCAAGAACACGATGAATGAGCTCGGCATCGAGATGGCAAGAAGCGAGGTTGCCTACAGCGTGGATGAGGCGCTCGCGATCGCTGACAAGCTCGGCTACCCGGTGGTGCTTCGCCCCGCGTACACGATGGGCGGCGCCGGCGGCGGTCTCGTTTATAACAAGGAAGAGCTCAGCACGGTTTGCGCGAGAGGTCTTCAGGCCAGCCTGGTAGGTCAGGTTCTCGTCGAGGAGTCCGTGCTCGGCTGGGAGGAGCTCGAGCTTGAGGTTGTCCGCGACTGCGAGGGCAACATGATCACCGTGTGCTTCATCGAGAACATCGACCCGATGGGCGTTCACACCGGCGACTCGTTCTGCGCGGCTCCGATGCTCACCATTTCCCCGGAAGTACAGAAGCGTCTGCAGGAGCAGGCTTACAAGATCGTAGACCGCGTACAGGTCATCGGCGGTACGAACGTACAGTTCGCGCACGATCCGAAGTCCGATCGTATCGTTGTTATCGAGATCAACCCCAGAACCTCGCGTTCCTCGGCACTCGCGTCGAAGGCAACGGGATTCCCGATCGCGCTGGTATCCGCGATGCTCGCAACGGGCCTTACGCTCAAGGATATCCCCTGCGGAAAATGCGGTACCCTCGACAAGTACGTTCCGAGCGGCGACT
Organism: uncultured Lachnoclostridium sp.; assembly: GCA_946415315.1. Taxonomy (GTDB): domain Bacteria; phylum Bacillota; class Clostridia; order Lachnospirales; family Lachnospiraceae; genus ISDg. The sequence goes on along the minus strand of CAMKRZ010000018.1, from coordinate 59,573 downwards.
ATGTCGTGATCAAGTTCGCCCGTTGGGCTTTCGAAAAATTCAAGGGTGTTCAGGACAAGCTCGGCACGCAGATGCGCGCCGTAGGTGAGGTCATGAGCATCGGTAAGACCTACAAGGAAGCTTTCCAGAAGGCAATCCGCAGCCTGGAGACCGGACGCTACGGCCTCGGCTATGTGAAGAATTTCCATGAACTCTCGAAGGAGGATCTGCTGAAGAAGCTGGCAACGCCCTCGAGCGAGAGACATTTCCAGATGTATGAGGCGCTTCGCAAGGGCGCTACCGTCGATGAGGTGCATGATGCGACCCACGTGAAGAAGTGGTTCATTGAGCAGATGCAGGAGCTCGTCGAGGAGGAAGAGGCGCTGCTTGAGATGAAGGGCGCCGTTCCCGCGGACGGTGTGCTCATCAAGGCGAAGAAGGACGGATTTTCCGATCGTTACCTCGCTAAGCTGGTCGGCGTGAAGGAGGATGACATCCGTAACCGCCGCCTTCAGATCGGCCTCGAGGAGGCATGGGAGGGAGTACACGTAAGCGGTACGCAGAACAGCGCATACTATTTCTCGAGCTACAACATCGAGAAGGACGAGAGCCCTTCCTCGAACAATAAGAAGGTCATGATCCTCGGCGGCGGCCCGAACCGTATCGGCCAGGGTATCGAGTTCGACTACTGCTGCGTACATGCAGCAATGGCGCTCAAGAAACTCGGCTTCGAGACGATCATTGTCAACTGCAACCCCGAGACCGTTTCAACCGACTACGACACGTCTGACAAGCTTTACTTTGAGCCGCTGACGCTCGAGGATGTGCTCAGCATTTACAAGAAGGAGAAGCCGCTCGGCGTGATCGCACAGTTCGGCGGTCAGACACCTCTGAATCTTGCTGCGGATCTGGAGCGCAACGGCGTGAAGATCCTCGGCACTTCGCCTGCCGTCATCGACCTCGCAGAGGACAGAGACCTGTTCCGTGCGATGATGGACAAGCTCGGCATTCCGATGCCGGAGTCCGGAATGGCTGTCACGGTTGACGACGCCATCGTGATCGCAAAGAAGATCGGTTACCCGGTTATGGTACGCCCGTCCTACGTGCTCGGCGGACGCGGCATGGAAGTTGTCTACGACGATGACCAGATGACCGAATACATGAATGCGGCAGTCGGCGTGACGCCGGACCGCCCGATCCTGATCGACCGTTTCCTCAACCACGCGCTTGAGTGCGAGGCCGACGCTATCGCGGACGGCACGCACGCATTTGTGCCTGCGGTTATGGAGCATATTGAGCTTGCGGGTGTTCACTCCGGTGACTCCGCATGCATCATCCCGTCGGTTCATATCTCGGCGGAAAATGTGAAAACCATCAAGGAATACACACGCAAGATCGCGGAGGAGATGCATGTCAAGGGTCTGATGAACATGCAGTACGCGATCGAGAACGGCAAGGTGTTCGTTCTCGAGGCGAACCCGCGCGCATCCCGCACGGTGCCGTTGGTATCGAAGGTCTGCAACATCCGCATGGTGCCGATCGCTACCGATATCATCACCGGCGAGCTGACCGGACGCAAGTCGCCGCTTCCGGAGCTTCACGAGATGCACATCCCGAACTACGGCGTGAAGGAAGCAGCCTTCCCGTTCAACATGTTCCCGGAGGTTGACCCGATCCTCGGACCGGAGATGCGCTCCACGGGTGAGGTGCTCGGACTGTCGCCGTCCTACGGCGAGGCGTTCGTGAAGGCGCAGGAGGCGATCCAGTCGAAACTTCCGCTGGAAGGCTCGGTACTGATCTCCGTGAAAAATAAAGACAAGGACGAGATGCTCGACATCGCGAAGCAGTTCGCGGAGGACGGCTTCAAGATCTACGCGACCGGAGGCACGTTCGATGCCATCACGGCAGCGGGAATCCCGGCTGAGAAGGTGCTCAAACTGTACGAAGGCCGCCCGAACTGCTACGACCTGATCACCAACGGAAGAATACAGCTCGTCATCAACTCGCCGATCGGCAAGGACAGCGTGCACGATGACAGCTACCTTCGGAAGGCAGCCATCAAGGCAAAAGTTCCGTATGTGACGACGATTGCCGCAGCCCGCGCAACTGCCGAGGGTATCCACTATGTGAAGACCCATACGGACTGCCCGGTGAAGTCGCTGCAGGAGATCCACGCGGAGATCACACCTATTGTATAAGATCATCAGGCAACCGCATTTTTCGATGCGGTTGTCTTATCTTATGACATTTCGGTGCGCGAGCTGTATTCACGCTTGGCCGCGCGCGAATAATATTCTTTTCAAATGCTTCGGATTGTTGTACAATAACTACTGTTCAGACCGTGCTTTGTGCGCAGGTCTGTGTGATGCGCGGTCGCGGGCGCGCGGGCGTGCAGGGTACGTTTGCAATATACGGAATGAAACGGAGGCTTTGATATGAAAAAGAAGAAACTGTCGTTTATCAGCCGTTTTTTTGCCATTTTCTTCGGGCTTTTTCTGCTTGTAGGCGTGATCGCGTGGATCTTTACGGCGCGGATCAGCGATCTGCTTGTGATGGAGCCGAAGGAGCTGGCTTCGGAGTTCACGAAGAATATTGATCTTGAGAAACTGGCAAAGTCCGAGTACATCGAGAAAGCAACGGACGGAAAGGATTTGTCAAAGTATATCAGTGAGAAGGCGACCGAGATCAGCGGTGAGAAGATCAACGTCACCGAAGATCAGGTCAGTGAGATTTTGAAAAATGAAGCGGTCAAGGATTTCCTCGAGGGGAAAATGGCCGATTACGTAGAGTTCCTGACGGACGACAAGAAGGACAGCAAAGCGTCTGTCTCGGCGGACGAGCTGTACCGGCTGATCGAGGACAACAAGGAGTTTGTCGAGTCGGTGACAGGAGAGAAGATCGCCGACTCCGCGATGGATGACATCCGCACCGAGCTCAACAAGATGGATCTGGAAGAGCTGGATATGAGCAAGATTGCCGGTGATGAGATCGAAACGATCCGCGACGGTATCTCGAAGGCAAAGACCTTCGCATCCTGGATCCCGTGGGCTGTGCTCGGCTTCTGCGGATTGATGATGCTGATCATCGCAGTATTGCGCGGACGCTTCGTTCCGGGTACATTTGCCGAATACGGCATCGTCGGAGGCATTGCCGGTGGCTCGGTACTGCTCCTCGGAGTGGACAAGCTGGTGGAGAAACTGTCGGACACGAACAAAACGCTTTCGGTGCTCGCGGGCACGATGGTCTCGGAACTGTTCCGCAAGCCGGCGCTCCTGGTACTTTACATTTCCGCAGGATGCATCGTCTTCGCGATCATTCTGAAGATCATTATGGTTTCGTTCGGCGGCGGTGATGACGAGCAGGAGGTTGACCCGAACCAGTATGCGTATCAGCAGCGCGTTTACGCGCAGCAGCAGGCTTACGCGCAGCAGCAGGCTTACGCGCAGCAGCAGGCTTATGCGCAGCAGCAGGCCTATGCGCAGCAGCAGGCCTACGCGCAGCAGCAGGCCTACGCGCAGCAGCAGGCTTATGCGCAGCAGCAGGCTTACGCGCAGCAACAGCAGGCATATGCGCAGCAGCCCGCATACCAGCCGGTGGATGTGCAGCAGTCCGTACAGCCCGATCGTCAGCCGGTGGATGTGCAGCAGTCCGTACAGACCGATCGTCAGCCGGTGGATGTGAAGCAATCCGTACAGACCGACCGTCAGCCGGTGGATGTATTGCAGTCCGCGGAGCAGGCAGCGGCGCAGGTTGATGTGGCAGCACAGCAGGTGGTAGACGCCGCAGAAGGCGCGGCGGAGGGGCCGAACGCATAACGCAGAGAAAGGGATCGTCTGATTCCCGGCTTTGCGAAAAATGCAAACAAGAATGATAACGGGGAAACGCTGATATTGCTTTCGCAAATCGGACTACGGCGGAACGCATCGGTGTTTCCCTGAGATTTTGACAGTAAGGATAGACAGTGGGGATATGGAAGGTGAAGTAAAAAAGCAGTATAGGCGGATGATCGGCAAACAGTATGCCCTTCAGCTGATCATCCCGGTCACAATGCTCTGGGACGAGCTGGTGTTCCACGCCTATATTAACAAGAACTTTCACAATGCATCGCTTGGATTTCTCGTGCTCTTTGCGCTCGGGATTGGTTTTGCGATCGCTGCGATAACGGGCCGAATGGGTACGAAAGCCAGGATCATTGCCAACTGGATCGCGCTGGTGGCGATCACCGGCTGGTTCGTGGTGCAGGCAGTGAGCCACGGGATGCTGCAATCGTATCTCACGCTGGCGCTGACGGACAACGCGGACGAAGCTGCGGAATTCACGGGCGATGTCATGACATGCCTGCTGCGGCGCACACCGCTTGTGCTTTTGCTTCTGATCCCTCTTGTCGTGTATTTCATTTTCCTTATAAAGAAAGTTATCCCGCACGAAAAAGTGCGCGGCTGGATTGTGGGCGTGACGGCGCTGCTGGCGATCGACTGCTTCCTGATCGCGGGCATCGCGCTGAACTCGAAACACTGCAAGGACAACGGACAGTTCGACATGTTCTTCGAGGACTGGGAAAATGACCGCGGTATCACGAACATGGGCGTGTGCATCGGGTTCTTCCAGGATCTGCATGAGAGGATCACCTACAATCCTCAGGAGGTCGGAGAGATTACCAATGTGACGGTGCCGACGATCATGCCGGTGATGCCGCAGAAGGTGACGAACACGCCGACACCGACGCTTTCGCCGACCCCGGGACCGACGCAGGCACCTGAGGACACACCGACCCCGACGCCATCGCCGTCACCGAGCCCGACGCCGGTGGACCGTTCGCCGCACGTGCTGAACATCGATTTCGAGGGCCTTGCGGACTCGACGAAGGATAAGACGATCAAGACGATCCACGAGTATTTTGCGAACGAGACCCCGACCAACAAGAATGAGTATACAGGGCTTTGCAAGGACTTTAACCTGATCGTGATCACGGCCGAATCGTTCTGCAAACTGTCGGTGGACGAGGAGCTGACGCCGACTCTGTACAGGCTGATTCACAGCGGGATCGTATGCGAGAATTTCTATACGCCGAAGTGGCAGAATAACACGACGGACAGCGAGTACACCATCTGCACGGGAATTCTGCCGGATACGAAGGGTGCCAAGAGTTTCGCAAAATCGGCGAGCAACTCGATGCCGCTCGCGCTGCCTCCGATGTTCAAGGATCTGGGGTACACGGCGCGCGCGTTCCACGATCACGACTATACTTACTACGAACGGAACAAGACGCACCCGAATCTCGGGTATGAATTTATCGCGGTCGGAAACGGGCTGGAGATCACGAAACAGAGCCATGAATCCGACGTGGAGATGATGGAAGCGGCAATCCCGATGTTCATCAACGATAACCGTTTCCTGGCATACTTCATGACCATGAGCGGGCATTCGCCGTATTCGTGGAGCAACGCGATCTGCAAGAAAAACCGCGAGTACGTGGATGACCTTCCGTACAAGACGGCAGGAAAATGCTACATGGCCTGCAGTATCGAGCTGGATCGGGCGCTGGAGTACCTGCTCATCGAGCTGGAGCAGGCCGGCAAACTGGATAACACGCTGATCGTGATGACCGGCGACCATTATCCGTACGCGATGTCGGAGGATGAGCTCGCGGATCTGGCGGGACATAAGCTGGAGAAGGAATTCGAGCGCTTCGAGAATTACTGCGTCATCTGGAGCGGTGCGTTTGAGGAAACCATCACGGTGGAAAAGCCGTGCTGCAGCCTTGATCTGATGCCCACGATCCTGAACCTTATGGGCGTCGAGTACGATTCCCGCCTGTACATGGGACATGACATTCTGTCCGATCAGCCCGGTTTTGTGCAGTTCCGAAACGGCAGCATCGTCACGGACTTCATACGGTACAGCGCTTCGACCGGCAAGACTGAGTGGATCGTGGATGTGGATCTCTCCGACGCGGATAAGAAAGCGTACGTTGAGTCGTGCAAAAATGTTTCCAAGGCGAAGCTGAACATTGCACGCGCGATCCTGAACAACGATTACTACAAGTACATACAGGACTATCTGCCGTGGATGCAGTAGCCTGACAGGAAACAGCCGGAGAGAGTGCCTCTCCGGCTGTTGTGCATTAGCCCCTGCGTGGTGAAAGTCCAAAAGAAACCCTCCGTGTGTTGACAGCACGGAGGGATGTTTTTTGTGTATGGATGGATTGTCGGGGATCTGCGCGGTCCGATCATGACCCGGTCTGCCGATGGCAGGAAGACCGCCCGTACCGGCATTTGCGAAACTATTCCCCGTGCGGCTTGCGGTCAATCCCGTTGCGCTGCGGCCGGACCGTGAAACTGGTGACCACCATGCCGCTGCGCGTGGACAGTGACAGCAGGACACAGTCGGCGATCTCCTCGGCGGACAGGCTGTACTGCGGGTCATTTTTCGGCGCAAAATCCGCGTTGCGGTAAAGGTTCGTATCGGTCAGGTCGGGGTGGATGGTGATCACGCGCATACCGTGTTTGCGGTACTCCTCGAACAGGCTGCCCGAGAAACTGCTGAGCGCCGCCTTGGTCGCGCCGTACGCGCACGCGTGCGTGTTGGAACTGCTTTGCGCGGTGACGGACGAGACGTTGATGATGGTGCCGGCGCAAGTCCTAAGATGAGGCAGCAGAAGATTGGCAAGGATCATCGGCGCGGTCACGTTGACGGCCGTCATCTCCGCGATCGCTTGCGGGGTAAGCGATTCGTGAGGGCCATAGTAGGCGACGCCCGCGGAATTCACCAGCAGGGACAGCTCTGCGGCAATCGGGCGGACTGCGCGCTCAACGGCGGAGGCGTCCGTGAGGTCGACGAGGAGCAGATGAAAGTTCTCATGTGTCGGAGCGCCGCTCTCGTTGCGGCCGATGCCGTACACGGTGTAGCCGTTCGCCAGAAGTTTCAAGGCGATCGCCCGTCCGATCCCGGAGGTAGCGCCCGTCACGAGGGCGGTTCCGGCACCGGATGCGCCCTGAAGAGTAGAGGAAGAGTTCATGGGTTCGTTCCTTTCAGTGAATTTGCGAATTGCCCATCCGGACCGCACATGCGTGCTCAGTCGGAGTTCCGGCAGGGAGGCTCGGAGCAATCCGTGTCGTCCCAGAGGAAAATGCGCTCCCGCGGGATCGCCTGCGCAAGTCGTTCGACGGCAAGCGCGATCAGCGGTTCGCCGACGGCTTTGGGGTAGCGATACACGCCTTCCGACAGCTCGTACGGGTAGTATGTGACTTTGCACGGACGACGATTGCGCATCTCCTTCAGATATTCGCGGGAAATGCGGAACAGGCCGACGCTCACGTCCCATACGCGCTCCATCGGAAGCGCGGAAAATACTTCGTCAAACATGGCGCTGTACACGGTGACCGCGTCGTGTACGGCGAGCATCGGGTCGAAGCAAAGGCGTACCTTCCAACCGAGATCCATCGCCTCGCGCGCCAGCGCAAGCCTTGCGGATAGGGACGGCGTGTGGTGTTCCATCGCGCGGATGACAGGCTCCGGAGAGAGCGTCAGCGCAAGGATCAAGCGGCTCGACACGGGGAGTGCCCGCAGCACCGCGGCAGATGCGGCTTTTGTGCGCAGCTCGAGAGTGAGGGTGGGATGTTTTTCCGCGTAAGTGATCCACTCCGCGACAAATCCGAGCAGAGGTTCCAGCGCGAGAAGGTCCGTGTCGTAGCTGATGCAGACATAGACGCCGCGTGGATTACCGTCACACAGTATGGTGTCGAGTTCCCGGAACGTGTCCTCCGGGTTGACGAAGACCACGACATGCCCGGAAGGGTACATTCCCTGAAGATAGCAGTACTCGCAGTCGAACACGCAGTTCATCACGTCGGAGGTGTAATAGAAGCGTTCATTGCCGAAGTCCTGGCACACAGGGGCTCCGGGGTAGAGACGCGGTCTGTCGGAGACTGCCAGGATCAGAGCCTGCGCATGTTTCTGAAGCGCAGGGCTTTGGTGAGGGCGGTTGAAAACTTCCCGGTAGTCGCGGCAGCGGATCACTTCCGCACCGGGCAGTTTCGCGAGGATTTGCCGTGTGCGCGGGAGAGACAGCGCGGCTTCCTCGACATAGACCACGGAAAATGTCTTTCGGTACGGTGTCGTCAGGCATTCCGCGCCTGACGTTCCCACGCCGGACGCACACGTACCGCAGGCAGATGTATCATTGCAGGCAGGAGAGACGGAATTCGTCAAGGACATTCTTGCCCTCCTTTCTGGAACGGAGAATGACATCGTTCTCATAATCCAGTTCGTGTGTTTTGATAAACTCGCGAAGATGTTCGATCGCACAGCCGCGCTCCATCTCGTAATACCGGATCAGCCGCCGCAGTTCGTGTTCCATGGTGACGGAGCAGCGCAGGCTGCGGCAGAAGTAATCGATGATCGCAGCCTCCTCGTCGGACCAGCGAAAACGCTGCGGGACGATCGAGGCGAATCGAAGAAGCGTGTCGGACACGAGGGGGGCGGCATTTTCTGTAAGTTCGGAGACCCGGGAAGGGGATATCGCAGCGGCATCCTCCCCGTGATCGGACACGATCTTGAAGAAAACCATGCGGTCGGTAGGGAAGAAAGGGACGGCGGCCTGATAGAGCCCGGCAGCCTCCGTGTCGAACAGGAAGGCATCGCCTGGAGGTGTTGTCACGACCGCGGAAAATGTCGTGAGCGCGCCCTGCCGATGTTCATGCTGATACAGCAGATCGGGAAAGAACCTTCGTCCGGTCGCATGTTCCCGGATGCTGTTGATCAGGAAGAGCGAGCCTGCGTCAACCGAAGGCTCCGCGCAGCCGCACAGCCCGACGTTGGCGAAGAAGTCCCCATCGTCCGGCGGGAGAAGCGCGAGCGCTTCCGTGAGAGCAACAGCCGCGGGAACAGGAGAGGTTCCCGTGATGATGACGACGGCCTCATCACCGACGAACACCTGCTCGTGGCGGAACGAGTCGTCGCGTTTGCATGCGAAGCGCCGGATGAACGGTGCGGCTTCCGTGTACATGGCACAGGCGATGTAGATCATACAAAACTCCCTTTTTTTGATGTTCACGCTAAAAAACTCTATTGAGTAATCTGTCGATTGAGTATACAATGGTACTATAACACAGATCGGGCAGATAGGGAAGTGCCTCGGGACCCGTGTCCCCGCGTTTGACCTTCCGGACCCGCTCGGGACCCTGGAGAGGGTCGGTAAACATTACTACACCATCCGAAAAGAGGAAAACACATGAACAAGACAGTTCGGATCGTGGTTGCATGGCTCCTTGCCGCTATCCTGGTGATGGGGCTTACGGCATGCAACTCGACCAAAGACAATTCGGGCGATACACCTACCTCTACGACGGCGCCGACGGACACGAAGGCACCTGAACCGACGGCGACGAGCACGCCGGTTCCCGAGCCGACCGCTACCGAGACGCCCACACCGACGAACACGCCTACGCCGACGAACTCTCCTTCGCCGACTCCGACTCCGGCGTACGATTATGAGACTCTGCACAAGACAGAGTACACGTCGCTGAAGGAAGCGTACAAGGATTACTTCCTGATCGGTACGATCTACACCAACATCATCACGTCGGGCAAGGACAAGGATCTGGTTCTTGCCAACTATGACATCATCACTCCCGAGAACCTGATGAAGCCCGAGGAGATGCAGCGCGTACAGGGGACGTTCAAGTACACCGAGTCTGACAAGATGATGGCATATGCTCAGGATAACGGTCTGATCGTTCACGGCCATACGCTCGCTTGGCACAGCCAGAGCGGTAACTGGCTCGGAACGAGCGCGAAGGACCGCGAGGAGGCGATCGAGCAGCTCCGTGCGCACATCAACGGTGTAGCCGGCCACTATGCAGGCCAGATCTATTCCTGGGATGTCGTCAACGAAGCGATCCGTGACGGCGCTACGTTGCCGGCGGACGGCGACTGGACGAAGTGCCTTCGCGAGACACAGTGGACGAAGTCCATCGGTCTGGATTACATCGAGATCGCGTTCCAGCTTGCTCATGAGGCGGCTCCGGACGCAAAACTGTACTACAATGATTACAACCTCGATCAGCCTGCCAAGGCGAAGATCGCAGCGGCCATGGTTGCGGATATGAAGAGCCGCGGCATCCCGATCGACGGTATCGGCATGCAGGGCCATTACTCCACGACGACCAGCCTTGACAACGTTCGCAAGAGCCTTGATATGTTCCGTAAGATTGACGGCATCAAGGTGAGCGTGTCCGAGCTGGATGTCCAGATCAACGGCATCTCCAAGGGCAAGTACGACGGTGAGCAGGAGATGACCCAGGCGATCTTCTACGCGAGACTGTTCAACATTTACAAGGAAAATGCTGATCTGATCGAGCGTGTTACCTTCTGGGGCTACAAGGACAATACAAGCTGGCGTGCCGAGAGCGCACCGCTTCTGTTCGACGCAAACCTGAATCCGAAGGAAGCGTACTACGCGGTTCTCAACACGGACGCGTATGCTGCACTCGGACCGCAGGAGATCAAGCTGACGACGAAGAAACTCGAGGCGGCCAAGGGCACTCCGGTGATTGACGGGGAAGTCGATGACTGCTGGAGCAGCGCGACCGCGTACGAGATCAACATCCCGGTAATGGCATGGCAGGGCGCCAGCGGCACGGTCAAGTACATGTGGGATGAGAACAACTTCTACGCATTGTTCGACGTGAAGGACGGCGTTCTCAACAAGGACAACAGCAACACCTACGAGCAGGATTCCATTGAGCTGTTCCTGGATCCGAACAACTGCAAGGATTCCACCTACGACAAGCTTTGCGGTCAGTACCGCTGCAACTATGAGAGCTCGCTCTCGTACGGCACGGTTCCGTCCCGCGACGGTGTGACGGCGCAGGCTGTCAAGACGGGTACCGGTTATCGCGTCGAGATCGCGGTACCGATGCTGATCGAAGCCAAAGCCGGTGTCGTGATGGGTGTCGACGGTCATATCAACGACGCGAACGACAAGGGCGCGCGTATCAGCGTTATGAAGCTGAACGCTACGCAGGACAGCGATTACACGAATCCTTCCGCATGGGCTGAGATCACGCTGAAGTGATGGTGAAAATTTACTTCTGCGAATTCAAATTATAGTTCGGTATAAGATAATACATCTCGGGCCTCGTTTTGACAGGATATAACAAAAATCAGACAGTGTTGCGACACTGTCTGATTTTTTGTCATTTTACGCGTCAAAATATGCAAAAAATTAATACCCTTTGTGCGCAACTATCAATAATGCACAAAAAACTTACGAAAATTCATAAATATTGTACAATATTGTACCTTGACGCTGCCATAGTCAGGTGATATGATGACCGCGGAAAGTGAAGCCCATCGGGGGCATCGGAGCTGCATAAGGGGCAGCCTCCGGTTATAGCAAAGAGAAAACTAAGACACGAGCAAGACCTGAGTGTTCTTAGTTTTTTATATGTTATAAGGATTTTTTAGTGCGTGGCATCGGGCGGCGCACGGAGGAGAGAGAACCATGGGGTATACGTCATGGGATGTCGTCGAGCGCAGACGAAAGCGCAGAAGGTTTCTTCTGATCTTGCTGATCGTGTTGCTGCTGGGTGCGACAGGAGTATTCGGCTACTGGTATTATACCGAGTGGAAAGCCGACAAACAGCAGCAGGGATATGAGGACCTCAGGGAGAAAGCATTTTCCGAGAGAGAAGTGACGCCGACACCGACGCAGGCTCCGGATGCGACACCGACGCCGACACCGGTTCCGGAAGAGGAGGACATGGTGCTCGCGGCACTCATGGATGAGTACGAGGAGTACTTCACGATCCTTCCCGACTTTGAAATCCTTCATTCGGAAAATGAGGATGTTTTTTCCTACATCGCGATCCCCGACACGATCATCGATTACCCGATCCTGGCGAGCGAGAAGGAAGATTACTACTTAAAACACAACATTGATCACACGAAGGGTTACCCGGGTGCCCTTTACATACAGAACTGCAACAGCCGGGACATGAACGATCCGTTCACCATCATTTACGGGCACAACATGAAAAACGGCACCATGTTCGGAAGCTTGAAGGAGTTTAAGGACGAGGAGTTCCGAAACACCCACCCGTATTTCTTTATCTATATGGAAGACCGGGTGATGGTCTATGAGGTGGTTATCGTCTCGCACGCACCCACGGATCATCTGCTTTCCGAGGACTATGTCAAGAAAAACGGCAAATGGGTCTTTGACAAGTTTGACGGTTTCGAGACAGCTCGACTGATCCGGAAACTGCGTGAGGAGGATGAAAAAGCATACATTGCTGCTCCGGAACCCACAGATGACGACACCATCCTGGTGCTGTCCACCTGCGGCGACGGTAAGCGGTTTGTGGTGGTCGGCAAGAGAGTGCTGAGCGTGCCGATCGAGGAGATACCGGCACCGAAGAGTTGACCGGCTGGGGAAATGCTGTACCTGTGCGCACGGCGCATGAGATAGAGGAGAATGGTATTATGAAAAACAGGAAAACTTGGAGATTAATCAGCGTTATGCTCGCGTTCGTGATGGTCGTCTGTCTGTTCGCGGGCAATGAAGTAATGGCAGCTTCCGACAGGGACCGCTACGATGGCGATTATAATGCGTCTACGATCCTGAGCAGATATTCGCTTTTTGTCCGCGATGATCTTGCATCGGAATCCAACAGTAGCCACATTATGAGTGCTATTGTAGTCGGCGGTACGTACAAAAACTACAACACATTCGGCGATGCAGCCCTGTATCCCTCTTACATCGGCAACTGGGAAAGAGGAAACGTGGGAACCGGTACATTTTACGTGAACCGGAAAATTGACCGTACGGTCTACTACGGGACGAAGGGCTGGGGCGTTCAGTCGAATGATCCGAATACGATCATTCAGAATCCGAATTATATTGATGTTAAGAAGGCATTTGAGAAGATCAAAGAGCAGTCTGCAGCGCTCTATGATATGAGCGAGGCGATGAGCGGGACGAAACTGGATCTTCGGAACGTCAATTCGGATGTATATCTCACGATTTCCAAAGACAATCTGAATTCTCTTGAGATTACCGTTTCGGACTATACCTGGTTTCGCAACCATATCCTTTGCATTTCCGTGACCGGTGTCAACGGCGGCACGGCAAGCTATAACGGTTATCATATCAAGCTGAACGGGGAAGTCATGGGAAATGCTTTCCGCAAGAAATTCCCGGGAACAAACGATGAGCAGTACAACCTTACCGGAATGAACCTGTTCTGGAACTTCCCCGATGCGACGGGTACGATCAGTTTCGAGGGACTTGTCGGTCATGTGATTGCTCCTCGTGCGAGTGTTGACATGAAGGGCGGTAACTTTGAAGGCGGAATTATCGCGAAAACCTTTGTGACGATCGGTGAGGCGCATTTCTATCCCTGCTCACTGAAGCTTCCGACGAAGAAAGTAACACCTACACCGACAAATTCGCCTACGGCAACAAACTCGCCTACGGCAACGAACTCGCCGACAGCGACGAATTCACCGTCTCCGATTCCGACAGCGACAAATTCGCCGACACCGATCCCGACGGCAACGAATTCGCCTACGCCTATTCCGACGGCGACGAACTCGCCTACGCCGATCCCGACGGCGACGAACTCGCCGACACCGATTCCTACGGCAACAAATTCGCCTACGCCTCGGCCTACGGCAACCAACTCGCCTACGCCTCGGCCTACAGCAACAAATTCGCCTACGCCTCGGCCTACAGCAACAAATTCGCCTACGCCTCGGCCGACTGCGACCAACTCGCCTACACCGACCCCGGCAGCGAACCCGTGGTGGAGAGTAACCAGCACACCGACCCCGACGAGCACGCCTCGGCCTACGGCAACGAACACGCCGACACCGACGGTGACCAAAGCGCCGACGCCTACTACATACCCGTGGTGGAGAGTGACGAGCACGCCGACACCGACCCCGACGAAAGCACCGACTCCGACGACCGCAGGAATCCCGTGGTGGAGGGTGACAAGCACTCCTACGCCGACGAGCACGCCTCGGCCTACGGCAACGAACACGCCGACACCGACGGTGACCAAGGCTCCTACGCCGACAACGTACCCGTGGTGGAGAGTGACCAGCACACCTACGCCTGTCCCTACGGCAACGAACACTCCTACGCCGACAGTGACGCAGGCGCCCAGAGCGACTAACACGCCGACAGCGACTCCGTTCCCTACGGCAACTCCGAGGGTGACGAATGTGCCTTTGCCGACGTCCGTACCGACGTCGACTCCGACACCGACAACGCAGCCGGTGATTACAAATGCTCCCATGGCTACCCCGACGGGCGCACCGCAGCAGACCGTGACACCGACGCCCACGAAGGCGCCGGGGAAAACCGCGACGCCGACACCGTATCGCCGGCCTACGGCAACACCGAAGCCGACGGAGAGCGGAGAGAACAATGTCAACGGATCTGAGAACCTGGCACAGAAGAACACGAGCACAGGTCCCCGCACCGGAATTTTCTCCAAGCAGACGGTGACGTGCGACGAACTGCCCGGAGCGAGACTGACGCTGACTACCTACACGAAGGAAAATAATCTCTATCAGGTAGTGATTTCCGGGGAATCCGGCGGAACGGATTTCTCGCTCAGCAAGACAAGCATTTCCTGGACAAGCACAGACAAAGCGGCATTCCTGAAAAATCTTCCGAACGGTACGTATCGTCTCCACGAGAGCGGTGCGCCGGCAGGATATAGTTATGCATCGGATATCTGGTTCAAGCTTGTGGACGGCGTCCTGTGTGACGCGAACGGCGTACCGATCCCGGGCGGCTCGATCGTTATGATCGACCAGGAGCTCGAGGAAAAACCGGAAAGCAAGAGCGAAAGCCAGGAACGTCCCGAGGTAAACAAGAAAGCGAACAGTGCCGTGAAGTCCCCGCAGACATCGGAGAGCAGACCGATCCTGTACATCGGAGCATTTGCGATGCTCCTTGCGATGGCGACAGCGGTTGTACTCCTTGCGGAGAAACGGCGCAACAGAGTTCGTGTTAACGCAAAAACAGGAAAGCGATAAGCGGACGAAAAACCGGCGCGGTCGTATGGCTGCGCCGGTTTTAAAAAAAATCAAAATTGTTGTTGACAAACGACTTCTTATCGTGTACAATCCACATTGTGCCTGCGGAGAGCAGGACATACGCACGAGTGGCTCAGTGGTGGAGTATCGCCTTGCCAAGGCGAGGGTCGCGGGTTCGAATCCCGTCTCGTGCTTCTTTTATTGCTTAAGGCTCCCTACGGATTTTCCGAAGGGAGCCTTTTCATGTTTGCGTAGTGACGCTGCGGTTGTTCTTAAAGCACGTAGAACAAAATACCGAAGAACTGCAGCACGCAGCCGGCGATGACGAACACGTGAAAAATGCTGTGGATGTAATGCTTCTTTGCGCCGATCAGGTAGAGCACGGCGCCGATGGTGAAGGCGATCCCACCGAGGAGTATCCACAGAAAACCCATGAATGTCATGGATGCGATGGTGATCTTCGCGCAGACGATGATAGCCCATCCCATGATGAGATAGCAGAGAAAGGAGAACACGCGGTACGCCTGCAGGTCGATCGCATTGATGGCTGCCGCCGCGAACGCGCATCCCCACTCTATGCCGAAGATGGTCCAGGCAAGCCCGGGATGATTTACGCGGACGGAGGAGAGCAAGATCGGCGTATATGTTCCCGCGATCAGAAAATAGATGTCGCAATGATCGATGATGCGCATAACCTGCTTCCCGGTGTTCTTGTGCAAACCGTGGTAGACGGAAGATACCGTGAACATGATGATCATTGTGGCGCCGTAGATGGAGGAGGAGACAACACCCCAGACGTTGTGGTGGGATGCCGCCATGATGATGCACAGCACCGTTATGGCGATGGCGAGAGCTCCACCGACGATATGAGTGACCATGTTGGCAATCTCTTCACCGCGTGTATAGTTCGGGAAAGACCGCTCCCGAAGCGGAGTACGTTTTTTCATCAGAGCACCTCCGTACAATAAAAACCTCGTGACATAGTTTTTAATACTACATCAAATATACCACAAAGACACATCGAAAGCAACCCCCTTTCGAAAAATGATATGTTCATTGCGTTTTCGGCAGGGCATATGGTATAATCCCCGTTGACCACCCGGGGAAAAGGAGAGAGAACGAATGATACGGCTTGCATTTTTCGATATGGACGGTACGCTGTGCGCGCCGAGATTTTACGTGAACGGGAAAATGGTAGGAGGCATGTCCGACGAAGCCTGGCACGCGTTCTGTGAAAAGAACGGGGAGGACACCTACCGGTTTTGTAAGCCGGTACCGTCGGTGACCGAGTATGCGAGGAAGTTGCGTGAGTGCGGCGCGAAGGTTTACGTGCTCAGCACTTCGCAGACGAAATATGAATGCGATGCGAAGAACAAGTTTGTAAGACAGAACTATCCGGCCGGATTTTTCACGGAGGTTCTCACCGTTGAGCATGACGCGGACAAGCTTCCCGTGATCCGTGAGATCGCGGAGAAAGAAGGTGTCCGCCCGGAGGAATGTGAGCTCATTGAAGACACTTATGCAACGGTACTTGCCGCGATCGTCGCGGGAATCCGGGGTACACATGTCTCGATGATCTACTGCGACGCGGAATGAGACGGAAGCGGCGGGGTTTCCGCATCGCCGTTCTTCGTGTTTTTGTATAATACAACTGTTTCAATTGACTTATTTTTCGTAAGATTGTCAATAGTAACGAAAAGCACACTGTGGTACAATCTGTAGTAACATGAATATTACTGCGCATGCAGTAGTTCGGAACAGAATAACAAAGGCAGGAAAAACGGCGCAATAGCGCGGAAAGAGGTATGTATGAAGGTTACTATCATTGGCGCGGGTAGCGTCGGATCGACGATCGCATTCACTCTCGCAACGAACGGCACCGCTTCGGACATCGTTCTCATTGACGTTAATGAGGAGAAGGCCAAAGGCGAGGCTATGGATATTCTCCAGGGAGCACCGTTCTTCGGCTCTTTGAGTATCATTGCGGGCAATTACAGTGATGCTGTAGGATCCGATATCGTCATCATCACGTCCGGCATTCCGAGAAAGCCCGGACAGACGAGACTTGAGCTTGCACAGACCAATGTCAACATCATGAAGGACATCGCGTCCAAGATCACGGTGTATGCTCCTAAGGCTATCTACATTATCGTGAGCAACCCGGTTGATGTTATGACCTACGCGTTCCACAAGTTCTCCGGCATCCCGGAGAATCAGATCATCGGTTCCGGTACGATCCTCGATACGTCGAGACTTCGCTCCAGACTGTCCGAGCTCTATGATATCAGCCAGAGCAACGTTCACGCATACGTGTTCGGCGAGCATGGTGATTCGTCTTTCATCACCTGGTCTCTTGCCAATATTTCGAATGTTCCTCTTTCCCAGTACAAGGAGCGCGTGCACAACTCCATCAAGGAGTTCCCGGAGCTCAACAAGGATGAAGTGGAAGATTACGTAAAGAAGTCCGGCGGCGTTGTCATCAGCCGCAAGGGAGCTACCTATTACGCAATCGCTGTTTCCGTGGCGTTCATTGTCAGAACGATTGCTACCGGTATTGATACGACCATGACCGTATCCACGATGATGCACGGTGAGTACGGCATCAGTGATGTATGCCTCAGCACGCTTGCCATCGTCGGCAAGAGCGGTATCATCGGCAACGTGGAGACGCCTCTTACCGAGGAGGAGATCGCACTCCTTCAGCACAGCGCGGATAACCTTAAGACTGTTATCCACAGCATTAATCTCGACTGATTATGACGATGCGGCAGCATTCTCTTCGGAGAGTGCTGCTTCGTTGCGCTTAGGGGAAGGAGACTTCGCATGAAGTACCGTATTGAACATGATTCGATGGGCGATGTCCAGGTGCCTGCCGACCGCTACTGGGGCGCGCAGACCGAGCGAAGCCGCGGGAATTTTCCGATCGGAGTCGGCCTTGAGACGATGCCGGCGGAGATTGTTCAGGCATTCGGAATCCTGAAGAAGGCAGCGGCGCTTGCCAACCGGGAACTCGTGCCGGAGCGAATGACGCAGGAGAAACTCGACGCGATCGCGAGAGCGTGCGACGAGGTGATCGACGGGACGCTCGCGGAGCATTTTCCGTTGGTCGTATGGCAGACCGGAAGCGGCACGCAGTCGAACATGAATGCCAACGAAGTGATCGCGAACCGCGGAAATGAGATCGCGGGGCGGAAGCTTCTTCATCCGAATGATGACGTCAATATGTCGCAGTCCTCGAACGATACATTTCCTACGGCCATGCACATTGCAGCAGTGCTCGGGATCGAGCGGAAACTTCTGCCGGCGCTTGACTCGCTGACGGAGACCTTCCGTGCTCTTGCCACGGCGAACGAGGGAATCGTCAAATGCGGCCGTACGCATCTGCAGGATGCGACACCGATCCGGTTCTCCCAGGAGATCTCCGGGTGGAGCGAGAGCCTTGCGACCGACCGTGAGATGATCGTTGCGGCTCTGCCGATGCTTCGCAGACTTGCCCTCGGCGGCACGGCTGTCGGAACCGGCATCAATGCGCCGAAGAACTTCGGTGAGGCGGCAGCGGCGCGCGTCGCGGAGATCACGGGAAGCGCGTTTGAAACCGCGCTGAACAAGTTCCACGCGCTCACCTCAAAAGATGAATTTGTGTTTGCCCACGGCGCGCTGAAAGCGCTGGCGGCAGACCTTATGAAGATCGCCAACGATGTCCGCTGGCTCGCAAGCGGGCCGCGCAACGGACTCGCGGAGATCACAATCCCGGCGAACGAACCCGGTTCGTCCATCATGCCGGGCAAGGTTAATCCGACGCAGTGCGAGGCGGTGACCATGGTGGCTGTTCAGGTCATTGCGAACGATACGGCAGTCGGCATGGCGGCAAGCCAGGGCAATTTCGAGCTCAATGTGTTTATGCCTGTGTGCGCGTACAATTTCCTGCAGTCCGTGCGGCTCCTTTCGGACGCGATGCGGTCGTTTGAGCAGCGGTGCGTGAGCGGGATCAAGGCTGATACGGGCAAGATGCAGGAGAATCTGAATAAGTCGCTGATGCTGGTCACGGCACTGAATCCGTACATCGGATACGAGAACGCGGCGAAGACGGCGAAGAAAGCCTACGCGGAGAACATTTCCCTCAAGGAAGCCTGCGTGGCGCTCGGCTTCCTGAGCGCGGAGCGCTTCGACGAAGTGTTCCGGCCGGAAGATATGTGTTAAGAAAAATAAGCGGAAAGCGCTTGATAAGAAAGGAATATCATTATGAACTATGCAGAAGAATCCCTGAAGAAGCACTACGAATGGAAAGGAAAGGTAGAGATGATCGTTCGCGCTCCCCTGGAGACGAAAGAGGATCTTTCTCTTGCATACACCCCCGGTGTTGCACAGCCCTGCCTTGAGATCCAGAAAAATGTTGACCTCAGCTATGACCTCACCCGTCGTTCCAACCTTGTAGCGGTTGTCACGGACGGTACCGCGGTTCTCGGCCTCGGCGACATCGGCCCGGAAGCCGGCATGCCGGTTATGGAAGGCAAATGCGCACTGTTCAAGGCATTTGGCGATGTTGACGCGATTCCGCTTTGCATTCGCTCCAAGGAAGTTGACGATATCGTAAATACGGTTCGCCTTCTTGCCGGTTCGTTCGGCGGCGTAAACCTTGAGGATATCTCCGCACCTCGCTGCTTCGAGATTGAGAGAAAGCTGAAGGAGTGCTGCGATATTCCGATCTTCCACGATGATCAGCACGGTACGGCTGTTGTCTGCCTTGCCGCTATGCTTAACGCTCTGAAGGTTGTTGACAAGAAGATCGATGAGATCCGCGTCGTGACGAGCGGTGCAGGCGCTGCCGGTATCGCCATCATCAAGCTTCTCATCAGCATGGGCCTTAAGGACGTTGTTATGTGCGACCGCAAGGGTGCGATCTACAAGGGTCGCGACGGTCTGAACCCGGAGAAGGAGATCATCGCCGAGATGACCAACCAGCAGATGCGCAAGGGCAGCCTTGAGGAAGTCATCAAGGGCGCTGATGTGTTCATCGGTGTTTCCGCTCCCGGCTGCGTTACGCCTGAGATGGTGAAGAGCATGGCTCCGAAGGCAATCCTCTTCCCGATGGCAAACCCGACTCCCGAGATCATGCCCGACGAGGCGAAGGCTGCAGGTGCAGCGGTAGTTGGTACCGGCCGCAGCGATTTCCCGAACCAGATCAACAACGTACTTGCGTTCCCGGGCATTTTCCGCGGCGCGCTCGATGTACGCGCTAGCGATATCAACGATGCGATGAAGATCGCTGCAGCGAAGGCAATCGCAGGTTTCGTTACCGACGACAAGCTTTCCGCTGACTACATCATCCCGAGCGCACTCGACAAGACGGTTGCTCAGGCGGTTGCGAAGGCAGTTGCCGAGGCAGCACGTGAGACCGGTGTTGCGAGACTGTAAGATTTTGTAATACTACGATGCGGCTCCGCGTTTGCGGGGCCGCATTTTTGCTGGTATAAGAAACGCTCCGGCAGGTTGGTTTTGCCGGAGCGCTTTTTGCTTTGTTTGCCGAATGATCGACCGGTTCGGATCAGCAGCCGAGAGCGTCGATCTCTTTCTGCGTGGCGATCGTGAAACCGTTCTCGATCAGAAGCTTGGCGCCTGCCTCGCGGTCTGCAAGGCGGAAAATGATCAGGGCGCTGTTGTCGCCGCTTGCGTAGTTGAACGAGTAGAGATACTCGATGCTGTTGCCGGAATTTTCCAGAAGCTGGAGAGCGCGGTGAAGTCCGCCCGGCTCATTCGGGATTTTTGCGCAGACAACATGGTTCTTACGCGCCGAGTAACCGGCTTCCTTGAGAAGGTCAAGGCAGGGCTGGATGTCCTCATCCTTGACGATGAAACGAACGATACCGAATTCCGCCATGTCGGCGATCATCAGAGCGAGAATGTCAACGTTGTGATCCTTGAGAAGACCGGTCAGCTTGCAGAGCGTTCCGTGAGCGTTGACGAGATATACAGAAACCTGATGTACAAACATGTAATACCTCCTTTGAAATACAAACCCCTGAGTTTCATACCCCTTCCTGCATTATATCATATGCCGGGGAGTTATGTAAGGAAAATGCAGTGCTTCGGACAGTTACTTGTTGGTGAGTCCGCGGTTGTCGATGATGCGCTTTGCCTTGCCCTCGGAACGAGGCAGGGACTTCGGCGGAACGAGCGTGACCTTCGCAGCGATGCCGACGACGGACTTGATCCGCTCGGTGATCGTGCTGCGCAGTTGTTCGATCTCGCTGACCTTATCGGTGAACATCTCCTCGGACATCTCAATCTGAACTTCGAGCTTGTCGGTGGAGTTGACACGGTCGACAATGAGCATGTAGAACGGAGCGACGCCCTCGAGGCCGACGAGACAGGACTCAATCTGGCTCGGGAATACGTTCACGCCGCGGATGACGAGCATATCGTCGGTACGGCCGGTGAGACGGCTCATGCGGATGAGCGTACGACCGCAGGCACAAGGCTCTGCGATCAGGCGGCAAATGTCGTGCGTGCGGTAGCGGAGCATCGGCATACCGGTCTTCGTGATGGTTGTGAAAACAAGCTCACCGGACTCCCCGTAAGGAAGAGGTTCGCCGGTCTCCGGATTGATGATCTCGACGATTACATGGTCCTCGTTGACGTGCATGCCGTGTTTCTCAAGACACTCGAACGCAACGCCGGGGCCGCCGATCTCGGTGAGGCCGTAAATATCGCAGGCGTCGAAATCCAGGATCTCCTCGAGGTGTGTGCGCATCTCTTCGGTCCAGGGCTCAGCGCCGAAAATACCGGCTTTCAGTTTGACTTTGCCGAGAAGACCGCGGTCGCGGAGCGTTTCGGCAAGGTAGGTCGCGTAGGACGGCGTGCAGCAGAGCATCGTCGCGCCGAGCTCGGTCATCATCATCATTTGGCGCTCGGTGTTGCCGGCTGACATCGGAATGACGGTGGCGCCGATGCGTTCTGCGCCCTGGTGTGCGCCGAGTCCACCGGTGAAGAGACCGTAGCCGTAGCAGATCTGGATGACATCGTCAGCGTCGCCGCCGGCAGCGGTGAGAGCGCGGGCGACCATCTCTGTCCAGACTTCAACGTCGTTTGCCGTGTAACCTGCAACAATGGGCTTGCCGGTTGTTCCCGACGAACCCTGGATACGGACGATGTCCTTGAGCGGCTGAGCCAGAAGGCCGTAAGGAAATTCATCGCGAAGGTCGGTCTTTTCGGTGAACGGAAGCTTGCGCAGATCGTCAACGGTTTTGATGTCCTCGGGCTTCACGCCCTTCTCATCCATGCGTTTGCGGTAGAGCGGCACGCGCTCGTACTCGAGTTTTACGGTCTCGCGCAGACGCTCGCTCTGGAGCTCGCGCAGTTTGGAGCGATCCATGCACTCCATGGCGGGATTGTAGATCTTGTGGATTTTCGGCTGTTTCATAGGTGCCTCCCAGGTGAAAAAATAGTAGTGTAACAATGCCCTGAGGACGAGTCTTGGAAAACGGCGAAAGCCGCATTGCTTCGTTTTCGCTTCGCTCAAACTCTCGAAATGCTGCCGCGAAAACTCACAAAAAAAGCTCATCCCCTAACTACGATAGAGGACGAGCGTTAGACCCGTGGTACCACCTCAATTCAGTATGCAAAACTGCATACCCTCGTTCGGGTACAGATTATATACCCTATCGCGATAACGGACGCATCCGGCGATGCCTACTTAGCGATGAAATACCGCTGTTCAACATGCTGCTCTCGGGAGGAATTCGGAAGGCTTTCCGTGCCGGCTTACACCAAACCCGGCTCGCTGTGAGGGAAAACTGATTTCGTACTGGTTCCCGGTCGTTGCATTTGCAAACAAAATACACCATTCTTTTCTGCATGTCAAGAAAAATTTTTCGCTTTAACGCGACAAAGTGTTTGGAGGCAATCTCGGGAGTGTTTCGCAGGCATTCGAAAAATGAAGTTTTCCATGCTGTTGTTGTCGGTTTTCGTTTACATCCTCTTCGTAATCCGATATAATTGCTATATGTTGTTTGTTGTTCGATTGCGTCTGTCGTAGAGGCAGCGCAGAGAGGGAAGGGTGAGAATATGAAGAAACGATGGATGCGAATGATTTCGATATTGTGCGTAGCGATACTGCTGGTCGGCATCCTGACTGCATGCGACGGGGACGTGGATCCGGAGGAGCGCGGTAAGAAGTCGGGTAACCAGAACGTCAGCGTGACGGAAACTCCGGTTGCGACTCCGACTTCGGAGGCAACACCGACGGAGGAACCGACACCGGAAGCAATACCTACGGAGGAGCCGACGCCGGAAGTAATTCCGACCGAGGAGCCGACGCCGGAAGCAACACCTACGGAGGAGCCGACGCCGGAAGCAACACCGACGGAGGAGCCGACGCCGGAAGCAACACCTACGGAGGAGCCGACGCCGGAAGCAACTCCGACCGAGGAGCCTACACCGACGCCGCAGGTGACGTCTGCTGAGCTCTCCTTCTCCAAGACTACCGCTACGTACACGAAGGGCGACGGAACATTTTCCGTGAAAGTGCCTGACGATGCGGAGATCGAAGAGTACAACAGCGGCATTGTTGCGACGACGAACAATGCGTACTTCAGCGTATGGTACGTGAACACGATTTATGATGGTGTGATCTATGATGCCAACGATTGCGCGAATCTTATGAAGACCGAGGCGGACTATAAGGAACTGCTGGCGGTCGATGCGATGCGCGGAGTCGGGGCAGTGGAGAAGACAAGCATTAACGGCGTGATCTGCGTCGGCGCGGCGGCTGAGACAGTGACGATACAGTTCGAGGACTGGGACTACTCCGGCAGCGGATGGTACTGCGCGTACGACTGCAAGTATGATCCGATCGGTGTCTATACTGTTGTGTTCATACTCGACGGGGTGGATTCCGCTTCCGACAGTCAGAAGAAGGAACTGTACGACCTTTGGCTTGACTGCGCAAAGAGTCTCGTCCAACTTGAAACGCCCATGGAGTATCAGTATTCATCCGCGGTCGTGGAGATGCCGGACGGCACCAGTATGGAATTTGCATACGATACGGAGGAACTGAACCGGATCGACAAGGATGAGGACGGCGATATCAACCTGTATTTCAATGCCGGAACCGCAGAGTCGATCAGCATTCAGCATTTTACGCCGCAGGACGGGATTAAGACGGCGGAGGATTACTACAACGCAAAGAAGCAGAAGTACAACGACGAAAAATTCCACTATTCGGAAATTACGGAGTATTCCGGCCGGATGCAGTACCAGCACTGGACACTCACGTACCGCGAAGCCGGTGACGACTACACGGAGGAAGTGTTCATGCACGAGAATGAGGACGGGACCATGTGGCTCATCGTGCTTCTTCGTTACACCGACTGGGTGGACGACGGTGCGTATCTGCTGGATGATGTTCTGTGGACCATGAGAGAGGTTGACAAGTAAGAAGAATGCGGGATAATCCTGCGCGTTACCGGGTGCTGTAATGTAGGGGAATATGCTTCGGGAGAGCATGTGATGAATGAGACGGAAAAGCGGGGAAGATGGCTGTTGCGGCTTCTTGCGACAGCGGCGGTCCTCGTGTGGATGGTTGTGATCTTTCTGATGTCTGCGGACGATTCGGAGGAGTCGTCGAAGAAATCGGAGATAGTGGTCGATGCGGTGATCGAAGTGGCTGTTGACGTGAAGCTGACAACGCGGGAGAAGGTGACACCTTCCGTACGCGATACGATCGGGTTTTACGTGAGAAAAACAGCCCATGCCACCGAGTATGCGATACTCGGCGCTTTGATCATGCTTGCGCTGGCGGCGTGGGGACTTTCGCGTCTCGCGGCGCGGGCGGCGATCGCACTGCCGATCGCGGCAGCGTATGCCGCATCGGATGAGTACCACCAGTTGTCGGTGTCCGGACGATCCGGGGAATGGCGCGATGTGCTGATCGATATATGCGGCGCGGCCGTCGGAATCCTGCTGACACTGCTGGTGATGAGGATTGTCCGGCGGAAACGCAGGGGATGATGCCGGACGCAACAGTGGTAGGAATGCCCTGACAGGCGTTTTGAAAATGAAACTCTATCGTACAAATGTTGAGTGAGAAAGTGAGGAAATGAAAAAATGAAACACGTACTGAAACTGCTCGGAATTATGATGCTTCTTCTGGTCGTGATGACCGGCGCTGCTGCGGCGGCGACGGATGTTCTGACAATCACGTCACAGCCGGTGAACAAGAGCGTAGTAGCAGGATCCACGGTGAAGTTTGCCGTGACTGCTGAGACTCCGGCTACATCAATCAGCTACCAGTGGCAGTACCGGAAGGATGCAAGCTCCGCATGGGCGCCTTCTGCGCAGAGCGGCAACAAGACCACCACGCTTTACGTGTCGGCGACGGCGGGACTGAACGGATATCAGTTCCGCTGCATGGTAAAGGACAGTAACGGGTCGACGGTCTACTCCGATGCGGCCACCCTGAACATCATCCCGAAGATCACAACCCAGCCGGTGAGCAAGACTGTTGCACCCGGCGCTACGGCGACGTTTACGGTTGCGGCGACCGGCACGGGAACGCTTACGTATCAGTGGCAGTACCGGAAGGATTCCGCGTCGTCCTGGGCAAGCTCCGCCCAGAACGGCAACAAAACGGCAATGCTTTCGGTCGCGGCGACCAACGGCCTTCACGGATATCAGTTCCGCTGCGTGATCACGGATGGAAACGGACAGAAGTCGTATTCGAGCGCTGTCACGCTCTCCATCAGCCCGAGGATCACAGTCCAGCCGGCGAACAAGAGTGTTACGGCAGGCAGCACGGCGACATTTTCCGTGACGGCGGCCGGAACGGCGTCACTCACATACCAGTGGCAGTTCCGCAAGGATGCAAGTTCCTCATGGGCGGCTTCCGGCCAGAGCGGCAACAAGACTGCCACGCTCTCGGTAGCGGCAACAGCAGGATTGAACGGGTATCAGTTCCGCTGTGTGATCACGGACGGAAGCGGACGGAAGGCCTACACCGGTGCGGTTACCCTGTACATCATTCCGAAGATCACAACCCAGCCGGCGAGCACGACCGTTTCACCCGGCTCAAAAGTAACCTTTACCGCAGCTGCGACCGGTACGGGGACGCTTACGTACCAGTGGCAGTACCGGACAGATTCGAATTCCGCATGGGCAGCTTCCGGACAGAGCGGTAATAAGACCGCCACGCTGTCTGTGACAGCGAGCGCCGCTCTTCACGGGTATCAGTTCCGCTGTGTGATCACGGACGGAAACGGACAGAAGGCGTACACAAGCGCTGCTACGCTTACCGTAAGCCCGAGGATCACGGTTCAGCCTGAGGACAAGTGCGCGTCACTCGGAACCGCAGCTACATTTTCCGTAACGGCGGCCGGAACCGGAACGCTCACCTACCAGTGGCAGTATCGGAAGAATGCTGTTTCTTCCTGGGCAAACTCCGGACAGAACGGCAACAAGACGGCGAAACTCTCCGTGAGCACGACCGCAAGCCTGCAGGGATATCAGTTCCGCTGCAAGATCACGGACGGAAGCGGAAGAGTCTCTTACACGATGGTTGTAACGCTGACACTCTGCGACATCCCAATCGATGAGACATACTTCCCGGATGAGCTTTTCCGCGAAGTGGTTTCCGCGCGTTATGACAAGGATAAGGACGGAAAACTCAGCGCGGGCGAGATTGCAAGCGTGGACGACATCAACCTGACGGGAAGAGGAGTCGGCAGTATTAAGGGCATAGAGTTCTTTACGGAAGTGACAGGTTTCTCCTGCGGCAATTGCAACGTGACCTCGCTTGATATCAGTCGAAACACTGCGCTGCAAAGGTTTTACTGTTATGAAAACAATCTGACTTCTCTGGATGTGAGAAATAATCCGGAGTTGACGTTTCTCAGTTGCTTCGGCAACAACCTCACTTCGCTGGATGTGAGCAAGAACACGAAGCTGGAGAACCTGTACTGCTACAACAATAGCCTGACTTCTCTGGATTTGAGCAAGAATACGGCGCTGAAGATTTTCAACTGTAAATACAACAAGCTTAGTTCACTGGATCTGAGCAAGAACACGGCGCTGTTGAGTTTCAATGCTCTCGGCAACAACCTGACTTCGGTGAATGTGAGCAAAAACACGGCATTGACGGAACTTGTTGTCGCGGAAAATAAGCTGACTTCGATCGATGTGAGCAATAATACGGCGCTGACATATTTCAGTTGCTACGATAACAAGCTGACATCGCTGGATGTTACGAAGAACACGGCGCTGACCCAGTTCTTCTGCCAGATGAACAAGCTGAGTTCACTGGATGTGAGAAATAATGCGGCGTTGAAATATCTTTACTGCCGCAACAACAACCTGAGTTCGCTCGATGTGAGCAATAACACGGCGCTGACGAACCTCAATGTTCTCGGCAACAACCTGACTTCGTTCAACGTGAGCAATAATACGGCGCTGGTCGAACTTTTCGTCTCGGAAAACAAGCTGACGTCGATCGATCTGAGCAAGAATACGGCGCTGAAATATCTGTATTGCAGCGGTATGAGCGGACTGACCTCACTGAATCTGAGCCAGAATACAGCGCTTGAGGAGCTCTACTGTTACGAAAACAAGCTGACATCACTGGATGTGACATGCAACACGGCGTTAAAGGTGCTCAGCTGCTACGGAAACAGCCTGACCTCGCTGAATCTGAGCAAGAACACGGCGTTGACCGGCCTCTACTGTCAGAATAATAAACTGACTTCGTTGGATGTGACCAGAAACACTGCATTGACGGCTCTCCGCTGCTACAATAACAGCCTGACCTCGATCGATGTGAGCAGGAACAAAGCGCTTGTATATTTTCATTGCTACAATAACAAGTTGAAGAAACTGGATCTGAGCAAGAACACGGAGCTTCTCTATCTCTATTGCTACGGCAACAGTCTGACTTCGCTGGATCTGAGCAAGAACACAAAACTGTACAGACTGTACTGCAACAATAACAACCTGACCTCGCTTATTTTGAACAAGGGCGGAAATGAGAATAAACTGATCGATTGCAGCAACAACAATCTGACATCGATCGACCTTACGGATATCGTGCTGTGCAGCTTTGACTGCAGCAACAACCGTTTAACCAGCCTGAATCTCGATAAAACGCAGGTGGAGATGCTGTACTGCTACGGCAACAACATTTCCGAGGTGATCCTCAACAGAGCGGCCACCGACAGGATTTGCCGCTGCTACGTTTCGCCGGGAACGAAAGTCACGGCGAAAAACGGTGAAGTGAGAGTTCTGTATATATCGCAGTAAACGGATCCGACGGTTTAACGACATGCGGCAGAAGCGAAAAAGTATCGGAAAATGTTACAAAACCGATCGCGGAATCGCTCGCTTTGTCGCTAAAACGTAGAAAATAAGGGGCAAGTATTGCATATTTTCCGTTTTGTAGTATGATGTTGCCGTGACAAATCAGTGTTCTGCGGAAACACGCACGACCGTTGAGAGAGGTACGTACGTCCGCACAATAAGGAGGATAAGATATCATGGCTGTAAAGAAGACAAATGGTATTCCTGAGATCAAGAAGGAAGAGGCTGTTGTAAAGGCTGCTGCTAAGGAGACCGAGAAGAAGGTTGAGAAGGCTGTTGCCAAGGCAGAGAAGACCGTTGAGAAGGCTGCTGCCAAGGTTGAGAAGGCTCCGGAGGAGAAGAAGGTTGCCGCTGCTGCCAAGAAGGTTGTGAAGAAGGCTGAGAAGGCTGTCGACACGGCTGCCAAGAAGGTTGCCAAGACGGTTGCCAAGAAGGCTGACACGAAGGACGCAAAGGCTACGGTTGTTCTTCAGTTTGCCGGCGCCGAGTTCAAGATGACGGATATCCTTGAGGCTGCTAAGAAGGATTTCGCTGCGAACAACACGGTTGCTCTTAAGACGATCACGCTGTATGTTAAGCCTGAGGACGGCGCTGCATACTACGTAGCAAACGATGACATTACCGGTAAGGTAAACCTGTAATTCAGTAGTACGATCAAGATTTATTCGGCGGCCGCTTTCCTACATGGAAGGCGGCCGTTCGTCGTTGCTCGCGAGGCGCGTAAAACGGTTATTCAGCCGTTGACAACACCACTTTATCGCGGTACAATGACAGAAAGCCGGGAGCCTTATGATAACCCGGCTGTGCGGTGGAAAACCCGCGACGGGAGGAGCATATGCGGAAGATCGTTCTGTCCATACTTGTCAATAACACCGCCGGTGTGCTGGCGCGGATTTCCGGGCTGTTCGGGCGCCGCGGCTACAACATCGCGAGCCTTACCGTGGGCGAGACGGAGAGACCGGACATCAGCCGCATGACGGTTGTGGCGATCGGCGATGAGCAGACGCTTTCGCAGATCGGCAAGCAGCTGGAGAAGCTGCAGGAAGTCATCTCCGTCAAGGAGCTGTCGCCGGAGAAGTCGGTGTGTAGCGAACTCATTTTACTCAAGGTGCGCACAAAGACGGACGCCAAGCGGCAGAGCGCGATCAGTATCGCGGATGTGTTCCGCGCGAAGGTCGTCGATGTCGCAGTGGATTCGCTCATGATGCAGCTGACGGGCGAGACGGCGAAGATCGACGCGTTTATCAAGATGTTCTATGAATTCGAGATCCTCGAGCTTGTGAGAACCGGGTTGACCGGTCTGGAGCGGGCATAACAGGGTTTTGAAAATATAATAATGCAAAGGAGAGTACCATGTTTAAGGAATTCAAAGAGTTTATCATGCGTGGGAACATGCTTGATCTGGCAGTCGGTGTCATCATCGGCGGCGCGTTCGGCGCGATCATCACGTCCCTTGTTAACAACATCCTGATGCCGCTGATCGGTCTTGCTCTGGGTGGCAATGCTGATTTTTCCAACGCGTTTGTCGTGCTCAAGGATGCACCGGAAGTGGACGGTAAGGTTCCGCCTCTTCCGGAAACTCTGGCTGAGGCACAGGAAGCAGGCTTCACCTGCCTGGGATACGGTGCGTTTATCTCCGCTATCATCAGCTTTCTCATTATCGCGCTCTGCCTGTTCCTGGTGATCAAGGCGTTCAACAAGGCGAAGGACTTCCGCAAGAAGGAAGAGGAAGAGGCTGCTCCTACCACGAAGACCTGCCCGTTCTGTAAGTCCGAGATCGCAATCGACGCAACGCGTTGCCCGCATTGTACTTCGGAAATTCCCGAGGAAGCGGCTGAGTGATCGGATTATGATCTGACGGGCTCCCGGTGCGGGATCACGCCCGGCTGAGACAGTATTATTTTCGGAGAAAGGGTGAGTATATATGGATATTGCTGCTATGGTAAAAGATGCCGTTGCGAAGATCACCGGTGACGGAGATCTCACGAAGGCGTTCAAGGAAGACCCGACCGCAACGGTTAAGAAGGTGGCGGGAGATAAGATTCCTTCGGAAGCGATCGACAAGATCGTGGACGGCGTGAAGGCAAAGATCAGCCTTGACAGCGCGAGCGATGCGCTTGGCGCGATCAAGAAACTGTTCTGATCGGCGGTACAGCGGTCGCTGTTGCCGGCATTTTACGAAAATGAACCAAAACCGGTCCGGGGCGCTTCGGTGCCTCGGACTTTTTCTTGACACCGGCGTGGCTTTGCTTTACAATATTTGTTTGGAATAAACGTTGCGCGTAAGTGTGCGACAGAGAATAGAAAGGAGTCAGTAATCATGGGATTTATTGACAGCATCAAAGAGAGAGCTAAGCAGAACAAGAAGACGATCGTTCTTCCGGAGTCCATGGACAGAAGAACGTGGGAGGCCGTTGAGATCATCCTCAAAGAAGGCATCGCGGACGTGATCGTTCTCGGTACCCCGGAGGAGTGCGCAGCCAACAGCGAAGGCCTTGATGTGGCAGGCGCTACGGTGATTGATCCTCACACCGCGGCAGAGCTTCCGGCTTACATTGACAAGCTTGTTGAGCTTCGCCAGGCGAAGGGCATGACCCCCGAGGAGGCGGAGAAGCTTCTCACGACCGACTATATGTATTATGCCTGCATGATGGTGAAAATGGGCGCTGCAGACGGTGTTGTTTCCGGTGCATGCCACTCGACCGCGAACACGCTTCGTCCGTCACTTCAGATCATCAAGACGAAGCCCGGCACCAAGCTGGTTTCCGCATTTTTCATGATGGTAGTTCCGAACTGCGAGTACGGTGCGGACGGCACGTTCCTCTTCGCAGATTCCGGTCTCGAGCAGAATCCCGATCCGGAGAAGCTTGCGGCAATCGCAATCTCCTCGGCAGAGTCGTTCGAGCTTCTGGTTCAGAAGAAGGCAAAAGTTGCCATGCTTTCGCATTCCACGAAGGGCAGCGCAAAGCATGCTGACGTTGATAAGGTTCTGGCAGCGACCGCGATCGCAAAGGAGCTTCGCCCCGACATCGATCTTGACGGCGAGCTTCAGGCTGACGCCGCTATGGTTCCTTCCGTAGCAGCTTCCAAGGCTCCCGGCAGCAATGTTGCAGGTCAGGCGAACGTTCTCGTGTTCCCGGATCTCGACGCCGGCAACATCGGTTACAAGCTTGTTCAGCGTCTTGCGAAGGCAGAGGCTTACGGCCCTGTAACGCAGGGTATCGCCGCTCCGGTCAATGACCTCTCCAGAGGCTGCATCGCCGAGGATATCGTAGGTGTTGTTGCCATCACGGCGGTTCAGGCTCAGGCAAATGACTGATCAACGGAGGATTTACATGAAAGTATTGGTAGTTAACTGCGGCAGCAGTTCCCTGAAATATCAGTTGATTGATTCCGAGACCGAGCAGGCTCTTGCAGTCGGTCTCTGCGAGCGCATTGGCATCGACGGACGCCTGAAGCACACGCCTGCAGGCGGTGACAAGGTTGTTCTCGAGGATGCGCTTCCGAACCATGAGGTAGCGATCAAGAACGTACTTGCGGCACTCACGAACCCGACCTACGGCGTGATCAAGGATCTCTCCGAGATCGGTGCGGTAGGACACCGTGTGGTCCACGGCGGTGAGAAATTCACCAAGTCCGTGCTGATCGACGACGCCGTGATCGCAGGCATCAAGGAATGCTGCGACCTCGCGCCTCTTCACAATCCGGCCAACCTGATCGGTATCGACGCGTGCATGAAGCTCATGCCCGGCGTTCCGGAAGTTGCTGTATTTGACACTGCGTTCCATCAGACGATGCCCAAGGAAGCATATCTGTACGCGGTTCCGTACGAGTACTACACCAACTACGGTGTTCGCCGTTACGGATTCCACGGCACCAGCCACAGCTATGTTTCCAAGCGTGCGATCGCTGTTGCCGGTCTCGACGCGAACAACTCGAAGGTCGTTGTATGCCACCTCGGCAACGGCGCTTCCTGCTCCGCGGTCCTGAACGGTCGCTCGGTCGACACTTCGATGGGTCTCACGCCTCTCGAGGGTCTCATCATGGGAACCCGCTCGGGCGATATCGATCCCGCGGTCATCGAGTTCGTTGCGAAGAAGGAAAATAAGTCCCTCTCCGAGATGATGACGGTTCTCAACAAGAAGTCCGGCGTGGACGGTATTTCCGGTGTCGGCTCCGATTTCCGTGATCTCGATGCGGCAGCGAAGGAAGGCAACGAGAGAGCACAGGTCGCGGTTGAGGCATTTGCCTACAGAGTGGCGAAGTACGTCGGTGCTTACACGGCAGCGATGAACGGCGTTGACGCGATCGCATTTACCGCAGGTATCGGCGAGAACGACGGCAAGGTTCGCAAGAAGATTTGCGATCGCCTCGGTTTTCTGGGGATCACGATCGACGATGCGAAGAACGCGATCCGCGGCGAGGAAGTCATCATTTCCACGCCTGATTCGAAGGTCAAGGTTATGGTGATCCCGACCAACGAGGAGCTTGCAATCTGCCGTGAGACAGTTGCACTGATCTGATTTTTTCGTGCTGTGAAAACAGCACACACGGACGCCCGGCGACAACACCGGGCGTCCCTTTCACAGGAGAAAGATTAATGGTGTTCGGGGCGTGCGCAAGGGCGCAACCCTGAGAAATGGGGGAAAACATGAGAAGGAAGAATGGTTTCGCAGGGCGAAGACGATCCTGCGTAGCGATGTTGTTTCTGCTGATCGCGGCTGTGGCAGTGTTTACAGGCTGCAAGGGCAAGACAGCAGAGGAACTGAAGCGAGAAATCACGGACAATTGCCGGGAACGTGTGGAAAAATGGCTTGCGGAAAATGATCCGGATGCAATCTGGCCCGGGTATTCGACGGTTAAGATCTACGAGGAAACGAACGAGAGCGGTTACAAGGAAACCAGAGTCATGAATGTCGCAACCGGCAAGTATCGCCGCAGCGACGGTGAGGAAGTGTCTTTCCTTTACAACGATGATACAATGGCGCTCTATGTGAGTTCGCTTCCGAAGAAGAGTGTGGAAGAGTTTGCGAATTTTCTGACTATAATAGACGGAGTCACACTGACCGGCATTCGCGCCGGGAGGGAAACTTTCATACCGGTCAGCTATACGGAACCGCCGGGAGGTCGTAAAGAAGCCGAACCGTACTATATCGTCGGAGAGAACGAGTTTGCCGGTAAACTGTTACTGCCATATCTGGATGGGCGAAATGCTTACGACATCAGTGTGCCGCAGCCGACATTTTCCGACATGGACAAATACACATACGAGGAAAACAGGGATGCGTTCTTCCGACAGGAAGAGATCAAGTTGTATCTGCAATCAAAATGGTGTTGCCAGCTTATGCCGGAGATAACCCTGACTGATTCGGATTTCCTCTCGCGGGAGAAGGAGCTGATAAGCTGGTTGCATAGATACAACCTGTGCGGCGCGATCGTTCTGGATAAGAACGGGGAGAGCTGGACGATCGTCCGGTCCAATGTGTTGTCTGCCGCAAATGAGTCCGGTACGCAGGAGGACAAGGTGTGGCTTGAGCACTATACGGTCAGCAAGGGAGCAGACCCCGAGCAGGCAGCGGACTCTGCTGATGTTCGATATTTCCTGGCTGAAATGACGGCGCGGAAAATCAAAGTCCTACTGAATGATCAGGGCGTGTGTGAAGTGCGTTTTGACGAGCCGGGTGAATCATGGGACGGCAAGACGATTCCGACTGAGTATTGAGAACGATATCCTTCCGATCGGCGTCATCTGGCTGGTGAAAAACGCCGAAAAACAGATGAAACAGAATATAAAGATTTTCAAAAATAGTCGTTGACAAACTATCGGCAGTTCGGTATAATACCATCATGCGTGTGCCGGGCACAGAAGGTTCGGCCGAATAGGAATCAAGGAGGTGGACGCAATGGGAGCTATTTGTCCGAAGAATAAACATTCCAAGGCGAGAAGAGACAGTCGTAGAGCTAACTGGAAGATGACTGCTCCGAATCTTGTTAAGTGCAGCAAGTGCGGCGCGCTGATGATGCCTCACAGAGTATGCAAGGCATGCGGTTCTTACAACAAGAAGGAAATCATTCCGCAGGAAGCGTAATTTTGGATATGTAAGAAAGCTAAGGGCTGAACGGGAAACCGATCAGCCTTTTTTCGTTGTGTTCGTATTGCTTGATATTCCTTGATATTCCGACATTTCTGTAAAACCGCCACTATACTAAGCATAGTGGGTATAGGGATGTCTTGACAGACATCCCTATACAAACTAACCTCATAAAAATATGTGCCGTGACGGCGAAAGGAGAATCGGATGAAAAAGCGCTTACTTGGTATTGTATGGCTGTTGTTGATCGCAGCCCTTGTATTAGTCGGATGTGAATCGGATGACGATGATGACGACGATGACAGACGTGGCAGCAATACAGTCACGGAAGCTGCGGAGAATAAGGATGAGCCGACGAAAGCTGCAGAGCCGACGAAAGCACCGACGAAACCTGTTTTGAATATTGATGTCAGTTCCGCAGCGAAGATGGAATACAGCGGGTTTAACGGTATGGGCGTTGCCAACTGCAGAATTGATTATGAGACTCTGTATTCGCTTCAGAGGGAGGTTTCTGCAAAACTTACGGAACAACAAGGCTCGAACGCGAAGGACTCCGAAGAAAACTATAACTTGGACGTTACGGGATCAGTTGATGTTTCCCGCTTGTTTTCTTCGATTTCTTTCCTTGCAACACCGGAACAAGACCTGAGCAACGGGGATACGATTACCGTTAAGGTGTTGTACAACGAATCCGAAGCGGCGAAACTTGGCCTGGCTATCGAGAAACCGGAATTCACGCAGATTGTTTCCGGACTGAAGGTTCTGAAGAGCATTGATGCATTTGATGGATTTACAGTCCACTTCTCCGGATCGGAAGAAAAAGCACAGATCATATTGGACAACAGCGGCTGCTCTGACTTTGTCCGTAACTACGTTTTGTTTGATTATGACCGCAACCAGACAGTATATCGCAACGGTGAGAAGTTTACCGTCAAAGCGTGCTGGGGTGATAATCTGCGCAACGGAGATGACGTGTATGTCCTGGCAAGCGAGACCAAGGAGTTTACCATTGACGGACTGAACATGTATCCTACGAAACTGGAGGGGCTGGATATCCAACCGATTGTTAAGAATGCGTGGGATGAGATCTCAGGTGCGGTTTCGGAATATTTATTTGTTAAACTGTCGTCATCCAGTTATAATCGTTATGAATTTAATGGGGATGCATACTGGGGAGATAAAATCTCAATATCAAATTACAATATCCGTTGCGAAAAGGTGTTTTTCATGACGCCAAAGGAAAACCGGGATGTCCATAGCAAGATTGTTTTAGTGTTCCATCTACAGTACGATGTTGCTGGGAAAACTCATGTTGATACATATCATGCCGGTATGTGTTCGGAGTTTGAGTTGGATTCCCAAGGGAATATTGTGAGCAAAGGCAATACAAGCTTTGTGCTTAATGGATGGGGCGATGATGCCCGCAACGATAGGGATTATGTAACTGCCTACAACCGTTATATCGAGCCGTTCAACAAGGATTATCTTGTCAACGAGATCCCCGTTTCCCCGTATGACAGTTCGGATTCCTCCGGCAAGACCGATGACAAGCTGTATATTGGCGAGAGTCTGCTCAACAATGTTGATTACCTCTCCGAAGCGCAGAAGGCGGATGCTGCACGGCTGATCGCGCTGATTTCGGAGCGTGTGGATGCTGTTGCCGAAGCGCATGGCGTACCTAAGAAGGCTTCCCTGACGGATCAGACGAAGGAAGACAGCGTGTACGTTGAAGTGACGTTCAAGGATGACAGTACGGAGACGTATGTCGTTACATTTGATAAAGAGACAGAAAAGAAATTTGTGAAATGCTTCACTTTGACTGAATTCAACGGCAAAACTGAGGAAAAATCTGCTGACTCCGAAGCAGGAAATTAATACCGGGATCGATTATTCATTCGAAAAATGAATCAGTGAATTCAAAGATAAGCCCCTGCAGGATCGCAGGGGCTTATTCCGGTATTGTCAGGCGGTTATTTCCGCTTTTTGTAAAGGAACAGCGACAGGATTCCCTTCACATACTCAAGATGTCGTTCCGGATGCTTCGGCAGTTCCTTCATGGGGAAGAGCAGACACACGTCTTTGGAGCCGTACAGGAAGCACGGGGAGAATACCTCGCCGACCTGCGGGAGCAGCTCACCGCGGAACCAGTCAAACGCTTCCTCGCGCTTGGCGGGGCGGCAGTAGGCGCGGTCCATATGTGCGCCGATGCTCTTGTGGATCACGCGTCCCTCCACGGGGAGGTAGTAGTAATCCCGGTAGTTGTCGTAGAAATGTTTGGCGGGCTCCGTGAGAATCGGGATGCTCAGCGTCAGATGTCCGTCCTCATCAACGGACAGGGTGATCACCTTGTCGAAGTGTTCCTGCGACATGGTGAGAAAACGCTCGCGAAGCGGGATGAAAAACAGCAGTTCCTCCGGCCATTTGCACTCTGTGATCAGCGTGAAGCTGACATGGTTACCGTACTCCGCGAGTTCCGCGTCTGTCAGGTTTCCGTTCAGTATCTCAAAGCAGTCGAAAAGCCGTACCAGCGAGACAAGGCCTGCGAGGTCCTCGCGGTTATGCCGCGCGAGCGAGTCGTAGCGATTAACGGCGACATCCTCGTGGCTGTACGGAATGTCGTCACCGGCGGACTCGTCGATCACGTGGTCGATGATCGGCGTAAAATGCCTTCCTCCTGCCGCGCTGTCATCTTTTTCAGAAGACAGGTTCTCAGGTGCAGCCGTGTTGTCGTCGAACTGTTTGGCGCGGAGGATGGAAATGAGTTTCGCACATTTGACGTACTCTGAGTAAAACCCGATCAGCGTGCCTCCGTCGTACGGATCGATGCGGGTGTACCCGGCGTAGGGCTCGAGGTCGCGCTGCCGGCAGGAATCCAGCATGGCGAGACGCTTGAGCTTTCGCAGCTGCGTGTAGAGATCGACGGAGACCGTGGGCCAGGTGATATCAAGTCCGAGGAAGCGGCAACGGTCGCGAAGGAAGGGAATGTCGAACGTTGTACCGTTGAAGTGAAGAAGCGCGCACTCCTTCGGTAGGCTCTCGGAAAATGCCTGCAGCAGTTCGATTTCCTCCGACGGCAGTTCCGCGAACCACTGGCGGAAGATCCAGCTTCGGTCTTCGTTTTGCATCACGGCGCCGATCATGTAGACGCACGCGGAAGTCGCAGAGAGCCCCGTCGTTTCAATGTCGAACCACACCGGTGAGGCACTGCCGATCGGGCAGTACGCATCGTTCGTAAGCCATGCCGCCAGCGCGGGCAGCAGGTCCTCGGAAACGAGTTCGGTTAACGGGAGTTCAACGTAACGCATGGGGTTCCTCCGGAAAGAATCGGGATGAAGTGCGGAGCACATTTTCCGAGTACTACGGTAACAAAATAATCGTAAGATTTCAAGCGGAAAAAGGCAGAAAATGGGTGCTTTTCCGCCGGCACTGTGATATACTGCTAACAGGGGTAGTATGCCCGGAAGTGAGGTGCCAGGGATGATAGCAATGCTTCAGGGAAAGCTTGAGTATATGACAGAATCGGAAGCCGTGATCCTGTGCGGCGGCGTTGGGTACGAAGTGACCATGCCTGCGGCGGATCTGTCGGCGATGCCGCCGGTCGGCGAAGAGGTGCGCGTGTATACGCATTTGAGCGTAAATGAGAACACGGGCATCAATTTGTTTGGCTTTCTTTCGCGCGACTCGCTGGAGATGTTCCGGCGTCTGATCACCGTGAGCGGTATCGGTCCGAAGGGCGCGGTTGGCGTTCTCTCGACCATCTCGGTGCAGGATCTGCAGATGGCGATCCTGACGGAGGACGTGGCGACGATCGCGAAAGCGCCGGGGATCGGCAAGAAGACGGCGGCTAAGCTTGTGCTTGAACTCAAGGACAAGGTTGACTGGAAGGCAACGCTTGAAGCGCGGCTGGATGCCGGCGCGGCGGCTGCAGCAGTGCCCGGACGGAGCGCGGCGGCAGCGGATGCCATCGAAGCGCTGGTGGCGCTCGGGTACTCACGAAGCGATGCAGCGAAGGCCGTGGCGGCTGTGCCGGGCGGAGACAGCATGGATTCGGACGACCTGCTGACGAACAGTCTGCGATATCTGTGACCCTGACGCGATGCGATCGCGGACAGGATAATGATTGTGTGATACAGGGATAAAAACTATGGCGAAACGAATCACGACAACCGAAGCGACGACGGAGGATACCCGCCTGGAGGGATCGCTGCGGCCGCAGAAGCTGTCCGAGTACATCGGGCAGACGAAAGTGAAGAACACCATGGCGGTGTATATCGAGGCGGCGAAAGCCCGCGGTGAGGCTCTCGACCATGTTCTTCTGTTCGGACCTCCGGGACTCGGCAAGACAACGCTTGCGAACATCATCGCCAACGAGATGGGAGTCAACCTGCGGCAGACCTCGGGCCCTGCGATCGATAAGCCGGGCGATATGGCAGCCATTTTGAGCAAGCTTCAGAAAAATGATATCCTCTTCATCGACGAGATTCATCGTCTGAACCGTCAGGTGGAGGAACTGCTGTACTCGGCGATGGAGGACTTCGGTGTCGACATCATCATCGGGTCGGGACCGGCGGCGAAACCGGTCAGACTGAAACTGCCGAAGTTTACGCTTGTCGGAGCGACGACGCGGGCCGGTATGTTGACCGCGCCTCTGCGCGACCGATTCGGAGTGGTGGATCGTCTGGAGTTTTACACGGTGCCGGAGCTTGCGCTGATCGTGCGGCATTCGGCCAATGTACTGAACGTCGAGATCGACGAGGACGGCGCAACGGAGATCGCGAGACGGTCACGCGGCACGCCTCGTCTGGCCAATCGCCTTTTGAAGAGAGTGCGGGATTTTGCGCAGGTGAAGCACGACGGCGTTGTGCGCGGCGATGTCGCGAGGGAGGCGCTTGACGTGCTCGATGTCGACCGGCTGGGACTCGATCAGATCGACCGCGCGATCCTGCAGACCATGATCACGAAATTCGGCGGCGGACCCGTCGGAACGGCAGCGGTCGCGACGACGATCGGTGAGGATCAGGAGACCGTGGAGGAAGTGTACGAGCCGTATCTGGTGCAGACCGGGCTGATCGTGCGGACACCACGCGGACGCATGGTGACGAAGGAAGCGTACGAGCATATGGGAATCCCGATGCCCGCGAACAAATCCTGATGAGGAGAAGAGGAGGTAGCATACGATGCAGAAGAGAACGGAAGTAAAGGTGATCATCAATGACAGACCGTTCTGTATCATGGGAATTGACGACGAGGAAAATCTCCAGAAGATCGCGACCTACCTGAACAGCAAATACGCGGCTGTGAAGGAGATGAAGGGGTATCGGAACCTCGACAAGGACAAGAAGGAGATGCTTGTCCTGATCAATGCCGCGGATGACTATCTCAAGGGTCGTCAGCAGCTTGCCGAGAAGCAGGCGGAACTCGAGCAGAAGGACAAGGACATTTTCGACCTCAAGCACGATATGCTTGCGGATCGCGCCAGGATCAAGGAGCTCGAGGAGCAGCTTGAGCAGGTGAAAGCCGCGCGCATGGAAGATCAGAAGAAGATCGTGCGCCTCGAGACGGAGATCGCCAACTATCGTAAGAATCGAAATTGAGTTTTGAAACGGAGCGCGAATCGGCTGTCTGCCGGTTCGTGATTCCTTATGTTGAGACTGTTTAGACTATTCTCCGGAGGCATGAGTATCGCATGAGAGACCCAAACCGGAAAATCGAATTGCTGGCGCCTGCCGGTTCCTACGATGCGCTCTGCGCGGTCATCGAGGCCGGTTGTGATGCGGTTTACATCGGCGGCACCAGGTTCGGGGCAAGGGCGTATGCGAACAATCCGGAGGAGGAGCTCCTGCTGAAGGGAATCGACCACGCGCACATGCGCGGTGTGAAAGTTTACATGACGGTCAACACGCTCCTGAAGCAGACGGAGATCGAGGAACTGTGCGATTACCTTCTGCCGTACTATGAGGCCGGTCTGGATGCGGTGATCGTGCAGGATTTCGGGGTGATGCGGACAATCGCGGAACATTTTCCGATGCTTCCGATCCATGTGAGCACGCAGATGACGATCGCGGACGCGGATGCGGCGAAACTGCTGCCGGAGCAGGTTACAAGGATCGTGCCGGCGAGGGAACTGTCCCTTGCGGAGATTGAGACGATGGCGCGCGGGACGGAGCGGGAACTGGAAATCTTCGTTCACGGCGCGCTGTGTTATTGCTACTCGGGACAGTGTCTGCTTTCCTCGATGGTCGGCGGGCGGAGCGGCAACCGCGGGCGGTGCGCGCAGCCGTGCCGGAAGCGTTATCGTTATCGGGAAAATGCGAGGAAGGACGATCACGAGGCGTACGGCTTTCTGCTGAGCCCGAAGGATCAGTGCCTTCTGCCGAGCGTTCACAAGCTGATCGCGGCCGGAGCGGATTCCCTGAAGATTGAAGGACGAATGAAGAAACCGGAGTACGCGGCGGGCGTCACGGCAATCTATCGCCGCTGGCTGGATCGTCTTGCGGAACTCGGGTTTGCGGAATATGAGAAGTATCTGGCAGCGCACGCGAAGGAGATGGCGGACGATGTCGGAACGCTGGCGGAGATCTACAACCGCGGAGGATTTTGCGAGGGCTACGCATTCGGGCGCAAGGGAAGCGAGATGCTCTGCGCGGATCGTCCGAATCACACCGGGGTCGTAGTGGGACACGGGATTGTCGAGGGCGGTCCCAAACCTGCGGCGGTCATCACGTACCGCGAGGAGATCGGTCCGGAGGAGGTTCTGGAACTCCGATCTCCGACAGGATTTGTCTGCGGGGAAGTGACTACACCGAAAGATATGGCAAGATTCGATGCGAACAAGCCGGTGGCGGTGCACTGGAACCCTGTTTACGGCAATTTTCCGAAGACGGTGGAGGTGTTCCGTACGAAGAACGGAACGCTTCTCAATGAGATCCGGGAGACGTTCCTTCTCTCACAGCGCGACATTCCCGTTTGCGGCGTGTTTCGCGCGGCGCCGGGAGAACCGATCCGGCTCACGGTGACGGATGAGGAAGGACGAGCGCACGTGACGGTCGAGGGAGATGTTCCCGAAAGCGCCGTACAGAGCGCCGCGGACGCGGAGCAGGTGCTTGCCAAACTTCGCCGAACGGGCGGTTCCGGTTACACGTGGAGCCAGCTGTCCGCCGATGTCGCGGACGGACTGTTCATACCCGTGTCAAAGCTCAATGAGCTCCGTCGGGAGGCGCTTTCGGCGTACGAGGAGACCGTGGTGCGGGAGTGGCGCAGAAGTGTCCCGGAATGGGCGAAGGACGTCAGTGACGAGGAGCG
Source organism: uncultured Lachnoclostridium sp. (assembly GCA_946415315.1). Classification (GTDB taxonomy): domain Bacteria; phylum Bacillota; class Clostridia; order Lachnospirales; family Lachnospiraceae; genus ISDg. Next base: position 17,805 of record CAMKRZ010000018.1, on the reverse strand, counting down.
GATCGAGTCTCAGGCGTCTCAAGGCAGCACAGAGGAGCGAATCGAGCCTCAGGCGAATCAGGGCAGTGAAGATTATTGGATCATGCCTCAGAATGAGGGAGAAGATGACATTTGCGTTTCTTCGGAGGAAGACCGGGAGCCGCTGCTCTCCGTTTCGATGCAGAGCAGTCCCGACCTCAGGTGCGCAGTTTGTGTGATGACACCGGAACAGACGGAAGCGGCAGTTCGCGGAAAAGTTGTCACGGACCTGTTTGTGGATATGGAAGGTGCCTATGAGGCATGTTTGCATATTGTGCGTGCGGAGCGCGGATTCAATGCTGCGAAGCACCTGAGCGTGAACCTCGCGCTGCCGAGAGTATGCAAGGGCGAGCGGAGAGTGCGGATGCTTGCGGAGGTGGAGAAACTGCTTGCGGATCCGATGGTCGACGGAATTGTGATCCGCACGCCGGATCAGCTGGCGCTCGCGGGGGAGTGGAAAGCCCGCAGACCGGACCTGACCGTCCACACGGACAACACGTTGTATCTGATGAACGAGGAGGCTGCCGCTTGGCTGAGGGAACACGGTTCAGAGCACGGCACGCTCTCCGTGGAGCTTCGGAGAAGCGAGATCACGACGGGAATGACGGACGGCTCGTGGATAACCGTATATGAGCGGTGTCCGCTGATGATCTCGGAACAGTGCACACATCGGACCGTGCACGGCACCGGCAGTTGCGGACAGAATGCTGCCGGCATCCTGACCAACATGGACGGTATCGAAATGCCGGTGCAGAGCGTGTGCCGGTACTGTCATTCCATTTTGTACAATGCGCATGTCACGTCCCTTCTCACGGTGATGCCGGAAGTATTGCAGAAGAAGCCGTACGGGGTGCGCGTCAACTGCACAACGGAGACCCGAAGGGAAACCGACCTTGTGCTGCGAACTCTCGCGGATGCCCTCGGGGGGGCGGCGGTTGCGGAACCGATCGCGGGAGTGCAGTACACCAGGGGACATTGGAAACGCGGAGTAGAATAGCATAAAGGAGAAAGGACGGTATGAGCGACTTGTTAAACCAGGCGATTGCGATTGCAAGGGATGCGCACAAAGATCAGATGGACAAGGCAAACCGCCCTTATTTTCTGCATCCGGAGGCGGTTGCTTCGTTCGTGGACACCGAGGAGGAGAAAATCGTTGCGTACCTGCACGACGTGATGGAGGACCACCCGGATTACATGACGGAAGAGGACTTCCGGAGAATTTTCGGGGATCGGGTGACGGATGCGCTTTTGCTGCTCCGACACGACCGCGACGACTCCTACGAGGAGTACATCGAGAAAATCCGAAGTTCGAACAACCGGCTGGCGATCCGCGTGAAGCTTGCGGATCTTCGGCACAACACGGATGTCTCGCGCGGGATCACGATCACGGACCCCGTGGCGAGGGACCGTTTCTATGCCAAGCGAAACGAGAAGGTGCAGACCTGTTACATGCCGGCGATCAGACGGCTGAGTGAGCAGCTGCGGAGGATAGAGGAACAGACGATATAAACCGCAAAGCGGGGATTACCCGGAGGTGCGAGATGAGAGAAAACTGTCCTAAGTGCGGAACGGCCGCATTCAGCAATCAGGATACGTTCACCTGTCCGCTGTGCGGCGCGACATGGCAGTCCGAAGACGCGAAGTTGCGCGAGTACTATGACGAGCAGGCGGAGAAGACGCATCAGGAAGAGTACAGGTACCGCGAACAGCAGATCGCGGAGCAGCGAAAGCAGGCGGAAGAGTCGGAACGGGAATGGGCAGAGCGCGAGCGCAGACAGAGAACGCTTGTGCAGACTGACCGCGACGAGGAGGCACGACCCGCTGCATACACGGTACAGACATCCCGGACCACTTTGCCGCGCGTCAGAGGGCCCGTCCATCCGGTGAGTGACGGCACGCTTGCCAGGAGTAACTACGGGCGTGACTCCTTTGAATACCGCATGCCGAACAAATGCTACCGGGGATTGCTGCATTATTCCGACAGGGATGTGGATGACTGGAGGGAATACCGCAGTTTCATCAGCCGTTCCACGCAGAACAAGTGTCTGTGGATCGGCGTTCTCATCGGTGTTGTCGCCGGCCTGACGGTGCTTATTGCGACGCACGGAATATGGAAGGCGCTGGGAGCTTTGGTAGCCGGATGTCTGTTGAACTACGGATTGGAGAAGTTTTCCAGAAGATTTCTGTGGAACATGGGCTACCTTTGGACGATAGTTGCCGCGATCATTCTGTATATTTTGTTTAAATCATACATATTGTCCGGAATTGTGATCGCCGTCGGCATTTTCCTGGGAGTGCGATACGGGCCGGGATGGTTTTGTCTGAGGAGGGGCCGTGCGCTCATGGATAACATGGCCATGGTTGACAACCTGATCGACAATGAATGACATCGTTTTACGGAAAATGAAACCGCTGCCAGATAACACTTGCAAAACCATGGCAATGGGCTTATACTGAACTCAATGTAATACACCTATAGACAGGGGGTCTTTGCTTATGGTTGAGGCTACTAGCTGTGGTGGTGTTGTTATTTTCAGAGGGAAGATCCTGTTGCTTTACAAGAATTATAAGCACAAGTATGAGGGATGGGTGCTTCCCAAGGGAACCGTGGAAGATGGCGAAGAGTTTCCCGAGACAGCAACTCGGGAGGTCAAAGAAGAGAGCGGAGCCGATGCGCAGATCGTCAAATACGTCGGGAAGAGCCAGTACACCTTCAAGACGCCCCAGGGCATGGTCAAGAAGGACGTGCACTGGTACTTGATGATGGCGGACAGCTATTACAGCAAACCACAGACCGAGGAGTATTTTGCGGATTCCGGGTTTTACAAGTATCATGAGGCGTACCACCTGCTGAAGTTCTCGAACGAGAAGCAGATCCTGGAGAAGGCCTACAACGAGTACCTGGACCTGAAGAAAAAGAATCTTTGGGGCACCCGCAAGAATTCCTAAATGAACCAAAGAAGGAAACGCGCATCTCGAAAGCAAACTTTTGAGGTGCGCGAATCTATGTGACAAGGAGATTATTGTGAATAAGATCGAGGAACTGTTCAACAAATACCGCGAAGTGATCATGTATCTGATCTTCGGCGTCGCGACAACGCTTGTAAACTGGGTGACAGCGTTTGCGATACAGAAGGTCTTCAATTTAAGCGAAGAGGGAATCGAGTTTGCGATCACCAATGCGGTTGCGTGGATCGTGGCGGTCCTGTTTGCTTTCTTTACCAATAAGAAGTACGTGTTCGAAAGCAAAACCGTCGGAGCGAAAGCGTACTTTTACGAGATGGGCAAGTTTATCGGCGCGAGACTGGCAACCGGTGCCATCGAGATCACCCTGCCGACGCTGCTCGTCAAGCTCGGCCTCAAGCAGCCGCTGGATGTCACGGTGTTTGACAAACATATCCTGTACAAGGGCTTCTGGGCCAAAGCGATCACCAGCATCATCGTGATCATACTCAATTACGTATTCAGCAAGCTCTTCGTGTTCCGCAAGAAAGCCGATGAGACCGAAGCGGAAGGAAGTGCCGAGGCGGCGGTGGAAGCCAATACGGAAAATGAGGCAGTAGCAGGGAAGGACGAGAAGAACGGCGCGGACGAGTAAACCGTTGCCGGGGATGAGAACGGATTTTTCAGGAGCATTTCATGGGAGACGAACGATACAATGTGACGCGCACGGTGACGCTCAAAAAGAGCGAGGGCAGAAGTCTCAAGGCCGGCGGACTGTGGGTGTACGACAATGAGATCGCGTCGGTGGTCGGCGGAGGAGAGAACGGCGCGCTTGCGGCGGTCAAGGATTTCGACGGCTACCCGATGGGCATCGGCGTGTACAACGGGAACTCGACGATCCGCGTGCGCATGCTCACCAGACGTAAAGACACGGCAGTGACGGAGGAGTTCCTGCGCGACCGTGTTCGTGCGGCATGGGAGTACCGCAAAAAGACGGTGGACACTTCGTCGTGCCGGATCATTTTCGGTGAGGCGGACTGGCTGCCCGGCATCGTGGTTGACAAATTCTCCGATGTTCTGGTGATCCAGTCGCTGTCGCTCGGTATGGACCGCTTCAAGGACGTGATCCTCGGAGCGCTCAAGGAGTACCTGGCGGCGGACGGAATGCCGGTTCGGGGCATCTACGAGCGGAGCGACGCGAAGGTGCGCGAGCTTGAGGGCATGGAGCGCGTGAAGGGATTTATCGGGGAACCGTTCGAACCGATCGTGGAGATTACGGAGAACGGAGTCCGATACGAGGTTGATGTGGAAAACGGTCAGAAAACCGGTTTCTTTCTCGATCAGAAATACAATCGTCTGTCGATCCAGAAACTGTGCAAAGACGCTTCGGTGCTTGACTGTTTTACACACACCGGTTCGTTTGCGCTCAACGCGGGGATCGCGGGGGCAGCGGACGTGCTCGGCGTGGACGCCTCTGAGCTTGCCGTGCGTCAGGCGGAGCGCAACGCGGAACTCAACGGTCTCTCGGAGCGGGTTCATTTTACGACGGCCGATGTGTTTGACCTTCTGCCGAAGCTGGAGGCGGAGGGAAGGCAGTTTGATGTGGTCATTCTCGACCCGCCCGCGTTTACGAAGTCAAGAACCGCTACAAAGCAGGCGATCAAGGGGTACCGCGAGATCAATCTGCGCGGACTTCGGCTTGTGAAGGACGGAGGTTTCCTTGCGACGTGCTCGTGTTCCCATTTTATGACGCCTGAACTGTTCGCGGAGACGATCGCGCAGGCGGCTAACGGAGCACATCGCAGAATCCGGCAGGTAGAGTATCGCACGCAGGCGCCGGATCACCCGATCCTCTGGGCGGCGGACGAGTCGTACTACCTGAAGTTTTTCATCTTCCAGGTGACGGAAGAGCGATGAAGAGCCCGGCAGGGTGTTGTGTTGAATAACGATGAAAATAAGAGGTGATGCTTCGGTGTCACCTCATTTTTATATCGCAAAATGCCGGAAACGTAACAATTTGTACTACGTTCGTAGTAAAAAACGAGCCAATTTGTTACATGTTTTTTCTCGCGGTATTTTTCCGTAAATGACAAAAAAATTGTTAAAAAACCTTGAATTTACATGCTACTTCCGTTTTGGGCTTGATTTTTCTGGTTTTGTGTGTTATGATGCACGCGTAACATTTATGTAACATTTGTGTAACATTTAAGAGTTAACAATTTCGGTCGGGCAGCAATGTCATGGATGAATCGTAAAGTTTTCGCTGCCGGCACGGAGATTTATATAGACAGGCTGACATTTTTCGTTGCTGCATTGGGAATGGGGGAGTTCCGAGTGAGCGACATGATCACGAACAACAGGAGATTGCTATCCTATGAAGTTGAGCAAATCGGTTAAGCGATTGATCGCGCTGCTGGTGGCAGCACTGATCGCATTCGGTTTTACACTCGGTCCGCATCTGTTCCGTTCCGTATCGGCGGACAAGAAAGCGGGCAATGAGTCATCGGAACAGAAGACGCTGTCCGAATCCAAGGCAGGAGAGTTCCCGGGAACCGCACAGGCAGCCATCGACAAAGCATCGATGGATGGCGCTTCGGGACTGATCATTCTGGATCCGGATTCGCCTGTTTTTCCGAATAACCCCTCGCAGGATTCCTCGAGCATAATTGATCGGAGCACTCCGGACAGCTCGACCCCGGATTCCGGTGACGGAACGGATGAGCACAGAGAGCCGACGGAAGAACCCTCGGATCCGGACAATGGTGCGGGCACAGGAGATGGCGATTCCGCGAACCTCGACGATGATACCATGAATCCGGATGATGTGACGCCGTCTGTAACTCCGGAGATCACACCCGACATTACGCCGGAGATCACACCGGAGATCACACCGGAGATCACGCCTGAAGTTACGCCCGAAATTCCGGATATGACTTCATTTACCATCGATGACCAGGACATTTTCCTGTCAGTAAGCGATGTCAACCGGTTTGCGGAAGTATTTGACAAACCGTATGAAAGCAGTGAAATGATCCATGAGCTTGCTCTCGGCAGCCGTGTTCATGTAACCGGCGTCTGCATCGAGAACGGCTGGTACCGGATTTCATTTACCGCTAAAGGAATCACGCAGACCGGATTTATGCGTCCGGAGAATCTGCGTGAGAATCCGAGACAGGTGAGCGCAACGCCGACACCGTCTCCGATTCCGACGAACACGCCGACGCCGAAGCCGACGAACACACCGACGCCGAAGCCGACGAATACACCGACGCCGAAGCCGACGAACACGCCGACACCGAAGCCGACGAACACACCGACGCCGAAGCCGACGAACACGCCGACGCCGAAGCCTACGAATACACCGACGCCGAAGCCGACGAACACGCCGACACCGAAGCCGACGAATACACCGACGCCGAAGCCTACGAATACGCCGACTCCGACACCGACGCCGAAGCCGACGAATACGCCGACTCCGACAGACACACCTACTCCGACACCTACGCCGACAGTTTTCTTGACGAATGCTCCTACGCCTACCGCTGTGCCGAAGCCTTCGGATACCCCGGAAGGGTCCCCGACTCCTTCGGCAGAGCCCGGTAAGGCGGACAAGCCCGGAACAACTGTCACACCAACATCGACTCCGTATAAGATCGAGGAGATGGATAAGAAGATGTATATCAACGCACAGGAAGTCAATGTGCGGTCCACTCCGGAGACCACATCGGACAATAGAAACAAGGTAACAACAATCAGGGAATTCGGCAAGGAATTCCATGTCACCGGCAAGACTACCTACAAGGGCAACACTTGGTACCGGGTTGACTACGAAGGTGAGGATGCGTACATACATTCCAACTACCTCTCCAACTCCGTGAAGCAGGAGCACGATGCGATCTACGACCTGTTCATGGTGAGCGCGAAGCACAAAAACCTGCCGTACCGTGCAAACAACACATGGGATTCGGCCGACTGCTGCGGATTTGTTCAGGTGTTATACAAGGAAGTCCTGGGTATTGATCTGGGGCGAAGCGTACAAAGTCAGATAGACTATGGTGAGAAGATTTCCTGGGATGAGGCTCGCCCCGGTGATCTTGTTGCAACTACAAAAGATCCATATACGTTAAGTAACCATGTGGGCATTTACCTCGGTTATGTAAACGGACATTACTGGTATCTGTCCCAGTCGAAGTATCATATTCATCTTGGATATATGGAAGGATCGTACACAAGCAAAAAGGATGGTGTTACCAGGTATTATCGCACTCAATATTCTGTATACCGTGTAACTGATCACACCACCACTAAAACAGCTCAAGAGATTTATGATAAGCTCAAAGAATTGGGCGTGAAGATTAATCAGTTTTGATTAGAGGTTTTGTTTTATTTGACCGTTGATTTGTACGAAAAATGAGGCGCCTGCGGCTATGAACCGCGGGCGCTTTGTGATATAATTCGTCGTGGAGAAATGTTGGCTATTTCTACGGCAGAATGACGGAGGTTTTTATGGATCATTCCGAAGACAATCAGATCGAATCCGCTGAGGAGACGAAGAAGAATAACGCGGAGGAGGACTCCGCGAAGACGACGGGAGGCAGCAGCTTTACGAATCGTTGGGTGATCATCGCGGTTGTGCTGATGGCGCTTGTGATCGTCGGGCTCGTGATCGCGCTGATCAATGCGAAGAACAACGGCGACAATTCCGGTGACGGGGCGACTCCGACGAGCGCGGCAGAGAATTTGCCGGACAACGGGACTCCGACTGCGACGCCTACCGACGTGGTAAAGGGAAATACGCCTACGCCGACGGAGGCAGGCAAGGACACGCCTACGCCAACGGAAGCGGGCAAGGATACGCCTACGCCGACAGAGGCAGGCAAGGATACGCCTACGCCGACGGAAGCGGGCAAGAATACACTGACGCCGACGGAAGCAGGAAAGAATACACCGACGCCGACCGGCACGAACAAGCCGACGGCCACACCCACTCCGAAGCCGGAGGAGATCGATGGGTATCTCGTGGAGTATTCCACCGGCAACACATGGGATGACAGCGGCGTCACCATGATGAACCTGGAGTTCGGGATCCGCAACAACAGCAAGGCAGCGATCAGCGACGGATGGAAACTGGAAGTCGTGATCGAAGGGCTGGCCAAAGTGAGCGGCTGGAACGGCAGCTTTACGACCAAGGGCAATACGCTGACCATAACCAACGCCAACTATAACGGCGACATCGCTATCGGCGCGACGCAGGTGGTCGGCTGCAATCTGGGAATCTCGAATGGTGAACTCAAGATCACAAAGGCAACCCTGAACGGAGTTGCGTGTACGTTGCGCGCGGGTGTTGTGAATCAGAATAATCAGAACAATCAGGGAAATAACGGTAACAACGGAAATAACGGCAACAACGGCGGCGAGGACGTCGACGTCGAGGAGATGCTCAAGCGCTCGGAGAAAGCGGTTCAGGGTGATGACTGGCTTCATACGGACGGACGCCGTATTCTCGACAAGGACGGGAAGGAAGTATGGCTCACGGGTCTGAACTGGTTTGGTTACAATACCGGAACGAACACGTTTGACGGTTTGTGGAACTCCAAACTGGAGCCGACCGTCAAGGCAATCGCTGATCACGGTTTCAACCTGATCCGTGTCCCGATCTCCGCGGAGCTGATCAATCAGTGGGCTGCCGGAGTGTATCCGACTGCCAATTACAATCACGCGTACAATCCGAAGCTGAACTCCATGAACAGCCTGGAGATATTCGACTACTTCCTGGCGCTCGCGGAGGCGAACGGGATCAAGGTAATGCCGGATATCCACAGCGCGGAGACCAACGCCTCCGGCCACAATGTAAATCTCTGGTACACATCCAAGGTTGCGGAGGAGGATTGGCTGAAGGCACTCGAGTGGATGGCAAAGCGCTATAAAGACAACGATACGATCATCGCGTATGATCTGAAAAATGAGCCTCACGGCAAGCCGTACGAGGGAGACGGCGCCGCGGTCTGGAACGATTCGGATAAGCAGAACAACTGGAAGCGCGCGGCGGAGAAGGCTGCGGCCAGGATCCTGGCGGTCAACCCGAACGTGCTGATCCTCGTCGAGGGAATCGAAATTTTCCCGAAAGATCTCGAGACCAACTCGGATTTCCATTCCACCAATGAGAAGGACTATGATTTCAACTGGTGGGGAGGCAACCTGCGAGGAGTCAGCGAGTATCCGATCGATCTTGGCAAATACCAGGACAAGCTGGTGTATTCGCCGCATGACTACGGCCCGACCGTGCACAAGCAGCCGTGGTTCAACGGAGCATTCGACTATGACAGCCTGATGAAGGACTGCTGGCATGACAACTGGTTCTATATCTACGAGGATAATACGGCGCCGCTGTTGATCGGTGAGTGGGGCGGCTACATGACGGAGCCGAACATTTCCTGGATGAAGCTGATGCGTCAGCTGATCAAGACATATCATCTGAGCCATACGTTCTGGTGCCTGAATGCCAATTCGGGAGACACCGGCGGACTGCTGCTCGATGATTTTACGACTTGGGATGCGGACAAATACGCGTTCGTGAAGGAAGTACTGTGGCAGGAGAACGGCAAGTTTGTCGGACTTGACCATGCGATCGCCCTCGGAGTGAACGGGATCACGCTCAAGGAAGCGAAGGGAATCAAGTAATCAACGTCATTGATCGACAGAGATGCGGCGGAAAGCAGTAATCGAAGTTATTGTTAGACGGAGATACGAATAAAACAAATGTCGTCGGATGACCGGCGGGAGTTCGGGGAAGCATGGATCTATCCATGCTTCCCATTTCTGTTTCATTCACAAATTGATGCATTCTTTTTCACGAAAATCATGATTTGACAACACAATTTTGACATACTTGTATTGTATTCTTTGAGTAACGAAGGGAGAAAAGAGGTTTACGACATGAGTGATTATTATGAGGGAAACAATTTGACAAACATGACGGGACCGACAGATCAGACCAATGTCAATCCGGTTGTGATGCCCACGGCACCTGATTGTTCAGCAACGCCTTTTGTGCAGAACCCTGTGACGGCACCGTCGATGGAGACGAATCCGAGCGGAATAAATCCCATGGAGGCAGGTCAGGCAGCAGGAATCCCGAACGGACAGCCGGTGCAGACGCCGATTGGACAGACGCCGATTGGACAGGCGCCGATCGGACAGATTCCGGTTGGGCAGGCACCGGTTGGACAGACGCCGTACTACGCGTCCCCTGTTGCGCCAACACCGATCTACGCACCGGTTTCGGAAGATGCTTACATTCGTCGCATTGACTCAATCGCTCGGGAACGTGAGGAGGAGAAGAAGCCGAAGAAGCGCTCGTTCCTCGGAAGAGCAATCGGATTTGTTCTGCTTGCCGTGATCATGGGGATGGTCGCAGGAGGAACGTACTACGGGATCGAACAGTACCGAAAGAATAAGACAACGCCTACGGAGAGACCGAAGGCGAATATGGAAGACGCGGCGAACAAACACGAGCAGGGAGAATTTGCCCCGACAGAGTCAGTTGAACTTACCCAGACAGGCAATCTCAGCGAGAGTCAGCCGACTGCCATTTCGGCAATCGATGTATCTCCGGTTGTCGACAGCGTGATGCCGGCGGTTGTGGCGATCAACAGTTACGCGATGCGCACGACTTATGATTACTGGGGTGGTAAGGGTTCGAGTTCGGAACAACTGCTCGGAAGCGGCTCCGGTATTATCATCGGACAGAATGCCAATGAGGTTCTGATCGTTACGAACAACCATGTTGTGTCCGGATCGGAACGCGTTGAGATCGTATTTTGCGACGAATCGAAAGCACAGGCGACCATCAAGGGAACGGCGGCATCTTCGGACCTTGCCGTAGTGGCAGTGCCGTTTGCGGAACTGACGCAGGAGACGGCCAATGCGATCCGCGTGGCGAGGATCGGTAATTCCGACAGCGTCAAAGTCGGACAGATGGCGATCGCGATCGGCAACGCGCTCGGTTACGGTCAGTCCGTGACGGTCGGTTACATCAGTGCTTTGAACCGGCAGATTACGATCGATAACGTGACGTACACGCTGATCCAGACCGATGCAGCGATCAACCCCGGCAACAGCGGCGGCGCGCTCCTGAACCAGTACGGCGAAGTGATCGCGATCAACTCCGCGAAATATTCCGATTATTCCGTGGAAGGCATGGGATTTGCCATTCCGATCAGCAACGTGCGTGAGATTATCGAGGATCTCAGCACGCGTGAGAAATTGGACGATGCGGAGAGAGGATTTATCGGAATCGGTGCCGCACAGGATCTGACAAATGATTACTCTTTCATGCTCGGCATGCCGCAGGGCGTATATGTGCAGGAGATCATAAAGGGGTCCCCGGCAGAGGAGGGCGGCCTCCATGCGGGCGATATCATTACGAAGATCAACAACGAGCCTATCACCGGACTGCGCGAAATTCAGGATATGATGGGTTACACGAAGGCCGGAACGGAAATCACGCTCACGGTGGAAAGACGTGCCAGAAACGGCGAGTTCGAGGAGATAGAACTGACGATCACACTCGGCAGCTACGAGGAAGCTCTGGAAGCTCAGAACCAGAAGAAGGAATAACGACAAAAAAACAACGCTGCATGCAAGAACAGCTTTACATGAAAAAGGGCTCCGCGAATAGCGGGGCCCTTCGTTCGTCTGTTTCGAAAAATGAAAACCTGTCATCTCAACAATGAGATTGTATTCAAGGTTCCTTATTTCTCTTCGAAGATATCTTCTTCCTTCTCTTCCTCATTCTTCGCTTCTTCCTCAGGATCGAGGTCGATGTCATCGAACTCCTCAATGTACTCCGGAGTGCAGAAACGATATACTGCGTAAGCGATGCCGGCGATTACGGCGATGATGCCGATGATGCCGAGGATCCAGCCGATCACTTTGCAGCTGCTGCATTCTTTACAATTGCAATCCATATTCGTATCCTCCCAAAGAATTAGTTTCTGCCACTTTTACGTGCCGAAAACATTATATCACGGAACGATGGCTTTGAAAAGTCGTTTATAAAAAATTAACGGTCAGTCCACCTTTACCAGTTTGGCGAAGGAGGCAAGCATCTGCTTGACACCGGCGGCAAATTCCACGGTTACCTCGTAGTCATGCGTTCCGGCCGTGATTGACCGAACTGTACCGATGCCGAATTTGATGTGCTTCACGCGGTCACCGACTCCGTATCCGAGTGCGGAAGCAGAAGCGGCTACAGGCGCCGGCGTTGTCGGTTTGGTGTAGGGACTTCGATAGCTTCCACCGACGTTGCCGGAGGAAGCGGAACCTGCGGGCTTTCGGGAGGAACCGTAGGAACTGCTGTCCGAGTCATAGCCGAAAGAATCACTGCGTCCCGCAGAACGGTTGCCGTATCCCCCGGAAGTGTAGTAATCGCCGCGCCCGGAAGAACTGTCACCGTAACTTCCGGAACCGTAGGAACCGCCGCGCCCGGCGGAACGGTTGCCGTAACTTCCCGAACCGTAGGAATTGCTGCGTCCGGCGGAGTTGGAGCCGTAACTTCCGGAATTGTAGGAACCGCCGTACCGTCCGGCGGAACCGCGCATGGAATTGCGGTCGCTCCAGGAAGAGCCGCCCGCTATGGATTTCTTCGTAACTTCACGGGGAAGTTCGGAGAGAAAACGGGAAGGGCGGTTAAACTGCATCTCGCCGCGTGTCATACGCTGTACGGCGTAACTGATCATGAGAGACTGCATGGCGCGCGTGATGCCGACGTAGAAGAGCCGGCGTTCCTCCTCGATGCCTTCCTCCTCCGACAGTCCGGGGTCATCCGATTCGATACTCCGGCAGCTGGGGAAGAGACCATCCTCCAGACCGCTGATGAACACGTGGTTGAACTCCAGACCCTTGGCACTGTGCAGAGTCATCAGCACGACGTAGTCGGAGCCGCTGTCGATCGAGTCGATGTCGGCGACGAGAGCGACTTCCGCAAGGAAACCGGACAGCGACGGCTGGTCAGCCTGCTGTTCGTACTGTGCAAGTTTGTTCTTCAGTTCGGTAATGTTGTTCATGCGGTCGCTTGCCTTCTCGGGCTCCTGAGCGGTCAGGTCCTCCTCGTACCCCGTGGCAGCGAGCACATCATCGATGATCTGCGGCAAATGATACCCATCCCCGGAGAGCATCGCCCGAAGAGAGTCGATCATCTCCGTGAATTTGCGGATCCCGGAAATCGCGCGCGATCCGAGAGAAGGGATATCGGACGCATTGCACAGCGCATCATACAGCGCAATGTCCTTGACATAGGCGTAGTCGTCCACGCGGTCCACCGTCGTATCGCCGATGCCGCGCTTGGGGACGTTGATGATCCGTTTCAGGGACACGGCATCGTTGCCGTTCTCAATGACGCGGAGGTAAGCAAGCATATCGCGGATCTCCATGCGCTCGTAGAAGTTGGTACCGCCGACGAGCCGGTAGGGAATGCCGCTGTAGACAAACTGTTCCTCGAATGCGCGGGACTGCGCGTTCGTGCGGTAGAGGATCGCATAGTCACTGTACGTGCTGTGACCGTCGCGCACCTGCTTGCCGATCTCGCGAACGATCTCTTTCGCCTCGTCGAGGTCGGAGGGATATTCCGTCACACGGACCAGTTCGCCCTCGTCGTTGTCCGTGCGGAGAGATTTCTCCTTGCGGCCCATGTTGTTTTTGATCACGGCGTTGGCAGCTTCCAGAATGCGCTTGGTGGAGCGGTAGTTTTGCTCGAGCTTGATGACGGTTGCGTCCGGGTAGGTCTTCTCAAAGTCAAGAATGTTGCGGATGTTGGCGCCGCGGAAACTGTAAATGGACTGATCGTCATCACCGACCACGCAGAGATTGTGCTCCGGCTCGCCGTCCCGGTTGATGTGCGTCGCGAGAAGGCGCACAAGCTCAAACTGTGCGGTGTTTGTGTCCTGATACTCGTCGACCAGAATGTGTTCAAAGCGATCCTGATAGTAGGCAAGCGCCTCATGGTTGGTCTGCAGCATCTCGACGGTCTTCATCAGAAGATCGTCAAAGTCGAATGCGTTGTTCTTCTGCAGGAACTCCTGATACTCGGTGTAGGCGCGCGCGATGTTGCGGTCGCAGGTTCGCCCGATGTCCGAGGAGCGGAAGTCCTCCGGCCCGATTAGTTCATTTTTCGCCTTCGAGATGACGGCGAGCACCTGCTTCGGAGGGAACTGCTTGACATCGATGTTGAGGTGGCGAAGGACATCCTTCATGGCGCGCTTCTGGTCGTCCGTATCGTAAATCGCAAAATTCGTATCATAACCGAGTCCGGAGCAGAATCTCCGCAGCATGCGCACGCAGGCGGAGTGGAACGTGCTGACCCAGACGTCGTTGTATTCATTGTCAAGAAGCCGCGCGACACGTTCTTTCATCTCGTTCGCGGCCTTGTTGGTAAATGTGATCGCAAGGATCCGGTAGGGGCTGACGCCGCATTCGCGGATCAGGTGCGCAATGCGGTGCGTGATCACGCGCGTCTTGCCCGATCCGGCGCCCGCAAGCACCAGAAGAGGGCCGCTTCCGTGTGTTACGGCCTGGTATTGTTCGTCGTTCAGAAAATCGTATAAGCCCATAAATCAACCTTCGTCGTAGAAAATGAGGGGAATCGACGACCGATAACGGTCGTCAAAAAGCCGAAAAATGCGCCTTCGTGCCGTCAGAATTGCGGCAATCCGGGCGCGTCGGCTGACAACGAAAGTATAGCACATCCGCGGTCATTTTTCAACGATTTCGAGACAAAAACAGAACATTTGTGCGATTCGGAACTTTCATGGGCAACGGGATGACAGTCGCGCTCAAAATCACAGGACGTGGCTTACAATACGATGTGATATGCACAGACCAATAGAAAATAAAATTTTTCTAAACTATCGAAACAGGAGAAGACTATGGGCTTATCACAGGAAGAGGTTTTCAAAACAAGATGTTGCAAAAAAAGCCTTCAACGCGTATAATAAAGCAAATATTCGCGCTGCGGAAAGAGGTCACAAAATGGACAGAGAATGGCGTAATTACCTCAGGGAATTGTTGGACAGTGTTCAGAACCCGGACTACATTCGTCCGCATGACATTCCGAACATCGATCTCTACATGGATCAGGTGACGACGTTCATGGACGAGCATCTGGAGACGACCAAGCGGTTCGAGGACGACAAGCTGTTGACCAAGACGATGATCAACAACTACACGAAGAACCATTTGCTCCCGAATCCGGACAAGAAGAAGTACACCAGGGGCCACATGTATCTTCTGGTGTTTATATACTATCTCAAGAATTTCCTCAGCATCAGCGATGTGAAGCGCATTGTGGAGCCGATGCAGGAGATGTTCTACGGCCCCGATGCCGAAATCAAGCTCGGTGATGTATACGAGCGGATCGTGGATATTGAGAAGGAAGTGGCACAGGGCCTCGGCAAGGATGTCATGAAGAAGTTCATGCGTTCCCGGAATGCGTTCGACGAGGTGAAGGGCGAAGAGGAGCGGGAGTTTCTCAACATTTTCAGCTTTATCGCCATGCTCAGTTTTGACGTGTATCTGAAGAAGGCGATGATCGAGAAGATCATCGATGAACTGCTCGTTCCCGCGCAGGAAGAGCGCAAGGCGAGGAAGGACGGTTCGAAGAAAAACGCGAAACCGGAACGCAAAGGCAAGGAAGAGTCGAAGAAAGACGAAGAGCCCGACAAAGCCGACAAGGCGGACAAAGAAGAAGCGTAAGCAGGAACAGAAAGGGGACATCACAAACCGGATGTCCCCTGTTTCAAAAGCGTTGTTATGTTGCAGCCGTTCGGAAGCCGGCCGGTTTTTCTGCGTCGAAAAATGATCAGTTGTCTTCCTCCGCGGTTGTCTCCGCAGCAGCCTCTGCCATGCGCTTCAGAACAAGCGTATAGCCGTCGTTGCCGTAAGTGAGAGAGCGGTTCACGCGGCTGATCGTCGCGGTGGACGCGCCGGTCTTCTCGGCGATGTCAAGGTACGTTTTCTTCTGCGTGAGCATCTCGGCAACCTCGAAACGCTGCGAGATCGCGACAAGCTCCTGGATCGTACAGACATCCTCGAAGAACTGATAGCATTCCTCAACGGACTTCAGCGTGAGGATGGCGTTAAAAAGCCGGTTGACAGCCGGTGTATGAATATCTTTACCCATAGGAAACCTCCGATACATGTGGCTTTCGGCGGAGCGCACCGCGCGAGAGCAAGGGAAATACCGTATCACCCGCAATCGGAAATGATCGCGGCGGACATCGGGACGGCTCTTCTCGTACCGTCACCGACATTTTAACACTGCGCAGAGGTAAAGTAAAGAAGTTTTTGCGAGATTGTGTCCGGGAGATCGCGAAGGACCGAATGAGTAACCGGCGACGGCAGGCGGAATACTTCCGGGCAGGAAAGAATAATAAATGCAGAGAGGAAAATCCAACCTATGAAGAGGGGAGAAATCGTGACGGGAATTGTCGGAGAGACGACATTTCCCAACCACGGAAGCATCATTGTTGACGATACGAGAGTGAAGGTGAAGGGCGTGCTCCCGGGGCAGGAGGTAGAGGCCGCGATCAAGCGATCCTCGAAGGAGAAAGCAGAGGGAATCCTGCGCCGCGTGATCACGCCGTCTCCGCTGGAAAGTGCGGAACCGGCCTGTCCGCAGTTCGGAATCTGCGGGAGCTGCACGCTGCAGCGCATGCCGTATGAAGAGCAGTTGAAACTCAAGGAATCGCATATCCGCAAGATGCTTTCGCCGGTGATCCGGAACGCCGATGAGTGTCAGTGGCTGCCGATCGCGGGGAGTCCGTCCGCGTACGAGTACCGCAACAAGATGGAGTTTACATTCGGGGATGAGTACCGAGACGGTCCTATCACGCTCGGGCAGCACAAGAAGGGCAGCATGTACGACCTGGTTAACGCAGAGTGCTGCTGCCTGATCGATGAGGATGTTCGGAGTATCGTGAGGGAGACCTTGCGTTACGCTGAGGAGTCGGGGCTGCCGTTTTATCACAAGATGCGGAAGGAAGGCTATCTGCGGCACCTTCTTGTGCGCAAGGCGAAGATTACCGGCGAGATCCTCGTCGATATTGTCACAACTACGCAGCAGGAGCACGACTGGAGCAAATGGGCCTCGCGCATCGCGGCGCTTCCGTTCACGGGACAACTCAAGGGAGTTCTCCATACGGTCAACGATGCGGTTGCGGACACGATCATCAACGACGGCACGACCGTGTTGTACGGGGAGGACTGCATCACGGAGAAACTGCTGGGACTGACCTTCCGGATCAGCGCATTTTCCTTCTTCCAGACGAACTCGGAAGGCGCGGAAGTACTTTACAGCGCAGTGCGCGACCGGGTGCTAGAGGTGACCGGAGAGTCCGGAGGAGTCATTTTCGACCTTTACAGTGGCACCGGTACCATCGGGCAGTTGCTCGCACAGGTCGCCCGCAAGGTTGTCGGCATCGAGATCGTGGAGGAGGCGGTTGTTGCAGCACGCGCCAATGCAACGCTGAACGGTCTGACCAACTGCGAATTTATCGCCGGCGATGTCCTGAAAAAACTTGACGAGGTGACGGAGCGCCCGGATTTCATCGTACTCGATCCGCCACGCGAGGGTGTCAATCCGAAGGCGCTGGCCAAGATACTCGCCTACGGCGTGGAAAATATGGTCTATATTTCCTGCAAACCGACCTCACTTGCGAATGATCTGGCCGCAATCCAGGACGCAGGATACCGCGTCGTCAGCGTCCAGCCGGTCGATATGTTTCCGCAGACGCCGCATGTCGAGACTGTGTGCCTCTTGAGCAACCGAAAACCTGACTCATATGTGCA
>CAMKRZ010000017.1 GCA_946415315.1 uncultured Lachnoclostridium sp. | reverse complement strand
GACTTTTTTGGCGATATTCAGTTGTCAAAGTACAGTTTTAATTTTTCATTCTAAGACTTTATTATAGCACATCTCACACTGTTTGAGGGAAATTTATCACTCAAAAATCCACCAGAAAAATACTGATGTTGATCTGCCGGAACGATCCTTTCTCCTCCAGCCGGACGATCCTCGCCGTCAGGAATTTGCCGGCATCCATCAGGCGGGCAAACACGGTATTGTCCCGCTCGGGGATGTAACCGATCTTCTGCTCCTTCCCGTCCAACACCAGGATCGCGTTTTCGTCAAACCGGTTCTCGGGCTCGCGCCGCAAGGTCAGCGTATCCCCGAGCTTCAGGGCATCCAGGATTGACGGGTCATTGATATATCCGGTCCCCGCCACATACGAATCAAACAGCGGTATCTCCCGGCTCAGCGGTCTCAGAAGCGTCGAGAGGTCCGTCCCTGTCGCGAGGGTTATCATGTTCTTTCCGCTGATCGTCAGTTCATTGTCCATCTTCACACCTCCCCTGCTTTGCGGGATCACTCCATCCTAAGCGTCAGCTTCGTCCCGCGGTCCCGAAGCATCTCCTCCAACGTTCTCCGGAGCATCGCGAGATACTGCTCGTAATCGTTGTGCTCCTCCTGCAGCTGGTTCCGATACTCCTGTTTTCTCGTCTCATCCCGAAGGAGTTCGCCGTAGGTGTACGGCTCCGTGGAAAGAATGTCGTTGATCTGACGTTCCACACGCTCGATCCGACGTTCCAGATCCGTACAGTCGACTTCCTGCGTCATCGCGCCCCGCTCCTCCAGAGCCTTCCTCACAAGCACCTCGAGATCCTCGAGTTCGTCCACATCGCTCATGTGGTACGCCCTGGCGATCCGTTCCCACAGGTCCTGCAGTTCCTCATCCTCCGACGTCATCCGAAAAATGTCCGGGTGCAGCTGTTTCGCCAGTCTCCGATAAATCTTCTTAGCCCTCGTCAGGCGGAATTCCCCGACATTCTCCGCCTTCTTCGCCTCGTCGGTCTCCCGGATCAGATCCCCGAGCTGCGCGTAATACAGCTTCATCTCCTCCTCGATCTCCGACTGCATTTTCCGAAGATCCACCGACAGCCCGCGGTTCATGCGCCGCCAGCAGTAACTGATGGTCTTCTTCTCCCTGATGCACGCCAGTTTCAACTCAAAATTGGCGGTGATCATCTCCCCGTATTCCTGCGTGTAGGCCGTCTGGTACGACCCTGCGTCCCTGATATACTGATCCCGTCGAAGCAGCAGTTCCTCGTACTCCGCGAGGAGTGTCCTGTCATCCTCCCGGAACGGGATGGTCGCAGTGTCGGTCATATTCGCTGCGCAGATTGCCGGCTCCCTGTCAGCAGTCATATTACTTTTGTTTTGGTTCATTCGGTTCATTGCCTTTCTCCTTGTCTGGTTTGTCTGTTTTCGAGTCGTCGAAAAATCCTGTCCGGACGCGCGCTGTTGCGGTACCATTTACCGAAAGACGGTTCAGCCCGCCTTCAGGTCGTAAAATTCGTCGTAGATTGATGTGATGCTCTGTCCGTCGACTTTCGCCTTCGCGCAGAAATCCTCGAAGTTGCGGTACCAGCGGCCGTCATACCGGAGCGCCTGTTCCGCACCCTCGCCGGTCACTTCCAGGATCAGCTGCCTGCCCTTGCGGCGAACGGTGTACCGTCCGCAGGACTGTGTCAGATAGAACAGATCGTAGAAATCCGTCTTGTCCGCGTTGTACGGCGTCAGCCGATACAACAGACGGACAATTCGCCCCATCACCTCAATGTGCCCCCAGAAGGGATCCCACGACAACCTCTCCGCCATGAAGCGCTTGGCGCTGTTCAGAAGCGCCACTGCCTCCTCCGTCTTCCCCTGATCGGCCCGGATACCGGCCAGCCGGTACGCGATCTCCGGAAACGGGTCGTTCATGTACTTCGGATTTTTCACCTTCTCATAGGCTGCCTCGATCATCTCGCGGTACCGTTCCTCATCCTTCGCCACGTGGCAGCCGAATCGGTACATGTCGGCCAGTTTGTATGTGCACCACAGGCTTCCCTTGTTGCCATACCGATCGGGCTGCGCGCCCCTGGTAAAGCACTCAAAGGCACCGGCGTAATCCTTCTCCCCGTTCTGCCCGTAGTAGTACATGTAGCCCAGCTCCTCATACGCCGGCCCGTATCCGCATTCCGCGGCCATCTCCAGATAGCGCTGCTCCGTGTCGAACTTCTTTCTACTGCAGTAGAACCATGCTAATTCAGTCATATACCGCGGATCCTTCGTCGTCTCGATCAGCATGCCGAGCGCCTCGGTGAACCGGAATTCCTCGTCCGCCGAAGGGTTGGGATTATCGTAGTACTCCGCTCTCATCTCCATCGCGTCCTCGTGTGTCATGGTTTTTTCCTCCCTCTTTTGATTGTCTTTAATTGCGAAAAATTCTCATTCAACGGCTCTTTCGTTTGCTTCTGACCGAAGTATACCTCCCGGGGTGTACAATAAAAAGCACACCGCGAAAGTGCCTGTTTCAGCATTTCGCAGTGTGCTGTTATACCATTTTTCAAAATGTCAATTTACCGTGCAGAAACCCCTGACGGAAGCCGGATTCTCAGTTATCGCAAGATTGCGCACACGATGTTCGCCACGATCAACAAGTGAAGCACGATGTGATACAGGTCCGGGATGAGGCGTGTCTCGCTCACCGGGAAAATGCGCGCCGTCCCCTTAAACCACTCGTTGTAGCCCGTCAGTTTGCGCTCGCTCGCGCCGAAGATCGTGTAGTACCAGTGGCTGCGGAACTGCACTGCGATCCAAAGCAGCAGGATTGCCAGCAAAAACCACCGCCCAACCGGCAGATAGATGTGGAACAGTGCCACGCCGACACTGTACATGCACATCATGGCAAACTCGATGCTCTTCACGCCTTCCCCTCCGACAAGAAGGACCTTGCCGAATTTATATGTCGTGATGCATCCGAGAAACCAGATCCAGAGCAGCGCCTGGAAAACAACAACCGCGATCAACATGGTAATCCCCCCTTTGCAACCCTGTATGGAAAACACTGCCGAGGGTATGCATGCTCCCTCTTAGCGCGCAGACTCCCCGGAAGCTTCCGCCTCCGGGGAGTCGATGATGTATTTCCCGTATAAGCGATCAGGAAATTCTGGTCATTCCTTCATGCGCAAGCTCTACGGTCTCGATTGCAACCTCAGATGCTGTCGCATTGAAATCCGGAGCCGTGTACTTCGTCGGCCATGCATTGATGATCTGCCAGGAAGCTGCCGGAGCCTCTTCCTCATCAAGAAGCGTGATGGTGACTGTCTTGCGCTCAACCGCACCGTTCACACCTGCGATCATCCAGTCGTACATAACCGTGGAGTCGATGAGACCCTGCTTGAGGGTAACATTGCCGTACTTCTTGAGTCCCGGAATCTTCTGAGGGGTCGTAACCTTATCGCCCTCGCGGTACTCAATAACATCGATGGAAGCGTCAAATCCCGTAACTTCGGAGAAACCGCCGGCATCAAGACCTTCGATCTCAACCTTGTATCTAAATCTGGTATGCGGATATGCCATAACTATTCAACTCCTTTCTGTTATTCTGCACTGCCTGTATTCTGCGTAATCCTGAAGATTACAAATTCAGCAGGCTTCACAGGAGCCACGCCGATCACGCATACGAGGCGGCCGTTATCGATATCATCCTGACTCATGGTGTTTCTGCCGATGTTCACGAAGAACGCTTCATCAGCGGTTGCACCGGCGAAGGAACCGTTACGCCACATGTTGGTAAGGAATACGTTGATCGTTCTCTGAACTCTTGTCCACAGCGCCTGATCGTTGGGTTCGAACACTGCCCAGTTCGTATTGGCCTTGATCGACTCTTCGAGGAAAATGAAGAGACGGCGGACGTTGACGTATTTCCAGCTCGGATCTGCCGAAGCCGTTCTTGCGCCCCATACGAGGATTCCCTGTCCCGGGAAGGAACGGATCAGGTTGATGCCCTTCGGGTTGAGGATATCCTGCTCTCCCTTGTTGAACTGGCAGTCAAGACCTACACAGGCTCTTACAACTTCGTTTGCGGGAGCCTTGTGAACGCCTCTCGCGTTGTCGCTTCTTGCGAAGATACCGATGACCGAGCCCGACGGCGGGATCGCGATGTTCTTCTTGTCAAGCGGATCGAAAACCTGAAGCCACGGATGATACAGAGCAGCATAACTCGAATTGAAGATATCTCTGTGAGCGATGATCTCATCCACCATTCTCGCATCTCTCGGGAGATCGAGTACGGCAAATCTGCTCGCAAGGTTCTCGCAGTGTGCTACGAGAGTCAGCTGAACGTTGGGATCGGTAACGCCCGGAACCGCCATGATGGAAACAACGTCGTTATCCAGGAAGGACTGGATACCGGTTCTGTTGCCGGCACCGCCGTCAACGCCGATGAAATCCGCTGCGGAAATGTTGGAAACGGAACCGTTGCTGCCGCCGTTAAACTCGACCGTAACAACATCGATCTCCTCGTCCGTAAGCGTATCAAACAGATCACCGATCTTGTTGCTGCCCTTGTAAACCACTTCCACAAGTTCCGACTTAGCGGTTTTCTTGGAAATGAAGTTCGGAGCCTCAATGTTGAAGGAAGCGCACTCGTAAAGTTCTGTGGTATCGCTGTACTTCACCTCAAAAGTAAGCTCGCAGGTAGTCAGAACCTTGGTCGGAAGAAGTTCGGTATCGGTGATATCCGACTCGAAATCCTTCTCGAACGTAATGATGTTGTCCTGATTCTTCTCTACCTTGCTGAACTCTTTGGTCTCACCCGCGGTAAATGCCACAATGTCGCCGGGGTTGAAGCCTGCGCCGCTCTTCACGCGGTACTTCTTGTCGCCGAGCTTCTCAAGAGCCTGGGTCTTAGCCTTGGAGGCGCGAACAATCTTCACGCTGATCGCATTGCCCCACTCGCCGGGATCCTTCGCAAGGAAGGTGATGTCGCCTACCGTAGCCTTGGCACATTTTGCGCTCTTAGGTGCTACACGGGTGATGAAGCAGCGTGTGCCGCCGTTCACGAAGAAGTGCTCGACAGCATAAGCCAAAAAACGGTACTCGCCGAACTCGTTCTCGGAGAGGAATCCGCCGTAAGTTCTGCGGAACTCTGCAAAATTGGTGATCAGACGGGGAACTCCGCCGACCGGGCCTTTCTCAGCAAGACCAACGAAACCGGCCGTACTTGTGCCGACGCCTTCCATAGGCTTGCCGCCCGATTCAAATTCCTCAACATATACACCGGGAGATAAATACTCTGCCATAATGATCGGTCCATCCACTTCCAGATGTGACCTTCCTCCTTTCGGTAACGGATTTAAACACCGCCTTTCAGCAGTATCATCGTTTATGACATGATTGTATCAGCCGATTATAACTAAAATAATAATCACGGTTATAACAAAACAGGTTTCTTTTCATTTTTCCTGAATATTCTCTTCGCCTGTCTCATCTCCGTCCGCCCCGTCCGCTCCGTCTGTGACCGCTCGGACAACCTGCTCCGGCTCGGTGTACTCCGTCACCGGCTTTGCGTATGTCTGTCTGCGTGCAATTCGCAGTTTCCGGATAAATCGGTTCTCCAGCTCAGTCTTGCGAACGATCGTCTGCTCGAGCGCGAGCCGCTCGCTGAAGTCCGCGGAAGAGCTGCCTTCGCGGCTTCGAAGCTCCGCAAGGCGCTCCCTGTCCTCCTCGAGCGTAAGGAACGGCAAAGCCTCCAACCGGGCGGGATCCACGTACTTGTTCGCGGTTCCTTTGAACTCCCGCAGGATCCGATGCTCCGGAAGGTTCTTTCTCGTGCGGAAGGCAAATGCGCCCATCCCGCGCGCAGCGGGGTCGGTATAGAACTCTCCCCAGTGCTCGTATTTGGTGCGGCGGCGGGAGCCGCGCAGTTTCTTCTTCGTGGCGTCCAATGTCGCTCCGTGAAAGCTCTTCTGAGAGCTGACCGCAAGCGTCATTCGTCCCCGGTCGTCCGAGCTGACCGAGAGGTTGTCGAACGAGTTTTTCAACCCGAACACTTCGTAGGTTTTCTCCTCCGCCGGGTGCTGCTCGTAGCCCTCGGGTTTCTTACGCCGGTCCCGCTTGCTGTCACGCTCCCGACGGACACCTTCCGATGCCTCGAGTTTCCGTTCTTCCCGCTCCCGGATCTCCTCGGATTCAGCCGGAGTTTTATTGTTGTTCACATACTCCATTTCGGCACCTCACAATCGATTGCCTGACGTTTGCGACACGGCTCCGGTCTGTTCCGCAGAACCGCGTTCGCATCCCACTGCTCACCGCGACGTGCGCACTTTCTCAATTATCTGTCAGACAATAGTAATACTCGCCGGCCTCTGCCCTGGTGAACGCCTTACCGCTCTTTGCGTACTCGTTACGGAGCGCCGCCATAATATGCTTCATGCCGATTGGCTCCTCCGTTCCCGACGCAGCCAAAAATGCGCTGTGCAGCGCAATGTTGCGGATGTTACTGCCCGAAAGCTCATAGTGCGAAACGAGGAATTCGAAATCGATATTTCCAAGCGGAGCCTTCTCCGGGAACGCCCGCTTCCAGAGTGCCCTGCGGCGATCGGCATCGGGGAACGGAAAATCAATGATGAACCGCATGCGCCGTTTGAATGCCTCATCGAAATTCTGGACAAGGTTGGTGGCGAGGATGACCACGCCGCTGAACTCCTCAATCTTCTGAAGGAGGAACGCAGCCTCCATATTGCTGTATTTATCGTTGGAGTCCTTGACCTCGGTGCGCCGCGAGAACAGCGCGTCTGCCTCGTCGAAGAAGAGGATGACATGGCTCTGTTTCGCGTTGTCGAAAATCTCATTCAGGTTTTTCTCGGTCTCCCCGATGTACTTGCTGACGACGTTGGCGAGGCTGATCCGATAGATATCCATCCCCAGTTCCTTCGCCACAATCTGTGCCGCCATGGTCTTTCCGGTTCCCGGCGAACCCGTGAAGATCATCGATACGCTCTTGCCGTAGGGCATTTTCCGACCGAATCCCCATCCGTCGAAGACTTTGTGTCGCAGCCGCACCTGGTCGCATGCGGCGCGCAGCAGTTCCTTGCTGTGCGTGGGAAGCACAAGGTCGTCCCAACCGAACGCACTGTCGATCCGGACCGCCTTGCTACCCATGTCCGATCCGAACGATCGGTAGCAGCCGTTCTTGATATCAGCCATCGTAAGTGTCCCGCCGCCGGCGAGCAGGGATGCGCACCGCAGCACCTTCTTCACCCCGGCCGGCGTCAGTTCGAATTCGCCGGTCAGCTCGGCAAGATCGGCGTCCGGAGCAACGGAATGCTCCCGGCTCATGGTCTGCCATAACAAAAGCTGCTCCTCAAGCACCGGAAGGCCGACTTTCACGGTGTAACTCTCCGCGCCGAAATCGCCCATCGTCTCATCCTCACAGATGACCACCGTCATGCCGGTCTCGTCGGCAATCGTTCCGACTGCCTCCGCGGAAAATGCCCCCTCCGCGAACGTGATCACCGGCACGCTTTCTGCGAGAAGCAGCTTCGTGCAGAGTTCCTCCGTGCGCTCCGCGGACAGCTTCGCAGGCAGTGTCACCGGAATGCACCGCCCTCCGACGGCTGCAAAGGCGCGCTGTACGGCAGTGTGCCGTCCGGCGCCCTTCTCGCCTGTCACCCGGATCACGGAAGGTTTCGCCGGGTCAAGCCCGGAGATGATCGCGCACAGTTCACGGACTGCTTTGTCTGTGCTTGCGAGAGGAATGTAATCACTGAAAGCAGGAGTTTCTGTGGCATCCCCCTCATCGTCATCCTCAACCGCGAAAAGAGGATCGTACAGTGCGCCGGTGAAGAAGTACGAAGCAATGCTGCTCCCCAGCTTCATCTGCGCCTTCGCGTACGGTTCCGTACCGTCGAACAGCCGGTCAAGCGCGGTGCCCTTCCCGAGGAACTCCACAAACGGCATGATGTCCGAGCAGCCGAAGAAGATTCCGCTGACCGCGGCAGGCGTGATCCCCGAGGGTTCGCCTGCGCCGAACGCGCGAAGCAGATCCCCGCGCGTGCCGCCAATCGTAACGAACGCGCCGAGAAGCACCGCGCACGCCTCGAAGCGTCCGCAGCCAAACACGTTACATATGGTATCGTACGGGGTGTCCCCGCCCTTCTCAATGATGCCGAACAGCCTCCCCGCCTCTTCCGGATCCCGGCCTTTGCCCGAAAAATCCGCAAGATATCTGTCGAGAGCGCTGAACAGTTCCTCATAGCGTTCGTTCATGTTGATCACCTGTCACCTGATGTTGCGTTATCATTTTTCTCCGAAACAGGAGAGATACTTGCTCCGCAGCCATTTGCTCGGGCGTGTGCCGAAATCGGCATCGAGCCGCGCCGAGTACTCCTCGTAATACCGGTTCACCTTGTCGGGCTTCCCGAGTGCTGCGCAGCAGACAAGGATGTCGTGCACGAGCTGTTCGGAATACGGATCGAGCCGGAGCGCGTTTTTCAGGAAAATGAGCTCCCTCTCGTACTCGCCCGAAGCACGGTAGTGCTCCGAAAGCATCATGCAGGCATTGATATAACACCGATCGTAATACTCCTTCTTCTCGCGCGCCCAAAGACTGTCGAAACTCCCCAGGAACCGTCCCCAGTAGTTCTCGGCGGCCGCCTCATGCGCAAGCAGCGCGCCGGTATCCCCGCTGTCGACGCACCGGCAGACCGCGAGAATGTCCGCGTCCGCCTCGCGCAGCATCGACATGTCGACGGTGTAGCTGCGGTTCTTGTAGCTGATCACATTTTCCAAACCATAGACCGAAAGCTCGCGGCGCAGGTTGTAGATCATGTTGTGCAGCATCGCCACCGCGTTCGCAGGCATATCATCGGGCCACAGCGCGTTGAGCAGCTCCTCGCGGCTGACCGCCCGCCCGCGGTTTTCGAGCAGATACGCGATCAGCTCGAGACTTCTTCGGGTCTTGCACTGGATTTCCCGCTGCTCGCTGCCGGCCATCAGTTTCAGATCGCCGAAGCGGAACACCGAGAGCACCGACTGCTCGGGCTTGGGCTCTTCATTTTCCGAGAGAAGATTCTCGAAGAGCGCCTGCTCCTTCTGATAGAGGAACGGCATCGCCAGCCCGTTCGCGGCGAGGTATTCCGCGGCCTTCCGCACGTTGGCAGCGTAGAGCTTCGGGTTCGCTTCGAACTTGCGCAGGCCGTTGTAGAGCATTCGGTAAATGCCGAACTTGTTCTCCTTGCCAAACATGCTGTCTGCAAGGTTGTACGCGCGCTCCATACGCTCGTACTCGCCGCTGTAGTAATGGTACTGTGCGAGAGTTCCGAGCACCTCGGGATCGGCGATGGCCTCCGGCCGGCCGATGATCCTCCCGCAGTAACCGATCAATTCAAACTCACAGTTTGCGAGCAACTCCGCACCGTACAGCCTCAGGAACCGCTCTGCCGCAGGCGAATCGCCGCTCTCCTCGAACAGCGCGACCGCCTCCGCAAACCGTTTATTCTTGATAAAATGATCCGCCGCCCGCTTGATCAGGTCGCTCCGCAGCTTCGACGGCAGGAATGTGGACAGGATCCGCCGCATCACCTCGGGGTACGGCTCGCCCTCCTCCGACGCGATACCGAGCGTCGCCAGCTCAAAGGACCGTGCGCGCCCGTCCGTGACGCGGAACACTTCCCTCGACAGCTCCGCATCCTCCGTCGCGATAAATGCCGTCATCAGCAGGTACTCCCGCAGATCCTCCGTCATCGACGCGAGAATGTTGTCGCTCATGTACTGTCGTAAGTAGCTCCGATCAGAAGCCGCACAGGGGTCGCCGCCGATCCGCGCGAGTGTCGCAGCCGCTGCGCACCATCCCCCGGAAAATGAATGCAGTGTGTTGACATACATGTCCGTCGGACTCCCGGCGAACGCAGCCGCAAGCTCCGCAGTCTCGGATCGCGTGAACCGAAGCTCGTTGATGCCCATCATTTTCACACTGCCGTCCATGACGCCAGAGAGAAGAAATCTCGGGATTACCCGCGCGGCAAATACCGCCCGGAATTCTCCCGTCATCGCAGGTTTTATGAGCATCTCAAGCAATGCGCACGCCCCGGATTCCGTGATAAGCGAAGCGTTGTCAACCAGAAGAAGTCTTCCGCCGTCGCGGGAAAGCGCTTCCGCCGCCTTGCACGCTGCGTCGTAAGCTCCGTCTCCGCGCCCTTTATCCGAACCGTCCGTGACATCCGTTGCGACTCCCGTGCCGCGCACAACACCAGGCACAATTCCCGCTTCGGGAAGCGCCTCCGCAAGAAGCTCGATCATTCTCCCACAGGAATTATCCTCCACACCCACACTGATACAGACGCTGTCCTCGTTCTCCTCCGCCAGCTGTGCAAGATACGAAGTCTTGCCCCATCCTGCGCAGGCGACGATCAGCACCGGCGATCCGTCAACTGTCCTGCACTCGCGCCGGATGAACGGGGATGGCTTTGGAAAGGTGTGTTTCAATTTTCCGAAAAATTTATAAGACATAGTTATTCTTCGTACCCCAATGCTTCTGCGATATCCAATGACTTCTTCCCGCTTATAACTGTTACCCTTCATATCCGAGCGCTTCTGCGACTTCCTCTACCGAAGCGGTGGTCGGTAAATGCAGCGCCCCCAGTAATCTATCCTTCTCATTGCCTGAATTGAGAATGTTCTGCGCACGACGGAACGTAATTTCTTTAAACGCTTTCTTGTAGATATCTTCGCTGATACTGCTTGTATCCAGTGTAAGCGCTATACCCAGTCTGGCGATAGCGATTTTTTCCTGGATCTTATCACTGTTCGTGACCAGATCATGCTCCTGTTGATTCAGTTTCTGCGGGTCTCTTGGGTTGCTGTTATCAAGTTTGTCTCCTGCTTCCCTGACTATACTGCTCTTCTTTTTTTGTATATACCCGTCAACAACCTCATGCATCCTGTTTTTACTCTTGGATGCGGCTACTTTATTTGTTATTTTTCCTACAGCAGTACCGAGTAATTTCGACAAAGAAGCCCCTATTCCGAGTCCGCCTCTCATTTTCAAAGTAGCAGCATCAGGCTTGCTGTTTGCCAGTGAATTGATACCTCCTATGAGTCCCATTGCGATGGAACCCAGACCCAGAATTCCTTCCGTTGCTGCATTGACTCCTTCCTGTACTGCTTTTGCTTTATTATAGTTTTTTGCCTGCTCCATCGCATACAGCCTTGCTTTCGCTGCAGCTCTGGCAGAATCCTTGTTGTTAGGGTCGCCGTTTATTTTGGATGTCGCATGTGCAGGTGCACTCAGTACATTTGGATCGGTCTGCTTGCTCGCCTCGTTGATCTTACCCGCGCTATATGCCACTTTTCCGTGATGAATAGAGTGGCCAATTGCTCCTCCCGTCCGTATTAAACTGCCTAAGCCTGCAAAACCGGTACCTACAATTCCGACAATACCGGTTGCCTTTGCGTTTGCATTTCCTGCGCCCATGAACGCTGATGTAGTCGAGGCCAAACCGCCTATGGCTCCAAACACTCCGGCAGCAGTGTCAATTTGCGCCTTTCTCTTCTTGTTCCGTTGCTTATTTCTCCTCGCTGTTCTAATCCCCCGGATAGAAGAATACAATCCCGCACCTGTCGAAATCAAAGAAGCTACTCCCGCTGCCCCGCGAATCCAGTTAGCCTGCATGGACCTTGTTTTCATCTCATCGGTAGGATTTTCCGGATCGTATTTTTGATTATCTTTACTGACAGGTTTTTTAGGATCGAAGCTTTTATCCATATGCGCAGCATCCAGACCATTCTGTACAACAAGACCGGAAGCCGCTGTATTCAGAATACCGGCCCCTACGCCGCTCCAAAGAGAAATCTGACTGGCCACAGACGCTCCCGGAACTTTCTCTTCATCCTGCAGTTGTCTTGCCTGATGTCGATCCCGATATCCCTTGACAAGCACATTCCATACTTGATTCATACCATGTGCTCGCATAGCAGGAGGATTTGCTGCTGCCGGTGCTGCCGGAGCCGGTGCCCCGTTGCCATTTGCTCCCTGTCCCTGCTGATCTGCAGGAATTGCCGGTGCTGCCGCTACCGGTGCTCCGTTGCCGTTTGCTCCCTGTTGATCTGCAGGAACTGCCGGTGCTGCCGCTACCGGTGCTCCGTTGCCGTTTGCTCCCTGTTGATCTGCAGGAACTGCCGGTGCTGCCGCTGCCGCCGGATCTGTTGCCGCTGCTGCTGAATTCACTGCCGCCGGCTGTCCGGTTTTCTGATTTGCAGGAACCGTCGGAGCCACTGTTGCCGCTGGATCCGCTTCCGTTGGCTCTGCAGAAGCCGCTGCTGCCGCTGCCGAAGGCTTTCCCGAGTCTCCGGGTGGAGAAAGCGGTGCCGAATTAGAGCTATCGTCGACAATGGTGGCGTCTTCGGTACCCTGCGGGAGCTTTGTTTGATCACGCTGCTTTCCTGCAGTCTCTTGCTGCGTTGACCCGCCTGACTCTGTTGTACCCTGAACCATTCTCATAGAGGATCTCCTCTCACAAGTTTTGTTTACTCTCCCGTCATCGCTTTCACGATATCTCCCTCACTTGCGCTCTCATCCAGTCCGAGAGCCCGAAGCATCTGCTTCTTTGTTGCACCGGAAGCATTCATAATGTTTCTGGCACGACGTATCGCCAGAAGCTTAAACGCATTCAGTTTTTCCTCATCACTCAGTTCTTCATCGGTAATCTTGATATCCAGACCGAGTCTTGCGATGATAACGCGTTTTTTCTCCTTCAAGCTGAGTTCGGCGTTTCCGAGGTTGGCCCGCTCATCCTGAGGAACATCTTTGAACATCTCATCCGTGCTGATCTGAAGGTTGGCCAGTTTGTCTCTGATGTAGTCATCAACCGACCTCACTTTCTTATCGTCGGATTCCATTTTCGCCGAGGTTTCCAAAGCCTTGTCGTGTACTTTTCCGGCATACTTCAAAAGCGTGCTGGCACCGTCCAATACAAGGGATGCTATCTTCCCTCCCGCTGTATTCCATATTCCGGTACTGCCTGTAGCCGCTTTCGTTGCAGACGTCAGAAAACCGAGGACCGATTTGCCCATTCCGAATCCGCCGCGCAGCGACTGAGACCCCTTCATCTCGTTAAAATCATGAGCCATGCCCATCGCGTATTTTTTTGCCTTGTAGTCTGTTCTTTCCTGCTTCAGCGCGTCGCGGTTGGCTTTTTGGGAATCATCCTTGATGTTCCTTGAAAGATTGGCTGCATAGTTTGGTTTGAATTTGTCTGCTTCTCTCGCTTCCTGAGACCATTTTCCGGTATCCCTGGCAATGCGCCGGTTCTCATTCCTTCCGCTGCGGGCTGCGAGCATACCTGCCGCACTCCCGGCGACACCCAACAAGGAAGACATCAGACCGAGAGCCTGTATGGTGTCCTTCTGCTCACTGGTTCCGCTGCCCAAATACTTCATGCTTTTGGAAGTGATTGACAGGGTGCTTGAAAGAAGACTTGCGGCATTGCCCGCAACGGAAAGCTCTGCCTGATGACGTCTCTGCCGATTCTTGGCATTTTTCGCCCTTTTTACGTTATTGCGGGTCTTGTAGATGCTGTTGACCATCGATGCTCCGGTTGTAAAAATAGACGCAATTCCGAAGACATCGTCCACTGCTTTCATGTCTCCGCCCTGAATATCGGAAACATCCTTGACAAGTTTCTCTCCGTCCTGAACAGCACCAATTACCAGATCGACTTTGTCGTAGCCCTCAGATATTCTCTTTCCCCAGGATTTCTTGGGATCCTGCGGAAGCTCCTCATGATCATCCGACAATCCTTTTTCCCTGCGGCGCCGGATTACCAGATTTCGCTGCAGCATCTCAGCTCTGTTGAAGGGAATAAACGGGCCGTCAGGCATGGGAATCGGCTTCGGTTTTGGCTTCGCCGCTGCCGCAACTGCTGCATCACCGGAAGCAGCCGGTTTGGAACCTTCCGCTCCGGAATCATTCGCATCAGCGTCTGAAGTCGATTTCGGTCGTACAGAATTACCTTGTTCTTTTGTCGGAGCAACATTGGCCGCAGTTTCTTCCGGTGACAAATGATCCGTGGGATTGGCGCCGCCTACCGACCCCGTTGTCGTTGTTGTACGGTTCGGATGATCCGGGCGCAGCGTGATGCCACCGTAATCATCATAGACATAATCCTCGTCAAAGAAACGCATGTTCTAACCTCCCCATGTTTATCAAGGTATCGTCCCGTTTCCCGTCACTGCTCCACGTACAGCCCTTCCTCCAGAAGCTGCTCCACCGTAGTCTCCCCTTTGATCAGCGGCTGAAGCTGCTGCTTGGCGTCGATCGCCGCTGCCGAAACAGCGTCCAGCGACGCGAGAAATGCAGCCAGCATGTTGTTGACGCCCATCTCTTCATCCACCACAAAACAATAGTTCAGGAACAGCGCACCGTCGTCGATCACGGAAAAGCTTCCGATCTGCAGGAACTTGTTCAGTTCACCGACAACCCTTGCGACATTGACGGTCGAAACCTCGTCCAGCCCCGAAAAAACAGTGACAAGGATGTTAATCTCCGTCGAGTCTTCCGTCAGATTTTCCACCGTGATCGAGCAGTCTTCAGGCAGTTCGCCGTTCTCTCCGGTATACTCGGCAACGATTGCCTCCTTGCCGGCAATGTCTTCCAGTTCACAGGGTATCCCGATTGCCTCAAGATGTTCCATGATGAGATCGGTCAAAGCTTCTTTCTCCATCATTTTCGTCACTCCTCCTCTCTGTCAAGCGCGTCCATAACTTCCTCTACGGTGCATTCCCCGGCAAGCAGCTGTAACAGCCACTGCCCTGCGTTCACCACCGCATTTTCCATCAAACCGATGCTCCGAAGAAGGATGCGCGCGGCGACGGCCGCGTTGGCAGTCTCGTCAAGCAGGAAACTGTGGTTGAAGAACACCGCGTTGGACTCCTCAAACAGCACGAAATTGCCGAGATTGATGCGCGAATTCAGCGCGTTGATGACGACCCGCAACTCATCGAACCGTTCCTCCGGAATGTTCGTGAACGTGAAGATCATAATCTGGAAAATGTACATATCGGCCTTAAACTCTTCAAACGAGACCGAATATGCGAGTTCCCCCTCCTCGGCAAACGGGGATGCCGCCGTCATCAGAAGCACCGCTCCGTCCTCCGTACTGTCGATGGCCGCCTCGTGAATGCCGTCCTCGATCAGATTCGCAATTTCCGCGAGATATTCTTTCGCACCTGTCTTGTCCATGTATGTACCTCCGTACCTGTTTTCTTTTTCTTCCGTCACGATCATGAAACATATGCCCGCTCAAGCCGGCATGTATGATCGGGATCAATGACGATGAAAGAATCTCGAAATCTTATTCTTAAGTGATTTACCTTTCTGCTTGACCGGAACCGTGGCTTTGTCCACCAAACCGACACTCGGATCCCATCCGGCACTGAGCGCCCTGACAACGTCTTCGAGTGCGGCGTCTTCGTCAAGTCCCAGAGACGTAAGCATCGCCTTTTTTTCCTCAGGTTCTGACAAAAGAATGTTCTTCGCACGTTTTTCCGTGATTTTCTGAAATACTGCACTATCGTGTTTTAACTTGGAAAGGTCACTTTTTTTGTCAGGTAAATCAACACCGAGGCGCATGATTGCGATTGTCCTCGCCTCATCGTCCGTAAGATCAAGCGTATCTTCTCCGACAGCTTCCTTCTCGATGTCATTCAGGCTGACGCGTTTCGCTTCTTCCTTTATCTTGCCTGTTTTTTCGCCAAGATAGCTTGCGATAACATCCTCTTTCTCCCGATGCAGTCGGTTTTCCTCGCTCTTATCAATCCCTTTGTCGACCACTGCCCCCAGAGCCTTAGCCCCCCCTCCGATCATAGATAACAGCGAGCCGATTGCCCCGAGCTCGTTGCTTAGCCCTCCGCCACCCTTTGAGATTCCGGTCAATATGGATCCAAGCCCTCCCGCGATGCCTCCGACTGCGCCTATAGCACCTTTGAGCGGGTTCTTTGTCCTCACATCGTTGAAGTTCTTAGCCTGCTCCATGGCATATTTCTGAGCCTTTGCAGTTTTACGCTTTCTCCACTCGTCCAGTCCGGCCTTCTTGGGTGCCGCTTTCGCATTGCCCGGGAGAGTGTCGGGAATATCACCGTTATCCTCCTCTTCCCTCGATCCGGTGTCAGCTGTGGTACTTTTTCTTTTAACGCCTTTCAGGTATTCTCCGATGGCACCCGAAGCAGAAGAATACCCGTGCGCTTCCTGAAGGTTTCCCAGATAATCGAAAACCTTGTCTCCCATGCCGCCGATTCCGGAAATGATATCCGCGATGCCGCCCCGTTTCCGTGCATCACTCCCGCGCTCCATTCCCCATCCGTCGATCAGTCCGAGGTTTTCCGCATTACCGAAACCGGCAGCTATGCTTCCACCCATGGAAAATGCCCCGGAAAGTGCCCGGAATCTGGCAGTGCGGCGTTTGTGCTTGTTCTTGTCAGTCCTGGCACGGTATATGCTTGATCCTGTTTTTATTCCGCTGCTGATCGCCCCGATTGCATTGCCGGCAAGTCCGATCCAGTTAAAAGCATCCTGGAAAGTTTTCTCATCATCTGTAAGGTTCTCGCGTTTCATGTCACTGCTCTGCGCACGTCTGGCCATTTTCTCCATGTCACTGTCGCCGAGCTTCTCCAATACTGTGGGTCCCAGCGCTGCGGTTACCACGCCGGTAGTGCCCAGAAGGCCGGAATAAAACGCTATGTCATCTGCCGTTTGATTGCGGGACACTCGTTTTGTATGCTTAATACTGTCGCGTTCTTCCTCCTCTTCCTCCAGGGCTTTTTCTCTGGTTCTTTTGTCTTCCTGGTGCTCAACAACAAGCCGCTGCCTCAGCACTTCCATGCGCGTTGGCTCAGCATCATACCGGGTATCCGACCTGTGTGCGCTGCCTGAGCGGGCATCCCTTTCGGCACGTTTCCTTATACCTGCGGCAGCACCGGCGTCTTCCGTTGTGGTCGTTTCGGCTGATGCGGCCTCCGGCGCTACTCCTCCTCCGTTAGGATTCGTTGTTTCGGCTGCGGCTTTCGGCGCCGCTCCTCCGGGTACTTCAGCTGCAGCGTCCTCGTCCTCCGGCGCTGCTCCCCCTCCGGGAGGGTTCGTTGTTTCGGATGCGGCTTTCGGCGCCGCTCCTCCGGGTACTTCAGCTGCAGCGTCCTCGTCCTCCGGCGCTGCTCCTCCGGGTACTTCGGCTGCTGCGTCCTTACCTTTCGGCGCATTCGGGTCATCCGCAGGGATGTTTTTCGAAACAGTGCCTTCTCCGCCGGGTACTTCCGCCGAAGATGTTTTGGCTCCGCTCCCGCTGCCCGTTGCAGCGAGATTGGCGGCTCCCGTCGCCGATGCAGTTGTTCCCATACCGCCGGGATTACCGGTGGTCTTAGGGGGGGTGCTGTCTGGATTTTCACCCTCATTAACAGGTATTACTTCTGGTCCCGGCATCCGTTTCTCCTTTCTGAAAATGAGCGCCCGCCAAGCAGGCATTCCACTGCGCATTCACGCGATTCGTCTGAGAAACTATGATGAACTCCGCAGTTCCTCAGTAATCCCTCCTTATTCTCCGATCATCGATGCGACAACATCCTCCGCCGTCGCCGATTCGCCGAGTCCGAGCGACCGCAGCATCGCCTTCTTTGTGTCAGGCGATGCGTTCAGTATGTTCTTCGCTCTCTTCATCGCCAGCAGCTTGAACGCGGCCATCTTCTCCTCGTCCGTGAGAGCTTCGTCGGTGATCTCGACATCTACGCCGAGTCTTGCGATGACGATCCTCGCCTTCTCGTTGTCGGTGAGCTCGCCCTTGCCGTAGTTCTCCTTCTCATCCTCGGCAATGCCCTTGAAGATGACATCCTCGCCGACATCCAGTTTGGACGACCGGCTTGTAATATAGTCATCGATATGTTTCAGCTGCGTATCCTTGTTCGCCTTGGCTGCCTTGTCATCGGACTTCTTCTCGACGGCCTCGCCGATCTTTCCGAGCACGGAACTCAGGGCATCCATACCCATTTTCAGTCCCGTTCCGACCTCGGACGACAGGAAGCTCTTCGAGGCAAAGGCCATGCCCTTCTTCGCGGTTCCGAGCAGCGATGTGGCAAATCCGAATCCACCCTTGACCATCTGATCGCCCTTGATCTTGTTGAAATCACGGGCCATGGACATCGCGTACTTCTTGGCCTTGAAATCGTTCCTCTCCTTGCGCTTGGCGCCGTAATCCGCAGTGCCGCGAGCGCTCTTGACACTCTTCGAAAGCTCATTTTCCTTCTCCGCCGAAGTGCCCTTCACCTTGTCGATCCAGGATTGCGCCGAGCTGGCAATCTTTTTATGCTCCCGCTTGGCGCTGATGCCCGCCGCCATTGACATGAAACTTCCGACGGAGCCCGCTGCGGACGTGAACGCGTCGATGATCTTTCCGCCGAGGCTTTGGCTCTCCTCGCTGCCGAACGCCTTCAGACCGGAGGTCGCTCCGCCCGAAAGGTTCTTCACCGTGTCACCGATGCTCTTCCAGAGCTCTCTCCGCGCACCTTTCTTCTTGTCCACGGTCTTGCTCTCTTTGATCTTCTTGCGGTTCTTGTAGTTCTTATATACGCTGCCGATCAGCGCCTTGCCGTAACCGAGCATGGCTGCCAACGGCGATTTCTTCTCTTCCTCTTCCTTGGAACCCTCTGCGGATTCCTCCTTCTTCGCGGCCTCTTCCTTGCTCTCCGCAGTCGTGGTCTTGCCGGCCCCGCTGCCTTCGGGCTTGGTCGCTGCCTTGCCGGTCTCGCCGCCTTCGGACTTGGTTGCCTTGCCGGCCTTGGCTTCTTCCGTTTCCTTCTCTTTCTTCTTCAGGTTGGCATCCGGCACGGCCGCGCTGACGGGGTCTTCCTTCTTCCCGGCCGCATCTTCCGATTTCGCCGCCACCTTCTCCGCCTCGAGGGCATCGTTCTTCGCCTTGTCCGTCTTGTATGCCGTGACGAGATTTCTCTTCAGAAGCTCTGCTCTGTCGGCCGGTGCCGGAGCCGCCTTGCGGCCTCCCTTCGCCGTCTCCGTGCTCTTCGCCGCCGGTGCGGATTCCGCAGGCGCGCTGTCCGTCTCCTTCACGGTGGTCGACGAATCCTTGGTTGCCGACTCGGACAGGGCTTCCTTCGTCGCTTTCACGGCATCCGGATCCTTCGCGTCAGCGTCCTCTTCCTTCTTCGCTGCGGCAGCTGCCTCGCTGTTCGCAGCCGCATCACTGTTGGCCACCGGCTCGCTGTTCGCCGTCGCCTCCGGCTGCGCTGCCTCTTTTTTCACGCCGCTTTCCGGCTGCTCGGCAGCGATATTCTTGATCTCGTCAATCGATGGTTCCGGCTCCTCCGCGGTCGTGTTCTGCTCCTCGGCAACGGGCGTTTCCGGTATCTTGGTCTCTTTGAGTTCGTTGTTGCTCGCCAGCTTACCGGCAATGTCTTTCAGATTCTTCTCCATCCGTGGTTCCCTTTCCGCTCACCCTCCGAGATAATCAAAATCAGCGTTGGTGAGGATCTTGCCATACTTCGAAAAATTCAGTTTCACAGCCTCGATGATGTGGCTGTTGCGGATTCCCGTCCCCTCCGCCGCCGCGAGAAATGCCGCGTTCGTGAGGATCTCCTTGATGTTGCTTCCCGAGAGCTCGAAGCGCTCCGCGAAGAAATCGAAGTCGAGCGGCTCGTCCTTCACCGCCTCGGCGGGAAGGATCGTCTCCCAGAGCCTGCGTCTGACATCGGCCGTCGGGAAGAC
Source organism: uncultured Lachnoclostridium sp. (assembly GCA_946415315.1). GTDB lineage: Bacteria > Bacillota > Clostridia > Lachnospirales > Lachnospiraceae > ISDg. The sequence continues at coordinate 43,479 of CAMKRZ010000017.1, read as the reverse complement.
GAAGTTGACCATGAACCGGATCCTTCGCTTGAACGCGTCATCGATGTTGTTGACATAGTTAGTCGCAAGGATCGTAATTCCCTCGTGCTCCTCCAGCTTCTGCAGCAGAAACGCCGTATCCGCGTTGGCATAGCGGTCGTTGGAATCCTTGACCTCCGAACGCTTGGCAAACATAGAGTCCGCCTCGTCGAAAAACAGCATCGCGTTGATGTTCTTCGCACGCTCAAAGAGCTGGCTTATATTTTTCTGCGTCTCGCCGATATACTTGCTCGTAAGCTGTGAGAGATCAATGCGGTAGACATCGAGTCCGAGGTCGTTGGCCATGACCTGCACCGCCATCGTCTTGCCCGTGCCGGGCGAGCCGTAGAACAGTGCGCAGAGCCCGCGCCCGTAGGGCGTTTTCCGACGGAACCCCCAGTCCTCGTTGACGACGCTTCGATACCGCACCTGATCGCAGATCATCTTCATCTTCGCCTTCTGCTCGTCGCTGACGACGAGGTCGTCCCAGGTGAACACCGCGTTGATCGCGGTCGCATAGTTGCCGAGCGGGTTGACGGAGTGCTGCTTTACGCCCGCGGTGACATCCGCCGCCGTCAGTTCGCGCCCTTCCGTGCCGGCGTACTCCGCCGCCGTGAGGCACGCGCGCTCGATGTACATCGGCGTGAGGATGTAGCGGTTTGCGAACGAGGCCGCATCCAGCCCGCTGCCCGCAAGGATCCGCTCCCAGAACGGCTTCCTCTCGTTCGCGGTGAGCATGGGCAGTTCGATGCCGACGCAGTTCGTTCCGTCTGCGGAAAATGAGGTCGCCTTCTCGGGGGAAACCCAGAAGATGAACCGGAACAGCTTCGAGAGGTATGCGATCGCGGACTCCGCCCGTGCCGCCGCGGGGGAGGCAACCGTGCCGCCCTCGCCGTCCGAAACACTCATCGGAACGTCGTTCACAAAGCAGGGGATCGCTCCGAGGAGAACCGTCTCCGTGTATATCATGTCAAGGTATTTGTCGATGGAAGTGCCTGCGAAATCATAGAGTTTGCCCAGGTCTACCCGCAGCACGCGAAGCCCGACCGTTGCCGCAGTAAGTGTTGCCATGTAGCACCTGCCCACGCCCTTCGGCCCGTACAGGTTGAGCACAAAACAACCTTCGTCCACGAAGGCATTTGCCTTGAAGAACTCCTCCGCCTGTGCGAATTTCTCCTCCCGGATCGGGATGTATTCCGACTCCGATTCACCGTCGCGCAGCGTCACGTACTCCGCCAGCGAGGGATCGATCGCGTTCCTTCCGAGGATGTACGCGCTGACTCTCCGGGAGAGCACGAGCCACTGCGAGCTCTCGCTCCGCTCCCTCTTGCGGAACTCCCGGCTGCACAGAAACCGCGTCAGCACGGAACTGCCCGAAAGAAGCTTCGCCGCATCGGCATCGTCCCTCTTGTAGAAGTATTCGTACAATTTCACCGTGAGCCACGGCGTCGCATAGATATCCGAAGTATTGTTGTGCAGGTAGACGAACACGCTCTCGTACCGCCGGTCGTACTCGGCCGCCAGCGCGAGCAGCATCGCAAAGGTCTCAAGATCCGAGAGGCCGAACTTCATCCGCACGATCTCAAACCGCGGGATCATCCCCTTGGCACGGCTCTTATTGAGCCTGCAGGCCACGTGGAAGAACGCATTGTCGATCTGCTCCTTCGCCTCCGGCGTGAGCCCGTCGTGCAGACTGTCGGTCCTCCCCGAAAGCAGTACGCCCGCAAGGTCTTTCGAGGCTACCGTCAACCCCGAAATGTCGCCGGTTTCATTTTTCTCCGGAAAATTCTCCCCCGAAAACCCACGCGCGACCGATGTGACCGTGAAGCACAGGTCGAGCAGCCGAAACAGTTCGCTGAGATGTTCCTCGTTGCTCTCATACGGCTTGAGCATGGTGCTCATATCGAAGAAAGAATCATACAGTCCTTTGATGTTCATAGATACCCTCGTCCTTATCCGAAATAGCGAAATCCCACGATTGTCGTGTCGCGCTCGATTGCGCTGTCTCCGCGGAACTCGTCGAGCCGTCTGTCGAGCTCGTCGATCATCTCGTTGAGGTAATACCGGGATGTGCCGATGTCATTGATCTCCTGTTCCACACGCTCCGCGGTAAACCGCTCGCCGTCGGCGTTCTTCATGTCGCTGACGCCGTAGGATGTCAGGATGATACTGCTTCCCTGCTGCAGCGTCATCTGCTTCTGGTCAAAGGAGACACCCCGCATCTCGCCGAGGTTGAATTGCATTGTGAGTTCCTCTGCCTTATACGCTTCACCGGGACACTTGACAAGCATCGGCGGCATACCCGCATTGACGTACCGAAGGATTCCCGTCTTAAGTTCAATCTGTGCGATCAGAATGCTCACGTTCAGGTCGCTGTCATTGTGTTCAAGCGCACAAAGCTGGTCGTTCGTCTCGGCCGCGATCCGGTACGGCAGGTAGCCCATTTTCGCAAGACAACGGATGTTCGTCGAGGCAAGCATGGACATTAAAAGCGCCGGAAGCGTATTGCCGACGGACTCGCCGATCACGATATAAAGGTGGTCCTCGTCGGTCATGATATAGTTGCAGAAACTGCAGCTGTGGGAGACCGTGTGGCTCAGGCTCGCGTACAGATCGAAATCGCTGCGCTCCGGGAACGCCGGATAACTGAGTTCAGCTGAGGTTGCGGAACGCACGCTGTCGGCCACCGCAAAATCGGACTTGAGTCTCTCCTGCTCGGCGGTTGCCTCCTTCAGATCGTTGGTGTATGTGAGGATCGACTCGGACATCTTGTTGTAGGCATCCGAGATCTTCTCAATCTCATCCCCGGTCTTAATCTCCGTGACGGGAATATAATGCTCCTCGTCAAAGTCCGATACGAAATGGTCCATCCGGTTGGAAAGCAGGTTTACGGGCTTGATGATGCCGCGATGCATGTAGAACAGGAAGAACGCCACGAACGCGCTCATCAGTACGACGTATATGATCGAGATTTTGAGAATCTCTGCAAGTGCATCGTCCCGTGCCTCCTGCAGGGAATCGCCTAAACTCACCACCGCGAACACCTTGCCGTCCTTGTCCTTGATCGGGTCGAATGCGAACAGCATCGGTCCTGTCTCGTCTTCGGAGAGATCCTCGGTGATCTGATGCTCTCCCGTCTCGACAACGTCCTTGATATACGAAAATTCCCGGATCCCGGTCTCATGCTGGCCGAGAGTCATATGGACGGGCCGGTAATCTTCATCCGGCATGATATCGAAGAGGAAAATGACCTCGTCCATCAGATTTCCGTCTTCGTCATAGCACAGCTTGTAGATGAAGAAATCCTCCAGATCGAAGGCCTCTTTCACTTCCACGAGAAACTCCCGGATATCGAGGTATTGCGCATCCTCGCCGTTATCCAGCCAGCCCTGAAGCGTTCCCGCGCTGAGCATGTCCCCGACATAGTCGCTGCACCGAAGAAGCTGCTTCTCCGAATTGTCAATCGCCTTGGAGTAGATGACCTCGTATATCACTGTTCCGATCAGAACGGAAACGATAAGGGTCATCGCGAGGAAAATGAAGAAGGTTTTCACTTGTATCCTGCTGTATTTTTTCATCCTGAATAAGCCCCCTGAATAGCGTGATAAAAGGCCGACGATCAGATTGTTGCAAGAACCCTGCTGTTATCCGCGGACTGCGGGTCCGCAATGTAGGAATCGCACTTGAAGACATACTCCTTGGCCGGTCCGTCGTTCCGGTCGAACTTGAGCAGCTCGATAAAATACGATCTCGCCTGCAGGTAATTGCCGCTCAGGAACAGTTCCACACCCTTCTCGAAGAAAACCTTGCTCCTTCGCTTCCGGTATTTGCTGTCGGTGGGATCGCCCTCGAAGACATCGTACAGATTGAGCTCCGTCTCCCCGTATTTGCTGTGGATCAGGCCGAGCCTACGGGCCGTATAGCGGTTCCCGAAATCCCGGATCCGCGATGCGGCAGCCTCCGTGATCAATATCCGCGCCCTGCAGTCGACGGCGAGCCGTCCGAGGCTTCGAGCGATCGCGTTGTCGGCAGACACTGCGATAAAAGTCCGGAAAGAGCCGTACCCCAGTGTTCCCATGGTCACGGTTCCGTAGTGAATTCCGATCGTGAACTCCGCTGACGGCTTATTGTCACCCCTCAGCGAACCGTCCGTGCAGACCGCGATCGCACAGTTGAGCGCTTTCTCGCAGCCGCTTTCAAAAATAATGCCGATGCCCGCATCGGACACGCGGGAGATCCGTCCTCCGAACTTCTCCGCAATCGGCGCGGCGCATTTTAAGATTGCGCCGAGTCCCTCAAGCAACCCGTCGCCCGTCTGTTCTCCGTCACCCGGAAAATACACATGGATGTTCAGAAGCGCCGCCTCCGCGCTGGTAAATGACTGGGATGTCATGGTCTCATTTTCCATCTGCTGCTCCTCCCGTTACGGAACGCCGTACCATTCCGCGTTCCCGATCTGTAACTCCCGCGTTTCCTACGGGATCTGGATTGTGGTTGCCATCGGGTTTGTAATCTGAATGACGCCGCCGTAGGCACACATCAGCTTGCTCGTGTTGTTCAGCGCAGGGTTTCCCGCGATCATCACGGACGGACACCCCGGTGCCCAGGGGCCTGTCGTCACGGGAACACAGGGCATCGGCGTCAGGACGCCGAGAGCGGCCGAGGTTGCCGACGCCACCGTCGGATTTGCCAGGCTGGTGCACATCCCGAACGGCGGGATGTTGACTATCGGCTTGTTGTCCATAATATTCGCGATCGGTGCACTTGTGAGTGTTTTATTCTGGGGAAGAACCGACAGCGCCGACGGTGCCATTCCGAAAGAACACATCATCTGCGCGCCTCCGCATACTGCAAATCCCATATCGTTTTTCTCCTTTTCCGCTGCGGACGTTTCAGCCCGCAAACCATTTCCTTGATTCACGCCGTTCGCCGGTAAAAACATATCCGGAAAATGTCGTGTCTCCTCGTTATAACACTACCGTTATGGTGTTTCCTTCCCCACGCGGGAAGGTCTTTTTCACGTTCTTTTTGCCCGAGACCTCCACAACGATCTCCGAGTCACCGGATCCTGTTTTTACCAGGGCGAAGAAGCTTCCGTCCGCCTCCGACTTCGTCTGTGTCGCGGGAACCAGCGCCGTCCCGATCTTCGGATATGCATTTTCCACCGGTGCGGTAACCGTGTACTCGCCCGGTTTGTCTTCCGATGCCTTGTCAATCCGGATCGTCTCGCCCTTGCCGTCCGGGGCGGTAAGTTTCAGAAGCCGGCCCTGCAGCGAGGCACTCCCGCCGTGGAAGATCGCCAGAGTCGTGTCCTTTTTCGCGCAGTCGCGCTGAAGCTTGTAGACCGTCTGCTTCCCCTGCGAATAGACCGTGATGTCTGCGTTCGGTTCGGCGTGTCCCTCAACCCGGATACAGTCGTACGGGGCGCGGTAGAGACGGTTCGGGCTGAGCCGGATGAGTAAAACCTCCACTGCCTTGTCGATCGTGACCTGCGCAGTCGTCTGCATGTACATGCCACCCTCCGCCGTCACAGTGTAGGCTCCTGCGGGAAGCGCCAGAAATGCGTTCCACCCATCACTCTTCTTGACCGGCGGTTTCTGTCCCGCGATCCACACCCTGGCGTTGCTGCCGGTGATCGGTAATCCGGTCAGATCGTCGACCAGGAGCACCGCAAGGTTCGCCCGCAACAGCACCCGGTTTGAAATATTGAGCATGTCCTCCATAGTCCTTCCTTTCCCGGATTTACTTCTGTCCGACCGTGATCTCGGTCTCCACAACTCTCGTGATGCTCGTGATCTTCTCGGACTCGATCTCAATCGGATACACTTTGTAGAACACCGAGAGCTTGTAGGGATGTTCATTGCTGTTCCAGATGCGGTGCTTCTCCTCGGTCTCAAGATCGAGCATCTCGATCTTCGGTGCAAGCGCCATCTCACTGAATGGTTTTCCGAACACTTCGCCCTTCAAAACCGGCGTTCCCTCGAGCAGCTGGATCGCGCGCCCGATGATCTTCGACTCCTCGAGCATGCGGAACTTGATGTCGCTGGAGGAGTATGCCGTGATCATGAAATAGAGGTCGACGTACGAGGACGGGCTTTTCAGCTTATCCGTCCCCACCGCAATCCGGTCCGTCTGAATAATGTCGCTGTTGCGCCGTATGTCATACAGGCATATCCCGAGGCTGATGTCCCCTCTGTCAGCGGGATGGCACACGCCGATCCCCTCGCTGTTCGGGATGATGTCCGGCACCATCCCCTCGCGAAGCAACTTCACCAAAGCCTCGCCTGTCTCTGAAACAATGTTGTAATTTGACATGTCTGCTGTCCTTTCGCTTCTTGTCAATCTCCCCGCAGATCCGGGTTATCGGGGTTACTGTCCCTGCGTTCCCGTTCCGCTGTCCTTGCTCTCAGGCGTGGTAACGGTCGTATCGAAGACCACATTGCCGTTCTTGTCGTACAACACGCCCTTGCCGTAGTACTCACCGAGCCGGAACTCGCCGATGTATTTCAGTTTTCCGCTGTCGAAAAACTCTCTTCCATAGCCGTCGTATTTGCCCATGTAGAAGCCACCGTCATAGATGACGCTTCCCTTGCTGTTGAAGAGACGGCCGTTGCCATTGTAGGAACCGAAGGAAAACTGACCGTCATACAGAAGTTTGCCGTTGCTGTCGTAGAGCTTGCCGGAACCTTCGTATTTGCCGTCCTTGATCTCGCCGGAGTACACGGTCTTGCCGTTCTTCTTGATCACAACAGTACCGGTCACCACATTGCCGTTCTCATCGAGGGTTCCGCTGGCGGAAATCGTACCGTCCGTATCGTAGTAGATTCCGGTGCCGACCTTCTTGCCCGCACGGAACGTGCCTTCAAACTGCAACACACCCTTGCTGTACAGAAGACCCTGACCGTCGTATTTTCCGTCCTTGAATCCGCCTTCGTAGATCAGCTTCCCGGTGCTTGGATCGTACAGTTTGCCGGAACCGTTGTAGATACCGTCCTTGACCTCGCCGTCGTAGACGAGCCGGCCCTTCTTGTCATACACGCGCGTCTCGCCGGTCTTGACACCTCCGCCGTCGCCGAGCTCACCGCTCGCCACAACATTGCCGCTGTCATCGTAGAGAGTTCCGGTGCCGCTGTACTCACCCATTGCGAAACCGCCCTCGTATCGAAGTTTGCCCTTTTCGTAAAGTTTGCCGTTGCCGTGGTACTTGCCGTCCGCAAACTCCCCGTCGTAAATAAGAACGCCATCCTTACGGAGCTTGCCGGAGCCGTCGTATTTTCCGTCCTTGAACGTGCCGTCGTAGATCAGATCGGCCGTCGACTCGTCGTAGAGTTTTCCGGTGCCGTTGTAGATCCCGTTGCTGAATCCTCCATCGTAGAGCAGGTCACCGGTTTTCTCGCTGTAAAGCTTGCCGTTGCCGCTGTAGATGCCTTCCTCAACCTCGCCGACATACAGCGGCATGCCGCTTTCCATATAGATGGTCGTCGTTCCCGTGATCACGGTGTCTCCGCTCACGGTACCGCTGCCGGTCACCACACCGGCGGTGTTGTAAAACGTGCCCTGTCCCTGGCGCTCGCCCATGGAAAAATCACCGTCATAATACAACTTTCCGTACTGATACAGCTTTCCTTTGCCGTTATAAACATCGTCCGTGAACTCACCCTCGTAGAGCAGGTTCTTTCCCTCGTAGATCTTGCCGCTGCCGTCCAGGACTCCGTCCTTGAAGGTGCCTTCCTTCTTCAGACTGCCATCCTCGTAATATTTGCCCTCACCGTTAAATTCACCTTCGCTCAGCTCGCCCTCATACCGGATCTTGCCGGTGACCTCGTCGTACAGTGTTCCTTTGCCGTCGATCACGCCACTCACAAAATGGCCGCTGTATATGATTTTCCGCGTCTCGAGATTGTACAGAGTGCCGGTTCCGTTGTAGAAGCCGTTCGTGAACTCTCCGTCATACAGAAGGCTGCCCGTCTTCTCGTCGTAGAGCTTGCCGCTTCCGTTGAACTGCCCCGCCGAATAGCCGCCGATATAGCGGACATCGCCGTTGGCGTAGTACTCCGTCCCGAGCCCTTCAAAGAGGTTGGAAATGAAATCCCCCTCGTACTGCAGTGTCCCGTCCGAAAAATATAATTTTCCCTTGCCCGAGTACTCTCCGACCACGAAATTGCCGATGTAGACGAGATTGCCGTCATAATCGTAGAGCGTCCCTTCGCCGTCAATCCTGCCGACATCCAGTCTTCCCTCGAACAGCAGGACATCATGCTCGACGCTGTCATACAGCTTGACCTTGCCCGTGTATTCCGCGCATTCCGCACTGTTCACCCACATGGACTTTGTGAACCACTTGCTGATCATCCACGGACTCAGGAACTTGATGCAGACGAGGATGATGCCTATGATGAGAAGCACAAGAAGAACGAGCAGTTTCTTTGCGATATACCGGTCGCCGATCACTGCGTACTGCTTGACATCCGTCGGTTTTTTGGTTATGCCTTTGACGCCGTCCTTGACATCTCCCGCAACCTTGCCCGCGATATTCTGGGGGTTGAGCTTGCGCATGATCCCCCGGAAGAAGAGCATTACGGGAGTGACGAAAATTCTCTGGAATTTCTTGAAGAACAGCTTAAATGCGGATAAAAAATCGAGATTCATCGTTTCACTCACCTGTTCTTATCAATCTTAACGGTCCCGATCCGGTCAAAATGCGGTTCTTTCACCTTGCTTTTCCCGGTGTCAAACATCGTGTAGATCAGATACCCGAAGGCTACCATGACCAGCAGCACAATGAGGACCGTCTTCACTTTCCGGAAACATTTCTTGAAGCCTTCCCACAAGCGGTAGCTGAACGTCCTCGGCTGCTCCGAGTCGGCGTCGTAACCTTCCAGCGCAACGCAGAGCGCGTAATACTCGCTGTACAGATCGATCATGTTCCCTTCTGTCAGCTCAGGCAGTCGGTCGAAGAACCGGATCAGAACCTCCGGCACCTTCCTCTGGAGCTCCCTTGTGAACAGCAGCCGCAGCACCCGCTCCGTGTTGGCTTTCGCCGAGCAGTTGCGGTCCTTCATGATGTCCTCGATCGGGTAATTGAAGCTGACCGTCAGATCGGGCTCCACCATGATGCAGTTCGGCGAAAAACATTTGTCCAGAAAGTACTCCGGAATATCAAGAAGTACTGCCCGCTCCAGGATTTTCCTGCCGAGTTCCAGACGTTCCGCCAGCGAGAGTGCTTCCGTTGTAAGCTTCTTCTCGAGCGTAAGCCCCTGCGTGTATTTCATGACGATGCACAGATCGTCGTTGAACATGAAGTACTCGATAAAATCGGTAAATGCATCGGGATCCACCGCGTCGGTCAGCCAGCTGACAATCGACGGGAACAGACTCTTATCATGAATGCTGAGTATCCCGCAGAGACCGCCGTCCCGCATGTTGCGACACAGGTAACTGTTGTACGTCTCATTTGTCTCCCGCACGGCAGTAATGGGATAATCCGTTTCAAAAGTACTGATCATCTCGGCAGATCCTCCTTTCCTCGTTATTCTTTCGAAAAATAAACCCGCCCGTTATTCTCTCACGACCACCATGATGGAGGCCTTGATCTCCGGGTATGCCGCGCTCTGGGCGACAATCTCGTAAACGCCCTCCGACGAAGGCGCGGTGTAGAGACCGTTCTGGTCAATGCTGCCGCCCGTCTCCGGAACTACCGACCAGCGGATCGTCTTGTTGGTCATGTTGACGCAGACCGCCTCGAGGTACCGGTTCTCCTTCGGCTTTATGATCAGCGAGTTCGGCTTGATCATGATCTTCATGTTGTTCTTCTCGTTGACAGCCTCGTCCGCATCGCGGATCGCAGTCCATTTGACATCAATATAGTCGTCAAGCACGGTCGTGACTGTCATCAGCCCGATGACGAAACTGCCTCGCGAGGGATCCGTTTTGGCGGCGAGCACGATCTGCGGACAGTCGTCCTTGAAGACCTTCATGTCGCCGTAGACCGTCTTCTTGTCCTTCGTGGTAACGCCAAGCTGGATTGTCACGCTTCCGAGCCCGAGCCCATGCGTGATCTCCTCCGAGTAGAACACCTTGTTCTTGAGACTTCCGGAGCTTAGGTCGATCCGGCAGACACCGCTCGCGATATCCTTGTCCGAAGCCTTCGGGATCACGGTGTTCTTGCCTTCCGCCGGCGCTCCCTCGATGAGATCGGCTCCGCCGCTGCACATCCGAAGCAGGGCGCTCAGCATCGTGCCGCTCGCCACATACTGATGGAACGGAACGTTCAGCACATCCTCGATGATCGCCGTGCCGCCGGCGTTCACCATGTTGATCCTCGCGAGGTACAGCCGGTGCCCCATCGTGCTGCGGAGCAGGGTGTCCATGTCGCGCTCGTAGCTGGCCCGGATCGCCGCGTCCTCCACGCTGTCCGTAATGATCGAGACGGACGACGTCCCGGCGATGTCCCCGGATGCGGGAACCTTGTCGAAGGCGAGCGTGAACGTCGTCGGATCGACCTTGACCGTGCCGGCCGTATCGGTCACGTTGGTCGCACGGAGCTTGTACGAGAGCGAGTACCAGCCGCTCTTGTCGAAGAGCGACTCGTTGAATTTTACGGTGAGTACGGAGCTGCTGTCCTCCTCGTTGTTCAGGCAGACGAGCTGTACGTCATAGGAAAATGCGGCAAACTGCTTGGTGAACGTCTCAATCTCCACCCGCAGTTCCACGGGCATCATCGGATTGACATACCGCGGCGTGATATGGCGGATCGTGAGCTGGTCATTGCTGAACACGGTCACGGTCTGCTCCCCGAAATCGCGCACCTGGTCGATGCTGTCGTCGGGCTCGGACGAGGTGAGATACAGGTTATAATTCTCGCGGATCTTTCCGCTCGGGGCTTTGCCCTCGCTGTCCGCGATGCTGTAGGACGCACCGCGCTCTCCCTCGTTGTATTCCAGGCAGAGATAGACGTAGGCGTTGCTCCCGTTGTTCATGGCGGATTCGTACCCGTTGATCATCGAGAGTTTCTTTGTCACGGGGACGTCGACCACGATCTCGCGTCCCGTGTTGTCGAGCGCCATACCGCTCTCAACCGAGATCGTACTGTCATCAAGACGCACGACATTCAGGCCGCACACCACGCCCATCCCGTGGATGAGGCGGTTGACCAGCCTGCGCTTGTCATTCATGTATCTCTGCTCTGCATTGAAATCATCAACGCTTAAGAGCATTCCATAGTAGTATTTGGTTCTTTCAAAGGGATAGAGCTGCGTATTCTTCATTGTTCCCGCTTCCGCCGTTTCGGCGTTCCTCCTTCGTAGATGCTGTTGATATCCTCACCGGCTGCCTGTGTGGCACGCCTCGTCTGCTTCTGTCTTCCGGCTATCCGTCCTCCGGGTCCCTGTCCTCGTCCGGATCGTCCTCGCTCTGCGTGCCGCCGAGCGCCGTCAGCGTGAGCCTCGACCGGCCGTCAAGCACAGCGGGCTTGTACGCCCCGATTCCGCTGTTCACGCCGAGGTACGCGTGCTTACCGAGCGAAATGTACGGATCCAGTTCGATCAGGTTCAGTTCCGCTGTGACCGGCAGCATTTCCATCGCGATCCGCTTAATGACCTCCGTGTCATGCCCCGGCTGGATCATGACCGTCACCGTCGACGGGTCGGCCCCGTACAGCGATGACAACAATTCCTTGAACTCCGCACGGTCTGCGAGTTCCCCGACGTCGGAGCCCTCGACGATGAACGGTTTCTCGCCGGTGTAAAGCTCAATCATTTCCGAAAGGCTCTCCTTCGTGCCCCGCCGGCGATACAGCCGGACCGCCTTCATCAGCAGTTTTCGCATCTGCTCCTCGGTCCAGATCTTCGTGTCCCGGATGTTCAGCCACCCGGCGATCCACTCGAGGAACTCCGCCTCGGCGCATTCCGGGTCGAATCGGTTTGCCATGTCGGCAATCTCTGCGTCCAGCTCCTCGTAAACTGTCTGAAAGATCCCGAGGTACCGCTCCAGGAAGTGAGTCTCCCCGTCGCCCGCGCGGTAGATGGCAGGCAAATGGTCGATCCACGATGCCGACGGCAGGTAGATCTTCACACTGTCGATCCGCGCCGCTTTCCCGCCGCCAGGGCTGTACACTTCGATGTACGCCCAGAAGAACCGTCCGCTGACGTAGTGCAGAAGGACATCGGTCACGCCTGAGACCTTTCGCACAACGTACGGCGCCAGCGCCGAGAGCCGGTCCTCAAGGGAAATCCCCTCAAGCTCCATAAACTCCTCGACCGGTATCGCGTTTCCCCGGTACCGTACTGACCCGCTGTCGCAGGCGTACACGGTGATCCGAAGCGCCTCGGGTTCACAGTTCTCCGTGTTGATCACGAGCCGGTGCCAGTTCAACCCGCGCTGGCCCGAGTCGAACACCCGGGTCAGGAATTTTCCGACTCCCGATCCGCTGTCCGAGGAGAAGCAGAGCCCGTTTCCGCGCACGGTCATGTTTTCATAGAAGCCGCGGTTGTAATCGTAGGCTTTGTTGATGATGAAATACTTCAGTTTCTCTCTCATTGTCCGTTTCCTTGTGCATCCCTGTCCCGCAGGGACCGTTTTCTCCGGCGCTGCGGCACCGGATTGTAGTTCCGTCACGGCATCTGCCGGTTCCGTCTCAGGCGGATCAGCCGATCGTGATGGTCAGCTCTGTCTCGTCAAGATACGCTGTCACGTTCGGCGAGAGCAGGAGGTCGCCCTCGCGCGTCCGCTTCGCGCCGCTGCCGTCGGTCTCCAGCGTCAGCATGTTGACGTTGAGTACGCAGTCGAGCCGATCGATCAGCTCGTAGAGTCGGCTGTAAATGATCTTCGCGCCGAAGCCGTCCCTCAGCGATTCAAAGAATTCCTCGATCGTCCGCTGTACCGTCTCCCTCGCATCGGAGTAACTGCGCGAGACCACGATGTCCGCAAACACGGTCACCGCCGAATACTCGGGTCTCACGATCCGGAAGCAGGTACCCAGAAGCCGCCTGGGTTCCACCGCCGCAAGAATGTTTTTGATATACCGCTCACCCGGCACTCCCCTTCCGTCGGGCGAGTACGGTCTCACAACGACGGAGGTCACATTGTCGGCCTGACCTTCCATGCGGATGACCTTGCACTTTTCAATCTTGAGGCCCTGCACATGCGATATGAACGTCTCGCAGTCCTCGTCGGTGACAAGCGTTTCAGTGGAGCGCAGCATGCGGTATGCCCTGACACAGCACTCCTCGTCCGACTCCTCCGCGAAACCGCCCTCGGAGCGGAAGGGATTTGAGATCTCGATCTCCTCGTTCCCGTCGGCAGCGAGCTGGTTGATCTTGCCGGCAGACACATTGCCGTCTGCGCCGAGAGTCCGCGAGCAGCCGACAATGAAGATCCTGCCCTCGGGGGCCATACCCCGGATGCAGTCGCCGAACCGGACGACGCCCCTGCTGCTGTCAAAGATATAGACGAAATCATCGCTTCCCGAGCCAGAGAAATCCCGGACTTTCTTCCACTCCACAAACCGTCCGCCGCTGGCGGGCAACTCGGTCATGAGCGTGAACGTCTCATACTCCAGACCGGTGTCCCCGAGGTCGTACTCCTGATACGGAAGTCCCGTTCCGTAGCCGACCTCCATGCGCTCGAGATGGTCAACGGAAAGATTGACGATCCTCACCGATTCCGCATTTTTCTGCCCCGCGATCTTGTATGTGACGGCACCTGTCGTCTGGTCAATCCTCTTTTCAAAATTTTTCACGGCGGTGTACAATCCATCGCTGCCCTTCAGCCATACGTTGCTGATGCCCATCACGGAAAGATCGCTCAGTGTCGTGATCCTGCCTGTCACCGGCATGTCAAAGCACTCAGCCAGGGTGTCCCGCTGCGTCACGGGCATCAGGTTGAATTTGATGCTGCGGATCGACGGCAGCTCGTCGAACTCGCCGCCGGCCAGACGGAACCGGATGTAGTAAGCCTTTCTGCCGAGCACGCTGCTGCCCGTATGCTCCGAGGAAAGCCGGAATGTGATGCTCCCGGAATTCAGGAATCCGTACGTTCCGTCAGTAATCTCAAGCGGCTCCCACGAAAACCCGCTGTAGTATTCCGCCGCGATGTCCGTGAGCGGAATGAAACTGCCGGGGTCGGTCACCGGGTTGCGCGCCACGGTACCGGAGTCGCTCAGCCCGAAGTAGATCAGATGATCCTCCCCGCTCTTAAGGGGCTTATCGAATCCGATGAGGAACTCTCCGTTCCCTCCCGCGGGGAAGGGGTTGATGCGAAGGCTCCCGCCGAAGGAGAGCTCGCTGCCCTCAACGATATGACTGTTCCTGTCGTTCCGACTGATGCAGCAGACAATCTGCGCCGACGAAACGTACGTCCTTCGATCGGCCTCGAAGCAGATATTGCCCGCGTACAGCTTCGTGCCCTGCCCCGCCACGATGTCCTCACTGTAGCGGATGCACACCGCCGTCCGCGAGGGTTTCTTCGTGCGGCGCCGGACGCCCATGAGTTTCAGGTATTTTTCGATATTCTCGGGACCGATCCGGTTCAGATAGTACTGCTGGATCTCCTTGAGCCAGGCAAACATCTCGAGCATGGTAACACCGGGGTCGTGGTAGTTGAAGTCCGTCCACCCCGGGTATGTGCTCACGATCATATTCCTGGCGCTGTCGAGGATATCGTCGTAGCGTTCGTTGTCAAGATCAAGATCAGGTAACATGTTGTTACTCCCAGTAGAATTGTTCGGTCAGGAAAATGTCCTCCCTGCCGTATACCTCCTGCCGCTTGCGGCCAGCAACTGTCGCGTGCTCCCGCGCTCTCTTTCGTCACACCAGCGAGATGCTGATGTCACTTTCCCCGCACACCGGCAGAATGTACGGCATCTCCTTCAGCTTATCGATGTCCGTTTCCACGTAACCGCCCGCTCCGGAGACAAAGGCGGTGATTTTGATGTTGCGGATAAACTCCACCCGCTTGATGCGAAGCAATGCGCTCCGGATCTGCTGCTCGTTCGGGATGCGCCCGAGAAGCCAGTTGTTCGAACCCTCGCGTCCCGCGTAGGACTCAATGCATTCACGGATGCACTGTTCCGCTCTGCGTTTCAGCTCGAAGATCCCCTCGAGCCTTGTGGCTGCAAGCTCCGTCTTGATGTTCATTTTGACAAATGAAGGCTCCGTGATGTAGAACTTCCCCGAGGATGCCAGAATGCCCGCGATCCGCGGCAGCATGTAGTCCGCCAGTTTCCGGCGCAGCGTGCAGAAATCGCAGTCGCCATCCTTGAGCACGACGAGTGTCACCGCGCCGCGCTCCGGCTCTCCCCGGAGATTTCTTCCCTTGAAACAGCGCACCTTTCCGATACTCCGCGATGCGGCAAATGCGAGCTCCTCGAAGTCCCTCACCGTGACTGCCTTCCCCTGCGTGCTGAGCATGACTGCGCTGTGCTGCAATGCCTCGTACACTGTCTGCGTATCACATCCGCCGTAAAATCTCTTCGGGTTCGTGACCGAGCTGACGAATCCGATCGATCGCTCCATGGAGTCGATCTTGCCGGGCTCCGCATTCGACCGCTTCCCGCCGCCGGTCGTGTAGATGACCTTCACATTGTCGATATTGGAAACCGGAGGGATCTTGCCCTTCCGGCCGTTTCCGAACATGACCGTGCCTTTGCTTCGATCCGTGATGAACGAGCGGGAACTTCCGTTTTCCGTGATGAAGGTGCCGACCTCGTTCCACCTCACCCACTGCTCGGTGACCAGGCCGGCGTTGTCGGTGACTTCGCGAAGCCGCCCCTCACTCTGCAGGAGCCTGCACTCCTCGCCCGTGAGCGCCGGGTATTCATTGACGTAGACCTCCACGTCGAGAAGGCCCTGTTTGGAAAGTGCGAATTCCGCATTTTCCGAATACACATTCATCGCAAAATTCTCTTCCTTATGGCTGTCGACATTGACCGCCCGAACGGAATTGTAGTAGATGCCGTCGATGACAGGCATCATCGCTGCGCCGGATGCGTAGACACCCGCCTCATCGCGGATCCTCACCCAGTAGAGCTCCTCACCAAATAGCTGTTTCCTCGCAAAACCGTGGTTGTCGAGGAAGATCGTCAGTCCCTCAGCTGTAAAACTCTCGGTCTCGTCGACCATGTTCATCGACTTCCAGCCCTTCTCGGAGAGGTACTCCCACGTGAGCTCCGTGCGCTTTGCGTGCGGGTTCTCCCGGACATCCCACAGAATCCGCAGAGGCCCGTTGTCAGGCGCGACAGGGAACCCGAGGCAGACCGACCGCCCCTTGCAGTTCGTGCCATAGAACGGCGTGAACTCCGTGCCGGGCTCACATACTTTTTCCTCGAGACAGTTGAAGGTGCGCATGTCGGAAAGTCGACATCCCCGCTCCGTATAGTAGTATTCGAAAGAGATGTTGCGGATCTGCGGCGAGAGGAAGAAACCGCGAAGCTTGTACAGGTTGTCCGCCTTCAGGATACGCGCCCGGATGAACATGTTCCCGCCTGCTCCGACGAACGCAGTGTCAATATCATCGGGACAGACGAACGTCATGCTTCGGAAGCTGCTCATCACGCCTTGCGTGTAGTTGAAAATGTCGCTGTACTGCCCGTCCCGGAACAGTCTGCTCCAGCCATAACCGTTGTAGTACTCCCAGATGACCTCCGTGATGGAGATCTCATAAGAAGTTCGCTCCTTGAAGCTGTCCTTGTTGGCGACCCATTTCCACTGGATCTCATCCTCGATCTGGTTCTCGATCGGAACCTTGATCATATTCAGGTCAAAGCTTAAGGTGATGACCGCGCCTCGCTTATCCAGCACTTCGCCGCAGCCGATGTAGATCTCGTTGTAGATTTGGAAACGCTCACCGAACGGGAAGAACGAGTCCACTCCGAGCTCGGCATTGCCGTCGTAGACGATCTCCGGCACGATGCGCTTGCCCGTCGGCATCGCCTCGGCGAACGCATACCTGAAATTTTTAACTTTGGTGATATCTCTGACCGTAAAACGAAGCGCATGTTCTGTTCCCTCACGGACGATCTCGGGCATATCCGCCTGTTTGTGCAGGTACAGTTTGCCGTTTCGTTCGTGAACCTCACGAAACGGCACATAGCCCCGCTCCTCGCCGGCATAGTACTCAATCGTCACGTTGCCGCTGTCCGCAAGCACGCCGAGCACGTTGCTCTTCAGCGTCAGACCGCCTTTCTGGTAGAAGCAAAGGCACAGGTCTCCTTCGGTTGCGATATGAAATGCATAGGGGTGATCCATTGTGAGAACATGCGTCTGCAGATTGTTGCCGGGCAGGGAGAACATCCCCTGCTCGAAAGACTCTGTCGACCCGTAACGCTCGATGAGATCGAGTCCGTCATCCACGCAAAATGCGGCCTTGATCTTCGCGGCAGACACCAGTATCTCGTCGAGCGTCTCGTAGTGAACCGGTTCCCCGTCCTTCGCATACGCGGAGAGAACCGTTCCCCTCGGGACCTCTGTCGTGCCTACGTCTGCGGAAGAAAGGCCGAAACTGACATACCCCTCCGACGGAGTCGCAGAGAGAAGAGAAGAATCGATTGTATTGAAAAATGCGATTTCGTTCTTGAGGGGAAGATTGTTGATCTTCCTGACCGTGCCCTCGAACATATCGGCGCAGGCGAGCGCAAGCGCGGCTGCGATGTCGGGGTCATCCATGTCCATATTCCATTCGGGAGTATAGCTCTCTGCACGCTTCCTGAGCGTTTCGCGGATTTCCTTTCTCCCACGGCTGTCTACCTTCACCACTTTCTTCAATTCCTTTCGATCGCCTTGTTATAACACACTTCGTAATTCCGGCTCCATGTTTTATTGCTTCACCATGGCTGCCTCGTTGTATCCCTCGCTGATGTAGAACGGATAGACGAGGTTATACGGATTGTTTGTCGCACGCACCGTGTAGGAAATCCGGATCAGCAGCAATCCCTCCTCCTCGGAGGACTGCTCGATCGTCGCCTTGATATCCCGAATCCTCGGCTCCCACATGACAAGCGCGTTCTCCACCGCCTGCTTCATCAGTGACATTGTGGAGGCATCGGTTGTTCCGAACACAAATCTGTTGATAAAGCATCCGAACTCCGGACACATCGGCCGCTCCCCCTTCTGCGTTCCGAGTATGATCCGGATCGACTCCCGGATATCCTCGTCGCTCGAGGAAGTCTTTACTTTTCCGGTGTTCGGATCCACCCGCACGGGGAACCCGAAGCCGGTTCCCAAGAAATCCCTGTTGTCCGTGTTTGCCATCGATGTCGCCTCCGCGTTACTGTATCGTATGCTTAGTTTATCTTCACCATCGAGCCCTTGACCTGCGTTGTTCCGCTGGCTGACACCTCAAGAGAGCTCTTGCCGCTCACCTTGACGGAATTCCCGTCGACTGTGGTATTCTGCCCCTTGAGCGTGAGATCCTTGTCGGCGCTCACCGAGATTGTCGAGGTCTTCAGCGTAATCTCCTTGTCGGTGATGGCAACCGCATTTTTGCCGCCGACCTTCAGATTCAGCGTCTTGTCCGCCGTCACGGTCACATCGCCGTCCTTCGCGTTGATGACCACCGAGTTCTTCTTGTCCTTGTCGGAGAGGGAGATCGTCTGGTTCTCCTCGCTGATCTCAAAGAAACTGCCCTTCTTCGTCTTGACGGAAATCAGTTCCTTATCCTTCGTATCGTCGAAGGTGATCACGCTTCCGGCCTTGGTCATGATGGTCTTGACAGGATTTTCCTCCTTCACCGTCTCCGGAGGAAACTTATTCTTGTCGCTCCACAGGCACCCGATCACGATCGGTCTGTTGCGGTCTCCCATGTGGAACGCGACAACCACCTCCGAATCGACCTCGGGGAGGAACAGATTGCCGTATTCGTTTCCGCCGTAGGGCGTCATCACCGGAATCCACCCGGTCACGTTCTTGCCCTCCTCGCCGAGCAGAAGCTCAACCTTGATCTTGCCCGGAAAATCCTTGTTGTAATTTTCCTTGACCGTCCCCGTGACGACTCCCCCGATCACATCGGGAATGCCGATTCCCGGCGTGATCCTGATACTGTCAAAAAGTCCCATTTGCCGTTCCCTTTCCTCGGAAAATGATATCGCTCCGCCTCACTCGTTACTGCCAGCCCTTCGTCTCAAAATAGGTGACGAAGCGCGTGGTGTTGATACAGTGCCTGACCTCGCTGATGTAGTATTTGCGGTCGATGTAGGCGTCTACGTCCTTGATCTCCAGGTACCGGCCGGGAACAAGCTCCGGAAGCCCGATCGTCTCCCCCTCTGCGAAACAGACCTGCATCTGCATCTGCTTGGCGATTGCCTCGGCTCTCGTCTTGGCCTTGGCCTCGCTGTCGGCATCGGCATCGATGAAGAACTGGGACGGCGTCGGGGAGAGCACCGCCGAATAACTCTCGGAGGTTTTCACCGCCAGCTTTGAGCTGATGGCCTTCGCGTTGGCGGGATCGTACCCGATCACATTGACCTCCGTGTCAAGGTAGTCCGCCATCATGCTGAATTTCAGGAGCACGCGCCCGAGTTCCGCCTTCATGATGGGGGTTTTATTTTTCCCGACCTCGCGAAAATACGCCTTGTCCGTCAGCACAAAAAACTCCCTGTCGGACTTGCCCTTCGCGATCAGTTCCTGGTTCACGAAATCAAAATCGTTCGTACTCTGCGAGACCGGCGAGGTCAGTTCATCCGAGGTCGCATCACACTCGACCGAGCAGAGTTTCGAGTAGTTGCCCATGATCTTTTTGAAAATGTCGGAGTAGTTTTTCTCCTCGTAGAGCAGACGTTTTACACCGCTCGACATCATCAGTTTGCGGACATCCATCAGTTTTACAACGAGCAGCGGCATGTCGCGGATCTCCGCGCCGAGCCCTGCAACGTACCCTTTGAACACCTCGGTTGTCTCGGAGAGGTAACCGAGCTCCACGGTGAGGATCGTCCCGAGTTTGAAGGCATCCTTGATCTTCGAAGTGAACTCGTGGTTCTTCACATCGTAGGCATCCGCGATCTTGATGATCACCATGCCCGACCGCTCCAGCGAGAGTGTCACATCCATCTCGGTGACCGTGAGATCGTTCGCGGCGATCAGATCCGTGCCCGACGACTTGATCTTCATGGCAGGCACCATAAAGTTTCCGTATTTGTTTTCCAGATCGGCGGTGTCGGTTGTATCCTGCATTAAATCAGCCATAACGGATCACTCCTAATCGTTGATGGAAGGCACCCGCAGCACCTTTCCTACCGGGATATCAAGAGGGTTCATGATATTGTTGGCATCGGCGATCCGCCGCCATTCACGGGAACTTCCGTACTCCTTTCGCGCGATGCTCCAGATGTTCGTATCCTCGGTCAGCGTGCGTGCCTTGGTGCGGTCCGGCGACTCCTGCGGACTCTTGCGCTCACCTGCCGCGATGTTGGTACCCTGCATGGTGAGATCGACGACCGCTCTGGTCGGTATGCCACTCTTGTCAAACATCGTATAAGTGACCGCCACACTCTCGGCAAATCCCAGGAACTGCACGGCGCCCCAGGCAAAGATACACTTCGGTGGCTGATGCTCCTGGCCCTCAATCTTCGTAAGCGAGGTGAGCCAATCGATATATCCGGTGACTCCCTTGTCCTCCTCCCCGCTGACCATGCTGGCGACACTGTTGATTGCACCTGCCGCGGAGAAGAAATCGTCACTGTTGAAGTAGAGTTTCACGGAAAGTTTGGAAAACTGAGCGCCGTTGTAATTCACGACCGGTTCGTCTTCCTTTCGTCTCTCGGTCTGGGAGTAGGATGCACTGTTCGTGATGCGGTACTCCGAGGGGTTGAACTGCACCTGAAGCTTCTCGGTCACTTCATCTTCGACCACAATTCCGATGACTGCCTTGCTGCCTGCCAGTTTTGCCGCTGCGCCGAGCGCGGCTTCGGCAATGGATGAGGTAATGCCCATACGGTTTCTCCTGTCGTTTTAACCGGAATATCTTGACCGGTCGAACCGAAGCTCCGAGCGAAGCCTCGTGATGACTTCGTCCGAGATCACCCTCATGTCGCTCGTCTTCAGCGTTCCGGTTTCCATCTCCGTCTGTTTCTTTCGTATTTCCTCAATCATTTTACTGTTCACTGCGGATTGCTCCGCTGCGTTTTTCACCGCAGTGACAAGCTCACGGATCACCGTGTCCGATCTCTGGATCGGCGTGCTACCGAAATCGGCAGTGAGTCCCGTGGGATCGGCACCATCGATCAGGTTGCCGAACTGCCGAACGAGCGTGTCGGTTGACGGCGCGCCTGCGCGGTGATTTACCGTGCTCTGCTGCGGCGGTACCGGCTCCGCAGTATGCGGTGGCGTCCGGTAGGAAAGCGGTGCCGTATCACGGTATTCGCCGCCGCTGCCCGCATCGCCGCTCCCGGGCGTCGCTTCCGCCCGGGCAGCCACAGGACTTCCTCCGAGCGTCGTCATCTGCGCCGGAGCTCTCAATGCGGACAAGGACCTTTTATTGATCAGCCCCGCAAAATATCTCGCGCCTTCGGTGAGGTAACTGTTGAGTCCGATCGGATTGATCGACTCGTCAGCGGAAGCCGTACTGCTGTTTCGGTAGATGAGGTCAGCCACGCGGTAACCTGCGTTTGCGGATGCGACAACCCCCGTGATGCCCTGTCCTGCATCTGCGGCACTGGCTTCGGAAAATGCATTTTCCGGCGCTGTATCGCCTCCTGCCGTCCCGCTTCCTGCAGAAGTGTTGTTGCCCGTTGACGTGGCGTCGGCTGTCACTCCGCTGCCGGTCCCGGAAACGTGCCCGGACCCTGTGATCGGCACCCGGACGCTCTCGCTTCCGTGCGTTACGGTCAGCGCATCCCCATTCACGGAAAGCCTGACACTGTCACTGCCCTGAGAGATCGTGACCCCGTCCCCGGTGCGCGCCACATGCACGCTGTCGTGAGCAGTGTTTATTGTCGGTTCCTCTCCCTGCGCGGGATCGTGATCAGCCGCATTTTCCTTGTGGACAAACGTCTCTATATCGTAACGATAATCCCTATCCGAAACGCGGATCGCATCTCCGATCAGGATATTGTCCCGGGGCGTCTCCTCCGCTCCGGTCTGATCGTCGGCATCTGCATGTGTAGTCGTAACAGTTAGTTGCGTACCCACGGAAGGTTGCATGCGTCCGTCTTCTCTGTGAGCAACGCCGGCCCCCTCTGACTTGTGGGTATCTCGTTCCCCGTTCTCCACCTGAGCGTTACCGCGCGCAGCATCGGATATCGTCGCTTCGCTCCCTCGGGAGGTTGCCCGGTGAGCAGACCGAATGTCGGTCTCCTCGATCTGTACCGGTGCGACGGACTGCCGCACGGCGGGGATGTTGACAGTGGACGCGGTGTCTCTCCGGAGTACATCGCCCGCGTCACCGGACACCGATGTACGACTCACCTGTTGCGACACGCTCCCCTGCTGCGCTTCTCCGTTTCCGGTCGCGCTCTCCTCCCTGAACACCAGGCTCGAGGGATCATAGCGGTAATCCTTCGGGGAAACCATGATCGCATCGCCGGTCGCGCTGCCGACCGTCTCATCGGCTGCAGCCTGCCTGCTGTCGTCAGAAGCAGCCGCACTCTCCCGGTTATCCTTCCCATTGTCTGCGTGGTCAGCGGATGTATCGTATGTGCCGGAGACTGTCTCGCTGCTTTCTGCATCTGGCGTTGCAAGACTGCGCACGGAAAAACTGCCGTTTTCTCTGTTATCTGTGAGTGTTTCCGTCTGCTGCGATATCCCATCGGAATGCCCGCCGGCCGGATCTGCCGTATTCTCCTCCCGGAGAACCAGGCTCTCATTGTCGTAGCGGTAATCCCTCGAGGAAATCTCGATCGGTTCCGCGACAACCGCGTGTGCCGAAGCGGTCGTAATCTCTCCCGCCGGATCCGTAGTTTCCATGTCACGGTTGCCGCCGGGGACAGCCCCTGAGGACGGTGCCTCTCCGAGAAGACCATCTGCTGCGTTCCCGGTCTGTGATGCCGCTCCGCTCTGCTGCGATAGGCCTGTCGGCTGTGATTCCGTTCCGCTCTGCTGCGATACGCCTGTCGGCTGTGATTCCGTTCCGCTCTGCTGCGATGCCGTTTTGCTCTGCTGCGATGCCGTTCCGCTCTGCCGCAATACACCTGTCGACTGAGATTCCGTTCCGCTCTGCTGCGATACGCCTGTCAGCTGTGATTCCGATCGGCTCTGCTGCGGTACCACTTGGCTCTGCTGCGATACGACACCTGATTGCGGCGCTCCACTCTGCCGTGATACCCCTGCCGGCTGAAATGCTGTTCCGGTCTGCTGCGTACCGGCTCCGGAACGTGCGTCTTCGGAGTCGGCAGCAGAATCGTCTTTGAATACCAGGCTCGAAGGCTCATAACCATAATCACCCGGAGATACGGTAATCATGCTCACTTGCATATCATCCTGAGCTCTCTCGCCTTTGTCATCGCCGACCTCCGGGGAAACAGTATGTCGGTTCTCCGTTCGGGAGATCACATCGTCGGAAAATGTGCCATTTCTGTCCCCGAAGGACTCTGCCTTTCCCTCAACAGCGTTATTCGAATGTGATTCTTTCTCATTCTGCCCAATTACACTTTCACCGGTGCGCGACACGCTCTCAGGCTTTATCGGGTAGTTCTCCGCGCCTCGCAAAGCAGTCTCTGCCGTTGCTGCCTGAACTGACTGCTCGTCATTATCAGCATCCTCATTGTTTCTGAGAATCAACCTCTCGCTGTCGTAGCCGTATTCCTCCGAAGACACGCGGATCGCGTCACCGCGACCGGCATTTTCCCTGCCGCCTATGTTGCCTTCTTCATGCGCCACCGCCGGGTTATCACTGACAACCGGTACGGTTTCCCCGCCCGTACGCGCATCGCCCACGGGCACGATTGTCCTATCATATCTATCTGTCGCGCCGACACGGTCAAATTCCTTAGTGCCGGAAACATTTTTTTCGGATTTTTCGGAAAATTCATCGGTTCTTTCGTTCGCAACTCTGTCCCGCGCACCGTCAAAATCCCTCGTGCGGAACAAAAGCTCTCCGCCGGAGAAAGGTCCGAACAAGTCGGATGCCTGGATCTCCCGCCCGGAATTTTCGTCCGCGCGCTCGTTGATCGCGCGGATCAGCGAAGCAGCCTCAACCTTGAGAAGCTTCGCCTCATCAACGCCGGTTCTGACAGTCTCCGCAGAGACGGCCTCGGCAAAATGCTCTTCCTGTTCGATAACTTTGCGTAGCTCGCAAAGTCTCCCCCACGCAACCGGATCATAACTGCGCAGATTTGCGGACATACTGTCAATAAAGCGTTCTACTGTTGTAGAATATTCTTTGTTCTGTCTACCGAAACGGCCGGAAAGTGACAGCTGCCGGGCAATCATAAGCCGTACTGTCAACAGATATTCGTTTCGCACGGCTCCCGCGCGCTCCAGTTCGCTGTTAAGGTTTTTCAGAAACACCAACGGCTCCCCGAACTGCGTGCTCTCCTCAGGCTTGTCGTATTTTTCGATGATCTGCTCGGCAAACTGCACAGCCTGCTTAAGAGCAACAAAACTCGCCGTGAGAAACAGTCTTCTCATCGGCGAGTTTACAGTTATACTTTTGCCACCGGCAATTTGCATTTTCAACAACCCCATTTTCCGGGAGACAGTCCTCAACCTCAGTCTCCCTATCCGGCCGCTCCGACAACCGGACATTCCAAAGAGAAGCCCCAACGGCCCTCTCATCACTGCCACGCCTGACAGTTCTCTTTCCTCTTCCTGCGGGAACGCGATCCGTTCCCCCTACAACCGACACCTCCTTGCGGACTTTCGATTTCCATTACGCGCTAACCAAAAACTTGCCGGAAACACTAAATGCCGACCGGCAGCGGCACCTCCGTAATCCCCGTGTGTGCAATCTGCAGGGAAACCATCAGCATAGCACTCTCGAGCGAGTCGAGCGGGGAAAATTCGCGGCGCACCACAACGCCTCCGGTGATGAAGAACATCCGCACCGTCTTGCCGTTGCGGATCACGTTGATGTTGATCGCGGCAATCTTGCTGCCCTCGGTGAACATCGCCATCGCCATATCCTTGACCGTCGTCTGCACGCCCTTCTCGAGAACAAGCATATCGGGGCTTCGCTTCGGCTTACGCAGGATCACCGGCGAGTTGTTCGAGCCACCGTCCACGATCGTTTCGATCTCGACCGAACCTGACAGGTTCGTCACTTTCGTAAAGCTGAAGGAAATACCGTCAAGAGTCACCTCAAATGAATAACTGGGGATCAAATCACTAGCATCTGCCATTTTCCTATACCTCATAATCTGACCGCACGGTCGGACACACATCGATAAAGACCCCGAAACGCGCTGTCAGTCTTTCATTCGCCTAAATCCTGAATGCGTTGTCGGGCTCATCGTTCAGTTTGCTGTTGATCTTGGAGATTTCCCGGCACCAGCGCTGACGTTCCCTGTGGCTGAGCGCAGCTATCTCATCATGCGGCCAGTGCATATAGTAACCGATGAAAGCGATCTCCTCGTAAATCCGATCCGCCGGGTACGCTGCTATACTCCGGCTTCCAGAAAATTTACGGGAATCTCAAGCTTCTGTCCGCAGTGCGGGCAAACCGACTTGTAGACAGGAATATCCATGGTGTTGATCTTGGAATACAGATCCTGAAGATAGGCGAGATCGATCGTAAAAAGTCCCTCAATAACACGGGTGTCGACCGCCGGAAGAGTCCCGAGGCTCTTGATGACACGGGAGAGAATAATGATTGTAAGATAGCCCGGGTTCTGCTGTACGCGCGGATCCTTCAGCGGAATGATCTCGTCGCCCGCATTGGCAAGCCTCATTACACCTTCGCGATGGAGGTTTCCGTTCATGTCCAGATAGCCCTTGGGTAATGTAAAGCGAAATTCCGTTTCAAACATTGACCTTTTCTCCTTTGTACTCAACACTTTCCTTGGATTGGGATCTTCCTTCCCCCATCCATTAACCGAATCATTATCGTGCATTATTACTGTTTTTTCGCTAATTCCTCGGAAAATATTATGCAAATAGCAATAAAGTTATTATGTCACATAATCATTCAAAACGCAAGGGCTGTACCTAAAAAACGACCTATTCTTTTGTGATTTTTTATTCGCATTTGTTCTTTTCTGTGTTTGCGAATTCACAGCTTATTTTCTACATTTTCCGGGGCGCTCATCAGGGAAAATCAGCCCCGGAAAGGAAAAAGCGCCCTTCAGGGGACACACTCCCCGAAAAGCGCCTCGTCTCACTGTTCACAAGTTTTCTTTACTTCTCTGTCCCTCAGTCAAATGTAAACCGGTCGAAGCTGTACGTCTCCGCCTCATTTTCCGACACGAACTCGAAGTACACGGCGTGCTTTCCGATCACGCCCGCCGTCAGCGGCACCGTCTTCTCCGCCTCATCGCCCGAAAGATCAAGGCTCGCGATCACGCGTCCGCGGTAGGAATCCATGCGGACGTTAACCCTGACAGCCTTCGCCTCCCCGAGCACCACGGTCACGCTCTTCGCGGTATTGGCACCGAACTGCAGATACCGGAAACCTACCGTCGTGCCGCCGGAGATGTTGACAACCGGCGTCGAGATGTCATCCCGCTGCTCATACCCCGGGCGGATGTAAGCGTCAGTATGTCCGCCGTAAATGTGGCAGGCATAGCCGGCCGAGATCCATTTATATGCGTCGAGACCGTTGATGTGCGCGCCCTGCGATGTCATTTCCACGGGCTGTGAGGAAATCGGCTCCCCGTCAAGGTACCTGACGTCGCCGATATAAAGCCTGCCGTCGCCGCCGAGTGCCACGTCCACGGGCTCGATCATCGCCTGCCGCGAGTACTCGTTCACGCCGGTCTGGCGATGGTAGAAAATGTACCAGTGGCCGTTCACCTCCATGATGGAGCCGTGGTTGTTGCCCCAGCGATACGTCATCGTGCCGTGTCCCTCGCTGTCCGTGAGGATCTCGCCGCCGTTTAAGCTGATGTCACCGCCGTCGTGGAACGGTCCGAACGGCGTATCGCTGATACGGTACGACAGAAAACCGTTGCACGGCTCATGGATCCCGTACTGCGGAAGCGGGATCTCGTAGCGCTTCGAGTAGAGGTAAACGTACTTGCCGAGCACCTTTCGGGGGCTCGAGGCCTCGAAAAATGCGTCGATCAGCGAGATATGTCCGTCATCGCGCGGGTCCCACGGGCACGTCGAATGGCCGAGCGGATTGGACACGAGCGTGTCCTCCTTGATCGTCGCCATGTCATCCTCGAGCTCCGCGATATAGCAAGGCGCCGCGCAGCCGCCCCAGTAGGCGTACACTTTGCCGTCGTCATCGACCAGCACGCCCGGATCAAAGCCGAGTTTCGTCGGCACCGGGTTCTCAAACGGACCCCACGGGGTCTTAGCGGAGGCAACGACGACAAGGCTGCCCTTGCGCTCAGCCGCGTAAAGGTAATAGGTATCCCCCTTCTTCACAACGTCGGGCGCATAGAGGATCGAATCCTCGTACATCGCCTCGTAGGAGACGCCGTGATACGTCCAGTCCGTCAGATCCGTGACCGGCGCCGACCACACCACGTAGTTGCGTCCGCAGTACTGCTCGCGCTCGATATCGTGCGAGCCGTAGACGTAAACACGCTTCTCTCCGTTATGCTCAAACACCCTGGGCTCCCCGTCCGGAACATGCTCCCAGAGCGGCATATACGGGTTGGCGCCTTTGATGAATTCTTTCATGATCTTCCTCTCCTGTGTACAGAAATCGGCGCCGTCCGCAGACGGCGCCGCCGTGTAATTATTGTAGCATCATTTTACAGCATTTTCAACGCTTTCCTTGCCACACACTGCTGCAGCTTCTCCGCTGATTACCTTACTTCGCCACAAGTCTGCGGACTGCAGTGTAAACCGAAGATCCCGCATTCACCGTCGTCTCCTCGATCTCGAGGCAGCCGTCATTGTCATAGGAAAATGCATGCGTTTCCGTTGCATTGATCCATTTCGAAAATCCGGTGCTCCAATCCTTATCGGAATATTCGAACTCATTCGTCATCCCGACAAGCTTACCGCTCTCATCATACCGGAACGTTTTCTTCCAGCTACAGTTTTCCGCAAAGGAATAATATTTTTCGTAACCGGTCATCTGCGTAACCCGGCCCTCACCGTCGTATGCGTAAGTCCGCTCAGTCATGAGGTTGGTGGAAGCGATCGTGAAAAAGGTCTTTTCATCTGTCGGGAGGTTGCCCTGATATTCTCCTGTAGCCTTTGTTTCGGTCCATTCCGGCTCCTCGCCGTCCTTCATCTTCAACACGCCGCTCTTGACAACCGGTCCGATTGCCGGAAAATGATCCGACGTGATGTTTTTGCCGTGGATCAGGTCCTCATTGGTCTTGTCTATCAGGGAAATCTGTGCGATCCCGCTGCAGACACCGAAGTTCTGCTCCACACAGAGAACGGTTCCGTCAGCATTATAGATCAATGCATAGGCTTCGTTTGCGATTCCCTCCCAGGCTCCCCTGCGGGTGATCGTGACTCCCGTGAGAAGCCCATCCTTGTTCACAGTGTAAGCATACTCCTCACTGCACAAGTCACGAATCTCACCGTCCTTGCAGTGACCGGACAGCACAAGCGAAAGATTGCCGTTCTTATCATAGGAGTACTGCGCAACTTCAACAGGTGTTCCGTCCAAAGCGTATTTCACCTTCGTAAGCAGCCTTCCTTCTTTGTCATAGCTCTCTCCGGAGATCGTGTATTCATCGCGATGGAACACACAGTTTCCGTCCGCATCGTACTCTTTCACATCCATCGTGTACTCAATGCCGTTTTCACGCGCGGTCAAAACACCGTACTGATTATTCGCGATCAGAGCAACCTGGCGATACGTGCCGTCCCCATTGCGCACATAATATTCCGACTTGCGGTAATTGCGCTGTGCATCGAGATAACTGCGACGGTAATCGTACTTGTCGGCAAAGGTAAGATCCAGAGGCGCATCCTCCTCAACAAACCGGAAGTCCACGGTCTTGCCGGCCGGACGAAGTTCCTCCTCAACATATGCATATGTGCCGTTCTCCGCCTCCTGCAGGCAGCGCTGCATGCACTGCTCTTCCGTAAGGGTAATATTGATGGACTCCGGTACCGAAAGGCTGTAGCTGTCCTTAACCGCAGGACGGACTTCATCAATATACATCCTGTATTCCGTTACCCCGATTTCCTTCTCCTTGTATAACATCTTGATCGTATAGTAACACATGCTCTCGCCCTCCGCTGCGAACACGAGCTTCGTGTCCGCATTCAGAGAAACCGTATCCCGGAAAACGATGCGATCATAAGAATTCAGCTCATCCTCGTAGTGCTCAACAGAAAGACTTCCCTTCGGAATACCTGCGTACTCAAGGTGTTCCGGATCATTTTCCGTAAGGGCACGGCCAATTGCCGCCGCCAGGTCGGAGAGATGATAACCGAACAGAATATCATCGTTCAGAGAGTAGTAAACCTTGCCGTCATCTCCCTTGATCCTGTTCTCACCCGGAATGCTAAAATAGTCTGTCGACTCACCCCAGGAGTCATCCATCCGGAGAACCGGAGCACCGTTCTCATCAAACCACGCAATATCATAGTATGCTTCATCATTGTATGAATACATTCCGGGATCGGTATAATCGCTCTCGCACACAACCTTTGTCAACGAATCGCCCCAGAGAACGGACGTCACAAACTCAATGTGCTGCTCGTACTTTACATGCACTTTGCTGTCGTAGCTGTCTCCCTCGTTGCTCACCTTGCCGACCTTGAACAAAAAGCCCTGCTTGTCCTGTTCGGAATTGGTTGCGTCCTCCCAGCGGAAAATGACGTTGTACGCAAACAGAGTGTTCCCGTCCGACGTCGGCGCATAGCCGATCGCCGCATGTTCCGTCACAAGGATCTGACCGTAGTCCCCGAAGGAAATTGTCTCAAGCACCTTCTCGCGGGCAATGAGCTTGCCCTTGAATGCTGCGCGAAGCTCCTTCTCGTATGCAGCTGCATTTTTCTCATACTGATCCCGATGAGCCTCAGCGTAACGATCGCTCAGGAACTCCTTAACCGTACTGCCCTCCGGAGTTTTCTGCGTCACGTGCAGGATCGCAAGCTGCGATTCACGGCCCCACATAAACTGCCATGCGGATGCCCAATAAGGTTTCATCACCAGCAGCGGGTTATCGT
The DNA here is from genome assembly GCA_946415315.1 of uncultured Lachnoclostridium sp. GTDB lineage: Bacteria > Bacillota > Clostridia > Lachnospirales > Lachnospiraceae > ISDg. The sequence goes on along the minus strand of CAMKRZ010000017.1, from coordinate 13,288 downwards.
CGGCGTCATAGAAAGTTTCGACCTCCGGGATCATCGTTTCATAGAGTTCGACATCTTCTGCTGTACCCTCAGCGCTCCATCTCAGGGTTTCCCGGACAGTGTCCGCATAACTCCGCGAATTCATACCGATAACAAGTGTCAGGCCGTTGCCCAGATCCATTGTCTCTTCATACTCATCGCTGTTAATAAGCTTAGCCCGGAAATCGGGGATCGGATAGTCCGCCCCGCCTTCCACCATTACGCGGAAGCACTCCCGAAGGACCGCAATCTTAGCTTCCAGATCGGGCATTTTCGCATTGTCTCCGGAAAATAACTGCTTGCCGTCTTCGCCGTAAACCGCAACATCCTGAATCAGTTCCAGATCAACATACTTAAGAGCGGTCTTCTCAAAAACCAACGCTGTCTTGCCGGACGGAAGAAGGAACGCCCTCGCGGTGTTGCTCCGCTCATGAGCAACGAGACCATCGGATTTTCCTCCCTCGATCGCCGTCACGGAGTTCAGGACCGCCTCCGTATAGGCCTGCTTCATCGTGTATGCATCCATCGGAACATTCCCCGACAGATACTTTTTGGCATAGCAGACAGCAAAATCCACCGTGACCTCAGCATTTTCCGCTGCCTTGTTGACCGCCTTCTGATCCTCGGTCAAAACACCGCGGAAGATTTCCTCTTCTGTTTCAATGAACACGAAATCCGTCTGATACCGGAACACCACCGGCGTCGCGCTGTCCTTCGTAGCAGCGCCGTCGCTCATCCCCGCAGCTCCGAGCACCGCGTGCTCATAGACATCGATACGGACTTCGTTATCCCACTGGTTTGTTCCGATCGGGATCGACTCCAGAAGCTTCTCAACGACAACCGTCTTGCCCGTGTACTTTGCGGAAAGCTCCTTGTACAGCTCTTCCGAACGGCTCTTGCAGCTCTCCTGCAACCGCTCTGTGTAAGCCATGGAATCGAACATTGCAAATTCGCCGGCAGCATCGGTGTAACGGATCAACAGGTTCGAGAGCGTTCCCCTCACAGCTCCCTGAAGCTGCTCCTCCTTCAGAACTTCGTACGTCTCGTGATCCGGATTCAGAAGCGTGTTGTTCACCGCCATGGGAGTGAGAACCGCCTCCGACGGATACTCAAGTTGCTCCGCCGGCACCGTAACGGTGGGCGTTGCCGCCGCTTCCGTCACCGTAGGTGTCGCGGACGGTACTTCCTCCGTCGGCGTCGCGGAAGGCGCTGCCTCCGTAGGCGAAGGAACCTGCGTCACCTCCTGTGTCACTGCCTGTGTCGCCTCCCACGTAGGCGTCACGTCGGCATTCTCATTGCCCCCCTTACCGCAGGCACATGTAAGAACCATCATTGCTACCATAAGGCCGCACATCATTTTCCGTCTGATCATACCCGATTTCATTGTCGTATCTCCTTCCGATCCGGTTTCTGAGGCTATCATACCAAAAAGATGTTACGAATCAAGTTCACTTCCATTACGTTTTTGATACAAACTTGTTACGTTTTCCTTACATGCAGTTTTCCTTCGGTGGTCTCGTATCAGGTTACCGGGAATTGTGAAATGCAGTAGGAATCTTTGGGAAGAAAGTGTGAACCGCATTGCCATTTTCCGAAAAATGTGTTGATATGGCTTCAGAAAATGATGGACCCGGAGGAACACCATGAAGTCCCTGTTTTACAGACACCACAGCATTATCGTCGCAATCCTGCTGACGCTTTTCACCGGATACGCCCTTTTGGACGTATTCGTGATCCCGCATGAATACGGCGATGCCGTTGTGACTCCGACCTCTGCGGTGACGGTTACAAAAACACCGTTCTGCTCCGACGACAACCCCTCCGGTCAGACTGAGAACCCGGATGACAAGCCTGAGGATACCGGCCTGTCGGAGCCTGTCATCACCGACAATTCCTACCGTGACAACAATATTTCGGTGGTGATCACCGAGTACCGCGTGTGCAACACCAACGTGTATGTCGCGGACGTAACGGTCTCCTCCCCGGATTACCTCTACTCGGCATTTGCCAAAGGAAAATACGGAAGGAACATAAAGGAAGCGACCTCGACGACTGCGGAGCGCGTCGATGCGATCCTTGCGATCAACGGCGATTTCTACGGAGCGCGGAACAACGGCTACGTAATCCGGAACGGCGTTCCGTATCGAAAGTCTTCCTCGAAAAATGAAGCTCTCGCGATGTACGGGGACGGCAGCCTTTCGGTGTTCAATGAGGCCGATATCTCCGCACAGGATCTGCTGAACGACGGTGTCACGCAGGTATGGTCCTTCGGTCCCGGCCTGCTCGAAGACGGGGAGATTACCGTCTCGGCCCGGCAGGAGGTCGGCCGTGCGATGGCCTCGAACCCCCGCACGGCAATCGCGCAGGTCGGCGAGAACCATTATCTGTTCGTCGTCAGCGACGGCCGCACCGGCGACAATGACGGTCTCACGCTGTATGAACTCGCAGAATTTCTGCAGGGTCTCGGCGCCGTGACCGCTTACAACCTGGACGGCGGCGGTTCGTCCACAATGGTTTTTCTCGGGGAAGTCATCAACAATCCGACAACCAACGGTTGGAACACAAGCGAAAGGAGCGTGAGCGACATTGTCTGCATCGGTTACAGAGATGAATGAGATCAGAGAGAACTCCGGAATTGGGACTGTCCCCGAACGCGGAACGAACCCCTGCACCGGGACCGATCCCACCCGCAACAGGATCAGTTACGCATCGACCGCCGGGAAATATGTGCTGATTGCACTCGGCCTTGCCCTGTTCGGCGCGATCTATGAGCACTTCAGCTTCGGTGTTTACTCCTATTACATGATTTACGCATTTGCCGTACCGCTGGCTCTCGGCGCCGCGCCGGCTCTTCTTCTGGCATGCTCCGAGCACCCTCCGGTTATCTGCGAAACCGCCCGGAAATTCTGGCGTGACGGCATAGCTGTCCTGACCGTCGGCTCTCTCTTCACCGGCGTCATTCAGATCTACGGAACAGACAGCAACTGGTCCCTCGCCTACGGAGCAGCGGGCATCCTGCTTCTGCTGATCGCCGTTGTAACCGGTGCGGCATCGCTCAGGCGCGCAACATCGTAAACCACGTGAAAAGCAGGGGGCGTCCGAAGGCACCCCCTGCTGTCAAATGTAAATCCTGCGGCTCTTCAGCCGCATCTTTTTTCATTAACCGGCATCCGGAACAGGCTCCGGATTTCCGCGAAGATCATACACCCAGCGTCCGTCATACTCGCCGACTGCCCTGACGTTCCACACTCCGGGTTCATCCTCCGGAATCTCAACGCCGGTAAAGCCCGATGTGCCGTTCAGATCCACCTGCGCCCACATAAATACATAGCTGTACTCTTCAGACGCCTGGAATTCCCTGATCTGCGATTTGGTCATCAACGCAATGTCACCGTAAGGCGTATTGATAATATTCACACCCGTAGACCGGAGTCTCTCGATTTCAGCGTTGTCATACGGCACCAGATACTCCTTGAAATCCTCGTTCGCTCGGGCAATTTTATCGAACACTTCGTTCAGATGCTGCAATTCTTCCTCTGTATGGGCAGCCTTCCACTCCTGCGTAAACGGTTCAGTTGAAATCAGGTTGGATTCCCCGTCTCCTTGGCTCTTTTCCTTCACCCATTTTTCAAGATCCTCCTGATACTGCACATACAGGGGATCCTTCTTGTATTCTTCGATGTCATAATTTCGACTAAACCCATTCAGTTTCTCTTCGTTCCTGAGTGCAAAGACAATCCGGATCGTCAGATAATCGTCATCCGAAACGAGTTTCAGTGCCTCATTCAGCGATTCACTACCGATTACGACCTGTCCCGGACTCGGAACATCGTACCTCTCACCATCCGGTGATTTTGCGGGGATCGTAACTGTCCGGCCCTTCCTGTCGATCGGTGTCGGTGATGCAATCGGCTCGGTCGGGTTCAACTTTTCCGTCGGTGTCGACGTTGCATCGACCTCTGTCGGCGTGCTGTTGCCTGCCGGAGTCGTTGACGTTCCCTTACCCAGTTTGTGATACGCGGTGATCGAAACCCCGATCAGCGCTGCAAATGCGACCGCTGCAATGACAATCTGCAGACGGTTGTTTCTCTTTCTTTTATCCAGTTCATACTGCTGTGTCTTCGACTTAATCCTCTCGAAGACTTCCCCATGATCTCTCATGTATATCCCTCCTTCGCCAATTCCGTCTTTAAGGCCGACTTGGCTCTCTTCAGCAAACCGTTCACACTGTGGTTCGTCCGGTTCATCGCGAGCGCAATTTCCTTTGCACTCATGTTGTCAAAAAACTTCAGCCACAAAACCCTGCGATACTCCTCCGGCAACCGCTACATGGCGCCGCGCACCAGACTTTTCTCCTCGTCCCTGACATACTCTTCCAGAACATTGCTTCCGTTCGGATACTCTGCCAGGTCCTCTGTCGGAATCGGCATCTCCCGGTTGTTCTTCCGCAGATAATACAATGCGTTGTTTCGTCCGATCGCGTACAGCCACGTTTTAAACGAAGACTTTTTTCTGTATGCAGGCCGTTTTGTCGTCAGCGTGAGGATTGTCTCCTCTGCCATGTCCTCCGCGTCCTGATCATTTCCAAGGTATCGACGGAGATAGAGTACAAGGCCGTCATAGTAATCATCGATGATTTCCTTAAGTCCGTCCCAGTCTCCGGACAGAAAACGGCGGTAGCTACTTTCGCCGTTATCCATCAGCATCACCCCCTTTATTTTCAGTAAGACAATCCCTGTTCCTGCGACTGCCTTCTACCCCTTAGTGACACAAACGCGAAAGATTAGTCACACATTTTGAAAGACCGCTGAAGTTTTTTGAAGATTTTTCGGGATATATTTTTAGACGCTGATTATTATATTTTATATTATACTTTATTTCAAAAAAAGAAGTTGTACCTGCAGGTATCTCCGACAGGGATCACAACTATCCCTACCGGCGTACCACACATGTACAACCTCAAACATTAGTAAACACTTGGTTCTACTGTTGTAGTCCATTCTTGATGAACGGCTTCACTCTGCGGGAAACCAGCGCAGCCAGAGCCATCTTCACCGCATCCGGAAGGATGAACGGGAACACACACCAGCCGAGCACCGTCATCAGGCTGACCGGACCTTTGCTGCCGATATATACGTACATGAACCATGCGGTTCCGAACGCATAGCAGACCAGCAGACCGACCGCGAGCGCCGCGATCTTCACCGGCTGCTTCTCGCCGAACAGTTTCGTGACTGCGATGTACAAAAGGCCCATGAACACAAAGCCGATGATATAGCCGCCGGTGCTGCCGAACAGCACTCCGAAGCCGCTGTTAAACCCGGAGAAAACCGGCACGCCGACCGCCCCGAGCATAATGTACACCAAAACGGCCATCGTCCCCTTCGCGCCGCCGAGCAGCAACAACACCGCGAACACGCCGAACGTCTGAAGCGTGAACGGCACGGTCGTCGGTATGGTGATCCACGCGCACACCGAGATCAGTGCCGCCCCGATGGCGACATAGACCAGATCAAGCGTGCGAAGCGCGGCACCGGTTCTTTTTACGGAAGCAGATTGCATACGATCCATACTCCTTTTTTGAGCCGGAGGCAATTCACCTCCGGCTCCTGTTCACGTGTATATTATACGTTTCCGGTTGAGAAATCAAGTTCATTTTCCGGAAATAATGATCCCGTCAAATGCGATGTACGGCACGACCGTCGAACCATCGCAGAGTTGCTCCTTCGAGATCCCGCGGATATTGGCGAAAATGTCTCCGAGATTGCCGTTGACCATCGTCTCCATAACAGCTTCGGTAATCTTGCCGTTCTCGATGAGGAAGCTGTTCTTCGCAACGCCGGAAAATTCACCGTTAGCACCGGGCTGGCCGCCGGAGAATCCGCCCATCAGAAGGCCGCGGTCGACGGATGCGATGAGCTCCGCAAACGACTTCTCACCGGCCTCCACCACCAGATCCGAGCTCGTATTTTTGATCATCGGTCTGCCGGTCTTGTTGGACGCGTACAGGTTCAGCATATGCGCCTTCAATACGCCGTGATCGATGAGCGTCACATTTTCCGAGCGGAAGCCGTCCTGCGTCCCGCGCTCACCGATGATGATCCGCTCGTCGAACGGATTCAGCGCCACCGTGAGCTTCTCGTCGGCAACCTTCTCTCCGACCTTGTCAAGCCACTGGCTCGTGCCGTTGATGATCACGCTGCTGTCCATGTAGTTGCCCGCCAGCATGTACAGAAAATCCGTCACACAAACCGGCGTCATGACAACCGTACCTTCGAATTTGCCTTCCACGGACTTCGTGCGGAGGCTGTTCTGCGTATCCTCCAGCTGCTGACGAACGTCGCACATATCGATGAACGGCGTGTCCAGATCCTTCATCGAGAAACCGCAGCCGTTCATGCCTGTCGTAAGCTCGCCGTCGATCGCGCTGAACTCCAGTCCGAACCCGTACTGACCTCCGAATCCCTCAAACTCCGTCCCGTTCGTGGTGCGGCTGATCCAGTGCCAGCGGTCAAACGACGCCATCGCCATCATGATATTGATCTTCGGATACTCCTTCTTCACCGTCTCCAGGAACTCCTTGGTTCTCTCGAAGAAGCGGTCCATATCCGGCTCGAGAATGCCCTGGCGGAACACATCCTTTCCCTGGTCCGGCGCAATATCATGGCACGGATCCTCCTCCGCGGACTCTGCCGCTGCCAGACCGTCCTCTGCCAGTTTTGCGAGGCCTTCCTCCGTTATGTCATTGCCTCTGACATTGCCCATTTTCGTTCCGCTGAACACCTTAAGCGTCCCGGAATTGTTGAACACCGTGCGCATCAGCTTGAAGGAACCGCTCTCGATGTTCAGTTCCTGCTTCTCCGACTGCGTCAGCGTGTACGTATATTTCTCGGCATTTTTCGCCTTCAAGATCGCGTCAAAAGAATCCGCGATCGCTCTGATCTCACTCATATTGTTCCTCCTACCTTCCGCCGATCATGATCTTGCAGCGCATGTGCGGTCCGCCCATGCTGACTGCCATCGGCTGCTTCTTGCCGCAGAAACCGCTGCCGCACCACTCCACGTTGTCGGAAACCATGTCCACGGTCTTCAGCATGTCGAACGCCACACCGGACACGGTCGTGTCCAGAAGCGCACGCCCGAGCTTGCCGTTCTTGATCTCGTAACCGCAGGTCACACCGAACATAAACTCGCCGGTAAGATCCGCCTGACCGTTGCCGGAATCGATGAGATAGTAACCGTCATCCACCGACGCGATCAGATCCTCCACCGAATCCTTGCCCGGCATGATGCAGGTGTTGCGCATGCGGATCAACGGCTCGTCGGAGAAGTTCCAGCCTCTCGCGTTGCCAACAGGCGTCATGCCGTATTCCGCCGCACTCTCGCGGTCGTTCATGTATCCGACCAGAATACCGTCCTTGATCAGCAGGGCATCCTCCGCCTTCGTACCCTCATCATCGAGGTACACAGGAAGGTCCGCCCGTCCGCCGTTATACGTATGCGCAAAATCGACCATCGTCACGAGGTCCGACGCCACACGCTTGCCGAGGTTCGGGCCTGCCACGCTGCCGCCACGGACCAGATCGGCCTCCACGGTGTGTCCGACAGCCTCATGCGCCAGCATACCGCCCATCATGCCGCCCAGCACGACCGTCTTGTAGCCCGCTTCCGCGTACACGCCTTCCTTCTTGTCCATCAGACGCTTATACAGCTCCTCGATCTGCGGATACAGAGTCTCCGGATTCGTAAAATGATCGTAGAAGCTTCCGTATCCTCCCATCGCCTTGAACATCTCAACCGGCACGCCGTCCTTCGTTTCCGCGCTCATCATGACGTAGACATAGCAGCGCGGCGACACAACGTGTCCGCTGTATGCGTCCGACGTGTAGATGATCTTATCGAGCGAATCCTCGGTGTAGACTACCGTCCGGCTCGCAAGGTCCGGATAGGTCTTCGCAATATGGTCATCAATCGTGCGACAGAGCTCAATAAGCAGTTTTTGCTCAACGTCGACGATCTGTCCGTTCAGCGGGATGATCCCGGTTCCGCACGAAGCGGGAAGCGCAATGCGGCCGTCCGAGTGCCGACCGAGCAGCTGCGCATTCTCCGTAGCCGCCTTGATCACCTTCTCCGCCGCTTCCGGCGAGTATTCCGCAACAGATGCGAACCCGAATTTGCCGTCGCGGTTCACACGGGCGCTCACGCCCTTCTCTTCGCTGCGCGCATTTTGCACCAGGTTTCCTTTTACCATAACGACTCTGCGCGAGCGGTTTTCCTGTCCGCGCAAAACCGTCTGCACACCGTCGGCGAACAGCGCGCACTTGGATTGTAATACATCCTGTAACATAATCTTCCTCCTTAATTCTTTTGGCTGCTGCCTCTCCCCACACGATCGTGAATGCAACCGCCTTTGAAGCATTATACCACGAAAAAACCGCCCGCACAATCAACGAAACGGTGAATTGCGGACGGTTAAATTCTACGGTTCGAATAATGATCAATCCCCGAAGCACAGTTTCAGGACTTCCGCGGGACTCATGTCCTGCACGTGCTCCTCGTCGGAGAGCCCGTTCCCGCTCGAAGTGTCCCAGGTGAACCGGCCGGCGACCTCGCCCTCGATCTTCAGATAGGTCTCGGGGTTGCACAGGCGCGCCGGATATCTGCGGTACCACTCCTTGTAGTACTTTGACATGTACGCATCCGCAAGCTTGTATGCCTCGCAGCCCTCGGACAGACCGATGGCGCCGATCGCCACACCGCCGCCGGGCTGCCCCGTGCGGCTCATGTGTCCGTTGGTCGAGTGAACGATCAGGATGCTGCCGTCCTCGCATGTTCCGAGCGAGATCCACACATGTCCCTTGATGCTCACGACATCGCCGGGCTTCAGGCAAGGCATCTCACCGGTCGCGGAGATCATGTTAGGCTGATCACCGTTCTCCGACGGGCTCATCAGCTCCTGCGAAAAATCACCCCATCCGCGGTCCGCCAGTTTCCCTGCCATCCTCGTGGAACTGCACACGTAGCCGTCCCTGCCGCTCTGTGTCTCAACCGTATTGTAAATCGTCCAGCCGACAAAGCCCGAGCAGTCCAGACCGGCATAATAGTACTCGTTGTAGGCCCCGAACGGATAGTAGCTCGTCTTCGGGTCGCGAAGTTCCACGTTGTCGTCCTTGTCGCGGAACGTGTAGTTCTCATCCTGCTCGTTGAAGAACTTCACCCAGTCCTCCGAAACACCGAGAGTTCTCGCCTGGATCGCGCTTCCCTCGTCCTGCCAGTCCCAGCCGCCACCGTACACGTAGAGCGTCGTCCCGACCGGCATCAGCGAAGTCTTAATGAAATTGAGAAGCGTTTTCTCGCCCGGCGTGCCTTTCACGACGGACTCATACGCTGCCGCTGCCTCACCGCTCTCCGTCACGTCAACGACAACATCATCCTTCACGGTAATGCGGTAGTTGTATCCTTCCTTGAGCTTGTTCTGGATCGGATACAACGGATTGCCGTCCGCATCCTTCGCGGAATTGTCTACGGAAAATGTCTTCTCGCTCCCGCCGACACTAAACCGGTACAGGAATTGTTCAATATTCTCCTTCTTCGTCTCCGGCTCGCCGTAGTCTTTCACGCCGAGATAGGTCGCCTCATACTCAGCCTCTCCGGTCTCTTCGGGCGTCGGTGTCGGCGCCTCAGTCGGCTCCGTGGTCGGTGTCGCAGGCACCTCCGTCGGGGTTGCCGGAATTTCGGTCGGCGTTGCCTCTGCCGTCGGAGTTGCCTCCGTCGTCGGGGTCGTCTCAGCCGTGGGCGTGTTCGTCGCCTCACTCACGGGTGTCGCCGTGGGCTCCTTCTCCTCCGGCTCTTTTCCGCCGCATGCAACCGTCATCGCCGCAACCATTGTCAGGACAGCCACTGCCGCCGCAACTCGAATGATCTTACGCATATTCCAATCTCCTCTTACTCAGTCCCGTACGCATCGGAACATATTCTTCGCTACCATCATACGCCCGATCACGCCTCTTATCAAGACGCAACCGCCGATCGTGGGATAAGCGTCACAACTGACACTTTTTCTGACATTTTCCGATCGACATGCTTCATCAAATGAAAAGCGGCCTGCCCGCGAAAGCCACAGCTTCGCGGAACAAGCCGCATCATTTTTGATTCGTACCGTCGGAACGACTGTCATCGTCTTCCCTTAGATCGGGAAGCAGACTTCCGTCAGGTACTCGTCCGGGTTTTGCGTCTGCACCGGACCCACATGGTAAATGTTGAACATGGGACCGATCACCTGATAACCGTTGTCCCTGATCCATGACACGACGGCCGCCATGGCGTCGCCCATCTGGTCGTAGCTTCCCTTGACGAAGCAGCTTGCCACCCGGACTGCCGGCAGTGTCTTAAACTTCACGTGCTCGGTGTCCTCGTACGTGCCTTTCACGGTCATCCACACCAGGACTGAAACATCGGACTCTTTGAACTCCGGGTCGAGGAATTCCGCTGCTGCAAGGCACGGCTCGGACGGCACCAACGGCGTCCTGCACTCCTGCATCATCCCCCACGCCATCCCCTCATCCTCGTAGCGCGGAACGGTCATCTGCACCGTCGCGGCATAGCGCTCCGGGATTGTCTTTACAGTAACGTCGAAACTCATGGTTTGCTCCTTTCGCAGCCTCTTTCGGGCTGATTCCAGAAGCATCAGCTTGTACTCCGTCTCCTTCTGCGTCGCCTCCAGTTCGCGCGCTCTCTGCGAGAGGTACTCGTCCATTTTCCCCTTGTCGTCGTAGATCTCCAGCATGCGCACAATGTCGGCCAGGGCAAAGCCCATGTCCTTGAACGCGGTGATCCTTGCGGCTGTGTACAGCTGTTCCTCACGGTAATAGCGGTATCCGGAAAATGTATCGATCTCGGCGGGCTTCAGCAGTCCGATGTCATCGTAGTGGCGGAGCATACGGATGCTCACTCTGGATAATTTTGAAAAATCGCCTATTTTCAGCATGCCTGTTGCCTCCCATGGGTATGCCGCAAACTTCCCGCCCGCGGCATCGTTTTCTTGAGCTCGACATCAGTGTAAACCCTCACACAGTGGTAGAGTCAAGCGGAAAATGAAACTTTTTTCGCAGTTTTCTCTCCATCACTCCGGAAGGCTGAATGCCTTGTACTCCACAACGATCTTTTGGATCACGGAACCGGTATCGGGGTTGCAACATGTTATCTCGACAGGTTTACCGTCGGAATCGTAACGGAAGGTGACGTGCATATCGCTCGACAGGTTTTGAAAGATCCGTCCGGTCTCATCGTATTCCGCGATCATCGTCTCGTTGCCCAGATCATCAACCAGGAACATTGCGGTCGGATTCCCTTCCTCATCTTTTTTCACCTTATAAAGATTGCTTCCGTAAGGGTCGTCAAGTCGCAGTCCGAACCATTCTTCATAGGGATGATGCCACAGCGTTTCCTCCGAAATCAGTTCGTTATTTTGATACGTTCTGCGCGTCTCCCACATGCCGTCATTCGAGGTTTCATAGACGCATTCGTACGTGGAATTCCCGATGGTTTTTACCGTCTTCTTCCCGATTTCCACCTCATAGCTTTCACGCGAGGAATCACTTCTGCCCCGATAGGTGACATAGCGGTTCATGCGAAAAATATTTTCGTTTTCCTCATCATACTCATATTCGTCAACATAAATCACCCCATAATAATCATGCAGTTGTCTTTCTTCCTCAAGGCGCCCCTTCTCATCGTAAGTATACGCCGCATAGTCGGTTATATAGGTGCCGACATGCGTCCAGCGTCCGGCCTGATCATACTCAACCTGAGGAGAATAAAAGCTCTGATTCGGTCCCATCTCATATTTTGTTCGAAACGTGACAGTTGCCCTATCCGGAAAATCACCCGAACCTGCCGTGTCCTTTTCCTCGGCATCTATGATAACGACACCGCTGGGCTCATACCGGTAACTTCGGAAAGACTCACCGTTCTGATCTTCACAGATCACCCTCGCCAGTTCATCGTATTCGTATTTCACCGTATAACGCAGTTGTTCCTCTGCATCATAATACTCGATTGTTACCGGTTTCCAGATAACTTTTCCGTCATGAGGATCCTCGGTTGTCGAATTTGACTTTCCCGATCCGCCGTTCCTGTTTTGCAACACGTGCACAAGCAGTAATGCTGCTGCCACCACACACAGGCCGATCAGTAAAATACTTACGGTCCTGAGCGAAAGCACTGCCTTCCTTTCCGTCTTATCCTTCCCATCACCCATAGATGCCACCTCCGTTTCTCTGTCGGAACGACTGTCAGATCATTTTCCGTTCTTGTTTTACTTCTACTGCTCTGAAGGGTCTTCCCCCTGTGTCGGAACGCCCATATACTGACGATCATCGATATTCCGTATCGTCTCCTCGTCGAGAAGCCCGTCGGAGACGATCATGCTCGCACTCAGATCGGCACTTCTGCCATGGAATATATAATGGAACACATAGTCCCCTCTGTCAATGGCAAACCAGATCTGCTCGTACTGCTCGCCATCCTCGTCGTGGTATACGACACGGTGTGCCAGCACCTCATCCGTAAATTCCTCCGATTGGAAGATCGGCGAAACCTCAGCAGTGTAAAAGTCTTCTCCTACCACCGTAAACGGATCCTCGCGACCGGCCACGTCATACACTTCGACGTCCGCAGCGCTGACCAGACGCTCCTCATAGTTCTGCGTGTCTTCCTTCATCCTCACAATGATCCCGAGGTAATTGCGATACCCATCCTCATCTTTCTTGATAAACCACAGAGCATCATACCGGTCATAATCGACATCCCGGCTCGACGCACTGTTGAAAGTATACTCAGCGAGCAGATCAGGTGACAGGTATTTGAAGTACTCCCTCGCCTGCACTTTCGGGAAAAGGAGCCGATGTTCGCCCGAGGTCAGACTGTTCCAGGTCGGATACGGAAGTGGTTCGCCGGCGTCCGGATCCGGAGTCGGGGTAGGCCGCTGCCCCATCGTCGGAGTCGGCGTGAATACCGGGAAGCCCATCGTAGGCGTCGGCGTATCTACCGGCTCCATGGTAGGCGTCGCTGCCGTATTCGCGCCCGGAACAGTTCAAGAATTTCGGCGTCAGTCATACAAGCATACCTCCTTTTCGCAACATTTTTTGAAGCTTCACATGTACAGACGGAAGAAAACATGGGCGGATTGCATTTTTCGTAAAAAATTTTTACAAAAGTTGATTGCCAAAGTTATTTCTGATTCCAACTCCGGCTTTTGTTTTTGTCTGAC
>CAMKRZ010000016.1 GCA_946415315.1 uncultured Lachnoclostridium sp. | reverse complement strand
GAGCTGTATGACCTGGAGACGAAGCCCGGCAAGCATATGGGCGGCTACATGACGAGGATGCCGCTCTACAAGGCGCCGTTCATTTTCAGTAATTTCAACGGCACGGAGGCGGATGTCGACGTGCTGACGCACGAGGCCGGTCACGCGTTCCAGGGCTACCTGGCGATGCGGTCGATCCCGGTCAGCGCGCTCTCCGGTTCGACCTCGGAGATCAATGAGGTGCACTCCATGTCGATGGAGCATTTTGCGTACCCTTGGATGGAGTCATTTTTCGGGGAAAATTCTGAAAAATACATCACGGCGCATCTCTTCGGCGCGCTCTGCACGATCCCGTACCTGGTCAGCGTGGACGAGTTCCAGCACGAGGTGTACGCGAAGCCCGATATGACGCCCGCGGAGTGGCGTGAGGTATGGCACACGATCGAGCGGAAGTACATGCCCTGGAGGGATTACGACGGCAACGCGTTCCTGGAGGGCGGCGGGTTCTGGATGCAGAAGCTGCACATTTTCCTCTATCCGTTCTACTACATCGAGTACGCGCTCGCGCAGATCTGTGCGTTCCAGTACTATGGCCGGATGAAGGAGGACCGAAAGGCGGCGTGGGAGGACTATCTGCGGCTGTGCCGCGCCGGCGGAACGAAGGGGTACCTTGAACTGTTAGCGATCGGCAATCTCTTAAGCCCGTTCCGCGAGGGCACGGTTGAGAAGAGCACGGCGCACGTGATCGAGGAGCTTCGGAAGCGCTATCTGTAAGACCGCCGGCCGTCGGCGGGGTTGTTGAGAGAAGAGAGTGTTTGCCTTTGGGAAGGGAGAAACAGGATGAATACGGGGAATGTGGGTGATGTGGTAACAAGAACGTCCAACGAAGCGATGATCAAGCTGCAGGAGAAGAGGAATGCGACCAACCGATGGATGCTGCGCATGGTGTTCGCGGTGTTTCTTCTGTTCATCCCGCCGCTCGGCATTGCGGTCCTTCTGTTCATATGCTGGAAAGTTTCCAAACTCAGAGCGGAGATGAAGGGACTGTACAAGGATGCGTTCGTCCGGGAGCCGCTGGTCAACAATTTTCAGAACGTGGTCTACGAGCCGAACAACGGTTTTTCATCGGAGAATGTCAAGAGTTTCGGGCTCTGCCTGATGGGCAACAGCTTCTGGTCCGAGGACTATATCCGCGCCACGTACGCGGGCATCAATTTTGAGGTCGCAGAGGTGCGTCTGGTGGACGTCGATAAGTCGAGTGACAGCAGTCGGTCCGAGACGTACTTCGAGGGCCGAATGATGGTGTTTGATTTTCCGAACAAGCTGGTCAACACCGTGTCGGTCTTCAGCAGGAAGTTCAAGCACCGCCCGCTCAGCCGCAACGAGGAGAAGCAGTACCGCGTGGAGCTCGAGGACATGCAGTTCAACAACGTCTTCGACGTGTTCTCGTTGGTGCAGCTCGATGCGTTCTACCTGATCACGCCGCACATGATGGAGCGCCTGCAGGTCCTGGCCGGCAAGTACGAGAGCATCGCCATGAACGTGATCGGAAACCGCGTGATCCTCGCGTTCAACGAGCCCGGCAAGAACGTGTTTGACCAGAATATCGATGTCGGCAAGATTGACATTGACCAGGAGATGGCCAAGGTACAGGGCGAGATCGACGACATCAAGATGTTCATCTCGATGATCCTGAATCTGAGGCCGGTCGGCTGAAAGGCGGGTGGCGCGGCGTTGCCCGGGAAGGATTTTCCGCGAATTTATACCACAAGTATAGTGACAACTCGGAAAATGTGTGCTAAGATAGCGATCGAAAAGATGAGCGGAGCGATTGTGCGCTCCCGGAAAGGAAGAATGGACATGGCAACGATGACTCGCTTTTACGGTCTTTATGAGAAAAGCTATGAATCGCGGTTCGAAGAAGATTTCGGACGGGGATTGGTTTTGATGCGTTCATATAAGACTGAGCATTTGCGAGAAAATGTTGCTTAGCAGAAGGTCCGTCGCAGGGACGGACGGAAGCATATAAATGGCATGTTCGCGGACCGCTTACCTTGTATGAGGCAGGCGGTCTTTTGTTTTACTCCGTTAGCTCAACGGACAGAGCATCTGACTTTTAATCAGAACTTTAGGCGTTCGAATCGCCTACGGAGTATTGTTCAATGTATTCGTAAGAAAGGACGAGGAAAAATGGACATTTTGGAGATCAAAGGAAAAGTGAATACGGCGATCTGCTACGCAAGAGTAGTGGAGGACGAAGCCATAGAGCAGATCCGACGCATGTGCGATTACGCGATGACGGAAGGATCGAAGATCCGGATCATGCCTGACGTCCACGCCGGTAAAGGCTGCACCATTGGAACGACTATGACGATTCTTGATAAAGCGGTTCCCAACGTGGTAGGCGTCGATATCGGCTGCGGAATGTACACGGTAAATCTCGGTACGGCGGAGATCGATTTTGCGAAGTTTGACGAGGCCGCGCATTTCATCCCCTCGGGAATGAATGTGTGGGAAGGCAGACAGGAGCATTTTGATCTGACAGGGCTTGCCTGCTATCGTGAACTGAAGGAAGCGAAGAGACTGGAGAGATCGCTTGGCACGCTGGGCGGAGGCAATCATTTTATTGAGATTGATGAAGCCGCCGACGGCACCAGGTATCTCATCATTCACTCCGGTTCCCGCAATCTCGGCAAGCAGGTGGCGGAGTTCTACCAGAAACTCGCAATCAATCTGGACAGGGGCTATGACGGGTACCTGCAGAAGCGCGATGAGATCATCAGAACCTACAAGGAGATGGGACGTAAGAATGAAATACAAGGGGCGCTCGCGCAACTCCACTGGCAGGTTTATGAGAGCGAACCGAGCATGCCGGAAGACCTGTGCTATCTGTCCGGAAAATACCTGGAGGAGTATCTCCATGACGTGGAGATCTGCCAGGAATTCGCGAGACGAAGCAGAGAGAAAATGGCCGAAATCCTTCTGGAACGCACCGGCCTGACCGGCGGCGAGAGCTTCCACACGATTCATAATTATATCGATACAGAAGAAATGATTTTGAGAAAGGGCGCAATAGCGGCCCACAGTGGTGAGAAAGTGCTGATTCCGATTAATATGAGGGACGGAAGTATTCTTGCGATCGGCAAGGGCAATCCGGAGTGGAACTATTCCGCTCCGCACGGTGCCGGGAGGATCATGTCCAGAGCCAGGGCGAAGAGCACGCTGAGCATGGACGAATACCGAAAGACGATGGAGGGTGTGTACACCACTTCCATCAACGAAAATACATTGGACGAGGCGCCGATGGCATACAAGAGCCTCGGGGACATCATCGATGTCATCCGGGAATCTGTGGATGTCATCGACGTCATGAAACCTGTTTACAACTTTAAGGCTTCCGAGTAGAGGGTGTATCCTCTGCTCCGGGAAGCCGGAACGGAGGATATCATGAGAGCTATACCTGCTATCGATATGGCAGCTACAGGAAGAAACATTGTCAGCCTGAGAAAGAGCGCCGGGTTGACGGTCAGGGATCTGCAGGCCATCTTCGGCTTCGCGACCCCTCAGGCGATCTACAAGTGGCAGCGCGGAACCGCGATGCCTACGCTCGACAACCTCGTCGCGCTGGCAGTGATCTTCGGCGTGTCCATGGACGACATCATCGCCGTGGATGCGAATGCGGGGGCACAGAGAAGTGCGTAACAACCAAAAAGGAGCCGGCACATTTTCCGTACCGACTCCACACGGTCCCATAGTCTAATGGTCAGGACGCCGGCCTTTCACGTCGGAGATACCGGGTTCAAGTCCCGTTGGGATCATTTCGGCCCCTTCGTCTAATGGTAAGGACGGCAGCCTCTCAAGTTGCAAATGTCGGGTTCAAGTCCCGCAGGGGTCATTCCGGGCAGGTCGCATAGCGGCAATTGCAGCGGTCTGTAAAACCGTTGACTTCGGTCTTCGTTGGTTCGAGTCCAACTCTGCCCATTTTTCGTAAATCAATTTCGGTTCTTTGCAGATTAATTCTTGATCTTTCGGGAATCAGTTTCCGATCTTTCGAAAATCAATTCCCGATCTTACGGTAAATGCCGTTCTCGCGCGCCAGCAGTTTCTCGGCGATCATATCGCGCCGGATCGTGCAGAAGTCATCGTGGTACTCCGCGATGATGAGATTGATCTCGCGCTCGGTGTACTCACGGCCGTCCTCAAAGGACTTGGCGATCTCCTGAAGTACGATAAGCTCTTTCTTGCGCTGTGAAGGGATGCTTTTGAGTTTTCCGTACTCGAAAAATGCTTCGATAACCTTCCGGCGGTAGGCTTCGTCGCGTTCGTCGAGCAGCTTCTTCTCCTCGGACTGTTCCTTCAGAATGTCCAGGATGGAAACGTTGAATACGTCCCCGTTGATCGCGTAGATCGTGTAGTACTGTTCCTTGCGGGACTTCACCGCGCCGGCATCCACCAGTTTCTTCAGGTGGAAGGAGATCGTGGCCGGTGTCAGGCCGAGTCGCTCCGACAGTCGCTCCACATACATGTCCTCCTCCATGAGAGATTTCAGGATCTGGATGCGGGATTTGTCCGCAAGGCATTTGAATAGGCTGATCGCCTGCAGTTCTGTCATCGTGCACCTCCGATCAGATGAACGCCGCAAATTTCGCGGTGATCTCGGAAACCGCCGAGAGCTTGGCTTCCTCGATCAGGATCTTGCGGTTGTCATCATGCGCTTTCGCCTGGTCGAGCGACACCTGCCAGCTGCTGCTGATCTTCGTAAAGGCAGCGGGAAACGCAGTCGCGACCGCGTCTCCGGCCTGTTTCTCCGTGGCGCCGAAAACCGCCTTGCCGATGTCGTAAACGTTATATTTGGCTTTCAGGATGTTCGCCTCATCGGTTCTTCCATCAGCGGAAAGCGTCTGAATCTCCGCCTGAACGGTCTGTTTCCTGTTCTCCAGGAATTCGTAAAATTCTTCTTTGTTCATGGTTTCTCCTTGTCTATCCTTTATTATGTTTGTTATAATAAGCATCAATGATCATCATCCCTCCATACATGCAATTAGATGGTTATCGAATTGAATAATACATTCAATATTGATATTTGTCAATATAATTTTTTGCGTTTTGCGGAACAGGACGGTTTTGCAATTCGGAAAGGCGGAAAATATGGCGTATACGATCTCAGCGAAAGCAATCAGAACGGGCGGAAACGCGCTTATGTACGGTGACGGCGAGTGGAGCGGCGTGCTCCGGATCGCGGAGCGGGTAGCCGCGGATATGAAGGCGGTGTTCGGGCGGAAGCCGGAGCTGCTTTCCGCGGCAGCGGCGGAGCTGTCGTCTGTCTCGATGCCGGTATTGTTCGGCACTGTGGGAAAGAGCGCGCTGATCGCAGCGCTCGGCGAGGCCGGCGTGATCGATCTTAGGGAGATTGCGGGAAAGCGGGAGGTGTACTCCTTTACGCTTGTGAAGAACTGTCCGAAAAGCCTGGTCACGGCCGGCGCAGAGGGGCATTTTCCGACGGCGCTTGTCATCGCGGGCAGCGAGAAGCGCGGCACGGTGTACGGGCTGTTCCACCTCTCGGAGATGCTCGGCGTGTCGCCGTTTACGGACTGGCTCGACATGAAGCCGGCGAGGCTTTCGGAGTTCACGCTGGAGGATGGTTTCAACTTCGTCTCCGGGGAGCCGTCGGTGCGGTACCGCGGTTTCTTCATCAACGATGAGTGGCCGGCGTTCGGCAATTTCTGCAACCGCAATTACGGCGGGTTTAACGCGAAGGTCTATGAGCACGTCTTCGAGCTGTTGCTGCGCTTAAAGGGCAATTACCTGTGGCCTGCCATGTGGTCGGCGGTCTTCCCCGAGGACGGTCCCGGCCTGGAAAATGCGCGCCTCGCGGACGAACTCGGCGTCATCATGGGCGCGTCCCACCACGAGCCGTGCTGCCGCCAGGGCGAGGAGTACAGCCATGTGCGCGGCAAGGATTCCGTGTACGGCGACGCGTGGAATTTCCTCTCGAACGAGAAGGGCATCACGCGCTTCTGGGAGGACGGTCTGAAGAGAAGCGGCGGCTTTGAAAATGTCATCACCGTGGGTATGCGCGGCGAGGCCGACACGGCCATTCTCGGCCGGGAGGCGACGCTCGCGGACAACATCAACCTGCTGCGGAGCGTTCTGAAGACGCAGAACCGGCTGATCCGCGAGAATGTCAACGAGGACCTCGACAAGGTTCCCCGCATGCTGGCGCTCTACAAGGAGGTTGAGCCGTATTTCTACGGCGACGAAACGACACCGGGGCTGATGGGTGACCCCGAGCTCGAGGGCGTCACACTGATGCTCTGCGACGACAACTACGGCAATCTACGCACGCTGCCGACGGCGCAGATGCGCAGTCACAAGGGCGGCTACGGCATGTATTATCATTTTGATTATCACGGTTATCCGATCTCGTACGAGTGGTTCAACACCTCCTGCCTGTCGAAGGTGTGGGAGCAGATGACCACGGCCTACGACAACGGCATCCGCGAGCTCTGGATCGTCAACGTGGGCGACATTTTCAGCAATGAATATCCGCTCGCGTACTTCCTGGACATGGCCTACGACTACGACCGTTACGGAAGCAGCGACACGGAGAGCCCGGTGCGGTACACGAAGGAGTTCGCGGCGCGCCATTTTGCGGGCATCCTGGATCGGCGCGAGTGCGCGAAGATCGGGGAGCTTCTGCGCGGCTACACGAAGATCACGAGCGCGCGCCGCACGGAGGCGATGAATGACGACGTCTACGCGCCGTTTGCCTACGGCGAGTGCGAGAACCTGCTCGCGGAGTGCGACCGCCTGATGAAGGCTGCGGAGAAACTGCGCTGCGAGATCACGGAGGAGGCTGCCTTCGGCTACTATGAGCTTGTGTACCTGCCGCTCACGGCCAACCTGAACATTCAGCGCATGTGGCTCCTCACGACGCTGAATCATGCGTACGCCGCGATGGGAAGCACCCATGCGCTTGCTCTGGCGAAGGAGGTCCGCGCCTGCATGGACCGCGACCGCGCGATCACGGAGGAGCTCCACACGATCCACGGCGGAAAATGGTACGGCATGGGCATGTCCGAGCACATCGGCTTCCGCAACTGGTGCGAGGAGGAGTGCCGCAATCCGATCATTCACACGTTCGAGCCTGCCGACAAGGAGCGCCTTATCGTCTCCGTGCCCGGCACGAATCAATATACCGAGGGAACTCCCTGGACCGCCCGCGTGCTGACGCTTCCGGCGTTCCTCGACCCCGCGAAGACAAAGGCGTCCATCCGTCTCAGCACGGCTTCCGCCAAGCCGGTGCGCTACCGCATCGAGACGACGAGCGAGGCGGTCACCGTCTCGAAAACCGAGGGCATTGTCCGTGCGGAGCAGCTCGCAGAGATCACCGTGACGGTGGACCGGAGCGAACTCTGCGGCAAGTCCGGCGCAAGCAAGTCCGGCGCGGGTAAGTCCGGCGCAAGCAAGTCCGGCACGAACAAGGCTTCGGAAAATACAATACCCGAGATCATCGTGTACGCTGCCGCGGGCAAGGCACGGGTGCGCGTGCCGGTGAGCGGAATGGATCTTCCCGAGGAATTGTCGTGGTACGGCTACGTATCCATTGAGGCGGAACACTTCGCGTATAAGACCGACACGAAGGCCGGCGGGTTCCGGATCCTGCCGGATTACGGGCGGACGCTGTCCGCCGTCAAGGCGTTCCCGCTGGATACATTTTTCGAGGAAGGGGAGGCGCCCTCGGTCACGTATCGCTTTGAGGTGCCGGCCGACGGCAACTACGTCGTGCGGCTCTACACCAACCCGAGCAACCCCGCGGGCCGGATTCCCGAGTTGTACGCCGGGATCGCGGCGAACGGCGAGCCCGTGCGCAGGATCAACATGGTCGCGGGCGGGTTCCGCATCGGCGACGGCAGCTTCAACTGGGCGAAGGGCGTGCTCGACAACAACCGCTGCACGGAGACTGCGGTTGCGCTTCATGCCGGAGTCAACACGCTGACCGTCTGTGCCCTCGGGCCCGGTCTGGTGCTCACGAAGGTTGTCGTGTACCCGGAGGGGAAGGAACCGATGAAGTCATATCTCGGACCGGCGGAGACACCGGCCCTGAAAGAAGAGAGTGAGAAGTAACATGATCTATGTGTTGGACGACACGTCGAAAGTGTCAAAACTGTTTGAAGGCTGTAACGATACCCTGATCACGTCCTGCCTGCAGAAGGTGATGGGGAAAATCTTTGTGACGGACCTCGAGGCGCCGGTGTCGGCGTTCGCGTTTGTCGGGTGCTTCGGGTTCCTGTACGGGGAGCCGGACCGGGAACTGGTCGAGAACAAACCGGACGGTTTCGTGGTCCTGGTGCCGCAGGATGAGCGGTGGGCGGCGCTGATCGAGGAAGTATTTTCCGACGCGACGCGCGTGAGCCGGTACGCGATCCGGAAGGACACGCATTTCGATGTCAGCCTGCTGCGGGAGTATCTTCAGCTGTTGCCGGAAGGGTACGAGCTGAAGCCGATCGACGGCGACCTGTATGATCAGTGCATGCAATTTCCGGAAATGATGGATTTTGTGTCTTCATTTTCCGACAAAGAGCACTTCCTGCGGGACGGAAGAGGCGTTGTGATCCTCAAGGACGGCGTCATTGTGTCAGGGGCCTCGTCTTACTCCCGGTACCGGGAAGGGATCGAGATCGAGGTCAGCACGACGAAGGACGAGAGGCGGAAGCACCTTGCGCTGGTGGCGTGCTCCGCGCTGATCCTGCGTTGCCTCGAGGAGGGGCTGTACCCGAGCTGGGACGCGCACAATATGAACTCCGTCCGCCTGGCGGAGAAGCTGGGCTATGTATTCGACCACGAGTACACGGCGTATGAGGTGGCGCGTACCGGGAGAAAGCACTAAATCAGCCGGTTTGCGGAAAGAAAATATACCGTCTCAAAAAAAAGAAAAAAATTTTCACATCACCCCTAACCTGTGGTTCCATACCGCCACTATAGGGGTGAAAGCTTTCATAGACGGAAGGGACACAAACAATGACAAAGGAACAGATGGAGCAGATCGTGCTGGCGAACATGCAGAAGATTTATCTGTACTGCGTGCGCAGGCTCGGAAATGCAACGGATGCGGAAGATGTGGCTTCGGACATTACTGTGGAGCTGCTCAGCTCGTACTCCAGGGTGAAAAATGACAACGCGGTGCTCGGTTATGTGTGGGCGGTTGCGGACAATCTCTGCAAGAACTACTGGCGAAGAGCCGCAAAGTTCGAGACGACGGAGATTCCGGAGGATTACATCGGTATGTACCAGATCACCGCGGAGGAGGACATGATCCATCGGGAGGATATTTCGCTTCTCAGACGGGAATTGGCGCTGCTGAGCAAAACGTACCGCGAGGTCATGATCGGACACTACATCCGCTCGGAGAGCTGCGAGGAGATCGCACAGAAGCTGAATATCTCCGTGACCAGCGTGAAGCAATATCTGTTCGAGGGAAGAAAGAAGGTTAAAAAAGGTATGGAAATGCAGAGAGAATACGGAGTTTACAGTTATGCGCCCGAGAAGTTCTCGTTCGACTTCTGGGGGGACAATTCCACCGGATACTGGGAGCTGTTCCGGCGGAAACTTCCGGGAAGCATCATGCTGTCGGTGTGGGACAGCCCGAAAACCCTGGAGGAGCTCAGCACGGATGTCGGTGTCGCCATGCCGTATCTGGAGGAGGATGTTGCGAAGCTCGAGGATCTCAATCTTCTGATCAGGAAGGGGAACAAGTATCACTGCGGGCTCGTCATTTACGACAACGAGTTCATGAGCGAAGTGCGCGACGCGGCAAAGAACGCGATCCGGGAAAATGTCGAC
The DNA here is from genome assembly GCA_946415315.1 of uncultured Lachnoclostridium sp. GTDB lineage: Bacteria > Bacillota > Clostridia > Lachnospirales > Lachnospiraceae > ISDg. Next base: position 55,030 of record CAMKRZ010000016.1, on the reverse strand, counting down.
CGCATCAAGGCGGCGGTTGAGAAGGGCAAAGCTTTTCTGAACGACACGGATTATCAGTGCTACCTGGACGATGAGAATTCGCGCGGATGGTTCATCCTGATCCTCCTCTTCTGGGAGGCAGTGCAGGAGTCGGAAGCGAAAATGAAGACGCCGCTTTCGTTCCCTCGCCTGGCGAACGGCTACAACGGCTATGTGATGGGAATGCGCGGGGAGATCAAGCGCTCGATGGCCGGCATTTACGGAAGATACGCGCTGAAGAACGGCTATCTTCGCGCCCTGAATTACTATGATCTGACGGATAAGAACGTGAATCCGTTCGCGAAGGGAGCGCGCGATGTGCTGCTCGCATGCGAGGCACGTCTGGGCGAGACCTCGGAGCTTGAGACGCTCACCGAGATGATCGAGAACAAGATCGTCCATGTTGAGGACGGGAAGATCTGCCCGAATTTTGCGGAGATCTCGGACCGGGATTACATGGCGATCGCGGAGAAACTCTCCGAGGAGATCGGGGAGCTCGCGGGTGTTGCGGCGAAGATCCGCGACACGGCAGCGGATGTTCTTGCGGCAAGAGTTCCGAAGGAGCATACGGAGGCGCGCGAGATCGGCAGTATCGTATCCATGTGGACCCTTTTGGAAAATGTGGTATCGGTTATCCTTGAGACCGGTTTCCTCACCAGGGGTCGCGACGAGCAGAACCTTACAACGTTCTATTTCAGAAACTGATGTGCGACAAGATCCGGCGTATGCTTGATCCGGAACGATTGTCTGCATCGACAGATGTTGATTACTGTGGGGAATTGTGGGAGTTACAGCCTGAGAGGGGGGTGTTTTCCGAGAGACCGTGTGTCGGTTGGTGGAGAATGAGAAAACTATATGAGGCTATGATCTTGCGATGTGGGGCAACAGATCGGAAAGGCTTACGGAGATAGTGACGAAATGAATCAAGGGGGCAGAGACCGGCAGGCAGAAATGTGTGCCGGTTTCGGTCTGTCCGAAACCGGCAGGAAAATGCTATATTTGTGCGGCAGCGAGATCGGATCGATCCCGCTTTTTTAAAACCATTTCTTTTTCTTCAGGATGATCAGGCATGTTATGACGATAGTCAGGCACACGAAGAAGACGATCGGGTAGGCGATCGGCTCGTCGAGCTCGGGCATGTGAGTAAAGTTCATTCCGTACCAGCCGGTGATCAGCGTCAGAGGCATGAAGATCGTGGCGATGATCGTGAGGAAGGTCATGTTGCGGTTCTGCTTCAGATCGAGCTGCGAGTGGTAGAGGTCGCGGATCTGCATCGTGTGCTCGCGGAGGGCCGTCACATTCGACTGCAGGCGCTCCGTGCGCTCGATGAATAGGCGGAAGAAGCGGAGGTTCTTGGAGGAGAAGAAGGCGTTCTCATTTTCCTCGAGCTCCTGACCGAGATCGATCAGCTGTTCGTAGTGGGCGCGAAGGTCGAGAAGCTCGCCGCGGATGTCCACAAGGAGCTCCATGACATCGTCGAGGTTGCCGGCGAGGATGCGGTCCTCCATCGAGTCCATCTCCTTCTCATAGCGCTCGAGCATGAGAAGGTCGCCTGCGAGGATCCCCTCGAGGAAATCGTAGAGGAAACGTTCGAGGGACGGGAATTTCCAGCGCTTGCTCGACTGGATCGTGTCCAGGATCTTCTGGGCAGTGCCGTCGTCGTCGATGATGACAATGCCACGCTCGTCGATCGCGAAGAGGAATGTGTGCGGCGGGATCTCGGCGCTCGTGCAGTCCGGGATCGCAAAGCTTCCGGTCAGGGAGTCGTAGTTCACCTGAATTTCTGTGATGTCGTCGGACTCCGCCTCAAGATCGAGGTCGATGCCCATGTCGAACAGGTCCTTCTGCTCCTCAAACTCCTCGAGTGAGACGATGGCAACGTATGGAAACTTGCGGTTTTTAATATCTTCGGCGCTGCACTCGGTCAGCGTGTTTTTAATCTGATAGTACATTCGGAGGTCCTTTCTGCTGCAGGGCGGTTGATGTTGCTATTATACTCTTTCGAAGGCCGGTTTGGCAACGAAAAACAACCGAAGCGTTGCCGCCCCGGTTGTTTCGTCCGTAAGTTGTTGATTTTATGCGGTGAGATCCGTTGTAAGAATCGGAGGAATTGCTGATTCAGTCAGCAGTCAGCTTTTTCTCAGCAAAACCATTCTTCCCGGATGAGGATCAGGTTTTTGTCAAGGTAAAGGTAAGTGCAGATGTAGCCGGTCATCTCATTGGGATTCTTCGTGACGACCGTGACAATCTTAGCCCCGGTGGAGGTTTCCTGCACGCTCCATTCTCTCGGGAGGCCGTTCAGCGTGCCTTCGCCTTCCTTGACCGTGGTAAGTGTCTCGGACTGACCCATCGCGGCAGACAGGTCGAAACTGCCGTCATTTACCACATGGAAATGATAGTTGTAGGTGCCGCCGTCGTTGGATTCGTACGAGGTATAATCCTCGACGAGGACAGGAGCTGTCTGATCGTCCAGATAGGATGCGCTGAGGATTACCGAATAGTTGTAATACGGGATGTTGACCGGGCGACGCACCGACACGCTCATCAGGATGTGGTCGTACGCCACATGTGTGAGTTCCATCGTTTCGCAGAAAGCTTCCGCCTCGGGCTCGTACTCTCCGGTGCTGACGTACGAGATGAACAGGGTGTCTTCCTTCTCCTGAAACGGGATTTCCTCCGTCATCAGATCAAGGTCGATGCAGCGGCCGTCCATCAGGACACGTCCGATAATATCGTAGTGATACAGCTCCTTGGCAGCGTCGACGCCGCTGAAGGAGAAGCCGTAGTCGTCAGTGCCTTCCGTGCCGTTCACCGTAAACTCGGGAGCGTGTCCGTAGGCTGCGGACTCGTAGAGCTCCACGGTGATGTGCGCGCTGAGTTTCTTCGAGACGAGACAGTTGAGTTTGCGGACCGGGATGTCCTTGAACTCCGCGCGCAGCTCGGTGAGGTACTGTGCCTCATGCTCCTTGAGGAGATCGGCGTTCTTCTCCGCGTACTCGGAGTACAGGGTGCTCATCAGTTCCGTCGTGTCGTATCTGCCTGGAAGGGCGGTGAGAACGGTCTTGCACACGTGCGCGGCATTTTTGTCCTTGGCTGTTGTCTCGGCGGTCATGCCGTACAGAGTGCCATCTGTGTCGTAGGTATAGCGGTACGTGGTGATCGTGTCGATCTTGCCGTAACCGGTGTCGCTCAGCGTGAAATGGTTTACACGCTCGGTCAGGAAGCCGTCTTCGTCGTACTTGTAAGTGATGTCTTTATTTTCGTCGAAATTGTCATACCTCTCGCGGATCAGACGCTTCTGCTCGTCATAGTCATAGTAGATGAAAACACCATTGCCCTCAATTATCTCGTAGCAGATCAGATGTCCGTCCTCGTTCCGAGGGAAGTTCCTTGTATAGTCAAGGCAGGCATCGATATAATCTTTCGCGATAAGACGCCATGTGTCTGCTTCCACCATCTCTTTGGTCATCTGACCGTGGAAAAGAAGGTAGGTTTTGTCTTCCATATCGGCGGGAAGCCCGAAGTAGGACATGGAATCGTAATCGTACAGCTCGTCGTAAATGCTGCTTACGTACTCTGTTTTGGGAAGGTAGTAATCGGTGTGAATGATGCCTCCGTCTGCGCGAAGATGCGTCGTTGTCTCCAGGTTTTTGCGAAGCTCCGTGCCCGGAACGAAGAGGTCTCCGTCGTAGACTTCGCAGTCAGGATCCGGAAGATAAACCAGCACGGATCCGTTCGAATAGTATTTTACGACGTATTCTTCAACGGTTGCATTACCGTTCCCGTCAGCAGAGTCCTCTGCCGTCCAACCGGTCAGTCGGTTGTCTGCGTCCTTATGATAGGTGTATTTCGTTACGGACTTCGGATGATCGTTTTTTTCGTTAGTCACGGAGATCAGGTTGTCGGCGTCATCGTACTCATAGGTGCTATGGGAGAAATCGGCATGTTCCGATTCGTCCAGGTTATAAGCCCGATACTCCGATGTCAGGCTGTTGCTTTCGTTGTAGGTATATACGGCGAAAGAACTGAGATGCACGCTGCCCTCCATATCGTAAGTTGCAGATTTTACAAGATTGCCCTTTGCGTCATAGGAATAGCAGGTGTAGATGTTCTGGAAATACGTATCGCTGCTGAAGATGCGACGTCCGGCAGCGTCCTCGTCATTGGTGAAGAGGTATTCCCTTGTGTCGTCCGGATAATCCAGCGCATAGCCCCACTTCGTCGTGTAGAGCGTTACTTTGTTGCCGTCGGCAAGCGTGAAAATCTGCTTCAGCGGCTGAAAATCCTTGTCCATGTAGCAGATCTCTTCCGAGAAACTGACGTCGTAGCCGTCCGGATCTGTGTTTCGGAAACCCGGGAAATAATACAGCAGCGAATTGCGGTTGGTGCGCGCCATATCCTTTTCAAAACTCGGAGCGGGATAGGTGGTCTTCTTCTCGTATGCAAACGAAAAATCGGCCGAGCTCATGTTTATGATCGTGATGTTGATCTTGTCTTTCAGGGAACCGAAGTCAGAGAAAGCCGGAAGATCGGAAGGGATGTTGAGCCCGGAAGTCGGAACGGCGGTAGGTTCAGCCGTCGGAGTGACTTCTGCGGTCGGTGTGGCCTCGGCAGTAGGAGTAACTTCAGCCGTAGGAGTAACCCCGGCTGTCGGAGTGATCTCCGCGGTCGGCGTTGCTTCTGCGGTCGGAGCGACGGTTACGGTGAGCCCGGAGGTCGGTGTAACCTCGGTGCTGTTCTTGTTGCTGCAGCCGGCCAGAGTCGCGATTGCGAGAACACCGGTCATTGCGATGGTTGTGAAAGTGCGGATGCGTTTACTGAACATATGATAAATCCCCCTATAAGCATACGGTGTGGGTCCGTATTTGTTTTGCTGGGCATAGAATAACACACAAAAGTTACAAAACAAGTGTTGTTGCTGTTACGTTTGTGTAACAAATGATTACATCTTTGTTACATGAATTTTATTGTTGCGGCAGGTTAGGATTTTTCGTAAAATAAGCGACGTAACAGGTGGAACGGCATAAGTTGACAAATCTTTTCGAAAAAAATAAACAGAACAGGGAGGGTTTCCACAATGGAGAAGAACAAAAACATGATGGCGCTCGACGATGATGCATTGAACATGATCACGGGCGGAGGGACCGCGGAAGCGGAGGCTTACCTGGAGGAGCTTATGCAGAAATACGGCTGCGAGCGCTACAATCTGTATCCCAATATGACAAAGGAAGAGTATGAAAAGTATGTGAAGCTGTACAACAGCTGAAGCAGCAGATCGCATGGGCGATCGCAGCACATGTTGAGGAATATGAGAACAGCGGGGAGGAGAGGATCCTCCCCGCTGTTCGTCGGTTCAGGCGGACGATTACGGGATCTGCGCTCCTTTGCGGTCGGAAAATCGGAAAAGGGACTTGATTTTTCGAATTCTCTGTGATAATATTGTTATAGATGTAATAGAACAGACAAACATAAAGAGGAAATTGCGGGACTCACGAGCGATGACAGCGCGCCGTTGCAAGGAAGGCGGGCGGACGCGGTGAGTCACATTTTACGGAAAACGGGCGCCGGCAGGAAAGTGCGGCGTCGGATCGGAGGTAATCTATGAACATCAACAAATTTACGCAGAAATCGACGGAAGCCGTTCAGGCAGCGGAGAAATTGTGTTATGAATACGGAAACCCGGAGATGCGGCCGGAGCATTTGCTGTACGCGATGCTTGAGGACGGCGAGGGTCTGATCCCGAAACTGCTGGCGAAGATGGGCATCGTCACGGAGGTGTTTGAGGCGCAGGTGCGCGGGCTTATCGAGCGGATGCCGAAGGTGCAGGGCGCGAACCTCGTCGTGTCGCAGGACCTCAATAAGGCGCTCATGTACGCCGAGGATGAGGCGAAGGCGATGGGCGACTCGTACGTAAGCGTCGAGCATCTCTTCCTGAGTCTGCTTAAGAACAGCGGGCGTGACCTTGCGGGAGTGCTTCGGAGCTTCGGCATCGATCGGGACCGCTTCCTTGCGGTGCTCGCGGAGGTGCGTGGCAACAAGGCCGTGACGACCGATAATCCCGAGGCGACCTACGACACGCTCGCCAAATACGGCTACGACCTTGTGGAGCGCGCGAAGCAGCAGAAGCTTGACCCTGTCATCGGCCGTGACTCGGAGATCCGCAATGTCGTGCGGATCCTGTCCCGGAAGACCAAGAACAACCCTGTGCTGATCGGTGAGCCCGGCGTCGGCAAGACCGCCGTCGTGGAAGGGCTTGCACAGCGGATCGTCGCGGGCGATGTGCCCGAGGGCCTGAAGAATAAGAGCATTTTCGCGCTCGATATGGGCGCGCTTGTTGCGGGCGCCAAATACCGCGGCGAGTTCGAGGAGCGTCTGAAGGCTGTGCTTGAGGATGTCAAGAACAGCGAGGGCAAGATCATCCTGTTTATCGACGAGCTGCACACGATCGTCGGCGCGGGCAAGACGGACGGCGCGATGGATGCCGGCAATATGCTTAAGCCGATGCTTGCACGAGGCGAGCTGCACTGTATCGGTGCAACAACATTGAACGAATACCGCCAGTACGTCGAGAAGGACGCTGCTCTGGAGCGTCGTTTCCAGCCGGTCATGGTGGATGAGCCTACCGTGGAAGACACGATCAGCATTTTACGAGGCCTGAAGGAGCGGTATGAGGTGTACCACGGCGTGAAGATCAGCGACGGCGCCCTGGTGAGCGCGGCGGTGCTGTCGAACCGTTACATCAGCGACCGGTTCCTGCCGGACAAGGCGATCGACCTTGTGGATGAGGCATGCGCGCTGATCAAGACCGAGCTTGACTCGATGCCGACGGAACTCGACGAGGCGAAGCGTTCGATGATGCAGTTGGAGATCGAGGAGGCTGCTCTCAAGAAAGAGGAGGACGCCTTGAGCAAGGAGCGTCTGGAGGCGCTGCAGAAGGAGCTTGCGCAGGCCCGTGAGGACTGGGAGCAGGCGAAGGCGCAGTGGGATGCCGAGAAGGCGGAACTCGAGGGCGTTCGGAAGATCAAAGAGGAGATCGAGGATGTGAACCGGCAGATCGCCGACGCGCAGCGCACCTACAATCTGGACAAGGCAGCGGAGCTTACATACGGGCGTCTGCCGCAACTCAAGCAGGCGCTTGCGGCAGCGGAGGAGAGCATCCGCGAGAAGGGCCACACGATGGTTCACGAGACCGTCGACGAGGAGGAGATCGCGAAGATCGTCTCGAAGTGGACGGGCATTCCGGTGTCGAAATTAAACGAGAGCGAACGCAACAAGACGCTGCATCTGGCGGACGAGCTGCATCGTCGCGTCATCGGCCAGGACGAAGCCGTGGCACGCGTGACGGAGGCGATCATGCGCTCGAAGGCGGGCATCAAGGATCCCAACCGTCCGATCGGATCGTTCCTCTTCTTAGGACCGACCGGCGTCGGCAAGACCGAGCTTGCGAAGGCGCTGGCTGAGGCTTTGTTTGACAATGAGACGAACATGGTTCGTATTGATATGAGTGAGTACATGGAGAAGTACTCCGTGTCGCGTCTGATCGGAGCGCCTCCCGGATACGTCGGCTACGACGAGGGCGGTCAGTTGACCGAGGCGGTGCGCAGGAAACCGTACAGCGTCGTGCTGTTTGACGAGGTGGAGAAGGCGCATCCCGACGTGTTCAACGTGCTTCTTCAGGTGCTGGATGACGGTCGGATCACCGATTCGCAGGGCCGCACGGTGGACTTCAAGAACACCATTTTGATCATGACCTCGAACATTGGCTCGGAGTATCTTCTCTCCGGTGTTCGCGAGGACGGCACGATCTCGACGGAGGCGTCGGATGCGGTCATGCGCGATCTGCGTGCACACTTCCGGCCGGAGTTTCTGAACCGTCTGGACGAGACGATCCTGTTCAAACCACTCACGAAGGACAATATTCGCAGCATCATCAAACTGCTCACGAACCGCCTGAACGAGCGGCTGCATGAGCGCCAGGTGAGCGTACGTTTCACCGACGCGGCAATCGATCTGGCCTGCGAGCAGGCGTACGATCCGGTCTACGGCGCGCGTCCTCTGAAGCGCTACCTGCAGACCAACGCGGAGACCATGAGCGCCCGTATGATCCTCGAGGACCAGGTGCACGCCGGCGACACGATCGTGATCGACGTGATCGACGGAGCGCTGACGGCGTATGTGGAGTGATGCGCCGACGTCTGTCGCGGCTGTCATACAGGTAATAACACTTAATCTGAAAAGCGAAAAAGGCTGTCGCCTCGGCGACAGCCTTTTGTGTTGTTGAATCAGTTTTATTCAGAGCGATTACTTCGCTGTGATATATCCCTTCGCAACAAGAAGCTCTGCGGAGAGGATCGCTCCGCCTGCGGCGCCGCGCTTGGTGTTGTGGGACAGACCGACGAACTTCCAGTCGTAGACGGCATCCTCGCGGAGACGGCCTGCGCATACGCCCATGCCGCCCTCAATCTCGCGGTCGAGCTTGCACTGCGGACGGTTGTCCTCCTCGAAGTAGGTGATGAACTGCTTCGGTGCGCTGGGAAGCCCAAGCTCCTGCGGAAGGCCCTTGAAGTTCTTCCATGCCTCGAGGATCTGCTCCTTCGTGGGCTTCTTCTTGAAGTTTACGAACACGGCAGCGGTGTGGCCGTCCGAAACCGGAACGCGGATGCACTGCGTCGTGATGATGGGAGAGCTTGCCTTGACGATCTCGCCGTTCTCAATGTGACCCCAGATACGAAGAGGCTCCTGCTCGCTCTTCTCCTCCTCACCGCCGATGTACGGAATGACGTTGTCGATCATTTCCGGCCAGTCCTTGAACGTCTTGCCGGCGCCGGAGATCGCCTGGTACGTCGTCGCAACGACTACCGTGGGCTCGAACTCCTTCAGCGCGTGAAGCATGGGCGTGTAGCTCTGGATGGAGCAGTTGGGTTTGCAGGTGATGAAGCCGCGCTTCGTGCCGAGGCGCTTCTTCTGGAATTCGATAACCTCGTAATGCTGCGGGTTCAGTTCCGGCACGACCATCGGAACATCGGGCGTCCAGCGGTGTGCGCTGTTGTTGGACACAACGGGCGTCTCGGTCTTGGCGTAAGCCTCCTCGATCGCGCGGATCTCGTCCTTCTTCAGATCTACCGCGGAAAATACGAAATCACACGTAGCGGCAACCTTCTCGACCTCGCTTGCATCATAGACGATCATGTCCTTGACTGCCTCGGGCATCGGGGTAGGCATTTTCCAACGGTCGCCGACCGCGTCCTCGTAGCGCTTGCCTGCGCTGCGGGGCGATGCGGCAAGAGTCACCACATCAAACCAGGGGTGATTTTCCAAAAGGGAGATAAAGCGCTGGCCGACCATGCCGGTAGCACCGATCACGCCGACGCGCAGTTTTTTCTCAGGAATGATTGCTTTCATGGTACTGTCCTCCGAACCGAACGGGAATGGTTTCGTTGACCCGTCCTATACGTTTTGTTTTTCTGTCACGGACATTTGTCCGCGGTTATGCGCTATTCTACTCCCCGAAAAAGGATTTTGCAAGTACTTTTTTTCGGAAAATGACATTTTTTTGAGGTTTTTTGAGGTGAGGCGGGATGCTGAGTTTCAGAAGAGCGTTTGCGAAGACATAACATGCCGGATTAGCACGGTTTTAGTATCGCCCCGGCCGGACAATGCGGGCAGACAGCCACGCATAACGTATCGCGGCGGGAAAAGCTCATTTCATAAAAAAGGGCAGCAGCGCCGCTACTGCCCGATGATTGCCCGAAGAATATCATAGATGATATCGTATCGTTCCGGCAATGTGGTCTGGCAGATACCGATATAGTAGGTGTCGGCCGGAATCTGATTTTGACTGTCAAGACGCTGCATAAAAGCGGTGTCGGTCAGACTGAGAGCGAAAACGTGCGTGCCCTCGTGGGAAGACTCGTCTGTCGTGATGGTGCTCCGTCCCGCGATGGCGCGGCGCAGATCATCGGGAAGACTGTCGAACGGCAGAAGATTATCATTTTTCGCATAATTCTCCATAAAACTCTTCGTACCGATGATCAGGTCTATCTCCCGTGCGAAAACCCGGGTGGAAATGGCAACCCCGTCGTTTGTTAAATCGGACCGGTAACCGTTGGTTACGGCGATGATGCTGTCGGAAGCATCGGGCCGAACCTGTTTCAGAAGATCCTCAGCGTAGTTTTCCAGGGTTTCCGTCTGCCAGAGATCATCGATGAAAATGATGGAGGCGACCGTAGTGGGTTTGTGCCGCAATACAGTCACCAGAATTGCTATAACGATTCCACCGAAAAACAGGACGAGAAAAGCTGTCTGCGCATAGTAGTCCCAGAGGTAGCGGAGTTTCCCTTTGAAGGAGAGTTCCGACAGCTTCTGTCGTTCGGTTTTTGCGCTTTCCTGCGATTCGATGCCCTGGTAGATGCTCGCGTCATCATCCAGCGCGGTTTTCTTGTTGTCGATATTCATAACAATACGTACCTTTCATCCGTTCCCCGTCCGCGAGGAACAGACATTTTTCAATAGGAACGCAGCGCCTGCAAGCGAAGCGCTGCGGATGCGGGGTCGGCCTCAAATGGTAATTTCTCCCGTATGATCATTCCAGCAGTGAAATGCTCAAAAGAATTGCCTCCTCGCGGGAAGTACCGGCGAGCATGTCGGGATGATACAGAATTTGAAACAGGATCCAGTCCAGCGGAGTCGGTTCCTGAACTTCGTTATATCCCTGATAAAACAGACTGGTCGGATAGCGGTAGGAGTCGTTCTGCAGACCCGTCGCCTGTACCATTTCCTCCCAGATGACGGAGTTGCGCTCGCTCTGGGAAATGCTGCGCCGGATTCCGATGTCCGCCTTGTAAATGACGGAATTCTGCCACCAGCAGGTCGCGAAACCGTCCGTGAGATCGTTGATGTTGGCCGGCGTCAACTCCGTGTACTCGTTGTCGTCGGCAAATGTGATCACCAGGTTGGCTTCCGATTCCTTAGCCGTTTCGCGGATGCCCGGGAACCCGTAGGTGCTGTTCATTTTCAGAAGGATCGACTGCAGAACGAGACGATCCTGTGAGGTCGGCACACCTTTGACATAGAGGACGATCGGGCTGTTCCACTTGTGGACGCGGTGGTCGCTGCCGCCGTATTCCGCGTTCAGCGCAACCTCGTCGAAGTACTCCGAGATCTGCGTCGCGGTGTATCCCATCCGGTTGATCAGGTGTCCCTGTCCCGAACCGCCCGGGGTTACCCCGGTTGAGGGCGTGGGGGTTATGATCGGAGTGAGAATGCCGGCGCCCGGCGTGACCTCAGCAGTTGGCTGTGGGGATGAGCCGGAGCGTGGAAGTCTGATCGAGATGTCAGGGGCTGTGTGCCGGAAAACAGCATTTTCGCATCCCACGCAGCATATCATCGCCGCTGCCAGTATCATCGCTGTCAATACACGCGTTAAACGGCTTCTTCGCAACTCGAACACCCCCTCTCACTTCTATTTTTTACGCAGTAGTGCAAGTATAGCACATCATACTACGTTATGCAAGGCAGGGGAACAGCGGCAGCAGGCGGAGTGAGACCAATGAGTCGCGCTGCCCCTGAGAGACCTGCCCGGCGGAAAGGACTTGCATTTTCCGAAGAGTGAGTGTAAGATAAGGGGCGTAAAAATCACATAGGTCCACTGGGAAGTGGGAAAGGAGCAAAGATGAAGAAGTATTTTGCTTGTTTTCTCCTCATGGTGATCGGTGCGGCTGCACTTTGCGGATGCAAAGGCGGTACGAAAGATCCGGAGGAAGAACTGAAAGGTGGAGCGGTAGTGGTAGGAATAACACAGGATTTGGACAGTCTTGACCCTCACAAAGCGGTAGCGGCAGGAACCAGAGAAGTCTTGTACAACATTTTCGAGGGCCTTGTTAAGCCCGACAAAGACGGCAAACTGGTACCCGCGGTAGCGGAGAGCTACGAGATCTCGGCGGATGGCAAGACTTACACCTTCGTGTTGCGCGACGGCGTGAAGTTCCATAACGGCGAGACCGTTACGGCGGATGACGTTGTATATTCGTTAAATCGATGCGCAGGACGCTTGGAGAATCCGGATCCGGAAGTTCAGGTTGTCGCTGCGTTTTCTGTTATTTCCGACATTACTGCTTCGAAAAATGGTGACAAGGATGTGATCACGGTCACCCTGTCAGGCCCGAACACCGAGCTGATCGGGCATTTTACGTGCAATATCGTTCCGAGGAACTATGCGGACCAGGCGAAGTCACCGGTCGGCACGGGCCCGTTCAAGTTCGTGTCGTACAAGCCGATGGACAGCCTTGTTATGGAGCGGTTCGAGGACTATCACGGTGAGAAGGCGCATCTCGCAAAGGTGACATTTTCCATCTCGGAGAGCACCGATGCGGCGTTCTTGAAACTGCAGGCGGGCAATATCGACATTTTCCCGTATCTGACTGTCGACCAGGCGGAGCAGCTCAAGGGCCAGTTCAACATCGAAGTCGGCTCGATGAGCCTTGTGCAGGGCCTCTTCCTGAACAACGCGGTGAAGCCGTTCGATGACGTGCGCGTGCGCCAGGCTGTGAACTATGCGGTCGATAAGAACGAGATTCTGCAAATGCTCAACGGCGGCTACGGCACGGCGATCGGCAGCGGTATGTACTCGACCTTCGGCATGTACTATGACGGATCGCTTGCGGATCTGTATCCGCACGATGAGGCGAAGGCAAAGCAGCTTCTCGCCGAGGCTGGCTACGCTGACGGGTTTACCTTCACTGTGAAGGTACCTTCGAACTATACGTACCACGTGCAGACGGCGGAGGTTCTCGTGAATCAGCTCAAGAAAGTCGGCATCACGATGAAGATCGAGCAGATCGAGTGGGCCAGCTGGCTTTCGGATGTGTACAGCAATCACGACTGCGACGCGACCATCATCGGTCTTGATTCGCAGCTCGCGCCGGGAGATATCCTGAAGTACTACATCGGCGGTTCCAAGAAGAATTTCATCAACTATAAGAGTGATTCGTTTGACAGCCTTTATACGGAAGCACAGGCTACGGTGGACTCCTCGAGCAAAGTCGAGCTCTATCACAAACTGCAGGCCTGCCTTGCGAACGATGCGGCTTCGGTGTTTATCCAGAGCCCGTCGCTGATGGTTGCCGTTAATCCGAAACTCGCTGGCTACACGTTCTATCCCGTGTACGTGCAGGATATGGCTTCGGTATACTTCAAGTAACACGACGCACCGCTGAGCGGCACGACTCGGTGTCACGCTCAGCGGCGTCTTTGTACGGCGCACCGCTTGGCGGCACGACTCGGTGTCGCGCTCAGCGGCGTCTTTGTACGGCGCACCGCTTGGCGGGCACGACTCGGTGTCGCGCTCAGCGGCGCCTTTGTACGGCGCACCGCTTGGCGGGACACGACTCAGCGTCACGCTCAGCGGCGACCGAGTACTAAGCGACTGTTTCATGCTCATGGCAAGGGACGGCGCTCCGGAACTCGCTACGCTCAAACACCCTCGCGCCGTCCCTATTCGCATTCACACTCGCTAAGGACTCGTCGCATGCTTCGCAGTGACAGCTGAGTCGTGTCCCGCCTAAATGCGGCGCGCTCGTCCTCGTCGCATGCTTCTCTGCGTCATCCGAGTCGTGTCCGCCTAAGTGCGGTGCGCTCGTCCTCGTCGCATGCTTCGCAGTGACAGCTGAGTCGTTGTCCCGCCTAAGTGCGGTGCGCTCGTCCTCGTCGCATGCTTCGCAGTGACAGCCGAGTCGTTGTCCCGCCTAAGTGCGGTGCGCTCGTCCTCGTCACATGTTTCGCAGTGACAGCCGAGTCGTGCCCACCTAAGTGCGGTGCACTCGTCCTCGTCGCATGCTTCGCAGTGACAGCTGAGTCGTGTCCCGCCTAAATGCGGCGCGCTCGTCCTCGTCGCATGCTTCGCAGTGACAGCCGAGTCGTGTCCGCCTGAGTGCGGTGCACTCGTGTGTGATGAGGGTTGTGTTATTTGTGGTAAGTTGTGTTGTGCGCTAACCGTATGTTTCGGGGTGCGTGAGTATTTCATGAAATTTGTTGAAAGGAGGGCTCCGGTATGAAGTGGATCAGAAAGGGTGCTGCCGTACTGATCGCGGTTCTGGCGCTCTCCTTTGTTACGTTCCTGGTGTTCCAGGTGTTGTCGGGCGACCCGGCGATGTTGAAACTCGGGACAAATGCCACTCCGGAGGCGTTGGAGGCGTTGCGGGAGGACATGGGCCTGAACGATCCGTTGCTTGTGCGGTACGGTCGCTGGCTCGGCGGTGTGTTCCGGGGTAACTTCGGGGAGTCGCTTCAGTATAAAGTTCCGGTTTCGGAGCTGCTGTGGCAGGTGCTTCCAAACACGCTGCTGCTGGCAGGGCTTTCTATTTTGATGATCATTGTCATTGCTTTTCCGCTCGGTCTGCTGTACGCCCGCTTCCCGGGCTCTGCGATCGACCGCACGGGGGCGGTGTTCAACCAGACAATGATGGCGGTGCCTGCATTTTTCTTAGGGTTGCTGATCTCGGTTGTGCTCGGGCTTTGGATGAAGGTGTTCCTTCCCGGCGCGTTCGTCTCGTACGATGAAGGACTGGGCGCCTGCCTGGCGTACCTGATTTTCCCCGCGCTTGCGATCGCGCTCCCGAAAGCGGCGATGACCGTTCGCTTCCTGCGCAGCGCACTTCTCACGGAGCGGAGCAAGGACTATGTGCGCACGGCGCGCAGCAAGGGCCTCACGGAAGGGAAAGTGCTGATGCTGCACATGCTTCCGAACGCGCTGCCCGGCGTCCGCACATTTATCGGTGTCATTATCTCGGAGATCATCGCCGGCAGTATTGTCGTGGAGCAGGTCTTCGGCGTCAACGGCCTCGGCCGGCTGCTGGTGCGTTCCATCTCCAACCGCGACTACAACGTCGTGCAGGCGATCGTTTTGTACATCGGCATCGTCGTGCTGCTTGTCAACAGCAGCGCGGAAACGGAGTAAATTAGGGGAGACTCCCATAGTATCAAAATTCGGAAAATGACTCGATGGCTGCCGGCGGTACCGGCTGCATCATTTTGCTACAGAAAGGAACAGGCATGAAGCGGAAGCACTCGTTCAACTTTATCTGCGGTTGCGCGCTTCTCCTCCTGACGGTCTTGCTGATCGCGGGGGGCTTGTTTCTGTCGCCTTACGGTGCGGATGATATGGACGCGGCTGCGCGGAATCTGGCACCCTCGTGGAAGCACATTTTCGGCACGGACCACTACGGCCGCGACGTCTATACGCGCGTGGCGCACGGTGTGCTGACGACGGTCGCGATCGGCGCGATGACCATCGTGATCGGCGGCATTTTCGGCACGCTGGTCGGTGCGCTCGCCGGATACATCGGCGGCACTTTCGACGCGGTCATCATGCGCATTAACGACTGCCTCCTGGCGTTTCCGAGCATTTTGCTTGCGCTCGTGTTCGTCGGCCTTCTCGGCCCTTCCGAGAAAAATGTCGTTCTTGCCCTCGGCATTCTCTTCGTCCCGAGCATCGCCCGCGTGGTGCGGAGTGACGTGCGGACGCAGTTGCAGTCGGACTATGTCGTCAACGCGAAACTTCTCGGCGCTTCGGGAAGCCGTATTCTGTTTATCCACATTTTACCGAATATCCGCGCCACGCTTCTGGTGACGATGGCGGTTGGCTTCAACAATGCCGTTCTCGCGGAGTCGGGCATGAGCTACCTCGGTCTCGGTGTACAGCCGCCGAAGGCGAGCCTCGGCCGCATGCTCTCCGAGGGACAGTCGTACCTGCGGAGCGCTCCGTGGACGGTTCTGTTCCCGGGCATTCTGCTCGTTATTGCAGTGCTCGGTGTTGCACTCTTGAGCGATGCGTACTCCGGCAACCAGGGCGACACCGGCAGTCCGTCGCGCATCCGCGCCCGCGTCAGCCGCAAGCTGGCTGAGGCCGGGTACGGTGTGGCCTGCGAGAGCTGTGCTGTCAAGCCGGCGGGGGCGGAGGTTGCGGATGGAGAGACATGCGAAGATGCTGCGGATGAAGAGACATCTGCGGACGCCGCGGCGAAAGAGGAAATAATTGATGCTGACGAGGCACTTGCTGATGGTGTGGTGCTGTGCGTGCGCAACCTCGCAGTCGGTTTCGAGCGCGCGGACGGCTCGCTGCAGACGGTCGTCAAGGATGTGAATTTTACGCTTCACGCGGGTGAACGGCTCGGTATTGTCGGCGAGTCCGGCAGCGGCAAGAGCATGTCGGCACTGTCTGTGATGGGCCTGTTGCCCGACACGGCCGGCGTAACGGGTGAAATCCTGCTTCGCACTGACGTGGGGTCGGTAAATGTTCTGCGGTGCTCGAAGAAGGATCTCGCGGTGCTTCGCGGCGACGCGATGGCGATGGTGTTTCAGGAGCCGATGACGTCGCTGAACCCGACGATGCCGATCGGGCGTCAGATGCGGGAAATGCTCACCCACAACGATGTGCATTTGCCGAAGGAAGAGCAGGATAAGAGGCTTGCGGAGGCTCTGATTGAGGTGGAACTCACGGAGACGGAGCGAATTTTGCGAAGCGTTCCGAAGGAACTCTCCGGTGGCCAGCGGCAGCGCGTGATGATCGCGATCGCTATGCTGTTGCGGCCGAGATTGTTGATCCTGGACGAGCCGACGACGGCGCTTGACGCAGAGACGCGTGAAGGGATTCTGAAGCTTCTGGATGATCTTCAGAAGAAGCATGGCATGGCGGTGTTGTTTATCTCACACGAACTTGCTGTGGTGAGACGGATCTGCCAGCGCGTGCTCGTGATGGACGATGGCCACATCGTCGAGGAAGGTACCGTTGAGGAGATCTTCGAGGACCCGAAAGCGGCGGAGACGAAGCAGCTCCTGCAGTCGCTCGCCGGAACGGATTTTACGGGGAGAATGCATTGGTCAGAAGACGCTCCGACCATTCTCAGCGTGAAGCATCTTCACGTGTACTACGGGAAGCGGCGGGGTCGCAACCCTCTCAATTATGAGAATAAAGTTCTTGAGAATTTTGAGATGGAACTGCGCGAAGGCGAAGTGCTCGGCATCATCGGCCGGAGCGGCAGCGGCAAGACGACTCTTGCGAGATGTCTTGCAGGGTTATTGCCGCGGCAGGCCGGAACAATCGAGACGGAGGCGCGTATCGGCATGGTGTTCCAGGATCCGTACGGAAGCCTGAACCGCGTAAAGACGGTGCAGTGGCTTTTGGAGGAACCGATTCGCGTTCGGCAGAAGAAAGAGCGCGGAATGGCCGATGCCCTGACGTCTCGCGAGGCAGCAGAGCAGAGAAAGCGCGAAGCGCGGGAGATGCTTTCTGCGGTCGGCCTCGGAGAGGAGTACGCGGATCGCAAGATCACCGAGCTTTCCGGCGGTCAGCGGCAGCGAGTCGCCATCGGTATGGCAATCCTCGGCAAACCGGATATCCTGATCCTCGACGAGCCGGTATCGGCACTCGATGCGACTGTGCAGGAGCAGGTGCTTGCGCTTCTTGCGGATTTCCATGACCGGTTCAATCTGACGTATCTTTTTATCACGCACGATGAGGCGGTGATGAAGCGGATGGCACATCGGGTGATCTACCTGAAGAGCAAGCAGGGGAACAGTAAAGGTTGATAAGATAGTAAAGGCGGTGGGGGTGCCCGGACGGGCAACCCCACCGCCTTTATTTGAGGGAGATTGGGAAAAACAGGACAAGACAAAGATAGGTTTGTAAGGGCAAAACAGGAAAAAAGACTAGACGGGGCTTGTCAGAGAGTTTTGCTACCGATAAGCGAAGAAGCCGGCGTTTCTGTAGTAAGGATTTGAAAGAGTATCTGTCTGTTTGGACCGGTCGGAGCGGTTTTGCTACGGAAAAACTGGGATTTTGGAATTTCCGTAGTAAAAAGTTAGAAAAGGAATCTGTGCGGATGAGTCATTCGGAAGATTTTTACTATTGAAAATTGAGATTTTTGAATTTCCGTAGTAAAAGTTTGAAGGAGTATCCGTTCGGTTGAGTCGTACAGAAGATTTTTACTATTGAAAATCGAGAATTTCTGAATTTCCGTAGTAAAAGTCTGAAGAAGTACCTGTGCGGAGGAGTTGCTCGAAAGTTTTTTACTGTTGAAAGCCGGAAATTTTGAAGTTTCCGTAGTAAAAACAAGAAAAAGTACCTGTAAGGGAAGAACGAGACAGATACTTTTACTGCGGAAAAGCCGGAGAATTGTAGTTTCCACAGAAAAAGCAAGAAAAAGTACCTGTAAGGGAAGAACGAGACGGATACATTTACTGTGGAAAAACTGAAGAATTGTAGTTTCCACAGAAAAAGCCCAAAGAAGTACCTGTGGGGGACGATCGAGACGGATACTTTTACTGTGGAAAAACTGAAGAATTGTAGTTTCCACAGAAAAAGCCCACAGAAGTACCTGTGGGGGACAATCGAGACGGATACATTTACTGCGGAAAAGCCGGAGAATTGTAGTTTCCACAGAAAACCTCGAAAGCTGTCTTGGCAACCGGTTGAGAAGGAAAAGGCGGTGGGTTTGCCCTCCCGGGCAAACCCACCGCCTTTATGTTGCTTTAAAGGTTATACAAGTTGACCAGCCAACTGTCCTGCGCAACGCAGGCGTCAGTCTACCAGCGCTTCCGCTTCGTCCAGAAGTCTTGCGAACTTGTCGAGCGCCTTGGCGACCGGCTCCGGCGTGGAGAGGTCGACACCGCCGTGTGCGAGGGCTTCGAGCGGGTAGACCGAGTTGCCCAGCGAGAGGAACTCGAGGTAACGCTTGACCGCCGGCTCACCCTCGCGAAGGATGCCCTCGGTGAGCGCGACTGCCGACGAGAAACCGGTTGCGTACTGGTATACGTAGAACGGGCGGTAGAAGTGCGGGATGCGCGCCCACTCGTATTTGACCTCGTCATCGATCACAAGCTCGTCACCGAAGTAGAGTTTGATCAGGTCGCGGTAAATGCCGCACAGATCCTCGGGAGATGCGCTCTCGCCGTTCTGTACGCGCTGATGCGCGATCTGCTCGAACTCGGCAAACATCGTCTGGCGGAACACCGTGCCGCGGAAGCCGTCGAGAAGATTGTTGATGAGGAACAGGCGGGCGGTACGGTCCGTCGTCTTCGAGAGAAGATTCTCCGCGAGAAGGTTCTCGTTGACTGTGGACGCAACCTCGGCGATGAAGAGCGAGTAGTCGTCGTACTGCGGCGGCTGGTTCTCATGCGTGAGGTAGGTGTGCATCGAATGGCCCATCTCGTGGCAGAGCGTGGACACGGAGTCCAGCGTGCCTGTGAAGTTCATCGAGATATGAGGCGTCGTCTTGCAGGAGCCGATGGAGTATGCGCCGGAGCGCTTGCCTGCGTTCGGGAACACGTCGACCCAGCGGGATGCGAGTCCCTTGCGAACGGTCTCTACGTAGTGTTCACCCAGCGGCGCAACGGACGAGAGCAGTAGCTCCTTCGCCTCATCGTAGTTGTAGGAAACGTTGTAATCCGGTGTGATCGGGGTATAAATGTCGTAGTAGTGCAGTTCGTCAAGCCCGAGCAGCTTCTTGCGCAGTCTCAGGTAGCGGTACATCTGCGGAAGATACGCGTGAACCGTCTCGACAAGGCTGTCATACACGGCCTCGGGGATGTTGTACGCTGCGAGGGAAGCCGCGCGCGCCGAAGGGTAATGGCGCAGGTTCGTCATCAGCGTGCTCTCCTTGAGCGTGTTCAGGTAGGTCGCTCCGAAGGTGTTGATGTGCTTGCGATAGGAGCGGTACAGGCTTTCAAACGATGCCTTGCGGACGTCGCGGTTGCCCGATTCCTGCAAATGAATATAGTTCGCATGCGTTACTTCGATCGGTTTCTCCGGATCCTCCGGGTTGGGGATCGAATCGAAGGTCATATCCGCGTCCATCAGCATGTCCGCAACATCGCCGCCGGCACCGCGGATCTCGCCAAACGCTGCGATGACAGCTTCCTCAGCTGCTGTCAGCGTGTGTGCTTTCTGGCGAAGCAGATCCTCGAATGCATGCAGATAAGGTTTCATCTCCGGTGCCTGGCGGTATGCTTCCAGCACGTCGTCCGGCAGCGAGAGAACCTCGGGGTCGAAGTAGGAAACAGCGCCCATAAAATGCACGTAAACGGAATCCGCTTTGGTGACCATGTTCTGCGCCTTCGCGTCGCGCGCGTCCTCGGTTCTGCGCTGGAACGCGTAGCCGTGCATGGCCTCGAGCCGAACGCCCAATTCGTACATCACGCGGTAAGCCTCAACCACTTTCTCCACGCCTTCGCCGAACGTTCCGCGGAAGGCCTCCAGCTGCGACAGATCGCTGTCGAGCTTGCTGCATTCTGCTTCCCACGCCTCATCGTCGGAAAATAAGGATGTCAGGTCCCACAGATATTCCTGTTCTATCTCATTTCTTTCTTTCACTTGTTCTGCCATGTGTTTTCCTCCATAACTCTGATTGACCGCGCATCGGATATGTCGGTCTTACCCCTCATCATACCATGGGAGGGCCTTTTTTGGCAAGTGTTTCGTATTGCCTTCGCGGCGTTGTCCGGGGTGAAATCAGGACCGTGCGGAATACATAACCGGCGCCGGCAACTTCTTGAGGAGCAACCGCACCGCTATCGGTACACTATGAAGGACCGTTTCGGAAAATTCTTCAACGAATCCTTCAAAGGTTTCCGGTTAATCAGCGCGCCGTAAGCATTGATTTTGACCGCTCTCTGCGGTAAAATAAGATAAAATCCGGGACGCGGAAGCATCCATCGGCAGGAAACTCCGCCTGACTGTTAGTGTACGGAAGAGATAAAGTCCCGCCTGACAACAGGCGCGCAGAGGAGATAGAGGTCCGTCTGACGACACGCGCACGGAGGCGATAAAATTCCGTCTGACGGCACGCGTACGGAGGCGATAAAATTCCGTCTGACGGCTCGCGTACGGAGAAGATAACGCTCCGCCTGAAAGCCGGAACGCTGAGAAAAGCCGGCGCCACGGAGGCAAATGCATCGGGGAGGTGTGTGCACCCATGACAACGCATGAGAAAAAAGTTCTGGTAATCGGTCACAAGAATCCCGATACGGATTCCATCTGCTCGGCCATCGCGTACGCATGGCTTCGGGAGAAGCAGACAGGGAAGAAGCATGTGCCGCGCTGCTGCGGTGAGATCAACGCGGAGACGGCGTACGTGCTGAAGCGCTTCGGCGTGTCGGCGCCCGACTACATCGAGTATGTGGGAACGCAGGTGAAGGACATTGATATTCGCGAGACCAAAGGCGTGGATCGGGACATGTCCCTGAAGCGCGCATGGCTGATGATGCAGGACAGCCATGTGGTCACACTGTGCATCACGGACGAGGAGGGGCATCTCGACGGCCTCATCACTATCAGCGACATCGCGAAGGCGGCGATGGAACTCTCGGATTCGGGAATCCTCTCTGCGGCAGCGACGCCGTACGGGAACATCCTCGATACGCTGGACGGCACGCTGGTCGTAGGCGATATTGACGGTCTCCGCTATACGGAGGGCAAGGTGCTGATCGCTGCGGCCAACCCGGATCTGATGGAGGATTACATCAAACCGGGGGATCTGGTCATCCTCGGAAACCGTTATGAATCACAGCTCTGCGCGATCGAGATGGGAGCTTCGTGCCTCGTTGTGTGCGAGGGCGCGAAGGTTTCGGTGACGATCCGCCGGCTTGCGGAGGAGCACGGCTGTATCATCCTGAGCTCGCCGCACGACGCATTTACCGTAGCACGTCTGATCGACCTCTCCATGCCGATCGGGTATTTTATGACGACGGAAAATCTGATCACGTTCCGAACGGACGATTACATCGACAGTATTCGCGACGTGATGGCCAAGCGAAGAAACCGGGATTTTCCGATACTGGATCACAAGGGCATTTACCGCGGAACGATCTCGCGGCGAAACCTGATGGATATGAGCCGCAAGCAGGTCATTCTCGTGGACCACAACGAGCCTGCGCAGGCGGTGGACGGCGTTGAGGAAGCGGACATTCTGGAGATTATCGACCACCATCGGATCGGCGGAATGTACACGTTCCAGCCGGTGTATTTCCGGAACGAGCCTCTCGGCTGCACGGCGACGATCGTGTATCTGATGTACAGCGAGCAGGGTGTTGCGATCCCGAAGGAGATCGCGGGGCTTTTGTGCGCGGCGATCCTCTCGGATACGCTGGCATTTCACTCGCCGACCTGCACGGAGACCGACCGGAAGGCTGCGCTCGCGCTCGCGGAGATCGCGGAGGTTGACGTCAACGAACTGGCCAGCCGTATGTTCGCGGCGGGCAGCCACCTTGCGGAGCGCTCACCGGAGGAGATCTTCTACCAGGACTACAAGAAATTCAAGATCGGCTCGCTCACGCTCGGCGTCGGGCAGATCAACTCGATGAGCGCGGAGGAGCTTGCGGGCATCGAGGAGCGGTTGAAGCCGTTCCTGATCGGAACGCTCGCCAACAGCGGTATCAACATGCTCTTCTTCATGCTGACGAACATCACCAGCGAGACGTCACGGGTGTTATTTGCCGGTGACGGAGCACAGGACCTGCTTGAGGAAGCGTTCGGCGTGAAAGCGGAGGACAATGTCTGCGAGGTACCGAGACTGGTATCGCGCAAGAAACAGTTGATCCCGGGGATTTCCGTGATCCTGCAGAACTGAATTATGAAAATTCGCAAAATGCGTCCCGGGTGCAGCGACACGTTGCATCTGAGACGCATTCGTGCTATTATACTGGATAATCAAAAAACTTCGCACAAACGGAGGATGCTATGCACATCACTTTGACAGGAAATCTTGGGAGCGGCAAATCAACCGTGTGCCGGATTCTGGAGCAGCAGTACGGCTTCGAGATCTATTCGACCGGCAAAGTCATTCGCTCGATCGCGGACGAGATGGGCATCTCTGTTCTGGAAATGAACGAACTGATGACAAAGGACCACAAGTACGATCACATGATCGACGACCGGACGGCGCAGATCAGCCGGGAAAATCCTGACAAGTCGATCCTGTTCGACTCACGGTTGGCATGGCATTTTGTGGAGAAATCCTTCAAGGTGTTCCTTTCGGTCGACCTTGCGGAGGCGGCGAGACGCGTGTTCGCGGACGCGAGCCGCGGCGAGGTGGAGAGCTATAAGAGCGAGGCCGATGCGGCGGAGCAGCTGGCAGCCCGGGCGGCCAATGAGGACGCGCGCTACTACGAGATTTACGGCATCCGCTATTTCGACTTTAACAATTATAACCTCGTGCTGGACTCGAGTTTCCTGTCGCCGTCGCGCATCGCGGAGGCGCTGATGGGAGAGGCGAGAGCATGCCACACGTGGGACGGTTACGGCAAGACCGGACGCATGCTGGTGTCGCCGAAGCGCCTCGGATTCGAGTCGGACAAGGAAGTGTCCTTTGAGCACGGGTATGTTTACCCCGAACCGGTGAAGATCGCGGTCAGCGGCAACACATTTACGGTCACGGAAGGTAAGGAGATCGCGCAGAAGGCGGCGGATGACGGCTACGCATACGTGGCGGCGACGCTCTGCGACGCGGAGTAAAATAAGGCACGGAGAAGACGCTACGAAAACGGCAGAGGGTTTTCCGGTATCGGGGTGATACACAATAACCTATGACGAAAGAAGGCTGTTTTATGACAGAAGATGTTTTGAACGAAGAGTATCGGACGGCGCTCGCCGCTGAGGCGACGGCCGTTATGGAGGAATTGATCGAGCGCGCAAAGCTGAAGAGCGGGAACATTGCAGTTGTCGGCTGCTCGACGAGCGAGATCGTCGGCTCGAAGATCGGCACCGACTCGCAGCCGGAGGTGGCAAAGGTTGTCTTTGAGGCGCTGTGGGAAGCGGCGAAGGTGCACGGCGTGTACATCGCGGCGCAGTGCTGCGAGCATTTGAACCGCGCTATCATCGTTGAGCGGGCAGCGGTTCCCGGCGCGGACATCGTCAATGTCGTGCCGCAGCCGAAGGCCGGAGGGTCATTTGCGACGCAGGCGTACCATCATTTTTCGAATCCGGTCGCGGTTGAGGAGATCCGCGCGGACGGCGGGATCGACATCGGATTCACGCTGATCGGTATGCACCTGAAGAAGGTTGCGGTGCCGCTTCGCCTTGTGAACAACCGCATCGGTGAGGCGACAGTCCTCGCGGCGCGTGTGAGACCGAAGTTCATCGGCGGCGCGAGAGCCGTGTACGATGAGGAGCTGCTGTAGAAAGTGCCGGATGTGTGCTGTTTGCACGGGAAGTGAAGTTCGGGTCGGCTGCTCTTAGGTAGAATTGAGAAAGAGGTTCTGCGATGTGGGTGTTTCAGACGAGCGCGACTGACGGTGAGGGCAGGCTCTTTGACGTGGACATCTTCCGGTACGAGTGGGTGAACACCGGTCGGAAGGCGCGGATCCATGACCCGAGGTACGGAAGCAAATACGAGTTTCCGGTATACAAAGTCGTCGTTGACGGTAAGGCGCGCGAGTTCGCCGCCGGAGAGTTCAGTAACGGCGTCTACGGCTTTTACATCGAAAGAAAATAGTACGGACAATGTGTGACGGCCGGTGGGATTCCACCGGCCGTTGTCTGATAAATATCATATATTTATTTGCAGTTTAAGAAATTAACCGTTGAAAATGCATCTATGTAGGTGAAAGCAATCATACGATTGCTTTTGGGGATGAGATTCCGGAGCTCATGTCCGATTGAAAGAGATTTTGATCTTGCCATAAGGAGAAAAGTGTGTTGAAAGAGATTTTTCTGAGTGACAATCAAATCATAGAGATGTTCTGTGACGGTTCGGAGAGCGCGCTGGAAGCGGTTCAGAAGAGGTACGGGGCGGCTATGTTAAGGCTCGCGAGAAACATTCTTTCGGACGAGCAGGACGCGGAGGAATGCGTGAATGATGCGTATCTGAGCGCATGGCAGGCGATTCCCGCGGCAAAGCCTTCCAATCTGAAAGCATACCTCCTTCAGAGTGTTCGGAATTTTGCGCTGGAACGACTTCGAAGCAACAGGGCGAAGAAACGAGGCGGAGGGGTGACGATCAGCTCCTACGAGGAGCTTGCCGAATGCATTCCCGACAGACGAAGGGACGAGCCCGATGACAATGAAAAACTGAAATCACAACTGGAGTCATTTCTCGCAGGGCTGTCTGCGGAGAAACGCACGATATTTCTTGGGCGCTTCTGGTTTTCCTGTTCCGTGGCGGAGATCGCCGGGAAAATGGGGAAGAGCGAGAAGTATATCAGCAACCAGTTGTATAACCTGAAACGAAAACTCAGAAAACATCTTGACAGAAAGGAAGGATGATTATGAACGGAATGGATTTAGACAGAGCATTGACCGATATTGATGCGCGATACATCGAAGAGACAGATAAAACCCTCTCCGGTTCCCTGTCGGGTATGACAAAAGGAAACAGAACCCATAAGAATTACATGCACACCGCACTTCTGGCAGCTTGTCTCGTGGCGCTGTTGGCAGGCACTGTTGTGGCGGGAGCCAAGGAACTGAAGGAAAGCCGTTTCCTGGAACTGTTCGGGACCAAAGAACACGCGCAGAAACTGGAAGAGGCTGTAATAACGAAAGATCTTACCGCAAAACTCGGGGATGTGACGATTGCTGTGGAAGACATCGTCGTCGACAAACATATCATTTATGCGGAGATCAGTACAGACTATGTGCTGGACGAACCTGACGGATGGCTTCATGAAGCATGTGATTATTCCCTGGAAATTACCGGCGAGGCGGTGTTTGCCGTTGATGAAAAATACGCATGTTTCAAAGGTGCTTCACCGTTCTGCAGAGACGGAAAACTGTGGTATTTATATGTGATCGAGTATGTGGACGGAATCGACCTGGGGCATAAAAAAATGCAGCTTACCGTCGAGGATACCGAGAATCACAAGGCCAAATTTGAGTGGGTCAACAATTACACGGCCAAGAGCGAAGTGATCACGGTCAACCGCGAGGTGGACGGGATTACCGTGACGGACATTCGGTTCTCACTGACGGAGATGGTGGTTTATGCGAAGGCGGAACAGGAGTTTACGCTGAGTTTTGATTACATCAGGCTGGACGATGGAACGGTTCTGTATTACGATGAAAACAACGGCATGCTGAGCAGAATGGCAGGCTCCGGTAAGGGCAGGTCTGTAGCGGATGAAGAAGTAATGGAAGCAAGAGAATTCTTCACGCTGCTTTCCGGATTCGCAGAGAAGGACAGCAAAGAATGGCAGTTCGTGCCGTACGAGAGGATTGTGAGCATCAGTTTCAACGGCACGGAGATTCCAATCCGATAGATCGTGGATGGTTAGTTTTCCGTGAAAAACTGCCCCGTGGCTTGCCGCGGGGCAGTTGCTTTTCGCCGATCATTAAGGAGTCGGGATCAATCGACAGCAGTCCTTTTATCCGAGAAGTGTTTTTTATAGTACGCCAGGAACAGCGAGAATGAGGTCAGGCAGCACAGGATGTCCGCGATCGGCGTTGCGATGACAATGCCGGTGAGCGGCGCAAACATGCGGAAAATGAACATCATCGGTATGTCGAGGATGCCCTTCCGCAGGAGCGCAAGAAGAAGCGCTTTTTTGGGCCGCTTCACAGCCTGGAAGAACGAGATAAACGTGTACGCGCAGGCGGAGAACGGTCCGCCGATGGTGAGGATCCGAAGGATCAGCGCGCCGGTCGTGCGCGACTGTCCGGGTTCGAGGAAAATGCCGACCAGCGGGCGGCTTAAGGTCAGGCACGCGATCATACAGGCAGTGCCGATGCTGAAGGCGATCAACACGGTGTACCGGATCACGCGGTTGGTGCGCTGATGGTTCCTGGCTGCATAGTTGTAGGCGATCAGCGGAAGCACGCCCTGTGTCAGACCGCGCACGGTCGCGTGGGCGAGCATATTGATCTTCTTGGCGACGCCCAAGCCCGCCTGGGCCGCAGTGCCGTTTGCCATCATCAGACGATCCATGCAGGCGTAGGAGATGTTTTCGAAGAGCGTCATAACGCATGCGGGAAGTCCGGTTGTGAGAACGCCACGGACAAGTTCGCGATCCGCGTGGAGCGGAAGGTGGAAGCTAAGCACGGTATTTTTCCAGCGGTGGAGCTGCAGCACGATCATGATCATCAGCGAGATCCAATTGGAAATCGCGGTCGCGAGGGCTGCGCCGAGGACCTCCTTACCGGGCGGCAGGAGTACGAACATGAAGATGGGGTCGAGGACGATGTTCAGCACGCTTCCGATGACGATACCGATGCTTGCGTCGAGGCTGCGGCCCTCCGCGCGGAACAGGTGAGCGGTCACCATGTTCATCGCCGTGCCTAAGCCCCCGGCGCCGACCGTCACGAGCAGGTAGATGTTCGCGTAGCGGTGCACGTCATGGGCAACGCCGCCCATCAGATCGAGGAACGGATGGCGGAGCAGTACCGCCAGAGACACATAGACAAGCGTCAGAGCGGCGCATCCCCAAAACGAAAACGCGCAGGTTTCCCCTGCGCGTTCATTGTTTTTACTGCCTAAACTCCGGGAAGCTTCCCCTGCGCCGCCCACGCCGAACAGGTTGGCGATCGCAGAGAGGAACATGAAAGCGGGCAGACAAACGGTAACCGCCGTGATCTTGGCATCATCGCCGGTCAAGCCGATGAAAAATGTGTCCGCCATGTTGTAGATGACCAGAATGATCTGACCTGCGATCGTCGGAAGCGCGAGCTTACGGATCGCAGCCATGACGGGCATTTTCGCAAATAACGCACGTTCACGGTAAGTCTCTGTCATGTTTGATCCCCTTCAATATCCGCCGGAGGCATTATTGAAAACAGTGCTCTCAATCGGTGAGCGTTATTCGCTCAACGCCGCGAGCTGTTAATACGCTTTGCCCCAATAGACGAGCGTCTTGGCGGGCTTGCCGCAGCAGATGCAGGTGTCGGAAAGGTGCTCCTGTGCAAAAGGCATACAGCGGGAGGTCACGCCGACCTGCTCCTTGATCGCGTCCTCGCAGGCGCGGTCGCCGCACCACATAGCCTTGATGAAGCCGGGCTTGTTGTCCGCGATATCCTTCATCTCCTCCATCGTGGTTGCGTTGTAGGTGTGTGCGTCGCGGTGAGCGCGTGCACGCTCGAGCATGTCGGACTGGATGGTCTTCAGAAGCTCTGCAAGTTTCGTCTCAATCTCATCGAGCGATACGAAGATCTTCTCGCGGGTGTCGCGGCGAACAAGAACTGCCTGGTTGTTGGCAAGATCCTTGGGACCGATCTCGATACGAACCGGAATACCGCGCATCTCCTGTTCCGCGAACTTGAAGCCGGGAGTCTTGTCGGTGTCGTCCACCTTGACGCGAACGGTCTTTGCGAGACGGTCGCGAAGAGCATAAGCGGCGTCGAGAACGCCTTCCTTCTTCTGCTGGATCGGAATAATCATCGCCTGAACCGGTGCTACCAGAGGAGGAAGCACGAGGCCGGAGTTGTCGCCGTGCACCATGATGATGGCACCGATCATTCTTGTGGTCATGCCCCAGCTGGTCTGGTGCGCGTAGACGAGCTTATTTTCCTTGTCCGTGTACTGAATGCCGAATGCACGTGCAAATCCGTCGCCGAAGTTGTGGCTCGTGCCGGACTGCAGAGCCTTGCCGTCGTGCATGAGAGCCTCAATCGTGTAGGTCGCCTCGGCGCCGGCAAATTTCTCCTTGTCGGTCTTGCGGCCTTTGATCATAGGGATCGCCAGGAATTCCTCGCAGAAATCAGCGTAGACGTTGAGCATCTGCTCGGTGCGGGCCTGCGCCTCCTCAGCGGTCGCGTGGATCGTGTGGCCTTCCTGCCACAGGAACTCCATCGAGCGAAGGAAAGGTCTCGTCGTCTTCTCCCAGCGGACAACGGAGCACCACTGGTTGTAAACCTTCGGCAGATCGCGGTACGAATGTACGATGTGCGAATAGAAATCGCAGAAGAGCGTCTCGGACGTAGGACGCACGCACATGCGCTCCTGAAGCGTCTCGCCGCCGCCCTGGGTAACCCAGGCAACCTCGGGTGCGAAGCCTTCCACGTGATCCTTCTCTTTATTTAACAGGCTCTCGGGGATGAACATCGGGAGATAGCAGTTCTCCACTCCGGTCTCCTTGAAGCGGCGGTCGAGCTCTTTCTGGATGTTCTCCCAGATCGCATAGCCCGCCGGGCGGATGACCATGCACCCCTTGATGCCGGTGTAATCCACAAGCTCGGCCTTCTTGACGATGTCCGTGTACCATTGCGCGAAATCGTCTTCCATGTTAGTGATGGATTCAACAAAATTCTCAGCCATGTTTTTGTCCTCCTTTGAGAATAATTAAGCCCCCCGACGCGAATTGCGTCGAGGGGCCGATAAACATAGTTTCGGTGGTACCACCCTGATTAGCAGGCAAATGCCCGCTCACTCGTGTTCGTTAACGCCTGTTACGCTGCGGTTCGCCGCAGAGCTCCACGCCGGGTTCGACAGGTTCTCTCGTAAGCCGCTCGCAGCATTGCGGCTCTCTCTGGGACGCTTTCCCTGTGTACTGTTGCGCTTCATCGCCGATATGTATGCGGAGATGATACGCCCATTTTTCGAAAAAGTCAAGCGAAAAAACACAGCGGAGCAGGAGTAAGTATTATGTTTCAGTTGATGATCTGATTGTAGAACCAGTTCTGGAAATAATAGGCGTCATTCTCAAAGAATTCAGTGGTTGATTCGTAAAGTCTTTTTTTGTCCGCGTAGTAGAGCAGGTATTGCAGCAATGTGCCGTTCGTGCGACCATGCTGTTGCTGCCATGCGTGACGCAGTTCATGTGCCATTGTAGCTACAGCTGTCATGGGGTCTTCGCGAAAACATTTATAATCTACGGTGAGCTTTTTTCCGAGAGGGTCATATGATCCGAATACCCGTTGTCCGCTGGGGTTATACTGATCCTGTGCAGTAATTTCCATAGGAGGAAGAACTATATACATGGCATCGGCGATGGCCTGAGCGAGGTCTTTGGTGTATTTCTTAAGGTCCGCTGTGCTGTAACCGGATACATTGCTGCTTTTGAACGGAGATATGGCATCCTTGAGCTTTTTGGTAATTTCGATTGATGTAAAAGTGTCTGTGCAGGAAAAATCCGAAAGAGCGGGGCTAAAGGGGTCCTGGTAAACGTAGAACGTAACGGAGTCATATCCATTGGAGATGACCAACGCACCTCTTCTGCTTGATCCGGAGAAGTTGGGTGCAACTTTGAGAGTCACCGTGCGGCTGCTGACACTGACGGTGATCCAGGAAGAGATGGAATTAACCTTCAGCGTTCCGTTGCAGGAGACATAGATTTTGGAGCTTAGCGTGGCGCCTTTACGCGTAGCGCCGGCAAGGCTTAACGAGGAGATGACTGCTCCGGTGGAGCTGTCCTTCTTTACAATGATCGTTCCGTACTGCGTGATGTTGACATACAGTGATTTGCCGTTGGCGACTACTCTGACCTTGCCTTCACGGTAGGAGTTCGACGTGTTGGCGGTGACGTTGATCGTGATCGTGTTGCCGCTGCGGCTGAGCTTGATCCAGGTATATTCCGTGGAAATGGCATAGCTGGTGGCGTTCTTCACAGTAACGGTAAATGACTGTGCCTTGCAGCCGATGGTCTTCCTGGTCACGGAGAGATACGGATCCGGCAGTTCGCCGCCGATGGGAACCGGCTTGGCCAGCGCAGACTGCGTGACACAGAAGAAAACGAGACCGAGCATGAGTGTGAGACACAAGACTGTGAGCCCACGCTTCAACAATGAATTACCTTTCATAAATAAATCCCCCATAAGAATTATTATGCAGAATATTAATTCTGCATTACAGTGGATTGTATATTGTTTCGAGTTGTTTGTCAATACGGAACAAAGCGTATAATTGCTGCGTCGTTTCGCGGTTGTCTCGCCTTTGAAAAGGATTATTTCCGGGATTGGCTTGTCCTTTGCCGACACGTATGATATACTGAATTATTCGAAGCGTTGCGGCGGTGGCAGCGATGTGGAAGACATCGCTCGATAGGACCTAAACGCAGAGGTACGGGGGGACGGCATGATTGATTACGAGGAGATGAACAAAGTTCTCGGGCAGGCGGATCGGGAGTTCGCAAAGAAAGTCCCGAGGGAGCCTGAGGAGGAAACGATTTCGGATGGGGAAGCGGTGGAGCAGCCGTATGTGGCATGTATGGAGAAACTGCGCCGAACAAGAGAATACATTGAACATGTTCAGAAGGGAGTTCGCGAGGAGCATGACGAGGCGGTGGCAGGGAATAAATCTGTGAACAAAGAGCTGATCGGAGCGGTTTACGGATTGGCGCTGCACACGATCATTTTCCCGGTGATATGCTGGATCTTCATTTTCAACCATGTCCTGATCGCGGTGCTGTGCGGAGTGGTCGGAGTGTTCTGGCTGTTCTCGACATTCTCATTTGTAAAAAAGGTGCTGAACGTATTTACGACATGGCTCGTCATGAAGTCGGAGCCGGGAACGGCCGCGGGGGAGTATGCCCGGGAGTTTCGGATCCCGGCATACAGCGTGCGGAGGAGGCAGTGTGAAGAACGGCTGCAGTTGCTGCAGGACCGCCTGACAAAGCTGGATATGTTTGAGCGGCAGATCGAGCGTCAGTGGGGCCTTTCAAACGCGGATTACGAGGCAATGGTGTCGTTGCGTGAGATACCGAAGGAGACGGAGACATTTTCCGATAAGAAAGAGGTGACACTCCGCGAATTCCGGGAGTGGAAGAAACAGCGGAAGAAGTAGATGAAGCGCGGCGACGAGCGGACGCCGGTATTGTGGGGAGGAGTGTATTATGGATTACAATGATCTGGATGCGTTCCTGGCGGAGGACGAGAAACGGTTGGCCGAACAGGAAGAGGAGTGGAACAAACAGAAGGACAAACTGCGCGCGAATCGCGCGGAGGCGGGAGCGGAAACCGTTTCCGTGCATGCGGACACGGTTGCTTGGACCGGCCAGAATATCAAAAACAAGCTGGAGGGGAAGCTTGACATAGCACACGCGGACCTCAACCAGGTGGAGGTCGAGAGGGAGCGGGACAAGACGGATATTTTTTACCGGATCCTTTTCCTGGTCGGAGCATGTCTTGTCTATCCTGCCTTGATGGCCATATTCTCAGGGATGGATGTTACCTTTAAGATGATCCTGCGGTATGTCTATATGTTTTTTGGTGCGGTTGCCATTCTCTGGACGCTGCGGGAGTTTCTGAATTCCCTTATCAAATATGTGGTCCGGGGGAGGAACAGAGCCGATAAGCTGTTGGTCAACGGACTGAAAATCCTCACCTATGACCATGAGAAAGCGCTTGTTGAGGAGCAGATCCTGCGGATCAACAAGTTCATCAAGGAGGAGCAGGAGCTGGAGCGCCGGTCCGAAAATAACGGCGGACTGTCCGACGCCGACTTCGAGCGGCTCCAGGTGCTGAAGTTCACGGATCGCCAGCTGTACAACGGCTTCACGAAGGATTTTACGTTTATGGAATACCTTCGCGCGATCATCGGATAATTATTTTCCATAAATCGCATGCGACCGCCCGTATCTTGTACAGAACGACAGCACAGTTTGTGTGCGGAAAGGCGGCTTGTATGCGGGGAAAAGATAAATGCAGGATCTTAAAGCAGATCCGCAAGCAGATTGCGGATGAGAACGAGATCCCTTATGTGGTCGAGGAATGCACCCACAAGGGAGAGTGTAAGGGTACATGCCCGAAGTGCGAGGCGGACCTTCGGATGCTGGAGCGTGAGCTGTCACTGCGGCATCGTCTCGGCAAGACCGTGGCGATCGCGGGGATCGCGGCCGGTGTGATGACGATGACCACGGGGTGTGGCATCGAGGATGCGCAGGAGTTCCTTCACCGGCTGATCGGTGTCGAGGCGCCCGGCGGCAATGTGATTGAGGGGGTTATCGACAAGACCCCGGATCCGTACCGGCTGACCGGTGATGTCGCATGGCCCGAGCCGGATGATGACGAGGACGACTTCCAAGGGGAAATATGGGTGACGGAAGGCGAGATGATGCCGCCCGAACTCGGGGAAGAGTAGGTGTTTTCGCAGCACGGGTTTATTTTACGCAGGAAGAGCGTGCTGCAAATCTGTTACCTGCGCGTAAATCAGTTGTTCACACGGGGCGCCTGAGCATTCTGTCGGCGGATTGCCGGACTGCACCTGTCTGACATATCGGAGAGAAGATGAAGAATATGTCACCGTTACAATCGCAGGCGGAGACGGACGGCTCGGCATCGCTGCCGACCGGTGTTACGATGCCGTTCATCGCTATGGACCGTCTGCGAATGGAAACGGACGGCGACGGCGTGACCACGCTGGTCGCTTCGAAGGGATGTCCTCTCTCCTGCCGTTACTGTATCAATCGGAAAATCCTCTGCGACGACGTTCCGAGCCGGCCGATCACGCCGCAGGAACTTCTGGACAAGGTGAAAATCGATGATCTCTACTTTCGGGCAACCAACGGGGGAGTGGTGTTCGGAGGCGGAGAGTCGCTTCTGCATGCCCGGTTCATCCGGGCATTTGCGGATCTGGCGCCGAAATCGTGGCGGATCCTCGTGGAGACCAGCCTGAATGTCCCGACCGAGCTGCTCCGGATCGCCATGCCGGCGGTCACAACGTGGATTGTGGACATCAAGGACATGAATCCCGACATTTACCGTGCCTACACAGGTAAGGACAATGCTCTTGTGAAGGAAAATCTGCGTGTTCTCGCGGAGGCCGGACGCTGCGGCGACGTCACGGTACGCGTGCCGCTCATCCCGGGCTACAACACCGAGGAGGATTGCCGGCGCAGCATCGAGGAGCTGAAGGCAATCGGCGACTGGAAGAGGTGCGACCCGTTCCCGTATGTGGTCAGGGAAGCGTAGGAACCCGTTGAAAATGCCGGAATATGATGCAACAATAGGTTTACGACGGCGCCGTCTGCGGACGGCGCCGATTTTTCAGGAAATTTTCGGGGGACGTGGGATGAAAAGAAAACTGTTGTCGGCGGTATTGCTCGGCTTGGTTGTTTTTGTACTTACCGCATGTCAGAGAGGGAAGGATCAATCCGATGAGGATTCGCAGGAGGAATCGGAATACTTTGACCTGTGGTTTCCTGTGAAGGAGGAGGTTGTAGTGAATGCTGATGTTACTGTGCTCCATTACATCGGGGGAACCGGCTATCAGAAATCTTACTCCAAAACATATGAATATGATGAATTCGGAGTGCAGACGCTTGTTGTCAACTATGATGCTGACGGGAACGAAACCGGAAGAACTGTGTCCCGGCCTGAGTATGACGCGGATGGAAAACTTCTTCGCATACAATACCGTGATTCGGAGATGGACGAGTACGTAACCTCCCAGGAATTCGAATATGACGATGAGGGAAGGCGTATCGGAGCATCTCAGTATTGGCCGTTGTCGAATGCAGACGGAAAAACCATTTCTTCATGGAGAGCATTTCATTATCAATATATCTATGGAGACGGAATTTTCCGAGTAAAAGACTTGTATTACCGGGATTCCAATGACGCAACGCCCAGTGAGTCGGAAACTGTTTACAATACAAAAGATCATGAGATTAATTACAACGATGAATATATATATTATTTTGACGAAAAGGGGAACAACATCCGCCTGATCATGGGGAGAAATGATATCAGTCGCGAGTACACGGAGGAAGGGGTTTGCATCAAGGAGGTCTGGAAGGGCGTTAAAGACGGCGGAGTGCGATCCCTGGAAGAGAAGGAGTATGATGAGGCTGAGGGCGTGTGGCTGGAGTACAGCTATCGGGATAATGCGAACGGAGAGAATGTACCGGACTCCGTTCGAAAATACAAGTACGATGATAAAGGAAGAATGACGAAGCAGGAGTATTACAGCGTTAACAAGAGCGGGAAACAAACATTGGGCGAAAAGATCACATATCGTTACGACGATGCGGGAAATCTGCTGGAGGAGAATCGATATAATTCGAGAAATGAGCTGTACTGCAGTATCCGTTATGAGTGGAAGAAGTATCGCGTCACAATGAACAGGCTTCACATACAGGAATGGGAGAATGCTTGGGAGAGAGTGGTACAGTACGGAAAACCCTGACACTAAAAAAATCTTGACATCCCGTGGCAAGTGGTCTATATTTGGCTACATACAGCAAGAGACATTGACGGAGACAGTACCCTGCAAGGGAAGGCCAAAGCGAGCCGGGGATAGGTGAAAGCCCGGCGCTGTGAAGTGCAGGCGAAGATCCCTCCGGAGTCGTGCGGGCGAACGGCGATGTGTCGCGTGGCCTTCTGGCAGCGCGGATCAAACCCAATAGTCGGCACCGGCAGCCTGCCGTTACCGGGCAACGTATAGACTGCGCAGCAGTGTACGCCAAATGGGTGGTATAATGAGAATTTTCAGGTCCTCATCCCGTTTCGGGATGGGGACCTTGGCTGTTTTAAGGGAGGATAAAACTATGTATGAGAAAGTAGACGCCGGTATGAATTTCGTCGACCGCGAAAAGCAGGTCCTGGAGTTCTGGAAGGCCAACAACATCTTCGAGAAGAGCATGGACTCGCGCAAGCAGGGGCCGACGTACACATTTTACGACGGACCGCCGACCGCGAACGGCAAGCCGCACATCGGCCATGTGCTGACGCGTGTCATCAAGGATATGATCCCGCGTTACCGCACCATGAAGGGCTTTATGGTGCCACGCAAGGCCGGTTGGGATACGCACGGTCTGCCGGTTGAGATTGAGGTCGAGAAACTTCTCAGCATCAACGGAAAGGACCAGATCGAGGCGTACGGTCTTGAGCCGTTCATCGACAAATGCAAGGAATCCGTGTGGAAATACAAGGGCATGTGGGAGGATTTCTCCGGCACGGTCGGTTTCTGGGCCGACATGGACAACCCTTATGTAACCTATCATGACGATTACATTGAGTCCGAGTGGTGGGCGCTTCGCCAGATCTGGGACAAGGGCCTTCTCTACAAGGGCTTCAAGATCGTTCCTTACTGCCCCCGTTGCGGAACGCCTCTGTCTTCGGCCGAGGTTTCGCAGGGTTACAAGACCGTGAAGGAGCGCTCGGCTGTCGTGCGTTTCAAGGCGGTCGGCGAAGACGCGTACTTCCTGGCATGGACGACCACGCCTTGGACGCTTCCTTCGAACGTTGCGCTCTGCGTGAACCCGTCCGACACGTATGTGAAAGTTAAAGCCGCTGACGGTTATACCTACTATCTGGCTGAGGCTTTGGCTGACACCGTTCTGGCGCCTCTTGCCAAGGACGGTGCTCCGGCTTACGAAGTTCTCGAGACCTTCAAGGGTACCGACCTTGAGCGCCGTGAGTACGAGCCGCTTTACCAGTGCGCTGCCGATGAGGCCGTGAAACAGGGCAAGAAGGCATTTTACGTAACCTGCGATGACTACGTCACCATGTCCGACGGTACCGGTATCGTTCATATCGCTCCGGCATTCGGTGAGGATGACGCGAATGTCGGTCGCAACTATGACCTTCCGCTTGTGCAGATGGTAAATGAGAAGGGTGTCATGCTCGATGTGACGCCGTTCGCGGGCATGCGCTGTAAGCCCACCGCTGCCGAGATGGAGAAGGGTGCGATCAGTGCCGATCCCGAGGTGATCAAGGACCTTTCTTCGCGGAAACTTCTCTTTGATGCTCCGAAGTTCGAGCATGAGTATCCGCACTGCTGGCGTTGCGACACTCCTCTGATCTACTACGCGCGTGAGTCCTGGTACATCCGTGAGACCGCCGTTCGTGACGATCTCGTACGCAATAACAATACGGTTAACTGGATCCCCGATTCCATCGGAAAGGGTCGTTTCGGTAACTGGCTTGAGAATATCCAGGACTGGGCGATCAGCCGTAACCGTTACTGGGGAACTCCTCTGAATATCTGGGAGTGCGAGTGCGGTCACCGCGAGTGCATCGGAAGCCGCGCAGAGCTCGCGGAGCGCTCCGGCAAGCCCGACGACGCGAAGGTTGAGCTGCACCGTCCTTACATCGACGCGGTCACGTTCCCGTGCCCGAAGTGCGGCAAGACGATGAAGCGTGTTCCTGAGGTGATCGACTGCTGGTTTGACTCCGGCGCGATGCCTTTTGCGCAGCATCATTATCCTTTTGAAAACAAGGAACTCTTCGAGGAGCAGTTCCCGGCACAGTTCATCTCCGAGGCTGTTGACCAGACCCGTGGCTGGTTCCACTCCCTGATGGCGGAGTCGACGCTTCTGTTCAACAAGGCGCCTTATGAGAACGTCATCGTGCTCGGACACGTTCAGGATGAGAACGGCCAGAAGATGAGCAAGAGTAAGGGCAACGCGGTTGACCCGTTCGAGGCGCTGGCTTCGTTCGGTGCGGACGCGATCCGCTGGTACTTCTACATCAACAGCGCACCGTGGCTGCCGAACCGCTTCCATGACAAGGCCGTTGTCGAAGGTCAGCGCAAGTTCATGGGCACGCTGTGGAACACGTACGCATTCTTTGTACTGTACGCGAACATCGACAATTTCGATGCAACTAAATATACGCTTGACTACGACAAGCTTCCGGTCATGGACCGCTGGCTTCTGTCCCGCCTGATGTCCACAGTGAAGGAGGTCGATGATGATCTCTGGAACTACCGCATCCCCGAGGCAGCACGTGCGCTTGACTCGTTCGTTGACGAGATGAGCAACTGGTATGTCCGCCGCGGCCGCGAGCGTTTCTGGGCAAAGGGCATGGAGCAGGACAAGATCAACGCCTACATGACGCTTTACACTGCTCTGGTTACCATCGCGAAGACCGCTGCTCCGATGATCCCGTTCATGAGCGAGGCGATCTATCGCAACCTGGTTTGCTCGATCGACACGAATGCGCCGGAAAGCGTGCATCTGTGCGATTTTCCGACGGTTGAGGAGTCCTGGATCGACACAAAGCTTGAGTCCGATATGGATGAGGTACTCAAGGTTGTCGTTCTCGGCCGTGCCTGCCGTAACGCGTCGAATATCAAGCAGCGCCAGCCGATCGCCAATATGTTCGTCTGCAGCGAGCGCGGAGCGCTCAACGAGTTTTATCAGGAGATCATCGAGGATGAGCTCAATGTCAAGGCACTGTCCTTCACGGACGATGTCAGCGAGCTCACATCGTACTCCTTCAAGCCGCAGCTCAAGACGCTCGGCAAGCGCTTCGGCAAGCAGATCAATACCGTGCGCGAGCTTCTCGCGAACATCGACGGCCGCGCCGCTATGAAGGAGCTGGACGCAACCGGTGCTTTGACGCTGGTTGTTGACGGTGTCTCCGAGAGCATCGCGAAGGAAGACCTGCTGATCGAGTCGCAGCAGACCGAGGGCTATGTCTCTGACAGCGACGGCGGTATCACGGTTGTTCTCGATACCCGCCTGACACCCGAGCTCATCGAGGAAGGCTACGTGCGCGAAGTCATCAGCAAGGTACAGACGATGCGCAAGGAAGCCGGCTTCGAGGTTATGGATCACATCACGGTAGCATTGGTCGGCAACGACAAGCTCGCCGAAGTCTGCAAGAAGAACTCCGAGTTCCTGTGCCGCGTCGTGCTGGCTGATGAGCTTTGCTTCGAGGCAGTCGACGGCTACACGAAGGACTGGAACATCAACGGTGAGGACGTGACCATCACTGTGGTGAAGAAGTGAGGGGTTGTAAGTAAGGCTGATTTCTGTAATCACTAGGTTTCTAATCCGATTGCGGGGCGATGGTCCGCCCCGCAATCGGAATCTCTTTTTTTCTTTGCGTGCTGTGTAATACGCCTTTCTGTGGAATCGAAGCTCTTCTCTAGAAAACAACAGTAAACAAGCCTTTGGAAGTCTTTACGTGAAGCCATCGGTTTTCGCGGAGGTCTTTGCAGGGGCCTTACTTCTGTTGAATCAAACAAATCTTCTTAGTACAACAGTAAAGATACCTGTCTGGAGTAGTTGGAACGGGTTGGCTTCAGGGTTGTTTCTGTTGAATCTAATCAAATCTTTTTAGAACAACAGAAAAGGTACCTGTCTGGAGTAGCTGGAACGGGCTGGCTTCAGGGTTGTTTCTGTTGAATCTAATCAAATCTTCTTAGTACAACAGTAAAGATACCTGTCTGTCGCAGTTTGAATAGGTTAATTTCGGGGGCGCTTCTGTTGAATCTAATCAAATCTTCTTAGTACAACAGTAATAATACCTGTCTGTCGCAGAATCAGCGGATCAGATCAGGATTGACTTCTGTTGAACCAATCATTATCTCACTAATCCAACAGAAAAAAAGTTCGTTTGCGTCTTTTGAATGGGAAAGAATCAGGATTGCTTTCTGTTGTGAATCTTAGCAAACAAACTTTCAACAGAAAAAGATACCGAAATGGTCTTTTTGATCGGATCAACACGGAAATTATACGCTACAGAAATGTTCAAACGAAACGTATGATCGGTTCTGTTGTCAAAGCGACCTGAATTCCCAATCATTATTTCGAATTTGCTTGTTGAATTTCAACTTGATATTCGAGAGGATCTAACGGTGACGGCAGTTAAGCCTTAGCAGGAGTTATTGTATAGCAGAATAAGGAGGAATAGGAATGAATCATGAGTTGTATTCGTTGTTAGAGCGTGAACGGAATATTACCGAACGCGTACTGGATCTCGTGATCAAAGAATTGAAAAGGCTACCGGAAGGCAGATTGGAGATATCCAAAGCCGGTGGCAAGTACAGGCAATTTGTAAGGGTTTGCTGTGATGATGGAGTTTTGACAAAACAGTACATTCGAAAGAAAGAACTTGGTCTGGCAATGCAGTTGGCGCAAAAAGAATATGATCTCAGAGTAAAGAATGAGGCAGAAACTCTGCAGAAGATACTCGTCAATACTATGGAGTTGTTGAAAGAACATGATATCGAGAAGATTTATCTGCAGGAATCCGATGCCCGCCGTGCATTGATCACACCGGTGATCCCGAACGATGAACAATTCATTGAAGAGTGGTATGAAAGCCATCCGGGAGACAGCAATTCGTTTGAAATGTGCACTTCATATGTAACCTTGAGAGGGGAGAAAGTGAGATCAAAATCGGAGAAAATGATCGCGGATGCGTACTATTCAGCTGAGATTCCGTATGTGTATGAGCCGGCGCTTCATTTGCGGTCGGGGAAAACTCTTTATCCGGATTTTGCAGTTCTCAATGTGTCCAAACGACGCACGATGTATCATGAACACTTCGGGTTGATGGATGACGAGGAATACCGTTCGAGCTGCTTTCGGAAAATGCGCCGATACAACGACAGCGGCTTTTGGAGCGGAGACACGATGATCTATACGTTTGAGGGGCAGGATGCACCTTTTGATCAGGACGAGCTGGAGCGCATCATCGAGGAATTCCTTAAGTAGGCTTAAGCCTCGAAGATGTTCGAAGGGGGGGTTGAGGTAGTCACAGGCGAGCCATGGGGGCAAATGAAGACAAGTAAATGAGAGAACCGGAGGCAAGTTTTCATTGAATTTCAAAGTGTTTTGTGCGATTATAAACAATGAGCCTTTTCCCCAAAAAGGAAGGGTCATTGTGTGACGGGAGAGTGCAACAACGTGAAGAAAGTATTTCTCAGACTGAGCCTGTGCGTGATCGTAGCAGTATGCTTCGGTGCCATGCTGGGCGGGTGCGGAGATCGGAGAGACAACGGTAATCTGCTGGATGGTGAACATCTGGTTCCACCTCTGGATGATGTGACGCCGACGTTGACAGTGTCAGCGGAACCTACAAAGGAACCAACATTGGACCCTACGAAGGGACCAACAGCGGAGCCGACAAAGAAACCCACCAAAGAGCCAACGAAAGAACCAACAAAGGAACCAACAAAAGAGCCGACAAAAGAGCCGACGAAAGAACCCACCAAAGAACCCACCAAAGAGCCGACGAAAGAACCAACAAAAGAGCCGACGTCCACGCCAATCGTTGCGCCTGCAACACCAACGGCCACCCCAACGACCCCGACTCCGACGCCCGGGGACAACGGGCAGTCCGGCAGCGGCAAATTGATCGTGATCGATGCGGGCCATCAGCGCAAGGGCAACAGTGAAAAAGAACCGGACGGTCCCGGATCTACGACGATGAAGGCCAAATGCAGCTCCGGGACGACCGGACACTTCACGGGCTTGCCGGAGTACGAGCTGAACCTGATCGTGTCGAAGAAACTGCAGACGATCCTTCTGGAGCGTGGCTATCGGGTGATCATGGTGCGCGACACGCATGATGTGGATCTGAGCAACAGTGAGCGCGCGGAGATCGCCAACAAGGCAGGGGCGGATGCATTTATCCGCGTCCACGCCAACGCAAATGACAACAGCGATGTCAACGGAGCGGAGACGTTGTGTCAGACGAAAAATAACCCGTACAACGCCGATTTGTACCGATTGAGCCGCAAACTCTCCGAATGTGTGCTGGATGAGCTTTGTGAAGAATGCGGCTGCAAGAAGCGGCATGTTGTTGAGACGGACACGATGAGCGGGATCAACTGGTGCAAGGTGCCGGTCACGATCGTGGAGATGGGCTTCATGACCAATGAAAAAGAAGACCGCCTGATGGCGACCGACGAATATCAGGATAAGATCGCGAAGGGGATTGCCGACGGGATCGACGCGTATTTTGCAGCTCAGCCGTGACAGATGGCTTTGATTGCGACTCAGCCGAAAGCAGATAAGACTTTACGTAGCACGGCGGCGTAAACAAGGGGGGGATTACATGGGAAATTACATCAAAGAACTGCGGGCGGTCATCGGGCATCGCCCGATCGTATACGGTGCAGGAAGCATCATTGTGGAAAATGCTGCCGGTGAGGTCCTGCTCGGCAAGAGAACCGACAACCACCTCTGGGGCTATTCCGGTGGGGGAATGGAACTCGGCGAGACCGTCGAGGAGTGCGCGCGCAGGGAACTTTTCGAGGAGATGGGACTTGTGGCAGATGAGCTGGAGCTCTTCATGGTGCACTCCGGCGAGGAAGCACACATGATCTACCCGAACGGCGACGAAGTTTACTATCTGGAGGTCATTTACCTGTGCCGATCCTGGCACGGAGAGCCGCGCAGGCAGCCGGAGGAACTCACGGAACTTTGTTTTTTCGATCCGAAGGATATTACGATGGACATGATCTCACCGTCGATCCGAACGGTGATGGCAGCATATCTCGCCGGAAAATGAAGCGCGTCGGTACGGCCGGACAGCCCGTCGACATCGAACCTGCGACGGGGAATCCCAATTCAGCAGGAAAGGATTGAGAGGGCTGATTCCGAATCGGCAAGCAAGGACCTCGGTGACGGAAAATCCCGAACCAACAGGAAAGGATTGCGACTATGAAAGAACTGTTTTCCATTGATACACACGACTATAATCCGGACGGTCCTGTCTTCCGGCGCCCGTCCGCCCGCGCGATCATTGAGCGTGACGGTAAGGTGCTGGTGATGCACTCCCGAAAATTCGACTACTACAAATTCCCGGGCGGCGGCATCGAGCAGGGGGAGACTCCCGAGGAGGCTCTCGTGCGCGAGGTGCGCGAGGAGAGTGGTTACACCGTGAAGCCGGAGACGATCGAGGAATACGGCAGCGTCCTCCGCAGGAACCGTGACGGAAAGGATCCGGAAGGGATCTTCGAGCAGCAGAACTTCTACTATTTTTGTGAGATCGGCGACGAGCGTGTGCCGATCGTGCAGGAGGAATATGAGATTGAAGAAGGCTTCGAGCCGGTCTGGGTTGAGTTTCTTACGTCGCTCGTGAGGATCAACCGGACTGCGATCCGAAGAGGCGGCGGGGACGCAGCTCTGATCGAGCGGGAAATGCGCGTCTTTGATATGGCAGACGAGGTTGTCCGCAGGCGGCGCTTTGAGCGGGAGGAGGCTGAGGCGATCCGCGCGCTCGGTGACGTGACTCAGGAGGATGGCGGCGTGCCTCGGACTGCCGGCGACATATCCCTGACGAATGGCGGTGTGCCTCTGGCTGCCGGCGACGTATCCCTGACGAATGGCGGCGTGCCTCTGGCTGCCGGCGACGTACCCCTAACGAATGGCGGCGTGCCTCTGGCTGCCGGCGACGTACCCCTGACGAATGGTGAAGTGCCCCAGGCGAGCAGCGACGTGGCTCAATCATCGTGCAAGGTAGATTACGCCGCTATGATCGAGTACGTGAGAAGTGTTCTTGAGCCCGTGCAGACAGAGGGCGAAGGCGGGGTCGGCGTTCACAAGCTGGAGTTCGGATACAGCCGCTTTGAGCACACGAAGCGCGTGCTCGGCTGGTCGAAGAGACTGTATGACCGAACGGAGAACAAGACCGGGCTTCGGTATGAGGACCTGATGATCGCAACCATTTTCCACGATGTCGGCAGGGCGGAGTCGGCGAGCACCGGGCTGATGTCGCACGCGGCGGCCGGTGTGCCGATCACGCGCGAGTACCTGAGATCGCACGGCTTTCCGGAGGAACGGACGGAGTACATTTGCGGGCTGGTCGGCGCTCACTCCGACAAATGGCGCATGACCGAGCCGGACATCGACCGAAACCTGCTGATGCTGATGGAGGCGGATTACCTGGACGACATGGGGGCGCTCGGGATTGTAATGGACACGCTGATCGTGCGGGCGCGCAACGAGAAGGCGACATTTTACGACTGCTTCAACCATTTCTGCCGATACACGCTGCCGATGCAGTACGAATCGCCGATGGTGACGCCCGAGGGAAAATTCTTCTGGGACGAGAAGACGGAGATCGTGAAGAAGTTTGTCGAGCATATCAGGCGTGATATTTCGGTATGATATTAGCGGAGCATCGCGGAAAATCATCGCGGAAAGATTGAAAAACCGGTGGCAAAGATGACGGTTTTCCGATATAATGAAGGATAAGCGCGAAAGGCTGAGGAAAGCCAATACAAGAAAAAGGAAGGTATACAGGGATGGATAACAAAACAATCCTTGCCGAGGGCAAGGCGGTATTGGGTATTGAGTTCGGTTCGACGAGAATCAAGGCGGTGGTGTCCGACGCGAAGGGCAACGTGCTCGCGCAGGGCGGCCACGGCTGGGAAAACCGGTATGAGAACGGCGTGTGGACATACACCGAGGAGGACATCCGCAGCGGTTTGCAGGATTGCTATGCGGATCTGCGCGCCAACGTGAAGGCGGAGTACGGCATCGAGCTGACGAGCTTTGCCGCGATCGGTATCTCGGCGATGATGCACGGATATCTCGCGTTCAGCAACAGCGGCAGGCTGCTTGTTCCGTTCCGCACCTGGAGAAATACGATCACGGGCGAGGCGGCAGAGGAACTGACGAAGGAATTCAACTACAATATCCCGCAGCGCTGGAGCATT
Organism: uncultured Lachnoclostridium sp.; assembly: GCA_946415315.1. Taxonomy (GTDB): domain Bacteria; phylum Bacillota; class Clostridia; order Lachnospirales; family Lachnospiraceae; genus ISDg. Next base: position 10,760 of record CAMKRZ010000016.1, on the reverse strand, counting down.
GCACACCTGTATCAGGCGATGAAGAACGGCGAGCCGCACGTGAAGGACATCACATTTTTCACGACGCTGGCAGGCTGGGTTCACCGCTGGCTGACCGGCGAGAAAGTGCTCGGCGTGGGCGATGCTTCGGGCATGTTCCCGATCGATCCGAAGACCGGCGATTACGATGCGGCGATGCTCGCAAAATTCAATGAGCTTCCGCTCGCGAAGAGCGTTCCGTGGAAACTCGCGGACATTTTGCCGAAGGTTCTGACGGCGGGAGAGTGCGCGGGCAAGCTGACGGCGTGCGGCGCGAAGTTCCTGGATCCGAGCGGCAATCTGCAGCCCGGCATCCCGTTCTGCCCGCCTGAGGGCGATGCGGGAACCGGCATGGTCGCGACCAACAGCGTCGGCAAGAGAACCGGCAACATTTCCGCGGGCACGAGCGTGTTTGCAATGGTCGTGCTGGAGAAGGAACTCTCCAAAGTCTATCCGGAGATCGACCTTGTGACGACACCGGACGGCGCTCTGGTCGGTATGGTTCACTGCAACAACTGCACCTCCGACATCAACGCCTGGGTGAAACTGTTCGCGGAAGTCGGCGAGAAAATGGGTGTGACGTTCGACATGGGCGAACTGTTTACGAAAATGTACGGCATTGCGCTTGAGGGCGAGCCGGACTGCGGCGGTTTGCTTTCCTACAACTTCCTCTCCGGAGAACCGGTGGTCGGTGTTGCGGACAGCAAGCTGGCGGTGCTTCGCACGGCGGAGAGCAATTTTACGCTTGCCAACTTTATGAGAATGCACCTGTGCTCGGCACTCGGAGCGCTCAAAGTCGGCCTTGATCTGATGCTCAAGGAGGAGGGCGTCAAGGTGGATCGCATGCTCGGCCACGGCGGATACTTCAAGACACCGCTTGCGGGACAGAAGATCGCCGCCGCGATGGTCGGAGCGCCGGTGTCCGTGATGGAGACTGCAGGTGAGGGCGGCGCCTGGGGCATTGCCGTGCTCGCACAGTACACGGCGTCGAAGATGGCCGGTTCGTCGAAGACTCTCCAGGAGTTCCTCGATGACGAGATCTTTGCAGGCATGAAAGCTTCGACCGTGGAGCCGGACGCGGCTGATGTCGCCGGATGCGAGGCGTTTATGAAGAGTTTCCGCGCCGGACTGTAAAGCGTTTGGTAAGGGCTTCCGTGCCGGACTGTAAGGCGTTTGGCAATGGCTTCCGAGCCGGACTGTATGCAGATCCTTGCCGTTTTTTGCCTACGCTTCGGGAGGAATGACAAATAAGCAGGAGATACCCGTTTCCATTCGTCAAAAGCGACAAAGTACACTAACACAGGGCCGTGTTATGAGCATTTTTTTGTGTAATATGCCCCTAAAATGTCAAAATAGTGCTATAAAAAGTAAAAAATAGGGCTTGAAACGGATGAGAAAAGTGTTATAATTTATCTTGTATAAGTTGGGCTGAGTAGTTTCCCTTCAGACCCGGCAGGACAAACCTTTTACGTTTTACGATAAGAAGGTGTGGGCAAGGAGAGACAGCCGACATATGAGTATCAGAAAGACATTCGTTCGTATTATTGCACTTGCTCTCGTGTGTGCGATGTGCATGATATGCACGGGATGCAACGGATCGAAGAATAACAGCACGGTCAAACCGACGCTGGATGATTCCAATGTTAAAGAGTGGTGGGCTTTCAGCTATGACGAGAAAGTTCCGGCACTGATCCTCCGCAAGGACGGAACGGCATCGTACAAAGGCACGGAGTATGTCAGATACGAGACTGCGGAGAATATGTACAAGCTGACCGATGAGAACGGTGCAACACTCGAGCTGGAGTACAGCGAAAAGAACGGCAAAAGACTTCTGTATGACATTTGGGAATACAAACGCACATACGGGGACAGCGGACCTTCTGTAGTAGGAGTTTGGGAGAGCGGACGTAACTATTTTGAGTTCACCACGAACCAGACATTTCAGGAGGACGGAGTTTTCTTCGGACATTATTCCGTGGATGTGGATGCCGGCACTGTCAAGCTCGTGTATGAGAGAGATCTTGATGATACCATTTTCTACTACCATATTGAGAACGATGTCATGACAGTGCGATATCCGTTCGTTATGATCCCGTTCACGCAGTGAGCGATCCAGGGGTCGGACAATTTTTGATCGTAAGCGGCAACGCTTTCGATATATCAGCGAGAGCTGAAAAAAGATTCCAATTTTTTAAGGAGGACGTCATGAAAAAATTTCTTGCAGCAGTGCTTGCTCTCGTGATGGTTGCTTCCCTCTGCGCTTGTGGTGGAAAGAACAACACGACTGCAACACCCACTCCCGAGCCGATCTACGAAGGCGATATGACCGTTTCCATGTGGTGTATCGCAACTGAGAAAGACTCTAACCGTGCTTCCTATGAGAAGGCTATTGCCGATCTCAAGAATATGCACAAGAATCTTACCCTGAACTGGGAAGCTTTTGAGAACCAGACCTACAAGGATAAGATTAAGACCGCCGTACAGGGCGATTCCATGCCTGACATTTTCTTCACATGGTCCTGCGCATTCCTCGGCGACTTCGTTAAGACCGGTAGAGTGTACTGCCTTGACGATGCTTACAAAGAGTTTGCTAACAGCCTTGATGAGAAGATGTGCCGTAACACGATCTATGATGGTCACAAGTACGGTGTTCCGCTTACTCTGAACGTTGTTGTTCTCTTTGCGAACATGGACATCCTGAAAGCAGCTGGCTGGGACGATGTTCCTCAGACCTACGATGATCTCCTTAAGTGCTGCGATGACATCAAGGCAAAGACAGGTAAGATCCCGTTCGGTTGCGCTGGTGGTGAGACTTGGTGTGTAACCGAGTACCTTGAGCCTCTCATGGTTAAGAACATGGGTGGTGAGAAGCTTGACAATGTATTCCAGGCTAAGGATACTTGGGGCAATGACAAGATCGCTGATTCCGTTGAGAAGCTTCAGAGCATGATCGACAAGGGTTACTTCGATCCTGCAGCTGAGACCCTCAGCAACGGTGAAGTTCAGAAGAAGTTCATCGCCGGAGATTACGCTTTCTATCAGAACGGTTCTTGGAACTGCGCTGACTTCGCTCAAGCTAAGGATGGCGAGTTCATTAAGAGCGTTAAGGTTACTGAGTTCCCGGTTGTTGATTCTAGCGCTTCCAAGCTTGGCGAACTTATTGGTGGACCGTCCGATACTCTTGCTGTAGCAGCTTCTGCTAAGCATGCTTCGACGGTTGCTAAGTACACGTTCGAACTTGGTCAGCTTATCTGCAAGTACGGTTATCTTGCTGGTTCCGGACTTCCGGCTTGGAAGGTTGATTATCCTACGGATAACATCAACGAGCTTACCAAGAAGGTTTCCGAGATCGTTAACAATGCAAGCTACCTTGTACTCTTCGGTGACACGGCTATGTCCGCTGATACCAAGGATATCTACCTTGAGGCAGTTGCTAAGGTATTCTCCAAGCAGATCACTGGTGCTAACTTCATCGCAGGTCTGAAGAGTGCTCTTCAGTAATTTTCAGAACTTGAATAGTCAGTGAAACAATGTGGCCTTTCCACAATAGCGGGGAGGCCACATACTTTTACGGAAAGGCAGAAGTATCATGAAGAGTAAAAAAACAGACGGGTTGACCGTTTTTCTGTTCCTTCTTCCCGGCTTGCTCCTTTTTGTCGGTATTCTGATCGCACCGCTTTTCGTGTCCGCTTACTATAGTTTCTTCCAGTGGGACGGACTCGGAGAAAAGATTTATGTCGGTTGGGGGAACTATAAGACGTTGAGCTTGTTCAAGAAGCCTGATGCATTTGCATTTGGCGTTCCCGCTATGAATGCGGCCGTCAAGCACGTTTTTATTCTGGCCGGACTTTCGCTTGTCCTTCAGCTTCCGCTTTCCTTGGGACTCGCCCTCTTGCTCGGAAGAGGAATCAGGGGAGAACGCTTCTTCCTTTCGGTTTTCTTCCTTCCGGTTTTGATTTCCACAACGGTTATCGGTCGTCTGTGGCAGAAGATCTTCGCTTCTGAAGGTCTTGTCAATTCGATTTTGACGGGTTTAGGCATACTGAAAGAACCGCTAAACTGGCTCGCAGAAAGCGAGGGTAATCTGTTACTCATAGCTATCTTTATACCGATGTTGTGGCAGTATGTCGGTTATCACATGCTTCTTATGTATGCAGGCGTCAAGAGCGTTCCGAAGGAGCTTCGCGAAGCGGCTAAGATTGACGGTGCAACGAACTGGCAGGTTGATCGCTATGTTGTAATCCCGTCGATGAAGCAGGTGTTGAAGGTCAGCGTTATTTTCGCTGTAACAGGTTCCCTGAAGTCTTATGACCTTGTTGCCGTCATGGCGCCGCAGGGTATCAAGACACAGGCAGCAGCCGTTCCCAGTACCGTGTTGCATGACTTCCTCTCAAACCGTATGAAGTACGGTATCGGTAGTGCGATTGCAATGGTTCTGATTGTGCTGTGTTTCTTCTTCGCGTTATTGATTAATCTTCTGTTCCGCGACAGAGATGCAAAGGGGTGATATCATGGCGAAGTCGAAAAATTTAAGTGATTATCAGGTTAGTCAGTCCAACGGTAAGGTGGCCAATGTTATCATCTGGATCCTTCTTTCCATCTGGACTCTTGTGAACTTGTATCCGTTGTACTGGATGGTTTTGTTCTCCTTAAAGAACGATACTGAAGTCTACACCAACAAGTTCGGTCTTCCGAAGGAGTGGGCGTGGGAGAACTACAAAACCGCAATGCGAGTCGGTAACATCGGAAGAAACTACCTCAACAGTATCATCGTTGCGTTTGCAACGATTCTGATCACGCTGGTTGCTGCCAGCATGGCTACGTATGCACTCACGCGTATTCGCTGGAGAGGCGCAGGATTGATGCACAAGATTTTCCTTCTCGGAATTACGATCCCGGTACAGTCCTCTATCGTTCCGATCTTCGTTGTTCTGAACAAGCTGAAGCTTCGTGAATCTTATTTCGCAATGATCCTTCCGTATTCGGCATTTGCGTTGGCGATGGGTATACTAATCTGCGCCGGTTTCATGACAGAGATACCAAAAGAATTGGATGAAGCAGCGTACATCGACGGTTGCGGCCGCGCACGTGTTTTCTTCAAGGTTATTGTACCTCTTATGAAGCCTGCAGTAGCTACGGTAAGTATTTACACATTCATGCAGTGCTGGAACGAGCTCATTTTTGCAACGATCTTCATCGACAAATCGTACCTTTTCACGATCCCTGTTGGTATCCAACAGTTGGTCGGTACATTTACCACAAGCTGGGGTTCTGTCGGTGCGGCTCTGACGATTGCTACGGTTCCTACGGTTATCGCATACATTCTGCTCAGCAGACGTATTCAGGAAAGTTTCATTGCCGGTGCAATCAAGGGTTGACGTTGCATTTGAAATGGAATATCAGGGACTAAGGTCCTTTTCGAAAATGTCGCCTCTCTTCGGAGAAGGCGACTTTTTCGTTTGATAAGTTGGGAAGACATGAGTCCGCGCAGTGTTTCATTACGAATGAAAAGAAGGAGATAAAACGTCGTCGGAAGCAATATCGGAAAATATCCGTTATGTTCGCATATTGTACAAAAAAAGCACTGTATTTGCGGAAACTTTGTCTTTTCGTAACACGGAAGTTGTGCTATACTATTCACAACTTTGTGCATGAAAGTGTGCATGAAAAGGCATGGCGCTCAGCCCTGAAACAACGGTTCTTTCCGAAACGGAAAGAGGAAGCAGAAGCGAAGACAGGGCGGTCTCATGAACGGATCAGTCCGGTAATGATAATCGGAGATTACTGAGACTGTGCATCATGCGGAAAAGAGGACTACATGGTTATCAACAAGAAAGAGTTCAAAAAGAGCGTGCAGGACTACCTGAAGACATTCTACCGCCGTACGGTGGAAGATGCTTCGCAGCAGCAGATCTATTCTGCGGTAGCATTTGCCGTGAAAGACTACATCGTAGACCGCTGGGCAGCGAGCCAGGCGGAGTTTGAGAAACAGGACGCGAAGACAGTGTACTATCTGTCCATGGAGTTTCTCATGGGCCGTGCGCTCGGCAACAATATCATCAACTTAAAAGCCAACAAGGAGATCCGCAAGGCACTCGAAGAACTCGGCCTTGACCTTGACACGATCGAGGATCAGGAGCCTGATGCAGCACTTGGCAACGGCGGTCTCGGACGTCTCGCGGCGTGCTTCCTGGATTCGCTGGCAACGCTCGGTTATCCTGCATACGGCTGCGGCATTCGCTATAAGTACGGTATGTTCAAGCAGGTCATTCGCGACGGTTATCAGGTGGAGAAGCCGGATGACTGGTTAAAGGAGGGCAACCCCTTCGAGATCAAGCGTCCCGAGTATGCCTGCGAGGTCAAGTTCGGAGGATACGTTCGGTATTCGAAGGATGAGAACGGACGCGAGCATTTTACGCAGGAAAATTATCAGTCCGTCATGGCGATCCCGTATGACATGCCGATCGTCGGTTACGGCAACAATGTCGTCGACACGCTGCGCATCTGGGATGCGGAAGCCATCGACAATTTCAACCTTGAGAGTTTCGACCGCGGCGATTATCACAAGGCCGTGGAGCAGCAGAACCTTGCGCGTCTGATCTGCGAGGTGCTGTATCCGAATGACAATCACTACGCAGGCAAGGAGCTCCGCCTGAAGCAACAGTACTTCTTCGTTTCGGCGAGCATCCAGCGTGCGGTGAAGAAGTATATGTCCCGCCACGACGACATTCACGGCCTGCCGGAGAAGGTTGTCTTCCAGCTCAACGATACGCACCCGACGGTTACGGTGCCCGAACTGATGCGTATTCTCATGGATGAGTACTATCTCTCATGGGATGAGGCGTGGGACATCACGAACCGTTGTTGCGCATACACGAACCACACGATCATGGCCGAGGCACTCGAGAAATGGCCGATTGAACTCTTCTCGCGTCTGCTGCCACGTGTTTACCAGATTGTTGAGGAAATCAATCGCCGTTTTGTGGCTCAGGTTGAGCAGCGCTATCCGGGCAATTATGACAAGATTCGGAAAATGGCCATTGTCATGGACGGTCAGATCCGCATGGCCAACCTTGCAATCGTTGCAGGATTTTCCGTAAACGGTGTTGCGAGACTGCACACCGAGATTCTCAAGAAGGAGCAGCTTCGCGACTTCTACGAGTTCTGGCCGGAGAAATTCAACAACAAGACGAACGGTATCACGCAGAGACGTTTCCTGCTGCACGGCAACCCGCTGCTTGCTAACTGGGTGACCGGCAAGATCGGCGACGAGTGGATCACCGACCTGCCTCATATCGGCAAGCTTGCGGTGTACGCGGACGATGAGCGCTGCCGCCGCGAGTTCATGAACATCAAATACAAGAACAAGTTGCGTCTTGTTGAGTACATCAGAGAGCACAACGGAATTGAAGTGGATCCCCGCTCAATCTTCGATGTACAGGTCAAGAGACTGCATGAGTACAAGCGCCAGCTGCTGAATATCCTTCATGTGATGCATCTGTACAACAAGCTTCGCATGAACCCCGATATGGATTTCTATCCGAGGACATTTATCTTCGGCGCGAAGGCGAGCGCAGGTTACCGCCGCGCGAAGGCAATCATCAAGCTGATCAACAGCGTGGCCGATGTGGTCAACAATGACCGGAGCATCAAGGGCAAACTGAAGGTTGTTTTTATCGAGAACTATCGTGTCTCGAATGCAGAGTGGATCTTCGCTGCTGCAGATGTGTCCGAGCAGATTTCCACCGCCAGCAAGGAGGCTTCCGGTACCGGCAACATGAAGTTCATGCTGAACGGTGCTGTGACGCTCGGTACGATGGACGGTGCGAACGTGGAGATCGTCGAGGAGGTCGGCGAGGAGAACGCATTTATCTTCGGTCTGAGTTCCGACGAAGTCATCAATTATGAAAATAACGGCGGTTACAACCCGCGCGACATCTACAACACCGATCAGGACATCCGTCAGGTGTTGACGCAGCTCGTCAACGGCTTCTACTCGCCGGAGGATCCGGAGCAGTTCCGCGAACTGTACAACTCGCTTCTTGACCGCAACGGCGGCGAGCGTGCGGATCAGTACTTCATCCTCAAAGACTTCCGTTCCTACGAGGCAGCACAGCAGCGTGTTGAGGAAGCGTATCGCGATGAGGACCGCTGGGCGAAGATGGCTATCCTCAACGTTGCCAAGTCCGGCAAATTCACTTCGGACCGTACGATCGAGGAGTATGTGCGTGACATCTGGCATCTCGAGAAGGTGACGGTGGAGCTGTAACACATCCGAATTGGTGAATAAATATTATCAAAAAACCATGAGCGACATTTTCCTAAAAAGGAGAATGTCGCTTTTTTGTCGTATTTTATTATAAATATACGAAAGATGTGTTTTCTTGTTGACAATCGGCCTCGTTAGCGTTAACATAGGAGCGTTGTGGTAAAAACGGCGCATGACGAGGTTGGAAGTGCCTCGCGCCGAAAGTAATAACAAAGGGGCGTATAGCTATGAAGAAAAAAGGCAGTATTGCAAGAAGGATCGCTGTGATTCTTCTTGCGGCTTGTATTGCTGTTGCAAGCAACGGATTTACCGATCTTGCAGCGACAATCGGGCGCCGTTTATCCGAGAAGATAACGGCAAAAGCAGACGCGGAAGGGGAGATTTCGCCTGCCGCGGAGGAGTTGGGAAAAGAGCCGGTTTGGGAAGGCGAGCTGACGGATGAGCAGTATCTGACAGATGAGCACAAGAGTGTTCTGTACAATTTCGCCAAGATCAACGGCGAGTGGGGACGTCTGCGCAAGACAGAAGTCTGGACAAAGCTCTCGGCCACGGATTTCATCAAGCAGATGGAAGAGCGCGATGGTGTGACGTACAGCAACAGACGCAACGTGAGCATGGATGCATCTGATTTCCGCACTGAGGTGTATGCCTTCGACGAGGAGATCTTTGAGTATCAGTACACGTTAGAAGGTCAGGAGTACACAAAGCGCTATCCGGAGATGAAGCGGTACTTCGTGATGGACGAGGAGACTCGGAAGGAAGTATATGCCGGGTATTTTGCGACGGAGCCTACTACCGATACCTCGATCGTGTTCGCCAAGAAGAGGTACATCGGCGGAGTTGACCTTTACAATGTTCTGGTCGATGCAGAGACATGGGACGACGCCAATATGAATGTCGATAGCTTCCACCGGGATTACATTGTTCAGCTTTGTGAGCAGCAGAATCTGTACAATTTCCTGAAGATCGGAAACAAGTACTATCGTCTTCCGGTTGTTTCCAAAATCTGGGCACCGCTTGCACAGCTTGCCGAGAAAAGCTGGAAATACTCCGAGAAGAGCAACATCGTCGAAGATGACTATGATTTTTCGAAACAGGATATCACGATCGACGGTGTCACTTACGTGTATCGTGATTCGGACTATGTTCCCGAGGACAAGAATTATTTTACACCGTACTATACCGTTGATGCCACGGTGGAAATCGCTCTGAACGCGCAGATCCACAAAGATCCGAATTGGTTCACGGACAGTGCCGGTTGGCTCGGCGAAGAGTGGGAGGGGATCACCTCCAATGATACCAAACTGTATCATCGCAACTATAAGGCCACGCTTCACAAGTCGAAGAAGGCGCACACCGTTACGTTCACGTGGGAAGAGAACGGTGAGGTAGTCAAGAAAACCGAGAAATACGTGGGTGGTGCAACGCCGAAATATACCGGTGAAGCGCCGGCGAAAGCGGACGATGAGTTCACGTTTGTCTGGACCGGTTGGACGGAAAACGGTGACGAGAACGCGGTTGTATATACAAACGACAAGCTTCCGATGGTGACGAAGGATGTCGTGTACGAGGCGGTGTTCAGCAAGCAGTTCGGCGTGACATTTGTCGACGAGGACGGAGAGACTGTCCTGCTGGAAACGACACGTTACCTGGAAGGTGAGACCGTGGTCGAGCCGTCGGAGGTTCCGACGAAGGGATCGTCAGAATCGAAGGATTTTTCGTTTATCGGATGGAAGAATCTTAAGGATCTCGACGATGAGGAGGCGATCCTGTATGACGGCAAAGAGAATGTTATCCCTGCCGTGTCCGCTGATGCGACGTATGTTGCATGCTACGGGGATTCGGATCGCGAATATACCGTAACCTGGATGCTTGATGCCGAGACGGAGATCGACCATGTGAGTGTTGCCTACGGCGATACTCCTGCTCATGATGATCCGAGCATCGGAGAAGACTATGAGTTTACGGGATGGACACCGGAAATCACTGCTGTGACGGGCGACGCGGTATATACTGCGACATTCCAAAAGAAGGAGCCAAAGGAAGAGCCAAAGGAAGAGCCTAAGGAAGAGCAGAAGGAAGAGCAGAAGGAAGGGCCTAAGGAAGAGCAAAAGGAAGAGCAGAAGAGTTCTTACTCGGCAGTATCCGGCACTTACGAATATGTTAAGGGGTCTCTGACTCCGATCGCGTTCCGGATCGTGGGTACTGAAAATGATGATCCGTACGACAATTCTGACAAGGTTCAGATTGAAGGTGAGGACCTTTCCTCGGAAAATTATACCTTCACACACGGCAGTTTGATCGTTACCCTTAAAGGTGATTATCTTGAGACATTGGAGCTCGGCCAATACACCGCGACGGCATTTTTCACTAACAATGCGGACCCGGTAAGTATTCAGTTTACCGTGAAGGCGGCTGCCGTCGAACCCGGGCAAAAGGAAGAACCGAAGCAGCAGGAAGAGCCGAAGCAGCA
>CAMKRZ010000015.1 GCA_946415315.1 uncultured Lachnoclostridium sp. | reverse complement strand
CGGTTACTCCGACAGTATCCCTGGAAGGGAGAAGTAAGGCAAATGTGGAATTGACCGGCGAGCAGGTTGGGTTTGTGGACGCGTCATTACCTCAATCAGGGACTGTTTATGCCAGCAGAACTCTTAATCAAATGATTCAGGAGAATTCCGGACGAGATGATATTCTGTATTCGGTCATTCTGACAATTCAGTTGGATTGGAAGGACCCAGAGGTAACTGCATTCAAAAATGATTTCAGGGTAAATTATGAAAATAATCCTCTTTACGAACAATACAAGACAGAATACGAAACCTGGCTCTATAGTGAATATATGCCATATCTCAGCGAAAGAGTGGACAATCAACAGGAGAAAAAAGAAGACTGGGAAGTTCTGATGGGAAAGGCACCGGAAGTTTTTCCCTTGGTTTGGCAGGAAAGACATCCGGAAGAATGGGAGGAACTTCAGGTTATTCTTGATCATGTGAATACATATGATAATGAAATCAAGGAAATCAGGAACAGGCTTATTCAGGAAGAACTCTCGCTGATTCAGAAATCCGGAATGCTGACTTATTGCTATCCTGCGGAAGTTTATGCTTATGGGGCATCTCTTGGTGCACTGATTACAGCCGCGCAGTTTGAGAACCTTTTGATATCGGATCGGTTCAGCTACCATTTTAAATGGTCAGAATCAAAGGACTTGGGTGACCTGGAAAAAGATATTCCCGGTTTCACAAAAGCGGTACCGACAGAACCGGTAAGACCGGAGCATGTTATCGTGATAGACAGTACGGATCCCAGAATCGATAAAAGACTTCAGGGTGAACAGGACGCAGATGAAGTAGTGACAATTACTCTTCTGTTTGGAGACACATGGGGAGAAGGGCAGAGAATCCTCCGTGAGCAGTATCCGAAGGAATACGCAGCCTATATTGAGATGAAGGAATCCGGTGAAGTATGGGATAATGATGATCCGCGTCTCGAATTGGCTCTTCGCGGATGGGAGTTACACAACTCCCTTCCCGGTGACTGGGAAGAGGAACAGGAAGCGAAGTTTTTTGAACGACATCCGGAATTTCTTTCATACAGGGAAACGTACGGTGTGATGTGTTTGTATATGCGAGTGCCGTTTTCTCTCATCCCCGAAATCGCTAAGGATGACATGATTACAGAAATTAGAAGAGCACCGGAGGACAAACGTAAACCGGAGATTATCGGAGAATACCAAGGCTTTACTGTATATGATTTACAAGGAACCAACGAGAACCCGGAAATGTGGATTGAAGCGGAAAATGCGTGAAATTCATGGTTCTATTCGACAGGGATAACCGTGGGAGGAACTGATATGCTTGGAAGGTTACAAACAGTTTAGACTTTCAAAACGTATTAGCGATTATGTGCTATAATAAGGCTATTCGAGACATCCTCTCTCGGTAGCAAACGGAAAAGGAATCAAGGAGATTCTGATCACAGGGATGATTTGGATGTTGAATGAGAAGTCTGCCTTTAATGGTGCGTAGGGCTTTTAGATTTGAAATACGAGTCGCTGGCCTCGTGTTTTCAAGACGTTTAGCTTGATTTACTGTCCCTTAGTGTTTTACAGGGCTTTAACTAAGAAAAAGTGTAAAACAAAACCAGATATTTCCGCTTAAGTAAGTAATTATAACCTATTATAGAGTGTTATAAATTGATGCGTCTTATCGCAGAACCCCTTAGGGTTTCAGTTTTATCAAACAGTACAGAGAATGGCCGGCAAGTGTTAAAACATTTGCCGGTCATTTTTTCTTAAGGAGCCGGAAAGACGAGGCCGCTTTTCCCCCAGGCTCCGATCCGGTGAGCATAAAAACATAGCATTTGAAATAGTTTTCCTATCTTTGTTTATACTGTGGTATAATCAGATTGAGGTGAGGCAGCGAGTCTTGCGATAGAAGAAATGCATGAGGACCTTTGATGAAAACAATTGTTAATACGACAAAAACTATCAGAATTGGATAGAAGACTTAAAAGACAGGTATCAGAGAAGCCAGATAAAGGCAGTTTCAGCAGTAAATCGGGAGATGATGATGTTTTATTGGAGTCTGGGGCGCGACCTGGATGCAATAAAAGGGCAGTATGAATGGGGAAGCGGGTTTTACAGAGCAATCAGTGAAGATATCAAGCACCAAATCCCGGACGTCAAATCATTTTCGCCTAGAAATCTGCTATATATGCACCGGTTTATAGGCTTTACTCACTTGGTGAAATTACGCCACAGAATGTGGCGCAATCAGAGAATACTGAAAATGCGCCACAATTTGTGGCGCACACAGACGTTTTCTCGGTATCGTGGGTACATCATCGATTCATAATAATAGACTTGAGGTTGTAAAGAGGAGCACCGGAAGCGATGAAGATCTGGATTACAAAAAATACAAAAAAGCCGGGGGACGTAGGCACCAATTTGGAGAGGATGATTTCTTTTGATGAGGTCAAGCCGTACGATCTGTCTAATGATGAATGGAATGTGATACTGCCATTCATTAAGAAAATCCATAACGGTGTTGCTGAGGACTTCGAGAACATCAAGGCTGAGGATTGTTGGTTTGATCTCCATGCTTTATGTGAAGATCGCATAAGCGACATAATAGCAGAGTCGGAACACTATTATATTCTGCGGTCCTTTGAAGACGCCTCAGTATTCAGAAAACCCGATTCAAGATTTGTTGCGTGCGTTGGGGATTTTTACGGAGATCCCGAAGACGCATACATTGATCCGGAAGAAAAGTTTTGTATAACGATTGGTTGCGGAATCATCAAATACAATCTGTGTGAACCATTCGAAGGATATATGTATGGCAGAACTACACAACAATGGGTCGAGACTGGACGGGAAGGCGATATTGAGTGGTGTGACCATATTGAAGAGGTCACGGATGATTATATTGTAGTTTCGCTTGAGGGAGAAGAAAAGAGAAAGTTTGATATCAATACATTGGAGTTGATTGAAACCGCTTTGACAGATGATTCGATAGGGAATGAAAAGTGGCATAGCGGCGGCACAAACTGGATAAATCTGGTGTCTCAGCCTTTGATTGATGGCAAACCGGAATATCCGGTGAAATGTCCGGCCTGTGATAAAGCAAGCTGTCATATTTACATCAATCGAGATGAAGATACTAATCGAGGTGGTGTGTGGGAATGGTGCAGTAACTGTCATATGTTTTCCCATTGGAGTACAAATTCTGTTCCGGATTGGTGGGTTAATTCCTCATTTGTGAATGAGGAGAAGCTGTGTGCGGCAGATCCGGAAGAGTTGGTCCAGTATGAATCCGAGTTAGATGATTTAGTAAATCGTCGGATGCTCAATTACGGCATAATAGATGATGCCTGTCATTATTGCCTCCACAAAGAATATGCAAAGCCCCATATAAGCGAATGTCCGGAATGCGGAGAAAAAACGCTGACCTCAAAATTGAGTGGTCCGTGCATGATTACATCATGCAGTAACTGCGCGTATGAGGTTGTTGGCTCAAGTTTCTTTCCGCCGTGCCATACAGATGAGTTAGAGTATTCATTTGTTATTAAGAATGTTGAAAAGGATAAAATGAATGCGGTTGCCAAGTTGCTTGGTCTCAATGTTATGACTCTGGTAAGCAGGCTTAAAGAGAATGGAGAGGTAACCAAAATGGCCAAGTTGTTTGACGCCGAGAAACTATATTTAGCATTAAATGAATTGGGGATTGTGTTTGAAGTCGCTCCTGATTTCAGGAAGAAATTCCCTGATTTGATAGGGTGCAAACTGTTCTGAGAAATAAAAAACAATAGCTAAGAATTAAATCATGTAACCGCAGGATTTTGGCGTTACGATAGGCGATGGGATGAAAAGAATGAAAGAAAAGATTACATCTGGAAAAATCCGCAATCTCATAATTGTGTTGATTGGGATAGTGGTTATCGCCTACATTGTATTGTTCATCTTTGTGTGGCATAAGGGAAAGGAAAAGCCGGTGAAGAGTGACAACACACCTACAGTTACCCCGACAGTCACTTTGAAACCGACGGAACCCGTGCAGGAAGATTACTTGCTTACCACGATTGCTTCGCCGAAAGCAGAGAGTGTGATCCTTCCCGATGAGGAAGGTGTGAAAGAAACAACCGGAAAGCAAGACTTATGGTTGAACGCAGTGCAGGAAAATGTGTATTGCTATGATCATATTGACGCATCTGCGTATCGAAGAAAACTCCTGAAAGCCGGCTATCGGTTTGTGGATGCAGAACAATCGAATTACATATCATGGGTTGCGTATACGGATGGTTGTGTGATCCTAGTCTATGAGCAATCAAACGGCTGTTATGTTTTTGCATATACGGAGGGTCAGATTCCTGATGGAGGCTATACGCCGGATAAGGCGAGCGAGATCCTTTTAACCCATGGATTGCGACAGGATGCTCCGATTCGGGGAATCCCGATGCGAAATGTAGAAGATCCATGGGGATTTTATACTCCGAATACCGACGTGAAACCGATGGATGTCACTCCGGAGGGAATGTATGAAGCAACCGGTGCGCAGGTTTTTGTGACGCTGCTGAACAAGTCGGATTCGCTAACGAGACATTTTTATATCGTATATGACGGAGTTGCCGTGGAGTGGCAATGCGGGACTGCGGCCTTCACAGATGCTGATGGTGATGGGAAAAAGGAGATTCTAACCATTGGTAAAGGCGCTTCTTCAGGTCGGTTATCAGCGACCTTGGCGGCCTATTCACGAAAGGACAGCGGAGAGGTTCGTGTAGCTACGACGACATTAAGGGAAGAAATCTGTGATGCGAGTACGGGGGCATTTCCCAAACTGCAGTTTACAGATGGAAACGTGGAGGCATTTGGAAAGGACGTGTCGTTTTCCATTTTCCTACGGGGAGATTACATCTGTACGTTAGGAGCTGAGGACAGATCGGTATATCCGTTCCCGAAATACGGGACACAATTTGACCTGGATTCTGATGATGGCGTGACTGATTTCCTACAGCTCGCAGTGAACCAGGGAGTGCTCGACTCCAATTGGTTAGACCAACAAGACAGCTACTACAGGTGCATTGCGGATACTGTGTCGGAAGAGCTTGGGATTCAGTTGTTTGGCAGAACGGATGGCAGTTACTTTCTGACATATTCCAACAAGGTATATGAGCTTGGTGGTTTTGGCGGTGGAATCCGAGACATTGTGATGGCGGATCTGAACGGAGACGGGGTTAAAGAAGCCTATATCGTGATAATGGAAGGCAGCGGAATTTCACGCGAGTGTCTAGTGTGTTTTGATCCGGTTGCGGGATTGATGTATCAGCCCTCAAGGGACACCGAGATCGAATCAGAAAACTATGACTCGGGTTACGGTCTTCTGGTAGTCGAAGGCGATGAACACGATTGGCTGCTACTCCTGAAACACAAGGTATATCTGAGTTCTCATCCTGTTCTGGTCGCAGAGGTTATTTGGAAGGAGGGGGGACCGATAATGGATTTTGAGGCCCGTTAAGTCTATTCACCTGAGATGTGGGAAGAATTGATATATTTGGAGGGTTATAAACAGTTTAGACTTTCAAAACGTATTAGCGATTATGTGCTATAATAAGGCTGTTCGAGACATCCTCTCTCGGTGGCAAACGGAAAGGAATCAAGGAGATTCTGATCACAGGGATGATTTGGATGTTACCAGATATTTCCGCTGAAGTTATTTCAGGCATCGATTCTCAATCAAACAGAAAAACACAGCCGGCAGATGCAATTTGCGTTTGCCGGCTGTTTCTTTTGCTCTTCAAACTTATGCAAAGCGTATAAAGCAGTCCGTAAAATGATGAAAAACTGCAGAAATGCAGTGGAACTTGTCAATTCGGCAGCAGACGAAGCGTTCATTTTCAGCGTGCTGCCGACACATCATTGAGAAAAAAACAGGTTGTAGTATAATCAGTTTATAGAGAACGCTGAACGGAGATAACAGATCGGCATGCCTGATTGATGTTGATAACTGTAAATGAGAAAGGAGCGTGGAGATATGAAGAAACTGATTGTGTGGATTCTCGTGCTGTGTATGGTGATGACAGCCTTTGCCGGCTGCGGGAAACAGTCTTCGGAAACTCCTGCGGAGAAACCGACGACGGAACAGACCGCGCCCACTGCGGTCACAGAGAAACCTGCTACGGAGACTCCGACAGAGACTCCGACGACCGAACCGACCAAGCCTGTAGGCGGAGAACCGACGGCGGAACCGACGAAACCCGCGGAGGAGCCGGCATCTGAACGCGAGGAATTCGCGGAGGGCACAGACTTCGCGCTCAAACTGTCTACGGGTGAGGGGATTTCCCTTGACTTCGCTTCGCCGTCCGAGAGCCCGAGTATGCTTCCGGTTGAGAATCAGTCTTACGCGGAGCAAACCGGCACCATCGTACAGCTTACGATGGAAGATATCCAGAACATGAACGGCGACAGCCTCGTGATCGATATTTATAACAATGATGGATATCTCTCAACGCTCATCGGCAAGTATTACGAGGGCAAGGTGCTCAATGCCGAGGACGGTGTCGAATCCGTCAAAGGCATGGCGTCTCTGCTCGGCCTGACCAAGGGCTGTGAGTTCTTCGCGGTCTATTATTCGAAGGACGTTAACAATTACACCTATTATACCTATCAGCAGCGCTATGGTCTTAATACCCTGCAATATGCGACGTTGCGCATCATTGTTGATCCTGACGGTTACACCGCGGGTCTGACATGTTCCTTCACACCGAACATCGGAACCGCATCCCAGGAGGCGTCCATCACTGCAGCTGAGGCCGAAGAGTATATTACTCAGGGGTTAGGCTCGGAATACTCGGTTATACAGGGCAAGACAGTACAACTGGCATTCCAGTACAACGGTGTGGTCTATAACTGTTGGGTCGTTTACACCAATAACCCTTATGCCATCGCGGGCTTTGATATGCCATATTATGCGCACTATGTCAGGACCGACGGCACATATATAGTGTCAATACCGTCGAATAATTTTGCTCGAACGAACAAAGAGGTCTATAACAACGATTTCTACTTTGAAGGTCTCGTTACGCAAAACGTGGATTTCTCAATTGTTATGCCTACCGGTGGTACCAAGCAGATTACGGTGCCGATCGCCAAAAACCCGAATGACGGAAAATTCTATCTGATGGATCCCAGCCGCAAGATTGCAGTGGCGCAATACGGTGATTTCAATTATAAAGGTTACCTGAATTTTGTCTCCAGTACGAGCCTCAACGATGGTTGGTCGGACAACGATCTGATGGCTTATTACAACTACATTGTTGCTTATGACTTCTTTGCAGATCGCGGCATCAAGTCCGTCGATGGTTTTGGGATTCCGCTTCTGGTTACGGTTGGCTACTGCGACAAGCAGGGGAATCCGATCGACAACGCCTGCTACTATGGTGTGCTTGACGGGTGGGCGTGTTTTGCGGCATCTGATGCGAATCAGTTCAGCTATTGCGCCGATATTTGCGGACATGAGTTTACCCATGGCGTGACATCGAATTCAATGCAGGGTATCTATTATCAGAATGAGACCGGCGCAATTAACGAAGCTTACAGCGATATTCTGGGAGATCTCTGTGAGAAGATCTCCGGAGAGACTTCCTACACCGGTTGGATGAACGGTGAAAACTGTCCTGATGGTACGGAGCGCGACATGGCGGATCCCAATCGCTGCAAGCAGCCTGCATTCGTCGGCGATGTGTATTATGTGTCTACAGTGCTTGCTCCGAGCAACGCTAACGACAACGGCGGAGTACACATGAATAATACATTGGTCAGCCATATGGCCTACGTTCTCGACCGCGACGGTATGAGCCTGGAACAGCAGTTCCGAATGTGGAGCACATCGATTGAGATGCTGACCCCGAAGTCAGACTATGAGGATCTGCACGCGATCCTGCTTGCCAGCCTCAAGATCAACGGCATGCTCCAGCAATTCGGATCGGCGGTCAACAAGGCATTTGCCGAAGCAGGCCTTAACGATGATTGGAACGTGAGCTACCTCGAGACAACGAAGAGCGGATGCGGAAGACTGAGTTTTCAGGTGGACGGCTATATCAGTTCCAAGCCTGCACGTTGTTCTTTCTTCACCGTCAACGGTGAATACGTCACTGCAGGATTCCCTGATAAGAACGGTGTCGTGAGCATTCTTTTGCCTGCAGGAGATTATCTCTGTCATTTCTATTACGTGGATGAAGATCCTGACAATCCCGTCTACGCATTCTTCACCGGATCGAGCTGGTCATCGGCCAATAATTACGGAATACTCACTGTTCGGGACGGTGGCGTGACGACACTGCCGGTGATCAATTCCGGCAAGAGCGCCACAGCCGACACCGGTGATACCGGTGACACGGGTGACACCGGCAACACTTCACAACAGGGGGAGAAACTGAACCTTGTGAGCTACAACGGCGGTTACTTCACTCTGCTGATCCCCGAGGGTTGGCGTGTCGACGTCTCCGGCAGTTACAGCGGTATCTGCTATCGCATTTACGACCCGAATATGCCGAGCAGACAGGTCTTCTACTACGGAGCCCTGGCACCGTTCCACAAGAGCGAGGCATCCCGGAGATATCTGTCGTACTACGATACCACCGGCGGCATCATTTCCAACGGACCGGTGTTGTCGAGTGCCACTGTGCGAGGCATTACGGACTGCTGGCAGAATTGTATTGACTTCCAGATGCGCTACGATGGCAAGCAGCTCTTCCCGACGATGAACAGTATTCAGCTTGCCCAGGTCGAGAACTATCAGGGACCTTACAGCGGTTACGGACCCGAGACGGTCGGCGTCGGTACATTTATCGATGAGAACGGAAAAGCATGTACTCTCGGCATTGCGGGCGCACTGGTCGATCTCGATTTCAGCGGCTATTTCTTCGGCAATTGGTACTATACCTGTTATGGACTGATGGGCGTGAGCTGCCCGAACGGGGAGTTCGACGACTATGTTGAAGACCTGCTCACTTGCCTTTGCTCGATCCAGTTCTCGCAGGACTACATTGACGCTTCGCAGTATTCCTCCATGCCGCTGCTTGACAACGCAGAGATCAAAAAGAACTTCGAACTGATCACCGGCGAGATCAACAGACTTCGCAAAAAGTTTAACTGAAGGAGCAACTGACATGGGTCTGTACTATGAAAATGACGGTGCCCGGGTATATCTGGAGGACAACCTTGAGTTGCTCCGCGAACTCCCGGAAGGCTCGGTCAATCTGATCTATTGCGATATTCTGTATAATACGGGGAAAGTTTTTGACGATTACTCGGATGACCTGGGAACTCCCGATGAAGCAACGGAGTGGTATCGCCCCAGGATTGAACAGATGCGGAGGGCCCTGGCGCCGAACGGCAGCATTTTCATCCACTGCAACTGGCGCATGGATTCCTACATGCGTATTCTGATGGACGAGGTGTTCGGAACGAAATGCTTCCGGAACCGGATTTATCGAAAGCACAGCAGGGAAAGAGGATTTTACGCGAATTTCGATTCCCAGATGGACATCATTCTGTACTACGTGAAGAATCCGCGGAAATTCATCTTTCATGAGCTGCAGGGAGATGCGAACCGGATCGTTCCGCTCTACGAGAACGGGGAGCTGGAAGGAAGAAGCGATACCCGCGTTGTCAACGGTGAGACAGTCGATCTGAAGGCGCTGAACAAGCACTGGCTGGTGAGCGTTCCGCAACTGGCCGATATGGAACATGCAGGGGAGGTTCAGTTGATCAACGGTCTGCCGTACCGGTTCTCCAAAGTGATCCCTGTCGGAAATCTGTGGGACGGACCGGAAATGCTGGATACGTACACAAGGACTGATACAGCGGAAGCGTACGACACACCAAAGCCGGAAGCGGTTCTGGACAGGATCATCCGGATCGCGTCGGAACCGGGAGATCTGGTCGCGGACTTCTTTCTGGGTGGCGGTACAACGGCTGTTGTGGCGAAGAAACTCGGAAGACGGTTCATCGGGTGTGACATTTCCCGAAAAGCCTGTGATGTCACTGTCGGCAAGCTGGAGAAAATCCGGCAGGATCAATAGACGGCGGACCTTTGGACAGGCCGGGCGAAAGACCGGATTTCAAGAGGCCGGAGGAGTGAAAGATTACGCGGTTATGCCTGCGCGGCATTTTCCGCAGAAGGTTTTTTCTTCTCCGCGAGCTCCTGTAGATAGCGGTTTGTGTTGGAGACGTCGGAGAAATATCGAACCAGGTGATGTACGGCGCGGCTGGTCTTGACGCTGTTGAACCACGAAATGTCAGGGTGAATGTTCTCGTTGGCGACGATCGTGATGGTATCGCCCTCGTTCAGACGGGTACTCTTCGGAAGATGCGTTTTGGATTCATCGATCATGGCATAGTCGAAGTGGTAACCGAGTTCACCGTGAATGTAGAATGCAAAATCGAGCACTGTTGCACCTTTATCGATGATCATAGCAGACCCGTCCTTGCGGAACACCTTGATCTTCTCATTGTAGGTGTCGCGGGGCTCGATTTCGTTAATGTCGGAGATTGCAAGAGAACTGTCGGCATCGATAATGTTGCCGCACTGGAAACGCCGGTACTCGGTTTCGGTCCGGACGAAGAGCCGGTAAAGGTTGTCCATCTCGTCGGAGATCAGGAAATACCCGATGTCCTTGTAGGACGCGAGACTGTACCGGATCAGATAGAAGCCCTTGCGGGACAGAATTTTGTCGAAATACTGAAAGAAAACATCGTTGGGTCGAATGTCGGAATTGTCGTCGGAGAGCTTGTCACTGACGATCAGCTTGAGGTCGTAGAGAGCGATGTTGTCCTTGGAGAGCAGCGCGCGCCAGTCGTCACGAAGGTTGTCCGCGTTGCGGCTGATCTGTCGGAAAATGCTGATGCAGGATCGGGGATTGTACGTGAAATCGACGATACAGCGGTGGTATCGATCAAGACCTTCGGCCTCATTGCCGGTAAAATGCGGGTCGAAGACGTTGGAGAGTGTCTCCAGGGATTCCCTACATTTTCTGCTGTTGGCGTTACAGAGCGCCTTGTACTGCTTCGACATGTCGACGTACATCTTCGGGTGCTCGATCTGAAAGCAGAGTTCCTCGAGAATGTTGACAAGGTGGTAGGCATTTTCCATTCGAGCCATCGGAATGAGGATCTCGCGGGTGTGCTCGGCCTTGGGGATGCGCTTGGCTTCCGGGACGCCGAAGAGAGTGTTCAGATTGTCGATGCGGTCCGCGATCTTCACGTACAGCGCCTTGTTGTTCATCTTCTTCTGAAGTCGGGCGTCAGAGAGAAGGTTCCGCTGCTCCTTGGTGAGCGTATGGTCGGCGAAATCCCTGTCGCTGAGGGAGGTGACGACATCGACGATGTCGGCGACGCCGGTTCCGAACAGTTCGCGGATCTCGGACAGCGGGGTGTCACAGTCTTCAACGACATCGTGAAGCAGGGCGGCCATAATGACATCACTTTCAAAACCCCATTCGGTGACGAATCTGGCGGTTCGGAGCGGATGACAAATGTACGGTTCGCCCGATCCGCGCAGCATGCCGGAATGCTTCTCGGAGGCGTACTCGTAGGCTCGCTTGATATCGTGTTTGTTGCCTACTTTGTGATTCTTGCCGTAGAGCGTGATGATGTCGTTGAAACTGACGTTCATTTCGTAAGCCATGAGTCTTCCTCCTTCGTGCAGGTTAACGGATCGTATTTCGGTTTGGTAAACCGTGTTTCGGTCGGGCTGATTTCTCCCGTCTCCGCGTATTGCGGGAGCGGAGCATGTCACTTCTGCGTTTACTCGTTGTCGGTGACGGATGTAACCTTGATCGCATGGTACCACTCGTCATCGTCCCGCTCAGAGACTTTGCCGTAGCGGAACATGTTGCGCTCCAGGCTTTTCCGGATGAACCGTTCGAGGGTGGAACGCACGACAACCGACTTCTGGTACTCGGAAAATCCCTGATCGGACGTCTCGGAATCCACGTAGAGCGCCTTGAAATTCCGGATCATTTCCTCGGTTTCGGATTCGATCTTGATGTCCGGGTAGTTGAGCAGCAGGCTGTGGTGAATCTCCTCAATCGACATGGACAGCGGATACCGGGATATCCCCATGAACTGGACAACGGGTGCGCGCTCGCGGCCTTTGGAGATGGAGTTGACGGTGCCGATCCCGCCGGTGTAGTCCGCCTTGTTGCTGTCGACGCGATGGAAGATCAGAAGCGCCCGGTCGGTGCCGGCGTGGCGCATGCTGATGAACGCGTGCTCAGGCGACAACTCGAAATCCCCGTAGTAAGCTGTGTTGGGGTATTTGTTCCCGATCTGCTCGACAATCTCGGAGGAGTCCCTGAAATCCTCGATCGTCTTCCGGATGAGGATCGCATTTTCCCGATCCTTGATCCCGAGAACGGCGGCGCAGCTGAACTCCGGAACATCGAGGCTCGACGGATTCTCGTAAATGTACAGCACGCCGTACAGGACGGAATCCTTGGGCGGCTGCGTGTCCCGGCCCTTGTACTTGCCGGTGTCAAGGTAGTAAACATAGTAGCAGCCGCAGTATTTGCGGTACGTGGCCATCAGGGTGCTGTCAATCGAAGTCTCGCGAGCCGGAAGTGCCCGCGTGGAGGGGTTGATGCTCTTGGTGAGAAAATCATCGATGGAAATGTCGTAGAGATTCTTGAGCGACACGAAGAATTCCACGTTGGGAATGCGCCTCCCTTTGCAGTAATCGGTCATGGAGGCTGCCGCAACGCCCAGCTGTTCGGCCAGATCCTTCTGCGTGATACCGTTCTGCGCGATCAGCCGTTTCAGATTGGCTGATATGATCTTCTCGAGATCCTGATTGTCCGGAACCGTGGAATTGTTCTTTTGAGATGCAGTCATGGTGTTCGCCTCCTGTTCTTCGTTCTGATTTGCCCACATTATAGCGAAGCGGCAGAGCGAATACAATAACAAATTTGCGGAAAATTCAGCAGAGGATAAGAGATCGTTAAAAAATCCGGAATTTTCATCATGAATTTGCCGAAAAATGAGTTGTCACATATAAATAGAGCGTAATTTATCTTAAAAGCGCATAAAATTGCCAACTGAATTCAAATAAGCTGAACCGCTGATTCGTGCGTGCACGGCGGGTTCGGCTTTTTTCTATTGATGAGCCCATAAGGCAATGATATATTGAGTTTAAAGACAAGGGTCTTTGTGAGGTTGAGGATGTCCCGGAGCGGTTTTGAGGTTACAGCGAAGCCGACTTTGCCGGAGAGTTTTGAAAGGAGGAGTGAGGAAAATGAGAGAGAGAAAGTGTTATGTGAACAGAATGATCGTCGGGCTGACAATCCTGCTGGTTTTGATCGGATCATTGTCAGCGTGCGGCAGGCAGGACAGCAATGAAAAATCGCCGACAGAATCACCGACAACAGTGCCCACGGAAGTACTGACACCAATACAGACCGCGACACCGACCGCGACACCGGCTGCGGAACCGACGGCAGTGCCCACGACTGTTCCGACAGCCACGCCGACTGCGACGCCGGCGGTGGAACCGACGGCAGTGCTCACGACCGTTCCGACGGCCACGCCGACTGTTACGCCTGTTGCTGAGCCGACAGCAACACCTGCAGCAGTACCGACGGCAGTTCCTACGGCAACGCCTACTGTTGTTCCGACAGCGACTCCTACGGCAGTTCCGACAGCGACGCCGACTGCTATCCCGACGCTGATTCCTACAGCCGTTCCTACAGCAAAGCCGACAGCAGTCCCAACGGCTACACCTACGGCAGTTCCGACAGCGACTCCTACTGCAGTCCCGACAGCAGTTCCGACAGCGACTCCTACGGCGATTCCTACAGCAGTTCCGACGGAGGGCGTGAGCGAAGCCAAGGCAAAAACGTATGAGAAGGCGAAGAACGCTGCCCTTGCGGCTCTTGCGAAGCGTTTGAACGACGAGCAGTCGGTGGTTTACGTGTATCATGATTTCGGTGTGACGGAAAACCATTTTACGCAAAAGGCGAAAATGTACGGACTTGACGCAAGTCTTGTGAAGGAGATGAACGAGAACTGGACGCAAAATCCGTACAGCGGCACGTCCTGCATCCGATGCGAGCAGCTGATCAAAGTCGGCTCCTGGGGCGGATGGATGTTCATGCAGGGATATATTCCGGAGGGAAGTAACACGCCGGCGCTCAACAAGGGAGATCAGCCGGGCCAGGGACTTGACCTAACCGGCGCGAACGAGCTTCATTTCTATGCGCGCGGAGAACGGGGCGGCGAGCGACTGGAGCTGTTCACCTGCGGCTTCGGTTACAATGCGTCGAACAATAAAAAGACCGTGGAGTATCCGGACAGCGCGACGAAGCAGAGTATCGGCTGGATCGAACTCACGAAGGAATGGAAGGAATATGTGATCCCGCTGGACGGCGCGGACATGAGCAGCATCGTCTGCGGCTTCGGCTATGTTCTGAACGATGAGAGGAGCGGGATCGGCAGCACCGTATTTTACCTTGACGAGATTTATTTTTCGGGCAAGATCCGGAGCGCGACCAAGGCGCCGATCCTGTTGCGCTCGTATGATACGGAAAATCAGTACATCAAAAACGCAGCATTTTCCTATGACAATGCACTCGCGGCGATGGCGTTCCTCTCGGAGGGAAAGAAGTCGGAAGCCAAGACGATCGTCGACGCGTTCCTGTATGCGATCGACAACGACAGAAGCCTTTCCGATAACAAGGGGAACAAGGGAAAGCGCGTGCGAAATGCTTATGCGGCAGGTGACATCTCCTCGTTCCCGGGGTGGAACAGCGGCGCGCGTCTGCCGGGATGGTATGAAGCGGAGTCCTATACGTGGTACGAGGATGCCTACCAGGTGGGGAGCAACTGCGGCAATACTGCGTTTGTCGCGATGGCCTTGCTGCAGTATTACCGAGCCTACGGCGGAAAACAGTATCTGAGTGCGGCATGCTCGCTGATGGACTGGGTTCTTGAGAACTGTAAGGACGGAACGGACGGTTTCACGGCCGGTTTTGACGGCTGGGAGGAAGCGGATCCGAAGGTCGTGACGAAGCATACCTATAAGAGCACGGAGCATAACCTGGATCTGTACGCGGTGTTTAACGCTCTTGCGTCGATGACAAAGGAAGAAAAGTACGCACAGGCAGCGGAGAGCGCGAAGCGGTTTATCCTCTCGATGTACGATGCGAAGCGCGGGTTGTTCTGCACGGGGACAGGAAATGACGGCAAGACTCCGTCGAAGGAGGTCATCGTGCTGGATGCGCAGGTATGGTGCGCGCTGTCGCTCGGCGATTTCTTCGAACCGTACGAAAAAGCGCTCGATCTGGTGCGTTCCATGAAGACGAAGGAAGGTGCGTATCCGTTCCGCGTGAGCGGCGAGGAGGAAGGGTTCTGGGCGGAAGGCAGCGCTTTCACGGCCCTCCTGTTGCGCAAACGCGGTGAATGGACCGACTACGAGCAGGTGATGGACGCGCTGGTTTCCCTGCAGTCGAAGGGCGGACTCTTCCCCGCGGCTTCGGTGAAACACCTGTTTACCGGCATTTACCTCTCCGACGGGTCTCGTTGGGAGTACTCCGATGATCGGCACATAGCCCCCACGGCATGGTTTGTCATGGCCGTAAACGGGTTTAATCCGTATGAGCTGACGGATTGAACCGCGCGGCGATAAACTGCCTGCTCCGGCTACAGAAAATGCTGTTATTTTCCGGAACAGTATGATATGATAGCAGAGTACAGGCGCGGGTTGCGCCAGGGCAGGAGACAGGCGCGGGGGAGCGCCGAAATGAGGGAGAGAAAGGATTATGAAGAAGCCTAAACCGATCTGGGCGATCTTGTTCGGATTTCTGCTGTGCGCGTACACAACGTACGTGATGCTGGATGTATTTGTCATCAAGCGCCCGATGCAGACCAACGCGACGGAAATCAATCTGTCGCTGTTCGCGACGCCTTCGCCGGGCGGAAGTCTGGTCGCCAACAATACGCCGACGCCTAAGGAGGGACCGTCACCGACAGAAGCGCCGAAGCCGACGGACGCACCGAAACCGACTGACGGGCCGGAGCCGACCGATGGACCGGAACCGACGACGGAACCGGAGCCGACGGAGACACCGACACCTACGTCGGAGCCGGTGTATTTTACGCAGACTCCGGTCTCGACGGAAACCACCTATTCAAACGATCATCTGTATGTCTCCATCTCGGAGTACCGCGAGCATGACACGCAGATTCATGTGGCCGAGATCCGGCTGACGTCCGCGCAGTATCTGCTGACGGCGTTCGCCAAGGACACGTACGGCCGCAACATTACCCAGACAACATCCGAGATGGCGGAGGCGCATGACGCGGTGTTCGCGATCAACGGAGACAATTACGGCGCGCGCGAGGGTGGCTATGTCATCCGGAACGGTGTCCTGTACCGCACTGTCGGAAATACGAATAAGAAAAGGGATGTGCTCTGCATCATGCCGAGCGGAGATTTTGTGTTCAGCCATTCCAACAAGGCAACCGCTCAGCAGCTGATGGACAACGGCACATGGCAGGCGCTGACCTTCGGGCCTGTCCTGATCGACGGCAGCACGATCAAGGTCGATGTCGACACGGAAGTGGATTACTGTTACGTGACGAACCCGCGTACCGCGATCGGTATGGTGGAACCGCTTCACTATTTTATTGTTGTAGCGGACGGAAGAACGAAGAAGAGTCACGGACTCTCAGTGTATGAACTTGCGGATTTCATGCAGCGGCTCGGCTGCACGAAGGCGTTCAACCTGGACGGAGGCGGTTCCTCGACGATGGTCTTCCAGGGGAAGGTGATCAATTTTCCGACTTCGGAAGGAAGTTATTACGAGAGAGGGGTGACCGACATTGTCTATGTCAAGTGATGTATTTCGCCGACATTGGAAAATATTCCTCGGCGTGACGGTATTTGTCGTCATCTTCGCGTTCATCTATGAGCAGTTTGCCCACGGTGTCCGTTCAAAGCCGATGATGTACGCGTTTCTCTATCCGCTGCTGATGGGTGTAATCCCGGCATTGGCTCTATCCAGGGTCAGAGGGCTCCGGAAGGTGCCGTACGCTTCGCTGGTGCGGGGCGGCGTGAACCTGTTCGTGTCCGGCATTGCCGCGCTGACGATGGGATCGGTGGCCACGGGTGTCGTGGAGATCTACGGCACGACCAACCGTCTTCTGAAGTATTACTCCATCGTGGGGTGGCCGCTGCTTGGGATCGGAGCGGTACTTGCGGTCATCGGGATGGCACGCAGCGGGAACGTTGCCGCCGAGGTGTACGTAGAGGATGAGTACGACGAGGAAGACTACGACGAAGAAGATTACGAGTAGAATGGAAACACACGGAAATATAACAAAAACGGGACAGCAGAAATGCTGTCCCTTATTTTCGTCGCGATTTCAAAAAAATATCGCTTGACTTTTGCCAAGCGTAGAGTTATTATATACGATGCACTATAATGGTGTTATATGCCCGTTCTCAATAATCGTAACATAATTTTACGAAAAATGCAAGCGTTTTTCAAGCGATTTCTCCGCCGCCCTTTTGGGTGCTAAGGACTACGATTGTCGAATGAAAGGGACTAATCAATCAAGGGGTGACAACGTCAATGAATAAGAACAGAATTCATCCGGTGCAAGTCGGCAAGAACGTTCGAATGAGCTTTGCGAAGAAACAGGACATCCTTGAGATGCCGAATCTGATCGAAGTGCAGAAGGACTCTTACCGGTGGTTCCTTGAGAAAGGAATCTATGAGGTGTTTACCGACATCTCGCCGATTGCCGACCATGACGGGCGATTCAGCCTGGAGTTTGTGGATTACCAGCTCTGCAAGGACGATGCCAAGTATACGATCGACCAGTGCAAGGAGCGCGATGCGACCTATGCAGCGCCTTTGAAGGTCACCGTTCGTCTTCACGATGCGGAGACGGGCGAGATTAAAGAACATGTCATGTTCATGGGCGATTTCCCTTTGATGACGGACAACGGAACATTTGTGATCAACGGCGCTGAGCGTGTTATCGTCAGCCAGCTGGTTCGTTCCCCCGGCATTTACTATGCGATGACGCATGATAAGCTCGGTAAGGAGCTGTATTCCGCGACGGTAATCCCGAACCGCGGCGCATGGCTTGAGTACGAGACAGATGCCAACGATGTGTTCTATGTCCGCGTTGACCGCAACCGCAAGGTTCCGATCACGGTCTTCCTGCGTGCCCTCGGTGTAGGCACCAACGCTGAGATCCATGAGATGTTCGGCGATGAGGAAGTTCTGGAGGCATCGCTCAAGAAGGATCCGACCGACAACTATGAGGACGGTCTTCTTGAATTATATAAGAAACTGCGTCCGGGCGAGCCGCTCACGACTGAGAGTGCGGAGTCGCTTCTTCACGGCATGTTCTTCGATCCGAAGAGATATGACCTCGCGAAGGTCGGACGTTACAAGTTCAACAAGAAGCTCATGCTTCGCAACCGTGTCGTCGGCAAATACCTTGCAGAGGATGTCACGGACATGACCACAGGTGAGGTTCTCGCTACGGCGGGAACACTGATCACGGAAGCACTCGCGGATGCCATTCAGAACGCGGCGGTTCCGTACATCTACGTGGAGACGGAGAAGCTTGTCGAGAAGCAGATCAAGAAGCACAGCTGCAAGGTGCTCTCGAACATGATGGTCGAGCTTACGAACTATGTTGACTGCGATAAGGAAGCACTCGGCATCTCCGAGCTTGTGTATTATCCCGCGCTCAGCGAGATCCTTGCGAACAACGAGACGCAGGAGGAGATCGAGGCAGCGATCCGCAGAAACATCAACGAGCTGATCCCGAAGCATATCACGAAGGAGGACATTTTCGCCTCCGTCAACTATAACATGCACATCGCGTGGGGCGTAGGCAACACGGACGACATCGACCACCTCGGCAACCGTCGTATCCGTGCCGTCGGCGAGCTGCTGCAGAACCAGTACCGTATCGGTATGTCCCGTATGGAGCGTGTCGTTCGCGAGCGTATGAACACGCAGGAGCAGGCGGCGATCACACCGCAGTCGCTGATCAACATCAAGCCTGTGACGGCTGCCATCAAGGAGTTCTTCGGAAGCTCCCAGCTGTCCCAGTTCATGGATCAGCACAACCCACTCGGCGAGCTGACGCACAAGAGACGTCTCTCCGCACTCGGCCCCGGCGGTCTGTCGCGTGACCGCGCAGGTTTCCAGGTTCGAGACGTTCACTACACGCACTACGGTCGTATGTGCCCGATCGAGACCCCCGAAGGTCCGAACATCGGTCTGATCAACTCTCTTGCATCGTATGCAAGAATTAATGAATATGGATTTGTCGAGGCCCCGTACCGCAAGGTTGACAAGTCCGACCCGAACAACCCGGTCGTCCTTGATGAGGTCGTGTACCTGACCGCAGATGAGGAAGATAAGTACCATGTAGCGCAGGCGAACGAGCCTCTTGACGAGGGCAACCACTTCGTCAACGGCAAGGTATCCGGCCGTTACCGCACGGAGATCGCGCAGTTCGACCGCAGATCCATCGATCTGATGGACGTCTCGCCTAAGATGGTATTTTCCGTGGCAACGGCTATGATCCCGTTCCTGCAGCATGACGATGCAAACCGTGCTCTGATGGGATCCAACATGCAGCGTCAGGCCGTGCCGCTTCTCTTCACGGAGGAGCCGGTCGTTGATACGAGCATGGCCCTCAAGGCAGCTGTTGACTCCGGCGTGTGCGTTGTTGCGAAGAGCGACGGCGTTGTAGAGCGCGCGGAAGCGAGCCGCATCATCGTTCGCACGACGGACGGTGAGCGCGAGGAGTACAAACTTCAGAAGTTCGCGAGAAGCAACCAGGGTACCAGCATCAACCAGCGCCCGATCGTGAAGAAGGGCGAGTCGGTTACGGCCGGTCAGGTTATCGCAGACGGTCCGTCCACCGCAGGCGGCGAGCTTGCTCTCGGCAAGAACCCGCTCATCGGTTTCATGACCTGGGAAGGTTACAACTACGAGGATGCCGTTCTGCTTTCGGAGCGCCTGGTACGTGATGACGTATATACTTCCGTTCATATTGAGGAGTACGAGTCCGAAGCGAGAGACACGAAGCTCGGACCGGAGGAGATCACGCGTGATATCCCCGGTGTCGGCGACGATGCGCTCAAGAACCTTGACGAGCGCGGTATCATCCGCATCGGTGCCGAGGTTCGCGACGGTGACATCCTCGTCGGTAAGGTTACGCCGAAGGGCGAGACCGAGCTCACCGCTGAGGAGCGTCTGCTCCGTGCAATCTTCGGTGAGAAGGCGAAGGAAGTCCGTGACACGTCCCTCAAGGTGCCTCACGGCGAGTTCGGCGTGATCGTTAACGTCAAGGTATTCACCAGAGAGAACGGCGACGAGCTGAACCCGGGTGTCAACCAGAAGGTTCGCGTTTATATCGCGCAGAAACGTAAGATTCAGGTCGGTGATAAGATGGCCGGCCGCCACGGTAACAAGGGTGTCGTTTCCCGCGTTCTTCCCGTGGAGGATATGCCGTTTCTTCCGAACGGACGTCCGCTCGATATCGTGCTGAATCCTCTCGGCGTGCCGAGCCGTATGAATATCGGTCAGATCATGGAGACGCACCTTTCGCTCGCGTCCCAGGTTCTCGGCTTCAAGGTTTCGACGCCGGTGTTTGACGGTGCGAATGAAAATGATATCACAGACATGTTCCAGCTCGCCAACGACTATGTCAACACCGATCTGGACGAGTTTGAAAAGAAGTATAAAGACATTCTCAACCCTGAGGTGATGGACTTCCTGATCAAGAATCAGGAGCACCGCAAGGAGTGGGCGGGAGTGCAGATCAAGCCCGACGGAAAGGTACAGCTCAGAGACGGCCGTACCGGTGAGCCGTTCGACAGCGAAGTCACGGTCGGCTTCATGCACTACCTGAAACTGCATCACCTGGTTGATGATAAGATCCACGCGCGTTCGACCGGCCCTTACTCGCTGGTAACGCAGCAGCCTCTCGGCGGCAAGGCCCAGTTCGGTGGCCAGCGTTTCGGTGAGATGGAGGTTTGGGCCCTCGAGGCTTACGGCGCGGCTCACATTCTTCAGGAAATCCTGACTGTGAAGTCCGACGATGTGGAAGGCCGTGACCGCACGTACAAGGCGATCACGAAGGGCGAGAACATTTCCGAGCCCGGCATTCCGGAGTCCTTCAAGGTATTGCTCAAGGAACTTCAGGCTCTGGCACTGGATGTCACCGTTCTGGATGAGAACGGCAACGAGATCCAGATGACGGAGAAGTTCACCAGCGGCGACGATGAGGACTTCTCGGATCTGTACAACGACGGCGACAGCTACTATCCCGGCGCGAACGAGATGTCGATGGCCGGATTCCAGGAGATTACTCCGGATGAGGAGACCGGCGACCTGTACGGTTCCGCAGTCGATATCGATGACGGTTTCGATGATTCCGATTTCGAGGATCTGGAACCGCTCACCGAGGATGACGATTTCTGATATACGGAATGAGCACATTTTCCGTATTATCGGAAATAAAGTGCCATGAATGACCTGATATATTCTTTCAAACTGAACATGGAAGGAGTAGCGTGAATGGCTATGGACAAGATCAACGAGGATGTGAAGGAAATCACCTACGATGCCATCCGTATCGGACTGGCATCTGACGATAAAATCCGCGAGTGGGCCCGGGCCGGAAGACCCGGCGATGTCACCGATTACGAGGTGAAGAAGCCGGAGACGATCAACTACAGAACTCTGAAGCCCGAGGTGGGCGGTCTGTTCTGCGAGAAGATCTTCGGACCGACCAAGAAATTCGAGTGCCATTGCGGCAAATACAAGAAGCAGAAGGTTCGCGCGAAAAACTTTATCTGCGACCGCTGCGGTGTCGAGGTGACGGATGCCAAGGTGCGCCGTGAGCGCATGGGCTATATCGAGCTGGCGGCTCCGGTATCCCACATCTGGTATTTCAAGGGAATTCCCAGCCGTATGGGACTTCTCCTTGACATGGTTCCCAAGAACCTTGAGAAAGTGCTTTATTTTACCAGCTATATCGTGCTGGACGGCGGCAGCACTCCGCTGAAGAAGAAGGATATTCTGTCCGAGCAGGAATACAACCGTTACGAGGAAGAGTACGGCGAGGGCAGTTTTAAAGCGCAGATGGGTGCGGAGGCGATCCGCACGCTGCTTGAGGAGATCGACCTTGACGCTCTCTCCGCAGAGCTGGAGGAGGAGCTTGCTCACAGCAACGGACAGAAGCGCGCGAAGCTGATCAAGCGCCTTGAGGTTGTCGACGCGTTCCGCGAGTCCGGCAACCGTCCGGAGTGGATGATCCTGAAGTGTATTCCGGTTATCCCGCCGGATCTTCGCCCGATGGTACAGCTGGACGGCGGCCGTTTTGCAACGTCCGACCTGAACGATCTGTACCGCCGTATTATCAACCGTAATAACCGTCTTCAGAGACTGATCAGCCTCGGTGCTCCGGAGATCATTATCCGCAACGAGAAGCGTATGCTGCAGGAAGCCGTTGACGCGCTCAACGATAACGGCCGCCGCGGACGTCCGGTAACCGGACCCGGCAACCGTGCCCTTAAGTCGCTGTCCGATCTTCTGAAGGGTAAGCAGGGCCGCTTCCGTCAGAACCTTCTCGGTAAGCGTGTTGACTACTCCGGCCGTTCCGTTATCGTCGTCGGTCCCGAGTTGAAGATTTACCAGTGCGGTCTGCCGAAGGAGATGGCGATCGAGCTGTTCAAGCCCTTCGTTATGAAGGAGCTGATGGCGATGGATAAGGCGAAAAATATCCGCGCCGCGAAGAAGATGGTGGAGCGTCTTGAGCCCGGTGTATGGGATGTCCTCGAGAAGGTCATTCAGGAGCACCCGGTTATGCTTAACCGTGCACCTACCCTGCACCGCCTTGGTATCCAGGCGTTCGAGCCGATCCTTGTCGAGGGTAAGGCGATCAAGCTGCATCCGTTGGTATGTACCGCTTTCAACGCCGACTTCGACGGTGACCAGATGGCTGTACACCTTCCGCTGTCCGTGGAAGCACAGGCCGAGTGCCGGTTCCTGCTGCTGTCCCCGAACAACCTCCTGAAGCCGTCCGACGGCGGTCCCGTTGCGGTTCCGTCGCAGGATATGGTCCTCGGTATCTACTATCTTACGATGGAGAAGCCGGGTGACAAGGGCGAGGGAATGCATTTCAAGAATGAAAATGAGGCTATTCTCGCTTACGAGAACGGCTATGTCACGCTCCAGTCGAGCATTTATGTCCGCCGCACCGGTATCAACGCGGAGGGCAAGCAGGAGTCCCGCACGATCAAGACGACCGTCGGCCGTATCCTGTTCAACGAGATCATCAGCCAGGACCTCGGATTCGTCGATCGTACGCGTCCTGAGAATTTCCTGAAGTACGAGATTGATTTCCTCGTAAAGAAGGGCGAGCTGAAGAAGATCCTCGAGCGCTGCATCAACACGCACGGCGCGATCAAGACGGCAGAGACGCTCGATGCTGTTAAGGCCATCGGTTACAAGTATTCTACGAGAGCAGCCATGACGGTTTCGCTCGCCGACGTTATCATCCCTGCGGATCGCGAGAGCATGCTCCGCGAGACCGAGAAGCAGGTTGAGGCGATCGGACTGGCATACGAGGAAGGTCTTACCAGTGAGCAGGAGCGCTACAGCAAGGTTATCGAAGCTTGGCGCAAGACCGATGAGCGTTTCGAAGAGAAGGCTCTCGAGTCCCTGGATCAGTACAACAACATCCGTATGATGGCGGATTCCGGTGCCCGTGGTAACAAGTCCCAGATCAAGCAGCTGATCGGTATGCGCGGTCTGTTCACCGACACAACCGGTAAGACGATCGAGTTGCCGATCAAGGCAAACCTTCGAAGCGGTCTCGACGTTCTGGAGTACTTCATCTCCGCACACGGCGCCCGCAAGGGTCTGGCCGATACCGCTCTGCGTACCGCAGACTCCGGTTACCTGACCAGACGTCTGGTTGACGTTTCGCAGGAGCTGATCATCCGCGAGGTGGATTGCTGCGCCGGCATGGACGAGATCCCCGGCATGGATGTCCGCATGTTCGCAAGCTCCACGAAGAAGTCCGAGCCTGAGGAGGGTGAGGAGACGAAGGATAAGGAGAAGCCGATCGAGACGCTTGCCGAGCGTATCACGGGTCGTTTCTCCTGCGAGGATTACTATGATGACAACGGCGATCTGATCGTTCGCAAGAACCAGATGATCACGCCGAACCGTGCCGCACGTCTGCTGCAGACCAAGGCGATCAAGGATGCCGGTGAGGACGCAACGATCCGCATCCGTACGGCGCTTACCTGCCGTTCGCACCTCGGTATCTGCGCGAAGTGCTACGGCGCTAACATGGCAACCGGTGAGCCGGTTCAGGTCGGTGAGGCTGTCGGTATCATCGCTGCACAGTCCATCGGTGAGCCCGGTACGCAGCTGACCATGAGAACGTTCCACACCGGTGGTGTCGCCGGAGACAACATCACACAGGGTCTTCCTCGTGTCGAGGAGTTGTTTGAGGCGAGAAAGCCGAAGGGTCTTGCAATCGTCACGGAGATTTCCGGTAAGGTCAGCATCCGCGAGACGAGCAAGAACAATATGACCAAGCGTGAGGCGATCGTAACCAACGATGAGACCGGTGAGTCCAAGGCTTACCTGATCCCGTTCGGTTCCAAGGATCGCGTGAGGGACGGCGATATCGTTGAGGCAGGCGAAGGCCTGACCGAAGGTCCGCTGAACCCGAACGACATCCTGAAGATCAACGGCCTCCGTGCGGTTCAGGATTACATGCTCCGCGAAGTACAGCAGGTGTACCGCAAGCAGGGCGTGGAGATCAACGACAAGCACATCGAGATCATTTTGCACCAGATGCTGAAGAAGGTTCTCGTCGAGGAGTGCGGAGACACCGGTTTCCTTCCGGGAACGCATGTTGATGTACTCGACTTCGAGGAGACGAACGCGCGCATGCTTGCTGAGGGCAAGAAGCCTGCGGAAGGCAAGCGCATCATCCTCGGTATCACGAAGGCTTCGCTGGCTACGAACTCGTTCCTGTCCGCAGCATCCTTCCAGGAGACCACCAAGGTTCTCACGGATGCGGCGATCAAGGGCAAGATCGACCCGTTGGTTGGTCTGAAGGAAAATGTCATCCTCGGCAAGCTGATTCCTGCCGGAACCGGTATGAAAGAGTATCGTGACATTCGCCTGAACACCGACAACGAAGTGATTGAGCGTCCTTACACGATGGACGATGAGTATCGCGACAGCATCGCAGCTTCCGATGTCAACGACGATGATACCAATCTTCTGAATACCGCTGCTGACGATTTTGTTGACGACGGTTTTGATGATTTCGATGACGAGTTCCTCGATGACGAAGAACTGGAATTCGATGAGGAGTTTGAGGACTCTTCGGACGATCAGTAATGATTGTCAAGGCTATCTACAGAACGGCTGAACGGCCGGTTCTCAAGTTGTAAATCTGACATTCCGCGGGGCGGGTTACCGCCCCTGCGGAAGTCTTTCTTTATCCCGGCGTTTCTCGGGAATTCCGCATTTTTCTTATACTGATCCGAAATAATCACCACGCAGTACCACCATACAGGAGAATATCTATGACGAACTATTCGGAAATGTCGCTTGCCGAACTTCGTGCGATCCTTCGTGCGAACAATGTTGCCGGCTACAGTTCGATGCGCAAGGCGGAAATGGTTGCTTTGCTTGAGAAAATGAACCTTTCCGGCGATGATAACAACGAGGAGCCCAAACGCACAACAGTGCCGGAGACGGTTGCTGAAATGAATACGAAAAACGAGTATCAACTAAGTTCTACTAATGTAGAAAAAGAAACCGCATCCGCGATAAGCGAGCCTTCTATCACGGAAAGTGTGCCTTCTGTCACGGAGAGCGAGCCTTCTTCCGCGGAAAATGCGCCTTCCGAACAGAGACGGGAAGCGCCTGTGGAACGGCGCGTACATGGTACCGTGACAAGGCGTACCGTGGGCCGTACCGGCAATGCTGCTCGCGGTGAGACAGCGGAGAAGCGCGATGCCGGCGAACGCGGCGAGAATGCGGAAAACCGAACGCCCGTACAGCAGGGAGATCCTTCGGACTCCGGTATCGTGAGACGCGGTATTTTCGAGATCTGTTCCGACAACTACGGATTCCTGCGCAATGACAACTATCTTCCAAGCGAGCACGATGTCTACATCAATCCTTCGATGATCCGGCGGTACAATCTGACTACCGGTGACGTTGTCGAGGGAACGCTCAAGCGCGTTACGCCTGGTTCGGGGGAGAAGTTTGTTCCGCTGCATCACATCACAAAGATCAACGACAAAGCCCCGGAGCTGGCGATGCATCGCCGCAGATTTGACCGTCTGACTCCGGTGTTCCCGCACGAGAGACTCCGCATGGAGTACCCCGGATGCAACGTTGCCACGAGAGCGGTCGATCTCTTCTCACCGATCGGCAAGGGACAGCGAGGCATGATCGTGTCACAGCCGAAGGCAGGTAAGACAACTTTGCTGAAGCAGATCGCGCGGTCGATCCTGATGAACCACAAGAACGTGCATCTCATCATTTTACTCATTGATGAGCGCCCGGAGGAAGTGACAGACTTCAAGGAGTTCGTGAAGGACTCGAACGCGGAGGTTATTTACTCGACATTTGACGAGGAACCGAACCGCCATCGCCGCGTGTCGGAGATGACGATGGAGCGCGCCAAGAGACTGGTGGAGTACGGGGAGGATGTAGTCATTCTTCTGGACAGCATCACGCGTCTGGCACGCGCCTACAACCTCACCTGCGTTTCCAGCGGACGTACGCTCTCCGGCGGTCTGGATCCGAACGCCCTGTACATGCCCAAAAAATTCTTCGGCGCAGCGCGATGCATGAAGGAGGGCGGAAGCCTGACGATCCTTGCGACTGCTCTGGTGGAGACCGGAAGCCGCATGGACGATGTCATTTACGAGGAGTTCAAGGGCACCGGCAACATGGAGCTGGTGCTGAACCGCGATCTCTCGGAGCGCCGCATTTTCCCGGCTATCGATCTGCCGAAGTCGAGCACGCGGCGTGAGGACCTTCTTCTGACGGAGCAGGAGCAGCGCGCCAACAACGTGATGCGCAGGGCTTTCAACGGCAAATCGGCGGAGGAGTCGATCGAGAAGATCATCAACATGCTCGTCCGCACGAAGAACAACCAGGAGTTCATGCAGTTTATCATGCGGTAAATGATGGAATTAACTTGTAAAGGCCTATGCAAAACGAGATGTTTGGCATAGGCCTTTTTAAGCCTTTTGTTGACAAGGGACCTGCATTACGGTACATTTTATACAAACCTATACAAAAACAACGTAAATTGCAGAGGATTACACAAATAGAGGTAGAACGCGCGCGGAATGTCTTGAGGAATACGGATCGGACTATCTTCAGGACGTGTCAAGGATGGGTTTGACCTCTGCTATCTCTCGGAATATGTAGAGCGCGAAAGATTGTTTCGGTGTATTCGTACGTTTATTCCGGATGAAACGGATATGTTTGAAAACGATATTGACGATGTCCTGCGGCGAGTAAGAAAAGTGTTTGCAGATAAGACGTTTTCTACAGCGGTAGAACGTAGTGGCAGGGACAATTGGCTGAGGATCAAGGCATCCGTGGCATTCGAACGGATATTGGAATGCATCAAAGAAATGACTTGGCAGAATTCGGAAAATATGCGAGTACACGAACGATCATCTGTCAACTTGAGGAAGGGCATGTAACCGTACATGAGTTGATCGAGGATGATCAATGAACGGTATAGTGAAACGGAGAGGGACACATGGAAGAAAACAGGGACACCGGCCGAGAGTATGAATCGAAAACGCTGAAAGTTTCGGCTATTGTTATCGCGGTAATTATTGCAGTCTTTTGCGTCATAGCACTTATGATTCGGAGTTATAAAAATGATCGGCAGGAACGGGAACGGGACAAGAGAAGGAGCATAGATGAAAGTTTTCGCCGCGATATGGAGAAGTACTATGGCCTGAAGGAAGGTGATTACAAGATCACTTCGAAGAAGTATGAGGAACCTGAGAGAGCGGAGTACAAATTTACCGTGGACGGGGTGGAGTATGTGGCATGCCGGGTTTCGGACTTCTACACAAACTTCAGAATGTACGACTGCTCTGAAGATGTGAAAGGATACGTGGACGCTTCAATTCGGGAAGCGGGACTGCTCGGAGACGGGAGATACAGCATCTCCGCGATTTGTGTGGACTGGAGCAGTGATCTGCAACCAATGAGGTTCACAAAGAAGGAAGTCGCGAAATATTTTGCAGATAACTCCGGCAACACGGTCTGGTACGACGCTAAGGTGATCATCACGATTGATGTCGAACAGTCGGATGAGCTGACGCCGGAGGAGATCAGGAGTGAAGCGGAATCGGTGATCCCGATGCTTCCGGGACTGTACCGGGAACTCCACGTGTGTTGTTACAAGGGGGTCGGTCAGGAGAGAATTCTTGTGCGGGAGTTCGTCACGGACTGCAAGTTCAGGGACGGGGCTTTTACCTGGGAAGAAAGCGTCGCAGAGCATTAGTTTTGGCCGAAAATCGCTCGAAAAATGATGTGAAAAATGATGTTGCATTTTGAAAAACGCTGTGTTATAATACAAAAGCTGTTCAAATGAGTGTTACGAAACGCTGATTGATTCAGCGCTTCTTACGATAACCGGGTAATGCCGGGTGAACGAAAAACGGATTGGAAATACAGAATTGCGAGGTGAATGACATGAAAGAAGGAATTCAGCCGAAATACTATCAGGCAAAGGTAACATGCAACTGTGGCAACGAGTTCGTGACCGGTTCCACGAAGCCGGAGATTCACGTAGAAATCTGCTCCAAGTGCCACACATTCTATACCGGTCAGAAGAAGGCTGCTCAGGCGCGTGGTGCGATTGAGAAGTTCAACAAGAAGTACGGTTTTTAATCTAAGACTCGGAAAGAAACGTGACTATGCCTTGACAACTCCATTGTCAAGGCTTTTCTTCTATGAAAACGCATATGGCGTTTTCATAGAAGGCTTGATCGCAGAATCGCGCAAAGGAAAGCTTGCTGCGCAAGTCGCGCGATTCGCGGCGGTGAGCACAGGTACCAACCGATCGGAGACACTTACGGCGCAAGCTGCGCTTACGGATATTGATAAGTTCAGTACGAGGGAGAAGGAATATGGCAGAGGAGTTGAAACCGTCGGGCATCGGCGGACAGGCTGTCATGGAGGGCGTGATGATGCGCAACCGTAGCAAGTACGCGGTTGCCGTGCGCAAACCTGACGGACAGACGATCATCAATGTGAAGGAATACCACAGCGTCAACGAGAAGCACCACTGGCTCGGCTGGCCGTTCATTCGCGGTGCCGTCAATCTGGTGGAATCGATGATCGTCGGCATGAGCACGCTGATGTACTCGGCAAACTTCGTGGATGTCGATGAGCCGAAGAAGTCGGAGAAGGACGCCGAGAAGGCGGAGAACGCGGATGCCGCGCAGGAAACCGCTAACACCACGGGAGCAAGCGATGCAGCGTCTGAGGAGGTCGCAACGTCGGATGCTACGGGGTCGGAATCCGCAAATGCAGCTGATGCAGGGAAGAAGGCAGAGCAGAAACCGGTGATGACGACGGCGATGATCGGCGCCACGGTAGCGCTCTCGCTCATCCTGACGGTAGCGCTGTTCATTTTACTTCCGTTCACGATCACCTCGTTTCTGGAGCGCGCGACCGGAATTGACTCGCCGCTTTTTTCCAGCGCAATGGAAGGTGTGCTACGGATCGCGATCTTCGTCGGTTATATTGTACTGATCTCACAGATGGAGGAGATCAAGCGCGTGTTCCGCTACCACGGAGCGGAGCACAAGACGATCAACTGTATCGAGCATGGTCTGGAGCTTACGGTGGATAATGCGCGCGCGTCATCGAAGGAGCATAAGCGCTGCGGCACGAGTTTCATGATCTTCGTCATGGTGATCAGTATTCTTGTATTTTCCATAGTCAATGTGTTCCCGCTGTACACCGGGACCTCGCGTGTGCTGAAGTTCGTCGTTCGGTTTGTCGTGCGTATCCTGTTGCTGCCGCTTGTGGCCGGGATCAGCTACGAGCTGCTTCGCCTTGCCGGTCGTACGGACAACAAGTTCGTCAATGCGCTGAGCAGACCCGGGATGTGGATGCAGGCGCTCACGACGAAGGAGCCGGATGACACGATGCTTGCCGTGGCCATCACCTCGGTCGAGGCAGTGTTCGACTGGAAGGCATTTCTCGCGGGAACGGCCGCGGAGGAGTGTGCGACGGCTACAGGTGCAGGAGAGTACCTTCTGGAGGAGGACGGAAGCTACACGCCTACCGTGACAGGCTTCCTCAACGATTCGAAGAAGAATTCGGAAAATAAGGCGGAATGACGCTGCGACGCAGAAGAAGCCGCGGAAACATTTTCCGGGAAATATGCAGAACAGGGAACGTTTGTGGAGGGTTTGGAACGATCGTGAACAGAGAGTGCCCAACTTCATATCGTGAGGCCGTGCGCCGGTGGAGCGAGGAACTGCTTTCGGCAGGTGTGCCCGAGGCGGCGCTTCAGGCGGAGCAGTTGCTGTGGTATGTCTGCGACATGACGCCCGCGGCATGGCTGATGCGGCGCGAGGAAGCCATTTCGGAAGCGGAATGGGAGAGGTACTGTTCCCTTGCGCAGAGACGGCTCGCGAGAGAGCCGCTGCAACATTTGACGGGGGAGCAGGAGTTCATGGGACTGTCGTTCCGCGTCACTCCCGATGTGCTTATCCCGAGGCAGGATACGGAGCACCTTGTGGAGGAGGCTCTGGCGTGCTGTGAGGGCAGACGTGTGCTTGACATGTGCACCGGTTCGGGTTGCATTGCGATCAGTATCGCAAAGCTCGGCAAGCCGGCGTCCGTGGCGGGCGCGGATATCTCGGAGGCGGCGCTTGCGGTGGCGCGCGACAACGCGCAGCGACTCGGAGCAGTGGTTGACTGGGTGCAGAGTGATATGTTCGCAGGCATCG
Source organism: uncultured Lachnoclostridium sp. (assembly GCA_946415315.1). Taxonomy (GTDB): domain Bacteria; phylum Bacillota; class Clostridia; order Lachnospirales; family Lachnospiraceae; genus ISDg. The sequence continues at coordinate 41,204 of CAMKRZ010000015.1, read as the reverse complement.
ACGGGGAGTTCGATGTGATCGTCTCCAATCCGCCGTATATTCCGCCGGAGCAGATCGAAGGGCTGGAGCCCGAAGTGAAGGATCATGAGCCGCGTCTCGCGCTGTACGGCGGCGAGGACGGGCTTTCGTATTACCGTGTGCTGGTGACGGAGGGTGCAAAGCATCTCCGACCTGCGCGAGACGGGGAAAATGGAGGTATACTGATCGTGGAAATCGGATTTGACCAGGGCGTCAGCGTGCCTGCCCTGTTCCGCGAAGCGGGATTTTCCGGGGTACGCGTGAGAAAAGATTATGCCGGCCTTGACCGGGTTGTCTTCGGGCATTTGTAGTGCGTTGCCGTGCCGCGGAACCGGGTTTTTGCGGTAATATGAGGACAAAGCCGCGGGCGGGAGCCCCGGTGATGTCGGCAATGAAACCATTTTACGAGGACAATCAAAGAGACGGGCGCACTATGCCCGCAGAAAGGCAGGAAATACAATGTTTGACAAATTGGAGGATGTCTGCAAGCGGTACGAGGAGCTGCAGCTGGAGCTTGCGAGCCCGGATGTGACCTCGGACACGAACCGGTTCCGCAAACTGATGAAGGAACAGAGCGATTGTGAGCCGCTTGTCACAACATACCTGGCATATAAGAAAGCGAAACAGACGGTCGAAGAGAGCCTTGAGATGCTCGAGAAGGAGACCGATGACGAGATGCGCGAGATGCTCAAGGAGGAACTCTCCGACGCGCGCGCACAGATTGAAGAGTATGAGAAGAAACTGAAAATTCTGTTGATCCCGAAGGATCCGTGCGATGACAAGAACGTTGTCGTGGAAATCCGCGCGGGTGCCGGCGGCGAGGAGGCGGCCTTATTTGCTGCGGAACTGTACCGCATGTATGTGCATTACATCGAGTCGCGCAGGTGGAAGATCGAGCTCGTCAACTTTGATGAGACCGGCATCGGCGGGATGAAGGAAGTCGAGTTCATGGTGAAGGGGCAGGGAGCCTACTCCGTGCTCAAATATGAGAGCGGCGTGCACCGCGTGCAGCGTGTTCCGGAAACGGAATCCGGCGGCCGGATTCACACGTCGACGGCGTCCGTGGCAGTGATGCCCGAGGCGGAGGAAGTCGATGTCGTGATCGACGAGAAGGACATCCGAATCGATGTCATGCGCGCGTCCGGCAACGGCGGCCAGTGCGTCAACACGACGGACTCCGCGGTGCGTCTGACACACTATCCGTCCGGTATCGTGATCTACTCGCAGACCGAGAAATCGCAGCTTCAAAACCGCGACAAGGCATTTGCCCTGCTGCGCGCGAAACTGTATGACCTTGAGCGTCAGAAGGCGCACGATGCGGTTGCGGCAGAGCGCAGAAGCCAGATCGGAACGGGCGACCGCTCCGAGAAGATCCGCACGTACAATTTTCCGCAGAGCCGTGTGACCGATCACCGCATCGGACTGACACTGTACAAGCTGGACAAGATCATGAACGGCGACCTGCAGGAGATCATTGACGCGCTGACGGCGGCCGATCAGGCAGCAAAGCTGGCGAACCAGGAAGAGATGTGAAGACAGCTTGGCCTTCCGGAGGAGCTGATCGGGATCATCGGGTAATCGCGAGATCAATGCGACAGAGCTGATATGATCGTGAGAATAAACACGACAAAGCCGGCAGTTTGGATTATCATGGCGCAGAAGAGTCGGAGGAAGACAGTATGATCACTTCCAAATCCAACCCACAACTGAAATATCTGCAGACGCTTCTCAAGAAGCGCAGCGCCCGCGAGGCGGACCGTGTGTTCATCTGCGAGGGTCGGAAAATGTTTTTCGAGATTCTGACGCAGAGACCGGAATCGCTTGTGAAGGCCTACTGGTCGGAGAGCAGCGTCGCGGAACTTGCGGATGCGGAGCGGGCAATGATGCTCACCTGCGACTGGGAGACAGTCTCGGACGCGGCATTTTGCGCTGTGGCGGAGACGGTGACACCGCAGGGCGTGATCGCGATCGTGCGCATGCCTCGGTACTCGATCGAGGATATGATCGCCGGCGAGACGACGAAACTTCTTCTGCTGGAGAGCCTGCGTGATCCGGGCAACCTCGGCACGATCATGCGGACCGCGGAGGCGGCCGGTATGAACGGCATTATCCTCTCGTCGGACTCGGTGGATGTGTTCAATCCGAAGGTTGTGAGGTCAACGATGGGCGCGATCCTGAGAGTTCCGTTCTGCTATGTCGAGGATTTTCCGAAGGCGATGGAAAATCTCAAGGAGCGCGGCGTGACGCTGTACGCGGCGCACCTGCAGGGCTCGGTTCCGTACACGGAGGCGTCCTACGACAGCAGGGCAGGCATCCTGATCGGCAATGAGGCCAACGGCCTCTCGGACGGTGTTACGGCACTTTCCGACGTGCGCATCCGCATCCCGATGGACGGGCAAGCGGAGTCGCTCAACGCGGCTGTGGCAGCGGCTATTCTGATGTACCATTTGCGGATGAAACAGTAAACAAAACCCCGGCGATCGCCGGGGTTTTCTTGCGTCTGTGATTGTCTGTGAAGCGCCCTGTCCGGCCGCTGCGGATCAGTACGTCGGCAGCATCGAGAGGTCCTCGCCGTTCTTGTAGGCGACGTACTCCTCGAGGCAGAAGCCGAGGTCGAAGATCTCCTTGGCGGCTTCTTTGCCAACGTAGCGGAAATGCCACTGTTCGTACGCGATGCCGGTGATCTTCTTCTTGTCCGAAGGATATCGGAGGATGAAGCCGTATTTGTAGCAGTTGTTGCGGAACCAGGTCGTGTCATTTTCCCCGCTGTCGAGAACCCAGATATCGAAGCCCAGGCCGGTGCGGTGCTCGCTTGCGTTGCCGGGAATGGTCCGCGGCGGGTTAAGGCTCTTGTCACGTTTTTGCCAGAAGCGATCCTGCGTCGCGTAGTTGCGGTACGCGCCGGTCTGGGAAACCTTGATCCCGATGCCGGTGGCTTTGTGGAAGTCCGTGCACATCTCGTTGAGATTCTCCACGGCGACGCGGTTGCCGCGGTTGTATTTGTCCTCCTCGGTCTCGATCACGAAATTGCGTTTGGATTCGGAGACGGTGTACGGTTCCTCGATGGTGTAGAAGTCCGCGGTGAGCACTTCTTTGAGGGGGACCAGATTCTCCGGATTGCCGGTGTATTTGAGGCGGTGAGACCAGTTGACCAGCATCAGGTAATCGATCTCCCAGTTGTCACCCTCCACCGGTTCGGAGTTCTCATCGAGCGTGACGCTTGAGCACAGGCCGTAGACGTACGGCGTCGGCGACGGTGTGGGTGTCGGAGTGTCGGTCGGTGCGGGCGTAGCGGTCGGCGTCGAGGTCGACTGATTAACGGCGCCGGTCGGCGTCGGAGTCTTCTGACCGGCCGGTGAGGTCGGCGCCTGCGTGGTCTTCGTCGGCTGGTTGTCCGGCTTCTCCCCGTCGTTGCTGCCCTTGATCGCCTTCACGATCAGCACGATCAGCAGTATCAAAAGTATGATCAGAACTGCCATGCAGAGCCCGAAGTTGCGCTGCAGAAAACTTTTCTTCTTCTTTTTTCTTCGCGTTGCGGAAGAGCGTTGTCCGGTGCCCTGCGCGGTGCGTGTGCCGGTGCGCTGCGCGCTGCCCTGCGTCGAGCGCGTTGCTCCGCTGCCCTGCGACGGTCGCGTTCCGCTTCGCTGTGTGCCCGTGCGTGATGATCCGTTGCGCGGGTCTCTGTTGTCAGTAGGCATGTAAAATATCCCCCTGGGAGTACCAAAGTTGTCGGTTTTCACGCTGCGATGCAGCGGAACCTGTCAAACACAGCCATTTTAGCACACGACGCGACAAATGAAAAGCATTTTTGGGGGCGCGGCAGTCGGTTACGCTTGCATTGCGATGGGTGGTTTGCTATAATGCTTGCGGTATAGCGGACGGCGCACAAAAGGCTTTAGCGCGAAACGAAACAGGATATGCAGAGGATGATCGGTGCTCGTCCGGGAAAGGTTAGGTAAAACAATGGAAAATGTCACATTTGACGCTGCTTTGGCGTCACGCTTTATGATCGATCAGGAGGTTGCGCTGATCAAGGGTCAGGCGGAGGCAGCGCGCGCGGAGCTTCTCGGAAGACAGGGCGCGGGCAATGATTTCCTTGGCTGGATCGATCTTCCGGTTGCGTACGACAAGGACGAGTTTGCGCGCATCAAGAAGGCAGCGGCGAAGATTCAGTCGGATTCCGAAGTGCTTGTTGTCATCGGCATCGGCGGTTCGTATCTCGGAGCACGCGCAGCGATCGAATTCCTGCGCCACAGCTTCTACAACAACGCGCCGAAGGCGCTTCGCGGCACGCCGGAGATTTATTTTGCGGGCAACAGCATCAGCTCGACGTACTTAAAGCACCTGATCGATGTGATCGGTGACCGTGATTTTTCGATCAACATCATCAGCAAATCGGGCACGACCACGGAGCCGGCGATCGCGTTCCGCGTGCTCAAGCAGAAGCTGATCAAGAAGTACGGCCATGAGGAGGCCAACAAGCGTATCTACGCGACGACCGACAAGGCGAGAGGAGCCCTCAAGCAGGTTGCGACCGAGGAGGGTTACGAGAGCTTTGTGGTGCCGGATGATGTCGGCGGACGGTTCTCTGTGCTGACGGCGGTAGGTCTTCTTCCGATCGCGGTGAGCGGCGCGGATATCGACGCGCTGATGGCGGGTGCGGCAAGTATGCGCGAGGCCTGCATCAACAAGGATTTTTCGGAAAATGATGCCCTTCGCTATGCGGCAGTGCGCAACATCCTCTACCGCAAGGGCAAGAGCGTGGAGGTGCTCGCGAACTACGAGCCTTCGCTGCACTATGTGAGCGAGTGGTGGAAGCAGCTCTACGGCGAGAGTGAAGGCAAGGATCAGAAGGGTATCTTCCCGGCGAGCGTGGATCTCACGACGGACCTTCACTCGATGGGGCAGTTCATCCAGGACGGCGCGCGCATCATGTACGAGACCGTGCTTTCGGTGGAGAAGAGCCGCGAGGAGATCGTTCTCGAGGCGGAGCCGGTGGACCTTGACGGCATGAACTATCTGGCGGGCAAGACGGTGGAGTTTGTCAACAAGAGCGCGATGAAGGGAACGCAGCTTGCGCATGTGGACGGCGGTGTGCCGAACCTTGTGATCAGCATTCCCGAGCAGAACGAGTTCTTCCTCGGACAGCTGTTCTACTTCTTCGAGTTCGCCTGCGGCGTGAGCGGTTACATGCTTGCGGTCAACCCGTTCAACCAGCCCGGCGTTGAGAGCTACAAGAAGAACATGTTCGCCCTTCTCGGAAAGCCCGGCTACGAGGAGCTCCGCGCGGAGCTTGCGAAGAGACTGGGAGAGTAAGAAATCCCAAGGCAGAAAGCAAACAAAAATCAGATCATAAGACAAATAAAAGGACAAGAGGTTTTGACGCCGCTTGTCCTTTTCTCAGTTCGGAATTGCCACAGCATTCCGACCATTTTCCGATTATGTTTTATCTTACCATTCCGCCCCATTCCACGACGGTAAATCCGTCCCGGATAAAGATTTCCGTCGCCGGTTCCTCAATATTCGGATCCGGTCCGTCCGTCTCCTTATAAACGAACCAAAGTCTGAAAACAGAATCCGGAGTCGGCGTAATTGTCAAAGGAGTTATTAAGTCGCATGCCTCATTGATCTGAGGATACATATAGTAATCCTTACCGGCGGGCAGTCTGTCGCTCCAGTATTCCTTGAAGTCCTCAATCTCGGTTTCATTCAGACCGTACAGCGACAGGATCCTCTCGAAAGTACCGCAGCGGTCTTCTGCGGGAAGATAGAAGGCGGTTTCATATTGGAACGAATACCCGTGTATCGCCGATTCGTAGAAGAGAAAACCGTATTCGTTTCCGTCAGCGTCCGTCAATGTTCCGTCCGGATCAGCAGTGACTGTCCAGCCGTCTGCGGGGTACTCCGGAATCGAGACCGTAATCTGGTCGGGATCCGCGATTGCCACATTTACCGTTGTTGTACTTTCAGGATAGAGGTAAATGTTCGGCTTCTCGTTGGGACCGCCCTCCAGGCCTTTGGTGTTGGAACCGTAGGTGCGGCGGTAGTAATCCGTGAGATCATCCAACCAGGTACGATTCTTTCTTGCCTCTTCCGCTTTCTTCTTCGCACTGAGGTAATCCGGATCGTTTTTAATCCGGTCGTTGATATATTTCTGGTACGCGTCCTTGCCGTATTTGTTGTAAATATCGACGCCTTCCCTGTACTCCTTGGTTTCATCCGTGATTCCGAACGAACTCGGGGTTCGGAGCCAGCTGTCGGTGGTTTTGGTCCATTTGGCGTTCCGCGTATAGTTGTTGACAACGTTGGGGTCGACTCTGTCGGTCAGATCCTGAACGTATCCGCCGACCACACCGGAGGTGTTTTCGCCGGTGACGCTCGACGAAAAATTAACCGCAGCGGGGACTCGGTCGATTACGAGATCGGCGGTCTCGGATTCAAACCGCGAATTTCCGTCCACGAGTCGATCAAAGTTCTCGACGCCTCCGGTCAATCGGTTGACACCGGAACCGACCCTGCCGGTATAGCCTTCCATTGCGTTGTTGGCAGTAGGGGCGACACCTACGGGAGCAGGGTTGCCGGATTCCTGTTTGTTGCCGGTGACCAGGTTCCTGATCTGCACATAGGCGTCATAAAAATCGCCGAATTTCGGAGACCAGTCGCTGTTGGTCGAAGCCGGCGGCGGGTTCTGTCCCAGCGTATTATACACATTGAGGGCTCTTCCGGCCTCCATGTAGGAGTCCGCAAGTACCATGGTCATACTCGAAGTCAGTAACAGCGCGAATACAAGAATTCCCGACGTTATTTTTGAGAGGACAAGAGTTGTTTTTGAGCGTTTCATTTCGTCACCCCCGTTTCTACGTACTGTTTCTTAAATTCTCTGTACCAGTCTACGAGCTTTTCACCGTCGCATTCGCCGGTTTTAAGCATTCCGTTTTTCTCGGCGATCGTCATCAAGGCGTACGCGTATTCTTCCTCGTCCAGTGACTTATAGACTGCAGCGAGCGCGTAGGGCGTGTAGGGGTCGTCTTCCGGCGCAAGCTCGAAGGCTCTTGTCAGATAATTTTCCGCCGTGATGAAACGGTTCATCGCGTAAGCGGTGATTCCCGCCCGGTAGTTCAGGATCAGGCTGTTTGGACAATCCCGGACAGCATCCAAAAGGAAGTTCAGATAACGCCAGTCATTGGTGATATTGAAGTTCACGTTTCCCATCCGGATATCCGAGCTGAGGATGTAATAGGTTTCGGTCTTCTTCGCATTTTCCGACAGGTTTATCAGTTCCATTTCCGCCATGTAATAGTCTTTCTGATCGTAAAATTCTCTTGATGCCTTGAGATGGGCTTCGTCTTCCTCGGAAAATGTATCACCTTCGACGGTGGAAGGAGTGTCATCCGCAGAGCGAGCGGTCATTCTCGATCCCGGAAGGATGGCGCAGATTCCGAAGACCGCCACGAGTCCGCAGATGATCAGGACCCGGATCGGCTTTTTGGTGATCTTCTTCTGAAGCACCAACTCGTTGGCAAGAAGGCCTCCGGCACACAGGAGCATAAGGATCCCGAACAGGATTTTCGTATCAAACAGGATCATTCCCATAAATGCAAGAATGAGCATTACAATTGCTGTGAAAATCATTTTACCCCCTCCTTTCTTTTATTGGTTCTCCGCCAGTTGGCGTTTCAGGAAACCTGCGAGATTCTCTGCATGTTCACGAATTCCCCAGCCGTGATACTCATCACCGTATCTGCCATACCAGGCTTCGTAATACATGTGATCGATCGCTTGGTTGCAGGCGACAAGTGCTTCCTTGTATTGTTTCAGTTCGGACAGAGTCAGCGCGAGGGAATACCAAACGGCGGGCTGGTTATCTTCAAAGCTCAGGCATTTTCTGTATAATTCGATTGCCTTGCCGGTATCGATCAATTCCGCCTGAGCGTCCTTGTCCGTCCAGAATTCCTGCGTGTAGTGGCCGTAGACTCTTCCGGCCAGGTAGTAGCCGGTGGAGAGGAGAGGATAGTCCTTCGTAAATGCAAAGGCGTCTTCCTCAAGTTTGCGGTACTCATCCGCTTTGTCCCAGCGCATATAATCATGGATTTCGTACTGGTAGCGGTATTCGCAGTCAAGCATCTTCTCTAACAGAGAGGATTTGGCGACGATGGCTTTCTGCTCGTCCGTAAAATCCTTGTACGGGCAATGCTTGCCGCCCGACCTATCGGCAACTGATTTGTCGCCGGTGATGTAGGTCGCGATCAATGCGGTAAAGTCCGTTCCGAGCTGCGGCTTGTTCTCTAAAACGCCTGAGGCCAGCATGCCTTCGGTGAAGCTAACGGCTTTCTCCAGGGATTTCGTGACATCCCCGGACCGGTAATACAGAATGGCAAGCTCGATCGTGAGCTCGAGGTTATCCTTGTCAGAGGCATAATCCTTTTCCATGATCGGAAGTGCCGTATCATAATCGCCGTTTGTAAGGGCGGCGGCTCCGAGGATACTTTCGATCCGATCGTCGGGAGCAACCTGCATTACGGCTTCCAGATATTCCTGAAGCTGACGCGACATCTCCATATCCATCATGACCTCCGCCATATCGAGGTAATGAATGATCCTTGCGCTGTTCTTTTCCTCGGCAGAGAGACTGTTGTCCTTGTTCAGCTCGTATTCAAAGAGCCTGTCGAAATTCAGGATGATCGGATAGGTCTTTTCGCGGGCGATATTCTGCACTTCTTCGGCCCAGGTATAATTGTTGCGGTAGGATACGATGTACTGCTGCGCAGCCCGGATCGTCAGTTCATTGAGAGCGAAGGACTCCTTGTCTTCCTCCACGGCGTCAAACAGTCCATTCAGAATATTTCTGGGAAAAGTCCAGTCGAACAAATTGCTTATGTAATCATGTTCCGTCAGGCATTCCGCCAAAACCATAAACAAAAGCGATCGGACCGGTTCGCTTCCCGGATATTGCACGGCAAGTTCCGTCACACGGGCTGACACGTCCGCATCTACGCCGTCCCTTTCGACGTATAGTTCCAAAGTCTCCCATACGGCGATATAATCGGAATAGCGTTCCGCCGGATCTTCGTAAGCCTCGAGGCCTTTGGAAATCTCCCTTCGCTCGTCTTTGGTCAGGTCCGAGGGAAGGACAGCTCCGCAGTTGAATAAATTCCCCGCCGCGAGCTGCATGATAATCCTTCGCTGTTCCTGCTGCTCGGTGTCGGTCAGAGATTCATCTTCGGAAAGGATGTCAAGAAAACCGAAATACCAGATTTCGTCTCCGTCGTGCGCTGCAAGATCAGAGAAAATATCAGGCAGATTCTGTTTGGAGTTATTTTCTTTTTTCTCCGCCTCATCCTTATCTTCCTTCGGGAGGCCGTTCTCTGCGCAGGTATAATAGTACAGAAGCTCTGCCATGGGAAGATTTCGGTCAAGCTCATATGCCTCCAGGGCCGCTTTGGAATTGCCGTCAAGATAGGCTTTCCAGGCGTTCGGAAGAGCCCGCGCTTTATCCACCGACTTCAGTGCCATCAACCAGTCTCTTTTCGTGGCATATGCAAAGCTATCCGTCATGCCTATATCGAGACTGTTCAATATGTCCTTGCTCTGGTTTGGCTTAGAGAAAAGCGGGATGACACTCATGATGATCACGATAAGAAGTGCTACGCCGATCGTGATCAACTCCGGAATCGGGAGAGCGGCCTTCGTCGTTGCACCGTTTTGCCCGGCGGGGCTGTCCACCGGCTTATCCGATGCTTTCTTCGAGGTTACACTTCCGCTAAGCAGCGCATCCGCCTTCTTTCTCATCAGATAGATTACCGGGGCCAACGCCGCGAAGACGATCAGCGCAAGAAGGGTTAATTTTACGAAAAATGCCATGACCGTCCGACTCTTTCCAAGTCCGGTAATAAACTTGTCCGTAAGAAAACCGCATCCGAAGTTCAGCACCCCGTACAGAACGGCACACAGAAGATTTTCCTTAACACTCTTAAACGCAAGCAGGAATCGTCTGCCGATTCCGATGCGGTCCTCGCCGTCCCGGATCGTCAGAATCCAGACAAACAGAAGATATGCAAAAGCAAGCGCCTCCAGCACGAGAAGGACGACGTCCACAGCCAGAGCCGACTTGCTCAGCGATCCTCCGTCCGGCTTTTTCAACGGTCCGAAGTTGTGCACGACAAAAGAGACCTGCCTCAGCGCCAGCAGGGTAAGCCCGAAAAAAATACCCGTCACTGCTTTCAGCGGTTTTCTGCTGACCGAGTGTGCCAGATAAAACAGCACGGCTCCGACAACATAGCCGCAGTACCAGCAGAAACCGCGCTGTCCTGTGGATAACGCCTTGCCGGTTCCGAGCATCATCAGGGTCATCAAAACCTTCGGCAAAACGATGACGGCCATGACCGACCCGAAAAACAGATAGAACGGGGTAAGATTGGATTTGGTGTTTTCTTTCATACTCACGAAATCCTCCTTATAATACGAATGGTGGCTAAGAACGGAAAAAACATGTTACGAATCCGCTTTTAACTATGATAACAGTATATCACTGATCAATGGCTTTTCAAAACCTGTCCACGACAGCAGAATATTGAAAAAGATCGAAAATGACGGGTTCGATTGCATATAACGTAAAATAATCGTGAGTAATTGCAACCGACTGTGCACAATCGGAAATAATCACAACTGATCTATGAGAATTGCAAATGACGAAAAGCCCGCCGGCTCGGTCGGGAGCCAGCGGGCTTAGCTGCAATGGAATTCTATGTTATTGCGGTTGTCTGCGGGACGGAGTGCCGGATCATCGCTTCTCGGCATTGATCCCGCCGGTAGCTGCGATGAACAGTCCGAAGAAACCGCCGCAGGCACCGCCGACAATGTGAGCGAGCTGCGAGATGTTATCATTGCGGAATGCATTGAGGAACTCGTTGCCGAGGTAGAAGAAGCAGATCAGGATGAAGGTGATCGGAATGCGTCCTTTCTCGGCGTTCGTGATCGAAGCGAGAATGATGAACATGAACACGATGCCGCTCGCGCCGAGCAGTGCGCTGCCCGGGAACGCGATGTTGAACACGATGCCGGTGACTACCGCGGTGAGCGCCATCATCTCGAGAATGAGTTTGCTGCCGTATTTTTCCTCAAGCATCGGGCCGAGCATCAGGATGTAGAGCATGTTGCTCATGAAGTGAGACCAGTTTGCGTGGCCGATCGCGTGACCGAAGAGACGGACGTACATCAGCGGGTCTGTGAGCGATGCGCGGTAAGTCATGAACAGGTAGGTGTTGCTCTTGCCATTTGTCAGCGAGCTCAATCCGAGCGCCGCGAGACAGACCAGAACAAATGTGAGCGTCACAGGCGCGTTGTAGTGAAACCGTCTGAGTAACTTCATAGAACCATTCCTCCCCTTCAAAAAGTAAGAGGTGCGGCCGGGAATCCGGTCACACCTCGGTTCGCTGTGACTATTATACAAAACTTTTCTGTCAGATACAAGACGGGAAATCGGTCCGCCGGATCAGTTCTCCAGCTTCAGGTCGCCGTCCTTGATAATTCCGGCTTTGCGGAAAATCTTGCCGAGAACGAAACACAGGATTGCCGGCAGCACGAAGCTGATCAGGATCAGGCCGAGCCAGTCAAACCAGCCCGCTGAGCTGTTCCAGCCGGTGATGACACCGATCTGACCGACGAAACCGCAGGTGCCCATGCCGGACGAGATTGCGGGGCCGTTCATCTCCATCTTGAAGAGGCAGGTGGCGATGGGACCGGTGATTGCCGAGGCGATGATGGGAGGAAGCCAGATGACAGGTTTCTTGGCGATGTTGCCCATCTGCAGCATGCTGGTGCCGATACCCTGCGACACGAGGCCGCCGACTTTATTTTCCTTGTAACTGAGAATCGCGAAGCCGACCATCTGCGCGCAGCAGCCGGCTACCGCAGCGCCGCCCGCAAGGCCGGTGAGGCCGAAGGCTGCGCAGATCGCAGCGCTGGAGATCGGAAGCGTGAGCGCTATACCGATGACCACGGAGACGATGATGCCCATGATGAACGGCTGCTGAATGGTTGCCCATTTGGTGAACTCGCCGATCTTCGTTGCTACCCAGCCAATGTACGGAGCCCAGCCGAGAGCCATGATCCCGCCGAGGGTGACAGTGACGAAAGGAGTGACAAGAATGTCGATCTTGGTCTCCTTGGAAACTGCCTTTCCGACCTCAACGGCGATGATCGCGATCAATAAAACTGCCAGCGGGCCGCCTGCGCCGCCTTCCGCGTTGGCTGCATAACCGACTGCTGCAGCGGAAAATACGACGAGCGGAGGAGCCTGAAGAGCGACAGCGATGGAGACCGCCATCGCGGGACCGGCGACACTCTGCGCGAAGACGCCGATGTCGACGAGAATATTGAAAAACGGTTTTACACAGTTGATCCAGAAGTCATGATTCCACTGGATGTTCGCGACGGCTTTGCCGGCCTGTTCCCCGAGCGTCTTGATGATCGTGCCGATCAGAAGGGACGCGAACAGACCCTGTGCCATGGCGCCCATGGCTTTGATACCATAGCTTTTCCAGGAAATGTCGATGTTTTTGCGTTTCAGAAATTCCTTCATTTTGAGGACCTCCTTTTGGCAAATTTTCTACAAACTATCATAGTTAAACGATAATTACAAGTCTATCGGTGAAAAAGACGGAGACGGCGATTGAGAAAGTCTGAGGGTCTTTTTCGTCTGTTTCGTGCATATTATACAAATCATAAGTATAACTTATAATTCCGATAAGTATAAAAGAGGTTTTCTTCCCTTGCAAGGCATTTTCCGAAAGAGTAAAATGTGTACGTCAAAAAGGAACATGGACCGCCGCGGGAAAAGAATTCCGAATGCCCCGGCGAGTCAGGGAGGACTTATACATGGGTGGATTTTTCGGTGTTGCCACGAAGGAAGACTGCATTTTCGATCTGTTCTTCGGAGTGGACTACCATTCGCATCTCGGAACGCGGAGAGCGGGACTTGCGGTGTACGGAGATGACGGTTTTGAGAAGTCGATTCACAAGATCGAGAACTCGCCGTTCCGGACCAAGTTTGAGAAGGAAGCCCACGAGATGCACGGCCACATGGGCATCGGATGCATCTCCGACTTCGAGGCGCAGCCGATTCTGGTGCGCTCGCATCACGGCAAATTCGCCGTCACGACGGTAGGCAAGATTAACAACAAGGATGAGATCGTTGATTCGATCCTTAAGAATAACGCTCACTTCTTTATTATGAGCAACGGTGAGATCAACTCCACGGAGCTTGTCGCGGCGCTGATCAACCAGAAGCCCAACATGATCGAGGGCATCCGTTACGCGCAGGAGATCATTGACGGTTCGCTGTCGATGCTCGTCCTGACAGAGAAAGGCATTTACGCCGCACGCGACCGCATGGGCCGCACACCGATCGTGATCGGCCGCAAGGAAGGCGCGTACTGCGCGGCGCTGGAGAGTTTCTCCTTTGCCAACCTTGGCTATCAGCCGGAGCACGAGCTCGGCCCCGGAGAGATCGTCGTGTTCGATGCGAACAGCTGTCACACGCTTGTCGCGCCCGGCAAGAAGATGAAAATCTGCACGTTCCTCTGGATCTACTACGGTTATCCGTCCTCGTCCTACGAGGGCGTCAGCGTGGAGGAGGCGAGATACCACTGCGGTGAGCTTCTCGCGAAGCGAGATCACGTCAAGCCCGACGTTGTCGCCGGCGTTCCGGATTCCGGCACGGCGCACGCGATCGGTTACGCGAACGCCGCGGGTATTCCGTTCACGCGCCCGCTGATTAAATACACGCCCACGTGGCCCCGCTCGTTCATGCCGACGATGCAGGAGAAGCGCGACCTGATCGCGAAGATGAAGCTGATCGCGGTTCCGTCGCTTGTGAAGGACAAGAGCCTGCTGATCATCGACGACTCCATCGTGCGCGGCACGCAGCTTCGGGAGACCGCGGAGTTTCTGTTCGAGAGCGGAGCGAAGGAAGTGCATGTGCGCCCGGCGTGCCCGCCGCTTCTGTACGGTTGTAAATACCTGAATTTTTCGCGCTCGAAGAGCGAGATGGAACTGATCACGCGCCGTTGTATCGCGGAGCTTGAGGGAACGGAGGATGTCCCTGCGGAGGTTCTCGCGGAGTACGCTGACCCGGATTCGGAGCGCTACGCGAAGATGCTCGACGCGATCTGCAAGAAGTTGAAGTTCACGTCGCTTCGCTATCACCGCCTCGACGACATGCTTGCCTCGATCGGCATTCCCGCGGAAAATCTTTGCACCTACTGCTGGAACGGGGATGACTCGGCGGATAAGGAATAATACGGACTATGAACCGCCTATTCAGTGTGTGAGCACCGGGTAGGCGGTTTCGTTCTTTACTTTTGACCGTTTTACATTTTACTTTTTATTTACTTTTTGTTTGCGATGTCTTGAACTGTGCGGATTATGATAAGGCCATAAACGAAAACGAGGGCAGGCGAAGCGCTTTCGCGCCACGTTTCGATAAGGAGGGAAAACCATGAGTGAGTTAATCCTGCAGACACATGATCTGAGGAAAGTTTACGGCGATCAGGCTGCCGTGGACGGCATCGACCTGAAGGTCGAGAGGGGGGCCATCTACGGACTGATCGGAAAGAACGGCGCAGGCAAGACAACGACATTGAAAATGATCGGTGGCCTGGCGGCGCCGACGAGCGGAAGTTTTTCACTGTTCGGAAAGAGCGGTCTGGAGCTGGCGGACGTGAGAGGGCGCGTGAGCAGCCTGATCGAGGATTCGGGCCTCTTCGGAAACATGACGGCGTACGAGAATCTGAAAGCCAAGTGCCTGTACTACGGTATCAAGGGCGACGAGTACATCAACAAACTTCTCAAACTCGTCGGGCTGGCGGATGTCGGTAAGAAGAAGGCAAAACATTTTTCGCTCGGTATGAAGCAGAGACTCGGCATCGCTCTGGCGATGGTCGGTGAGCCGGATCTTCTGGTGCTCGATGAGCCGATCAACGGACTGGACCCGGAGGGCATCGTGGAGATCCGCGACATGCTCACGAGGGTCAGCAAGGAAAAAGGAATCACCATTCTGATCTCCAGTCACATTCTGGAGGAGCTCTCGAAGGTGGCAACACACTACGGGATCATGAACAATGGCCGTCTTGTGGAACAGCTGACGGCCGAGGAACTCTCCGAAAAATGCAGCCTCCGCATCGAGGCGGTTGTGGACCGGCCGGAGTTCGCAAGCACGGTGCTGGACGGCCTCGGAATCACCAACTACAAGGTGATCGACAAGGAGACAATCAACATCATGGAGCACCTTGATGATGTGGCGAACATCAATCGCGAGCTGAATGCTGCGGGCGTTCTGGTCAGCAAGATCGCAGTCAACAATGAGAGCCTCGAGTCGTTCTTCTTAAGCAGAACGGCCGACTGAGAGTGAAAGGATTGGTGAGAACTATGTTAAATATGATTCGTATGGAACTGTACCGTATGGTACGTATGAAGAGCTTCTGGGTAATCCTGATCATCGTCGGCATTATGAACGTGATCTCGGTTTCGCTCAACGACGCAATGATGAACAATCCGGAAATGAAGAAGGCGATCGAGTCGACGAAGGCCAAGGAAGACGATCCGCTGTCAAACATCGGCATGAGCGTTTCCATTGAGCGCGACAAGAACGGAGACTACGGCTTTCTTGAGACCATCACCTCAGCAGTGAGGGAAATGCTGTGCGCGTTGTTCATCGGCATCTTTACCGTCATCTTCGTCACGGCGGATTTTAATACCGGATATATCAAGAATTACGGAGGCGCGGTAAAACATCGCTGGCACATGGTCTTCGCGAAGGGTACGGCAGTGCTCGTCTACACTATCGTGTTCTTCGCAGTGTTCATCCTGAGCTCCAGCCTGGGCGTATACGTCGGCGGACACAAGCTGATCATGGATCCTGCCGGCAAGATCACCGAAGTGCTTGGCGTTCAGTGCCTGCTGCACATTGCGTTCGCATGGGTCATCATGAGCCTCTGCCTGATCGTCCGCAACAATCTTATAAGCATGATCGTATCCTGCTGTCTCTCGTTCCATGTCTTCCAGGCTCTGTACATCCTTGCGGACAAGGGTCTTAAGAAGCTCGGCTGGGAGAATGCGGCAATCTCGAACTACACGGTCAGCGGACGCATCATGAAGTACGGTCTGGAAAGCTCGAAGATCCTGGGCTCCACGCTTGTGATAGCGGCAGTCTTTGCAGCAGCGTCGTTTGTCATCAGCAGCATTTGGATTACGAAGAAGGATCTTATATAATACAGTAAGCAGCTTGTGCAAATCGGGAAGATGAAACAACCGGAGGCCGGAAAATCCGAGCCTCCGGTGAAGTGCGTTTTGCATAAGCAACGTTTGGAGGTATCGCGAACTATGAAGATTGCAATCATCATTCTTGCGCTGGCGGTGGTTGTTCTGATCGCCTGGCTGTTGCTCCTGCGGAAGCAGAATTTCGCCGTATGCCGGCAGCTTAAGTTTATCCGCGAGGAGGACTCATGCATGCGCGTATCGGTCAACGCGGAAAGGCTCGGGGAACTTGCCCTTGCGGAGGAAATCAACCGCACGCTCGATGATGTACGCGATCGTAAGCACGCGATGAGTGAGCGCGAGAAACTGATCGCGGACGCCTATGCGAACCTCTCGCACGACATCCGCACACCGCTCACGTCGCTGGACGGCTACGTACAGCTTTTGCGAGATGCGAAGACCGATGAGGACCGGGCGCGCTACACCGCGATCATCAGTGAGCGCATCGGCACGCTCAAGGAATTGCTGGAGGACCTGTTTACCTTCACGAAACTTAAGAACGATGCTTACGAGCTGGACCTGACGCCGGTTTCGCTTAGAAGCGTCGTTGCGGACACCGTGCTTTCGTACTATGACACTTGGCGTGAAATGGGCGTGGAGCCCGAGATCATGCTGACTGACGAGGTTCTGTCAATCAACGGCAATGAGCTTGCGGTCAAGCGTATCCTGCACAACATCACGAAAAATGCGGTTCTCCACGGAAGGAAGGCTCTCACGGTCTACCTGCACCGTGTGGACGGCGAGGCGGAGATCAAGATTTCCAATCCGGTGGAGCATCCGGAGGAGATTGAGATCGGACGTGTCTTCGAACAGTTTTATACGGCCGACCGGTTCCATCGTCAGGTATCGAGCGGACTGGGACTCGCGATCGCGAAAGAGTTTACGGAGCGCATGGGCGGAACGATCGCAGCGACGCTCGAGGGGAACAGATTTGCCGTGGTCATACGTCTTCCCCTGACAAAGAAGGACTGATCGGGTGTGTGCGGACACCGCACTTTATACAGCAAAACAGGACGCGCGGAAGGTCGAAAGCCTTCCGCGCATTTTTCGCGGAACTTTGCGGATTCGGCCCTTCCTGGACTACCGAAAATGAGGATGGTGTGGTATTATATTGTCGGGGGCTTGCGAAGATCCCGCAGGGGATCGATCGGCAGAAAAGAAGGAGGTATTTATGAGGACTACAGTGACAAAATACTGGCATACATCCGAGACGGACGGACTGGCGCTCTCGGTCGTGCGCACGGAGCCTGCGGACGGTTCGGAAGTCCGCGGCGCGACGCTGCTGGTGCACGGAATGTGTGAGCACAAGGGGCGCTACGATGCGTTCGTTGATTTTCTGGCAGAACAGGGATATATCGTCACGATCTTTGATCTGCGTGGGCACGGCGAGAGCGTGCGTGATCCGGGGGATCTCGGTTACCTGTACGAGGGTGGCTACGAGGCGATGCTTGCGGACATCCACGAGATGGTGCTCGAGGCGAAGACGTACGCTGCAGACCGCACGGGACGGACTGACCTTCCGTTTTACACGATCGCGCACAGCATGGGAACTATGTGCGCCCGCTGTTACATCCGCATGCACGACGCAGAGCTCGATAAGCTGGTCCTGCTGGGCTGTCCGTCGAAACTGAGCGGCATGTGGCCGGGACTTCAGCTGGTGAAAGGATTGATTGCCGCGCAAGGAGGACGAGCCCGCTCGAAAGTTGCGGATCACGTCGTGTGCGGCGCATATGGTAAGAAATTTGCCGCGGAACACATACCATACTCGTGGACGAATTCAGATCCGGAAGAGGTGCGCCTCTACAATGAGGATCCGCTCTGCGGCTATACGTTCACGCTGAACGGCTATGAAAACCTGATCCGGCTTGCGATGCTCACGTACACCGACGGGGGCTACGCGATGAACAATCCGGAGCTGCCGATCCGCTTCTACTCGGGCGCTGAGGATCCCTGCGCAGTTTCACGGGAGAAACTGGGAGAGGCCATCAAACTGCTTCGCAAGCAGGGCTATAAGAACACGAAAGGGAAACTGTACCCGGGCATGCGCCACGAGATCCTGCGCGAAAAGGAGAAGGCGAAAGTCTGGGCTGATATTCTGGCGTTTCTGCAGGGCTAACCTAACCAGCGGATGAAAAATCGGTTGAGAAATGCAGTTTTACGGAGAGATTGTGGGGGATGGCTGGTTCGGAAAACGATAAATGGTGATAAGAAAGGAGAACGGTGTTTGGTCATTGTGAACGCTGACGTGAAAAATGAGTAAAAAACAACGAATACTGTTTCTATCAATTTTTGCCATAGTTATTGGTATTATTATAGCGGTTGTTCTTGTGATCCAAGGGATGAATTCCCGGAATGATGAGGATTCTGAAAAACCGGGACAGGGTACGGAAAACGAACAGGGAACAGAGTTGACACCGACCGGAAAACCGATCGAACTGACCCCGACAGACAAGCTGGCCGAACCGACACCGACAAAGGAACCGGCGGAACCGAGCCCCACTGCCGAAGTCATCAGAGAACCGAAGTATCATGTCGGAGACAGTGTATTGTTTGGCCGATATGAACAGGACGGCAATACGGAAAATGGTTCAGAAGACATAGAATGGATCGTGCTTGATGTTGAAGGAAAGAATGTACTTTTGGTCAGCAGGTATGCCCTGGCATCCATGCCGTTCCATAGTGTTGCGGGTGAAACTAACTGGGAAACAAGCTCCATTCGCGCCTGGCTGAACGGAGAGTTCCTTGGGAATGCATTTTCAGAGACGGAGAGGGGATATCTGGTGTCTTCTTCAATCGAAAACAAAGACTATTATCTTGGAGTTACCGCAGAAGGCATTCTAAAGGCGAATAATACCGGAGAGGGATTGGAAGTGGTCTCGGTCCACACGGCAGGAGGCGCCGCAACAGTTGATCAGGTATTCCTGCTGAGTGTGGACGAAGCAAATAATTATTTCTCGTCGGCGGAGGCGCGGTCGTTGAGGTTTACCGGCGCAGCCAGAGAACAATTCCTGCGCAATTGTGTTGAGGACGCGAAAGCTTATGGAATTACCGACGAAAAGATGATCCTGGAAAACGTGGAAAAATGGGAACAGGAGCATGGCGTCGGAAGTTGTTATTGGTGGCTGCGTAATCCGGGGATGAATCTATCGTATTGCAGTATTGTTGATAACGATGGCGTGACTTACTATTCACAGAATGCGGATAATCGGGAAGGCGGCATACGTCCTGCCATGTGGGTTGTTTTTCCGGAAGACGAATAGTATTTGCATCCGTGCAAGGAGGGTTGGAATGAAAACACGTAGGATATTCTCTGCTTTGTTGTGTGCTTTGGTAAGCGCCTTGATCGTCACGATGCTTTTTGGGAATCCGGTATGCTTTGCGGATGATTCTTATGAAGACCCGAGCACTTTTGTTGAGATCGATGTTGAGGATTTCGGCAAAACGAAGGTGAAAGTATATCAGGGGTTTGATTTTATCGATCATAACTCAGCGGAATGTGATTGGAAGCTTGCGCTCAATGCGGCAGTGTTATCCAAAACCGTGTATGATAAATATGCTTCAGATGTGTACGGAACACTTGGCTATGACATCGTCTACGAACAGAAGGATGTTGAGCCGCAACTGGGACAGCCAACCTTTGCGATGGCATACAAATTACTGATTGATGAGAACGGAAACAGGAAAAATGTCTTTTCGGTTACGGTGAAGGGGACAAGTACTGACCGGGATAAGGATACCGATGTTATTGACGGTGCTTTTGCTATGTTCAATGCAAGCAGCAGCGGTGTTATCGAACATCTGAAAGCGTTTATGACGCAATGCACCGGCCAGTCAATAGAGGAGTTGGAGAAAGAAGATAATTATTTCTTCTTTACCGGTCACAGTCTGGGTGCAGCTGTAGCAAACGTAATGTCTATCAAAGAAGACGTATTGAAGCTAGCAGGAAATGATAAAGGGAAAATATATACATACACATTCGAATCGCCTCACACATGCATTGCATTTTTCTGGATGAAGGTGGGGGAAATGTCCAATGCATTTAACTTTAAAGATGTGGATGATCCCGTAACCAACCTGCCGCCGTATATGTGGTCAACGACGTATGGGACAGATGTCCCGTTTAGTACGAATGATCTTAACGGAGGAGTATTAAAAGCACTGTTTCCGAAAACAGAAATGAATAGCTTGCGTGATTACTGGACGTTTCTGAGTCATCACAATCTTATTGGTAATTTTGCCTATATTCTTCAAATGGGAAATTTGATTGATGATGACTACATCGAAGTGAACGTGAACCATAATGAGATCCCGACCACATCGGTTCTCTCGGAAATAGTTGAGTTTACACGGAATGATGAAAATGAAGAATGGAAGATGAATTCCAAGGAAATCTATCAATACGATGAGGAAGTTCGACTTACAGAGCGCAGAATCTGTTCTGTAAACGGTGAAGTACGAGAGCGAGAAACGTATGAGTATGACTCACAAGGGCGAATAAAACAACTGATGCAGACGGAGTATTATGCACGTTTGGATAATGACGATAGTCCTTGTTATATTGCGTATGAATTTGACAAGAGCGGAAAACCGGAAAAGCGATGGAGAGTCGAAGAATATACCAAAGCAGTGAAATTTAGAGATATTTTCATTCCCATTGGAGATGGTCTTTTAACGACCTATGATGAAAAGGGGCGAGTAGAGAATATTGCTATGATCTATGATGTTTTTGGTAAAAGTTATGTTCACAGAGATTATGATTTTTCTTACGATGAGGGAAGAAACTCTGTAGATATTGACAGTTACCAGTGGGGGTATAGCGGTGGTGTGTATGAAAGGGATTATGGAGCACATGCATGGGAAAAAGATCGGTTAGAATATGATGAAAAACAGAATCCAGTTCGGATTGAGCAAGAAGACCCTTATGGCTGGTTCATTAGGGAATTCAAGTATGATGACAATGGGAGATTAATCTCCATGGAGTATGTAGGAACTTCGGAATTATACGAAGCACCGCCGGAAGGTGAACTAATTGAAAAAGAGGAATACGAGTATAACGAACAAGGCGATATGATTTGGAAATCAATCTGGTCAAAATACGATGGAGAAAACGAAATCTTTTATGGGATCACATACTATGATAACGGTGAGAAGAAGCGCGTAAATATGTGCGACGCGATATGTGACATATATTGGGAGTACAGTGAAGACGGAAGATTGCTGTGGAAAGACGGGACCGAAGATCGAATGGATTATACCCAAATAGAATTTACATACGATGAAAACGGAAGATTGATGAATGAGCAAAGTATGGTATACGGTATAAATCATGATACTGATGAAGGGATGGCAACGATTAGTGTTTATGCAATGAATTCAAAATATTATATCTATACCGATTACCCGGTCAATGATAGAAAGTGAAAAATAGTAACAGGGAGTAGTACATATGGAGCGATACATTCTGGCCTTCGACGCGGGAACGACGTCGGAGAGGGCGATCATTTTCAATCATGACAGCGAGATCGTGAGCGTGGCGCAGAAGGAGATCACGCAGTACTATCCGCAGGCTGGCTGGGTGGAGCACGACGCGATGGAACTGTGGTCGACGCAGCTCGGCGTGGCGGTCGAGGCGATGAGCAAGGCCGGCATCACAGCGGCGGAGATTGATGCCATCGGCATCACGAACCAGCGCGAGACCACGATCGTGTGGGACCGCGAGACAGGGCGACCGATCTACCGCGCGATCGTGTGGCAGTGCCGCAGAACCGCGGATTACTGCGAGCGGCTGGCGCCGTACGCGGAGACGATCCGCGAGAAGACCGGACTCGTGCTCGATCCTTATTTTTCGGCGACAAAGCTGGCGTGGATCCTTGACCATGTGGACGGGGCGAGGGAACGTGCCGAGCGAGGGGAGCTTCTGTTCGGAACGGTTGAGACGTGGCTTGTGTGGAAACTGACGAAGGGCAGGTGCCACGTGACCGACCTGAGCAATGCCTCGCGGACGATGCTGTTTAACATTCACACGCTCAGGTGGGATGAGGATATCTGCAGCTGGCTCGGTATTCCGATGTGCATGCTTCCGAAGCCCGTCGGAAACAGTGAAGTGTACGGGGAGTCCGCGCCGGAATTCCTGGGCGGTCCCATCCGCATCGCGGGGGCAGCGGGAGACCAGCAGGCGGCATTGTTCGGGCAGAAAGCGTGGAGTATCGGCGATATCAAGAACACATACGGCACCGGATGTTTCCTTCTCATGAACACCGGCGAGACGCCGATCCGCTCGGAACACGGGCTCGTCACCACGATCGCGTGGGGACGCGGCGGCAAGGTCACGTACGCGCTGGAAGGCTCGGTTTTCATGGGCGGCGCGGTCGTGCAGTGGCTGCGCGATGAGCTCGGCCTGGTCGCGACGGCGGCGGAGACGGAGGAACTGGCGCAGAAGGTGCCGGACACGAACGGCTGCTACATCGTGCCCGCGTTTACCGGGCTTGGAGCACCGTACTGGAAACCCGAGGCCAAGGGAGTCATCACGGGTCTTACGCGCGGTGTCGGGCGTTACCACATCATCCGCGCGGCGCTTGACGCGATCGTGTACCAGGTCAACGACATCGTCGACGCGATGCAAAATGACGCGGGCAGCCCGGTCGGTGCGCTCCGGGTGGACGGCGGAGCAAGCGTGAACGACTTCCTGATGCAGACGCAGGCGGACATCAGCAACGCGGAGGTGATCCGGCCGGCTTGCGTGGAATCGACTGCGATGGGAGCTGCGTACCTTGCCGGGCTTGCCACAGGCTTTTGGACGGACGAGGAGTTGGCACACGGCGGCGAGGGCGAGAGCATTTTCCGACCGACGATGAGCGGCGAGGAGCGCGCAAAACGGATCCGCGGATGGAAGGACGCCGTTGGGATGCTGCTGTAAACGGAATATTCGGAGGTGACTATGGGTTTTGAAGATGAACTGCACCGTATGAAACAGGAATACGATGATAAGCTCAACAGTGCCGGATCAATCAGGGTGAAAATGTTGTCAGCGTCGGCTGACAGAGTTGTTGAGTCGTTTCAGTTGCAATGTTTGAAGGAAGCAAAACTCGGGCATGCATTTTGTGATATGATATACGGCTGCGTTCCGTATAGCGATGAAGACGTTGCCAAGGCAAAGACCATAATTAAGAAAAATCTGAAGTTTATTATTGACAATAATATCGATGTACCGGTTGACCCGAGAACAGAGAAGTTAACGACAGACTTTATTTTGCCTCGCGAAAAGAAGTTCTTTGAAGAAAGACTGCGGGAATCTTTTGCCGCAGCAGGTATTGAGAATGGTGTGATCAGGGTTGTCGCGGTTTACAAAACAGTTAACAGAAAAATCGAAAAAGGGATTTTTATAAAACGGTTTCGGGTTGAATCGAGACAAGTGATCGACCACGAGGCGTTCTGCATCAGTTTGAGCTGGTGAAGAACAATTCGATAAATGTATTCTTACAGGAGGAATGAAAATGGTAAAGCATGTAATTGTATGGACGCTGAAGTCCGAGTACAGCGACGAGGAGAAGGCGCAGATCAAGAAGGGCATCAAGGAAGGTCTCGAAGGTCTGAAGGACAAGGTGCCGGGAATCGTTGAGATCAAGGTTTACACGGACGGGCTTGCGAGCTCCAACGCCGATTTGATCCTCAACTCCGCGTTCACGGATGAGGCGGCCCTGGCTGGTTATGCGGTGCATCCCGCGCATGTGGAGGTCGCGACGACCAAGGTGCGTCCGTACACGGCCGTACGCAGCTGCTTTGATTATACGGTGTAAAGTTTCGCTTTGGTCACACGGTATAAAGCAGAATTCGCTTACATAGTGTGATGTATATTTCGAAAAATGGGGGGATTACAATGGAACGGTTTGAACAACTTCGGGAGGAGTATCAAAAATATTCGTTCAAGGGCACCATATTGACGGTGCTGTATGTAGTATGGGTAGCAGTGCTCTGCGGCATGGTGAGCATGGTATCGTGGATAAAGGATGCCGAGACGCAGACCGGGAAGCAAAAGGTTGTATTGATCATGGTTGCCATCGGAGTGGTTTTGTTGGTGACAGCCATTGTTCTCTATAAGTTTTCCCGGAAAAATGCGGATGCGATCAAAGACTGCATGCGGAGGCTGAAGATCATGATCGTTTCGGATGCCGCCGACAAACTGTTTTCTCAGTACAAGTATAACCCGGACAGAGGGTTTACCGACGATGACATCGGTGAGGATGGCCTGGTTGCCGGCAATCTTTCCTACAGCGATGACTATCTGGAAGGAGTTTGTCCGAACGGCATTCGGTTTCGCAGGGCGGATAATCACATAGGCGACAATCATCACGATGCATGGATCATCTATGATTCGCCGAAGTGTCTGCAGAAGCCTCTGGTGATCCGGCCGAGATCAGTACTCACGTTCAAGACCATTCCGGAGATCGAGACGGAGGACAGTGAGTTTAACAAGCTGTTCCGCTGCTTCTGCGAAGACAAGGCAGAGGCATTTTACGCGCTGACTCCTAAGCTGATGCGGGCGCTGATCGAGCTGCACAAAAACCTTAAGCGTCTGGAGAGTTCCTCGGTTGAGATCAGCTTTGTGAAGGACAAAGTCCACGTCGTGCTTTGCAGGGCAACCAATCCGCTTGAGGTGAAACCCGACGGGGATACGACCCGGGAGATTCAGTCCGCTTATGCGACGATCGAACTTTCCTATGTGAAAATGATCGGGGAGGCGCTCAGCCTGCAGGACGATGTGAAGGAGCAGGAGCCGTCGAAGTCGGAACAGCGCGAGCAGCAGAAGAAGGATCATGAGAATCGGGAACGCTGGTGGGATTCGGCGGAGTACGGTGATCCGTCGGCTGCACCGTCGGCGGATGAGCCGAAAGACGACGTGTAAGGAGAGGTCATTATGCTGGTAATCCGTGATCTGGAGAAAATATACAAAGGGACGACCAAGGGTGTTTCGGGGATCACGCTCCATGTGGAGAAAGGCGACATTTACGCCTTCATCGGGCACAACGGCGCGGGCAAAACGACGCTTTTGAAGGCGATCACCGGCATTCATGCGTTTGACCGGGGGACGGTCCTGATTGACGGGCTCGACATCACAAAGGAGCCGGAGGAGGTCAAACGCCGCATCGCGTACGTGCCGGACAATCCCGACATCTACGAGTTCATGACCGGTGTTCAGTATCTGAACTTTATCGCGGACATTTTCGGTGTATCGGAAGCGGAGCGCAAGGCGCGCATCGCGGAGTACGCGGATATGTTCGAGATCACCGACTCGCTCGGCGATCTGATCTCGGGGTATTCGCACGGCATGAAGCAGAAACTGGTGCTCATCTCGGCCCTCATTCACGAGCCGAAACTGTTGATCATGGACGAGCCGTTTGTGGGTCTCGACCCGAAGGCGACGTTCCTTCTGAAGGAGATCATGCGGAAAATGACCGAGGCCGGAGCGGCGATCTTCTTCTCCACACATGTCCTTGACGTGGCCGAGAAACTGTGCAACAAGGTTGCCATCATCAAGGAAGGACACCTTGTCACTTCGGGCCTGATGAGCGAGGTCGTCAGGGATCGTTCCTCTCTTGAGGCGATCTTCATGGAGACGGTGGAAAAAAAGGATTGAGCCATCGGTCGGAAAATGCCCGGCTGACCCGGAAGGTATGTAGATCTATGAATACATTTACGACAATTCTGAAAGCGGAGATGGTGAATTACGCCGGCTTCAATGTCTACCGCCACACGAAGGATCCTTCGGAGAGAAAGAGGCAGAAAGCGATCATGTACGTGATCGCGGTTCTGCTGGTCATGGCGGTCGCATATATCGCAGGTGCTGCTTACGCGCTGCGGACGTACCGCATCGGGCGCGCGATCCCGATGTTGTATCCCGCGCTTGCGATGGCGCTGACGTTTATGTTCGGGTTGTTCAAATCCAGAGGCAATCTGTACCGCGCGAAAGACCGCGAACTCATGGCGTCCCTGCCGGTGCGAAGTCTTCCGGTCGCTTCGGCGCGGCTTGCGAAAATGTATATTGAGGGCGTGATCGTCACCGTGCTGGTGCTGGTCCCTGCTTTCCTTGTCTATGCGGTCGGTGAACATCCCGGCGCAAAATTCTGGATTTTTCTTCTGCCCGCGATCCTGGTGCTGCCGATCCTTCCGGTCGCGCTTGCCGCGTGGGTGGGAATCGTTTTTTCCGCGTTGATCGCGCGCGTGCGGCACAAAGTCCTTGCGGAAGTGCTGCTCGCAGTGCTGGTAGTCCTCGGCACGCTTTCGCTGTCCATGGTGTTCTCGGGCGGCAGCGCCGTCTCGATCAACATGTCGGACATCATGAAGAGCGAGGACGGCAGACAGCTCTCATCGAAGGAAATGAATGACCGCATTGCGGAGAAAGCGGCGGAGGCTCTTGTGAAGATCGAGGAAAAGACGCCGTTTACGAAGACCTGGGGTTCGTGGTTCTCCGGGGACAAGCCCGCGGGCATCGGCATTCTTGCGGCAGTCTCGATCGCCGTGTTTGCGCTCACGCTTCTTGTGATCGGGCGCAATCTGTTCTCAATTTCCGCAAAACTTACGCCGATGGCGGCGCATCGCGATTATAAGATCACCGAACTACGGTCGCGCTCCGTGACGGAGGCGTTGCTCCGCAAGGAGGCAGGGCGGTATTTTGCGTCCGGTCTCTATGTCTCCAACACGATCATCGGCCCGGTCATTGTCGTCGCGCTCTCTGTGGCGCTCGCGTTTTTCAATATTGAGAATCTGTTCGGCAATGCGGCCAATCTGCCGTTTGAGGCGCACCCGACGGCGGCATTTCCGTTCCTGATCGGCGCTGTCTTTTGTATGATGAGCCCATCCTCGGCTTCCATCTCCATTGAGGGGAAGAGCTGGTGGGTCATCAGAAGTCTTCCGATTGGATCCGAGGCGATCCTCAACGCGAAACTGTTGTTCAGCATGATGGTGACCGCGCCGTTTTACTGTCTTTCCGAGGTGATCCTGTTGTTCACGATGCGCGTCGGATTGCTGCAGCGAGTGTGGCTTCTGCTGGTACCGCTCGTGTACTGCATTTTCTCCGCGACGTGGGGGCTTTTCGTCAATCTGAAGTTCCCGAAACTCAAATGGGAGACGGAGACGGAGATCGTGAAGCAGAGCGCTGCGGTGTTTCTGAGCATCCTGTCCCTCTTCGCGGCGCTTCTGCCAGGCGTTGCCGTGCTTATGCTGCCAGGCGGCTATTCGGATCTGGTGACGGCGATCCTGATCGTCGTGGTCGCGGCGGTCACGTACCGGCTGTACACGAAGATCCGAAGCACGGACCTGATGCAGATCGGAGGGTGACAGGATTTGGGGCCGATTGTGATCATGAGATGTTTGGGTTTACGAAAAATGACCACTGTGAGGTTTGGGAATGTATCGATATGTTTTTTTTGATCTGGACGGCACGTTGACGCAGTCGGAATTCGGGATCGTCGAGGCGGCGGGCAGGGCGCTCGCGCACTTCGGCATTGAGACACCGAACCGGGATCTTCTGAAGCGTTTCATCGGGCCGCCCTTGTATGTCTCGTTCCATGAATTTTACGGACTGTCGGACGAGGACAGCTTTGAGGCGATCCGCGTCTACCGCGAGTATTACGAGAGCGAGGGTGTCTATCTGGCACCGTTGTTTGCAGGCGTAAAGGACACGCTGCAGACGCTCCGCGATGCCGGCTGCCGGATGATGATCGTCACGTCCAAGCCGCAGAACATGGCGGAGGTTGTGGCGAAGCACGAGGGCGTGAGGGACTTCTTCGAGGGGATCATCGGACCGTCGCTGGAGGGGAGAGACCCGAACAAGGCCGTGTTTATGCGTCAGGCTATGGAGGTACTCGGCCTGAGCGATGAGGATCGGGGAGATATCCTCATGGTCGGAGACCGCTTCTATGATATTAAAGCTGCCGTCGAGGTCGGCGTCGATTCCGTCGGCGTTCTGTACGGTTACGGCAACGAGGAGGAACTGCGCGAGTCGGGAGCCACGTACATTGTGAGGACTCCGGGCGAGATCGCGGGAGTGGCTCTCGGTGAGAGGAAGTAATCATTTTCCGAAAGAAAACGGACGCAGAGTTGCGAAAATGCTGCTTGGAAAGGAATATCGCTATGGACGTAAATGAGACTATAAACCCCGAACCGGAGATAATGGAAGTCCCGCGCAGGAAGAAGCCCATTTGGCTGAGAATACTGCTTGCGGTCGGGGTCGTGATCGGAGCGGTTGTGCTTTTCGCAGTCGGCTTTATCCTGTGGCTGACGATCACGGAGTATAAGCCGTCGGACTACGAGGGAATGATGGTGATGCATGCAGTCGGATCAGACGGAGAAGAGAGCACGCTTCCCGCGGCGCCGCTGGATACGGAAATCACGCTGATGACGTGGAACTTCGGCTACGGTGCGCTGGGTGACAACGCGGACTTCTTCATGGACGGCGGTAGCGGCGTGTACACGGCGGACAGGGACCGGGTCAACGAAAATCTGGAGGGAATGTTCGGCGTGATCGCGAAGGTCATGCCGGATATCATGCTGGTTCAGGAGATTGACGTGGACAGTTCGCGCTCGTACGGGATCGATGAGACGAAGCGGCTGAAGGACCTGCTGAACGGGCTCTCGGAAACCGGTTACCAGTCGGCATTTGCCTATAACTTCCGGGTGAGTTACGTTCCTTACCCGATCCCGCCGATCGGTCGCGTGTACAGCGGGATCCAGATGCTCTCGAGGTATCGGATCACGTCGGCGGAGCGCGTGAAACTTCCGTGCCCGTTCTCGTGGCCGGTGAGAGTTGCCAACCTGAAACGGTGTCTGACGATACAGCGCATGCCGATTGAGGGCAGCGACAAGGAACTTGTGGTCATCAATCTCCACCTCGAGGCGTATGACTCCGGCGAGGGTAAGATCGAGCAGACGAAACTGCTGCGCGAGGTGTTTGACGCTGAGGTGGAAAATGGCAACTATGTCATCGCCGGCGGAGACTTCAATCAGACATTTTCCAACATCGACACGAGCAACTATCCGATCGATCCCGACAAATGGCAGTGCGGCAAGATCGATGTCGAGGAGTTCGGCAGCAATTATACGTTCGTGGCGGACAACCGCGTGCCGACTTGCCGCAGCCTGGACACGGTGTACGCAGGCTCGGACAAGGCGACCTTCCAGTACTACGTGATCGACGGCTATATCGTCTCGTCCAACGTGGAAGTGGTCTCCTGCGAGACGCTTTCGTATGACTTCGTGTGCTCGGACCACAACCCGGTGACGATGACGGTGAAACTGAAGCCGTGATCCGGACGGAAATGCGTTGTTTGGTCGGTTCGCGTGTGATATAATAAACAAAGGCTGTCATTTTACGGAAAGAGGAAAGGTACGAAATAGTGAAGAACACCAAGAAACTTACGCTGCTCCACTCCAACGACATGCACGGCGACTTCTTCGCGGAAAATGTCGATGAGAACCTGGTGGGCGGCGTTTCCATGCTCTCGGGATACATCAACAAGGTACGCAGGGAGGAGAAGAACGTCATCTACGCCATTTCGGGCGACATGTTCCGGGGCTCGATCATCGACTCCGAATTCAAGGGCGTCTCCACGATCCAGATCATGAACATCCTCGCGCCGGACATCGTCACGGTTGGCAACCATGAGGTTGACTACGGCCTTTCGCATCTTTTATTTCTCGAAAAATGCGCGGAGTTCCCGATCATCAATGCGAACCTGCACATCTCCACAAACCACAAGAGACTGTTCGCGCCGTGCAAGATCATCGAGATCGACGGCATGAAAATTCTGTTTATCGGTATCATCACCGAGATCGCGCTCGCGCAGTGCCGCAAGGACAATCTGATCGGAACCTTCGTCACGCTCGAGGACGCTGCGGACGAGATCGGGCGCATCTGCAATACGTACAACTCGCTCGATGTCGATTTTACGGTGCTTCTCACTCACATCGGGTTTGAGGAGGACAAGAAACTGGCAGCGATGCTGAACCCGGCGTGGGGCGTCGACGTGATCATCGGCGGACACTCGCACACGTTCCTGACCGAGCCGGCTGAGGTGAACGGAATCCCGATCGTACAGGCGGGAACCGGTACAGACCAGATTGGCCGCTTCGACTTCGTGGTCGACACGGACAACAATTGCATCGACAGCTACACATGGCAGCCGATCCCGATCAACGCGCAGACCTGCCCGAAGGACCCTGCGATCGAGAAGGTTATCGATGTGTACCAGACGCAGACGGACGCCAAGTACGGTCAGATCCTCACGAGATTTGTCCGCGAGCTCACGCATCCGGCGCGCAACCGTGAGACGGAGCTCGGCGACCTGTTCTCCGATATTTTGAAAAATGCGCTCGGCGTTGATATTTTCCTGCTCGCATCGGGCTCGATCCGAAACGAGGCACTCGGACCGGTTGTGACGAAGGGCGACTTTACGGTCTGCTTCCCGTACGATGATCCGGTGTATTTAGTGCGTTTAAGCGGCGCACAGCTCAAGCATGCTTTGATGCGCATGCTCCGTGACGAGGCGCTTGCGGGCGCGCACACGGAGTTCTACCAGCTCTCGGAAGGACTGGAAGTCGAGTACGACCAGAAGACGCACAGCTACCTGAAGTTCAATTATCAGGGAGAGCCGGTGGATGACGAGCGCGAGTTTACCGTCGGTCTGCAGCTCTACCATTACGTCAACATGAAGGATTCCTTCGACCTCGACCCGGAGGAGGTTCAGAAAGGGCGCAAGCCTAAGGTGATCGCAAGTTCGTGCTGCCAGGTGATCGAGGAGATCCTGATCGAGGGCCAGCACCAGAATGCGACCGGCACCGGACGGTTGATCATCCACCTTGCGGACGGAACCACGACGGGGATGCCGATCGACGGCTGAGTTTTTGGCAAAGTAACAACATTTTTCGCGGAACAGACAAAAGTAACAACGATTTCCGCGGAAATGAACAAAAGTAACAACCGCATTTTCCGTGTACATGATATGATTCTCGCAACACGAACGGGGAGGTTGTACGAAATGAAAGAGTTTAAGGACAAGTTGCGGGAGAAGCGGTGTGAGGCCGGGCTGTCGCAACAGCACCTGGCGGAGAAGATTTTTGTCAGCCGGAGTGCGGTCGCCAAATGGGAGAGCGGGCTCGGGTACCCTTCCGATGACTGCCGGGAGCAGATCAAGGCGCTTTTTGAAGTCGGGGACGATTTTTTTCGGGCGGAGGAGCCGGAGAAAATTCTGTGCGAGAAAAACCGGAAACTTCGAATTTTGCATGTGCGCGGGTTTGTTTTGAGCGGGCTGGCGATGCTTGTCATGATCCTGCTTCTGATCATACTTGTTGCGCATATGTGGGGGTATCGGCTGACGCCGGATGACCTGTTGTATTCCGGGATGGAGGAATCGCATTCGGTTCGGTTCTCTCAGGACGAATTCATATTCGACTGCATTGCGTGGGACGTCGTTGACGAGAATGATGTTCCCCAGGGGAAAATGCTCGATTCGATCAATGTAATCCGAAAGAGCGGCTTTTTCTATCGCAATGAGCTGGATAACGAGGAGTACGTAACCCGCCTCTGGTTAGAGGACCCGAACAACCGTAAGGTTGCCGTGTTGATGCGCATCCGCGGCGAGAAGGGCGATCACTGGTTTGTCCGGTGGAGCAGTTCTCTCTCGACGCTGGATGAGTCCGGGGTGCAGGGAAAGTATCGGAAGATTACCGACCGGATCACGGCGAACGGAAAGGAGACGGTTCTTCAGTACTTTTCTTATTTTCCGATGAAGGAAGAGTTGGTAACCATTGCAATCGACGGAACGGAGATGTATCTGAAACCGTATCAATAAGGATTCCGAAAGGGCGCCGATAAGGCGCCTTTTTTGCGGCCGGAACCGCATGTGCCTGTGCGAATTTCGGCGGTTACTGCGCAGGTAATCATACAGATGTCAGAAGAATTCAAAGTTCCGAATAGTTGTCTTTGCAGCCCTTTTGTGCTATGATGCAAGGAGTGAACGCAAGGCTGTCAAGAAAACGACGGAGAGCTTTTCAAAGCCGTTTTTTGTGTTCACAACGTTTCTATAAGGTGAGGCGGAAATATGGAATCAACACTGAAACGCACCTGGTCGGAGATCGATCTGGACGCACTGGTTCACAATTATCGCACATTGCGCGAACGCGTCGGCGAGGGCGTAAAATTCCTCGGAGTCGTGAAGGCGGATGCCTACGGCCACGGTTCTGTTATCGTGGCGCGCACGCTGCAGGAAAACGGAGCCGACTATCTTGCGGTCAGCAGCATCGATGAGGCGATGGAACTGCGCCTGAACGGCATCACGATGCCGATCCTGATCCTCGGTCACACGCCGAAGGAGCAGGTGGAGCGGCTGCTTCAGTATGACATCACGCAGGCGGTAACGTGTAAGGCGAAGGCGGTGGAGTACTCGGAGGAGGCGACACGCCTCGGCGGCACGCTTCGAATCCACATCAAGGTCGATACGGGCATGTCGAGACTCGGTTATCTGTGCGACGGAGACCTCTTTTCTACAGGAGTAGAAGGTATATGTGAAGCGGTTTCCATGCCGGGACTGGATGCCGAAGGAGTGTTCACTCATTTTGCGGTTTCCGATGAGCCCGGGGAGGAAGCGAAGGCGTATACGGAGCATCAGTTCAAGCTTTTCACCGATGTGATCAGCGGGGTGGAGGAGCGCAGCGGCCACAAATTCCGCCTGCGCCATTGCTCGAACACCGGCGCAGTCGCGCGGTATCCGCAGACGTACCTCGATATGGTACGGCCGGGACTTTTGCTGTACGGTTACGGCGAGTTTGCCGCTGAACTGGGGCTTAAGCCTGTCATGACGCTGAAGACTAACGTCTCCACGATCAAAATTTATCCCGCCGGGACGGCGATCAGCTACGGCGGCATCTATAAGACGGAACAAACGACGCGGATCGGTGTGTTGCCGTACGGTTATGCGGACGGTTTCTTCCGCTGTCTGTCCAACCGCTGCAGCCTGATGACCGACGAAGGACCGGCGCCGCAGCGCGGCAAGATCTGCATGGACATGTGCATGATCGATCTCACGGGCAAGCCCGGTGTTGTCATCGGCTCGGAGGTTGAAGTGTTTGGACCGCGCAATCCGATCGAGCATATGGCGGAACTCGCGGGGACCATCCCGTACGAGCTGACCTGCGCGGTCAGCAAGCGCGTGCCTCGGCACTACATTCGCGGCGGCGAGGTTATTGAGGAAGAGCTGATGCTTCGCATGTGAGGGGGGGCTTTTTATATCACTTGAAAGCGGACACGGGACGTTTCACCAGTCACAACGACGGTAAAATATAATTACCAGTAGCAGGCGCTCTGAATGTTCGAAACATCTGCGCGAACCTTAGCTATTGGCAGCGTGCACAGTGATATGCAAAATTTTCCGAGAAATAAACGATGCGTTAAGAGAAAATTAAAAGTAGATTAAATTTACTTTTTCGGTGCTAAGCGTATTGCATTTAGCAAAAAAACGTGGTATGATTGCCTTGTCAGTGAGAACAAAATCACGCGACACAGGCACATAATGTTGTCTGTCAATGCAATATAATGGAGGGATACAAATATGTGGGATTGGATTATCATAATTCTTGTTGGTGCTGTATGCGGTTGGCTTTCGGGCATGCTGATGGGAAGCAAGTCCAAGGGCATTCTCGTTTATATCATTTTGGGTATTGTCGGCGGCGTGGTCGGTAATATTGTGTTTGGATTACTTGCCAGCAACATGCTTGTTTTCCGCATCATCAGAGGCGTGATCGGAACGTGTATTTTGATTGCCATCGGACGTGCCGTTCTGAAGAAGAAGTAACCGGGAGAATCGGCTACGCTTCGGAACGGAGGAGAGTCGTAAAGTCGGGGGTTGCTGCGGCAGCCCCCTTTTCTTTTTCCGCTCAGTATGATATACTGAATCGACGTTACGAAACTCTTCGCGTGAGAGCATTCGTTTTGGGGAGGTAACGCTTCGTTATGGGAGGATGTCGTAAGTACTTCAATGGATTCCTGCTGACATTTGTGTGTCTGTTTCTGGCTATATTTGTCGGAATGATATTCGACGAGGATACGGACATCAGCTTGAAGGTGTTCAGTGCAATCATGGCGGCTCTGAACGGCGGCTTTGCCTGGATACTCGGGAGACAGGTGTTCGGGAAGAATCCGAATGCGGCTGCCGTGCAGAAGAAGGACAATACACCGCTTTTGGTCAATCCGGAGATGGATCATGCCGATGACATGTCGGTACAGTACAATCCGTATTTTGAGGATGTGTATGATGAGCAGCGGCGTCAGCAGCAGATGATGCTTGACCAGCAGCGGAAGCAGGATCAGTTTGTCGATCAGCAGCTGCATCAGGTCCAGCCGCAGACACAGCCGATGGGCGCGCAGCCGGATTCCGCGGAGGCGCGACAGAAGGCGGCGCAGGCGGAACTGTTGGCCAGGAAGGCTGAGGAGATGCGCGCACAGGCGGAGGAACTTGCGCGGCAGGCAGAAGAATTGAGCAGGCAGTGAAATATGGACGCAGTGGAAATGTATCTGGAAAATATCGGTGAGGACGAGGAGCCTCTGCTCAGCGCGATGGGCGAGGAATTCACGACGGGCGAGGTGAAGAAAATGATCCTCGATCTGACGTGCCTGCTCGGTGAAGAGGGCGGAGAGAACGCAGAGCTCAACGAGAAAGTGCTCCTGCGACTGCTGGCCTTCATTGCGATGGAGCCGGCACCCGAAGGGATGGAGGAACTCTCGGACAGCGCCCGCTACACGTGTATCCGCGCGCTTGAGACGATCCGCAAGCGCGAGACGACAGGCGCGGAGACGAAGAAGAACATTTTCCTGGTGCTGTATCTGCTCCGCGGATATGCGTGCCGCTGCCACTGATTGAGGGATAGTATGAGAACACAACAGCGCAGAATCGGAAAGATGGCGGTTTTACTGGTCTTTCTTTTCTGCGCTCTTTTTTCGCACACGGCGTATGCGGAGGACTTGGAAGGCAGTTTTCCGTATCAGACGAGCGGCGTCTCCGGTACGCAGGAGGACACGGAGCTTGGGTACATTTACCGTGACAGTTTCTTCGCGGAGTCTTCCTACCGGATGAACCCGGAGCTCGCCCGGATGTCCTTGCGGTTGGCGGTCGCGGGCTTCGGCGCCGGTGAGAAATCGGACGCCTCGAATCTGCTTGCGCTGTTTGACCTTCTGAACATTCGCTACGATGAGAAGACGGTGCATTACACATTTCCGGGACCGGATACGATCGGGTATGCCTACGGTGTCCGGGAGATCGGCGAGAACGAGTCGCTGATCGTAGCGGTGGTGCGAGGCGGAAATTACCAGACGGAGTGGGCCGGCAATTTTACGCTCGGAACGACGGAGGATCACGAGGGCTTCCGCACGTGCGCGGACCTTGTAGTGAACGACCTGACGGAGTATATCCGGCAAATGCCCGAGGGCCGCAAGGTGTCCGTTCTTCTGACCGGTTACTCGAGAGGCGCGGCGGTGAGCAATCTGGCTGCAGCTTCTCTCGATAAGCTGGCTTCGGAATCGCAGCTCGGGAACGTGTCTCCGGAAAATATTTACGCCTACTGCTTTGCCTGCCCGCGGAACACGTTGCGGTTGCAGGAAGCCTCGGAGGCGCTGTACGCCAACATCGTCTCGTTCGTACATCCGGCGGATCCGGTGCCCAAAGTTGCTCCGGGTGAGTGGGGATACGGTCGGTTCGGGACAACGTACCTGCTGCCGACATCGATCACCGACGACGATTATGCCACGTATTATGAGACGTTTCTGCCGATCTATCTCCGATATTCATTTGCCGGGGATTTTCAGATTCATACCGACAATATCATCTCCATGGACCGCAAGATCGCGACGCTGGCGAGCACGCTGATCTCGCCTGCATTTTACGTATTGACAGCGCAGAAGACGCTGCGATCCGCGTTCATGGGGGCGGAGAGCGGGCTCTCTGTCGTGAGCAACTTCTTGGGCGCTCCCACAGAAGTGGGTGAGGGTGACCTCATCAATCCGTTCGTTGCGCATGCGCCGGAGCTTTACCTTGCCGCGCTGGACGCCATCGGCGACGGTTCGAGACTTCAGACCTGCCGCTCCGATTACGGCTTTCTCATCTATGAGGGCGATTCCTTCGTGAATATTTTCGACAGCGAAGGAAAGCAGGTGGTCTTCGCTGACGGCGAAAACTGCGAGTTCGCGCAGGAGCAGCATGTCTGCGGAGCCGTGTACGATTCGGGAAAACTT
The DNA here is from genome assembly GCA_946415315.1 of uncultured Lachnoclostridium sp. Classification (GTDB taxonomy): domain Bacteria; phylum Bacillota; class Clostridia; order Lachnospirales; family Lachnospiraceae; genus ISDg. The sequence goes on along the minus strand of CAMKRZ010000015.1, from coordinate 4,597 downwards.
CTGTTTGATTTTCCGAGCACGGAACGCTACTACGTGGTGATCCCTTCCACCGAGAAGCAGAAGATCACACTGCAGTGCGGCCTGCTCGATATCCTTGCCTCGCGCGATGCGAAGAGGATCGAGTACAACAAGGTTACGCTTCAGGAAGGTGAGTACACCGTGCTTGTACTTGACCCGGAGAACCCTGTGCTCTACAGCGGAATTACCAATGCTGCGGAAGGCATTGTCGAGGCACTGGTGAAAGGCGAGGCGATCGATGCAAAGCAGGTGAAGGCGAGTAAGGTTGTCGTTGCGGGAGAGAATACATCGGACGATCCGGGTGAGGCGGAGATAACTCCCACGCCGGCTCCGGAGCCTACGGTGACAGGAGCGCCTGCTGAGACAACGAAAGCGGAGTCTCAGCCGCGGAAGTGGATCGTCCCCGTTGTCTGTGCAGCAGCCGGAATCCTTGTGGTCGGTGTGCTGGCATTTGCGGTATTCCGAAAGAGGAAAAAGGGCGGGGCAGAAAACGATACGGTCCGGTAGAAAACCGGGATTCCCCAACGAGAGTATTTTCAGCGGAGATTTTTCAGAAATAAGAAAGCGCAGAGATTGTCCGCCATGCGGCGTTCCTCTGCGCTTTATTGCATATAATTCGGAAAATGTGTGCCTACGACAGCCGTTTCTCGAAGTCTCCCAACACCGCGGAGGACGGATAGACGTTGGCGAAAGCCGTGGGGTCGAGATCCGGCAGCGTGCGCTTCAGACGGTAGTACTCGTACTCCGACATGACGCTGATCACAAGTTTGCGCTCCGCGCCGGAGTAGACGCCGGTGCCGGTGAATACCGTGGCACTTCGGTTGATGTTGTCGCGGATCCAGTCGCCGATCTCCCGGTCGCGGTTGGTGAAGACGTTGACCGTCACAGCACGGTTCTGCAGATGAATCTTATCGATGACAAGAGAGCAGCAGAACGCGGCGATGATCGAGTAGACAGCGACCTCCGGATTGAAGACGATCGCGCAGACCGCGTACACGACGATGTTGATGGCGAGGGAGACTTTGCCGATACTCAGAGAGTGGAATTTACGGCTCAGGACGATGCCGATGGTGTCTGTGCCGCCGCCGGAGCCGAAACCGATGTACAGAAGACCGCAGCCGACACCTTCGAAGAAACCGCCGACGATGGTGTTGGTGAGGGTGTCGCTGATGATCGGTTCGTTCGGGATCGGCAGGAACGACATCAGCGCACTTTCCAGAAGGATCGTAAAGCCTGCTTTGAGCATCGGTTTGCTGCCGAGAACGCGCCAGCCGAGTATCATGATGGGAATGTTGAGTATGAAATAGATCGCACCCTTGATGTTGTACGGTTCAAGCCGGGTGCCCTTCGCAAACAGAGACAACAACTGCGAAATACCGGTAAACCCGCCGGAATACAATCCGCCGGGGAGAATGAAGAAGTTGATACCGAGACAGTAGATCAGGGAAGCCAGGCAGCAGATGGAAAAGTTGGTGATCCCGCTGCGGAAACTTCCTCTTTCGTTGTCAAACATGGTGGCCTCCGTCGCAAATAAACTTTTCGCCCAAAGTATAGCATCAGCGCGAGGATCATGTCAACGGTGCAGAGGAGAATCGGCAGGGGAAGACGGTTATGGCTTTGGATACCACATGTACATGTAGCCGTCTCAGCATAAGCGATTATGCACAACTATGCAAAATTACGTATTTTGCGTCAATTATACAGGATAATTACCACAAATTTTTCAACTACGCAACGAAACGCTCAGACGAAACGATCTCGCGTCTTCGTTGGTTTGACGTATCACGCTCACAATGCTATGATTCTTTATGGGAAGGTATCATTTTTTGCGGGGGAATTGTCTATACGTGTATCTGAAAAAAGAGTGTTCTGAAGATCAAAGAAGTTTCTGCAGGAATGATCATCTTTCCGTGTAACCCGTTCAAATTGGCATACGTGTTTCCGGATGCTTTACGCAGCGCGTTGTGTAAGGCTTGTTGTTTTCACTTCATTTTACGAAGAAAAGCACGTGGGAACACGAAGAAAGAAAGAGGGAATTATGGCAGTGAAAAGAGGAGGAGCACGAGTAAACGGAAGAAAAAAACGTCGAAAAATGACGGCGATCGTCATGGTTTTGGTGATGGTGATGTCACTGTTCTCGACGATCGGAATTGCCGTGGCAGAACCGGTGACGGATTTTGCGGTTACGATCAATTTCTACGCGTTTGATCAGACCACGTTAACTGCGCCGGAGCCGCGGCTGAACAACGGCAGACCGCATGAAAACGAGAATTATCATGTGGTTGTAACACTGAAGGACAAGCAGACCGGTGATGTTGCGGGATATGGCTTTGCCGTGATCGACGATATCAACAAGGCAACACAGACGTTGCACATCACGGAGTTCTGGACTACGTCGGAGACCGGCAATGTATACTACAGTGTTCCGGATTTTGTTCCCCTGGAATATGATCCGGACCGGTATGAAGCTTCCAGCGTGAGACTGTATTACGGAAAATCCCCCGCCAGAAAAGGGTTTGAGTATTCCGGGGTCGGCTACAGCAAGCTGATCGCGCAGACGGATACGATTGACGGATACATTTTTATGAGTTCTGCCGTCACGCAAAACTCCGGTGAGATCAATCTGTACAAAGGCACACAGGAGTATGCGGTCCGGATTGCCTTTGATCCGGGAGCGGGGAGTATTACGGCGGATGACGGATACTACATTCTGGTTTCCGCAAAGCACAAATCCAACACGTACTCGTATTATTTCGCTCCGCTGGAGACAAATGGTACGGACAGCACCGTGGATTTTGTCGTGAAAAACGGTAACGGAGTTCAGGGCATCGGCGGAGTCAACGGGGACTGGATCGACAACAACGGGCATGCGACCACGGAGAAATACACCGGTAACTGGAATCCGATCACGGTGAAGATCCTGAAGGCAAAGCCCGGCACAGTCATTTCCGCGAAGAAGGCGATAGACAGCAATGATGTCGCCGAAACCACGACAGTGAAGGAATTTACGGTTTCCTATGAGGGAATTACCAAGGTTCGCGATGAGGAGAAATGCGTCGTTGAAAACTGTGATGTGGTAAAACTGTCAGAGGTCGTTCCGACGAAGGATTACGATTTTCTTTCGGTCCTCGGTGATGCCGTGAATTACGGTATTGTGGCGGCGAAGATCACGCAGAGCAACCACAGCGAAACGAATTTTGCGACGAAGGTTTATTCAAAGAGCGACGATTTCAATTTTGACCCCGATCTGTCCGGCAACGGTTCGGAGCAGGTTCCCGGCAACTATCTTGTCGGTACGATCGAGAGCGACACGATGCGTTTCGGAAACGAAACTCCTGCGACAGCGATCGTGTTTGTCGGCGAGGATTCGGCGGGCAAGGTTGTCAATGAGGCAGCTCCGGAAAATGTGATGATCATCACGATGGACAAGGAGGACATTGATTCTGCCGTCGATGACATGATCTCACATATGAGGCAGGTGTCGAGTGCGATGGCAGCAAAGAAGGCGACCATGGCGCCCGTGGTGATGGACAACACGGTATATCTTGATACTTCCGGCTTTGATGACGGAGTTACGATTTACATCGATGCGGATGCGTACAACGGTCCCGATAAACCGTTCAGCAAGGACGGCGGACTGCATATTAAGATGAAGCCGAATCAGACGATCGTGTTCAACTTTAAAACGTCTGAAAATGTTGTCCTTTCCAAGACGTTCGTCGATTTCTGTGACGGAACCGGAGAGCATTCCACGGATACGGTAAACGGAAAATTCGGCGTTGAACAGAATATTTACGCTGACAAGATTAACCGTCAGCTGGTTTGGAATTGCGCAAAAGCAAGTGTCATCGACACTCATATTTCCGGCGGCATGTATCTTGCGCCGCTTGCGAATGCGAAGATGACGCTCGGTGACACGACTACCGGTTGGGGCGTCTGCGCCGGTGAAGTTACGATGGGAAAGACTTCGGAGTTCCATTTTGTGTATCAGGGTCTCTCGAAGGAGAAAACGGTAACCGTCAAGGCTTTCAAGAAAGTGGACGATCAGCCCGCGACGGCTGACCAGAAGTTTGAGTTCAAGCTGGAGCGCTATAATGCCGCGGAAGGCAAATTCGAAACGATTCAGACGGATGTGTTGGACAGCGACGGCAAAGCAACCGGCGAGAAGACGGATCTGGTCATAGTCAACGATGCCAATGTCATTCTGATCCCGTTGACGGTTCTGTCGGAGGGACGCAACATTTTCCGTATTACGGAGACCGGCAAGGCAGCGGAGACGACAGGCAATTATACGATTGATGACAAGGAAATCTATGTACAGCTCAATGTGACGCTCAAGGAGATTTCCGGTGCTTCGGTCAAGATTCCGGGAGTTGTGAATTATTACAAGAATTTCGCAGACGGTGCGGTATCCGGGAAAATGAGTGATGCGGATCGGACGTTCATGAACCAGACGGCGTCCACAGAGCCTCAGCAGGGCGGCCAGCAGCAGGAGGAGCCTCAGCAGGGCGGCCAGCAGCAGGAAGAGCCTCAGCAGGGCGGCCAGCAGCAGGAGGAGCCTCAGCAGGGCGGCCAGCAG
>CAMKRZ010000014.1 GCA_946415315.1 uncultured Lachnoclostridium sp. | reverse complement strand
AAGTTTCCTCTGTCCCCCGGTTCTCCTCGCCGCGCTCCGGGTATCCGCGGTTCTCCTCGCCGCGCTCCGGGTATCCGCGGTTCTCTTCCACATGCCTTGCAGCATCGCCCGCTTCGCCGCGCTCTGAGTACACACGCTCGCCTGTTTCGTGCTCGGCGCCCTCGCGCTCTACGAATTCTTCGCCATAGCCTTCCCTCTCCGGGTACGGCACATGCGAAAGCGCCATCCCGCACCTCTCACATTTTTCGACGCCGGCAGGATTGGAATGCCAGCAGTATGCGCATCGGATCCGTTTCTCACCGAGCGGATCCAGGATACTGCTTCGTCTTTTCTCCGGCGGAAGCTTGTCTTTCGCCAGAAAGCAGCCGCAGTGCTCGCACACAACCGCATATTCCGGATTTTCATAATCGCAAATGGCACAGCGCATCGCTCTCGCCTCCCCTCAGCCTTTCTTCAAAAAACATGCACAGTCTGTCCGGAGCGTGGAAAATTCTCCGAAATCAGGTGTCGCTTCCTTCGCTTCCGTTGAGGATCACTCCGCCGCAGTTCAGGCAGACGGTCACTTTCGGAAGGTTCTTATATCCGCAGGTGCAAATCTTTCGTCCGGCGGCTCTCGCCCTTGCCTCAACGGTTATGACAGCGCCGCAGAACCGGCAGATCGTTGAGCCCGGTTCATTCAATTCCAGACAGTTCGCGCATCGAACCTTGCGTGCCGTCGAATAATTGACCCACGGCTTGTCCTCCGGCGCCTCCCGAATCACCCAGTCCGACGGCCTGTACGTCTGTTCCGATCTCCTCGTATTCGTTATGAGATCGATCAACGCGATCAACGGCGAATCTTCATCCTCTTCGACATATTCCGGCTTCAACACGCGGGGATGTTTACCACAGCCGCTGCAGGTCATTGCCGACCAAGGCACCTCTGCGCCGCAGTTGACGCAAATGATCTTCGCATTCTTCATTTTTCTGAGCGTATCATATGATTCTTCCGCGCTCGCCCGCGTCTTCGCCGAACGCAGTTCGTAGCCGCAGTTTTCACAGTGCACCGCTGTCCGCGGATTGTCCGCCCAGCAGTTGCGGCAGCGGACCATACCCTCAGGTACCGGTCTCGCTATGGGATTCGCCACCGCCGGAACCACCGGACCCTTCGGCTTCTTGCGTCTCGGAACCTTGCCGAATTCGCCCTCCCGCTCCGCATACGGCACATACTCAAGCGGCATCCCGCATCGAACGCATACGGTATCCGTCCGATTATTCTTCGTCCAGCAGTACGAACAAATGATTTTCTTCTCAGCCAGCAGATCCAGAATACTGTTATCCAACGTCTCCGAGGTATTCGGGACGCTTTCCTCAGTCGTTGTCCCTGAAAAATCAGGGATGCTCTCATCCTGCGTCATACCCGGTATATCCCGGGGGCTCTCGTCCCGCGTCGATCCCATCAGATCTTCCTTCGGCAGGAACTCTCCGCATTGCTCACACACAACCGCATAACTTGGATTTTCACAACCGCAATTCACGCATCGCATCGTTCTTTCCTCCCCTCAATCATCCTCCGAAACACTCACCGGCGTTGTCCCACAACACCCTCCGGCCCGGTCGGTCACTCCACGTTGTTCTGCAGTACCCTTCTCCCCGATTGGTCACTCTGAGTTGTTCTGCATTTTCCCTTGTACTCGCTCGCGCGCCTTCGCGGCGTACGCATGCCCGGCTTGTTCGGCCTTCTTGTAGTATTCCAGCGCCTTGCCGTAATCCTGCACTATCGTGTAGCTGTCGTATTCATTCTCGTAAATGAGTCCAAGGCTGTACAGGGCGATGGCATCACCTGTCTCCGCCGCTCTGCCGTAGTACGAGACGGCCTCGTACAAGTCGTGCGAAACCATGGCTCCGCCGAGATCCGTGTCCGCCTGACTGCTGCCCTCGCTCTTGCCGTCCTTGTCTGCCTCGAGGTAATAATTTCCCAGAAAATTGTTCGCTTTGACGCTGCCGCACGCCGCTGCTTTTCGATAAAGCGCAAGCCCTTTCTCCGCGTCTTCCGGCAATCCCTCTTCATAGTAAAATGAGGCCAGCGTGAACATGGCAGCGATGATCTTCTCATCGTCGGTCAGTGCGTCACCCGTCTTCATATAACACTCATAAGCCTCGTCGAGCACTGCCTTGTCCTGGCTCGTTCCCTGGAGGTCATAAGCCTTTTCGAACAGATACTTCGCATCCTCCTCCGGAGAATGAGTCGGCGTCGGGGGTTCGGTGACGGTAATCGCGCTCTCCGTGGGCGTTACGGCATTTGTTCCGGTGACAGGCACCTTATTATCCCCGGAAGGCTTGTTCTTGCCAATCCCGGATTTTACGAGCAGAACTATCGCGACCACAACCGCGACCGCCAACACGGCCGACGCAGGGAAGAACCACCGGAATCTCGCCCCGCTGCCGGCCTCGGCCACATTTGCGTTGCGGACCTTCGATTCCTTCGGAACATCTCCTCGAAGAATCCTCTCTGAATACTCACGTAGGTTCTCTATGCTCTGCCGCAGCGGAGGGTTGACCGCATCCAACCAGTGCACGCGCGTCAGATAATACTCTAGTTCACTGTTCATCTCCGCATCGGACAACCGGAACGGAATCAGCGTTTTCCCGGAGTTAAACGCCAGGGCCACCTCGTTCGCGACCTGCTTGGACTCGTTGGAACTGTCGGTATAAATGAGCACAAAAAGGCTGCAGGCAGTGATCGCGTCATGAATCGCCGACACCCACTCCTGCCCTGGAATGATATCCCTGGGCGCGTACCAGCAGCGGATCCCGTGCTGTTCGAATTCCGCAACCACGGCGTCCGCCACGTTCTTGTTCAGCGAAGAGTAGCTCAGAAAGACATCGATTTTCCGATCGAGTCCATCTGCCGGAAGGTACCCGCTGCAAAGGCTTTCCGAAGCCCCTGTCTCCCTCTCCGACCGTTTACCGTCGCTGATACCATCCGCGTCGCAGACAGCCTCTGCAGCACCGGATCCTTCTTCCGAAACTCCGTTCGTTTCCTTCTCAAGCGCTTGTTTCAAATTTTCCCTGAACGTTTTGTCCGACATCACACTGTCCCTTCGTCGTTTGAGATGCTTATATTTCCGAAATTTATACAACCATTTATTCTGTCTCCGCGCCATCCTCTCGCTGCCCCGTTATGTGCCGAACAGTTCGGGCAGACAACTGCATTGACCGTTTTCACTGCCACAATTGGAGCGGCGCGTAGTTCATTTTCTGCTTCATAAGCTTACAACTGTATTTCAGTTATTCTACCATGCCTCACCGTTTGCGTCAATACTATTTACGCCGATTGTAGACCCTACCTAAGTTGCCCAAAGTCCTCGAATTTACTCCATCGAAGTTACTCAATGTCCTCTTTGGTGAGTACCTCCACCGCAAGCCGCACCCACTAAACTTGCTAAACGCCTAGCCGGTGGGTGCCCCCGCCGCAAGCCGCACCCACAAAACTTGCTTAAAGCCCAACTGGTGGGTGCCCCCGCAGGGGGGGCCACTCACAAAAGCCGCCTCTCCTGTCAACTGACAGGAGGGGCGGCCAGGAAACGGCGCCACGTAACCGTTGTTCATTCCCGAGGCATCCGCCTTACAGTTCAAAATAAACCACAGTTCCCTTAGCATCGCTGATACAGCCGTATTTTGCACCGTGCAACTCGAGAATCTGACGCGTAATGGCAAGCCCAAGCCCGGTGCCTTCCCGGACCGTACCGAAATCTTTTCCCAATCCTGAAGAGGCAAGCCCGAGCCCGGTGCCCTCCCGGACCGCACCGGAATCTTTGTCCGATTTTGAATCTGCGCCAGAGAATTTCCTGTTCGCCCGCGAAGGATCAACCATGTAAAATGCATCCCAGATGAGGTCAAGCTGATCCGCAGGGATCGGTGTTCCGTCGTTCGTGATCTGATAACGGACAGCATCACGTTTCTTCGAGATATTAATCACGATCTTCTTCTCCCCGTAACGGATGGCGTTTGTTATCAGGTTCATCAGCACAGTCCGCATCATTCCGAGATCGGCCTGAACCGTAAGCGACTCCGTGTCATCCGGTTTATTGACCGTGACCTTACGATCCGCCGTGAGGGCGGACAGTTTTCCAAGAACCATATCATTCAACTCTCCCAGGTTGACCGGCTCCCGGTTCAGTTCCTTCACCTTCATCTCCATCCGGGAAAGTTCGAGAAGATCCCCGACCAAACCGTTCACGTAGTCAATCTGCTCCGACATATCCTTCTGATACTCCTCGCGGCGCGACTCGTCGATGTCGGACCAGTTTTCCACGTAGGATTTCGTCACCGCCAGCGGCGTCTTCAGTTCGTGCGCAACTGCCCTGGTCATCGCGAGACGGTTTCGCTCGTAGCGCTCCTGGTTTTTGCGCAGAGAATGAACCAGAACCATCACGATCAGGATCGATACTACAAGGAACAGTGCAAGACAGATATACTCTCCCAACAGGTTTTCTCTTGCTTCCCTGATCGGCCTGAATGTGTAGGCAAGCAAAAGGCTCGGAAAATCGTCTCCGCCGTTGCCGAAATAATTCTCCCAATCTGATTGATAGCCATACACATCCAACTGCGTGAGCGTCCTGTAATCATCGGAAAGCGAGTTAAACTCATACTCGTCCCGCCTGATTTCTTCAGCCGCTCTTTCCAGCGATTTCTCGGCTTCCTCAAACCGCCGGATTTCATTTTCAAACCCTGACCACCGCCAGTCTGCATCATGCTTTGTGTAATCCAGATCGTAATACTCCGCAAAATAAAAGTCTCTCTCGTCGAACTGCTCATTGTCCGCGCAATGCATCCTGAACTTCGTCGAAGTGAATTCGTATGGCAGCGCATCCTTCGGCACCTCAACTCCGGCGTATGAAAGCTCGTATTTCCAACAGGCGTCTTCCATCTCTTCTGTGCCTTGCATGAAAAACTCGATCGTGTCAATGTACACCGTGTTCTCATAGCGTTTGCCGATGATGTGACACTCCGGTCGGAATGAAAATACCCTGGCTGGGCTGATCTCGTTCGGGCCATACCAATAGGACTCCATCTTGAAAAATGATCCCGGCAGTACCGCGAATATCGGTTCAGTCGGCCATCCCTCATTCAATACGATGAAACTCTTCGGAATATTGAGCAGCACCCCGTTCAGGCACAGATCTCCGGCAGCTCCGCAGTTTTGATTGTCGTATGCAGACTCAATATATGTGGATCCCCTGCCCGCTCCCCAATAGTAATCAACATCAAAGAATGCCATCGTATACCACAAAGCTTCCGTCGCTATGGTACGGCGTCGCTCCTCGTCCCATGGCCAAAGCGGGTCATTTTCCCCGTTCTGTTTAAGCAGCCGGTTGCTGATATAATCATAGAACACGTTGCACTGCTTATTCACAGTGTCCGTCCATGTATTATCACGCAGGGTAAGTATCCTCTCCGCCTCTTTCCTTGTCAGGTAAACGGCAAATGCCACTGCGAAAACCGTCAGCAGAATAATAAAACCCCATGTCAGTCTTCTGTAATACTTTTTCATTGCTACTCCTCCACTGCCACAGGCCGGTCCGGGCTATTCCTTCAAAGTTACCACAGACGCGGGATGGATGCAGGCTGCTTCTTCTGTACGTCCCCGTAGCGGCAGATCCGTCTCCGGCTATTCCTTCCAGTAGTACCCCGCCTTCACCGCTGTGGCGATATGCTCTCCGGCTTCACCCAGCGCGGCCCGCAGTTTCTTGATATGATTGTCCACGGTGCGCTCGTAACCTTCATAGTCCGCTCCCCACACCAGATCGAGGATCTGCGTCCTCGAGAGGATCTGATTCCGATGCTCCGCAAGAAGAAGCAACATGTCGTACTCCTTCGGTGCGAGCGACACCACCTCATGGTTTACCAGGACTCGGCGTCTCGCTGGCTCAATGGTCACCTCGCCGAGCTGCGTGACACCGTCCTTCACGACGAGTCCGCGGTAGCGATTGATGAGCGCATTGATCTTCGCGAGAAGGATCACATTGGAGAAAGGCTTCGTGATGTACTCGTCAGCACCGATCTCGTAGCTTTCCACAATGGTTTCCTCCCGGTCGAGCGCCGTCAGGAAAATAACAGGAACATCATATCGTTCGCGCAACAGCCGGCACACCGCAAGTCCATCCTTCTTCGGCATCATGATATCGAGAATGACCGCATCATACCGGTTTCCCATGATTGCCCATTCCGCTTCTTCCCCATCGCAAACCGCATCTACCGTAAAGCCCTTCTTCCGAAGAAACTCAGCAGTGATATTGCGTAAGCCCGGTTCATCCTCTGCGAACAATACTCTGTAGCCCATCATCGTCCCTCCCTGATGCCATGGTACCAATGCAATGTATCGTTTTTGTATCCAAAAGACTTTTTTTTGAAAAAATAGTAACTGTTTGACCGCGCGGCACCCGGAATGCGGTCAGATATGCCTGACGCACTCTCTTCGCCAGCGTAAAAGCGAGGACGCCGGATTCCGGCGCCCTCGCTTAGGGAAACGCAAACTGGTTCTAACGATTTTAATCTTCCAAGGTCAGCGTTTTCCTAATCTGAATCGATTGACTCATTGTATCAATCGCCGTCGAATGCACCCGTGTAACGGACATTTTTGCTGCGCATTCGTGCAATCCGCCCGGAGGCTCCGCGGAAAAGTTGAATAAATCAACGTTTCTTTAGATCGATGAATGACGTAAAATGTATGAACCTCACCGACAGCAGATGACCGCTGCCGCCGCCTACCTTGGTCAGGTACAACGCCGAAACGCCGTCCGGAATCGGGCAGGCTGCACGGTACTTCTCCCATACATCGGAGGAATCCACCTTGACGGTGCCGATCACCGGCCCGCCGAGCTCGGTGCGAACTTCGAAGCTGTCATGGATGTAACCGCGGACAGTGAGCTCGATCTCCTTCACGCCCTTGAAGTTGATGTACTTGAAACCGATGGTCGTGTCCGTGCCGATGTTCGCGATGTACGAAGGATTCTCATCGCCGTCGCGTCCGTCCTGCGTGATGCGCGGCTGATTGCCGATCCCGACAAGCCAGTGCATCGGCTGCGTGATGTCCTTGTTGAAGAGGTTGCATGCGATGTGCGCAGGAATCTCCTCCGTGTCACGCAGCGGACCGCCGTTGAGGCCGCACGAGGTGATCTCCACCTGCTTGATCGAACCGTCAGCCGCAAACTTGACTTCCTCGGCGCAGCCCTGGCGGGAATACCAGGTCGCGTTGGTCTGGCGATGATAGAAAATGTATCTCTTGCCGCCGATCTCGATCAGGCTGCCGTGGTTGTTCGCGCCATACGCCGCAGGCGTCTCCGCGTCCTTGTAGGAGTCGATGTGGAAGTCGCTGTTAGAGACGATCACACCACCGTATGTGAACGGACCCTCGGGGCAGTCGGAGGTCGCGTAGCAGAGCTCGTGCATAACCTCGGATGAGTAAATGAAATAGTATTTTCCGTCGAACTTGCGGATCGACGATGCCTCGAAAAATGCGTGTCCCTCGTAGCCGGTGCCCTCGCTGTAGCAGGAGCCCGGAACCACGATGCGGGGCTCCTTCACGATCGTGAGCATATCCGGTCCGAGAACCGTCAGCTGCGAACCGTGGCGGCTCTTGTCACCTCTTCCGCAGAAGCCGGTGAAGAGATATGTCGTGTCACCCTCGGTCAGAACGCTCGGATCGAACTGCGGCTCGTCGCCCTCGCGCTCGCCGAGTCTCGTGCCGTCCTCGTAGTGAACGTAACCGTAAAATTCGTATTTGCCGGCAGGCGTGTCACTCACTGCTACCGAGACGATGCTGACCTTGTCAAGCACATAGTACAGGTAGTAACGACCGTCGGGGCCTACCGTCACATCGGGCGCGTACAGAACCATGTTGCCGCGCGAGTTGACCGGATCCTGCGTCTTTTTGTAGGTCACGCCTTCATAGCGCCAGTCGCCCAGATTGTTGATCGGAGCGGACCAGCACACATAGTCGCCCTGGCAGAACACATAGCCGTTGAACTGATCGTGCGATCCGTACACATACACGCGGTCGCCGAATACATACGGTTCACCGTCCGGGATGTACTCCCAGTTCGGCAGGTACGGGTTGTACGCCTGCTTGCGCTCCGGAACCGTCTGGTCGGTGATCACACCGATCATGAAATCGTTGAACGGCGTGTTGCCGCAGCTCGGCACGCAGCCTTCCTTCAGGAAATTCATGCCGTAGCGCGAGCCCGTTCCGTACGGCTTCCATACCGGCATGTCGGTGCCGTCAGCATCCTTGCCGTTCGGGTCGCCGGTCTTCACGAAGTTCGTGAGGTAGTTGCACATCTGACGCGCAAGATCGAAGTGATATCCCTTGAACGGTCTCCAGCAGGCCGCCAGCGTCTCGAAGAAGAACCACAGGTCAACCGAATGGAACGTGCCGGGGTTGTCCCAGCCCGGGATATCGGGATTGAAATTGTAGTAGTAGCTCGGAGCCTCGTTGTGGGCAAATGCCGCCTTGATCGCACACTCAAGTCCGTCGGTCGGAGCGAACATATGTCCCTTGCGGACCTTCGCCTCGTCAAAGCTCATGAACTTCTCGAACTTGTCGCCGAGGGCGTCCTTCGCCTTCTTAATGAAGTCCTCCTCATCATCCGCGAAAATGCAGGACTTGAACTCATCGCCGGTGTTGCCGGAGATCATCGGAACGTTCGCATGCTCGCCCTTGAGGAAGAGAATGTACGGATCCTCGATCATGAATTTGTGATCGATGGTCGGCGCAAAGCGCGGATGCTTCTGCGCGAACTCGCCGTATTTGTCGCGGATGTAGAACGCGTCGAGCGCTCTCGCCTCCTCGAGCGTCTTCACTCCGAGGAATTCGAAAAATGCCTCGCCGTTCGGCTCGTTCGCCTCGATGGTGCGGGGCGTGATGAAACCGTCAAGCATGTAGGGGCTGCGGATCATGCCGCTGTGTACGATCGCCTTCTGGAACAGTCCGATGCTCTGCGGGCTTGTCAGCTGGTTCATAACGCTGCCGCCGCCTGCGGACTGGCCGCCGATGGTGATGTTGTACGGATCGCCGCCGAATGCCTTGATGTTGCGGATGACCCACTTGATACCGGCCTGCTGGTCAAGGTTACCGAAGTTGGTCGGCGCCTCGGGAGACTCCTTCGTGATCTCCGGATGCGAGATGAAACCGAATGCGCCGAGGCGGTAGTTCACACTGACGAACACCACGTCGCGCTTCGCGATATTTTCCCCGTTAAACTCCATCTCCGGAGGGTAGCCCCACTGGAAACCGCCGCCGAAGAACCACACATAAACCGGCAAGTTCGCGGTGTCGTCCTTCGCGTTCGTCCAGACATTCAGATACAGACAGTCCTCGTCCATCGGGATCTCCGGATCCACATGCCACTCACGGCAGTAAATGTCGGTGCCCAGGCCCGGCGTATCCTGCATCGAGATCGGTCCGAACGTATAGCAGTCGCGAATTCCTTCCCAATTCTCGGCCGGCTGAGGCGCGCGCCAGCGGTTCTTCCCGACCGGCGGAGCCGCGAACGGGATTCCCTTGAACACGCTGATGCGGGTGTTGTTGCCCGGCAAGCCGCGCACGAGACCATTTTCCGTCTTCACTACTTTTAACATACACTTCCTCCTGATATTCGCCCGGGGACACCCCGGAAAAATGTGCCTATATTATACTTTTTTTCAGCGGAAAATACAATCCGGATTCAATGTGTTATGTCATACATTTGGCCAAGTCGCTGTGCCCGGCCGATATCGTCAAACCCTGATTAAACAAGGCTTTTCAGATAATCCTCAACGTTTCTGTACAGGATATCCCCATCCTGACCGTTCTCACCGCGATAGATGACACAGCGCTTCCTGATCGGACCGTGCCGGAACTCTGTCGCCGCAAGTTTCTCCGGATCGACGACAACCATGTCGTATTCCTCTTTCCGCGCAGATACCTGCTGCGTGAAGCAGCGTCCGCTCACAGAAACGTGATTGGTGTTGTCACTATAACCACCGGCAATATTATAACCCCTTGTACGCTAAAGCCAAGGGGTTATAGGGGTTATTATCTTTTGTTCATTACACACAAAAGCCGTCGGAGTCTCCCTTTCGGAAAGACTACCGACGGCCGTTTTCTTTACATTTGCCTTACTGACTGCTCAAGCTCCGGAACAGTTCAGCATCACTTGCGTACCATTACCTTTTTACGGCAGAACACAACCACTGCTCCGCAAAGCAGCAAACCGAGAAGAAGCATCCAAAGATACGGCGTTTCGGATTCATGATAGTCCGTCGGTGCGACAACCGCTAATGCGGTGTTTGTGAAAACGACGGTAAGGCTGCTGTTTGGATTATTCGCATCATAACTGTTGATTTCCGGCAGGAAATGCGCACGGTTGTTTTTCGAAATCGCGGAGTGGAAAAGGAAAGAAAGGTCTTCCTCGTTCACTGCATAACCCTTTACGTCGTTAATCTGCTCTGTGACGTTGACAACAGAATCAGAATCTACCGCAACCGATGAGGCAAAACCTTCTTTGCTCTCCTGTCGAATGATCAGATTAAACTTATAATCCGATACATAAGACTTGTAGGTATTCTTGTTACAATAAATTACCTGTCCGGTCTTGACTACCATGCCGTTGCTGTCAATGACATCGATAATGACGCCGTATACACCGCCCCATTTATCAATAAACGTTATCGTAGCAACAACCGTGTATGTCTGGTTGCTTGCCAATGATACGGAAACAGATCCCCATCTCTGATCGGGTATGCCTTCAGCATTGGAGCTACTGTTTCCGAGCTTTCCAAATACCAGTTCATCCGATACTTCAATCGTATAATTGAAGTATGCATTTACAACGCCCTCTACATTGTTTTCTACTGTAAATGTATACACATGAGGAACAATTGTCGTCCATGAACTTGTCAGTATCGTATTTTCCGTTACGCGCTGTGAAAAATCAAACGCATACGTAGTAAGAAACTCATTTGTAAAATCTTTTGTGTTACATCTGTACGACTTGGTATAATCGTTCTCAAGTAGCCACTTGATAAACATCCATGAATCATGTTCGGAATTTGCCGAGAGATTCTCCGGCTTTGGCACCCGCTCTCCCTTTGCCATGGTATATGCGACATAGGGGGCAGTCTCCCCGGAGCGATAGAAAACATAAGCACCGGGCTCATTTGTCGTATCCGGTCCGTTCCATATATGCAACAACAGCGGATTTGCATTCATATTTGCGGAATATGCAACATTGAACGTCACCGTCACCGGATCGCTCCACACGGCATACAACACTTCATCGTAAGGCGGCTCCTGGCTGAAATCCCAGAGATAATCGCTGCGTATCTTATCAAGAACGATGCCGCCTGCATCAGGTGTAACAGTCACAGCATTATCTCCGGTTCCGAATGTCATCGGTTCCGTGCTGCTGAAGTCTGTCACTGCCGCTATATCGGCATTGGTCGTCCATCCGAGGAATATCTTTTTCCCGCTTGGATCTTCCGGCCAGGAAGGATCAGCCGGCTTGTACTGATTGTTCGTGATCACATCCTCTTTGATCCCGTAACGACTGCCCTCTTCCAACTCAGTATAGTCTTCCGATGTCTCGTTCCACAGTCCGCCGTTCACATTGAAGATTACCAACCGTTCGGGGGTCTCGGTGTACGTGACGATCACGCCGGTCTCGTCCGTCATGAGAATACCGGTGTACTCTACAGAGCCAAGGTACACGATCTCATCGCTTCCGGTTCCGTACGGATTCTGCGTCTGGAACTGCCCGGAAACACTCATTTTCTTGCCCACATGATCGTTCGTCGCAGTCGCAGTGATGCTGTCGGTTCCGGGCACTGCACCCGGAAGCACCACTGTCACAGACCCATCGCCATCTGCGGTTTTCGCGGGCACAACGATCGTATCGGTTACATGCTCTCGATCAAACTCGCCGGTCACCTTGTTCACTGTGCTAATGGTCGTTGTTCCTGTTCCGCTCAGATGAACAGTGATGGGTTCATCCGTCGTATTGACAAATGTGACATACACCATCGGTTCCCACACCGCGTAAAGGGTTTCATCGTCCGTTCGCTGAACGGAGATCACGCTGTCCGCGGGGTACGTGGCAATGTAATCATTTTCATCGCTCTCATCGTCAAAGCCGAGCAGGAAGTAGTTATTCTCGTGCTTAAAATACTTTGGCTGCTTCGCGAACCGGGTGAGATGGATCGCGACGTTCGACTGGAAATCGCCGAAGGAAATCTGCGACTCCTCTACATCCATCAGAAGGGTGCCTGGCTCATCCCAGTCAAGATTGGTGTTCTCTGTCAATGCAGTGCCGTCAGCTTTCGCAAGATATCCGCCGTTGGCGTCCAGTTTCAGATTCGTGACCTTCGGACGGCGGTAAGAAGCATTTTCCTTCTCGTAGTACGCCTGCATGTGGATGACCGCGCCGGCCCCGCCCTGTCCGGAAACCAGTTCGGCATCGACCTTAAAACTGTCACCCGGCTGGTAATAGACCGGATTGTTATCGTCGTCAAACTGGATCGGAACCCAGTTCGAATAGTCCTCACCGTTGACCGTCGAGATCGTCCCGTCCTCTTTCACCACGCGCCATCCACGGAAAATCCAGCCCGTCGTGCTGTTCGTAGGCGCGTGCAGAATGTTGGTCATCGACTGGTCCGCATAGAGCTGCAGCGTCGGCTGCTCGGGATCCGTCCACTGTTCGATCTCGCCGACGATGATGCTCAGGGTTCCCTCGCCGTCATCCGCGATGAAATACGGATTGTACTGGATATAATACCCGCCGTCGAGGCGCCACATGGCGCGCAGTTCCAGCGGTCCGGATACCGGGTCGTTGAAGTTGTACGGCATGGAGGACACGCTTCCGTCGATCACCTGGAACCAGCCCATGAACGTGTAATGCTCACTTCCCTGAACCGGGCGATACGGATAGCTCGTGTAGGTGTCGATAAACTCCTGTTTCGTAAGCTTCTCAATCCCTTCCCAGTACGCCGCCAGTTCGGGATCAGCGAGGATCTCATCAATCGTATCACTGTATGTGTTGTAGTAAGCGTCAAGCTGCTCCGCCGTCACATACACGGCATTGCGGAGTTCCGCGGGCAAGCCCCACTCGCCCTCCGAAGGAACCTCAAGACGCTGCGTGTTGATGTAGTAATACTTCGTGCCGGTATAGTAGTTTGCATTGTCGGGATCAAGCTCCTTCTCCGTGAGTCTGATGTACTCACGTTTCAGGGAATACTCGCCGACCGTCGTACCGTAATCCGCCGTAAAATATGTGGATTGCGACTGGTTCACCGCGCGGTCGATCACCGCGCCGTTCGGGTCGATCTTCACGGTGTATTGAAGAACCCGCAGGATCGGATACAGCACGATATTATCGTTTGGCATGGTTTCGTTGGCAAAATCGAACGGAGCACCGATGCCTTCCGGATTCGGGTACCAGCCCTTGAAATAATAGCCTTCCGGTATTGTCACCAGGTCGGAGTATTTGTCGGCCTCGGCAAGCGGCTGCGTGTAGCTGTACGTATCCTGCTTTGTCGTATCCCCGAAGCTAAATGTCAGCGTGTATTGTTTCTGGCGATAGAAGAAGTAGATGTGGTGGTCATTGGTCTGCGGTGTTTGCCAGCAGCTGTATACCAGTTCATAGCCATCCCGGTCCGTACCGAGCTGATATACCGGATCCTGGTTTGAGATTACGTCCGCATCCTCAACTTTGTAAAACGAATGACCGTTTACCGCGCTCCAATCACCGTTTTTCGTGCTCCAGGTCGTCTGTCCCATGCCGGAGAAATCCGAGCCGTCGACAATGACCGTTCCGTCCGGATAGGTTCCCGGAATCGCCTCATAGTAACTGTGATAGTGTTTTGTCTTCCCCGAATTGTTCGTGGGACCGTAAAATGCTACCAGATGATGTACCTGATTCTCATTGATGATCCGGCTTCCGTCTCTGCTGGAACACAGTTCGGCAGACATGTATTCGTAGATGCCGTTGATATCCGGGTTGCTTCCGTTGTTGCTATCGTTGTCGGTTCTCGCATGGGAAAGCCCGCAGTAATAACTGCCGTAATAAGCTGCCCAGATGTACATGCTCTTTGTGCTGTTATTGGTAAAAACGAATTTCGGATTGACCGGGGTCGGCCAGCGGTCTCCGATATAAGCTCCGTACTTGGCTGTGATGACATACACATCCTCGCCATCGGACGGAACATAATCGCCCAAAACTTTAGCCGCATCGGTCACATAATCCGACGAATAGACCTGATTGTGATCCGGATCATCGTCCGGCATATACGTCATCGTGAACGAGGCGCGGTAAGAGGATGCGGTCGGTCCCGCTAAATATCCCAGGCCGCCGGGCGGAGCGGAAGTCACTTTATTGTCATTGAACATGAACTGGATCCAGTTGCCGTCCCAATCCGCATACTCCGGATGCTTACTGGGGTCCATGAATTCCGGTCTCTGCTGTCCGTTCTGCTTCACGTAACCGTCGCGTCCGATATGGAATACAAGTTTAAATGTCTTACGTTCAAAGTAAACGTTGATCGTCGTACTTCCGTCACCGTTGATGACCACGGAAGAATCCGACAGCGTCTCATTCCGATCGTAAAATTTCTCCTGACCCGCGTCAACAGCGCCGACATCGTCGAGAAACTCCCTTTCAAGGATAGGATTACCGTCGTCCGTAAACATTTTCAACTGTTCCAGCGTCAGCGTGCTTCCGGAGTTGAATGTTGCACCGATCACGCCGGACTGAGCATTCAGTTCCGCGGTTGTGACAAGCTTAACGGCACTGATGCTGTAATCATCTTTCTCGTGGCCGGGGGCAGGCGCAACATAGTTTTTGTCCTGCTCATTTTCCGTCCAGTAAACAACCGTAACGTGAGATGCATCCGGCGTCCAGTTTGCATAGAGTTTCAACCGGTCGATCCCGTTGTACAGGCGCAGTGCCCCGTCGACGGTACCGAACAGCGCCGTCGTTCCTCCGCCGAGCGTTGCACCGCCGTTGTTGTCACCGGTAAGCGTACACGTTCCGCTGTATGCGATGCTTCCGTCCGCATTGGTGATCTTGATCGCGGTCGTGTTGATCGTGACCGTCTTGACCGCCATATTGTCGTTGTAATCGATATAGCTGAACGTTACGTCCGCAGGTTCCGAAAGGTTCGTGATATCACCGGTCCTCGGGTCCGTCACGGCAAATGCATACCATCCCTCAAAACCGTATCCTGTGCGGACGGACGTCTCCATGGTGCGGAATACATTTTTCTCGTCGTCCGCGACCATTCCTGCCGGAGGATTGCCCGGTGTACCCCAGGATTCACGAAAGCTGGATGCGACATAACTCGCACCGCCGCCGCTTACGCCGGAGGAGTAATCCACCCAGCGGGCCTGGATAAAGATCGGATACAGCACGATGCTTGTCGTATCATCCGCCGTAACATCCAGATAAACACCGTCCTTGCCGGGATCTTTCATCTCGGCGCCGGTGTAGTCCACCGTCTGGCACTGAATCCAGTTCGGATTGTCCGCCGTTCCCGCATTGTACTCCCACCCTGTGAATACCAGGTGCACGGGATCCGTGCTGGTGGACCGGATATCGCTGATCTTGACGTCCACCTGCTGCGAAGAGCCGAGAGCGACAAGCTTGCGTGTCATAAGGTTGCTCGCGCTTCCCTCGCCTACTGCGTCTCTCGGGTAGAGAAGGAAGTCGACAAAGTTATAGTTCTCAAAGACCGGGGCAAGGAATACGTGAACGTTACCATCGGCGTCCACGGTGCCTTCGCCGGACACTCCGTTCAGGCTCCAATGTACCGTGTCTCCGATTTGAATATCGCTCTCCTCGATGGTGATCGGGGACTCGAACGTAATCTTCTCCGGCGCGGCCGGCCACGTGTAATACAGCGCGCCGTCAGCTGTTCCTACCCCGTACTCGTCGGTCGTTCCGCTCACCACATAAGGAGTGACCACGTACCATCCGTAGAAATACTTTGTCCACTGGTTGGCCGGATCGGCGATGAACTCCAGCGACTCGCCGTCAGTTAAAATCTGCGATGTCTGTACATCGCTGTGCACGTTTGTGAAGCTGTAGGGAGTTCCCGCATAGTAATACGTATCCCCCGTAAATTCCTCGCTCGCCTCCGGAGCGATAAAATGGAACTTTACGCGCGGCGTGTTGACTGTTCCGTTCTCATGACCGACTACAACATACACGGAAAAGCCATCCGTAGTAAACTCCAGCGTCTCCCCCTCGGCGACCGACTTCACGTTCTCGACCGTCAAGCCGCTCTTTCTCCCCGTATCCTTAAAATGAAGCACGTCGACGTTGTCGTACTCATCCAGTTTCTCACCGAACAACCGAATGGTGACTTTGACGTTCCCTGCGGGCTCGTAGACGATATCGGTCTTCTTCGCATCCGTGATCCGGATATCAAACACGCGTGAGAACTGCAGCTCTTTCGCGCTCTTCTTAAGTCTGGCTGCCGACTCCTCGATGTATTCCTCGTATTTCTTGTCATCCGGCAAGATTTCCTTCACGGCAAGAGCGGTATCGCTCATCGGGATTCCCGAATCCTTCCCGTACTTCACCTGCACTTCGTAAGTTTTATCATCCCCTGCAACGATCGTTTCCGTGGGTTCCGATCCGGTGTCCGGATCATTTTCCGACAACGCAAAAGAGCGTGCGACAATCTCTCCCTTCGCGATTGCAAAGGAACTCTGTCCCACAACACTCAGAACCAGGCATAAGATCATCAGCAATGACAAGATACGTCTCTTCATACTTCTCATTTCCTCCGGCTTCACCGGGCGGTGTTCTTCTCCGCCTTTTCAGCCTCTTTATCGCGATACCGGGTCAGAACGATATCAGCGACCCAGCACGTAACCATCAACAATAGCATCATCGGCGTCCACTTGTCGATCAGGATCATCGGCAGACGCATATTTTCCGTATTGATGAATGCGATAAATGCTGCCGCAGTGACCGCTGCCTCGACAACGATACCGAGCGTAAACCGACGTGCGAAGCTTCCCACATGGTAGTAACGCTTTTCAACTGCTTCCTCAAATTCACGCTTGGAGACCTCGTCGGCCTCTTTTCCGGTCGCGGCACACGCAAGCCGCATAATCTCTTCACGCTCGGCAAGCTGCGTCGTGTTAAGGCCTTCGCCGTACCACAGCGCCACTTTGACACGATTCACCTTGCGCATCTTGTCAATGCGCCCGAATTTCTCGCGTAGACGATTGAACGGAAGTAGAATGTACATCGTAACAAGCAGGCATACCAGATTGACCAGTGCCCACGCGTTAAATCCATACGAACTGCCACCAGGCATGAAACGATCAAAGAAGCGGTTCAGACCGGACACATGCTCACCGGTCTTCGGCGCATCCGGACCACCCGGTTTCTTCGTGATCGTCGGTACAGGAGTCACATCGGAAGGTGCTCCCGTGACTGTCGGCGTTACGGTAGGAACAGGCTCGCCTGTGATAACCGCCTCGGTAGGCGTCGGCTCCTCTGTGATCGTCGGCTCCACCGAAGGGGTAGGCTCGTCCGTGATCGTCGGCTCCACCGAAGGGGTAGGCTCATCCGTGATCGTCGGCTCCACCGAAGGGGTAGGCTCGTCCGTTACAGTAGGTACTACAGTTGTAGAAGGCTCCGGTTCTTCCTCTGTCGGAGTCAACACTCCGAAGACAAGAAGTCGACCGTTAGTCTTCGCGTCCGCACAAGTGGACAACGCGATGATCTTCTCGGCATCCTTCGCAACCAGAGGCTTCTGAACACTCGCATGCTCGCTGATGTATGAGATCAGCTGCTTCAGATCACGGTTACCGGCAAGATAAACGTTATCATCATACGCATCCGTCTCCATCGCCGCAAAGAAATGAATGTCATATGACACCCCGGGATAGACAAACAAACCTTCCTGATGTTCCTCGAAGAAATCCGGATCCAGGAAGCGGTCGAGATCTCCGAACATGGCTCCGTTGTCCATGTGATGACCGAAGATCACAAGGTAGTTGTCACTCAGATCCGCGACATTGCCGGCCGACAGATAGATCGCGCCGGTCAGGCTGCTCTTGCCGTCAACATCATGGTTTGCATAGTACAGGTCATCTCTTCCCTGCATGACCGGATAGTCGATATGCGTATCCCTGACGCGAAGCCACGCACGGTAGTCCTCGCGGGACTCTGCCAGCGAATCCTGATTCTCCCGAATCTGCGAATCACTCTCAAAGCTCTGGATTCCCGACTCAAACGCACGATTTTGTGTGTAAACCTGCTCATACAGGGAATACCCGCTATATGCCACCATCGTCGTTCCCATCAGGGCCGAAGTGGCAACAAGGAGACGGATACCCGCCGCGCTCAGCAGATTGACCAGCCCTTTCAACTTAACTAACAGCATCCGACTCTCCTTTCTCAATCATTTTCCATCTTTATACTACCACTGACTGTTATTATAACTTGTTTCTGCGTATCAGCGTGATCACGGTTCCCAGGATCTCATCCTTCGTCACCGGTCCGAAGTACCGGCTGTCCACACCGTTCTCGCGATTGTCCGACAGAATGAAATACTCTCCCTCCGCCAGTGTCAGCGGATATGAAACGCGATCTCCGCGCTTGCTCGTGAGAACATAATTCGACGTCTCCACGATCACGTTTCCGTTCACGACCAGCCGGTCGTTATTGATCTCTACGGTATCTCCCGGGGCAGCCATCACACGGCCGACCATCATGGTTTTCGTCCCGCTCCCGTCAACATCCTTCTCAAACACCACGATATCGCGGAACTGAGCATCCTTATCCAGCCGGAAGAACACCAGCAGATCGCCGGCATCCACCCGCGGCTCCATGTCCTCGCTCGGCATATGCGTGATGCCGATGATCTTGAAGAACAGGATCCAGGCAACGAGCAGGAAAACTACGAGGTAGACCAGGAACCACTGGGCATTTTTCATGCCCTTCTCCGCCTTGGTGATTTCTTTCACCAGCTGTTCCGAGTTGTCCTCGGGCATTTCGAACGGCTCGTCCTCCTCCGGGATCTCTTCATCCCCGGGGTCGTCTTCCGACCACTCATTTACCACGGTATCGTCTTCCAGCAGTTCCTGCAGTTCGGAATCGTCCTCCGTCAAATCTTCTCTCTGTCTGTTCACGTCAGTCATCACACTCTCCCCACGTCTCAAAAGTGAAAAGATCCGCCAGCTGTACGCAAGGAAGCCGACGGATCTTTATCATTTACCCCGACTACGCGTTAGGGTAATTTTTCATGGTAATCGATCAGGCAGCTTCCTCTTCTTTTCTCGTACGGCGGAGAAGTTTCCAGCCGAACAGCAGCAGGAGGGCACCGCCGATCAGGATCAGCATATAAGGAGCATAGCGAAGGATCACACCTGTAGGCGAGATGATCTCAAGCGTGTTGGTCACATCGATATTGTATGTCGCCGTCTCGTACGTATCCGCTGTCGTATCAGCCGTAACCTTCGTCGACTCATAAGCATTCTTCGGATTCGCCTGTGCAACTGCGGCATCAGGCGTACTGCCGGAGATCACACCGGCATCGTCGGTCAGTTTTGCCGAGTTCAACTTCGTTGTTACAGTGTACGTAACGCCGGTTTCATCGTTGGTCTCATACACTTCCGCATCCGTACCGCAAGGGATACCGACATACGTAACGGTGCCGCCGCTCTTCAGGGTAACAATGCCGGAGATTGTCTTTGAGGTTGTGTTAAATGCCTGTTTATCAGGATCGACAAAACCTGTAACCTTGCTCGAATCATTAGAGGAACCAATGATATCAACCTGCGTCGTGATCGCGGTGTTCTTGAAGATCACCGTGAACGGGAAATCACTGCGCTGTGCGCCGTAAGCGTCATTTGCAACAGTCTTGGAAACCGAAAGATTGTACGTGTAGTAACTGTCGGGCTCTACATTGACAACAGCGCGCGTGCCCGTGCCCTGTCCGACAAAACCGGTCGTCTTAACAGCTACCGAAGTCTTATTGCCATCCGTGATAGATTCATTGTTGATAAAGCAGGTAAAGCCGTAGACATCCCACTCCCCTGCCGTATTGCCGTTCGTGTAACCGGTCGTTGCAGGTCTGACGTACACATCGACGTAACGGATCTGAGTTTCTTTCGCATCCTTGGTAACACCGGAAGTAGCATACGTATAACCTTCAGCCAAACCCTCCGTTACCTTGTAGCGGTAAACGCCTGCACCGGTGAAAACAACACTGCTGAAGTCGATCGATATGTCTTTCTTGTTCACAGCACCCTTGTTGGCCAAAGTATCTGTTAACAGGTTATCAGCAGGTGACCAGGAAATCGATGCCGTGATGCTCGGTGTGCCGACGCCCGCCTTGACAGGAGCCGTAACCGAGTGTGCAGGATCGTGTTTGCCGGTGGCATCTGTTACGGAAAGGTCCGTCACCGTTGCCGCCTCGATCTTGTACGTGTACTTAATGTCCGGAGCTTTCACTGTCGATCCATCGGCATTGTAGCCGACAAGACACTTGCTCAGAACAACGGTCTTTGTCGCCTGGCTGATCGGCGTGTCAGGCTCTTCAAATGCACCCTGCTCACCGTTTTCGTCAAGCGTAGTATCCGCCATTGCAACCGAGGTCATAGCAATTATCATAACAAGCGTCATGATCAATGCAAATACTCTTTTACGCATATTCCATTCCTCCGTCTATCCTATTCATATTATCGTTATTGAGTCTGTCCTGTGTACCTGTTGCTCCTTTCGGGGCGGTCCGGACACGCTCATACTCTACGCATGCCTAATTATAACCCCTGAATGGCCATGAGGCAAGAAAAAATTACCGTTCCCGCTTATATTTGTCACTTCATCTTGCTGTCAAAATCACAAATGTGTAATAATTTCCGTAATTTTCCACTATTTTTCTGATAATTCGAAGGATTCCGTTGTCTTTGACGCTGTCCTGTCATCACGCTTCATCATCTCCGGATTCAAGAAAAGTGAACAACAAAGCGCTGTCCGCCGAAATGACGGACAGCGCCTGATTCCAAAGGTCTTATATTACAAGCATCAAATTCAGGCTTTACCGGAAGCAACATCCCTGTAAATACCCTCATTTTACGATCAATAGTTCTCGGCGTGAATCTCAAAGTAGCTCTGCGGATGTGCGCAAACCGGGCAAACCTCGGGAGCCTTCGTGCCGACCACGATGTGACCGCAGTTGCGGCACTCCCAAACCTTAACCTCGCTCTTCGCAAACACTTCCTGTGCCTCCACGTTGTGAAGCAGCGCGCGATAGCGCTCCTCATGACGCTTCTCGATCGCCGCTACGCCGCGGAATTTCGCAGCGAGCTCCGGGAACCCCTCAGCCTCAGCGGTCTTCGCAAAACCTTCGTACATGTCGGTCCACTCGTAGTTCTCGCCGTCAGCCGCTGCCGCAAGGTTCTCTGCCGTGCTGCCGATGCCGTTAAGCTCCTTGAACCACATTTTCGCATGCTCTTTCTCGTTGTCAGCAGTCAGAAGGAAAAGCGCAGCGATCTGCTCGAAGCCTTCCTTCTTCGCCTTCGAAGCGAAGTAGGTGTACTTGTTTCTCGCCTGGGACTCACCGGCAAATGCTGCCTGCAGGTTCTTCTCCGTCTGCGTCCCCGCATAAGGATTCTTCGCATCCGCAGCAACCTCACTCACCAGTTCAAGGCTGTCGCCCGTAGCTCCGCAGAGAGGGCAAACCGGCTCCTCACCGTCCGCTACCATAAATACTTCACCGCACAATGTGCACTTGTAAGTCTTCATTTGTTTTTCTCCTTGTCTTTGTTATCGTGCAGTCCTGCGACCGCTCAAGCCTTCCACAACCCATGAAGGTTGCAGTACTCATAGACCGCCTCAACCTCATCGCCCTCGCAGATCGCGAAGCACGCTTTCGGCGCATCACCCGGTTTCAGAACCTTTCTCTGATTACCGAATTTCGTCTTCAAGGCAATCCACTCGATATAATGCTCCGGCAGCATCGGATGCTCCACGCTTCCGACCGTCACCGTAACGATGCCGTCCTCAACCGTGTACACCGGCACATGCTTCTCGAGCGAAGCATCAACCGTACCCGGCACGATCTCCTTCATCGGCTGTCCGCAGCAGATGATCGGAACGCCGGTTTTCTTGACGATCGCGATGATCTGACCGCAATGCTCACAACGATAAAAAACCATCTCCATACTGTAAACCTCCTTTTAGAATTATAGAGTTAATCAAAAAGGATGAATCCCTTTTGAATCGCGCTCGTACTTACCAAACAGTATAACAAAAGCAGAAGTAATTTGCAACAAGCACCGGACTTGTTTTAACCCTCAGATCGACAAAATTCGTCTATCGATTATCTTTTTCAGAAAGGTCGCAATGGGTATTGAACCGGGTCACTGAGCAGGCCTTCCTGCATGGCTACCCAACCTGCTTTCTTCTGTTGACTTCCAGCATTCCGGACACTCCGTCGCAAGAATCCCCATCTTCCGGCGTTCCGGCCGCAGCGCCCGATACCAGTCCGGACTTCTTGCGCAGCCACGAGTGGTATCGCAGCAGGCACGAGATACCGGCAAGCATCCACGTGAGTCCTGCCGTCAGCCAGATGCACCATACGCCGATGTTCGTGTATCCGAGAAGGATGATCGGCAGGAAAATACGACCCGCCATCTCCACCACGCCGTTGACGAAGGAGAAGAAGGCATCGCCGACACCATTCAGGGTACCGCGGGTGACATAGATCAAACCTAAGAACAGGTAAAAATAACTGGTGATGCGCAGGGCTCTTCCGCCCATCGCGATCACTTCCGCATCCTTCACAAACATACCGATCAGGTTGTTGCCGAACAGTTGCATCACCGCAAACATCAGGACAGAGAAAACTCCAACCGCCGCAAATGCCTTTCTCAATCCCTCGCGGATCCGCGCGCTCTTGCCGGCGCCCCAGTTCTGTCCGGAGTAGTTGGAAAGTGCCATGGACATCGAGCCGTACGGCTGCTGCACCAGCTGCTCGAGACGTCCCGTCGCCGTGTACGCGGCAACAGCCACTGTGCCGAAGGTGTTGACAACCCTCTGCAGAGCGGTTGTCGAGATGGCGATCATGCTCCACTGCAGAGCAAGCGGAATACCGAGCCGCACGGCGCTCTTCGTGATATTCCAGTCAAAGCGCATGTGCTCCCGATCGATCCGGAAATACTCGTTCGTCCTCACGGCGTACGTGAGCGAGCCGATACCCGCAAGAAGCTGCGCAAGCATTGTCGCGAGCGCCGCGCCGAAAACACCGAGTCCGAAGACACCGACAAAGAGAAGATCCATTCCCACGTTCAAAAGGCTGGAAATGATCAGGAAATACAGCGGTGTCCGCGAATCACCGAGTGCCCTCTGCATGGAAGCCGCGTAGTTGTACACCGCAACCAGCGGCACCGAAGCGCACGTCATACGCATGTATGTGATGGAGTCCGGCAGGATCTCCGCCGGAGTTCCCATAAACCGAAGCACCGTCGGCACAAGGGAAAATGCCACTGTTCCCATGATCAGCGCCGCCGTAAACATAATATATGCCGAGTTGACGATAGCCCTCTTGACATCGTCCCGCTTCCCGGCTCCGAAAAGCTGTGCCGTCACGATACCGCCGCCGCTGCCGATACCATTGCTCACGGAGAAGAACAGGAATGAGACCGATCCTGTCGCACCAACCGCCGCAAGAGCATTTTTGCCGAGCAGTTTCCCGACGATCATCGTGTCCGCAAGATTGTACGCCTGCTGAAAGAGATTGCCGAGCAGCAAAGGCAGAGCAAACAGAGCCAGCAGTTTCAGCGGCTCGCCTTCCGTCATGTTTTTCGTCCTCTGCACTCGCATTCTCCTGTCCTTTCCTGCCTCACCCCGGAAATTCTCGGAACCAAACTTTCCGGATTCACTGAAGAACTCCTGCCGATCCTTTTCCTGCCCTACCTGAAATTCTCAGGATCAAGCCTTTTTCCGTCTCATCGGGAAGTCTTCAAGCCCGCTTCTTCCTCCGTCTTCCTTCTCCGTTTCGTACTGCTGCATACCCCTCAAATCGCGCTCATTATAGCACCGAATCAGGCAAAATCAACCGCAAAACGCCCCTTCCGAAGAAGAGGCGTCGAAAGTACATCAAACCATGCCTTAAACCATACTATCGCAATAGCCATCCGGATGGAAAATCCTGTACTGCACCGTTTTATTCGCCCCGGTTGACAGAAAAAGGCGGCAACAGCCGAAGCCGATGCCGCCGTTTTTAATACTGTCGGAAAATTCTGTGGGAACAGTGTCCGCGTTTCGGTTGACTTCCGGACTTCAAGTCTCAGTCTACCTTCGGAAGGTTCGCAAGGCTTGCTGCGATCTCTTCGTCGGACGGGATGTAGTCGCCCATCTCTCCGTTGTTGAACTTCTCGTATGCAACCATATCGAAGTAACCGGTTCCGGTCAGGCCGAAGACGATCGTCTTCTCCTCGCCGGTCTCCTTGCACTTCAGAGCCTCGTCGATCGCAACACGGATCGCATGCGAGCTCTCCGGAGCGGGAAGGATACCCTCGACGCGCGCGAACATCTCCGCAGCCTCGAACACCTTCGTCTGCTCTACGCTTCTTGCCTCCATGTAGCCATCCGCGTACAACTGCGAGAGCGTGCTGCTCATGCCGTGGTAGCGAAGTCCGCCTGCGTGGTTCGGAGCGGGCATGAAGTTGCTGCCGAGCGTGTACATCTTGGCAAGAGGACAAACCATGCCGGTGTCGCAGAAGTCGTAAGCGTACTTGCCGCGGGTGAAGCTCGGGCAGGATGCCGGCTCTACGGCGATGATCTGATAATCCTTCTCACCGCGGAGCTTCTCACCCATGAACGGGGAGATCAGACCGCCGAGGTTGGATCCGCCGCCTGCGCAGCCGATGATCATATCCGGAACAATGCCGTATTTGTCGAGAGCGGCCTTGGTCTCAAGACCGATCACGGACTGATGAAGGAGAACCTGGTTCAGAACGGAGCCGAGCACGTAGCGGTAACCCGGATTGCTCACGGCAACCTCAACCGCCTCGGAAATAGCGCAGCCAAGGCTTCCGCCGGTTCCCGGATGAGCGGCAAGGATTCTCTTGCCGACCTCGGTCGTCTCGGACGGGGAAGGAGTCACGCTTGCGCCGTAGGTTCTCATAACCTCGCGGCGGAACGGCTTCTGCTCGTAGGAAACCTTAACCATGTAAACCTTGCAGTCAAGGCCGAGATATGCGCATGCCATCGAGAGCGCCGTGCCCCACTGACCTGCGCCGGTCTCGGTGGTAACACCCTTCAGGCCCTGCTTCTTAGCGTAGTAAGCCTGCGCGATCGCGGAGTTCAGCTTGTGACTGCCGCTCGTGTTGTTGCCCTCGAATTTGTAGTAGATCTTCGCCGGCGTGCCGAGTTTCTGCTCCAGGCAGTAAGCGCGCACCAACGGCGACGGACGATACATCTTGTAGAAGTTGCGGATCTCCTCAGGAATCTCGATAAATGCAGTGTCGTTGTCAAGCTCCTGCTTTACGAGTTCCTCGCAAAATACACCGCCGAGCTCCTCAGCGGTCATCGGCTGAAGCGTGCCGGGGTTCAAAAGCGGTGCGGGCTTATTCTTCATGTCCGCACGCATGTTGTACCATGCCTTGGGCATCTCCTGCTCTTCCAGATAAATCTTGTAAGGGATTGCGTTCTCAGACATCTTTGTGTCTCCTTTCATGATGTTGTCGGGACAAAGAAAAGTCCTGTCCCGCATTAACTTGGTAATGCCGGGACAGGACGATAATTTCATCATTCCTGCGGTGCCACCCCGCTTGATGCTCTCGCATCCTCTTTCGCGCATACATGATATGCCGGTCTTTGTTGACGGGGGAACCCCACCCCGGCGCCCATACTCCGGCTTTCGCCGTTTCCTCTTGCCCTCAAAAGTCCATTCCGCTCTCCGAATGCTGCCGCAATCCCAGCCCCTGCGACTCTCTGTGTGCAAACCTGTGAAGAACGTACTCACTCTTTCTCATCGGTTTAGAACACTTATACCATGAACTGCCATGGGGTGTCAAGCATTTTTCGAACTGAAGGCTGACTTATTGTGCCGCATAGTCGAAGCCTGCGCACTCCTTGATCTGTGCCGCTCCGTAGAATGCGCACTTCACCTTCATGTTCTTGTCGAACAGAAGCGGACTGTAAGCGCTTCTCCAGGACATGCCGTCGGAGAATCCCCAGAAGGTCAGCGCATCCATCTTCAGCGTGCCGGCCTCGATACGCTGAAGCAAACCGTTGATCAGGTCGTAGTAGTACACGCCCTGCTTAGCCATCATTTTCGTCGTAGGGCTCTGCGGAAGCTGATACTTGCCGAGGCAGACATCCAACTCGGTCAGCTGGATCTTCAGGCCGAGCGCGCTCAGCTGATCCACCGTCTTGAAATAGCTGTCAAGGCTGTCGCTCGTGTAGAGGTGAGCCTGGAAGCCGATACCGTCGATCAGGTAGTTGCCCTGGTCATCGACGAGCGTCTTCACGAATTTCTCAAGAGTGTTGGTCTTGTACTGCTCGTTGTAGTCGTTGTAGTAGAGGTCGATGCTCTCCGGAGCATACTTGTTCGCAAAATAGAACGCGTACCAGATGAAATCATCACCGATGATGTTCTTCCAGTTGCTCACACGCATCGTGCCGTCCTCCATCCATGCCTCGTTGACAACGTCGTAAGCATAGAACAGGTCGATGTATCCAAGCTCCTCAAGCTTCTCAAATACCTGCTTAATCTCGCTCTCCATACGCTTCAGCATCTCTTCGCGGTCGACATACGGCTTCGCAGCATCGAAATCCTCGTGGAAGAACCACTCCGGCGTCTGGCTGTGCCATACGAGCGTGTGGCCGCGGAGCGACAGGCCGTTTTCCTTCGCCCACTTCAGCATGGTAAGCGCGTTCTGGTTGAACTCGACAACAACCTCGCCCTGAGCCTTGCACTTAGCCTCATTGAGGAATGCCTCGGGCTTCATATCATTTTCCATCGTTGCGCTGCTGAACTGCTCCGCAACAAACTTCGACGTCGAAGCGTTGCCCGTCATAAACGTGGTAAGGCAGGTTCCGACTTTCAGTCCGTACTTCGCATAAATATCCTTCAGATAAATGCCTTCGGGCTCCGGAAGGGGCGTAGGCGTAGGGCTGGGCGTATCCGTCGGGATCGGAGTAGGCGTTTCTGTCGCCGTAGGCTCCGGTGCGGGCGTGTCCGTAGCGGTCGGTTCCGGTGCAGGCGTGTCAGTTGCCGCCGGCGTAACCTTGGAATCCGACTTGTTGTCATCAGTCTTGCCGCATGCTGCAAATACAGCGATCAGCGACAGTACCATCAAAATCAGTACAATTTTCTTTTTCATGACATTTGACTCCTTGTATCATTTGCGCGAGACTTCCTCGTTGCATTCACGCAGTCTCGTAACCCAATCGTGCCGCTATACGCGACACCGCCCCAAAGTATATCATACCTTCGGGGCGGGATTCAATACGAAGAATGTGGTTTTTCTGTGTCCTGATCTCACGACTGATGCCGCAAAGTCACGACAACGAGTTCCGGAAAATTGTTGATCCGCAGCGGCAAAATACTGTTCCCAAGGCCGCGGCTGATGTACATTGTCATGGGCTTATCGCCGTCATTGTACTCGTGCGCGCCCTCGTAAAGTTCGGGGAAGAACTCGAAATCCGGCGAGATCAGTCCTCCCTTGCCGGGCACGATCACCTGGCCTCCGTGGACATGTCCGGTGAACACAATGTCGGCTCCGAGCCTCTGGAATTTCTTCCGGTACGACGGCTCGTGCGCAAGGCACACCGTGAACCCCGAGTCGGACTTCAGTTCATCGGGCGGCAATGGCAGACTCTCATCGGCAATGCCGATGATCGTCATCCCGTCGACCGATATTTTACGATTATCCGCAAAATGAACCCCGAGCGCCTCGATGTCCTCCAGGAATTCCGAAAGACGGTCTCCCTTGAGCCAGCTCTCATGGTTGCCGGTCACGAAATACACCGGCGCGATCTTCACGGCCCCCTCAAAGAAACGGAACGCAAGCGTGTAGCTTGTCGTGTATTTGTCCAGAACATCCCCGGTCACGACGATGATATCCGGCGAAAGTTCCGCGATCCGGTCCGTCAGCGCGCCTTCATGAAGCCCGAAGAACTGGTTGTGCAGATCGGACACCTGGACGATGCGATAACCGTCCAGCGACTCCGGAACATTTGCGCCAGAGTACTCGTATTCGCTCACCGTGATGTGCAGGTTCATATAGAAGCACGCGACAACCGCCGCCAGCGTCAACGCAGCAGCCACCGGGACCGTCACGTAAAATTTCTTCTTGCGGACCTTGTGCCAGAACACTAACATTCCGAGCCCGCTTCCGATCGCGCCGCCAAGCACCGTGACCACGATCAGGCGACGTTCGCTGATGCGCCTC
Source organism: uncultured Lachnoclostridium sp. (assembly GCA_946415315.1). Taxonomy (GTDB): domain Bacteria; phylum Bacillota; class Clostridia; order Lachnospirales; family Lachnospiraceae; genus ISDg. The sequence continues at coordinate 44,836 of CAMKRZ010000014.1, read as the reverse complement.
GCGCCCTTCTTCGCGCGCGATTTGTCAATGCCGAACAGCGCGAACGCGAACACCGTCATTCCCAACCAGTACAACAACAGGATCATCGTCTTCTTATAACCTCCGAAACCGTATGCGGCAGGCAAGCCGTCAGGCAGAGCCGCACCGCTCTGTCATTTTCCGATCATAACAGGTTTCTCCCGTTCTGGCAATCCCCAGGAGCTCAGCCGTCAGTATGCTCCGCGGTAGTACTCGAGCTCGTTGTTCAGCGTGTCGATCGCCATCTGCTTCAGCTCGTCGCGATAATCGCCGGTCTGAACCTCCGCGATGAACGCTTCGCAGACGTCGGACGCTTCCCTGTCCATGCCGTTGTGCTTATATGCAAGCATCTTGAAGAAGGTGTTGCGCGCACGCTCCTTGAGATACGTCTTCATATCGATGGACTGCTCTCTTGCGGCAAATGCTCTGAGAATTCCTTCGCACCATTCGCACACGCGGATGGCCTCCTCCGTATGCTCAAACCAGCCGTATTTGAGCGCCACCAGGTTCAGATGATTCGCCACCGCATAAAACAGAAGAACATTGTTCTGTTCGACGACGCCCTTCATCTTCTCGAATCCGCTCTCGAAAAATGTGAGTTCCGTGTCCATATTTTCCTTGTTCCGGCTGGACGCAAAGCTCGGCAGAACATTGATGTGGTCCTTTGCCTTCTCAAAATCCTTCTCATGGATATAGATCCACGCGATCGCGTGATGGATCTTCTCGGCGAGCGTGCGGTCGTTTGTGTGGCTGATCACGTATGTTCCCTTGCGGATCGCATCCTTGTAGATCTTTCGCACGTCGTCAAGCTTGTCCTGAAGACGTCCCTCCACCGACTTGTCAACGTACATGCTGAGGAGCGCTGCGTGCTTCAGATACTCCTTCACGACCTCGAAATTGCCCGGGTTTACGCTGGTCTCCGACGCCATATACTCGCAGATCCGATACAAGCTGCCTGCGCGGTCCTTCTCATCCCGCATGCCGGAGATCGTCGCCAGGATCCGCTCCGTGACCTCCTCATTTTCCGCGATCATATTGTAACCGAGGAGCGCGTCGGTGCTGACTCCGAGGATCTGCGCCAGCGGCACGATCATCGACACGTCGGGAAGACCGACCTCGGACTCCCATTTGCTGACAGCCTGCGGCGTTACGCCGAGCAGGTCCGCGAGTTCCTCCTGCGTGAACCCCTTGTTCTTTCTGAATGCTCTGATGTTGCTTCCTAAATTCGTATTCATGTTTTGTTCCTCCGATCAATCGTTCGGTACCGTGGCTTCATCATAAAAGCAATCAGCCGAAAACGCAAACAACGGGCTGTTGAGTGGAACTCAACGCAGCTCGAGCACGATCGCATCATACGCTCTGCCATCCACCTCGTACGCGTTCTTCTCCCGGTTTACCTCACGAAATCCCAACTTCTCCGCCAACCGGAGCATCCGCCGGTTTCCGCTCCACGTCTCCATGAGGAACCGATCCTCGCCGAATCCACGATAGTACTCCATGAACGCGAGCAGCGCCTTCGCGCCGATTCCCTGTCCCCACACTTCGGACTCACAAAGTTCAATGCCTAAGGCGCGCACGGCATGATTGTCCGGAGCATTTTTCGAAAAATCAATCGTCTCCCAGTCAGCCGGCGAATAATCCTCGTTCAGAAAATACGATGACACAAACCCGACATGGCGACCGTCCGACACGATCTCCAGCCGCAGGCGGATATCTTCGTCCTCCAAGCCATCCATGATCTCCGCCATTTGCGCGCGCAGTTCATCCTCATCGACCGGCTCCGGCTCCTCCCAGGGCATGTCCGCCCGCATCCACTCCGTGTGTGTGGTATTCCACCGCACTTCGTCCTCTATATCTTCGGGACTAAAATCCCGAAGGGTAATGTTGTCGCGTCTGATTTCCATTTCTCTCCTTTAAATTCTATACACTTTTTTCATGTTTATCATGAATGCACAACCAAACGACCTGATCGTTGAGCACTGAAACATGTGTCGTGATTGAGTTTGACATGCAGTCATACCAACGGCGAACCAACTCGAAACGGTTTAAAAGACGCTCAGCATTCCCGAATGGTTGAATGAGGAAGCGATGGAAAAAGGCGTCAATTTCTCGCAGGTGCTTTCAGGAAGCGCTGATCCAAAAAACCGAGTGTCATGGAACACCATAGTACTTCATAAAAAACCCGTGCCTGCTACCAGACACGGGTCTTAGTTTACTATTCCCCGAACCCGAACGCCGTCAGATACACCATCGTACAGAAGCACAGGATTCCGAACAGGATGCCAAAGCAGACCGGTGGCGTAATGCACGCCTTCAATACTTCCTTTACCATGTTCCGGGTAATCTTGAACTCGCTCTTTTTCCTGTAGCGCTTTTTCTTGCCGTCCGGCATGATGAGGTAGATCCACGGCCGCTCGTAAAGCTGCACGATTCCGAATTTTACGAGGTACACCGGAACCGTCGGGACCGTGATACAGAACCACACTGCGGAACCGCCGAGGGTCAACTTCTGAAAATCAAATCCGTTGATAAACAGCGCCAGGATTACCGGAAGGAAAATCGCCACAAGGCAGAGCGCGATCATCCGCGCCACACGGTACGGCGTGGTAAACCGGAGTATTACCGGTCGTTTCACGCCCTCGATCGTCTCATAAAATGTCGGGGAAACCACCTTCCGTTCCCGGATCGATTCGTCCTGTACCAGCCGTCCGTTCTCCCGGTGAAAACTCTGTCCGTCGGACGTATAGATCGTCCTTCCTCCGTTGACGAAAAACGGATTTTTCACGGTATCGCTGTACAGGCACAGCATGATGATCAGCATGATGATCGCAAACATGAGCGTTATGCCGATGCTCTCCTCCGGGGTGCGTCCTCCGACAAGCAAAGCTCCGAGAAGGCCTCCGCTGATCAGTATCGTTGCGAGGATCGCCTTCAGCCACCACGGCAGAAATACATATTTCGATTCCTTCTCCGCGCGGACGCTCACCTTGCCGGTCTGACCGTTCACGGCCGCTACGACATTTCCGTTCGAGATGTAATACACGGGAAGCAGAACCGGCAGCCGCATTGTCCCGTCCACCCGCGCGGACACATCGATTGCCTTGGATTCCAGCACCTTGCGTACGGACGGTTTGTACGTCGCCTCCACCTCATCGCGCACACGCATCTCCAGTTCCTTGTCCGCGATATCCGAAGTCTTGACACGATGTCCGGCAACATACGCAAAATCAAACTCTGTCAGGCCATTCAGATCGAACGGTTCCATGCCGTCCAGCAAAAGATTGTCCAGCTGTGCGGAGCGGTTGACAAACTCGTTGTGCAGATATCCTTCGCAGAAATAATTGTTGCCACCGTCTTTTCGCGAAGCACTCATATGCACCGGTCCGCGAACCAGCTCGTACGGAAGATAAAAACCTTTCAGTTCGGAAAGCAGCGGTTCCAGATGCTTCGCCTCAGGCTTTCTTTTGTTGTCCCTGCACCACTCGGCAAGCCGTTCCGTCGCCTCCTCCTGCGTGATGCCGAACGAGATCACGCACTCCGGAAGTCCCTTTGTGTGAAGGTACTCCTTCCTCGCCATGCTTCTCCCGCAGAAAGCGCAGCTCGACAGAGCCTCATTTTCCTCGAAAATGACCTTGGCGCCGCAGCCTTCGCAGGATGCGCTGAACAGACGGAACTGCTTCACCGAGGTCTGCAGATGCTCGCTCCGCATCTTGCGAAAGCCGAGTTTCTGCTCCTGCGCCTCGCTGATCTTAACCTCCTCGCCGCAATACCGGCAGTGGTAGATCTGATAGTAAATGTCAAACACGGCGGGCGCGCCGCACTTAGGGCAATGGATATCCGCAATCATTTTCGTCTCTCCTGTTACTCAGGCATCCCAGTACTCCCACTCTGTGACGATCTCCGTGTCAATGCTCTTCCTTTTTTCCACAGGCAGTCAGCAGGAGCATAACTGCAACGACAATGACAACGATTCTTTTTTTCATTTGTAATCCCCCGTTTTCTCACCGGAAAATGAGTCCCCCTCCTCCCGGCAAACCTGATTCCTTACAACACGTTCCTATTCCCGACCGAGGATCGGACGGTTCATACTCCCCTGCTCGTACCCCCCAAGGTCGAGCGTGACATACCGGAAACCGATTTTCCGAAACTGCCCATTCAGCTCCGAAACCGTCTCCGGCTCAATGATCTGCGCGAACTCCGCGCGGTTGATCTCAATCCGGGCAATGTCCCCGTGCAGGCGAACCCGCACGTTGTGGAAGCCGCGGTCCAGAAGGTACTGCTCCGCCCGGTCCACCATGACAAGCTTCTCTTCCGTGATCGGCTCGCCGTAGACAAACCTGGTGGCGAGACAGGCAAATGACTGCTTACGCCAGGTAGGCAGCCCAGCCTCCCGCGAAAGTTCACGGATGTCCTCCTTCGTGAAACCGAGTTCCCGCAACGGACTCCTGACCCGCAACTCAGCGATCGCACGCATCCCCGGGCGGTAATCCGACTCATCGTCTTTGTTGGATCCCTCTGCCACAGTCGGAAAACCGGCGTCGGCCGCTGCACCGATCAGCCTTGTGAAGATTTCCTTTTTGCAAAGATAACATCGATCCGGAGGATTGTCCCGGAACCCCGGGATGGACATGACATCCGCATCGACGACGATCTGCCGGATTCCCGCATCGGCACAGAAATCCTCCGCCTCCCGCTGTTCCCGCGCCGGAAATGACTTTGCGGACGCGGTCACGGCGATCACATGGTCTCCCAGCACGTCATGCGCGACCTTCAGAAGGAACGTCGAATCCACCCCGGAGGAAAAGGCAACGGCAACGCTCAGTAAGTTCCGCAGGTACTCCTCCAGTCTTCTCTTCTTCTCGTGAAGCTCATCCATGGCTGTCCTCTGCTATTATAACATATTATTGATAATTGCGCGAACTTCTGCAACACTTATTCCCTGCTCGCGCGCGATCTTCGCAACGTCCTCGTACTCCAGTTTCTTTCTGGTCACCCCGTAGCCCGTCGACTCCTTCACGCGGACGTCGCCGAACGGCGTGCTGATCGTCTTGATCTTCCGCTCAAGAACATATCGTCTCGTGACCGTCTCGCGCACTCCGATCGTCGTCGTGTACCGGTACATGAGGAGGATCATCTCCTCCTTCTTCTTCGGATCGCACATCACCCGAAGAAGCGTGCCCGGACGACTCTTCTTCATGCCGACCGGAACGGTGTACACTTCAAACGCTCCGCCCTCAAACAGCCGCTCCATCGCGAAACCGATCTCCTCCGCGGTCATATCGTCGACATTGCACGACAGCTCGCTGACAATGTCCGTCTCATCCTCGGTCTCGCCGATCATCGCGCGGACACAGTTTGCCGTCGGAAAATCCTTTGTTCCCATGCCGTAACCGATCGTCCGGATGCGCATGACCGGTCTCTCTCCGAAACGGTCCGCAAAATACCGCAAAAGCGCGGCGCCGGTCGGCGTGCAAAGTTCGCCCTTGATCGATCCGCCGTACGTCGGGATATCCTGTAGCAGATACGCCGTCGCGGGCGCAGGCACCGGCAGCACTCCGTGCGCGCACCGCACGTAACCGCTGCCCACATGGATCGGCGAAACAACCACCTCGTCAGGCTCAATCGCATCCATCAGCAGGCACACCGCCGCGATGTCCGCAAGCGCATCCATCGTTCCGACCTCATGAAAATGAATTTCCGTCACCGGAACACCGTGCACATGGCTCTCCGCCTCGGCAATCAGCTTGTAGACATTCATGATGTCATTTTTGATCTTATCCGGGACATTCAGATGATCGCGCACGATGTGCTCGATGTCATGGAGCGCCGTGTGAGAATGGTGATGCCCGTGGTCATGGACGTGGTGGTCATGATCGTGCTCATGATGCTCGTAGTCATGCTCATGATCGTGGTCGTGATCGTGCTCATGGCAATGTTCATGCTCTTCACCATGTTCGTGATCATGGCAATGCTCGTGGTCATGATCATGCTCGTGATCGTGATGCGCATGATCATGCCCGTGCATCTCCTCGCTCTCCTCGACACCGTGCACCTTCACGGAGACGTGAGTGCCGACGATGCCGCATTTTACGGAAGAGTCCTTCGAGTAGACGACATCCGGAATCCCGATCTTGTTGAGCGAATTAACAAAGAAATCCTGGTCCGGCAGCAATTCCAAAAGAGCAGCGGTCAGCATATCGCCGGCAGCGCCCATTCCGCATTCCAGAAAAAGAGTCTTCATTTTGCGACCTCCATATGGTTGATCATGTTCGCGAGATATCCTGCCCCGAAGCCGTTGTCAATGTTCACGACCGAGACTCCGCTCGCGCAGGAATTCAGCATGGACAAGAGAGCGGACAGTCCATGGAAGGATGCCCCGTAGCCGACGCTCGTGGGAACCGCGATCACCGGACAGTCGGCAAGTCCTCCGATGACGCTCGCCAACGCGCCCTCCATACCCGCGATCGCGATGATCACCGACGCACCCATGATCTCGTCCAGGTGCGACAGAAGGCGATGAAGCCCGGCCACGCCGACATCGTACAGACGAACCACCTCGTTGCCGAAAAATTCCGCCGTCACAGCGGCCTCCTCCGCAACCGGGATGTCGCTCGTGCCGCCGGTCGCCACAACGATCCGGCCGATGCCGTTCGGTTTCGGCAGATCCCCGATGATCCCGATCCGCGCATCCGCGAGATACTTCACGCGGAGTTCCCCCGAAAGCTGCCCTGCCTTCTCCTCGCTCAGGCGCGTGATGAGGATCCGCTCCTGGCCGTTCTGCTTCATGGTCCGGGCGATCCCGGCGATCTGCTCCGGCGTCTTGCCAGCGCCGTAGATCACTTCCGCTGCTCCCTGCCGGACGGCCCGGTGCGTATCGATCTTCGCGAACCCGAGATCCTCGTACGGCGCCGTCTTCAGTTTCATAAGCGCATCCTCAACAGAAACGGATCCGTCGCGCACGCCCTCAAGAATGTCTTTGATTTCCGTCTTCATAGTCCTTCACCTGCAAAGCGGTTCCGCCCCGGGAGCGGAACCGCAGTGTTCTTTCGTCAAATTGTTATCCTGGGAGCGCATTCGTGCGACCCTCCGGAGACTTCCGGGGAAACGGATCAGCGTTTTCCCAAAATCGCTTTCTTCACAACGCCCTTGGGATCCTTGATCAGCAGGATCACCATCCAGATTACCAGACCGAGGGCAACCACGGCACAACCTCCCCGTGCCAGATATGCTCAAATGCCGGCAAAGCGGATCCACCGAAAAGCATGTAGCAGAGCCATTTCAGTTTTCACCACGATCCCGTCGGCAGTCTTGTCCGCCGGGGCCGCAGCTTCCGCTGTCTTCTCCTTCTTCTCCATCACCTTCGTTACAACAGTAGTAACAAGCGCTTCTGCAGTACAAGCCAAAAAACATGGAAAAATGAACCTGCATCGCCGAAAAACTGTTTGAATAATTAATTCTACCATGTCTGAAAAGGAAAGACAATGTTGTATGTGGTATGGATGCGATATTTTTCGGGTAAACGGATAAAAAACTCAAAAAAACGAAAAAAGTTTCGAAAAGCTCTTGACATGTCTTATACTTCGCGTTACGATGTATATCGCAAAGGGAGATATTGCAGAACAGGAGGTATTAAATGGATGCACAATTGAAGCGTGGTCTTCTTGACATCTGCGTGCTTGCTGCGATCAAGGACGAAGACTCCTACGGCTACAAGATCATCAAAGACCTGAAGCCGTATGCGGAGCTGTCCGAATCGACCTTGTATACGATACTGAAACGCCTGGAAACGGCGGAAATGCTTACGGTCCGGACTGCCGAACACGACGGCCGGCTCCGGAAGTACTACCACATTACCGCCGGTGGCCTCACGCGTATCGAGGAGTTTCGCGAAGAGTGGGAAGAAATCATGAAGATCTATCGATTTGTAACAAAGGAGGAAGCGGCTCATGAATAACACAACAATTTTACGAAGCCGCCGCAGCGGACGGATCATCAGGGAGGTGACAGATCATGAATAAAAACGAATTTCTTCAGGACCTCCGTAAAAACCTGTCCGGACTGCCGCAGGGAGAGGTCGACGAAAGGATCTCATTTTACGAAGAAATGATTGACGACCGTGTGGAGGAAGGTCTCACGGAGGAGGAAGCGATCGAGGCGGTAGGACCCGTCAACACCATCGTGCTGCAGACCATCGCAGACACACCGCTCACGAAGATCGTGAAGGAGCGCGTCAGCCCGAAGCGACGCATGAAAGCCTGGGAGATCATACTGATCGTGCTGGGCTCGCCCCTCTGGCTGTCTCTTTTGATAGCCGCTTTCGCAGTGCTTCTTGCCATCTACGTAACGATGTGGTCATTCGTCATCTGCTTCTGGTCGATCTTCATTTCGTTCATCGCCGGCGCCGTCGGCGGTATCGCAGGCGGAGTTTTCCTCTGCTGCACGGGCAATGTCACGCAGGGACTGCTGTTCGTGAGCGCCGGGCTGCTCCTCACGGGACTGTCCGTCTATACCTTCTACGGATGCAAGGCTGCGACCAAGATGATGGCCGAATTTTCCGCAGGAATCGTACTGAGAATTAAGAGATGGTTTGTGAGAAAGGAGGAAGACTGATGCGCGACAGAACAAAAATCTGGCTCAGCATTGCCACGTTTTGCGTGGGTGCGGGTCTTATCCTTTTTGTCATTGTAATGACTTTGAAAAGCTGGGATTTTTCAAATCTCAGCACGATCGAACTGAAAACCGAAACGCATACGATCGACGAAGCGTTTCAGAATATTGAACTGAACACGGAGTCCGCAGACATCCTCTTTGAGCTGTCGCGGGACGGAAAATGCAGTGTTGAATGCTCCGTTCCCGAGGACTGGGAACACTCCGTTGATGTCACGGAGAGCACTCTCCGGATCTCACTCAAAGATACCACCCGCTGGTACGAACGCATCGGCATCAACATCCGATCGCCGAAGATCACCGTGTATCTTCCGGAGAAGTTCTACAACCTTCTCACTGCAGATACGGACTCCGGAGACATCCACGTTCCGAATGATCTTACGTTTGTCGGGATTGATATCAAGACCGGAAGCGGCGATGTGGAGTGTGACGCTTTGACAACGGGAACCGTCAGGATCGTGACTTCCTCGGGCAACGTCAGTCTGTCCGATGTCACCGCGGAAACGATCGATGTCTCTTCTTCTTCCGGTGATGTCACTGCAAATAATACGCACTCAGACTCGTTCTTTGTCTCCACTTCCTCCGGAAATCAAAAACTCCGCAATATATATTGCACCGGAGATTTGATTACCGATGTCACTTCCGGAGATGCACAGTACACCGATGTTACCTGCAGGTGTCTTATGTCCAAGGGCGGATCCGGCGAATTGTCCGTAAACTCCGCAATGGTTCTCGGCATGCTGAACATTGAACGGCAGTCCGGAGATGTGACTCTGAAAAAAATCTTTGTCGAGGCAGTTGCCTACATCACCACAACATCCGGCGATGTCACAGGCAGTCTCACCGGAGACGTCTCCATCAACGCCAACAGCAAATCAGGCGACATCAATGCTCCGTGGCGTCACGACACAGACTCCGCCACGAGGTACGATATCAACACCGATTCCGGGGATATCAAAATCACCGATTATGAAGTCCCCGCAGCACCGGTGACGCAGGCAGTTGAGCGCAGCAACAACATAACGCTGATTGATAATCCGGAGAGCAACTCGCAATACCTTCCGCTGAACAGTTTTGTTCTCTACCGCAACAAAGAAAAGTATTCCGACGCGCACCTGGTTGTTGCCGTAAAGCGGAACATTCCGGTTTCGGAAATTCCGTCCGACCGGATCATCGGCGGTCTGGGCTTCGACTCGGACGATCTGCATGAAGATTTCACGGTTCGACGGAAAGATTACCCGTTACTCGACGAGGATATTTCGATCGTTTTCGATTTCGATGATATCTTTGCCACCGCAGATTCCCTCGGAGCCAAAAAACTGCAGGTGATCATTGACGGGAATGCCGGCTTCTCCCTGACCGGTATTTACCTGGTCTACGAAGAATAGTTTTCGATGACGCAGATACAGCGCCGGTTGTTCTATCGCCGGCGCTTTTCTACGTTTTGTAGAAAAATAATTTGACAAACTATACGCATTGGGTGTTCAATTAGTTTGTCAAGCATGCTACCATGATTACAGAAAGAACACGGCTGTGTGGGGAACACGCAGAACGGAGGTAATCATGGCACAGAGCGTAGCAATCAACAACATCAATAACAACATGTCCGCACCCGCTGAGGCAGTACGCCTGCAGCAGGCACGAAAGGCAGGAAGCGTATGCAGAACCATCTTGCGGAAAATATCCGCGATGCCCGCAAGCGTATGGGGCTTACTCAGGAACAACTGGCCGACCGGCTCGGCATCACACTTGGTACCGTCTCCAAATGGGAGCGAGGAGCGTCTGAGCCGGAAATTGGCTTTCTCATGGAACTCGCCGAGGTATTCCGTATATCGGTGGATGCGCTGATCGGTTTTTCCATGAAAGGCGGCGACGCCGCCACCGAGGCGGAGCGGATTGAAAATCTGTTCGGGCAAATGCCGTTTGAGGAGATCCTCGGAGAATACAAACAGGCGCTCCGGCGTTTTCCGAATCATTTCCGCATCGTGCTCGGCGCGGCCGAAACCTTCGAAATGGTCGGTACAGTACACAAGAAGGACGATGCACTGAAGGAGGCTCTCTCTCTGTACCGTCACGCTTTGGAACTCTTCCCGCAGAACACGGACCCGAAGATTTCCGAAGCCGCGATCCATATCTCGATCGCGCAGTGTTACTGCCATATGAAGGAATATAAGCGCGCGGTGGAGGAGTATAAGAAGAACAATATGTGCGGACTCAACGATGCGATGATCGGTGCAATCCTGATCATGGATCTGAAGCAGGACAAGGAAGGGATCGATTATATCGAGACGGCATTTCTCAACCGGACCGGGGAACTGATCTCCATTTTCTCCAGCTATGCCCTGTACTATCTGCACGTCAGAGATTACGAACGGGGGATCCGCGCGATCCACTGGGCGATGAACTACCTCGACAGCCTGAAGGATCACCCGGAGGAGCGGGGCTATATCGACAAGATGGTCAGCATCTTCAACTTGTCTCTCGCCATCATGTACGATGTGTCCGGTCAGCCGGAAGCATCCGAGAACTGCCTCGCGGAAGCGATCCGCATGGCCGTGGAATTCGACAGGGAACCGATCAGCGACCTGAACAATCTCGCATTTACCACACATATCAAAAAGAACACGGTGTACGACGACATCGGAGCGACCGCCGTAGAAGCTCTCCACGGCATTATCGATATCGGCGGGGAACATGTCTCCGATACATTCCGAAAGAAGTTCGAAGAAAAACTGAACAGCGTGCAGTGACATTTCAAAAAAGAGCGCCCCGGCGGGCGCTCTTTCGCGTTTCTTTTTTCTCTGTTGTCAATCGATCTTCATCAGGAAATCCCGGTCGTAACCGGCGATCGTAACCGTGCAGCCGATCGGATGGGTCAACTCCGACACGGAAGACGGCGCCTTCAGAAGGATGCATTGTTCCTTCCCGTCGATCGTCGCCAGCACCTTCATCGTGATCTTCTCTTCTTTCTCCGTTCTCGAAGAACTCCCGTCGGAATCGCTGTACGTATGCTCCACGGTTCTTCTGCCGTAGCCGATCACTTCTGCACTGTATTCACTGCCGTCTCTCAACACGCGCTTCGTGCGAAGCGCAGGACTGATCTCGCTCCACAGCAGCATAATTCCGATCCCGCTGAACGCAAAAGGTACGATCACAAAGATTGCCTCTGCGCCCCCGACAAGTGACCCGATTCCGAGCCCGAAGGTGATCATACTCCACATCACGAGAAAGATCACTACGACGGCCAGATCTTTCGCTTCGCCTTCCGGCTCGACCTCGGAGACGATATCCACCTTCCGGTTATCAAATTCCCCCGCATCCCGCTGCGGCACATCTTCAATCTCCTCGAACACCCGCTGCGTCTGCACCATGGAGGTTCCGCAGAACGTGCAGACCTCCTCATCTCCCTTTCTTGCAGCCCCGCAGTTCGGGCACTCCTCCAGCAATATTTCGGTAATTGTACGTTTTTTCATATGTCTCCCCCTTGGATGCGTACATTTCACGAAAAGTATATCATCCGGCCGATTGATTGTCAATATGATTTACTATGTGAACTTGAATATCTTCCCTATGTTGTGTATAATACATCCAATACGCAAATGTCGGAAAATGAAAAAAGAATCCGACATTTTCCGATCTTGAATCGTTATGTGACTGAAGGAGATAGTTATGTCGAAAGCTGCATTACGTACGGATGCGGATTTCGAAGCGTTCTATGAACGACACTGGAAATATGTCTACCGCCTGTGCTACACCTACATGCAATCCGAGGCCGATGCCGAGGACTGCACGGAGGATGTGTTCGTGAAGGTGCTGACCGGAGAATTTGCCTTTGAGGACGGGACGCACGAGCGCAAATGGCTGACGGTTGCGGCGATCAATCTGTGCAAGGACCGCCTGAAGAGCTACGGCCGCCGCAACATCGACTCCCTCGACGTCGAGGATGCGCCCGAGATCGCTGCGCCGGTGCAGGAGGACTATTCCTACGTGCGGGAAGCCGTGATGGCTCTTCCGCCGAAACTGAAGGATGTCATCTGGCTCTACTATTTCGACGGTTACTCTACCGACGAGATCGCCGCGATGCTCGGCCGGCCGCCTTCCACCGTGCGGAACCAGATGAGGGACGCAAGAAATCTGCTTGGGAAAATGCTGGATTAGGAGTAATTGAACGTGAACGAAACCGATAACAATCGCATTCGGGAATCGATCGAACAGATTGAGCCGGCCGCCGGCGCGAAGGAGCGCATGCTCGCGAACATTCGGCGCAAAGCCTCGGAGCAGGCTTCCGATAACGTTGCTTCCGTGCAAACTACGGCGCAGACTTCGGACAAAGCCGCAACGCAGCCTGAGATCATCACGGGGGCACTGACGCCTGACACAGTCGTCGCCGAAGATTTCTCCGAAGTAACGGAAGAATCTCCCCGCCGTGCTTCAGGCAACCGTCGGATCACAACGATCCTTCGCTGGGCCGTACCGGCCGCGGCGTGTCTGATCATTTTGATCCTCGGTGTTTCATACTTCCCGCGGACGAACAAGCCTTCCGACAACGGCGACAACACTGTGACCATAACCGTAACCCAGGGCGGCGGAGCCATGACCTACGGCCCCCTAACCGTCTACTCTTCCGCAGAAGAACTGGCTGCGGCAACCGGCATCCGAATGGATACGCCGGCCGGAGCGACCGACGTGACCTACGCGTCCGCCGATTCGGATTTTGCGCAGGTTTGCTTCACTTACGACGGAAGCGAATATACTCTCCGCACTTCCCGGTCAAACGATGACTTCTCCGGGCTTTACGGGGAGGAGAGCCAACCGCGCAACCTGATCGAAGCCGACGGCGCCGTGTACACCCGTGTTCGGGAGGAAGGCACTGATTTCTTCAAACTTGTCTGGAAGGTCGGCGGCCTTACGAACATACTCACAGGACCCGGCGACACTTCGGACGAAAAAATCATCGGAATTTATCGGAAAATGGCAGCGAAATAGACTCGGCAGCCTGTCGTTCTACAATGGTAGAACATATAAAATATAATCTTTTCGTCGCATTAAACAATAATGTCGGCACTGTCTTCATTTTTTTGAAGATCGTGCCGACATTTTTCGTGTTCCGATCGTTATATGGTCAGAGAGCCGATTCTGCAGGAAGCCCGTTCCGCTGTTTCTACCACAGTCAAAGCGAAGATGAACGCGTCTTTGTACGGACTGCCACACTGCAGCGATACTCTGAATAATCATAATGAGGTGATCAACCATGAAACGATTCCTTTCACTGCTTCTCGTACTTCTCATGCTTTTCCTCACCGGTTGCGGCGCGAAAGGCAGCAAAGCCGACAACAAAACGTCAAACAACAGTAAGGCTAACGAGAACAACAAAACCACGGACAATACAAACAAAACTCCTACGCCCGACAACGGCAATACGAACAAAACCCCTTCGGACAACGGCAACTGGAACGGCAAGACCTACACCCCCGCGGAAATTGAGGCCGCGATCGCCCGCGTGATCGGCGACGGTTACAACGCCACCGTCGATGTACCGATAGAGGAGATGTACTCCTGCGCTCTCGCGGACGCTGATTTTTCGAAGATTGAGAACTATGTCGCGAAGCTCACTCTGGTGCCTTCGGTGCAGCAGGACCAGGTTGTGATCGCAACGGCAAAGGATGCCGCGTATGCGGACGAACTTGTGACACTCTACAACAAAGAGTACGAGCGCTCGACAATGTACGCAAAACAGTACCCCATGGAGCCGCACAAACTGACCCGCGCCCGCATTTACAAAGTCGGCAACACCGTGATGTACATCATCGCCGGCCGTTCGCCGGAACAGGGCATGGATGACACCGCCTGCATCAATCTCGCGGATGCGGAGTATAAGAAGATTGACGATATGATCCGTGATCTCTACGGCTATCTTCCGGAAAATCTTCTCGTCGAGTCGGAGCCGGAGGGAGGCGAGGAACACGCAGCCAGCTACCAGGGAGGCGATGTTCCGTTCGACGAGGAAATCCCCTTTGACGAGAATCCCACGGAGGACCCGGGCGAACCTGAACCTACGGTTCCTTTCTTCAGCGGGTGCTGATACCTGACCGACGATCTTCACGAACGATAGCGAGGCAACTATATGGTCTTCTCCAGTCTGACATTTTTATTCCTGTTCCTGCCTGCGATGCTCCTTCTGTACTACGTCACTCCCCGGAAAGGCAAGAATGCTATGCTCTTTCTCGGCAGCCTTGTCTTCTACGCCTGGGGCGAGCCGGTCTACGTCGTGCTCATGGTCTTCTCAACCGTGCTCGACTACACCTGCGGCCGTCTTGTGGAGCGATACCGCGGTACATCGAAGCAGAAGATCGGCCTGATCATCTCGCTGTTGGGCAACCTCGGTCTGCTGTTCTTCTTCAAGTACGCCGATTTTCTGGTCGGGACGATCAACTCCCTCACCGGGCTGTCAATCCCGAAGCATGATCTGCCGCTGCCGATCGGAATCTCCTTCTACACCTTCCAGACCATGAGTTACACGATCGATGTGTACCGCGGAACGGCGAAGATGCAGCGCAACATCATCTCCTTCGGTGCCTACGTCGCGCTGTTCCCGCAGTTGATCGCGGGCCCGATCGTGCGGTACAAAGACATCGCTGAGGAGCTTGACTCGCGAAAGCATAGCTTCGACTCCTTTGGGGAGGGCGCCCGCCGCTTCGTAACAGGGCTTGCGAAGAAAGTGCTCCTCGCCAACAACATCGGTCTTCTGTGGGACACGGTTTCGAAGACCGATGTCACGAAGCTGACAACCGCAGGCGCGTGGCTCGGGCTGATCGCATTTTCCTTCCAGGTGTATTTTGATTTTTCGGGCTACAGCGACATGGCGATCGGGCTCGGGCGGATGTTCGGCTTCAGCTTCCCCGAGAACTTCAACTATCCCTACATCGCCGCCAGCGTGACCGAGTTCTGGCGCCGCTGGCACATCAGCATGGGCTCCTGGTTCCGCGACTATGTCTACATTCCTCTCGGAGGCAACCGCCGCGGGCTTGCCCGGCATCTGTTCAACATTGCCGTCGTGTGGATGCTGACCGGCCTGTGGCACGGCGCCAGTTGGAATTATGTTCTCTGGGGAATGTGGTACGCAATCATTCTGCTGTGCGAGAAGCTCTTCCTGTCCCGCCTTCTTCGGAAAATGCCGCGCCTGCTCGGGCACATCTACACGCTGTTCGTCATTGTCTTCGCCGGGGCATTGTTCGCCATTGAAGACATCCGTCAGAGCTTCGCCTTTATCCGGGTCCTGTTCGGCGGAGGTGCCGGCCTGATCAATGACGCGACGCGCTACCAGCTGCTCTCCTACGCACCGCTCCTTGCGGTATGCGCCGTTGCAAGCACGCCGATTGTCCCGTGGATTACCCGGAAGATCACAGCCGCGGCCACCGTCACCGAAGCAGAAACCGACACGGCCGACACAAAACGACCTGCGGCCCGAACCACCGAACTGCCGACTGTTGTCAACGTACGTCACCGCCTCCGCGCCGGCCTTCTTACCGCCTGCGACTCGCTCCGCCTTCTCGGGCTTTCCGGGTTAAGCCTTGCCTACCTGATCAGCGGCTCGTACAATCCGTTTTTATACTTCCGGTTCTGAGGAAACGGCGATGTATGCATTTTCCGAAGACGATACACTCACTTATTCCGGAGATTTACCATGCGCAATGTAACCACAACAATCCTGTTCTGTCTGCTGCTGCTCGCCGGGGTCGCGGCGCACCTGTTCCTTCCGGACCGCGTCTACTCCGAGAATGAAAAACGCACGCTTCAGCAGACGCCCGCCGCAACCCGCGAAACCGTCTTCTCCGGTCAGTTCGGCCGGGAGATGGAGTCCTATCTCGCTGACCAGTTTCCCGGGCGCGACAACTGGGTCGCCGCGAAGACGATCTACGAGCGGCTCTCCGGCAAACGTGAGTCCGGCGGCGTCTACTACGCGGACGACGGCTACCTGATGGACATTTACCGTTCCTGGAACGGCAGGCAGACTACAACCAACGTGACGTCCCTCAAAGCCCTGCAGGACGCAATGGACAAAGCGGGAATCCCCATGCTCACCATGCTGGTTCCCACTGCCTCCTGCGTCCTGTCGGACAAGCTTCCGCCCTACGCCCAGGTCGCGTACGAGCAAAGCGTCTTAGCCTACGCTGAGCGCCGCAGGATACGGCTGTGCGATGTGAGCCAAACCCTCACCGAACACAAGGACGAGTACATCTACTACAAGACCGACCACCACTGGACGAGCCTCGGCGCCTACTACGCCTACGCCGCATGGATGCGCGACCGCGGGCTCACCGCTGCACCGCTTGACGAGTGGACGAAGGAGTGCCTCAGCGACATTTTCCGGGGAACGACGTACAACAAAGTCAACGACCCCCTGGCGGCCTACGACACCATCGACGCATACTACCGCGGCACCGTCCATACGGTCAACTACAACCGCGGCTACTACGTGACTGACACGATCTACGAGCGCAGTTGGCTCGAAGGCCGCGACCAGTACGCAGTCTTCCTCAACTCCAACCAGGAGACGACCGTGATCACCGGCCCGGGCACCGGCAAGCTTCTGATCCTCAAAGATTCCTACGCCAACTGCTTCGCGCAGTTCACGGTGGACGACTTCGCCGAGACGCACCTGATCGACATGCGCTTCTTCCGCGGCTCCGTTCAGAAGTATATCTCGGAAAATGGCATCACCGAGGTGCTTGTCCTCTACAACATTCCGAATTTTACGAGCGATACCGCTGTCGCGAGATGCAACAAGTGATCCCTCATCCAATCCTGCGACGCTAAAGCTCCCTGCGGCAAACACAATTCGAGCCGGACAGCACCTGCTGCCCGGCTCGTTCTGCGATGTACTGAATCGTTTTTCACTTATTTCAGGATGCCGAGTAAGTCATCACTCCCTCAGGCATCTGTATCCTTCTTCGTGTTGCGCTCCGGGTGGCAAAGTCCGCGGGAGGCACAATTCTCGCACCCGCATCCGCAGGATGTCCGGCCGGACAACCGGTCCCGGATCTGTTTCCGGATGATCAACACCACAATGACAATGAGAACTGCCGAAAGCAGGATTGTCCCAAGATTATCAGCAAACCAATCCATATTGTCCTCCCTTCCGATCCCTGTTTATGCCAACCGCTATCAGCGTCGCAGTCGGTTTATTACCCGATGCGCTTGGCATCTCCGGTCGTCAGCTCCGTAGCTTCATGATACTTCTTTACGAACAACATGTAAAGCATTCCTGCCAAAATTGCCACAGAGACGATCACGCCGATCACGTTCGCGCCGCCTGCGAAAATGCGGCAGAACTGCGTGATCATCAGGGCGATCGCATACGCGAAGCCGCACTGATACAGGATGGCGAACCAGGTCCATTTTGCGTTGTTCATCTCGCGCCGGATGGCGCCGATTGCTGCGAAACAAGGCGCGCACAACAGGTTGAATACGAGGAACGCGAAGCCCGTGATTTTTGTGAACGCCGCGCCTACGCCGGCGATGTCACCGTAGAGGATTCCCATCGTGCCGACGATATTTTCCTTCGCCACAAGGCCTGTGACGGACGCCACGGCAGCCTGCCAGTTGCCGAAGCCAAGCGGCTTGAAGATCCACGCGATCCCGCCGCCGATCGCCGCCAGGATGGAGTTGTCGATCTCGTCCTCTGCAAGCATCCGGAAGCTGCCGTCCACCCATCCGAAGAACGAGGTGAACCACACAACGATAGTCGAGAGTAAAATGATGGTACCGGCTTTCTTGATGAAGGACCAGCCGCGCTCCCACATGGAGCGGAGCACATTGCCGAGCGTCGGCATGTGGTACGCCGGGAGCTCCATGACGAACGGCGCCGGATTGCCGGCGAACATTTTCGTCTTCTTCAGAATGATACCGGAGATGACGATCGCCGCCATTCCGATGAAGTACGCCGAGGTGCTGATCCACGCGCTGCCGCCGAAGATCGCGCCCGCGATCATGGCGATGAACGGTACCTTGGCACCGCACGGGATAAAGGTTGTCGTCATGATCGTCATGCGGCGGTCACGCTCATTTTCAATCGTGCGCGACGCCATGATGCCGGGCACGCCGCATCCGACGCCGACCAGCATCGGGATGAACGATTTGCCGGAGAGACCGAACTTGCGGAACACGCGGTCGAGGACAAATGCGATTCTCGCCATATAGCCGCAGGCCTCCAGGAACGCGAGCAGGAAGAACAGGACGAGCATCTGCGGAACGAAACCGAGCACCGCGCCGACGCCGGCCACGATACCGTCAAGGATCAGTCCCTTAAGCCAGTCCGCGCAGCCGATCTTATCGAGAAGCGACTCGACCAGCGAGGGAATGCCCGGCACCCACACGCCGTAGTTCGCCGGATCCACGCCGCCCTCGTACTTCTCATACATGGCGATCGCGTTCTCGACATCCTCCGCCGAGGCAACTTCCTCGCTCTCCTCGAGCGTTTCTTCATCGACCAACGTGTAAGGGACTTCGCCAGCGCCGACTTTTGCGAGAAGGCCTTTTATCGCGGCCACCGCTGTAGCCGGATCATAATCGTCCGCCTCGCTGTCCATCGCCGCCTCGACATCCTCCGTGTCGATTCCGGCTTCCTGCGCCTTCGCGATCAGACCCTCCAGAATTGCGTCGGTGTCACCGTATTCTTCCTCGGCTTCCTCGGTATCACCACCGCCGATGCCGAGAAGATGCCAGCCGTCGCCGAACAGTCCGTCATTTGCCCAGTCGGTAGCGGGAGCGCCGACGCCGACCATGGCAATCCAGTAGATCAAAAACATCACAAGCGCGAAGATCGGAAGTCCGAGCCAGCGGTTCGTGACAATTCTGTCAATCTTGTCGGAGCGCGTCAGCACGCCTGCCTTGCGCCTCTTGCTGCAGGTGCGGATGACGTCGGAGATATAGACATATCTCTCGTTCGTGATGATGCTCTCCGCATCGTCGTCAAGCTCCTTCTCAGCCGCCGCAATATCGTGCTCGATGTGCTCAAGCGCCGCCTCCGGTACTTTCAGCTCCTCGATCACTTTGCTGTCGCGCTCAAAAAGTTTGATCGCGTAAAATCTCTGTCTCTCCTCCGGAAGATTGTGGAGCACTTCCTCCTCGATGTGGGCGATCGCATGCTCGACCGGTCCGGAAAATGAGTGCTGCGGAATCCCCGCCACGGTTCCGGCAGCCTTCACTGCCGCCTCCGCTGCCTCCGTTACGCCCGTTCCGCGCAGCGCAGATATCTCCACGATCTTGCAGCCGAGCTGTTTTGCGAGTTTCGCAGTCTCGATCGAGTCGCCGTTTTTCTCCACGACATCCATCATGTTGATGGCCGCCACAACCGGAATGCCGGTCTCCAGCAGCTGTGTGGTGAGGTACAGGTTTCTCTCGAGGTTGGTTCCGTCGATGATGTTCAGGATGACATCCGGACGCTCCTTGAGAAGATACGTTCTCGCAACAACCTCCTCCAGCGTGTACGGGGAGAGCGAGTAGATACCCGGAAGGTCGACGATCGTCACATTGTCATGTTTTCTGAGCTTTCCCTCCTTCTTCTCCACCGTAACGCCCGGCCAGTTTCCGACAAATTGATTGGACCCGGTCAATGCGTTGAACAAAGTCGTTTTGCCGCTGTTCGGATTGCCCGCCAGCGCAATTCTGATATCCATGTTCTGTCCTTTCCGCGCGTCCTGTGCGGCGCGCCTTGAATTTTCATGCTTTGCCCGGCATGATCGGCGAAGTTTTTCCGCCTCGGAAAATGATTATTCATGGCCATCACATTTAGTTAGTCAGTGCTAACCATGCTGCATAAAAAATCACTCCACCTGGATCATCTCGGCATCTTCCTTCCGAAGGCTCAGTTCATAGCCTCTCACGTTCACCTCGATCGGATCCCCGAGGGGCGCTACCTTGCGGACATAAACCTCCACGCCCTTTGTGATCCCCATGTCCATGATGCGGCGTCTCACCGCGCCCTCTCCGTTCAGCCTTACGACACGCACGGTGTCGCCGATCCTTGCTTCGCGCAATGTCATCGTTCCCATCCTTTCCGCCGCTTTCCGCGGCAAAGCGAGCGACATTTTCCGCCCGCTTACTTTCCAAAACACTTTTTCCTGCCTCTGTTTCCTTCCGGAGAACACCGGCCCGCGGTATCGAAAATCGCCGAGATGTTCCTCGTCTCCTACACGTAGATGTGCCGCGCCGCTTCATTGCTGATCGCAACCCGCGATTCTTTCACATTGACGATCACATTGCCGCTGTTCTCCGCAACTACACGGACGATCGCACCCGTAACAAATCCGAGAGTCTCAAGGTGCTGCCGCAAATCCGGGTTGCCCGCGATGCGCCGAACCGTCAGGTCAACGTTGGGATCGGCCATAGCCAACGGAATCATACGATCACCTCCGAAGTAATAATCATTTGGTTAGCGTTCGCTAACTACCGTCGCCATTATAGTTAGCCTTGGGTTACTTGTCAAGCCTGTTTTTATTCTTTTTTCATTTATTAACAAGGAAAATGTCGGATTGCCTTGCGGTTACATGCAAGGATGCTTGACGTCGGAAACCATATAATTTATAATATAAAGAGTAGCAGTGTTTCAGTATTACGCATCGACATGTCTGCGAAACGGAGGTTTGCCATGATTTACGAGTCCGGAGAAATGTATCTTGAAACTATTCTGATCCTGTCCAAATCACAGCCGGAAGTTCACGCTGTCGATGTCGCTGCCGAAATGAAAATCTCCAAAGCGTCCGTCAGTCGCGCTATGGGGCGGCTGCGCGCGGAATCCTGCATCATCATCGACCAGACCGGCCGCATCGCATTTACCGAGAAGGGACGCGCGATCGCAGAGAAGATTTACGAGCGACACACGGTGCTCACCGAGCTGCTGACCTCCCTCGGCGTCAATCCGGAGACAGCAGCGGCTGATGCCTGCCGGATCGAGCACGACATCAGCGATGAGACGTTCGACTGTATCAAAGCGCACCGTGACAAGATGTCCCGCAAGAAAAAATAACGTCAATACACAAACACCCCGCGGCTTAAACCGCGGGGTATTATTTTCCGTATTTCAGTTGTCGGACCGGTTCGGATCCGGTCAGCAGTTGCCGGGGTAAACATACTCCAGCTTCTCACGCGCTATGTCTGCGAGCGCATAGACCCGGGAAACCTCGGTAGGCGCCCGGTCGTTCATGTGATAGCGCGGGAAGAACCGCGAGACATGAAGCGGAATCCTGCTGCCGATGACATTTCCCGCCCGATCAGTAAGGCCGGCGATCCAGCCCGACAGCTCGCGCATCTCCGCCTCGTTGTCGTTCATCCCCGGAACGATCAGCGTTGTGAGCTCTACATGGCAATCCTTAACGGCTCTTTCGATAAATGCCTTCACCGTCGCAAGGTCCCCCCTGAGAACGTCCCGATAAGTCGCATCCGACATGCTCTTAAGGTCAATGTTCATGGCATCGATATAGGGGATGATCTCCTCGAGAACCGCCGGCTCCGCCGTCCCGTTTGAAACCAGAACCGTCTTCATACCCATGGCCTTCACAAGTTTCGCGGTGTCGCGAACAAACTCATATCCGATCAGCGGCTCGTTGTAGGTAAAGGCCACCCCGAGGTTGCCCCTGTCGCGGTAATGGTACGCGACCTCCGCCAGCTGTTCCGGCGTGATCTCCTCGTCAAATTCTCTTCCGTCCGACCTGGAAATATCGTGGTTCTGACAGAACGGACAGAACAGATTGCAGCCGAAGCTGCCGGCTGAAAGAATCTTCGCGCCCGGATAAAACCGCGCAAGCGGCTTCTTCTCAATGGGATCGAGGGCAAGCGACGTAATGCGCCCGTAGTTTACCGCGATGACCGAACCGTCCCGGCAGGTCCTCGCGCCGCACGCTCCGGTCTTTCCCTCCGCGATCTCACAATGTCGGAAACAAACCTCACAAACAGCCATACGCATACCTCACACTTCGGACTTCCGAAGCGAACTCCCGGTCAACGGTACCTCACAACTTCAAATCTCTGAAGGCGGTAGTTGTCCGACGGGGATATCCCGCCCTTTCGCATCGCGATGCGGATCTGGTCCTCAACCGTGTCCACACCCTCCAGGTCAGGAAGCAGCAAACCCCTCTTCGCGCCGCACGAGACGATCACCCCGTACCGCCTGACATCCAGTTCCTCCGGGCCCGAGATATATTCCGGCTTGCCGAGAATGTCAACGTTGATCTCCAGAAGCCCGAGCTCGTCCTCCCTCACCATGTCAAACCGCGGATCCCGGGATACCGCGCTGATCGCGTTGCCGATGATCTCCTCCGCGATGCAATCCTCGGTAGGCCCGATCGTGCCGATGCAGCCGCGCAGGGCACCGTTTTTGTGCACTGAGACAAACGCGCCTGCCTTCTCTTTTGTCGCCTCCTGCGGCAGGTCACGCAACAGTTCTGCGGGAATATCCTTCGGGAAAATGAGCCTCCGCCGCGTTCTGACGTATCGCTCGATCGTCGCCCTCGCAAGCCGCACGTACGCCGAAGCCTCCGCCGCCTGACCGGCGATCCGGTCCGTCATCACCTTCAGAAACCGTCTCTCTTCATTCGGCTTTCCCGGTCGGAAAATGCACAGACCGTACCCCACTCCGGTGACATCCTGGTGTGAAAGCACTTCCGCGTCGACCTCACAACCGTCCAATGTGCCGGCCATGATGACGAACGACCTGTGACCGCATTCCGCTGCCTTGTCGAGGAGCTCCTCATCAAATGCGAGCATCCCGCCGAAGTCGGCTTCCGCAGCTGCTTTCATGATCTTCGCATCGTAAACCGGTCCGGCCGGATCAAAACCGTACGGGCCGTATTCCTGCAGTTTATGGGACAGGTCGCCGCTCGCCACAACGACCGTGCTGCGCCCGGTCTCCTCGGCGGTCCGCCGTATGAACGTTCCGAGTGCATAGTGATCCGTGAGCGACAGACCCGAGAGCCCGATCCGCACGATCTTCCCGCCCCCGTAATAGTTCCGGATGAAATACAGCGGAACCATAGTCCCGTGGTCCAGTCTTCGGTCTCGCTCCCCTTCCGTGCCGCCCGGAAAACCGTTTTCCTCCAGAATTGCGGTAAGCCTCTTCCGGAAATCGGTGTCATACTGCTCCCGGAAACTTACCTGCGGCGCGCCGAACCGGCTGAAATCGCCCTCCGCGCCGTTTCCCGGAGAAATGTGAAAACAGTCGGCGTACATGACGGAGTGCGGGCTCAGAATAACGATCGTGTCCGGCGCGATCCGCGCGATATCCTGCGCCACGCGCTCATACGCCGCCGTCGTTTCGCCGATTTCCTTCTCGCCGCCTCTGCCGACAGCCGGCACGATCAGCGGCGGATGCGGCACCATGTATGCTGCCTTAATCCCCATGCGAGCCTCCTCCTTCTCCGGCCTGTCGATCCGGCCGGTCACTCCCGTTTGCCAAGTTCTTCAGGTTCTTCAGCCCTCAGACCGCCCCGTCAGCTTGTCCGAGAAAAGCTTCCTTCCGATCTCTCCGAAATTCAGCTTTCGCTTCGAAAAATCATACACCAGCATCCCCTCGACGCTTCGTTCACTCTCCGCGAGCACGTTGCCGGACGCGTCGAGCATGCAGGTCGGCGCGGTCTGATACGTCGCGGGAACCCCTGCCTGACCGATTGAATTCACCGAGAGTACGGGCGTGACATTTTCCACGGCGCGCGTCAGAAGATGGCTCTTCAGAAGTTCATAGCGGTGCAGGTCATTTTCCGCTGAAGTATCGTAGAACAGAACGATGTTCAGGTCCGTGCGCTCCCTGTACAGCTCCCGGAAAAACTCCGGAAACCGCACCTCGAAGCAGATCCTGACGCCGATCCGGACGCCATCGATCTCGAAGACGCCGCTGCCGCTCCCCGGCATAAAATTGTCGCTGTCCCAGCCGTACAGCGCACGCTTTCCGTACTGTTGCGCAGGCTCTCCGGGCGACAGAAAATACGCCCTGTTGTACACATGCTCCTGATACCGGGCGACCGTTCCGACCAGAACATGGATCCCGCTGCGGTCCGCCGCGTCCTGCAGCTCCCCGAGCGCCTGCTCCACCGCATCCGCATTGACGTCACCGGCGGACGCCATGTCGTAGGGCGGATACCCCGTTAACGCACACTCCGGGAAGACGATCAGCGAAACGCCCTGTGAAGCCGCTTCCCCGATCGCACCGAGCATTTTATTCAAATTGTCCGCTATGCATCCGGTCACACCGAACTGATACGCCGCAAGTTTCATACCCTCTCCTGCTGTTTCTTATACTCCGCCACGTCGGTCTCCAGCACGATCTTCCGAAGCGGAAGGATCCTCCCCGGCGACACGGAAAGCTCATCGTACCCCATCGCAAGGAAATCCTTCGTGAGCGACGGGTCCGCTCCGAGCTCGCCGCAGATCCCGACTTTTATGCCGTGTCTGTGCGCGGCGTCCGCGACCATCCGCAGCATTTTCATAATAGCCGGATGATGAGGATCGTAAAACTCCGCGAGCGACTCGTTCTGACGGTCGACCGCCAGCGTGTACTGGGTGAGATCGTTGGTGCCGACGCTGAAGAAACCGACCTCCCCGGCCAGCTCGTCCGCGAGCATTACCGCTGCCGGTGTCTCGATCATGACGCCGAGTTCAATATTCCTGTCGTACGCAATGCCTTCCGCATCCAGCTCGCGCATGACCTCCGCCACGATCTTCTTGATCCTCTTCACTTCCCCGACGGAAGTGATCATCGGAAACAACATGGAAACCTTGCCGAACATGCTTGCGCGAAGGATTGCCCGAAGCTGTGCCAGGAACACATCCGGTCTGGTCAGGCAGATGCGGATCGCGCGAAGCCCAAGCGCAGGATTTTCCTCCTTCGGAAGACCAAAATAGTCAATCTGCTTGTCCGCTCCGATGTCCAGCGTGCGGATGACAACTTCCCTGCCGGCAAGCGTCTGCGCGACCTGCCGGTATATTGTAAA
This sequence comes from uncultured Lachnoclostridium sp., assembly GCA_946415315.1. GTDB lineage: Bacteria > Bacillota > Clostridia > Lachnospirales > Lachnospiraceae > ISDg. Next base: position 19,169 of record CAMKRZ010000014.1, on the reverse strand, counting down.
CTGCTCCTCCTCAGTTGGAAAATGAACCGCCTCGAGGTAGAGGAATTCAGTCCGGAACAGTCCCACCCCGTCGGCACCGTTCCGCAGCGTTGCCTCCAGATCCCGAAGTCCGCCGATGTTGGCGCAGAGTCTGATCCTCTGCCCGTCTCGGGTGATCGACTCCCTGCCCTTCAGTTCCTCCGCAAGCTTCTTTCTCTCTGTCTCCTCGCGAAGAAGTTTCTCCTTGGCAAGCAGCAGCTCCGGATCCGGCTCCACGTACAGTTTCCCCTCGTACCCGTCCACCACCGCCGTCTTACCGTTCATATCCTCCGCGAGCGGGACCGGACAGCCGATGACAGCCGGAATGCCCATCGTCCTCGCTAGGATCGCGGTATGCGAATTGACCGAACCGTGGACCGTCACAAGGGACAGTATCGCATCCCTGTCCATCTGAACCGCCTCCGAGGGTGAAAGATCGTCAGCAACGACAATGACGGGCTCCTGCGGTCTGACCCCGCCGGCACCCGTCCCGGTAAGAATGTTCAAAAGTCTTCCGGTGATGTCGCGGACGTCCGTCTCCCTGCCGCGGAAGTATTCCTCCTCCATCCCGGCAACCATTTTCGCAAAATGCTCCCCGGTCGCCGAGACCGCATACTCCGCGTTGACGCTCTCTGTCTCTATGATCGACTTCACCGATGCTATATAATCCTCATCGTCCACCATGACCTGATACGCCGCAAAAATCTTAGCGCCGGACTCGCCGAGTTCCCGAAACGCCTTGTCGTAAAGAGCCTTCAGCTCCTCGACAGCCTTTCTCCGGGCTTCCGCATAGCGCGCGAGTTCCGCCGCCGTATCCGCGACAACAACGCGCTCCACGCGCGGTCTGTCCTTTGTGTGAACGTACAATTTTCCGATGGCAATCCCCTCAGACACAACTCTGCCGTCATATACTGTCATGTTGTTCCCTCTTTCTCCCGATCGCGTCGACTGCTTACCATTACCGACAGTTTCATGGTATCATCAGCCTCGTTTTTTTTCAATCGGTTTCCTGTGGAAACGACATTCTTTCGGGCAGGATTTTCCGCGGAAAATCAGTGCAGCAGCACGCATCCCTTCTGCAGGATCACGTTCGCGTACTGGCTCGTCTCCGACGTCGCGATGATCGCGTACGCCTTCTTTGCCTCCTCGTAAAATGCAAACCGCTCCAGCGTCCGGATCACCGCCGCTCCCCGCGGCTCCTCCTTTGCGAGGATGTCCTCGTACGTCTTCCAGATGGAGATGTCCGCCGTGTCGCCGGGCACGCGTTCCATCAGGCTCACCGGCTTCTCCACGTACTGATCCAGCGGGAACACCCCGAGGATTGCCTGCAGGATCTCCGGCACACCGTGCCCGTCCATCCGGATGACGATCGCGTCCTTCCCCATGGTCTCCGCCGGAAAATTCCCGTCCGCGATCACGATCGTATCGCTGTGTCCCATCTCGCACAGAACCTTCAGCAGCTCCGGTGAGAGCATGGGCGAGATTCCTTTCAACATGATGTGGTCCTCCTTGATCTGGTTCATGTGTTCAGCGCGCATTCGCTGCTACTGAAAGCATATTTTCACCGCATACGTTCCGAATGCACACGTGCTGAACAAGTTTCCTTGCTTTACAGCATGTTTAACTTCTCCGGCAGCGGCGTCAGGCCCTCAAAGCCGTAGAACCGCACGGCGTTTCCGCCCAGAAAAGCATCTTTCTCCGCCTCCGTCATTTTCGGCGTTTCGGCGATGAACCGCACCGCCGAACGGTACGTAATGTCCGTCATGGTGCGCGGGTAATCGCTGCCCCACATCAGCTTGTCCATCCCGCAGATGTCGCGCGCCTCCAGGATCGCGTCGATCGCTGAAGGATACGGATAGAATTCCTTGTGGAACAGCCATGTGAGCCCGCCGCTCTCAATTCGGACGTTCTCATTTTTCGCAAGCGCGATCTGCTTCTGCCAGCCCGGCGTGGTCACCATGCCGAAGTGGCCGATCGTCACGCGAAGGTTCGGACAGGCGTCGATCAGATACTGCAGATCGTCGGTCTGCGCATCGCCGTCCGCCAGGTCGAGCCCGATGAATTTGCCTGCCGCCTCCGCTTTGCGGAACACGGGAAGCAGCTCCTTCAGATCGGGATTCCGCAGCCTGCCGGCGCAGATCTTAATCCCGTCGAAACCGTCGAGCCGGTAATCATCCCTCTCCTCGTAGAGGGAGCATATCCGAAACCGGTCGGGATATGCCCCTCTTACGCGCAGGAGGTATTCGTCATGATTGCCGTCCATGTATTCCTGTGTGACCACGCACGCGTTCACCTGCGCGTAGTCCATGTTGGCGAGTAGACGCTCCGCGGTGTTGCGGTTGTCGTCCATGTAGGGCGGCATCATCTGGTGCGGTTCCCCGCAAAATGACGCAACCCCGCCGCCGAGTCCGTACACCGGCATTCCGCCGATATTACCGTGCTGTTCCTCCCAAAGATGCACGTGTGCATCGATCATGATCCGTTCACTCATACTCTTCTCCGTAACTGACAGCTCCCTGTGGCGACCGTCATTTTCACTGTTACAATGTCACGCCGTCCTTGAAGATCGCGATCTCGCGATAGCCGTTCTCCTCGTTCCGCGTCAGCGTTCCCTCCGCGACCTGCATGCAGAACCCGATGAAGCTCTCTGCGAGGTCGGCACCTTCGATCATCGGGCCGGCATCGAAGTCCATCCAGTTCCTCTTTCTTCGAAAAATGTCGCTGTTCGTCGCCACCTTCACCGTCGGCACAGGCGCCCCGAGAGGCGTTCCGCGGCCGGTGGAGAAAAGGATCATGTGACAGCCCGCTGTGGTTAAGTTCGTCACCGCAACCATATCGTTGCCCGGACCGTTCAGAAGGTTCAGTCCGGTCTTCGTCACCGTGTCCCCGTAATCAAGCACATCCGTGACCGGCGATGTTCCGCCCTTCTGCGTGCAGCCGAGCGACTTCTCCTCCAGCGTGGTGATCCCGCCCGCCTTGTTGCCCGGCGAAGGATTTTCATAGATCACCTGCCCGTGCATCGTAAAATAATCCTTGAAATCGTTGATCAGCGCTACCGTCCGGTCAAACACCTCCCGGTTTATGCAGCGGTTCATGAGCAGCTGCTCCGCGCCGAACATCTCCGGTACTTCCGTGAGCACGGTACTTCCGCCCTGCGCGCACAGCCAGTCGGAGAAACGGCCGATCAGCGGGTTTGCGGTGATGCCCGAGAAACCGTCGGAGCCGCCACACTTTAAACCGACCCGGAGTTTCGAGACCGGCACCGGCACGCGGACATCGCGCGCCGCCTGCTCCTGCAGTTCGCGGATCAGCTTCGTTCCCTCCTCGAGCTCGTCCTCGCAGGATTGCGCGTTCAGGAAACGAACGCGGCTTTCGTCCACGGGGCCGAGCACCTTCTTAAATTCATCAATGTTGTTGTTCTCACAGCCGAGCCCGAGCACCAGCACGCCGCCCGCGTTCGGATGTTTCACAAGCCCCCGCAGGATCTTCTGCGTCGTCGCGTTGTCTGCGCCGAGCTGCGAACAGCCGTACGGGTGCGGAAACGCCAGTGCCCCTGTGCGACGGGCAAGATTTTCCGCAAGTTTGTTCACGCAACCGACCGTGTTGATAATCCAGACATCATTGCGGATGCCGATGTCGCCGTTTGGTCGTTGATAAGCAAGAATGGTGTCCGGTGTGTTCGCTGTACTATTCTCATGCGTCGCTCCGTCTGCCTCAGCCGGTTCATACACATACTCCACCTTGTCGCCGAGATTCGTCGCCAGATTGTGCGTGTGCACGTGCTCGCCCGCCGTAATGTCGGCCGTCGCATGACCGATCGGAAAGCCGTATTTGATCACGCTCGCCCCCGCGGGGATATCCGCAAGCGCCTGCTTATGTCCCGTCGCGGTGTCGACCGCAACATTGTCCGAAGGGTGTATCCTGATGAGTCCCATTTTCCACCTCCGAAGTTACTTCGAATCTTTCTCTCAACGCTCGCTGAGCACCGCCTCGTACGCAGCCGCCATGCCGTCGCGCTCCATGATATCGCAGTAGCGTTCGACGGTCTCCGCGAGGAAGGTGATATCCTGTCCCCAGTATTCTTTCTTCGCGAGGATCTCGCGGACCGAGGCGGTCTTCATAAACGCCATGATCTCCTCGCCGTCGTTCGCCTCGTCCGTGCGGTAGAACTCGATGAGCGCCGCGAGCGACCATGTCAGGCACTTCGGCAGACTGCCGCGCTGCTCGCGGTACTCGAGGATCGTCGGCAGCACGCGAGCCTTCCATTTGCTGACCGAGTTGAGCGCGATGCTCAACAGCTGGTGTTTCACAAAAGGATTCGCGAAACGCTCCAGAACCGCATTGCCGAACGGAATGTCCTCCTGCTCATGGCCGAGCGTCGGGATGATCTCCTCAAACATTGCCTTGCGAAGGAACCGGCTCACCACCGGATCATCCAGGCACTCCTTCACGGTGGAAAGGCCGTAAAGCCGCGCGCCGAGAACCATCGAGGTGTGGCCGCCGTTCAGGATCCTCACCTTGCGCTTCTTATACGGTTTCACATCGTCCGTCCAGATGACGTTGATGCCCGCTTTCTGCAGCGGGAAAATGTCCTCGTGATGACCTTCGATCACCCACAGATGGAAAATCTCCGCCGTGTTCATGAGCCTGTCTTCCTTGCCGATGCGCTTTGTAAAGCTCTCCGCATCGTCCTTCGGGTAGCCGGTGCAAATGCGGTCCACGAGAGTGTTGCAGAAGTCATTTTCCGATTTCACCCAGGCGATGAATTCTTCCGGAAGTCTCCAGAGCTCCGCGTACCTGAGTACGCACGCGAGAAGCTCCTTGCCGTTGTTGTCGATCAGCTCGCACGAGAGGATCACAAAGCCCGGAAGCCCCACGCGGAATCGCGTGTACAGAAGTGCCGTCAGCTTGGCCGGGAAGGACTTCGGCGGCGCGTCCGTCAGCTCCTCGGTCCCGAGATACTCGATGCCCGCCTCGGTCGTGTTGGAAATGATGATCTGCATGTCAGGGTTTTCCGCAAGTTTCAGAAACTCCGCGTAGTTGACGTGAGGATCCACGCCGCGCGCGATCGAGTGAACCTCGATGCACTCGTCCACAACCGTCCCGTTGTCGATGCCGCGCAGAAACTGGTGGTACACGCCGCCCTGCTCGTTGATCACGGGGATCAGTCCTTTCTGAATGGGCTGAACCACAACCACCTTGCCGTCGTAGAGCCCCTGCTCATTCATTTTGTGGATGAACACATCGACAAAACTGCGCAGGAAACCGCCCTCGCCGAACTGAATGATGCGCTCCTTGTACTCTGCCGTTTTCATATCGCTTTCCTCTCAGAAATCCCTTAATTTATTATGTTCTACTATTGTAGTATTATGTTCTGTGAACACCAAAGCCGCTCCTCGGCCGGCCGCCCTCTCACCGGTCTCCGATATTCACCAGCACCTTCGCGAGACTGCCGTCGTTGTTTGCGAGCGCCTTGAACGCCTCGTCCGCACGCTCGATCGGATAAATGTCGCTCACCATGTCGAGCACGTTCACACTGCCCGAAGCGATCAGGTCGATGACCGCCTTGAAATCCTTCGGGAACGAGTTGCGGCTGCCGAACACATTGAGCTCCTTCTTGAGCAGGATCGAATGCAAAAATGTCGTCTCCCTCTTGCCGTTGCCGATCAAAATGATGTTGGCCGCAAACGCCGCGCAGTCGATGCACGCGAGGAACGTCACGGACTGCCCGCACGCCTCCACGCACACGTCGAAGCCGTTGCCGGAGGTGATGCGCATCGCCTCGGCGACGATGTCATTTTCCGAGGAATTGATGACGCCGTCGGCGCCGAAATGAAGCGCTTTCTCGAGACGTCCCTGTAAAATGTCGGCCACATACACGCTCGCTCCCTGCGCCTTGGCGGCGATCAGCGCGAACAGACCGATCGGGCCCGCGCCAACGACAAGCACGTTGTCGCCCGGCTTCACCGGCGCGCGATGCAGCGCGTGATAACTGATCGTAAACGGCTCGACGAGCGCCAGCTCTTTCGCGGAGAGCCCCTTTCCGTCGTAGATGCGCTCGACCGGCATCACGATGTACTCGAGAAAGGCGCCGTCCCGCTGTACTCCCATCGTCTGATTGTCGGTGCAGCAGTTGACAAAGCCGCGTCTGCAGGAGTAGCACTCCCCGCAGTTGAAGTACGGGTTCGCGGTCACGATGTCACCGGGCTTGAGGCCTCTGTCATTGTCCGGGATCGACACAATCTGCGCGCTGAACTCGTGCCCCGGGATCCGGGGGTACGTGGTGAACGGCTGGTTGCCCGTGTAGCTCGCCACATCCGCGCCGCAGATGCCGCCGTAGAGCACCTTGAGAAGCGCCTCGCCCTCCTTCGGCACCGGCATCTCCGTGTCGGTCACCTTGATCTGAAATGGTTCGTCAATCAAAACTGTTTTCATATTTCCTCCACGTACTTCGGATTCCACACCACCGCCGTCTTCATCGGCGCACTCTTGCTGTAAATCTTATCGCGGTACGCCCCGATGGGGTCCCTCGCGAACTCGTCCCTGTCGATCAGCTCCACGATCTCGTCGTAGTTGCTCTTCGCCAGCAGCTCGATTGCCTTCTCCATGTGGTCCTGACGGAAGTTGATGGACCCGAAGATCAGATGGTTTTCAAACCCGAAGGGCATCGTGTCAAAGCAGACCTTCGGCCCGAGCGAGAAGCTGTTGTAAATGCCGTTGCAGCCAAGCACCTTCTGCTCGAACGCGATCCTATGCTCGACGTTGCTTCCGCTGACGCCGATGAACAGTGTCGCACGTCCTCCGAGACGCTCGACGATCGCGCGGCCGAGTTCCGCTTCGTCGGAAAATGTATTCTGCAGGTACTCCGCGTTCGTCTGCCGCAGGGCAAACTGCACCTTCGGTGAATCCTCAGGACTGCGCGCCACAAAGAGCACCTTCGCGTTCGGATGGCTTCGCAGGATCAGGTCACCGATGAACATGCCGGTTGTCCCGAGTCCGAAGATCACTGTCCGCTCGAAGATCTCGTCCTTCGCGATCTCGCGCGCCTCCGCCTCCGAACAGTCGCACCGCCGCATGGTCTGCCGGAAGTTGTGCGCGCTTCCGAGGTCCTCCATGCGCTCGAGCTGGAAGAGCATGCACGCGAAGGGATCCGGGAAGACCATTTTCTTCGCAAAGGAAAGTTCCAGCTTTCCGTCATGAACATATCCGTCCGGAATGCGCAGAAGCATGTCCGGGTGAAAATACTGCTTATCGCAGAACAGCCCGTCCGCCCCGTCGCAGCCGTACTCAAAGTATGTCTCGTCCTCCGTGTAGCGCGTGGGGTCCCAGCTGTCGCCGCCACGGATCAGCACGATCGCAAAGCGGTTTTCCGACGGCACCCAGACGATCCCCTCGTGGCCGTTGATCAGGCGGTTGCGGCCCTTGGGGAACTTCGGTCCCAGAAGCCCCTTGCTGCCCATGTTCATCAGTTCATTGTCCGTGCCGCAGAAGCCGACCACGACCGGCTCACACAGCACCGCATCCTTCGGCTCCTCGCCGCGCAGCCGCTGCCTGCGTACATTCTCGATCTCGACATCGCCGTACACGAGCGGCCGCTCCGCATCATTCTGAAAATAAGTCCCTTTGACGATCATCTGCTCCTCCGAAAATCGGCACCAAAACGCGCAGGTGACCCGGTGCCGAAATGTTTCCTCTTTTTCTCTTATTGTACTCGGAATCGACACATAATCACAGAGGATGACCTGCCTATTTTTGTCATTATATGTCGCCTTTTCGCAGATTTGACTTGACAGGGATGTGCCGCGAATACTACCATAAGTCTATGATCAGCCACAATGATCAATCGCATCGGAGGTTCCCATGAAATACCGCAATCTCGATCTCACATTTTCCATGGACGATGTCACGTTCACGGTCTTAAGCATCAGCAACGAACAGATGATCACGCCGATCCCGCGGCACAGCCACAGCCGCAACAGCTACGAACTGCATTACATCTCGTACGGCTACGGCACGCTGATCGCGGACGATGCAACGTACAGGATCACGCCGGGCACCTTCTACATGACGGGGCCGCAGGTGTTTCACGAGCAGATTTCCGATCCCGATGAGCCGATGCGCGAGTACGGCGTGTACCTGAAAGTCAGCCTTCCCCGCAAAGGTACGAAGAGCGAGCTTCTGCGGCGGTTTCTCGGGCAGTCATTTTTCTACGGCACTGCGGACATTGAAGTGTACGAGCTGATGAAGAAGATGATCAACGAGCTCGAGCAGGGACCGGACGGGCAGCAGCTGATGCTGTCAGCGCTCCTCCAGGAACTGATCGTGCAGATCGCGAGGCTGTACCGGACTGCCCCGACACAGGCGACCGAGTCCGTCACCAAGGCTCCCTCCAATGCGCGCTCGCAGGTTGCATATGCTCCGGATACGCATCTGCCTGATGACCAGACCTACCTGATCATCGAGGAAGCTTTCCTCTACAACTACCGCGACATCACCCTCGACAGCCTTGCAGGCCTGGTGAACTTAAGCCGCCGCCAGACCGAGCGGCTGCTCCTGCAGCACTACAACAAGACATTTTTGCAAAAGAAAAAAGAGGCGCGCATGTCCGCAGCCTGCATTCTTCTGCAGGCGGGGGACAAGAGCATCGCCTCTGTCGCATATGAACTCGGGTACTCCTCACCGGAGCATTTTACCCACGCGTTCAAAAACTATTATCATGTGGCGCCGTCATCGTACTCGGCACAGCATCAGCCTCAGAAGGTTACTCCTTCCAGCCCTTGAGGTCCGCAGCGCTCTTCACCAGAAGCGCATCGACCTCCACAGCACCCGGCACATAGGGAGCGAGCTTCTCCGCAGTCTTGCCGATCTTCGATCCGCCTGACGTTGCGAACGCGTACACCTTCTTGCCGGTCCAGTCGTACGCCTTGCAGAACGTGTTCACCACGTTGGGCGCGCAGCCGTACCAGATCGGAAATCCGATGTACACCGTGTCGTACTGAGCCACATTCTCAACACTTCCCTGCACCGGAACTTCCCTGCCGCCGAACTTCTCCTTGTTGCAGCGCGCCAGCGGATTGACCCAGCGGATATCCCCTTTCGTGTACGGAACCTCAGGCACGATCTCAAAGATGTCCGCGCCGATATTTTCCGCCCACTCCTTTGCAACTTTCGCGGTAGTTCCCTCCGCGCTGAAATACGTCACTAATGTAGCCATAAGAACCTCCCTGTCTTCCAATTCCTCAATCTTGTCAGTCATCCTCTCGCGATCAGCGCTTCCACCTCCGCCAGCGTCGGCGGATTCAACGGCAGCGGAAAACGGGAGATCGCGATGCCGGAGCATGCGCTCGCAAACCGCACGAGCTCCTCATCGGACATGCCGTGAAGAAGTCCGTAGACGCAGCCCGCCTTGAAAGTATCACCGGCGCCTAAGGTGCTGCGCACTTCCACATCGAACGGCTTCATCCGCCGCGTAGGTTCGCCCTTTCGTCCGAAGAGCATCTCCCCGCCGCCCTGTGTGATGATCGTAAGCCCGTCCGTCTCCGCCTTCATCAGTTCCATGATTTCCTCCGCCGGCATTCCCGTGCACTGCGTGGCGGTACACTCGCGGGAGACAACGTTGACCGCTGCCTTCCGGTGCAACTCGGAATCATGGCGCGAATCGATCGTCACGTACGGGATCCCGTGGCGCGTGCAGATCTCCGCAACGAGCAGCGACTCCGCTCCGAAAAACGGATCCACGGCAGCCGCCTTGCAGCCCGCGATATCCTCCTCTTTCGGCACGCTCCACCACCGCTCACCGGTCGAGAACAGCGTCGCAAAACGTCCCATCGGCGACCGCACCAGCCCCGCGATCACAACATAATCCATGACACCGGGATCGTCGTCGCGAAAACGAAGCGGCGACAGGTCCACATGTTTCGTCTCGTAAAATGCCCGCAGCATCGGCGCAACCTCCGTGCCGATCCACGTGCCGTCCATGCGCACGGACACGCCGAGAGAATCCAGCACCGTGGCTGCCGTACCGGTTTCCCCGCCCGGCAGAAAATACTGTGCCGCGATCTCCGAGTACTCATCCGGCTGCAGAAAACCGTCTCTCAACAGGAACGAGTGCGTTCCCAGCACCTGGCCGAACAGGTATGCTTCCGCTTCCCGTTTCATCCTCTTTCTCCTCTCATCTCACTGCGGAAAATAAACGCTGAACTCGCTCTTCGCGTCCGCATATTGTTGCGAGCCGTACGCGCACAATCTCACATCCACGATATACTCCGGAAAATCCTCCGTGAACTTCCGATAGGCAAGGCAGCACTGTTTTGTCGATTCCGCCGTCGGATTCTCCAGCTGACCGCCGTAGATGCCCGAGCTGATCAGCGGGAACGAAATGCTGTGCAGATCGTTGTCCTTCAGCACGACAAGCGAATTGTAGTACGCGTCAAAAAGCTCCCTGAACGCCTTCGGTCTCCGGTTGAAATCCGGGCCTACCGCGTGAATGATCGCCTTCGCGTTCTTCAGGGCAAACGCCGGCGTGATGACCGCCTCACCGTCCCAGAGCGGCGTTCGGATCGCGCTGCACGCGGCCGTGAGTTCGCTGTAACCTGCAGCCTGAAAGATCGCCCCGCAGATTCCGCCGCCTGCCCACAGATTTCTGTTTGCCGCATTGACGATGGCGTCCGCGTGCTGTTCCACCGCAGATGCGTGAAGCAACGTTATGGTACTCACCGTTTTATCTCCTGATCCCGTTCCTTCGTCCTCCGAAGGAGCGGTTTTTTCCGGATCTTCCTCGAACAATTCCGACTCATCCTCGGTCGATCCCGATTCGTTCGCAGCCGCTTCCGCCCCGTTCATGATCGCCGCGATCAGCTCCCTGTCAGCCGGAAGCCAGTCGACGCTGTCCAGTTCCTCCTTCGAAAGCCAGCGGGCCTCCTCCGCCTCCCTGAGAACAAGCGCCCCGCTCCTGACCTTCGCCCGGAAACAGTCCATCGAAAGGTGGAATTCAGGGTAGTCATACTCGATCGTCCGGATCAGTTCACCGACCTCAATCTCCGCCGTGAGTTCCTCGCGGATTTCACGGACGAGCGCCTCCTGCGGCGTTTCACCGGGTTCGATCTTTCCGCCCGGGAACTCCCATCGGCCCCTGTAATCCCCGTACCCTCTGGCTGTTGCAAAAAACCTCTCGGTGTCGTCTCCGACCTCGCTGATGACCGCAGCCACGATACGCACATACTTGAGGATATCCCCATTTGCCGCGATAACGACTTTAGATCCCTCGGAGATTCCCCTCTTGGCGAGGTCTTCCTCGGTCATCTCAATATACGTTGCATCTTCCCTGGATCCGTCCGGGATCAGCTTGAGAAGTGCCTTCTGTTTCTCTCTCCCCGTTTCCTCGCAACCGAAATCCGGTTCGGTGATCTGAACTACCTCAAATACTTCTACTTCCATACGCGCTGTTTGCTCCTTGAAACCATCGTATTCCGCCGCGGACGGACGAACTCTGTCCTCCGCAGCGCACCGCGATCTCGCGGATACCCCTCCAACAAAAGATATCTTTTTCCCAGGAAAATAATAGCATACGCCACCATAGGTTTCAACCGTTCAAATTATGAAACATCTATTAATCGACGGCATGTGACTTCATTTTTCGTACTTTTGTCCGATCTGCTGTTTTTCCTTGTGTTCAACTATTCTTTATGCTATACTATACAGCGGTTTTCGGGGCAGCGGCCGCACGGCTTCGCGCTTCGGAAAATGTTCAACACTACATGATTTCAGAAGGAGTTTACACATATGGAACGTAGAGTCGGTACTGTTTCCAGAGGCATTCGCTGCGGCATCATCCGCGAGGGTGACAACCTTGTCGATATCGCGGTTGAGAGCGTGCTCGGCGCGGCACAGAGCGAGGGCTTTGAACTTCGCGACCGCGACGTCATCGCGTTGACGGAGTCCATCGTCGCGAGAGCGCAGGGCAACTACGTGAGCGTCGATGACATCGCTGCGGACGTCAAAGCAAAACTCGGCGGCGGCACGGTCGGCGTTATCTTCCCGATCCTTTCCCGCAACCGTTTCGCGATCGTGCTTCGCGGTATTGCCAAGGGATGTAAAAAGATCGTCCTCATGCTCAGCTACCCGAGCGACGAGGTCGGCAACGCGCTGGTCACGCTCGACCAGATCGACGAGTCCGGTGTCAATCCGTATTCTGACGTGCTGGATCTTGCAAAGTACCGCGAGCTCTTCGGCTATCGCAAGCATGAGTTTACCGGCGTTGACTACGTCGAGTATTATTCCAACCTGATCAGAGACTGCGGCGCCGAGGTGGAAGTCGTGTTCGCCAACCAGCCGAAGACGATCCTCAACTACACGGACTGCGTCATCAACTGCGACATCCACACGAGAGAGCGCACAAAGCGCATCCTCCTCGCGGCAGGCGCGAAAGCGGTATGCAGCCTCGCCGACCTGATGACCGCGCCTGTGAACGGCAGCGGCTACAATGAGCGCTACGGTCTTCTCGGCTCGAACAAGTCGACCGAGGACAAGGTCAAGCTCTTCCCTCAGGCGGAAGGCGCGCAGAAACTTGTGGAGGCAATCCAGGCACAGATCCTCAGCGAGACCGGCAAGCATGTGGAAGTCATGGTCTACGGCGACGGTGCTTTCAAGGATCCGCAGGGCAAGATCTGGGAGCTTGCCGATCCGGTCGTCAGCCCCGCATTTACCGCAGGACTCATCGGAACGCCGAACGAACTTAAACTCAAGTACCTCGCGGACAACGATTTCGCGAACCTCTCCGGTGAGGCGCTCCGCGACGCGATCTCCGCAAGCATTAAGGCCAAGGAAGGCAGCCTCGTGGGCAACATGGCTTCGCAGGGTACGACGCCCCGCCAGCTCACCGACCTCATCGGCTCGCTGTGTGACCTCACGTCCGGTTCGGGCGACAAGGGCACGCCGATCATCCTGATCCAGGGCTACTTTGACAACTATACGTCGATGTAACGGCAACCCGGCAGTTCGGACTCACCGGCCGATAATCCGTCTGTTCGAATCCCACCGTATCCTGTCGATACATTCCGGCGAGCCGATGTAACTCGCCTGCAAGCAGCGTAAAATCAACGGGAGCGGACTCTCCGCTCCCGTTCTGTAAGGGGGATACACATGAATTTTAAGCTTCTCATCATCATTTTACTGATCATCATCTATGCCTACGGTCTTCTCGTCAAAAACCTCCGCCTGCAGTCGTGCAAAAACGCCATCCCGGCCAACGTCACGGACATCTATGACGCGGAAACCTACGAAAAATGGCGCGCCTACCGCAGGGAAAAGGTTCGTCTCTCCATTTGGGAGTCGACCGTCGCGCTGATCGTCGATGTCGCACTGGTCGCGTTCAACTGGTATGCCGCATTTGCCGGACTGTTCCCGGACAAGATCGAGCCGCAGATCTTCGCGGTGCTGCTTCTCTCGACGCTCACATCCGTCGCAACGATCCCATTCAGCTACTACGACACGATGCGCATCGAAGAAAAGTACGGTTTCAACCGCACGAAGGGCAAGACCTTCTGGGCCGATCAGATCAAGGAGTTCATCATCAGCCTCGGCGTCCTGTTCCTGGTCACCTGGATCCTGTCGCTTCTGCACCGCGCGCTCGGCGACTGGATGATCGTCACGTTCGCCGGTTTCCTGATTGCATTCATCCTGCTGTTTCTGTTCCTCTACCCGGTGTTCAGCCGCCTCTTCAACAAGTTCACTCCCCTCGAGGAGGGCGAACTTCGCGACAAGCTGACCGGACTGCTCACGAGCCACGGCTACACCGTGCGCGCCATCGAGGTCATGGATGCATCGAAGCGTACCGCGAAGGCAAACGCTTATTTTACGGGCTTTGGGAAAATGAAGACCATCGTCCTCTTCGACACGCTCATTGAGAAACTGACGCCCGATGAGATCTGCGCGGTCTTCGCGCACGAGCTCGGCCACGGCCTTCACAAGGACACGCTCAAGGGCCAGCTTATGAACTCGCTGCAGATGATCCTTCTCTCCGTGCTCGCATGGCTTACGCTCCGCACGACCGCGATCTTCACGGACTGCGGATTTGATGCAGTCAACTACGGTTTCGCAGTGATCCTGATCATGGCCGTTGAGTTCGCGCTCATCGCGCCTCTGTATGGCATTCTCAGCAATTATTTCTCGCGCTGCCACGAGTACCGCGCCGACCGTCAGGCCGTCAGCGAAGGTTACGGCGAGGCCCTGATTTCCGGGCTCAAGAAGTTGACGAAGACCGACTTCGGCGACGTCGCTCCGTCCCCGGCGCTGATCATGCTTGAGTTCTCGCATCCGTCGCTGTCTCAGCGGATTGAGGCGATTGAAGCTGAAATCAAGTCGAAGCAATAACTCCGGTACTGCGTGCAACGCATTCCGCGAAAAGCACGTTAAAACATTAGTTCTACCAAAGTAGAATAATTGTGCCTTGAGTAATACCAATGTGCCTTTTGAATCCATGCAGGAAACACAACGCGCTTCGGATGATAACTTCCGAAGCGCGTAACATTTTCTGCTGTTTTGATATGCCACATCTTATCTGTAGTTCCTCAGAGCCTCTCAAATTGCATACAGAATATCAATCATCCTCAGAAGTTACACAAACTGCCGTGATGTCCGTGATTCCTACCGCCAACGTGCTTTTCGGAACTGCAACGATGATGTACATCCCCGACATATCATCCGTCAGTGCCTGATTATGATCATCCGTCCGACAGATCTTCAGGCAGGCGTTGGGATAGTTCACCTCAAGACTTTCCATTCCATATCGCAGGCTTCCGCTGCCGGAGAATTTGACAGCGATCAGCAGCGAGTATTCGTCATAGAACCCGAAAGAGAAACCGTAATCACTTACCGCCTGAATAAGAGACGGTATCTCATCGTAACCGGACGTGGTTGCCATGCCACACTCGCGGGCTGCATCACAGAACTCATCAAACTCCTTCTGCGAATCCAGACAAAACACGGGCAAGACCGGTGTATCACTGTTGCTCCTGCCGGACATGTAATGCTCGTACTGGTCACGGTTTTCCGAAAGCGCGAGAATCATTTTTATGTCCTCCGACATTGAACCGCTGCGATGAGGATAACCCGCATACGCAACCGTTGCGGACAATCGGGTCTTGCCGAAGAACAACTCCTGCAGCTTTGCCCGGTACTCGTCGTCTATGTTATATAAATAACTCGAAAAGACCGATTGAACAGGTGCTATGTGAATCTCTTTCTCTGACAGGTGATACGTCTGCAGGATTGCCTTCATAGTACTGATGTTGAACGGTGTACCTTCGTTATAGATCCGGTTAATCTCCATGGATGTAAGATTCGTTTCATCAATGGTCCCGGCATAAAGTTTGCATGAATAGCTTCCCTCGGCAACCGAAGCAACCATGACCGTCAATCCGTTGCTTGCATCCAGTTCGAAGCACTCCGGATGAGTCGCTCGAACCTTAGCCATATCGGTAGTTTCCGGTTTATACACCACCGGGGTCGGTTCCATCAGAATTGGATGATCCTTCACGTATTCCGGCTGAAACAGGACTGTGCGCTCTGATCCGTCAAAATATAATATTCCGCCGCCGCTGTGGATATCGATATACGTTTTTCCCTCCGGATCCAGCGCGTACCGAATGATCACAAAGCCGCTTCCAATATCTACACCCGGCGCGATCGTGTTGAACCGATCCCGGATCTGATATATGTTACCGAGGAAATCGTCCAGAAGTCCTTCGGCCTTCATCTCCTCGATCAACCGCGACGCGTCCTCCAGGGTAAGCAGCCGCTCATCCGGCGTTACAGTCGGTACGTTTTCCGTAGGACCGGGCGTCACCGAAGCATCTGCCGTATCGCCGGTATCCTGCCCCGGCTTTCTGCCGTTGCGAATATGCGCAGCCACCGCGATCGTGAAAATAATCGCCACCGAAGCAACCGCGATTGCACCCGGAAGAATGCGCAGAAGCGGCCTGCTGCCGGCTCTCGTCGCATCGGTGTTCTCGATTTCCGTTCCGCTTTCCTTCGCTATATCCGCGGCAACCTCGTCAAGGTATTCCTCGTTTACATTGTTTATTGCGTCAAATAAGTCTTTTCCTGTCATACTATCTTCCTCCCGTCGTACAGGGAAACGGTCAATATCATCCTGCTTGATGCTTCCGAGCCTCATCGGTTCTTCCCCTGAAACTCCTTTGGTTTCCGAATATCACCGATGCTTCTCCAGATACTTCTTCAGTTTCTTTCTCAGGTTGTACAGTTGATTGCTGACGTATCTCTCGTCTCTGCCGATCTCCTCAGCAATCTCCGCAACGGAACGGGACAGCCAGTAGCGCTTCAGGAACATTTTCCGCTTGTCCGAAGAAAGACTTCCCAGAAAACCGTTCATAGTCTCCCGAAGCTTCTCGGAATCCGCCGGCTCCTCGCGGCGATGATCCGGAATGCTCTCCTCGAGCTCCTCGTAGGAGGTGATCAGCGCCTCCCCGCCACGCTTGGCCGCCTGGTTCATACGAAGTCGGGAAATGGCGATGTTCCGGATCATTCCTGTCAGATACGCTCGGAGATTCTGCGGTTTCGACTGCGGAATACCGTTCCATGCGCGAAGATAGAGGTCATTCACGCACTCCTCTGCATCCGCCGCGTTCCCGAGGATTCCGGTTGCGATTGCAAGCAGATACCGGCCGTATTTCGCCTGCGTCTCGCGGATTGCAGACTCCGAGCCGTCGAAATACAACTGCAGGATCTGGTTGTCACTCAGTTTGCTGTTATCCGCCACTTCCAATCTCCTTCTCTGAATCATCGAGGACAAAAACGGAATCCATCCCGTTCACTAAATAAGACGCAAAACAATTTCGGTATTTCTTATTATACACGAAAAATGCGGTCGCAAAAACTGCAACCGCATTTTGATGAAGCACTTTATGTGTTTTTTAAAGCCTCCGGAAAATCGCACGATTCCCTCATCCCTCGTAAGTTCCGAGGAAGATCGGAAGTCCGTCGGAATCTACGATCATGTAGACAAACGGGCGATCGAGCGTAACGGAATAGAACTGCGGAAGACCTTTGTAAGACAATTCAATGTCCGTCACCGCTGCAGCTTTCGTTCCTTTCTCATCCACGCTGATATACGTCTTGTGAGCCACCTTGCCCACATATACGTTCAACTCTTTTATCATCCGACTGAAATCTGCTTTCCCGTCATCGAAGGCATCCGTCATCCCGAGACCCATCAAAACATCGTTAAGCTCGATGGAATACTCCTCCTCGTACTTCGGAACGCCGATACTGATATCTCCATGGTCTGCCCATTCGATCAACTCGCGAACGCTCTCCGGTGAAAGCGAAGCTATGAGCTGCTCGAGGCTCACCCCCTCCTTCGGAAGCAGAGCAACATAGGAGAACTCTTTCCCCTTGTAAGCCTTGACAAAACCGGTAGCGAGATCATTTTCCAGATACCCCTCTGACAGTTTTCCAAACATCATATCGACCGTTTCGGTCGTGCCGTCCGCCTTCGTGAATGTATAGTCCTTCTGGGTTTCCTCCTCGACAAACTCTTCCTTCCATGCGGCGTCCAGCGCGATCGCGTTCATCAGGACCATCGCAGTGTTCGGCGACAGCTCATCGATGAGTTTCTCAATCATGCCGCGCGTGTTGGCCTTCACCCACGCGTTGATGTCCCGCACTGTGGAATCGTCCATCGGCGTCGAGATGACCGCCGCCCGGTAGTATTGTGCACAGATGTCGAGGTACTCTTTCGGCACAAGGGATTCGAACACATCGTAGATCCAGATTGAATCCGCGTTCGTGAACGTGGTCTCACCGAGTGAAACTTCCGTGAGTTCCTTGATCCACGCGGCCAGATAGGCGTTGCGTTCCTCTGCGGTCAATCCGAGCAGCTCATCCAACTGCGCGAGCGTCTCCCCGTCAGCGCCATCAGCGAGCATGCTGAGCGCCACATACACGGAAAATGGGGATATCATCCTCGTCTCGCCCTTGGGAAGCTGTGCAAACAACTTGTAAGCAAATGTCGCATACGCCGTCTGCATGGCTTTATCCATTTCCTTCGTTTTTGCAGGCGTGCCGGAGGATCCGGCTGTCAGGTCTTTCGAGCTTTCCAACTCCGGCTGAACAACGGTCGGCGTGGTCGCAACCGGCGTGGTGACCGTAGGCGTGGCCTGACTGTTGTTTGGCTCGCCCGGGGTTACGGTCGTCTGCCCGGGCGTATTGTCCGTACTGTTCGTACCGTTGTTTTTCCGCAGCAACCCGGACTTCCAGACACCGACGCCCAGCAGGACCGCGCAGCACGCTGCGCATAACGGTACAAGCACCTTCATCCTCGCTGCGCGTTTTTTCTTTTTATCCGCATCATACTGTTCTTTTCGCTCGAACAGGTCATTGATCATATCATCAGAACTCTTCATAGGTAAAGCCCTCCTTTTCCAACTCACTCTTCAGGGATTGTTTGGCGCGATACAGAAGGTTCTTCATCTGGCGGTCATTTTTCTTCAGAATGGCACCGGCCTCTCTGCCCGAAAAATCCTCGAAGTAGACAAGCCAAAGGACAGCCCGGTAATCCGGGGTAAGCTTCCGAAGCGATCGGTGAACCGCCATTTTCCGCTCTTCCCGAATGTACGTGCGCTCGAGATCGCTCTCGTCCTTCCGGTACTGTTCCATATCCTCCGCAGGAAGTACTGTCTGTTTTGATTCGCGGCGAAGCCAGTCGACCGCAATGTTCCGCCCGATTGTGTAGAGCCATGTTTTGAAGGAACTTCTTCCGGAGAATCTCGGTTTCCTCGTCATCAGCTTAAAGAACGTGTCCTCCGTCAGATCCTCCGCGGTGTACAGATTGTCCACGTACCCGTTCAGATACAGGATCAGTCCGTCCTTGAACTCTCTGACGATCTCCGCGATTCCTTCCTTGTCGCCCTCCAGATAACGGCGGTAGCTACTTGCACCGTTGTCCATGGGATAACCTCCTTGTTTCAGCCTTTCACCCATTAGACGGATGAGACTGGGAAAAGTCTCACCGGGGTGGGGCGGAAATTGTACGCAGTTGAATGCCAAACTAACTTCTGGTCTCAACTTTGTCCTTTGTTTTTGCCTGACTAACTTCCGGTTTGCCTCGTTTCTGGCGTTTTCGCGGTTGTCTT
>CAMKRZ010000013.1 GCA_946415315.1 uncultured Lachnoclostridium sp. | reverse complement strand
TATGACTAACTTATGGATTGAACACTAAAACCAGAATTTCAAAAAACAATTAAGTTTCAACAAGAAGTGTATTCCTAATGCCATTGAAAATCAAGTGCAAACGTTCTAACTTTGTTACCGTGACACGCGTAAGCGATGCGCAGAAAGCATGCGGAAAGGCGGTGTAATTATGTACAATGTCAAAGGAAAATGGGCGCTGATCACGGGAGCGGCCCGCGGGATCGGCTTCCTTACGGCGCAGTTTATGGCGAGACAGGGATGCAATCTGATCCTGCACAGCCGAAGTCTCGAGCACACGGAGAAAGTGCTTCGCGAGACGAAGGCATACGGTGTGAACGCGTATGCGGTGGAGGCGGATCTCGGGGATCCGGAGGCTGTGAAGCGCATGTGCGAAGAGATAGACGGGCTGGAGGTTCCGGTCGACATCGTGCTCAACAATGCCGGCTTGCAGATCGCGTACCGCAAGTTTTATTTTGAGACGCCGGTGGAGGATTACACGGTGAGTTTTGCCGTGAACACGATCGCGCCGGCTATGATCTGCTATCATTTTATGCCGAAAATGATAGCTCGCGGCACGGGTCGTATCGTTAACACCACGAGCGGCATCGCTCTCGATGTGTGCCAGGCGGGATACTCCGCGAGCAAGGCCGCGCTTGACAAGATCACGATCGATCTCGGATCGACCGTGCAGGGCACAGATGTGATGATCAACCTCGCCGATCCGGGCTGGTGCAGAACCGACCTCGGCGGTCCCGGTGCGCCGAACGCGCCCGAGAGCACGATCCCCGGAATTGTTGTGGGTGTATTTGCCGACGACAAGAAGTCCGGCAGACATCTGACCGCGCAGTCGTTCACCGGTATGACGCTGGAAGCGGCCGTTCGCAAATGCGAGGCCGAGTTTGACAGCCCGTACGCGATGTGAGACAGAAGAGGGACGTTTTTTTACGAAGAAAAAATGATGACATACAGTAAGGAGAAAGGGTTTTATGAATAATTTTGATTTCTATGCACCTACCTATTTTGCGTTTGGCAAGGACCAGGAGAACCGCGCCGGTGAGCTGGTGAAGAAGTTCGGAGGCACAAAGGTGCTGATCCATTACGGCGGCGGCAGCGTGGTCCGTTCGGGATTGCTTGACCGCGTGAAGGCATCCCTTGAGAAGGAAGGAGTTGCGTACGTTGAGTTAGGCGGCGTAAAGCCGAACCCGCGCAGCGGTCTTGTCTACGAAGGCATTGATCTGTGCCGCAGGGAAGGCGTTGACTTCCTGCTCGCTGTGGGCGGCGGCAGCACGATCGACTCCTCGAAGGCGATCGCAGCGGGCGTGCTCTACGACGGCGATTTCTGGGATTTCTACTGCGGCAAGGCGTTTGTGAGCAAGGCTCTGCCCGTAGGTACCGTCCTGACGATCGCGGCAGCGGGCAGCGAGGGAAGCGGTGACAGTGTCATCACGAAGGAAGAGGGCATGTTCAAGAGAGGCACCGGCAGCAATGCGCTCCGCCCGAAGTTCAGTATCCTGAACCCGGCTCTCACGCAGACGCTTCCTCCGCACCAGACGGCTGCGGGCATCACGGACATCATGGCTCATCTCTACGAGCGTTACATGACAAACACGACGGAGGTTGAGGTGACCGACCGTCTGATTGAGGCGCTGATGATCACACTGATCCATGAGGGACCTCGCGTGATCGAGGATCCGAACAACTATGAGGCGCGCGCCAACATTATGTGGGCGGGCATGATGGCTCACAACAATTCCTGCGGCGTCGGACGCAGTCAGGACTGGATCAGCCACATGATGGAGCATGAGCTCTCGGCGCTGTACGACTGCGCGCACGGAGCGGGACTTGCCGTGGCGATGCCGGCTGTATTTTCCTATGAACTGCCGCATGCGGTGATGCGTTTTGCGCAGGTGGCGAACCGCGTCTGGGGCTGCCCGATGGATTTCTTCAACCCGGAGGTGACCGCGAAGGCCGGTATCGAGGCGCTTCGCAACTTCCTGACGGGGCTTGGCATGCCGCGTACGATCGGCGAGCTCGGCGGCAGTGAGGCGGACATCGAGAAGCTCACGGAAGTGTTGTGCTACGGCGACGGCGGCAACGGCAGTATCCGGGGCTTCCTGAAACTCGATGCGGCACAGTGCGCGGAGATCTATCGTGCGATGCTTTGATTGACGGAAAACCCGGAATACGGTATAATAGTAAGACAATCTTTACACAAAGGGGAGCAAAACTATGGACCATAAAAAGCCTCTGACCTGGCAGGAGCCGGGGAAGGGAGAACCGCTGCCGGCGATCCGCGTCGATCAGCTCGGATATGCGCCGAACCTGCCGAAACAGGTTGTCGTGACCGCGGCGGGCGACTATGTGCTGACGGACGAGAGCGGAACGGAAGTGAAGCATTTTCCGAACGTTGAGACGAAGGAGGATGCGGCGTCCGGCGATTCGGTCGCGACGATCGAGCTCGGGGAGCTTGCCGTAGGAAAGTACACGCTGACCGGGGCGGGCGAGAGCCGCGAGATCACGGTTTCGGAACGGCCGTGGAAGGAAGTGACGAACGCGCTCATCAAGGGGCTGTACTATCAGCGCTGTGACGAGCTTTTGGAGGAGCATGCGGGTGTCTACAAGCATCCGGCGTGCCATACCGGACTGGCGGAAGAGTGGCGCAGACCGGAACCGCCGATCCCGGAGGATGTGAAGGCGAAGATGCCGCCTCATTTTCTCAGGATGCTGGAGATCCCGCTAGAGGAGCCGTACGGTGAGGCACCTGCGCCGCGCAGGATCAAGGGCGGCTGGCACGATGCCGGCGATTACGGCAAATACGTCGGCCCCGGCGCGGTGACGGTCGGACATCTTCTGTACGCATGGAAACTGTTTCCGAACGGATGCTGCGATGACCTGAACATTCCCGAGACCGGAAACGGCGTGCCGGACATTTTGAATGAAGTGCGCTTCGAGCTCGAGTGGATCCTGCAGATGCAGCGCGCGGACGGAGCATTTTACCACAAACTGACGACGGAGAAGTTTGCTCCGTTCATCATGCCGGAGGAGGATACCTCGCCGGAATATCTCTCACCGATCTCGCGCACGGCGACCGGCGATGCGGTTGCGGCGCTGGCGCTTGCGTCGCGCGTGTACAGGCAGTACGATGAGGCTTTCGCGGACCGGTGCCTGGCAATGGCGAAGTTCGGCTGGGAGTGGCTTGCGGCACATCCGGAGAAGCGGCCTTACCGCAATCCGATGGGCATGCATACCGGTTACTACGGTGACCAGGAGGATCATGACGAGCGCTTCTGGGCCGCGTGTGAGCTCTATGCGACGACAGGCGAAGCAGCGTACCGCGAGGCGGCGGAGGGCTTCTATCGCGAGGTGCGAAAACTTACGGTGTTCGGCTGGGCGGAGGTGTCCGGACTCGGCGCTCTGTGCTGCCTGTTCGACCTGAAGGAGAAGGGCGGCGAGATTCTTTACGAGGACCTGAAGCAGGCGTTCCTGCGCCGCAGCGAGTGGGCGCTTCTGGTAGTGAAGGATTCCGGTTACCACACGGCGATCCCAAAAACCGACTACGTCTGGGGCAGCATACTCACCTGCATGAGCAACGCCATGGCGATGATCATGAACACGCTGATCACCGGTCGCGAGGACATGCGCGCGGCAGCGCTCGCGCAGCTTGACTACGCGCTCGGACTCAACGCGATGGACATCTCGTTCATCACCGGTTACGGCGAGCGACAGGTGCTGTTCCCGCATCACCGTCCTTCGGCGGCGGACGGGATCGAAGCTCCGGTGCCCGGACTGATCTCCGGCGGACCGAACAACAAGATGAACTATCCGACCGTGAAGGATCGCCTCGGCGATGTGCCGGCTGCCCAGTCGTTCATCGATGAGACGGAGTTTGCCGACATGAACGAGATCGCGATCTACTGGAACTCTCCGGCAGTGTTCACGGCAGCGTACTTCAATTCGCTGACCGCTGAGTGACACGGTATTTGACAGTTACATTTTCCGAGAAGAAAGAAAGCGGACGATCACTGTGATCGTCCGTTTTTTGTATGCATGCGACCGTATAAATCGGCGCTTTTCCGCTCTTCAACTATGGAAAATGAGGGCGCACTGTGCTATAATTGCCATATATGTCGTAAAGCAGAGAATCGTACTGCATGCGAGTCGGGTGAGAAAAGGAGAGATAAGACATGCCATCCTGTTATGCACACAGAAGATTCGGGATTGACGTATTCAAGGCGCTTCCCACGGATATGAAAGTGTTGATCCGGCAGCATTTGCCGCTGTATCTGATCGGTCTTCACGGACCGGATCTGTTGTTTTACCATTGCTTCGGAGCGGAGTCGGCTGTCGAAAAATTCGGCCACAAACTGCACCACACGGAGTTTGCGGAATTTTACGCGAACGCCTCGATGGTGATCAAGAATTCGGAGGATGACCGCCAGCTCGTTTACTACTACGGCGTGCTGTGTCACCTCTTCCTCGATGCGTACTGCCATCCGATCGTGAACGGGCGCAAGGAGGAGATCGGCGTCACGCACGGCAAGCTGGAGATGGAGTATGAGCGGTACCTTATGAAGCGCGACGGGAAGGACCCGCTGAGGTTCAAGGCAGCCGGGCACATCGCGGTGTTCCGCGAGTATGCGGAGGTGATCGCGCCGTTCTATCTCGGCGTGAGCGCGGACGATATCATGCAGTGCCTGATCTCCATGAAGGCATCGCTGTTCCTTACCAGAACTGCCAATCCGGTCCTGCGGCGCGCGGTGTGCAAGGTGTGCGGTTACGCCGACCGCGGCGACAAGGTGGCAAGCCTTCTTCTGTCCCACGAGGCAAGCGAGAGCTGCCAGTCTGCGATCCGGGAATTGCAGAAGGCTTACGACGAGGCGGTGGAACCGACGGCGAAGGCGATCTGTGAGTACAGTGATTACCTGTTCCGCAGGAACGACCTGCCGGAGTATGTGGACTATACATTTGGCGGAAGGCCGGATCATGAGGAGTCTGACAAATGATTATTACGGTGACGATGAACCCCGCCATCGACAAGACGGCGGAGGTGGATGAACTGGTTATCGGCGGTGTGAATCGTTTGAAAAATATCCGGATCGACGAGGGCGGCAAGGGAATCAATGTTTCCAAGACGCTCCGCGTGCTGAACAAGCCCAACATGGCGATGGGCTTCATCGGCGGCAATCTGGGTGACACGGTGCGCACGAAGCTGCAGAAACAGATGATCATGGCGGATTTCGTGGCGATCGCCGGAGAGACGCGCTGCAACCTGAAGGTGCACAGCGAGTTCGGAATGACGGAGTTCAACGAACCCGGACCGAACATCACTCCCGGTGAGCTGCAGGACTTGTTCGGCAGGATCACGCGCCACGCGAAGTCCGGAACGCTGTTTGTGCTGAGCGGAAGCGCGCCGGCCGGAGTACCGGATGACACATACAAGAAAATGACGGAACTGCTGCACCAATGTGGCTGCAAAGTGTTCCTGGATACGAGCGGAGCGCTGCTTCGCAGCGGCGTGGAGGCGGTGCCGGATTACGTCAAGCCCAACCTCAAGGAACTGATGGAACTGTACGGTGTGAAGACGAAGTTCGAGACCAGCGAGGAGATCATTGAATTTGCCAAGGAGAAGGCGAAGGATCTGAATTCCAAAGGTATCAAGTTCGTGGCGGTTTCCCTCGGTTCGGACGGAGCTGTTTTCTGCGACAGTTACGACAACATCCATGTGCCGGCGAAGAAGATTGAAGTGAAGTCGCGCGTGGGCGCCGGCGATGCCATGACGGCAGCGATCGCGTACTGTCTGGATTCCAATATGTACTTCCGCGATATTGTGCGCTATGCGATGGCGGTCTCGGCGGCAGCCTGCATGACGGAAGGTTCGCAGTCTCCGACCAAGGAGACGATCGTGCAGCTCTTACGACAGGAGTAGAACTTAGTAAAACAAGGATATTGTTTGTTAAATAAACCATGAAAAAAAGCAATAAGAAACGAACGATCCTGATTGTGGTGATCGCCTGCATTGTGGTGATGGCGGTATTTGCCGTGCTTGTCTATCTGGATTATTCCGGAAGCCATGAGGTGGTCAAACTCGGTCGATACAAGGGCCTGACCGTATCCGCCTCCGGTGCGGACAGCCCGGAGGATGCGCTGGTGGAAGCTGTCGTGAAACACACGATCTTCGGGCGCGCGCTGAAGCAGACGATCGAAGATAAGTACAACGACACGATGAACTACTTCGAAAGCGAGGCAGAGTATTTTCAGATCAGTCTCGAGGAGCATGTCGAAAAATACTACAATACCAATCTCGAGGATTTCCGCAAAACCGTACGGAGCACGACGGAGGAGACGGTGAAGCAGACGGCGGTCCTTCACGCGATCGCGGAGAAGGAGAATATCAAGATCTCGGACGAGGAGTACGAGACGGCGCTTCCGATGCTGATGTCAGCCCACGGATACACGGACCGGTCACAGTTTCTGCGGGAGATTGATGTGGAGTCGCTGCGGGATGAACTGCTGCAGGAGAAAGTCATCAATTATCTGCTGGAGCAGAATACCGTTACGGAAGAGGGAAAATGACGAGGGAGACGGAATGAATTTTCAGGCATTTGTAAAAGAGATTCAGGAGAAAAATCTCGCGGTCCACTGCGCGGAAGTGTATGTTGACCGCGAGCTTTCGTATTCATTCGGGGATACGACGAAGGCGCGATACCCGTTGTATTCCGCGACCAAGACGATCCTTGCGCTGGCGGTCGGGATCGCCTGCGACCGGGGTTTGATCGATCTCGGCAAGTCAATCCTTGACTATATGCCGCAGGCGTATGTCGAGGAAATGTCGGAGAAACAGCGGGAGATTTTCCGAACGTTCACGGTACACAGGCTGATGACGATGTCGGTGGAGGGATTCCCGTTCCGGCCGGAGGGGGAAAGCTGGCTGCGGTTTTCGCTTGCCTGCCCGATCGAGGAGCCCCGAAAGAAAGTGTTCTTCTACAGCAACATTCCGGCGTACCTTGTCGGAGTTGCGCTTGCGAACGCTGTCGGCGTTGACGCGTGGGAGTTCATTTGCGAGAAACTTTTGACGCCTTTGCACATTGAAAACGCCGAGTGCAGCCGTTGCCCGGACGGGTATTTCTACGGAGCTTCCGGCATGAAGATGACCGTGAATGACTTAAGCCGCATCGGGCTTTTGTTGTACGGTCAGGGCGAGTATGAGGGAAAGCAGATAGTCTCCGCAGCGTACGTTCGCCGCATGGAGGCCGTGCTGACGCCCACGAGAGAAGGCGGCTACGGGTACTTTTTGTGGCGTTACGGCGACGGCAACCGCGTGAGCGGAAAGCTGGGCCAGCGGTGCTTCGTGCTCCCGAAGAAAGGCCTGATCATCACCTGGCTTGCAGACATGGAGGAGGGGGCTGACTGGCTCGAGGAAGCAATGCGGGTGCATCTGCTTGGCGAGGAACGGGTCGCAGGACAGGGCAGCGAGATTGACGGTGCAACGGCTATTGCCACCCAGGCGAAAGCAAAGACAACACCTTCGGTTTGCCCGTACGCGAAGAAATGCGGCGGATGTGACTACCAGGGCGTTCCTTACGAGGAGCAGCTTGCGCGCAAGCAGAAGGCGGTGCGGATCCTGCTCGACCGGTTTGCCGGCGTGGAACCGATACTCGGGGCGGAAAACCCGGAGTTCTACCGGAACAAGGTGCACGGCGTGTTCGGGTACGACCGCGCGGGAAAGAACCGTCAGAGCAACAAGGGCGGCAATTACCGCGGAAAAATCTACACGGGAATATACGAGGAGAGCAGCCACCGCATTGTGCCGGTTCGCGGCTGCCGGATCGAGGATCAAAAGGCAACGGCTATCCTGCAGACGCTCTGCGAGATGGCCGAGCAGTTCAAACTGAAGGTTTACGACGAGGATAACGGGACCGGTTTCCTTCGCCATGCGCTGATCCGCGTTGCGCGCACGACCGGCGAGGTGATGGTGGTGCTTGTCGCGACGGACCCCATTTTCCCTTCGAAAAATAACTTCGTGAAGGAACTTCGCAGGCGCCATCCGGAGATCACGACCGTGGTTCTCAACATCAACGCGCGGGACACGAGCATGGTGCTCGGGGAGCGCAACATTGTGTTGTACGGCCCCGGATACATCGAGGACGTTCTGTGCGGGCTCAGGTTCCGCATCTCGCCCTCGTCCTTCTACCAGGTCAACCCGGAGCAGACAGAAGTACTGTACCGGAAAGCCCTGGAGTTTGCCGGCCTGACCGGCCGCGAGCGCGTGATCGACGCGTACTGCGGGATTGGCACGATCGGTATGTGCGCGGCTTCGAAGGCGCGCGAGGTCATCGGTGTGGAGTTAAACCGTGATGCTGTGAGGGATGCGAATTCGAACGCGAAGCGAAACGGTGTGGATAACATCCGATTCCTCTGCGCGGATGCCGGGCAGTACATGCGAAGTCTTGCAGAGAAGCGTGAGACTGCGGACGTCGTGATCATGGATCCGCCCCGCAGCGGGAGCACGACGGAATTTATCGAGGCGGTTAATATCCTGAAACCTTCGCGGGTTGTCTACGTCTCCTGCAATCCGGAGACACAGAAGCGTGATCTGGCGCTGTTCGTGAAGAAGGGATGGAAGGTACAGGCGATCCAGCCGGTCGATATGTTTCCGTACACAAAGCACGTGGAATCGGTAGTTTGGCTTTCCCGGGACGGGGCGGAACGATAAATCAGCGGGCATTTTCGGTTCAGTTACAACTGGTTAGGAGTGGTCTGATGAGTATTAGAGTGTTTCGCAAAAGCAAATGGTTGGATCTTGAGCAGGGATATCTTCTGTTCTCGGACTGCGTGGGTCTTGATCCCGTGCTTGACAGGCTGTTGATCGAGCGTGTCGCAGGGAAACTGGTCCGGCGGATCAGGGACGATAACAGCGAGAGGTGGATGTCGGTATTCCTGCGTAAATACGGTTTTTCCGAAGCTCCGGAAGAGAGGGACGATCGGCTGGTTTTGCGGGAGCAGGTCGTGAGGGAGAACGATAAAGAGGTGCTCAAAGAGGCGGCTTTTCGGAACAGAAAACATGATGTCGGGAGATTTGCATTTTGCCGTTTGACCGGATACAATCTGGATTTTCCGGAAAGCGATGGATCCGATCGCGATGACAATCCATATTCGTGCGGCCTCAAGAGCGACATGATCCGAGAGGACATCGAGGAGTTCTGTCGGGAAATGATCGAGAAGGAAGGTCCTTTTGCGGAGGAGGCACGACAGTGGCTTGCCAAGCTTCCGGAGATCGACGATGACACGCTCGACCGGTGGGCAGAAGGCCGGACGGAGAGAGTTGTCCACGAAGATGCTTATAAGGGCCTCAGAGAACGCATGCGGCCGTCCGACGGAGCATCGGAACACAGCGATGAGGAACTTGCAGACCTCATGAGAACGCTGTTCGACGTATATATCATAATGGTCCTCGAGGAGCGGATCGGCCCATTGCCGAGGAGCAAGAAATACCGGATCACGGACCCGTTTTTCAGGTATGCGCTTATGATTATGTCGACGCAGGTGGGTCGAGATTACCTGATGGACGGAATGCATGCAGTATACATTTTGATGAATATCGGGCATGTGCTGCGGGACGACATTACCGCGGAGCGGATCGGAGAGGTCATCCGGACGGAATCCGGAACAAATCCGAGACACAGCTTCTTCCTGGGCGTGGCATATCAATACGGCATTGACACCCCGGCAGACGAGGAGATCGCCCGGAAAATGTATGCAAATGCCGCAGCGGGAGGCTTCACACATCGTCTGTGAGGGAAAAAAGAATAACGATTACCACAGTGAGGCCCGGACTTCTTGTAGTCCGGGTCTTTTTGTGATACAATGAAAGACAACTTAATTCGGACGGTTCTATGCCGTGACAAGGGAAGTGTCACTGTCGGGCACCGGGGTAACCGGGGCGAAATGAACGATTGAGAAGGAGAACTATGGCAGCAAAACAGGTGCTTGTCGTTCCGTACGATGCACAGTGGAAACAGGATTTTTCGGATATCCGTGACGAGATCCGGGGAGCGCTCGGCGAACTGTCGCTTCGCATTGAGCATGTCGGGAGCACGTCGGTAGAGGGACTTTCCGCGAAACCGATCATCGACATCGATGTTGTGATCGAGGACGGGACGAAGCTTCCCGCGGTGATCGCTGCTCTGGCCGGGATCGGCTACCTGCACGAGGGAAACCTCGGGATCACGGGCAGGGAAGCCTTCGGATACGAGGGCAAGGAGCATCTTCGGAAGCATCACCTCTACGTCTGCACGAAGGATTCGCCGGAGCTTCGAAGACACCTGACTTTCCGCGATTACCTGCGCGCTCATCCCGAAGCGGTGCGGGAGTACAGCCGGATCAAGGAGGAGGGAGCGCGATTGTATCCGTGGGATATCGACGGTTATATCCGGTACAAATCACCGTGGATCGAGAGTATTTACCGCGAGATCGGGCTTTAAGGATTGCCGGATGCGCGGATCATGCGATCACCGGGAGCGACAGAAAATTATTCAGGAGGCTTGCGAGATATGGCAGAGGGAATTACGTTTGTGTTTTGTGCGTTGATACTGTGTTTCGGAGTATTTTGCTTCTTTGCTCTGTGGTACTACAAGCGCTTCTTTTCGGATATACTCAGGGAGGTAAATGAGGCGCGTCAGGAAGTGTCGGAGGTAGGGCAGAAGCTCGATGCCGAGGGCTCCATCGAGGAGAAAATGACGGTGCTGACGCGATTTGACAATATCAAGCTGGAGAGAGCCAGAACGGAGTACGACAGAAACTATTCCGTGTACGTGTTCTGGTCGCAGATGGTGCCGCTGTTCTCGTCGCTCGGCCTTCTCGGTACGGTGCTGGGACTGATCCTGAGCAGCAGCGGCGATATCGAACTGGAATCGCTGATGTCCAGCCTCGGTCTGGCCATGTGGACTACGTTCATCGGTTTGATCTGCACGATCGTGCTGAAGTTTGTGGATTCCATCGGTCCCGGCAGAGTCATCAATGACATCGATTCCGCATTTACACGCCTGGATGAGAAGATGAGCAAGGAACTGTACAAAAGAGCAGGAAGCAGCAAGGACTGAATGGGAACTGTCAGGATCAGAGGTTTCCCGGATACAGCGAGGAAGGACGAATGAAGAGAAGAAATCCCGCAACCGCATCCTCACCGAGCCCGCAGTTTGAGCTGACATCGTTCATGGATGTCATCTTCATTTTCCTGTTCGTGGTCATGATCGGGTATGCGCTGAAGAGTGCGGCGGAGGCGGATAACGCGAAAAATAAAATGTCGGAGGCGGAGGAGATCCTCGCGGATGCGGAGGAGAAACTTGCGGCGGCAGACGAGAAGGTTGCCGAGGCGGATGAGAAGCTTGCCGACATCGAAGTGTATAAACAACAGTTACGGGATCTGAAGGATGAAGTTGTCGGAACCAGAGTTCAGATCGTGACGATCACCTGCACCTACGATATCGGAAGCGCGGAGGAGCGGGAAAACCTGCCCCGCCATCTGCGCGTGCTGGGCTATGATCAGAAGATGCTGGTGGAACGTGATTTTACGGAGAAAAATGAGAAGAACACTTACGAAATACTTCGGGAAACGCTGGAGAAGTATGTGAAAAGTGTGAAGCAGGCTGACCGGGAGTTGCTGGGGGATCGTTATGACACGGACAAGCAGGCGCGAACCGTGATCGTTTTTTCCATCAGCAGGAAAGACGGCGGGATCCTGACGAGAGACTACGAAGCGATCTCGACGGTCATCAGGGAACTGGAGAGCGCATATGACGACATTTACTAGGATAGCACAGCTATCGGCAGGCCTTTCCATGCGGAGCACCATCCTGGATGCGTGGAAGCAGCGGTTAGTCGGGTGGTTTTACATCGGACTGGCCTGTATCGTTGCGTTCGCCATAATGTTCTGGGTTATCCCGCGATTTCTTCCGGTAGACAAAAAGCGGCGGAAACGGTTCGCAAGGGTCACGATGGGAGTCCTCGGGCTGGGATTGTTGCTGATGCTGTACAGCCTCCTGTCGGGGATCGGGTTCGGATTCGGTCTCGGAAGAGGCAGCGAATCCGGTGGGATCGGCCTCGGCGACGGGAACACGAACGAACCGCAGAAAAGCGGCGTCGAAGGAGAACTGTGGATCACGGTCAACGGAAACACGGTGTATATTGACGGGGAGCCGGTTCCCATAGAAAGAGTGCAGAGCGTCCTGAAGAAAAGCGACAGGGATGGCCTGACCATGGTGTTGATCGATGATTATTCGGACTATGGAACTTACGCACAGGTTGAGACAATTCTGAAAGAGCTGTTGACAGAAGGAAAATACAAAACTCGAAAGGAGAATTGAGAGATGAGCAAGAAGAACAACAGTCCGGTTGGAGAGCAGAATGCGGAGAAGAAGACGAGGAGCAAGAAGCCTTTAGTGGCGTTGCTGCTGGCAGCGTTGCTCGGTCTCGGCGCGTACGGCGGTGCGCAGCTTTACAACGAGAACAACAAGGACACCAACAACGACGTCAACAAGGTGACGGAGGCGCCCAAGGAGAAGATCACCATCAAGGTCGACACCAACAGTGTTTCGATCAATGATCAGAAGCAGACGCTGCCGGAGAAGCCTGCTTTGGAGGATCTCAGGAAAGTGATTTCGGAGTATTTTGCGGGCAAGGATATGACCAAATTTGACGTTGTTTTCGTCCATGACACCTACAGCGACAATTTCATTGTGAACGATATCAAGACCGTGCTGAATGAGCTGAAGATCAGCGTGACTGAGGCTCAGTAACGGCGGCGAGTGAGTAACGAGATGATAGACGGTCACATTCACATTGAGCGCGGTCCGTACACGCTGGAATGGATTCAGCGGTTCGTTGACCGCGCGGTTGAGATGCAGCTGGACGAGATCCGGTTGCTGGAGCACAACTTCCGGTTTGAGGAGTTCGTGCCGATGTACGATTCCGTGCGCGCGTACAGTGATTACGTGGACGCATGGTTCCGCAGAGTCGGCGGCGTGCGCCGGATGGACGAGTATCTGGAGTTGATCGGAAAAGTCCGGGAGAAGCAATACCCGGTCTCGATCAAGTTCGGCCTGGAGGTGTGCTATTTTCCGAAGTTCGAGCAGATGACTGCGGAACTGACACAGGGCAGGGGTTTTGATTTCCTGCTGGGAAGCGTGCATTTTGCGGGCGATTTTGCGTTTGATCATACGGCGGAGCTCTGGGACGGCGAGGACGTCGACGAAGTTTACCGCCGTTACTTTGAGGACTCGATCCTGCTCGCACGGAGCGGCCTTTTCGACGGCATCGGGCATCCGGATGCCGTCAAATTGTTTGGGCACAAGCCATCTTTTTCGCTGACGGAGTACTACGAGCGGCTGGCGACGGAACTGGCGAAAAGCCACATGTACGCCGACCAGAACAGCGGCGTGGAGAGACGGTGCCGGGACACGGCGGAACTTGGCATGAACGCGGAGCTGATCCAGATTCTGAAGCAGCACGGCGTGAGGATCATCACGTCGTCGGACGCGCATGTTCCGGAGGATGTCGGCTACAAGATCCGCGAACTGGAGAGTCGGTTGTGAGGAAAATGCACTTGTGCATAAGGAGGATTCCCCGATGAAAAAGTGGTACGACGAAGAATATGAATTTACGGTGGAGGTCGTCGGCTTCCTGCGCGGTAACCACACCGAGCGGTACTGCCGCAACGGCGAGGAGATCGGCGACACGTACAAGTGCACGTACGGCTGTCCGGTGAATCAGGACGGTTACGGCATTTGCTCGAAGACCATGATGATGCTGTACCCGCTGATGGAGGCGATCCGAAGCGGTGGCGACCTCGAGAATCTCGGCGGCGACGGCAAATACACGAAGACAATTGTGTGCCCGGACGGGTGCGTCATGTTCCGCCTGACCGCGAAGCCGCTCGGGAATGAGAACTTCCATAAGGGCGGATTCTGGGACTATCCGGATGAGCCGGGAACGATGGCGTGAGGCAGTCATTTTCCGGGGGAAGATATCCGGGATAACAGGTGAAACAAGGGGAAGCAGATGGACAAGGAGAAGGAGTACGTGTATCATCGCAGCCGCAGCGTGGCGATCGTCACACGTAACGGGAAAATCCTGATGGAGAAGGTCTTCTACTTCGGCAGACTGTTCTACACGGTCCCGGGCGGCGGGATTGAAGCAGGAGAGACGCCGGAGCAGGCGGTCATCCGCGAACTGAAGGAGGAGTGCGGTCTGGACGGGACGATCGTGAGACCGCTCGCGTTGCAGCATAAGTCGGACGGCAGCGCGGAGTATTCGTTCGAGGTGCGCATCCCCGATGAGCAGGAGGCGATCACGGGCTACGATCCGGAGGAAACCGGCGACGATCCGCCACTCAAGGAAGTGCTGTGGATGTCGCTTTCGGAGATCAGCGAGAAGGACAGAGCGTTTCTGTGGTCGTACGGACTGATGCTGGTGGACGGTTTCTTCGACGAGATCAAACGGTGGGGCGACGAGATCAGTTATCCGGTATAGAGCGGGATGGCGATTCCGCGCGGAGAGATTTCTATTGTTTTGGAGATAACCATGTTGCGATTGGGTTACAGTCAGGCGGACATCACGCCGGATCGGCCGATGGAACTGGTCGGTTTTTACCGCGAGGACAACCGCTCGTCCGGGGTGCTCAAACCGCTTCTTTCGCAGGTTACCGTGTGGGAAGCGGAGGAGCGATGCTGCCTTGTCACAATCGACAGCATCGGCTTTACGAGAGAACTCTCGGACAAGCTTCGGAAAATGCTCGGCGACGAGCTGGGTATTCCTTCCGCGCGCGTCATGCTGTGCTTCTCGCACACGCATGCGGCGCCGGATGCAGACCGGGAGCCGGAGTACTACCGCGAAGTTTGCCGCAGGATATTGGAGGCAGCGCGGCAGGCAGCGGCCGATATGACGGAGGTTGCTGTCGGATGGACCAACGCGCAGGCCTCGATCGGTGTGAACCGACGTCCGGTCTCGGAGGCAACCGATGACCGCGTCGGAGTGATCAAGGTGTGTGAAGCGCAAAGCGGACAGCCGAAGCTTCTAATCCTCCGTGTCACTGCGCACGGCAATGTTCTGAAGCGCGACAACAACAAGATCTCCCCGGACTGGTTCGGGGATCTCCGCGAGGTCGCAGGCACGAAGTTCGGGTGTCGCGTCATGGTGATCCAGGGATCGGCCGGCAACACGGCGCCGAAGTATTTTTGCTCGAAGGAAACTCCGGTCGATGCGACGGGAGAGCGGTACGTAAGAAGCGAAACCGCGCTCACGGACATGGCCTGTGAGGTGACCGATGCGGTTGAGAAGGTGTTTGATACTGCAGCAGTTCGGCGCGATTGCAGAGTGAGCATGTACTCACGGCACATCACGCTCGAGTCCGATGTGCCTACGGTTGAGAGAGCTTGCCAGATCGCGAAGGAAGCGCAGGAACTGTGCGGCATCATCGACACGGGCTGGCTTGCCAAAGTGAAGCGACTGAACGAAGAGGAAGTTCACGTGCAGAGTGAAGACGTGGAGATGCAGTATTTTACGATCGGGGATGTCTGCATGTGCGGCGGGCCGTACGAATTCATGGTCGGTTTTGCGTTGGAAGCATCGCGGCTGCTGCAGGACGAATACTTCTATGTGAACGGCTACACGAACGGATGTCTGCTGTATTTTCCGACGGAAGAAGAGTTTGATTACGGCGGATACGAAGTGTTCTGGTCGATGCTGATCTACTATGTGTACATTGAGCGGGTGTACCCGTTCCGGCGTGAGGAGGCCTCGCGGCTGATTCGCTTTATCTGCGGACAGGTACGGGAGTGAGACTGACCGCCTTATCTGCGGACAGATCCGGAAGTGGGACTGATCCGCTGTATCTCCGTGGGGAGTTTGAAAATGAGAAAAAGAATTGTATTCGGCGTGCTTTCCGCCGTTTTGTTCGGCGTGGAAGTGCTGATCGGAATGTATGCGCACGGCTGGGTACGGAACTATTTCGGGGACGTGCTCATCGTGATTTTGCTGTACACGCTGTTTCGCACAGCCTTTCCCGAGTGGCCCCGAAAATGGTGGTTGCTCCCGACGGCAATCCTGGCGTTTGCCTTTGCAGTGGAGTTTTTGCAGCTGTGGGGTTTCTGCGATCATTTCGGGATCACGAACCGGCTGCTGCGGATCATATTGGGAACCGGGTATTCGACGATCGACCTGATGTGCTATGCGATCGGAATCATGCCGTGCTATGTCGCGGAATATATGATGTTCGGAAGGAAAATGATCCTATGAATGTAAGTGCCGGCTATCGCAAGAGAGGCTTTGACGCGTACGGCGGCAAAGTGCTGAAAGCGGAGCATTTTTCGTATTGGAAGGAAGAGGAACTGGCGAATCCAAGCGGCGTGGCGCTCGAACTCGGGGAGGAGATCGAGGTGGTTGAACTCGGGGTGTTCGACCTGCTGCCGACGCTGTATCAGCTGTGGATCCTGAATCCGAAATGCAAGATTTACATGTCGGAAGAGAACATCGCGATGTTTCAGAAGAACGCGGTCATCATCCGCGGAAAATACGGCACGGGAGCGGAGAATTTTGCGCAGCAGTACCGGTTGCGGTTTCTGCCACTCGACATCGAGCTGGCCAAAGCCGGCGATTACTTTGACCGCGGGGTGGACATTGTGACGCTGCGGTTTTACGACGACGGCAGCGCGTACATTCATCAGGATTGCCGATGCCAGGGAATCTCGGCGGGCAACACCGGCGGCGGGGAGGTCTCGTTCAATCTGCCGGACGATTTCTACAACACCATGACCGCATCCGAGCTGGCCGACAAATGCTGGATCAGCGGCAAGATCAAGGAGAACGGCGTGCTCGCTTCGGTGATGAAGCGGGCGAAGGCCAAGGGAGGTTTTCTGGTGGATTACTCGGCGAGAAAAAAGTAAGCACGGCACAGGTGCTTGTGTGCCGGAGAAAGTGGGGGAGAAAAATGTATCCAACGAAAGAAGAGGCGGAGCGGCTGGTGAAGGAGTCGGAAGTACTCAACCCGGGACCGTGGGGTGACCACTGCCGGACGGCTGCACACTGCGCGGAGGCAATCGCCGCGAGATCGGGAATGAACGCGGAGAAGGCGTATGTGATCGGTCTGCTGCACGATATCGGACGGAGGTTTGGAAAGAGACACCTCGGCCATGTTTACGATGGCTACACGTATATGATGTCACTCGGTTACGATGAGGCTGCGAGGATTTGTCTGACGCATTCGTTCAACGACAAGGATATCAACAAATATGTCGGAAGATTTGACACGACCGAGGAAGAGACACAATTGATCCGGGATCGTCTGGAGGAGGTAGAACTCGACGATTATGACCGCCTGATCCAGCTGTGCGACTCCATCTCCGGTGCGGAGGGCGTGATGGACATCATCGACCGCATGTCCGATGTGAAAAGGCGTTACGGCTATTACGATCCTGATAAGTGGAACACCAACATTCGGCTCAAAGGGTATTTTGAGCAGAAAATGGGAATGGATCTGTACGTAGCGGTGGACAAGGAACATTTTCGGCCGCAGTGCGAATGATATATTCCGGGAAACCACGACTTCAGAGAGCATACAAAAACAATGCAGGTATAGCGCGAATAACAGGAGAGGGGAACAGAGATGAGAGAGTTTGACAAGGAAGCGATCCTGGAGAAGTACCGCCGGATCACGATGGAGTACGTTGACACGTACAAGCCGGATATCATGATCGTGCGAGGCGACACGCGGTATGCGAAGGCGAGTGATGTTCTGACCAACAACTATGACAGGAGAATCCTGCCCCATCTTGAGAGCAGAAAGCTTCTCGCGCAGAAGGAGCACGCGAAGCTGTGGAAGAGCGCGAAGGAAGGCACGTACATCACAGTCGTGTATGATACCGCGGGAAACCGTCACCACACCGAGTTCGAATTCAATTCGACGAATTTTCTGGCGGAGGAGCTGATCGGGAGCAAACGGGACACGTACGTCATCTTCTTCGTCTCCGAGAATCTGCAGATCGAGTACCTCGTGTTTCACAAGCCGGACGGAACCTGTACATACCGGTGGCTGTGCACGGAGTGGAGCGAGTACGACGAGGCAGGCAATCTCGTCAGCGTGGAAACCTTCAGCTGCAGCAACGGACCATTTTCCGTGGGGATAAAAGTGGATGCCGAGTATTACGACTACCGCGACGGGGTGCTGTGCCATGCCGAGCGGTTCAAGGAATACAACACGGAGCTTTCGGATATCACGGGAGGGTTGCTTAGTATGCTCGTGCCGGACAGAATCTATAATCCGGAACAGATCGAGTATGATATTGTGAGAAACGGGGAGGAGGTCCTCGTCACGCGGACGAGCCATTATACGCCGACGAAGGACTATACCGATACCGTTCGGATCCCGGCTAAGGAAGTGCTCAAGATGAAAGAGTACGGGATCAACATCATTTAGGAAAGGGAGGTGAGATGAGGCGTAAGACAGGATTGCAAAGGCAATCAAAGGATCGGACTGCCGTCGGGAAGAAAATAATACCGGGGAACCGGTGAGAGAAAAAAGGAGAATTATATGAAAAAGGGACTATTTTTCGGTTTGTTGATCGCAGCACTTGCGATCGCAGCAATCTTTATGCTGATCGTGATGTATTCACCGAAGAGCTATCTCGACAGAGTTGATCCGGTGGACGTGGCTCGCATTGAGGTTTTTGACGGAGCCACCGGGGAACGGTTTGAGATTACGGACGAAAAGGAGATCGAATCCATCGTAAAGAGCATCCAGGGTGCAAAGATGGAATGGGACGGTTTCGCGGTCGGAGAAAAGAAGGGCGGCGACTTCTGGACAGTCCGCTTCTATGACATGAAAGACAAGTCGATCGGCTCTGAAGTGACGATCGTTTCGGAAAATCGATACCGTGACGGTTACTTCTTCTACAAGACGGAGGAGTCGAACGGTCTCGAGTATATAAAGGAACTCGAAAAGAAATACACATCGCTGGAGATTCAGCTCAAGTAAACCGGCAGCGGCGGAGATGATATCTTCGGACCTGACAGCGTGCAGGCCGGGCAGTGACTCCACGATGCGTGGGTGGTTAACGGAAACGGTACATGGTACCATAGTGGCAACAAAACCCGAAAGGAGCCAATCGTATGGATAAATATGTTACCGGTGCCGTGATCCGCAGACTGCGCGAAGCCAAGAGAATGACGCAGGAGGAGCTCGCAGAGAGGATTTTTGTCAGCAGCAAGGCGGTCAGCAAATGGGAGACCGGGCAGGGTTTCCCGGACATCAGCCTGCTCGAGCCGCTCGCGAAGGCGCTCGACATCTCCGTGATCGAGCTGTTGTCCGGCGAGGATATATGCAACACGAATCATTCCGCCAACATCGCCAGAGGAAAATTTTACGCATGCCCGGTCTGCGGCAACGTGATCCGCTCGATCGGCGAGGCGGTTGTCAGTTGCTGCGGCATCACCCTGCCGCCGCTTACGGCGGAGGCAGCGGACGAGGAGCACCGGCCGCACATCGAGATTGTGGAGGACGAGTACTATGTCACGATCGATCATCCGATGAGTAAGGAGCACTACATCTCGTTCCTGGCAGCAGTGTCCGATCGGGGAGTGCAGTTTGTCAAGCTGTACCCGGAGGGAGCAGCCGAAGCGAGATTCAAGATCAGTTGCGTGAGCGAGTTGTACGCATATTGCAACCGGCACGGGCTTTATGCGGTGAAGCCGGGCAGGCTTCTTCGGAAGAACCGAAAAGCCGACGATGCGGAAAACAAGCAATAAATCAGGTAATAAGCTGATGGGATCGGCAACAAAAAAGTCGGGCGACTGTGTGTCTGCCCGACTTTTTGAGTTCATTTGGTTTGCTGCAGGAAATCCCGGTCAAGTTCCCGCTGTTCCTTAGTGGCCTTGATTATGAGAACGACCATCGCATAAACAAAGCGGATGACGAGCACCCCGAAAAAGATCTCCAGGAAGACGACGAGGATCCCCATTGCCGGGATCAGGCTGAACGCTTCGAAGCCGTGGAGGTTTTGTTCTGTAGCCTCCTTCTGAAAATTTGCCTCTTGAAAAAAATAGACAATTGTCGCCAATATAATGGCGACGGCGATCGCGTGTACGATCAAATTCTTCTTTTTCATAGTAATTTCCCCCGAAAAACCACACAGGGAAACCGTAATCGGCTTCCCGCGGAAATGATATCACCGATAACGAGTTTTTGTCAATTTGAAAACAATGCACCGACAAGGCAATATATGGTTTTACAATGCCCGTCGCTCGTGTTACAATTGATGAAAATGATTTTAATACGGATTCGGTAAATGCACATGGATTTGAAGTATCAATATTGTTTGTTTGATCTGGACGGAACGCTGACGGACCCTGCGATCGGGATCACCAACTCGGTCATGTATGCACTGGAGAAATTCGGCATTCACGTGGCCGACCGAGGCGAGTTGTTTCCGTTCATCGGACCGCCGCTGGCGGACTCTTTCATGAAGTATTTCGGGTTCACCGCGGAGCAGGCCGCGCAGGCAGTGGAGTACTACAGGGAGTACTTCCGCGACCGGGGGATCTTTGAGAACAGGCGTTACGAGGGAATTCCGGAGATGCTTGCGGCGCTGCGGGAAAAAGGTGTGACGGTCTCTCTGGCGACGTCGAAACCGTACGAGTTTGCAGTGCGGATATTGAAACATTTTTCACTGTACGAGTATTTTGACCATTTCGGCGCTGCGACGATGGACGGCCGCATCAGCAGGAAGGAGGACGTGATTGCAGACCTTCTGGTAAGGCTCGGCGATGTGGACAGGACTGCTGTCCTGATGATCGGCGACCGCGACCAGGACATTAACGGTGCGAAGGCGAACGGCCTCGCGAGTGTGGGTGTGCTGTGGGGCTACGGCTCCGCAGAGGAGCTGCAGGGCGCAGGGGCGGACTATCTGGTGGCCGAGCCGGCGGAGATACCGGGGCTGGTGTGAACCGGCACAGTCAATACTTTGGGAGAGATGGAAAATGATCACGATTTCCAATGAGACTGCCCGCAATTTCCTTGTGAATTATCAGGGGTTAAATGATTTCGGGCAGTTTGAAGGTTACGAGGGTGCGAAGCGCTTCATGGAGAGGGTGCGTTGTATCCAGTATGATCCGCTCAACGTCGTGGGAAGAAATCCGGACCTGGTGCTGCAATCGCGTGTCCGCGGCTACCGCCCGGAGATGCTTTACGACCTGTTGTACAAGGAGCGATTTCTGATCGACGGCTTTGACAAGGTGATGTCGATCATCCTGACGGAGGACTATCCGAGCATGGCGCGCATCCGCAGGAGAGCGACCGAAGAGCTGGCCGGCGTTCTGGAGCAACGGGGCTCGGCGGAGGCACTCACGATCCTGGACGAGACGCTTGCGCGCGTCCGTGAGAACGGGCCGCTGCCGGCCAACAGGATCGACATCGGCGGCCGGGCGGAGAAGGGCAGCTGGGGCCACAGCAAGCTCTCGAGCGCGGCGCTCGACTATCTGTATCACAGCGGAAAACTGGGCATTCACTCCAAGTTAAAGACACTGAAGGTATATGGCTTGAGCGAGCGGCTGTACAAGGCGGAAATCCTGAACGGGGAGGACCCATTTTCCGACGAACACGAATTCCTGCGGTGGTACATCAAGCGCAGGATCGGCAGCATCGGCATGGTGTGGAACAGAAACACCGGCGCGTGGCTGTGGCACTACATTTACAACCGTCACCCGCGCGAGGAGATCATCCGCGAGCTTGTCGCGGACGGCGAGCTGACCGAGGTGCGGGTAGAAGGCACGAAGGAGCCCTTCTACATCCGCGCGGAGGACGAAGCATACCTCGGCAAATCCGCGGAGAGCACCACGGCACAGTTCATCGCGCCGCTTGACAATTTCATCTGGGACCGCGGCATTACGGAGGAGATTTTCGGCTTCAAGTACTCCTGGGAGGTGTACACGCCGGCAGCGAAACGGCAGTACGGCTACTATGTGCTGCCCGTATTGTACGGAAACCGTTTTATCGCAAGGTTTGAGCCGGAGAAGAACAACGGGAAGAACCCGCTTGCGATCAAACACTGGTGGTGGGAGAAGGATGTCACCGTGACGGACGAGATGATCGCAGCGATCGGAGATGCGTTCAGCCGGTTCAGCGCGTATCTCGGTGTTCCGATGATGAAGGACAAAGACTGGAAGAAAGCTTTGAAATAAAAGTCTGATCACCGGAGACGGGTGACAGCGGATGAGACCCCGCTGCCCGGGTTACGAATGGGAGGCACATGGACGCTACGAAACTGTTTGACGGACATGCGGAAAATTATACGGTCGGAAGACCGGGCTATGCACGCGAGTTGATCGATTGTCTGTACGATCGATATGGCGTTAAGCAGGAGTCGGTCATCGCGGACATCGGTTCCGGTACCGGCAAGTTTGCCGCGCAGCTGCTTGAGCGCGGGAACATCGTTTACGGTGTGGAGCCCAACGACGATATGCGCCATGCGGCGGAAAATGAGCTGCGTCGGTTTACAGGTTTCCACTCCGTAGCGGGGGATGCCGCGAACACTACTCTTGCCGCCGGTTCCGTGGACTTTATTACGACAGCGCAGGCATTTCACTGGTTTGATGTGGAAGCCTTTCGCAGGGAGTGCGCACGCATTTTACGAGGCGGCAAGGTGTTTCTGATCTGGAATATCCGCGATGAGTCGGACCCGCTGAATCGGGATCTGTACCGGATCTACAGGCAGTTCTGCCCGACTTTTAAGGGCTTCAACGGGGGACTGAAGAAGGATGATCCGAGGATCACGGAATTCTTTCGCGGGGAATACGAGTTTGTCTCGTTTGACAATCCGCTGCAGCAGGATTGTGACACGTTTCTTGCGAGAAGTCTCTCGGGTTCTTATTCCCTCAAGGCCGGAGATGATCGGTATGAGGAGTAT
Organism: uncultured Lachnoclostridium sp.; assembly: GCA_946415315.1. Lineage (GTDB taxonomy): Bacteria > Bacillota > Clostridia > Lachnospirales > Lachnospiraceae > ISDg. The sequence continues at coordinate 50,811 of CAMKRZ010000013.1, read as the reverse complement.
ATGAAAACACTTACGGATACGTTTGAGCGATACGCCGTGAACGGGGTCGTAACGGTTGCCAATGGTTCAGTGGCGTACATAGGAACGGTATGAGGGGAATTTGCCGGATAGAGAGGTTATAGAAGTACATGGACTATGAGATCATGAAAGCGACCGAGGAGGATCGCAGCGAGATCCTGGCGCTCTACAGGGCACAGCTGGGGCGTGAATACTGCGCGTGGGATGAGGAGTATCCGGACGATGAGACGATCGATTATGATCTCTCGAGGGACGCTCTGTTTGTGATGAAGAATAACGGGCATGTTGTGGCAGCTGTATCGCTCGAGGAGGACGAGGATGTCGACAAACTCGAATGCTGGGATGAGCGCCTCGCCCCGGAGGGAGAGCTCGCGAGGATCGCGGTGCTACCCGATGAACAGTGCAAAGGACTCGGGCGCATCATGCTGCAGTACGGCATGGACGAGCTGAAGCGGCGGGGCTTCCGCGGAATTCACATGTTGGTGAACAAGCACAATGTGAAGGCAATCCGGTGCTATGCGGTGTTCGGATTCCGTACGGTCGGTGAATGCCACATGTACGAGCAGGATTTTCTGTGCTATGAAAGAGAACTGTAAGGAGGTAATGAACTATGCCGTTTATCGATTCCAAGATCAGTATCAAGGTCACGGAGGAGCAGGAGAAGGAACTCAAGACAAGACTCGGGAAAGCCATCACCGTGCTTCCGGGCAAGAGCGAAACCTGGCTGATGACGGGCTTTGAGGACAACTACCATCTCTATTTCAGAGGCGACAACAGCCAGCCCACAGCGTTCGTGTCGGTGAGCGTGTACGGCGAGCCCGACAGCGAGGCGTTCTCCGATCTGACCGCGGAGATCACAAAGATCTTCGGGGACGTCCTGGGAATCGCCGCCGACCGCATTTACGTCCGGTACTCGGCGACACAGGACTGGGGCTGGAACGGAGGAAACTTTTGATCTGCAGGAGTGATCACACGCGGCGGAAAATGTCGCGGAGAACAGCGGAGGAGTCGGAGGGGCTATGGCGACATTGTTGATAGCCGTGATCTATGCGGCATTTATCGGATTGGGCCTTCCCGATTCTCTGTTCGGGGCTTCCTGGCCGTCAATCTACACGGAGTTTGATCTGCCGTTCTCACTCGGCGGACTTGTCACAGCGATCTGTTTTATCGGGACGACGCTGTCGAGCCTGATGAGTTCAAGGCTGATCAAACGATTCGGGACCAACAGACTCACGGCGGGCTGTACGCTTCTGACCGCGCTGGCGTTGTTTGGTTACAGCGCGTCGGGGAGTTTCATTTTCCTGTGCCTGTTCGCGGTTCCGCTCGGACTCGGCGCGGGCTCGATCGACACGGGACTCAACAACTACGTTGCGCTGCACTACAGCGCCTCACAGATGAGTTTCCTGCACTGCTTCTACGGTGTCGGCGTCACCGTGAGCCCGTTCATCATGACGCTCGTGTTCCGCAACGGAATGAACTGGAGGACCGGATACCGGATCGCGGCGTTCATCCAGCTCGGACTGGCGATCCTTCTGATCGCGACGCTTCCCGTCTGGAAGAAGGTTCACGGGAAGGAGACCGTGGCGGAGGAAGAGTTTGAGACGCTGACGTTGCGGCAGGCGGCGTCGATCCGCGGCGTCAAAGTCATGTGGCTTCTGTTTGTCTGTTCGGTGGCGATCGAGGCATCGGCAGGCGGATGGAGCAGTACGTTTCTGGTCGAGCACCGACACGCGAGCGACGAGTTCGCCGCGGCGGCCGTAACGGTCTACTATTTCGGGATGACACTCGGAAGATTCCTGTCCGGCGTGGTCGCGCAGAAACTACACAGCTGGAAGATCGTCAAGATCGGACTTTTCGTGCTCGGAGTTGCCCTCGCATTGCTTGTACTTATCCCGAACAGCTACGTGACGGTTGCGGCGCTGATGCTGATCGGGATCGGCAACGGACCGATGTTTCCGAATTTCAATTTCCTTGCCCCGGAAAATTTCGGCGAGAAGCGGTCGTCCGCGATCATCGGAACGCAGATGGCGGTCTCAAGTTTTGCCTTCCTTGCCGGACAGGTGTGCTGTGGCTTGCTGGGGCAGGCGGTCGGCATGTGGGTGTTCCCCTTTTACCTCGCGGCGTTCTACGTGCTGATGCTGATCGTGTTCGCGCGCGGGACCAAGATCTGGTACATGCCCGGACTGTTCGAGCGGCAGGATCATTAGAAAACACAGAAAACACAAAGTCCCCGCTGCATGGGTGGCGGGGAACAAAACAGGCGATATAAGGAGAAACGGAATGCAGGAGTTTTACATCGACAGTGACGGAACAAAGCTTCACGCGAAGCTGGATCGCCCCGATGGCGTTGAACGGGGACCGCTTTGCATTTTGATCCATGGCTTCACCGGCCACATGGAGGAGGATCATATCATTGCGGCGCAGAAAGCGATGAACGACGCTGGAGTCGCCGTGCTCCGCGCGGAGATGTTCGGCCACGGCGGAAGCGACGGAAGATTTTCCGACCACACGCTCTACAAATGGGTGACCAACGCGCTCTCCGTCGTAAAATACGCGAAAACATTGCCGTTCGTGACGGACCTGTACATAAGCGGTCACTCACAGGGAGGTCTTTTGACGATGCTGATCGGAGGCATGTGCGCGGACGATTTTGCGGCGATCCTGCCTCTTTCGCCGGCGTGGATGATCCCGGAGATGGCGCGCGAGGGCAATGTCCTCGGCGCGGTGTATGATCCGAAGCATATCCCGGAGAAGGTAGTCTCCGACGGCTGGGAGCTGTCCGGCGACTATATCCGCGTGGCACAGACGATCCACGTGGAGGACGAGATCGCGCGGTACGAAGGGCCGGTTGTGATCATTCACGGCGACGCGGACGAGACCGTTCCGTATTCCTATGCGGAGAAGGCCGTGAAGCTTTACAGAAACGCGCAGCTCATCCCGATCCACGGTGATGACCACTGTTTCACGAGGCATCTCGATCAGATGGCGGACGCGATCCGTCGCTATTTCAAAGGTCGCCGGCAGGGCTGACCATCGCACGCGGGGTCATGCGCGATCCTGCTGATTCCAGAACAGTTTGACCAGATCGAAGATGATCCTGGCGATCTCCTCCGGCGGCTCCGGCTGGTCGGAGAGGAGCCATTTGCGGATGACCGAGTACGAGCCGTAGATTACAAACTCTTTCGCGTACTTCCGGATCACTTCCGAATGCGTGGTCAGGATGCGATCCTCAATCTGCTGCGAGATCAGGGACAGCGAGAACACCTCGTCCAGAAACGTGTTGGAGGAGGAAGACCGCAGCAGAACGCGGCAGGCGTCCCGGTGAGTGTCAATATACGTCAGAATATTCTGCAGGCTGAAGAGATCCTCTTTGGCCTGCAGATTTATTTCGAGCTCGTGAATGAAATCCGCCTGGATATCGATCATCAGATCGAACGGACTTCCGTAGTATTTGTAAAATGTGGTCCGGTTGATCTCCGCGCTCTGGCAGATCTCGTAGACCGTGATCTTCTCGATCGGTTTGTTCTCCAGCAGTCTGACAAGCGCTTCCTTCAGCATTCGTTTGGTCACGCGTATTCTCTGATTTTCCATGCTCTCACCTCGAAAAAAATTGAATTAAACCCGGCTGACGATCGGTTTCTGCGTCGAAACCATGTCAACAAATTTCGCCGATCTGTTGACTTCCCGACATTTACATAATGATTTGTAAAACAATAAACAAAACGAAGTAAACAGTCTGTTGATTTTGCATGTCAAATTGTTATCATACTATCGCGCATGCAATATAAAATCAAGAGGAGTTTTGCGATGAAGAAAATTGCTGAGTTTATTGTTGAGCGTAGAGTGTGGATATTGATCGCCGTGCTGGTATTTGCCGGCGTGTGCGCCGTTCTGATCCCGAAGGTCGGGATCAACACCGACATGGCGAAGTACCTTGCCGATGATTCCTCCATGAAGATCGGAATGGACATCATGGAGGAAGAGTTCCCGGGGGCGGAGGACGACTATACCATCCGCGTGATGTTCCGCGGGCTGACCGGGGAGCAGAAGCTTGCCATGCAGGAGAAACTTGCCGGCATCCGTTACGTCACAAAGGTTGATTACAAGCCGGACGACGAGGCGTACAACCGGGATGACTACGTCAAATATGTTCTTCACACGGAGTATGACTACGATTCCGATGAGGAGAAGTCCATCGAGGAAACGCTCGCTTCGGACTACTCGGAAAATGGGATGAAGTTCACGAACGACAGCGGCGACCACCCGAACATTCCGACCTTCGTGCTCATCGGTGTCGTCCTGATCCTCACGGTCATTCTGATCATCATGTGCAATTCCTGGATCGAACCGTTTCTGTTTCTGTTCACCATCGGAATGGCTGTCGTCATCAACTTCGGGACCAACATTGTGATGGGGTCGATCTCGGAGACCACATTTTCCGTGACTGCCATGCTGCAGCTTGTGCTTTCCATGGATTACTCCATCATTCTGGCGAACCGGTACCGGCAGGAGCTGGCGCAGACGTCGGACCGCAAGGTCGCGATGAAAGCGGCGGTTACGGGGGCATTTTCCTCCATCTCCGGCAGTTCGCTGACTACGATCGTGGGTCTGCTGGCGCTCGTCTTCATGAGATTCAAGATCGGTCTGGATCTGGGTATCGTGCTTGCCAAGGGCGTGCTTTTCAGCGTCCTCTGTGTATTCCTGATCCTTCCGGGACTTCTGTTGTCGTGCTCCGGTCTTCTGGAGAAGACGAAAAAACCGGTGCCGAAGATCCCGACAGGGGGACTGGCAAGGATCTGCGACAAATACCGCCTGGTGTTCGCGGTGCTGTTCGTGCTGCTGTTTGCCGGAGCGTTCATCCTGAAGGAGCGAACCGTCATCAGTTACGCGACGATCAGCAACGATGCCGTGGCGGAGGTGTTCCCGAAGGACGAGACCGTCGTTCTGGTGTACGATAACCGGGATGACGGGAAAATGACGGAACTTGCCGCCGAGATGGAAACCTGGGAGGGCGTCAAGAGCGCCGCTAATTATTCCAACACGTTGGCGAAGCAGCATACGGCGGAGGAGATGGTGGATGCGATCGACGAACTCTCCGACAGCATGGGCGGCGACAGGCAGTACATTACGCCGACCGGGAATACATATAAACTTCTGTACCACAAATATTACGGCGGGGAGCCGGGAACCCTCACGATCAGTGAGTTTCTGCAGTTCGTCATGCAGGTTGTGATGACGGATCCCGCATTTGCCCCGTACATCGAGGATATCGATCCGCAGGAGTTCCTTGCGGTGATGAGCAAACTTGACCCTGCCATGATGATCACGCCGATGTCGGTTGCCGAAATGGCCTCTGCGTTTGAAACAGTGGAGGGCTTCGACGAGAATACCATTTCGCTCATGTATCTGTACCATGACGCGGTTCTCCCCGAGAACAACGGCAGAACCATGTCCATCGAACAGCTGATGAACTTCATAAACGACAAATTGATCCATGACGCGACATTCCGGATCTTCATGGACGATGAGATGATCGCGGACATTCAGCGTTCGGCGGCTGATCTGAATGACGGTGTCAAACAGCTGAAGGGACCGAATTACTCGCGGCTGATCCTCACGGTGACGATCCCGGCGGAGGGACCGGAGACGGATGCATTTTACGAGAAGATCAACGAGCGCTGCGGCGACAACATCGGGGAGTATCATCTGATCGGTTCCTCGGCGATGAACTACGAGATGAGTCAGACGTTTGACAAGGAGCTGCTGACGATCACGATCCTCACGGCGGTCGCCATTTTCCTTGTCGTGCTTATCACGTTCCGCACACTGATCGTGCCCGTTGTCCTTGTGCTTCTGGTGCAGTGCGGCGTCTACATCACGATCACGGTCATCGGCTTCCAGGGCTACAGCATCAACTACCTGGCGCTTCTGATCGTGCAGTGTATCCTCATGGGCTCCATGATCGACTACGGTATCCTGTTCAGCAATTACTATCGCGAGGCGCGGAAAACAGGCGAGACCGCGGTCGCACTGAAACAGGCTTACGCAGGGGCCATTCACACGATCCTTACGTCCGGTCTGATCATCGTGATCGTGACGGCGGTCTTCGGCCAGTGCTTCGGGGAGCCCACGGTGGAGCAGATCTGTCAGACGCTCTCCATCGGGGCGGCCAGTGCGATCCTTTTGATCCTTTTCGTCCTTCCGGGCGTACTTGCCTGCCTTGATCGCTTCACCAAATCTTGACAAGAACGGCCGAAGAAGATACTCTTAATAGTATGGAATATCAGCTCGTAATGATATAGTATATCATTACGGAGAGTATTTTTGTGAGGTGTAGCGGGATGAAGGATTTTACGAGAATGGACAACCTGCTGAAGGGCTTCGTGGAGAAGGGGACAAATCCCGGCTGCGCGGTCGCCGTGATACAGGGGGATGAGCTGATCTATCATGGGGAAGCCGGCTTCGCGGACATCGCTTCCGGGAAGAAGGTGGATGTGCACAGCATGTTCAGCCAGGCATCCACGACGAAACTGTTTACATACGCGATCCTGGGGATGATCTACGAGGAGGGCAAGTTCCTTTTCAGCGATCCGCTGTACTATTACCTGCCCGAGTGGAAGGACACGAAGAAGTACGTGAGACGCGAAAACGGCGAGATCGTCACGGAGCCGTTGGAGAAACCGATCACGATCCGCGATGCGGTTGCGATGATGTGCGGTCTGCCGTACTGCATGGTGCCGGCACTCAATCCGAGCACGCCCACCCTGGCAGCAATGAGCGAGCAGATGCGCAACCTTCTGGAGAAGGGACCGACGACGATCGAGCAGGAAGTGCGCGCGATGGCGAACGTGCCGGTCATGTTTGAGCCGGGTTCGCACTGGCTGTACGGCTTCGGCTCCGAGATCACCGGCGTTCTCGTTGAAACCTTTGAGGGAAAGCCTCTTCGGGAGGTCTTCAAGGACCGCCTCATTGATCCGCTGGAACTTGAGGATGCGGACACGCTCGCACGGCCCTGGAACAAGGACCGCATTGTGACGAACTATGCGCGCAAGGACCTCGGAGTGTTCGAACCGATGCCGAATTTCTCGGCGACGGACCCCGACAGCGTTCCGGCCGGCGCCCGTCCGAATCTTCTGATCAGCGCGCACGATTTCGCCGTGTTCATGCAGATGCTCGCGAACGGCGGCACCTACAAGGGCAGGAAATTCCTGGGCAGCGGCACGGTAGCGATGCTTCATGAGAACCAGCTCGGTCCGGTTCAGCTCGCCGATTTTGAAAATGACTACCTTGCCGGGTACGGCTACGGTCTTGGCTTCCGCACGCTGCTCACGCAGAAGTACGGGCACAACGGACACCTCGGCAACTTCGGCTGGACCGGCGGCACCGGGATCTGGGCAGAGGCCGACCCGGTGGATCATTTTTCCGTCGTGTACATGCACAATATGATGCCGAACGACGAGCTGTATCACCACCACAGAGTGCGTGCGGTCGTGAACGGTATCATGCTGTGAAGCGAAAGAGCGTGATCGGACTGCGCTGCAGAATGCAGGACGATACGCAAGACTGCCGCGGAGCGATAGGGAGGTGAGCGGATGACACTGTTTATCAACGCCTGTGTCTGGGATCTCTCGTTTCCGGCTGCGCTGAAGCAGTACCTCGAGAAGATCAACGTCCCGGGGATCACATTTTACTATACTCCGGACGGAGTTCCGCGGGGACTCTGCCGCGCGAAGGAATTGTTTTACGTAATGACCGCAGGAGGGACGTATGTCCCGGGTGAATTTGGCTTCGGGTATGTGGAGACACTGGCGAAGGATTTTTACGGGATCAGCGAGGTTCGGCTTATCCGGGCTGTCGGCCTGGATATCGACGGAGCGGATCCGGAGAGGATACTGGCGGAAGTTGATCTGTAACCGCGGACATCGTCCTGCGGAACGATAGAGCCGGAAGAGACCGGTCTTTGATGATCAGGGCATAAACAGGAGGAAGAGAACATGGGATTTCTGGATTTCTTCAGAAGGAAAAAGAAGAAGCCTGCTGAGACACCGGCAGTGAACGCCGAAGAAACGCAGGCAACGGTCGAGAACGTTGAGGAGGCACAGGCAGCGGTCGCGAACTCCGATGAGGCTGTGACGCCTGCCGTGAGCGCGGCAGAGGAGCCGGCGCAGGTCACGGATCCTGCGGAAGTATCAACCGTGGGCTGGGATGCGATCGAGGCGGAGTTCTTGCGCGTCTACCCGGGGCAGACCGAACCGAAGCACTACGGGACGCTGGTCAAATGGATCTTCGGCGGCAACGATCCGCTGGACGGCATCAGCATTTACGACGGCGGGGACTTCTACCATTTTGTCACGTTCGGACTGACGGAGCTTTACGAGAAACAGAGCAGGAATACCGAACTCAGCGGCTACGGCTATGAGATGACGCTCAAACTGAAGAAAGCCGACCTTGAGGATGAGGAAGCCGAGATCCGGAACGTCTGCGGAATTCTTCAGACGATCGCGCGGATCACGTTCACGAAGAACGAGTGCTTTTTCCCCAACGAGTACATTTACACCGGGCAGACCGCGGGAATGGACGCGAAGCAGCTGTCCAAACTGACCGGTTTTCTCGTGATCACGGATCCGACCGTAGAGACGATCGATACGTTCAACGGGCGGGTTGAATTCCGCGAGCTGGTTGGTGTGACGGATGCGGAGCTGAAGACCCTGATCTCGCACGAGGAAACGGTCGCAGAACTCTATGAAAAACTCGGCTCGGACATCACCGACTATCAGAGAGAATCCATTGTCCAAAGCCCTGAAAATCCGGACGGCGGAGAGGCGTAACGAAAGCGGAAGAATCACAATACGGAAAATGAGGTATCGAATATGAAGAAGGTTGCAGTCGTATGGTCCAGCCCGAACGCGGACGGTTTGACCGCGTCGGCGAAGGACCGGTTTATCAAGGGCCTGGCGGATGCCGGAGCCGAGGTTACGGAGATCGCGCTGAACAAAAAGAAACTGGAACATTGCAGAGCCTGCGGCAACGGCTGGGGCACCTGCAATAAGACCGGAGAGTGCCTGCTAAAAGATGATTTTGCGGATATTTACAGGACGCTGGCGGATGCGGACGGCATCGTCTGGATCAGCGCCGTGTACTGGTCCGACATGACCGAGTGCTTCAAGGCATTTTTCGACAGACTGCGCCGCTGCGACGCCACGAAGAATCATTTTCTGGCGGAGAAGCGCTGCATCATCATGGCGTGCGCGGGCGGTACCGGGCGCGGGACGCTCGAGTGCCTGGCTCAGCTTGAGCGCGGCCTGACACACATGGGCATGCGCGTGTACGACAGAGTCTCCGTTGTGCGCTACAACAGGGATTACGTTCTGCCGAACCTGGAGAAGGCCGGCGAGACATACGCGCAGGTGCTGGAGACCGGATTCAATATGTATTATTGATCCGCCAGAGCGCGATACCGCCTGAAAACGCAAGGAAACACGGAATGGTAAGACCGGAAACGATCACAACGGAAATCCGGTCGAGGTGCCGCATCTAAGCGGCGTCTGACAGGGGAGACTATGAACATAATCAATCTGATCGAAAATACAGAGGGACGGTGCGGCTGCGCGTATGCCCACGGGCTTTCATTTTACGTGGAGACTGAGCGGCACAGGCTGCTTCTGGACCTGGGCCCTTCGGAGGAGACCCTGCGGAACGCGAAAGTTCTCGGCATCGACCTGACTGCGGTGGACACGGTTATCCTGAGCCACGGGCACTACGATCATTCCGGCGGGATCATTCCATTTTCCGAGGTGAATGATAAAGCGGTAATCTACATGCAGGCGTCTGCGACGGACGACTACTATGCGGATGACGGGGAAAATGCTCCGGTGAGATTCCGATACATCGGCATCGACAAGAGCATCGCGAGTCTGCCGCAGGTGAGATTCCTGAACGGGGACACCGTGATCGACGACGAGCTGGAGCTGTTTGTGATACGAAACCGAAGCCATGAGCTTCCCTCCACGAACCGGAATCTGCTTGTCCGAGGGGAGGACTGTTACCGGCGGGACGAGTTCGGACATGAGCATGTTCTGGTGGTCCGGCAGAACGGTAAATCCGTTCTCATGTCCGGGTGCGCGCACAACGGCATTCTCAGCATCCTCGACGCCTATACGGACCGGTACGGAAGTGCGCCGGATCTGGTGGTCAGCGGGTTCCATCTGATGAAGAAGACGGAGTACAGCGCGGATGAGATCGCGGAGATTGAAGCGATCGCTGAGACGCTCAGGACGTACCCGACGAAGTTTTACACCTGTCATTGCACCGGGACGGTCGCATTTGACGTGATGAAGAATATCATGGGAGATCAGCTTGCGTATGTCCACTCGGGGGATGTCATCAACGTTACGGACTGAGCTGGGAAGAGATCGATATGAATCTGATTACGATAGAAGACATCAACGCGCCGGAACTGGACGTGTTTGAGCGTTTGTCCGACAGGCAGCTATACCGGTATTTCGAGCCGGACGAGGGGGTGTTCCTCGCAGAGAGCGCGGGCGTGATCCTGCGCGCGCTGGAGGCGGGATACGAGCCGCTCTCGATGCTTGTGGAGACCAGCCGGCTGGAGGATGAGGCAGGCCCGGCCTTCGACGCGATCGAGAAGATCTGGGGCCGCGAAAAACGGGAGTCCATCCCGGTGTACACCGCGGACAGTGAACTGATCACCCGGCTTACCGGCTACGCGCTGATCCGCGGCCACTGGATGATCCTGCGCAGAAAACCGGTGTCCTCCGTGGAGGAGTTCTGCCGGGGCAAGAAGCGCATCGCGGTCGCGTTCGATGTGGAAAATCCGACCAATGTCGGCTCGATCTTCCGTAACGCCGCGGCGCTCGGAATGGACGGCGTTCTGCTTTCCTCCGACTCCGTGGATCCTCTCGCGAGACGCTCCTCGAGAGTCAGCATGGGAACGGTCTTTCAGATCCCGTGGACAATGGCCGTGAAGGAGGAGTGCAGGGAGACCGCGCTGATCCGCACGATTCAGTCCTATGGGTTCAAGACCGTTGCAATGGCGCTGACCGAGGATTCGACCGGCATCGACAACGACGCGATCCGGGCAAATGAAAAGCTGGCGATCATTCTCGGCAACGAGGGCTACGGTCTGCCGAAGGAAGTGATCGCCGCGTGCGATTATCGGGTCATGATCCCGATGCACAACGGCGTCGACTCGCTGAATGTCGCTGCCGCCAGCGCGATCAGCTTCTGGGAATTGTTGAAATAAACGGCTTCGGTCCGCTTCGGTTCTGTCGGTATTCTTCGGAGCACCGGCGGTTTGTGATGTTGGACGATCAATGACAGGACGGTACGTACGGCATGCATTTTGTGGAAGCAAAAGGGATTCTCACCGGCAGCGGCGGGCACTTCGGGATGAACATTTACCGCGGCTGTTCGCACGGGTGCATCTACTGCGACAGCCGAAGCAAATGCTACCAGTTCACGCATCCGTTCGAGGACATCGAGGTGAAGCAGAACGCGCCGGAACTGCTGGAGGCCGCGCTTCGGTCGAAGAGAAAATGCGGTATGATCGGCACGGGTTCGATGTCCGACCCGTACATGCACTGCGAGGAGCAACTGCGGCTGACAAGGCGGTGCCTCGAGATCATCCGGGATCACGGCTTCGGAGCGGCGATCCAGACCAAATCGGACCGGATCCTGCAGGACATCGATCTTCTCGACGAGATCAACCGGCGCGCCAAATGTGTGGTGCAGATGACGCTGACGACCTACGACGACAAGCTTTGCGGCATTCTCGAGCCGAACGTGTGCAACACGAAGCGCCGGATCGAAGTGCTGGAGGAGATGCGCAAGCGCGGCATCCCCATGATCGTGTGGCTCACGCCGATCCTTCCGTACATCAATGATACCGCGGAAAATGTGGGCGCGATCCTTCGGGAGTGTGTCCGCGTCGGTGTGAAGGGTATCATCTCGTTCGGCATGGGGCTGACGCTTCGGGAGGGCGATCGGGAGTACTACTACGCGGCGCTGGACCGGCATTTTCCGGGGATGAAGGAGCGGTACATCCGCGAATACGGAAACGCGTACGAGCTGCCGAGCCCGAACAGAAAGGAACTGACGGAGCTTCTGCGCAGCACCTGCAGGGAGCACGGGATCCTGTACAAGGAGGATGAGTGCTTCGCGTACATGAATGAACTGCCGGACAAGTCCGGGCAGATGAGCATTTTCGACTTTATCGGGTCGGGAAAATGAGTGTGGGAGAGCGCGGCCGATTGAACGGTCTGCGCGGAAAATGAAGGAGAGTGTATGGCATCCAGTATTATGCATGTGGCGATCTCCACGGGCGTCCTTCGGGAGTTTCCGGACATTGAGCGGAACCGATTTCTGCTCGGATCGATGCTCCCCGACGCGGCGGGACCGGGCAACGGGCACAGAAAGATCAATGTTTGCGACGGGGCGAAGAAGACGTACGATCTTCCGGGATTTCGCGCGCAGTTTGCGGAGCAGCTGAAGAATGATCCTCTGTATCTGGGGTACTATCTTCATCTGGTGCAGGACCTCGTGTTCCGGTGCTATGTCTATCGGATCCATCACTGGAATCCGATGCCGGAGGGCAACCGGGAGCGGCTGCACAACGATTACGCGATCACCAACAGTTACATCATCGACCGGTACGGGCTCACTCCGGACATCGCGCTGCCTGATGGAGTCGAGGCGGAGCCGCTGTTTAGGGACGAGTGCTTTGACCTGAGCGGATTCCTGCAGAGCTACCGGTCGTATTTCGGAAGAAAAGTAGACGGAGATATCTTCTTTTTTACGCGGGAAATGGCGGACGAGTGTATCGGGATGTGCCTTGAGCAGTGCATCGCGGAGGTGCGGGCCGTCCGGGCAGGAGCGGGTTACATCGACGAGGTCGAGTACGCGTGGGATCGCCCGGTATAACAGAAAAGATTTACGAGGACTGAACATGATAATCTTGATCACAGGCGCGTCGCACGTCGGCAAGACGGCGCTGTCGCAGAGACTGCTGGAGAAACTGCATTTTCCGTATCTGTCGATCGACCATCTGAAAATGGGCCTGATCCGCAGTGGAAACACGACGCTTACGCCGGAGGACGATGACGAGCTGACGGGCTACCTCTGGCCGATCGTGCGGGAGATGATCAAGACGGCGATCGAGAACCGGCAGAACATGATCGTTGAGGGCTGCTACGTGCCGTACGGCTGGCGGAAGGATTTTTCGGAGGAGTATCTCACGGACATCCGGTTCGTGTGCCTCGCGATGACGGACGCATACATCGACGCTAACTTCGGCGCGATCCGCGAGCACCGCTCGGATGTCGAGAGCAGGCTGTACGAGTTCGACCTCGAGGCGGCGTGCGTGAAGGAGGACAACCGAAAGTTCATCGAGGGCTTTCGCGCGGCAGGGGAAACGGTCACGCTGATCGACGTCGATTACGGGCAGACGATGCGGGAGGTTGCAGACGGGATGCAGGAGCTTGCGGCAGCATCTGCGCAGGAGTAACCGGAGAAAAGCGGTACGTTTGGTGCCAGAATTATTGAAAAAAACAACAACCGTGAAACATAATCCAAAGACTTATCCGACGTAAAATGGTACTATAGAACCGTGAGAATAAGCGGAAAGAACTGTGCGCCGTGAGACTTGCACGGTTCCCCTCAGAGGGAGGATAATTCATGAATGAAATTCAACAGAAACTATTGACCGGGGAGCGGGCGCTGTTCGGCAGCCGCGATCTGTGCATAAAGGCGTGCGTGTTTGACGGTGGGGAGTCGCCTCTCAAGGAGAGCTCGAACATTGAACTTATCGACACACTGTTCCGCTGGAAATACCCGCTGTGGTACTGCAACGGCGTGAAAGCGACGGACTGCACCTGGTTTGAGATGGCGCGCGCAGGCGTGTGGTACACCTCGGACATAGAAGTGAACAATGCCGTGATCCAGGCGCCGAAGAATTTCCGCAGAAGCCGCGGGATCGTACTTCGGGACGTCGCGTTCACCGACGCGAAGGAGACGATGTGGAGCTGCACCGACGTGAAGCTGACCAACGTCACCGTCGCCAAAGGGGATTATTTTGCGATGAACTGTTCTGACATGGAGATTGACGGGCTGCGGCTCGACGGAAACTATTCCTTCGACGGCGCGAAGCGCGTGGTGATCCGCAACTCACGGCTCCTGACGAAGGACGCGTTCTGGAACAGCGAGGACATCACCGTGTACGACTCGTTCATCTCGGGCGAGTATCTCGGCTGGAATTCGAAAAATCTTACGCTCATCAACTGCACGATCGAGAGTTTGCAGGGCATGTGCTACATCGACAATCTTGTGATGAAGAACTGTAAGCTTATCAACACGACGCTTGCGTTTGAGTACTCGAACGTTGATGCGGAGATCAACTCGAAGGTGGAGAGCGTGTTCAATCCGGGATCGGGCACGATCCGGGCGGAGAGCATCGGCGAACTGATCATCGAGAAGGACAAGATCGACCCGTTGAAGACGAAAATCCTGTGCAACGATATCGAGAAGCAGTCCGACCGGCCGGAGTGGCTGAGAGGCTGACACGGCGAAGACAGGCATTTTCCACAGGCGCGGGGACGTGTGACAACGCATTTCCGGAAGGGGAGCAAAGGACGGTATGAAATACGACTTTGACACAATCGTAAACCGGCGGGGAACCGATTCCTCCAAATGGGATGTCGGCGAGAACGAGCTTCCCATGTGGGTGGCAGACATGGATTTTCAGACCGCTCCGGAGATCCGCGAGGCGCTGGCGGAACGGCTTGCGCACGGAGTGTTCGGGTACACGGATGTTTCCGACCGCTGGCGTGAGGCGTATGCCGGCTGGTGGCAGCGGCGCCACGGGCTTGCGATGGACAGGGACGCGCTCGTTTTCTGCACAGGCGTGATTCCCGCGATTTCGTCGACCGTGCGGAAACTGACCACGCCCAATGAGAATGTGATCCTGCAGACGCCGGTGTACAATATTTTCTTTAACTGCATACGAAACAACGGCTGTCGCGCGCTGGAAAGCCCGCTTGTGTACGACGGCAGAGCCTACACGATGGATCTGGCAAGGCTTGAGCAGGACATGGCGGATCCGCAGACGACGCTCATGCTTCTGTGCAACCCGCACAACCCTGTCGGGAAGATCTGGGACCGCGAGACGCTCGCTGAGGTCGGCCGTCTGGCGAAGAAATATCACGTGACGGTCATCGCGGATGAGATCCACTGCGATATCACCGCGCCAGGGAGGGAGTATGTGCCGTTCGCGTCGGTGTCGGAGGAGTGCCGCGAGGTGAGCATCACCTGCATCGCCCCGACGAAGGCGTTCAACCTTGCCGGACTTCAGACGGCAGCGGTTTACGTGCCGAACCCGGTACTGCGCCACAAGATCCGGCGCGCGCTCAACACCGATGAGGTTGCCGAGCCGAACGCGTTCGCGACTACGGCGGCGATCACGGCATTCGAGAAGGGCGAAGCGTGGCTGGACGAGCTGAGAGAGTACATTTTCTACAATAGTAGAATTGTTATAAATAAGCTGAATGAAGCACTTCCGCAGGTGCGCGTCACAGAGAGCGAGGCAACGTATCTGCTGTGGATCGACGTGAGCGCAATCCCGGGAGACAGCCGCGAGATCGCTGGAAAACTTCGGAAAATGACGGGGCTGTTCGTGAGTGACGGTGTTCAGTACGGGACCGGCGGCGAGCATCATCTGCGCATGAACATCGCGTGCCCGAGAGCCGTGTGCGAGGACGGGACCGAGAGGCTTGTCAGAGGTCTTTCGATGCTGATGAAAGCCGCGAACGAGCCGGCAACAACATAGAGAACGGAAGGATCGAGGTGAAGGGGATCGCTGACGCGCAGCGGTTCCCTTTTTTCGGTTGCAAAACGGGGGCGCAGCGCCATATTCGCGGTTGAAAATTCATCCGGTATTATGTTATATTATTAAATGTTCCGGGATTGTGCGGAACAGTAAACAAAGGAGGAACCTGCCATGCTCAGTGACGATGAACTGTACCGCCAGTATCTTGCGGGAAATGCTGCTGCCGGCGATCAGCTGATGTTAGGGCTGAGTAAGGCAGTGACGTCATATCTGAACGCATTTCTCCACAACATGGAGGACGCGGAGGATCTGATGCTGGAGTGTTTCGCCGTGATCCTGGTGGACAAGCCGAAGATCATGGAAGGGCATTTCCGCGCGTATCTGTTCCGAATGGCGCGGCTGAAGGCCAATTCGCTGTGGAGAAGGAAACTGCGGCATGTCGAGTTTAATCTCGAGGAGGACGTCGCATCGACGGACGATACGCCCGAGGACTTCACCGTGAAGAGCGATCGCGACAACATCGTACAGAAGTGTCTGAACCGGATCGCGCCGCAGTACCGGGAGGCGCTGTGGCTGATCTACGGGATGGGCATGAACTACACGGATGCCGCCGATGTGCTGAAGTGCAACAACAAGCGGATCGACAACCTTCTGATGAACGGCAAGAAACAGATGCGCAAAGAGTTGGAAAAAGAAGGCGTGACGAGTGCGATATTGGATTGAATTTTGTGGTTAGGATTTTTCGCTTCCCCGCTGACATATAGGATGAAAGTGTTAATCTCGAGCGGTTTGCGAAGCATGATCCCTGCAGCGGTAAGATGTTGTGAAACAGCCTTGTGTTGCGGAGATTCCTTGGGCACGGTGTGCTCAAGGTCGCAACCCGCCTGAGCACCGAACAGCAGGAGATATGGTTCACGGAAGCGGTAACCACAAAGGAAGTGGAGGCAAACCTCATGATGACGGCTGAGGAGAAAATTGCAAAGCTTCATGAGAAGATGGCTGCCAGACAGCACAGGAAGGAGCGACGCAGGGCGATTGTGACGGGAGTGACGACTGCCGTTCTGTTCGTGTGCTTCGGTGTGCTTCTGACCGGGTTACTTGCGAATACCTTCGGCGCTTCCTCGGGAGTGCTCGGATGGCTTGCGGGGCTGTATGATCATGCAGTCGGTTATGTGCTGGCCGGAGTTGTTGCATTTGCGCTGGGCGTCGTGATCGGCGTGAGCGCGAAGAGGCGGGGACAGGTCAGCCGTGAGAACGACACGGAATCGTCGGAGAACTCCGGGAGTTTTCTGAAGATTCCGGACGATTCGATTGCGATGGCAGTCGGAGGAAGCGGGAATCATGACCGGACGGATGACGGGCAGAACGAGAGTGACCCGGAAGGTCGGGATACCCGGGAATGACAATGTTTTCGACAGGAGGACAGGTTTCCATGATGGGGAAGAAAATGATCGCATGTGTTTTGGTGTTTGTTTTGGTGGTGCTTTCGTTCGCAGGCTGCGCGGGGAATTCTTCGGACAATGATTCCGCTGACACGCAGGCATCCGCGACGCCGACGAAGGAGGCGGATCCGACGGCGACGGCTACGCCTACGGAGCCGGTTACGACTCCCACACCGGAGGCGGAGCGCGAAGATTCGCCGGAGTGGGTCGCGAAACTCGGTGAGGCGAAGAATGCCGATCAGTTGTTTGTCGTGGCAGGCGTGGGTCAGACCACGGCGTTTGTTTCCATGCATGAGAAGGATGCGTCCGGAAACTGGAAAATGATCCTGTCGACGCCGGGGTATATCGGTAAACTCGGCCTTGGCAAGACAAAGGAGGGAGATGCCAAAACTCCCGTCGGAACGTATCATTTTACGAAGGCATTCGGAATCGCGGAAGATCCGGGCTGCAAGGGGTTCGACTATTTTCAGGTGACGGAGGATCACTACTGGTCCGGTGACGGACGGGAGGGCTACCATTACAACGAAATGGTGAGCATCAAAGATCTTCCGGATCTCGATACGGAGAACAGCGAACATATCGTTGATTATCATGAGCATTACCAGTATTGCATGAATATCAGCTACAACGAGGAAGGTGTTCCCGGTGAGGGATCCGCGATCTTCCTTCATTGCTTCGGCCCTGAGAAGCCGTACACCGGCGGTTGCGTGTCGATCCCGAACGATAAGATGGCGACAGTGCTTCAGAATGTCAGCAAGGACTGTGTCATTGTGATCGACTCCCTGGAGACGCTGAGCCCCGAGACGTGGGAAGCATGGGGTTTCGCGGTGAAACCCGACGTAAGTACGGGCATGAGCGATGAGGAGATCTTCGCCTATATAGTTCAGAATTTTGAAAAACTTGCAGCGGTACCGAGACCGTCCCATCATGAGGAGAAAATCGGAGCATTTTTCATGAGCTGGGCGCAGGAGCAGGGACTGGAGCCTGTTATGGATAAGGTCGGCAATATCATGTTCGAGGTGCCGGCAACGGAAGGCCTGGAGAATCTGCCGTTGTGCATTCTTCAGGGTCATATGGACATGGTTGCCGTTGCGGAGGACGGGAAAACGTTCGATCCGCTGAATGACCCGATCAAGCTGATCTGGGATCAGGACAGTAACACGCTGACGGCCGACGGAACGTCCCTCGGTGCCGATGACGGCACGGGTTGTCTGCTCATCATGGCAGCTACTCAGGGCAAGATCGCACATGGGCCTTTGCGCATCCTCATCACTGTGAACGAGGAGGATGGTATGGACGGCGCGTTCAATATGAGCGAGGCGTGGTTGCAAGGCGCAAAATACCTCATCAACATCGATAATGAGTCGGCAGGGGAGGTACTGGTCAGCTCCGCAGCCGGTGATGCGATTGAGGTCAGGGGATCGCTTATGTACTTCGATTCACTGAGCGATATGGCGGTCACGATAGAACTGTCCGGGTTGCCGGGTGGCCATTCCGGAATTGACATCGACAAGGGCAGACCGAATGCGCTGATCGAATTGGCAAAATTCCTGGGATCGCTGAGTGAGAGTGAAATCGTGTGGGAGCTTGCCTCGTTTGAAGGCGGCACAGCAGCCAACGCGATCCCGTCGAAAGCCGTCTGCACAATCACCATCGATTCGAAGGATCGTGAGAAGCTTGTACAGGCGACGGAAAGCTTCTTTGAGAAACTGAAAGCGTCGGGGGCAGGCTGCAGTTTCACTCTGAACGAAGAGGAGACGGTACCGAAGACAGTCAGTGCTGAAGAGAGAGACGCCGCGCTCCGCTTCATAAGTGAGGTGATCAACGGCGTTTACACGATGTCCGCGGATATGGAAGGTCTTGTGGAGAGTTCCTCCAATCTCGGCATTTTCAACCTGAACACCGACGGCGTGTACGGCGTGACCAATGTCCGCAGTTCCTCCGCGGAGAAGGAGACCGAGATCTGCGATTCGCAGATTGCGCTCGCGAAAGCGTGCGGTTACGAAGTCGAGCGAAGCAAGAGATCGGATGCATGGCCGGTGGACCCGAACAGCCGCCTTGTGAAACTGGCGAAGGATGTGTACAAGTATCAGACCGGTAAGGACATCAGGGTTGTAGCTATCCATGCGGGCCTCGAGTGCGGAACGTTCAAGATCCGAAACCCGAAACTGGATATGATCAGCATCGGACCGGACATCCATGAGCCTCACTCGATCAATGAGACACTTTACATGGATTCCATGCCCGAGACATGGAGACTTCTCGAGGGCATTCTGGTAAGCCTTGACTGACGTTGCCCGGTGTTTTCGGGGGCAGAAATGAGGAGAAAGGGATGAAGGAAATAACAGCGGAGAGCCGTGAAACGCGGCCCTCGGGCGGTTTTGCCCATGTGATCGAAACGATCGTTGTCGTGTTTGTGCTCGGTTACGGCCTGCACTACCTGGCTTATTTTCTGAGAGCAAGAGTGTTTACATGGCTTGGCAGGCAGGGCCTCGAGGAGGGGCTTGAGCATGCGCTTATGTACCTGGGACATACGTTATTCCTGATCATGCTGATCCTGTACGCGTTGGCAGTGAAGAAGGATCGCCGGTATATCCTGAGGCCGTTCCGCAGTGTCGGACGCAGCGCAAGATTTGCCCTGTACGGTGCGGTCTTCGGATTCGGACTGATGGGCATCTGCGTCTTAGCGGCGCGCATGCACGGTGACCTGGAGATCCACAAGGCGTCCGGCATGAGCATCAAGGTGTTTTTGATCGCGGTCGCGGCGGTTTTCGTGCAGTCGAGCGTGGAAGAACTGGAGAGCCGCGCGTTTGTCTTCGGGAAAATGAAGAGCGAGGGAGTTCCGCTCGTTCCCGCGACGGTTGTCAGTGCATTTTTCTTCTCGTACCTGCACGCAGCCAATCCGGGATTCGGACTTCTGCCGCTGTTTAGCATTTTTGTAGTGGGCATTTTGTATGCGCTCAGCTACTATTTCTTCGGGACGATCCTGTTCACATGCACGGCGCACATGATGTGGAATTTTACGCAGGATTTCATTTTCGGACTGCCGGACAGCGGAAAGCCGGCCGCGGTTTCCGTGTGCAACACTACGGTGACGGGCTCGAGCTTCTTCTACGATGAGTCGTTTGGTATTGAGGGCAGCTGGATGGCAATCGCCGTGAACGCGGCTGCGTGCCTTCTGATCATCGTGATCGGAAGCATCGTTCGTCGGAAAATGCTTGCGCGCGGAGCGGAGATGTTATGAATCGGACACCGGAACTGACCACGCTGTGTTACATCGAGCGGGATGACTGCTATCTGATGCTCCACCGCGTGAAGAAGCAAAATGATATCAACAAAGACAAATACATCGGCGTAGGCGGGCATTTTCAGTACGGCGAGAGTCCGGACGAGTGCCTGAAACGCGAGGTTATGGAGGAGACGGGGTTTGCGCTTTCGTCGTACCGCGCCCGCGGCATCGTGACGTTTTGCTACGGCGAGGACATCACTGAGTACATGCACCTTTATACGGCGACGATCGCGCCGGGAACGGAGCCGGGCGAGTGCGATGAGGGCGACCTCATCTGGGTTGCGAAGGACCGTGTCACGGAACTGCCGATCTGGGAGGGCGACCGCATTTTCCTGCGGCTGCTGCGCGAGGAGAGACCGTATTTTTCGCTGAAACTTGTGTACGCGATCACCGATGAACTCACGGAGGTGCAGCTTGACGGCGAGGTGCTGCAGCGGGAATCCCGGTGAGCTGAGAGGGTACGGTCGGTTTCGTCATAATCAATCGAGAGGAATCTGAAATAGTTCGGAGTTAAGCAAGCGCAGGCAATGGTAGATCACAAGAAGAAGTACAGTCAGTTTTTTACGGATCCGGCTCTCGCGGAGTATATGGTGAAAGAGGTACTCCATGAGGGCGCGAAGACTTTTCTGGACCCGGCAGTCGGGATGGGCATTTTTACGAAATATGCCGCAGCGCTCACGGATGCCGAGATCACGGCGTGCGAGATCGATCCCGGAATGGCGGAGCGTTTCCGCGAGGACAACCGTTACCCGGTGAGGGTGATAACCGGAGATTATCTGGAGCAGGATTTTCCGGAAAAGTTTGACTGTATCGTCTGCAACCCTCCCTACAGCAAGTTTCAGGTGATCGAGAAACGGGACCGCTACAGGGAGAACTTCAGGGAGCGCTATTCCGTAAACATCGGCGGGTATTCCAACCTGTGCGTGTACTTTCTCGTGAAAAGTCTGAGCGAGCTGAACCGACGGGGAAGATGCTGCTATATCATGCCGTACGAGTTTCTGAACACCGGCTACGGAAGGGAGATCAAGGAGTATCTTCTGCGCTCGAAAATGCTGGTGCGGATCATCAAACTTAACTGCAACATCAAGGTGTTTGATGATGCGGTCACCACGTCCTGCATTCTGTTGCTGGAAAATGAGAACCACGATGAGGTGGAGTTTGTTACCGCTGACAGCGTTGAGGAACTGACCGGCAATTCCTTCTCCAACGTAATGAAATATCGATATTCGGAGCTGGAACCGAAACGCAAATGGCTCTCGTACTTCGGGGATGCGGGATCAAGTCACTATGACAACATCGTAAAAGTATCCGCCTTCGGCAAGGTTTCCCGCGGGATTGCGACCGGAGCCAATGAGTTTTTCGCGCTGTCCCTCCCCGAGATACAAACCCGCGGGCTCAGCGAGGATGCATGCATGCCGTGCATCATAAAGACCCCGGATATCAAACAGTGCGTGATAACCGATCCGCTGATCCGTGAACTGGTCGAAAGCAATAGGAAAATGTTCCTCTTCGACGGGACAAAGGCGCGGACAGAGGGGGATTTTGCGTATATCCGGTATGGGGAAGAGCAGGGGTATCACATGCGGTACCTGACCCGAAACCGAAAACCGTGGTATACGATCGAGAACAAGGCAGCGGCGCCGATCCTGATCTCCGTGTTTAACCGCGATAAGATCAAGGTCGTGCGCAATGAAGCGGGCATCAAAAATCTGACCGCATTCCACGGGCTGTACCTGAAAGATGCGGATGAGGATTTTACGAATATCTTTTTCTGCTACCTGATCACGCCGCTGGCGCAGGAATTGTTGCACCGGTCGCGGCGGGAATGCGGCGAGGGGCTTGACATGTTCGAGCCCGGCGACCTGACGAGAGCGGACATGCTGGATCTAAGGCTGATCAGCGAGGCTGACCGGGAGGAGATCCGGACGATCTACCGCTCGATCAGGGCAGGGAAGAAACCGGGAGATATTGAAAAACTGGACGGGTTGTTTCGAAGGTATATCAAATAAAGGAGGGTTTACAATGGAAGGTGAGAACAACAATGTGGCGGAAAATGCCGTGAAGGCCGAGTATGCGGTGAACGACGGCGCGCAGCAGGTTGCCGGCGAGGCGCAGCCGTATGTCGCTTATGACTTCTCGGGAGCGCAGGGACAGGGACAGACGGCCAACGCGGCGAATGTCAAAAAGAAGAAAGGAAACATTCTGACATGGATCGTCATTGCTGTGTTAGCGATCGGCGGCGCGGTTTATTTCCTGTTCTTCAACTATGTTCCGAAGTTCAGCGTTGACGGTATGGAATTTTCCATGAAGTCGAAGGTGAAGGATATTCTCGCAGCAGGCTTTATCATCTGCGACAGCAACGGCAAGGAAGTGAGCATGGACTCCATTATGACCCGCAAGTCGCTGGATGCCATCTCGTACTATGTCTGCAAGAAGGGGGCTGCTACCGGTTACGGTGACAAGACCGGACTTGTGATCCGGATCTGCAACCTTGATTCGACAGGGAGAAGTAAGAAAGAGTGCAGTCTGTACAGCGTGACATACTATCCGACGCATGCCAAGGCGGGGATCAAGGTCTTCATCAACGGGCAGGATTTTTCACAGGTTACGCGTGAGACGGCCAAGCAGCTCGCCAAGGATGCGAAGATGCAGTTCTCGGAGAGTGACCTTGACAAGTTTGCCAAGGGCGAATCCAACAGTGTCCTCAAGAGCAGCAATGCCTACCGCTGGTCGATCGAGGAGTCGCAGGGGACGATGCTTCTGAGTTTCCAGAAGAACAATGTGAAGGTGGATTACGGCAAATAATTCCCATAAAATCCGTCCTTCCGTCCGTTTCTAATATGATTACACAGTCAGACGGCAGCGTGCCGTTTGATCATTCGGAAAATGCCGGTGTAACGCCGGCATTTTTCAATATACGGGGAGGGAAGGATCATGATCTGGAAAATCTTTGTTGCAATACTCGGCTCATTCATTCTTTCGATCGTTGCGTTGGTCGCGAAGGACGTGGAGATTCCGACGACAGACCGGGACAGGACTGTTGTTACGGTCACGCCGACAGCAGCGCCGACCACGGTACAGAACGCGTTTACTGAGATGAAATTCGTGAAGGTAGGGAACCATACGTATTACCCGGAAACGATGTTTGCTCTCAAAGTGTCGAAGGAAGAGCATATGGAGATGGTGATCTCGCAGATGAAGAACGCGGACAGGTTCCTGGACGTTGACGTCTATGTCACCGGCTTCAACTCGATGTTTGATACCGAGGATTTCCGGATGTTCGGGCGTCGGATGACGAACGGCGTCGTGGAGGAGGAAATGAACCTCAACTCGGGGTGGGATAAAGCAACCGATACGGTGCGCTGGTATTCGCGGCCTTACGGTCTGACGGAATACATGCCGAAGGTGACGATCGACACGGACGGCATCATGCCGGCATCGCTTCTGTTTGAAAAAGTCTATACTCTCGCGAAGGAACATGAGAAGTCCATCTTTGCGCATCGGCGTGTGGAGCCGATCCGAGGAACGTACATGCTGATGGCTGACGAAGCGGGCGTGATCTACTATGAGTTTACGATCAACAGGTACAGCACGATCGGCGTGAACGCGAAGACCGGCGAGGTGATCAAGCAGTACTACTGGGACGGCGTGTATGTGGATTGACCGGACAGTGAAAAAAGGTAGAGAACAGGGAGGCGAGTCGCATGGAGTGGCTTGCCTCTTTTTCTGTGGTATGGTATGATATTCCCATGGCTTGACCGGGAAAATGAGGCGGGAGAAGAGCTCATTTTCCGAGGTTTGAGCAATTCATTTATGCGGAGGAAGGTATGGAAGAGAACACTATCAAGAAACTGACGTTGCTGCACTCAAACGACCTGCACGGCGATTTTCTGCCGAAGGAGACGGAGGGCAAGGAGACCGGAGGGCTGAGCCGGCTGTCCGGCTACGTGAACGAGGTGCGGCAGAAGCGCGAGAACGTGATCTACGCCATCGCCGGCGACATGTTCCGTGGCTCCGTCATCGACTCGGAGTACCAGGGCCTGTCGACGATCGACCTGATGAACAACCTGCGCCCCGACGTCGCCACCATCGGCAACCACGAGGTGGACTACGGCTTTGCGCATCTTCTCTTCCTCGAAAAATGCGCCAAGTTCCCGATCGTCAACGCGAACCTCTTCATCACGATGAACAACGCCCGCGTGTTCACGCCGTACATCAACATCGAGGTCGGCGGCATGCGCATCATGTTCATCGGCATTCTCACCGAGGAAGTTCTCGCTTCGACGAAAAATGAGAAGATCATAGGTACCTTCATTGACCTGGAGTCGGCGGCGAAGGAGGTCGGTATCATCTGCGACAATTACCGCACCGTGCGCACCGATATGACCGTTCTGCTCACGCACATCGGTATCGACAACGACCGCAAGCTCGCGGAGATGCTCGATCCCGACTGGGGTGTCAACATGATCATCGGCGGACATTCGCATACCTTCATGGACGCGCCTGAGATCATCAACGGGATCCCGATCGTGCAGGCCGGTACCGGCACGGGCGTCATCGGGCAGTTTGATATTCAGTACGACACGGAGAAGAAGGAGATCGTCGATCTCAAGTGGAAGTGCGTGCCGATCAATGAGGACACCGCACCGAAGGACGAGATCATGGAGGATCTGATCGACAGCTACCGCACCCAGACCGACAGCAAATACAAGCGCGTCGTGACACGCTGGGCGCGCAAGCTCACGCACCCCTGCCGCGAGCAGGAGACCGAGATGGGCAACCTCTACGCCGACATCATGGCGTGGGAGGCCAGCTACGATGTCATGTTGTTTGGCTCGGGCAGCATCCGCAAGAAGGAACTGGGTCCCGTCATCGAGTATCAGGACATGGTGGAGAATACGCCCTTCGACGGGCCTCTGTATCTTGTGGAGGTGACCGGCGCGCAGCTGCGCCGCATCTTCCAACACCTGTTCCGCGACGATGCCTGGGTCGGCGAGACAGAGTTCTACCAGATCTCCTCGGCGCTCCGTGTGACCTATCGCAAGTCGACGCACACCATCGAGTCCTTCACCTTCAAGGGCGACGAGATCACCGATGACATGCGCATCAAACTCGGAATTCAGGACTACCACTACAACAACTTTGACGACTTCTTCGGCGTGCCTCTCGAGGAGGTCAAAGCCAATATGAAGCCGCGCGTCGTTGCGACGTCGGTCAACAACATCATCGAAGAGTATTTTGCGACCAACAGCGGGCTGGACGCGAAGGTGGACGGGCGCATCACGATCCTGGAGTAAAGGAGAGCGGACATGAGACCAAGTTGGAAAATGTACGCGCTTGAGTGCCTGTACCTGCTGATCTGCAGTGTCGCCGCAGGGATTGCTGCCATGGTCCAGTGCATCGGAAGGTCGTACCGGGGCGAGCACTCGAGTTTTATCTTCAGCGGTTCCACCTACAGTTACAATCCGTTTGCCTATATCCTCGGGCTCGTTCTTTTCATCGGGGCCTTGTATGCGGGTTACCGCCTGATCCTGCGAAGAACGATGGATGAGTTCGGCAGGGCCGGGGCATTGTACGTCGTTGTATGGCTTGTGATCGCGGCAGTTTTCGCGGTTGTCATGGTTGTTACCGTCTGTGTCGGTTTGTTTCTCATCCTCGGGATGACCGGCAACATGCTGCAAGTGGACTCTCTGAAACTGACGGCGTTAGGATGGCCGGTACTTTTGTTCATTGTCATGATGATTACGGCAATCTACGCGAAAACAAAAGAAGACTGAGGGACAGCGGGATCATTGTTGTCTGCTGTAAAGTTGTAAATTCGCCGCATTTTTCGCTGCTTTTTTATACATATGCGAAAAATGCGGCTTTTCCGTGCATCATAGTCAGTGAGGAGGTGAGAATCCATGCCGGCAGAGAAAAACCTACTCGCGGAATGGCTGAGGGCCATGAAGCATGACCGGGAGGCATTCGCGTCGTTGTACGCGGAGATGAGCCGCCCGATGTACACCGTCGCCTGTCGCATCCTGCACAACCGTGCGGATGCGGAGGATGCGGTGCAGGAAGCATTTATGAAATTGCTCCGAAGAGAACGCTTGGACGAATTGGCTGACCTGGGGGATCTGTATCCCCGGAAAATCAATTGAACAAAAAACACTATGACCGCAGTCACGGTTATCCGTTGGAAAATCGTGACCGCGGTCACTTTTCATTTTCCGGGGAATGCTTTACGATGGTGGCATAAGAGGCGGAGGCGGCCCGGGAACCGCCGCATGAATACGAAACAGGAGATGTTGCGAAAGATGAAATCCAATCTATCCGCATGGAAATATGTGAAGAACAACCGGCGAAGCGTGGCGACGATGATTTCCGCGCTGGCGCTGTCCTTCGCGGTGATCTACATCGTGCATGTGATCTTGATGACCTCGGTGGAGGGCTTCAAGCCGATGCTGTTGGAGTACCCGAAGAAAGTCGGCTACTTCAGCCTCAGCGAGAAGACACTCGAGAAGTCGAAGGTCAAGGGAGCGGAGAACGGCGATGTACAGGAGAAAGTGCAGGTGATCCTGGATACTCTGAGCGCGAAAGAGGGAGTTGAGGATATCACCTGGGCGCAGGTACTGCAGGCAAAATACCAGGCGGTGATCGGCATGTGGATGGAGGAGTTTCCGCTGTTCACCTCGACGGAAGAGATCGAACGGTATCTGAAGCATACCGGCGCAAAGCTTGTGAAGGGGAGACTTCCCGAGGCAGACGGCGAGGTGGTCATCGCCTCGATGGTGATGAAGAATCAGAAGCTGGAGATCGGAGACTGGTTTTCAAAGGATAACTTCGGTGAGACCTTCCGCATTGTCGGAGAAGTCGAGTCGGACAGCATGGTCAGCGCGGGAATGCCGAATCATCATTACAACTGCGGCACGTATTATGTAATACAGTACAATGAGGCCAACGGGAACCTCGGGGAATTCTTCACGGAGATGGGAGTGGAGATCGGCGCCGGCGACACTGTGTACGATCTGCCCGCTCACCGGGAGAGATTCCGGGAGGACTGCGAACTTCTGATTGCGAATATCGTAAACGCCATCTCTGCTGTCGTCATGTTCTTCGTGGCGGTGACGATGCTGATTGCGTATGTGTCCTTCCTGAGAAACCGCGTGAACGAGTATTGCCTGTATGTGTCCATCGGCTATCGGCGGTGGGAGGTGTACGGGATGATGATGCGGGAAATGTTCATCATCTTCGGGATCGGCTTCCTGATCGGCGCGGTTCTCGCGCTGCCGTCGGCACTGCTGCTTAAGGAGACGGTGCTTGAACCGGCCGGCATTGTGTCCGTGGCATGGTATCCCGGGATGATCGCGAAACTCGGTGCGATCATGCTGCTGATCCTCGGATTACTTCAGATTCCGGTTCTTGTGAGCATTCGGAAAATAAAGACGATCGATGAGATCGAAGACTGAGCGGGAAAACACAAAACATAGAAGAATAGACATACTACTATTGTAGAATACAAGGAGCAACAACGATGTTTACTATCAAAAACCTGAGCATGATCTACGACATGGACACCGACGAGAAAATGTACGCCCTCAAGGGCTTTGACCTCTCGCTTCCGGACCGCGGCCTCATCGGCATCATCGGTCCTTCCGGCAGCGGCAAGAGCACTTTGATGTACTGCCTCTCCACACTCAAAAAGCCGACGGACGGCAGCGTGTGCTACAACGGGACGGAGCTCACGACGATCACCGACGCAGAACGCGAACTGATTCGCCGTCGCGAATTCGGATTTGTGTTCCAGAAGCATTATCTCGTACCGTACATGAGTGCGCTCGACAACGTGATGGTCGCGGCGGTGAACAACGATGCGACAACGCAGGAGAAGGCCAAGACATTTCTCGCGGAGCTCGGACTCGGAGACCGCGAGATCGGAAAGCGTCCGACGAAGCTCTCCGGCGGCCAGTGCCAGCGCGCGTCCATTGCGAGGGCGATGATCAACGATCCGAAGGTGTTATTTGCCGACGAGCCGACAGCTTCACTCGACCATGAGAACGCGTTTAATGTGATGCGGATCCTGAAGGAATATTCCGCAGACCGCCTGGTGCTCGTCGTCACGCACGACCGAAGCATCCTAGGCGACGCGGACCGCATCATCGAGATGTGGGACGGCGAGATCAGCCGTGACGGAGGGACGCTATGAAACCGTATTCCGCTTTGTACTATGTGAAGGAAAATAAAGGCCGTTCCCTTCTGATCGCTGCCATGTTCTTCCTGACGACCCTGTTGCTGATGGGCGGCAATTTCATACGGAGCAACTATTATTACTGGGAAGGGATCATTGACTATACCGAGCATGTGATCGAGGTTGAGGCCTCCGTGAATGACGAGGAGTTCCGGGATTACTATGCGATCATCGACAAACTCTCCGCCGACCCCGATCTCACGGTCATGCTGCACTCCGGCTACGCGGAGCCGAGCCTCGACTGGGTAGGCACCATGGGCTTCACGATGGGCGGCTACGCGGCACGCTTCAACACGCCTGAGGAGCTTAAAGAGGCGTTCCGCATCATCGGTTATGAGGGCGACTTCAGCGGTCTGCGAAACGGCAGTCTGGTGGTCAGCAAGGCGATGGCGAACAACAAGGGTTTCAAACTCGGCGATATCGTGGATGAGAATCAGGGCCTTTCGGGGACATACACCCTCGATGCGATAATCGATGAGGACATCTACGCAATATTTTACGTAGAGGAATTCCCGAAGGAAAAACTCATGAGGGCGCATGTCATGAGCGAGACGCTCTCATACACGGAGCTTATGGAGCGTGTTCGGACCGCGTGCGAGGGCAGTCAGTGTAAAATTCAGAAATCCATGCGCGACGAGATCGACAGTCAGTTTCAGCCGATCAATCTGATCTTCTATCTGGCGCTCGTTCTGCTGTCCCTTGTGCTGGCAGTCTCTGTGAATTCGGTCATCGCCGGGCACTATAACAAGCGCATGTACGAGTTCGGCGTCTACCGTGCCATCGGGCGTACGAAGGGCGATGTGCGCCGCAAGGTTGCCGCCGAGATCCTGGTTACGGACCTTGTCTCCGTTGTGGTCGGCGTTGGTTTTGTTGAGCTGCTTACGTTCATGTTGAACGAGCTTTATTACAAGCCGGGCGGACGGTTTCTTCCGTATTGGTCCGAGATCGGTGTGTTCGGAGTGATCATCTCGAACATTTTCGTGCTGATCCCGACGATCCTGCTTCGCGGACGTGCGATGTGCAAGGCGGACGTGACCGAGTTCTGAGAGGGAAGAGAAATCGACTTTTTCCGAAGGAAAAGGACCCCTCGTTATCCGAAAAATGAAACCCGCAATCTCCGCAAGGCGTTGCGAACGGAAGTGCGGTTTGGTATAATGGCCCTGTAATCTCGGTTCGGAGGTGGGGGATCATCAAAGCGAAGAAACGGACAAGTAAACTCCGAAAAGCTGCGGCGATTGCGGCAGCTTTCTTTGCGTTGGCCGCACTGGGATTTTTCTTTGCCCTGCTGATCAAGGTCAAGGGCAATCTGAGCTATGTCTACAATTTCTTTGTGGAGACCCGAGGTGCGCTGAAGACGGCTTACATTGAGTCGGCAGCCGAAGGCGCGGACGCGGCGAAGCCGTATGCGACCGGGCAGACAGACCCCGGCAAATGGCTTCTCGGCACGACAATCTCCGTGAACGGATCGGAGGTCACAGAGTACAGCCGTGACCGGGAGATCGTCTTCACGGAGGAGTATCTCGATCATTTTCCGAGTCATGAGGGAATCATCACGTACCGCGGAAGTTACCGAAGGGACGTAACCTCGTACGGCTCGCCGGTGCTTACGGAGAGCCGATTCGGCGTAACGTGGCGCTTTAAGACGGGGCGTTTTCTTAAATGTGACGGCGTGAATTACTGGTCCGGCAACGGCTGGACGGGGCAGCCGTTAGCGGTGCGCTGGGACGAGGCGACGAAGCAGCATATGAATCTGTATCCCGAGGCGAAGGAGAAGGCGGGGCTTACGGAGATCATCTATCCGGGCATGGACGGGAAAATTCATTTTTTGGATATGGAGACCGGTGAGGAGACGCGCCCGGCCATCAATGTGGGTATGTGTTTCAAAGGCACGTGTTCGCTGCATCCGGAGTATCCGCTCCTGATCTGCGGGTCCGGCGATTCTGCGCCGGGACTGTTCGGAGAGCAGGTCAGCGCACGCATTTTTATATACAATCTGATCGACGGGACGAAACTGTACGAGTTCGCGGCGGACGATCCGTTTGCGCCGCGGTTGTGGCACGGTTTCGACAGTTCACCGATCTACAGCGTTGCGACGGACACCGTGATCTGTGCGGGAGAGAACGGCGTGCTGTACACGGTTCATCTTAACAGTTCCTACGATGCTGAGAGCGGCTCGCTCACGATCGATCCGGACGAGATCGTGCGGTATAAATACAACTCGAAGAGCGCGGAGGAACGCTTTGAGTCATCGGAACTCAGCAACGGCTCCGGCTCCGAATCGAGCGCGGTCGTGTGGGAGCAGTACCTCTTCTTCGGCGACAACGGCGGCATTTTCCAATGCCTCGATCTCAATACGATGCAGCCGGTGTGGGTGCAGGATCTGCGCGAGGACATCAACTCAAGCCCTGTGCTCGAGGTTACGGAGCGCGGTGAGGTGTTCATCTATGTGGCAACTACGCTCAAATATTACTACGACAAACATCACACCGGCACGGCGGTGCTGTACAAGCTGAATGCCAAGACCGGAGAGATCGTGTGGCAGAAGGCGTACGAGGTGCACACGGTGCTCGGGCTGGCCGGCGGTTTTCTCTCCTCCGGCGCGAGCGGCGAGGGGAAAGTGTCGGATTATATCTACTACGCTGTCTCCAAGGTGCCGAAGGTCGATTCGTCCTATCTTGTCGCGATCAGCAAGCAGAGCGGCGAGGAAATCTGGCGGAAAGAACTCTCGTTCGACGCGTGGAGCTCGCCGGCGCTCATCTATGCGGCGGACGGCTCTGTGAAACTCTGCCAGTGCTGTGGGAACGGCGACATTCTGCTGATGGACGCGGAGACAGGGGAAGTGCTTGACAAGGTGAATTTCGGCTCCAACATCGAGTCGACGCCGGTGATCTTCGAGAATCACCTGGCGGTCGGCCTTCGGAGCGAGTACATCGCGGGTGTGGAACTTCGATAACCATGTTACGGAAAATGAACAAAACGGCGGAGAAACCGATGAAAATTGCGAGATACAAGTGGATTTCGGTGATTGCGGCAGCAGTGGTACTGTTGACGCTTGCCCTGCCGTGGAGAAAACCGTCCGGAGATATGAGAGTGTTCACGGAGACGAAGCAGCTCGAGGGGCTGACCGTTACCGGAGTTTCGGTGAAGTCGCCGGACAATGCGGTCAAGGTCTTCCTGGACACCTACTTCGGCGTTGACTTCGGAGGGTACGAGTCCGAGAGCACGTTGGAGGAGGCGACGGCAAAGCTTCGAAGGCGGAAGGCTTCCGCCATGTGGGCGGTGGATCTGACGGCGGAGTATCTCTGCAGGGACGGTGAATTTGCCGCTGTCTCGCCGGGCGAGACGCCGGGCGGCGGGAACACGAGGTTTTCGTTCGGGTTCGCGTTCGCGCCGGATTCGGAGGAGGATCGCGCGAAGGCCGATGAGTGGCTTGCGAAGGCTTCCGCCGACGGAACGATCGCCGCGGCGAAGGAACGCTGGATGACGGATTCGGGGTCGAAGCTGCCGGCATTTTCCGAGGTGGGTGAACCGTTTTACATCGGCGTCACCGGGGCGGTTCCGCCACTGGAGATCGTGTCCCGGGACGGAAGCGTCGGCGGCATGGCCGCAGAGCTTGCGGGGCGGTTCGCGGAGAGCATCGGGCGGCGCCCGGTGTTCGTGGTACTGGACAGCGAGACGGCTCTGGTGCGGCTGATGGCGGGCAAGGTCGATATGCTCGCGGCGTACGGAACGAGCGAAAACCATTCGATGGAGATTCCGAAGTACCGGATGACAACAGGGTACGCGGATGTTAAGGAATACCGATTGGTAGTCAATGCAATGGAGGTTGATGGATCGATGACATTTCTGTCGGCAGTCAAGGACAATCTGATCTCGGGCGGAGCATACAGTCTGATCCTTCGCGCGGCAGTGATCACTGCCGTGATCACGCTGTGTGCGTGGATACTCGCGATGGCGGCCGGCACTCTGCTTGCGTACGGGGCAACCTCAAAGAGGCGCATTCCGGCCGGGGTCGTACGCGGCGTCGCGTTTCTGCTTCGCAGCACGCCGGTCCTACTGGCAATGCTGCTTTTAGATTACGGTATTTTCGGCGCGGTCCGCATTTCCTCGACCGTGATCGCGGCAATCGCTGTCGGCCTGTTCGGCGCGGGCAGTATCGCGGAGTTGTTGTCGGACAAGGAAGATCGCGCAGACGCCGCGGAAACCGCAGCTTCGCAGAGAAGCTTTCGTGGGTTTATCACTAAGACGGTTCCGTCGCGCCTCACGGGAGCAAAGAGAGAGTGGAAGCGGCTGATGATCGGACTGCTGCAGTGGACGACCGTCGCGGGATATATCGGCGCAAATGACCTCACGAAGGTCATGCAGGGAATCGGCAACCGGACGCTTTATCCGGTATTTTCCATCGCGTTCAGCATCGTGCTTTACCTGGTTGCCGTGCTTGTGACGGAATGGGCATTTTCCGCACTCGGAAGAGGAAAAAAAGAGAGCAATTGAAAGTTTAAGACTTTTGTAAATCTTTTGTAATTGTTTTGTAAAAACTATGTGGTATATATGGTTGTAATACACGTGGTGGGGGGATTTACAATATGTCAAGGCGGTTGTTTTGCTCGCTCGGTCCGAGGTGCTATCGGATCTCGTTAGAGAAGGAAATCTTAAAACGTAAGGTGAAAAACCTGTTCGATGGTTGCAGGGTTGCGAAGAAGCGGTCGGATACGCCGCTTGACAATATCGTGAAAAGTCACAGCTCGATCCTGATCCGACGATTGAACGGGGTGGACATCAAGTTACAGGAAAATAAAGTCACAAATATTGAGCTCGCGTGTCGGAAGATCAACGGGCTCGTCATTCAGCCGGGGGAGACATTTTCCTACTGGGAGTCGTGCGGAAGACCGACGAAGCGCAAAGGCTACAAGGAAGGCCTGATGATCTGCCGCAACGGCATGTCGTCGGGAGTCGGCGGGGGACTGTGCCAGATGGGCAATATGATCCACTGGCTTGTGCTGAACAGCCCGATGACGGTGACGGAACTGCACCATCACTCGGATGCGCTGTTCCCCGATGAACGGCGCCGCGTGCCCTTCGGAACCGGAACGTCGATCTGTTACAACCGGCTCGACTACCGTTTTACGAACACCACCGACCAGGCAGTTCAGCTTCTTGTGTGGTGCGAGAACGGCGAACTGTGCGGCGAGCTTCGCAGCGAGAGATCGTTCCCGGAGAGATACCGGCTGGTAGAGGAGGACCATCATTTTAAGCGTGAGGGCGACAAATACTTCCGAATCTCCAAGGTGTACCGCCTGGTGATCGACCGCGAGACCGGAGAGACGATCCGGAAGGAACTGATCCTCGACAATCACTCGGAGGTCATGTACGACTACAGCCTGATTCCCGCGGAGCAGATTCAAAATGACTGATACGATCATAAAACGAATGGAAGCGGCGGCGAATGCCAACCGTGACCGGATTGCATACAAGTGCGGCGCGCGCGCGATCACCTACGGGACACTGTGGGATGAGGCGCGCCGTTATGCGGTATGCCTTCGGCGGCAGGGCACGTCGCCGGTTGTTCTGTTTCAGGACAAACGCTGCGAGACGGTGATCGCGATGGTCGCGTGCCTGCTGGCAGGGAGAGCATACGTTCCGGTGGATGTAAAGACGCCCGCCGGGCGTGTGGCGCGGATTTTGCAGATGACCGGGGCGGAACTTGTGCTTACGGACCGGCCGGTCGAGGTGAACGGCGCTATGGTGTGCACGCTTCGAAGTCTGCCGGAGCGGATGAACGTCGGGGGAGTTACTTCGGTTGATGCGTTGTGCCCGGGGGAGCGCGACGCGGAACCCGGCACGGAGTGTGCTGTGGATATTGACACGGAACCCGGCGAAGACCGGATCGCCTACATGATCTTTACGTCCGGCAGCACGGGGGAGCCGAAGGGCGTTCCGATCACGGCCGCAAACCTCGGAAACTTCGCAAACTGGATCGCGGAGCTTTCTCCACTGTGCGATTATCGGAACTGCAATGTTCTGAACCAGGCGAGTTTTGCGTTTGACCTGAGTGTCGCGGACATTTACTATGCGCTCGGAAACGGCCACACGCTCATCGCCAACGAAGCCGACATGCGAACGGAGTACGATCACATTTTCGAACTGTTTGCAGCGGAGAAGATCAATGTGGCGGTCATGACGCCCACATGCATGAAAATGTGCCTTCTGAACGATGAGTTTACGGAGGAGTATTTTCCGGAGTTTCACTGTGTGTACTTCTGCGGGGAGCGGCTTGAGAAGAAGACAGTCGAGCGGCTGTTCCGGCATTTTCCGAAGCTTGCGGTTATCAACGCGTACGGACCGACGGAGGCGACCTCCGCAGTTTCTGCGGTGACAATCTCGCCGGAAATGCTTGCGTCGGAGGAGGTACTCCCGGTCGGGGAGATTGCGTCTGCGGCGACGGAGATTGCGATCGAGGACGGAGAGATCGTGCTGCGCGGGGCGAGCGTGTTCGGCGGATACCTCGGCGGTGCCTGCGGCGGACACTACACGGAGAACGGAGTGAACTGCTACCGGACCGGGGATTACGGTGCTATACGGGGCGGAAAACTGTACTGCGGCGGCCGGAAGGACAGCCAGGTCAAGTATATGGGATATCGGATCGAACTCGCGGATATCGAGTCGAATCTGCTCTCGGTCGACGGCGTTTCGGACTGCGCCGTGACAGCGAACCGGAATGCGGAGGGGGCTGTCAGTACGATCCGGGCGTTTGTCACGGTGGAGCCGGGCGGACCGGATGAGGCGGCAATCCGGGAGAGGCTTGCACAGAAGGTACCGGCATACATGGTTCCGAAGAAGATTTCCGTTGTTACGGAGCTCCCGGTCAACAGCAACGGGAAGTTGGACAGAAAGGCATTGAAGCAATATGATTGATGTGAGGAAAATTCTGGCGGAGGTCTGCGAGGACGACGCCGTGTACGAGGAGGGCATCGACCTGATCGACAGCGGACTTTTAGATTCGCTCGCTTTCGTCGAACTCTTTGACCGGCTGGAGGACGAGGGCATTTTTCTGCAGCCGACGCGGATTGACCGGAACGCGCTTCGCACGCCGGAAGGGATTGAGCGGCTGATCGCGGATTATGAAGAGGGCAAATATAACTGCTGAAAGAGCTGCGGAGAAAATCGGTTCTCCGGCGATGAGAGAATCATTTTTCGAGAGACGAAGACCTTGAATAAGCATCGTTTCTCTGATACAATATAAGGTGATCGCGAGGGAGATCGTCGGTCGGAAAGGGGGACTGCATTATGTTTAGCAGTGAACAGTGGAAGAAGGTAAAGAAAATCCTGATTGCCGTGGGTGGTGCGTTTGTTGCTGTCGGAGCGTTCATGGCGACGTTCACGACAATCATGTGGAAGCGCATTTCCCGCAAGATGAAGAAGGAGGAGGGGCAGCACAATATGGTGTACATTGCCATGCTGTGGCGCAACTGCTGCACCATCGGCGAGGACACGGACAATGTGTATCTCTCAACCGCATGCGGCGCAATCAAAGCGACGATGCCGGCCGTGCCGGATCACGATGTGAGCGTGGATGTGTACGCATGTCTCGGCCGCATCACGTTGTGGGTGCCTGTGGGCGTGAAGGTGTGCTGTGACCTTGATCTGCCTTGCAACGGAGAGCTCTGCGAGGAACTCTCGGAAGCGAACGAGCGCGATGATGTGCCGGTAGTGAATGTCACCGGCCGCGTGTGCTGCGGAACGCTGAATATCCGTCGGATTGCGGAGTAACCAAACAAAAACGGAACGTAACGGAGACCCCTATGCAAACACGTTTTGCATAGGGGCTTCAAGTATATAGTCAGTTGAAAGGAAACGCCGGATATGCTCATCACGCTGATCAATTTAGCCGTTGTCCTGGCAATCGGAACCGTCGGTACATTGCGCGCTGACCATCCCTTCGCTGTGATCGCGGTCACGGGCGTGCTGCTGATCGCGCTGACGGCACAAAGCCTGTGCGAGGAGGAGAGCAGGAGGACTGTAGCAGCGTTGAAGGCGGCAGTCTTTGCATTGACAGCAGCGCTCGCCATCCTGAGCGGCAGCTGGTGGGGCTTCCTTGCATTTGCCTGCACGGACAGGCTCGGAATCTTGTCACCGGTAGCGGTTGCTCCGGTCATATATGCTGTAGCGGAGGTCATTTGGGAGTATCGGGAATTCAGTTTGCGGACTGCGGCGGAGATCATCATGTATGCTGCAATCATTTCGCTGGTCGTGTGGGTGATTCTCATCGCGAAAAAACTTGCGGCCAATGTGAAGAAGCGCGAGAAAGCTGCACAGGAACGCCTCCTTAAAGCGAGTGTGAGCGAGATGAACGAGCGCCAGATCAACCGGGAACTTTCACGGCAGAATTACGCGATCGACCGGAACGCAAGGCTTTTGGAGCGCGAGAATATCAGCCGGAACATCCACAACAGTGTCGGCCATTCCATCACGGCGGCCATCATGACACTTGACGCCGCGGACATGTTGTATGAGACAAAACCGGAGGAAGCCCGCAGGCGCATGAACGATGCGAACGAACGCATTCGCGGAAGCCTGGATTCCATCCGGAGCGCCGTGCGTGCCCTCGACGAGGAGAGCGGCGTGCTGCCGATCGCCGACCTGATGCGATACCTTCGGAACGCTGCGGAGGATTTTACGATGGATACCGAGCGCACTGTGGATATCGCCGCGGATTATTACGCGGAGGATATCGCGGTGCCGCGGGAGCATGTCGAGTTCCTGACGGGCGTGATGCAGGAGGCACTCACGAACGGTGTCAAGCACGGCGGCGCGAAACATTATACGGTGCTGCTCTCGGCGGACTCGGCGCATGTGCGGCTGAGCGTGAAGGACGACGGGCACGGTGACTTCAATGATACGGTGCGCGCTGAGCGGATTGAGGCCGGCTTCGGTCTTCGGAAAATTCTCTCCTATGCCGAGAGATGCGGCGGTACTGCTTCCTTTGACAACGAATCGGGATTCCGTACCGAGGTGGAACTGCCGCTGGGCGGTTCGTCAATCGCGCAATGATCTTTTGGTCAGATCCGGACGAGAATAGCACGACATTTTGTAAGGAGATAATATTATGTATCGAGTCCTGCTGGTAGATGATGAGACAATGCTTCTCGACAGCCTTGAGGTTATCCTCTCCCTCAATGACATGGAGGTCGTCGGCAAAGCGCATGACGGCGCGGAGGCCCTCGCGGTGCTTGCGGAGAGACTGTGCGACATTGCGCTTGTGGACCTCAATATGAAGGGCATGGGCGGAATCGAGCTGATCGGTCACCTGAAGAAGCAGTATCCGAAGATCCGCATTCTGGTGCTGACCACATTTTATGACGATGCAAACATCACCAACGCGATCAGCGGCGGTGCCGACGGGTATCTCCTGAAGGACAGCGGCAAGGACGCAATCCTCGGCGCAATCCGCCAGATCATGGAGGGCGTCAGCGTGCTCGACCCGAAGGTGATGCAGCGGCTCACGGCGCTGGTCGGACGCAGCGCGCCGCAACAGCAGGCATATGAGGAGTTTACGGATCGCGAGCAGGAGATTGCGGCGCTTCTCGTGGAAGGACTCACAAACCGTCAGATCGCGGACCGTCTCTATATCTCCGAGGGAACGGTGAAGAATTATATCTCTGCGATCTACGACAAGACCGGGATCCACGACCGTGTGAAACTGGTGGTGGCACTGCGCGGATAAGATTGTTCGGACAATGCAGTGGACGATGTGATAAGACGAATTCTGTCTCTGCCGTGGACACGAATTGGCGAAAAGGGCTCATTTTCCGCGTAAAAGTACGAAAAAT
This sequence comes from uncultured Lachnoclostridium sp., assembly GCA_946415315.1. GTDB lineage: Bacteria > Bacillota > Clostridia > Lachnospirales > Lachnospiraceae > ISDg. The sequence goes on along the minus strand of CAMKRZ010000013.1, from coordinate 12,164 downwards.
GCCTGCCTGTTGCGCGATGCAACAAGTTGTTTCTTGCGAATGTTGCGTCTGTACGGTACGATGAAGCCACCAAATGAAGGGGGGCACAACCATGGTAGGAAAGAATATTGCAAGACTTCGCAAGGAAGCAGGAATGACTCAGGAAGAACTTGCGGAGAAATTGAATGTCACGCGTCAGGCAATCTCCAGCTGGGAACGTGAGCGGACGGAGCCGGATCTGGATACGGTCCAGAAGGCGGCGGAGGTTTTCGATGTTCCGGCGGAAGAACTGATCTACGAAACGAAGGAGAAGTCAAAGAAGATTAACGTCACAACCAAGGTTAGTGAATCCACCGTCGGATTCGGAAGTGTCCTTGCGATCGGCATCTCCCTGCTCAAATGGCACTCGATCAAATGGGCAATCCTTCACGGCGTGTTCGGTTGGGGATATGTCATCTACTACATCATCAAGTACGGATGGAACGTATGAGTGTAGAGTAACTTGGCAAAAGAAAATGATCATGATTGGGAGGGGCAACGTTCTGCGATGCCCCTCTCGTCATTTCAGACTACAGAAGAAGAATGGAAGCATCGACTTTTGAACTGTTTTGCTGAAAAGTGTTATTTTTCTAAGCACTACTTCGGTAGAATTTTGGCTTTTCAGGCCTTCTTGCAGGCATGTCAGTAGTGCACCGGAAAAAGTGCAGACATATGGTGTCGTAACCGTGATCGAAAAATCCGTTATAATTTGAGAATTTTGCGGTCATAACGCAGCGTCGGGAGAATCTTTTATCACGTTTTTTGGCCAAAACAGGAAAAAAACGGATTTTTCATTCACTTTTGTAAAAAAAATACGTAAAAAATCTCTAAAAATTGTAAAAAAGGATTAACAATTTCCTTTGACTGTGTTATAATCACCTTTTGTGATGCCAGGGAGAGTGGGACCTGGTCACATTTTTTCTTCTTTTGTACATAAATCTCGATGCGATAATCGATAACGCGATTGCGCTGGTGGAAATAATAGATTCAAAAAGGGGTATTTACTATGCGTAAAATCCGTAAAGCAGCCAAAAGAGTACTGAGTATCATGCTCGCGATCACGATGGCATTTTTCGGCCTTCCGGGATGGGTTTCTCCGGAACGGACTGCGCATGCCGACGGTGAAGTGACCTATGAGAAGGGGGCAACGATGCAGGACGCCGCTGCCTTGACAGGTGAGTTCGGCGTTATTGCATTTACGTCTCTTCAGATGTTCGGTCATCAGCACACGAATGTCATGACAGCAAGATACATCGGCGCCTGGGATCATGACATCGGCAACACCAGTGAGTGTACGATCCGTACAAACCTGCGTGAAACTCCCGATACTTCGTTGGACAACTATATTCAGGTAATCCAGTACTCCGGACGGGAACAGTACGGAATGAAGTTCGGATATGATCAGGATCGACTGATCGTAGGTTCGGGACACACGGTAGCGCAATTGAATGCGAACCAGTCGACGGTGGACGGCGTGACAGTTGTGTCGAGCCGCACGGTTGTTGCGGAGAGCGATACGTGGAAGTATATCGATCTTGCCCAGCTGCAGCGCAGTTACGGTCAGTATTCAACGTACCTTGCGGGAAAGAGTGCTACCGGCAATGTCACTGCTGACTTCCATGACATGAATGCGCTTACGATCAATGTCGACAAGACGGACAGCGGACTTGCTGTGTTGAATCTGAAAGCGTCGGATATCGAGCAGTTCCGGGAACATGAAGTGACCATCACATTCCCGAGCGGGTCGGCAGCCGGCCTGCTTATCAACATCGATATGGAAGGCCGGGACAGCACTACAATCAAGAAAACACTGCTGTCCATCGATGGCGGGAACACGACATATGGTAATGCTCATCCGCAGTATGAGGCAGCTAACATATCGTACGAAAATGCGTACAACGACCCCAATGACCTCAACCGCGTGTACTACAATTTCTATGATTCGACGAAGAGTGACGGCCAGTTCCGCGGTACCATTTACACAGATGGTGTCATTTTCGGTACGCTCATAGCTCCGATGGCAAATCTGGACGTTCGCTCCGGAAACTACAACGGTATGATCGTTGTAAATACGGCTAAGATTCACAGCGAAACGCATATGATCAACCCGCGCAACCTTCCGGCAGCGCCGAAGTATGACCTTACGATCACTGCGAACAGTGATTCCAAAGAATACGACGGAACCGAGTTGACGAACAACGGGTATACGAGTCAGGGTCTTCAGCCCGGCCACAGCATTGCGAGTGTTACGGTCGACGGAAGTCAGACCAACGCGGGATCATCGGCCAATGTCGCATCTGACGCGAAGATCGTGGATGCGTACGGCGCCGATGTCACGGCAGATTATAACATCACGTATGTAGACGGATCGCTTACGGTATTGAAGAAAAAGATAACGATTACCGCCGGAAGCGATGCGAAAGAGTACGACGGAACTGCGCTGGAGAAGGATAGTTATACTCACGACGGATTGGTAACCGGCGATTTCATTGAGAGTGTTACGGTGACCGGAAGTCAGACTGTGGCAGGAGCTTCCGACAATGTTCCGTCTGGCGCGATCATCAAGAACAGTTCCAATGAAGATGTTACGGAAAATTATGATATCGAATACAAGAACGGCACGCTGGAAGTAACTCAGAAGCCGCTGACAATCACTGCGGACAGCGATTCGAAAGAGTACGACGGAACTGCACTTACGAAGGACGGTTATACGAACTCCGAACTGGCAGACGGTGATCACATCGAGAGTGTTACGGTGACCGGAAGCCAGACGTTGATCGGTGCAAGTGATAACGTTCCTTCAGATGCCGTCATTAAGAATGCAGACGGTGAAGATGTTACCAGCTGCTATGACATTACATATCATAACGGAACACTGACGGTGACGGGGAAATATTCTCTGATCATCACGGCGGACAGTGATGAGAAGGTATATGACGGCACGCCGCTGGAGAAAGATACGTATAAGGTTGAAGGTCTGATGGATGGCGATCGCGTGGAGTCCGTCGATGTGAACGGAAGCCAGACGTTTGTCGGCACAAGCGACAATATACCGTCGAATGCAGTGATCAAAAACGCTGCAGGTGAGGACGTCACTGATCTTTATGACATTTCCTATGTGAATGGCAAACTGAACGTAACGCCAAGACCTCTGACGGTTACGGCGTATGGTGCTGAGAAGGTATATGACGGTACTGCGCTGACGAGAGCAAGTAGTTTTTGCAATGGATTGGCGGCCGGAGACCTCTACATATCTTCCCAATATGACGGCAGTCAGACTGTGGTCGGCACAAGCAACAATGTACCGCATGACGCGGTGATTTACAGAACGGGCGTTGGGGATGTCACCTATTGCTACGAGATTACATACGTGCCCGGCACGTTGGAGGTAACACAGAAGCCGCTGACGATCACCGCCGACAGTGCAGAACGGTACTATAACGGCGAGCCGCTGACACAGAACAGTTACACGCATACCGATCTTGCTGCCGGAGATACAATTGAGAGCGTCTCCGTGAGCGGGGCAATAACCGACCCCGGAACAGAAAAAAATGTTCCTCGCGATGCAAAGATCATTAACGGAGACAAGGATGTTACGTTCTGCTACGATATAACGTATGTAAATGGTGAACTGAAGGTTCTTGCACAGAAGGAGATCACGATTACTGCGACAGATGCAGATAAAGTATATGATGGTACGGAACTGACGAGCGAGTCGTATACATATGATGGCGAACTGGACGAAGGCGATACCATCGTATCGGTTGATTTCGATGGAAGTCAGACTAAGGTCGGTACGAGCGATAATATTCCTTCCAATGCGAAGATTGTTAATCAAGCCGATGAGGATGTCACCTACAAGTATTCTATTGAATATAAGGAGGGTGATCTGACCGTTAAGCTGAGGCCGATTACGATCACAGCCGAGGATGCTGAGAAGGTATATGACGGTACGGAACTGACGCAGAGTGATTACACATACGATGGAAATGAGCTGGCGGAAGGTGACTCCATCGAGAATGTTGAGGTTTCCGGAAGCCGGACAGTAGTCGGTACGAGCCCAAGTACGCCGTCGGATGCAATGATCAGAAATGCAGCCGGTGAAGACGTTACGGCCTGCTACGATATCACGTATGCAAACGGCGAGCTGAAGGTAACGAAGAAGCCGCTGACAATCACTGCCGACAGTGCAGAACGGTACTATAACGGCGAGCCTCTGACAAAGGACAGTTACACGCATACCGATTTAGTTGACGGAGATACAATTGAGAGCGTCTCCGTGAGTGGGGCAATAACCGACCCCGGAACAGAAGAAAATGTTCCTCACGATGCAAAGATCTTTAACGGAGACAAGGATGTTACGTTCTGCTACGATATTGAGTATGTAAACGGTGAACTGAAGATTCTCGCACAGAACGAGATCATAATTACGGCGGAAAACGCAGACAAAGAATACGACGGCACAGAACTGACAAGCGATACGTACACACTTACGGGTTCTCTGGACGAAGGCGACACCATCGCATCAGTTGATTTTGACGGAAGTCAGACTAAGGCCGGAACGAGTGAAAATACTCCTTCCAATGCAAAGATCGTAAATGCCAAGGGTGAGGATGTCACCTACAAGTATTCTATTGAATATGAGGCGGGTGAACTGACTGTTACACCGAAGTCAATCACCATCACGGCAGGCAGTGACACGAAAGTGTATGACGGAACGCCGCTTACGAAGGACAGCTACACCAACACGTCACTGGCGGAAAATGATTCGATTGAAAGCGTCACCGTGAACGGAAGCCAGACGATTGCAGGAGAAAGTGACAACGTACCGTCCGAAGCAAAGATCGTAAATGCGGATGGTGAGGATGTCACCTCGTCTTACGATATTAAGTATAAGAACGGTGCACTGGAAGTAACGCCTAAGCCCATCACCATCACAGCGGACAGCGCAGAGAAGGTGTACGACGGAACGGTGCTCACGAAGGATACCTGCTCGAGTGGCGATCTTGCAACAGGTGACACCATCGAGAGTGCAACCGTGACCGGCAGCCAGACGTTAGTCGGTTCAAGTGACAACGTACCGTCCGATGCAAAGATAGTAAATGCGGATGGTGTGGAAGTTACCGATTGCTATACTATCACGTACAAGAACGGTGAACTGGAAGTAACTCCCAAGCCGATCACCATCACAGCAGGAAGTGACGAGAAGCAATATGACGGTACTGCATTGACATGCGACAGTTGTTCCTGTGGTGAAAATGATCTGGTGGAGGGCGACTCCATTGAGAATATCACAATAACCGGAAGAAGAACCACAGTCGGTTCGACGAACAATGTACCGTCTGACGCATTGATCGTGAATTCCGACGGTACGGACGTCACCGATTGCTACGACATCACATATGAGAACGGTACGCTGAAAGTAACGCGGAGGGTGATTACCATCACTGCGGCAAGCGATGAAAAGGTATACGACGGCACACCGTTGTCAAATTCTGACTATACCAACGATGAACTTGGCGCTGGAGACAGCATTACCGATATCGTAGTTTCGGGAGCGCAGACTTTGGTAGGGGGATCTGAAAACGTTCCTTCCAAGGCAGTTATTCGCAACGAACAACATGACGAAGATGTTACGGAAAACTATGCCATCACGTATGTAAACGGCACGCTGACGGTAACCCCGAAAGAGATTACGATCACAGCCAAATCTGCAGAGAAAGTATATGATGGTACTGAATTGACTGCTGAAGAGGCAGAAAGTAAAGATCTCGCGGGAAATGACAGCATCGAAAGCATTACTGTAACCGGAAGTCAGACATTCGCAGGGACAAGCGGTAATGTACCGTCCGATGCAAAGATTGTCAATGATGCCGGTGTGGATGTTACCGACTGCTATACCATTAATTATGAGAACGGCGAGCTGAAGGTAACAAAGAAACCTGTTACGATTACTGCGGACAGTGCATCGAAGACTTTCGATGAAACACCGCTTACCAAAGACAGTTACACGAGCACGGCACTGGCGGATGGCGACATTTTCCAATCCGTAACCGTGACCGGCAGCCAGACAGCGGTCGGCGAAAGCGACAACAAGCCTTCCGGGGCTGTGATCGTAAATGGTTCCGACCAGGTTGTCACGGAGAGCTATGACATCACGTATGTGAACGGAAAACTGACGGTAACGGATAAGATTAACCTCACGATTACGACCGGCAGCGGTACCAAAGAATATGATGGAACGGCCCTGACCAATGAGGATTACACAACGGATGGGCTTGAGGAAGGCGACAGCATCGAGAGCATTACGATTGCGGGCAGCCAGACTGTAGCAGGAAAGAGTGACAATGTAGTATCCGATGTGAAGATCGTGAATGCAGACGGCGAAGATGTCACGGACAAGTATGCTATTACATATAATACCGGTGAACTGGAAGTAACGCCGAAGCCGATCACCATCACGGCAGACAGCGCTGAGAAAGTGTACGACGGAACCGCGCTTACGAAGGACAGTTACACGAACACTGATTTAGCAGAGGGTGACACGATTGAAAGTGTGACCGTGACCGGCAGCCAGACGGTTGCAGATACGAGCGACAACGTACCGTCCGAAGCAAAGATTGTGAATGCGGCTGGTGAGGATGTTACCAAGTCCTACGAGATCACATACGCAAACGGTGAACTGGAAGTAACGCCCAAGTCTGTCACCATCACGGCAGACAGCGACGAGAAGGTGTACGACGGAACGCCGCTTACGAAGGACGGTTACACGAATACCTCGTTGGCAACAGGCGACAAGATTGACAGCGTGACCGTGACCGGTAACCAGACGTTAGTCGGTACGAGTAACAACGTACCTTCCGAAGCAAAGATTGTAAATGCGGATGGCGACGATGTCACCAAGTCCTACGAGATTACATACGCAAACGGCAAACTGGAAGTAACGCCTAAGTCCGTCACCATCACAGCAGACAGCGATTCGAAGGTGTACGACGGAACGGCACTTACGAAGAACAGTTACACGAACACTGATTTGGCAGTGGGCGACAAGTTTAACAGCGTGACCGTGACCGGCAGCCGGACCGTTGCAGGTACGAGCAACAACGTACCGTCTGCGGCGAAGATTGTAAATGCGGATGATGAAGACGTCACTGATTGCTACGATATCAAGTATGTAGACGGCGAGTTGAAAGTAACTCCTATGACCATCGAAATTACGGCGGACAGCGATAAGAAGGAGTATGACGGAACAGCGCTTACGAAGAATAGCTACACGAACACAGATTTGGCTGCAGGCGACGAGATTGAGAGCGTGACCGTGAACGGAAGCCAGACGGTTGTGGGAACCAGTGACAACGTACCGTCCGCAGCGAAGATTGTGAATGCGGATGGTGAGGATGTCACCTCGTCTTACGATATTGAGTATAAGAACGGTGCACTGGAAGTAACGCCTAAGTCAATCACCATCACGGCAGACAGCGATGAGAAGGAGTACGACGGAACGCCGCTTACGAAGAACAGTTACACAAACACCGAGTTGGCAGCAGGTGACAAGATTGAAAGCGTGACTGTGACCGGCAGCCAGACTGTTGCAGGTACAAGCGACAACGTGCCGTCCGCAGCAAAGATTGTAGATGCGAATGGTAAGGATGTAACGTCGTCCTATGAGATTAAATATGAGAACGGCGAACTGAAGGTAACACCCAAGTCCATCACTATCACGGCGGACAGCGATAAGAAGGAGTACGATGGAACTGCTCTTACGAAGGACACCTGCTCGAGCAATGATCTTGCAGAAGGCGATGTCATCGAGAGTGCAACTGTGACCGGCAGCCAGACCTTAGCAGGAAAGAGCGACAACATTCCGTCCGAAGCAAAAATTGTAAATGCGGCTGGCGAGGATGTTACCAAGTCCTACGAGATCACATACGCAAACGGTGAACTGGAAGTAACGCCCAAGTCTGTCACCATCACGGCAGACAGCGACGAGAAGGTGTACGACGGAACGCCGCTTACGAAGGACGGTTACACGAATACCTCGTTGGCAACAGGCGACAAGATTGACAGCGTGACCGTGACCGGTAACCAGACGTTAGTCGGTACGAGTAACAACGTACCTTCCGAAGCAAAGATTGTAAATGCGGATGGCGACGATGTCACCAAGTCCTACGAAATCACATATGCAAACGGTAAACTGGAAGTAACGCCTAAGTCCGTCACCATCACAGCAGACAGTGATTCGAAGGTGTACGATGGAACTGCACTTACGAAGGACAGCTACACGAACACTGATTTGGCAGCAGGCGACAAGGTTGAAAGCGTGACCGTGACCGGCAGCCAGACCGAAGCAGGAAAGAGCGACAACGAACCGTCTGCGGCGAAGATTGTAAATGCGAAGGGTGAGGATGTTACGTCGTCTTACGAGATCACGTATAAGAACGGTGCACTTGAAGTAACACCTAAGTCCGTCACCATCACGGCGGACAGCGACGAGAAGGTGTACGACGGAACGGCGCTTACGAAGGACAGTTACACGAACACTGCTTTGGCAGAGGGCGACTCGATTGAGAGTGCAACTGTGGCCGGCAGCCAGACGGTTGTAGGCGCAAGCAACAACGTACCGTCTGCGGCGAAGATCGTGAACGCGAAGGGTGTGGATGTCACTTCGTCCTACGATATTGAGTACAAGAACGGTGCACTTGAAGTAACTCCGAAGACTATCACCATCGTGGCAGACAGCGACGAGAAAGTGTACGACGGAACGGCCCTTACGAAGGACAGTTACACGAACACCGAATTGGCAACAGGCGACAAGGTTGACAACGTGACTGTGACCGGAAGCCAGACTGAAGCAGGAAAGAGCGACAACGAACCGTCCAAAGCGAAGATTGTGAATGCAAACGGTGATGATGTTACGTCGTCCTACGAGATTACGTATGAGAACGGCGAACTGAAGGTAACGCCTAAGGCCATCACCATCACGGCAGACAGCGATAAGAAGGAGTACGACGGAACGGAACTCACGAAGGACAGCTGCTCGAGCAATGATCTTGCAGAAGGCGATGTCATCGAGAGTGCAACCGTGACCGGCAGCCAGACCGTAGCAGGAAAGAGCGACAACGTACCTTCCGAAGCGAAGATTGTGAATGCGGATGGTGAGGATGTCACTACATCCTACGAAATCACATATGCAAACGGTGAACTGGAAGTAACGAAGAAGGCCATCACCATTTCGGCGGACAGCGACGAGAAGGTGTATGACGGAACGGCACTCACGAAGAACAGTTACACGAACACTGCTTTGGCAGAGGGCGATAAGATTGAGAGTGTGACCGTGACCGGCATCCAAACCGTCGCAGGTACGAGTGACAACGAACCGTCCGCAGCGAAGATCGTGAATGCGAATGGTGATGATGTCACCACGTCCTATGAAATCACATATGCGAACGGTGAACTGGAAGTAACGAAGAAGGACATCACCATCACGGCGGACAGCGACGAGAAGGTGTACGACGGAACGCCGCTTACGAAGAACAGCTACACGAACACTGCTTTGGCAGAGGGCGACTCGATTGAGAGTGCAACTGTGGCCGGCAGCCAGACGGTTGTAGGCGCAAGCAACAACGTACCGTCCGACGCGAAGATCGTGAATGCGGATGGTAAGGATGTCACCTCGTCCTACGATATTGAGTACAAGAACGGCGAACTTACAGTAACGCCTAAGTCCGTCACCATCACGGCGGACAGCGACACGAAGGTGTACGACGGAACGCCTCTTATGAAGGACAGCTACACGAACACTGAGTTGGCAACAGGTGACAAGATTGACAGCGTGATTGTGACCGGAAGCCAGACCGTTGCAGGTACCAGTGACAACGTACCGTTCGAAGCAAAGATCGTGAACGCTGAGGGTGAGGATGTTACTTCGTCCTACAATATTGAATACGCAAACGGCGAACTGGAAGTAACGAAGAAGTCCATCACCATCACGGCGGACAGCAATACGAAGGAATACGACGGAACACCGCTTACAAATGATTCCTGCGCGATTGATGATCTTGCAGAGGGCGACTCGATTAAGAGTGTAACTGTGATCGGAAGCCGTACGGTTGTAGGAACAAGTGACAACGTACCGTCCGAAGCAAAGATCGTGAACGCTGAGGGTGAGGATGTTACTTCGTCCTACGATATTGAATACGTAAACGGCGAACTGGAAGTAACGAAGAAGGCCATCACTATCACAGCAGACAGTGCTGCGAAGACGTATGATGAAACACCGCTTACCAAGGACAGTTACACGAATACAACACTTGGAGATGGCGATACGATCAAATCCGTAACCGTGACCGGCAGTCAGACGGAGGTCGGCGAAAGCGATAACAAGCCTTCGGATGCGGTGATTGTCAACATTTTCGACCAGGATGTCACGAATTGTTATGACATTACGTATGTGGACGGAAAACTGACAGTAACGGACAAGATCGTTGTCACGATCACGGCGGACAGCGATAAGAAGGTATATGACGGAACGCCCCTGACGAATGAGGGTTACTCATCGGAAGGCCTTGAGGATGGCGACCGTATCGAGACCATTGCGATCACGGGAAGCCAGACGGATGTAGGATCTTGTGAGAATGTACCGTCCGACGTGAAGATCGTGAATGCAGACGGTGAGGATGTCACGGCGAAATATTATATCACGTATGAGAACGGCGATCTTACTGTGACGCCTGTGACCGTGGTTGTTACCGCGGAGGACAAGCAGAAGAACTACGGTGACGAGGATCCTGAATTTACCGCGACGATCACCGGTCTTGTAGACGGCGACACGGAAAATGAAATTGTATTCGAGCTGATCAGAGAAGAAGGCGAGGATGCCGGCACCTATGATATCATCCCTGTGGGTGAAGAGGAGCAGGGCAACTACAATGTAATCTTCGAGAACGGTGAACTCACGATTGAAAAGAGCGAGGATCCGGCGGTTATCACTACCGAGGAGAAGGAAGTGACTGTCAATACGCTTCCGGATGATGATCACAAGATTAACCTCGAGGAATTGGTAGAGGATGCATCCGGCGATGTAACGTTCGAGATCATTGATGACGGTACGACGGCAGGCGATGCTCAGATTGATGAGGACAATAATCTGGTGCCCGGTTCCGAGACCGGAGAAGTCAAGATCAAGGTCACGATCGACGACAGTGAGAACCATACCGGAAAGACAGAGATCATCACGATCAAGATTACTCCGAAGGATTCAGTCATCATCACGGTTGTTCAGGAGGACGGCGAGAGCGGTAAGACATTGCCGACGCCTGAGATCTCCGGTGTGCCGGATGACGTGGACAGCAATGACATCATTATTGAGTATAAGGTCAAGGATGGAACCGAGTACACAACGAATCCTCCGACGGAGGAGGGCGAGTATGTTGTACGAGTGACGATTCCTGAGACCGAAAACCATGAATCCGCAACAGCAATTGATGAGTTTGTAATCACAAAGAACGACGACCCGGTAAATCCCGACGATCCGGTGAATCCTGATGATCCGGTGAACCCCGACGATCCGGTGAACCCCGATGATCCGGTAAATCCTGACGACCCGGTGAACCCTGATGATCCGGTGAATCCCGACGATCCGGTAAATCCCGACGATCCGGTGAATCCTGACGATCCGGTGAACCCTGATGATCCGGTGAACCCTGATGATCCGGTGAATCCCGACGATCCGGTAAATCCCGATGTTCCTGAGCAGAAAGATGATTCGGTGGAACCGGTGAACCCAGTAAATCCTGTGAATCCTGACGAACCTGAGCAGAAGGATGAACCTGTGAATCCGGTTAATCCTGATGAGCCTGAGCATAAGGACGATCCCGAGAAGCAGGATAAGCAGACGGAAGATCCTAAGGATACGACGGAGCCGGAGACAAAGCCCGATGCTCCGAAGACCGGTGATTCCGGATTGCTGATCTGGTGGGTATTCCTGCTCGGCGCAGCGACCGTGGTGCTCGCTGTTCGCAGACGGCAGGAGGATGCATCCGCTCAATAGGTTGATTGAAAACCGATAATACATGATTAAAGGGGTGTCGAAATGATATGATCCCCCTGAGGTAGACACGGTAAATACCAAAATCTACCTAAGGGGG
>CAMKRZ010000012.1 GCA_946415315.1 uncultured Lachnoclostridium sp. | reverse complement strand
GCACGGGAACGGAAAGAAGGCGTATTCGAACATTGTCACGCTTTCGGTAAGCCCGTGGATCTCAACCCAGCCTGCGGACAATTGCGCGTCTCTTGGGACGAAGGCAGTATTTTCCGTGACAGCGGCCGGCACGGGGACGCTCAAGTATCAGTGGCAGTACCAGACACCGACCGGGACGACATGGGCAAACTCGGCGCAGAGCGGCAACAAGACGGCAAAGCTTTCGGTGAGCACGGCCGGAAACCTGCAGGGTTACCGGTTCCGCTGCAAGATCACGGACGGAAGCGGAACTGTCGTTTATACGAGGGCTGCAACACTGACATTGTGTGACATCCCGATCAACGAGACGTATTTTCCGGATGAAGTTTTCCGACAGTACGTAAGCCGCTGGTTCGACTTGTCACAGGACGGAAAACTTGACAAGACGGAGATTCAGAAAACGGATCAGATTTACTTTAGCTATGCAGGCGCTACAGATCTTAAGGGTGTGGAATTCTTCACGGCGCTGACGAGACTCGATTGTTTCAGCAACAATCTGACCAAACTTGACTTGAGTAGGAACACGGCGCTGACACACCTCGACTGCGACCATAACAATCTGACCAAGCTTGACGTTAGCAGGAACACAGCACTGACACATCTCGACTGTGCCCGTAACAAGTTGACCTCGTTGGATGTGAGCAAGAATACAGTGTTGACAAAGTTATTTTGCTTCAGCAATAATCTGACTGCGCTGGATGTGAGTAAGAATACAGCACTGATACAGTTGGAATGTTACAACAACCAACTGACAGCATTAGATGTGAATAAGAATACGAAGTTGCTGTATCTTATCTGCTTCAACAACAAACTAACTGTATTGAATGTGAATAAGGCTACGGCGTTGCAGACACTCGTCTGCGACCATAACAATCTGACCGGATTGGATGTGAGCAAGAATACGGCACTGAAAATACTCGCTTGCAGCTGCAATGAAAACCTGACTTCGCTTGATGTGAGTAAAAACACGGTGCTGGATTTCCTGGATTGCAGCTATAGCAATCTGACAGCGCTGGATGTGAGTAAAAACACGGCGCTGACAGAACTGTATTGCCACAGAAACAACCTGACAGCGTTGAATGTGAGCAAGAACACGGCGCTTACAAATCTTAATTGCGCCGACAACAAACTGTCTGTGTTGAATATAAGCAAAAATACAAATCTGATAACCCTCAACTGTGAGCACACCAATCTGATAGCGTTGGATGTGAGCAAAAACACGGCGTTGGAGAAGCTGAACTGCAGCAACAACAGCCTGACCGCGTTAGATGTGAGCAAAAATACAGCGCTTGAGGTCCTAAAATGCTACACGAATAAACTGACAGCGATCGATGTGAGTAAGAATACAGCATTGAAAGATTTCGATTGCGATTCCAACAGTCTGACAACACTGGATGTGAGCAAGAATACGGCGTTGACATATCTCTCCTGTTCTCATAACAAGCTGACATCGTTGAATGTTGCCAAGAATACCTCACTGAATACTCTTTATTGTAGCGAAAATGACTTATCTTCGCTGACTCTCAGTACAAACACGGCACTGGAATACCTCGGTTGCGGATACAATAAAAAGCTTTCTTCACTGAACCTGAGTAAAAACACGGCGCTGGTATACCTGGAGTGCGACGATTGCAATCTGTCTTCGCTGGATTTGAGCATGAATGCAGCGATAATCTCTCTCTACTGCGACAACAATGTTCTGTCCACGCTAAATGTGAGTAAATGTACGGCGCTGAAATACCTGTATTGTTACTCCAACAAGCTGACAACGCTGGATGTAAGCAAGAATACAGCACTGAAAAAACTGTTTTGTTATTCCAACAGTCTGACTAAGCTGGATGTAAGCAACAATACGGCGCTTGTGGAAATTGAATGTGACGGGGGAGTCGTTGTTACAAGAACCGGAGATATATCTATACGGTATCACAGCCGATGATCCGGACAAATGAGGATTCGCATGCCGGTGCGGCGTCATGTTCCGAGAAAGAAAGTGAGAAGAGAAAAATGAAACACGTACTGAAAACCATTGTGCTCGTGATGTTGCTGGCGGTCATGATGACGGGTGTTGCCGCTGCGGAGACGAACCTGCTGACAATCACGTCCCAGCCGGGGAACAAGAGAGCAGCAGCTGGTTCCACGGCGACTTTTACCGTGGAGGCTACAACTTCTGCAACATCCATCAGTTACCAGTGGCAGTTCCGGAAGGATGCGAACTCTTCCTGGGCGCCTTCGGCACAGAGCGGTAATAAGACCGCCACGCTCTCCGTGGCGGCGACGGCCGGTCTGAATGGATACCAGTTCCGCTGTGTTATTCAAGACAACCAGGGGTCGGTGGTGAACTCGAATGCCGCCACCCTCTATATCATCCCGAAGATCACGACCCAGCCGGCGGGCAAGACGGTTTACGGGAGCAGGAAGTATTACCATCCTGTATCAGAAGAAGTGACATCACTATGCCGATCTGCAGTTGATCTGCAGTTGATCTGACAGATACAATCTAAACCCGGGAAAGCGCGGCGGTGCTTTCGCATATTCTTACACATGATTTCGAACATGTGTTTGAAAATGCGAAATGCGCCGCCTTTTTGCGTGTAAAAGTTAAAAAAATGTGAAAAAAAGTTGTCAAAAATCCCATTTTCCTGTTGATTTTTGAAAAAACCGCCCATATAATACAGTTAGTGGCGGAAAATCCCATGATTTTCCATGGAAATGTTGCAAAGTGGTTTGAAGTGGAGAATAAGATGTCCAATTTCTACGGAAAACAGATCCACGGCATTGATGCCAAGGGCAGGATAATCATCCCCGTAAAGTTTCGTGAGAAACTCGGAGATCATTTTATCGTGGCCTGGCTCGGTGATTGCCTGACGCTGTATCCGATGGATGAGTGGGAAAACCTCATGGAGAAACTGGACGCCAACCTCCCGGCAACGGAGAGCAGCATCATTGAGGATCTGTCCTTCAACTCCGAACCGGTGGATATGGACAAGCAGGGTAGAGCGATCCTTCCGCAGGACCTTCGGGCGAAAGCGGGGATTGAGAAAGACATCATTTCCGTCGGCCTGCTGGATAAGATCCACATCTACTCGAAAGAAGCCTGGGACAAGAAGCACTCCGACGATTCGATGAAGGATACCGTCTCCAAGGCGGCCCAGTACGGAATCCGCCTGTAACGGGCACGGAGGAACGGTATGGAAGAGTTCGTACATGTTTCCGTGCTGCTTGAAGAGACGATCGACGGTTTGAACATCCGCCCGGACGGGATCTATGTGGACGGAACGCTCGGCGGCGGAGGCCACTCCTCGGAGATCGTAAGAAGGCTCACGAGCGGACGGCTGATCGGAATAGACCAGGACGCGGATGCGATCCGCGCTGCCGGCGACAGACTGGCAGCATTTTCGGACAGAGTGACGATCGTCCGGAACAATTATGAATCCATGAACGACATTCTTGATACCCTGCAGATCGGGCAGGTGCACGGCATTTTGCTCGATCTGGGGGTTTCCTCCTTTCAGTTGGACACTGCGGAGAGAGGATTCTCGTACATGGAGGACGCGCCGCTCGACATGCGGATGGACGATCGCATGGACAGGACGGCAGCGGATATCGTGAACGGGTATCCGGAGGACCGGCTGTACCGGGTGATACGCGATTACGGCGAAGATTCATTTGCGAAAAATATCGCAAAACACATAGTAAAGTACCGGGAGACGAAACCGATCGAGACCACGCTCGAGCTGGCGGAGATCATCCGGGAAGCAATTCCCGCGAGAGTGCGGAAGACGGGAGGCCATCCGGCCAAGCAGACATTCCAGGCAATTCGGATCGAACTGAACCGGGAGCTGGAGGTGCTCGCAAACTCCATCGACGGGATGATCCGGCGGCTCGCGCCGGGAGGCAGGCTCTGCATCATCACCTTCCACTCGCTGGAAGACCGGATCGTCAAGCAGAGTTTCCGGAAGAACGAATCACCGTGCATTTGTCCGCCGGAGTTTCCGGTGTGCATGTGCCACCGAAGATCGCTGGGCACCGTGATCACGAAGAAACCGATCCTTCCCTCGGAGGAGGAGACGGAACGCAACCGGAGAGCTAAGAGCGCAAAATTGAGGATATTTGAGAGAAACGAAGAACCGGTCGGAGACTGGTGAACGTTCCCCTGTCGGACGGGACAGGAGGAGACGAGGTCGGGAGACCGACATTTTCAAAAATAAACCGGCTCAAACAGGAAAGGCCGGCGGCAGATGATTTGGAGTATGATTATGAAGACGACAGGAAGACTTACGGATGAAAGAGAAAATCGCAGAAGACAGAGCGTGATCACGGACAACCTTGCGCGTCAGATCGCGGAGCCCGCGTACCGGCCGCAGGAGGAGACTCGTCCTCACCGTGAGAGACGGCAAGTCGAGCAGCCGAAGCCGTTGATCGGAATCCGTAAGCGTACGGATTTCCTGACTTTTGCGATGATGCTGGCGGGCATTCTGCTCATCGCGTATTTCGGGATCGACTTCGCGAGCGTGAAAGCGAAATCGGCGGAGCTTGACCGTGAGATCACGAGACTGAACAACGAATACGTCAACATGGTCCGCATGAACGATGAGGCGGAGCAGGAGATCGCCAGAAGCGTTGATCTGAACCGCGTTTATGAGGTAGCGGTCGGACAGTACGGAATGGTATTTCCGAAGGACAACGAAGTCATCACGGTGACGTACGAGAACACCGGTTATGTGAGACAGTACGGAGAGATCGCTGCGGCGGAGGAGCCGGAGCAGACCGTGGCAGAGGAATTACTTGCGAAACTGATGCGATAACAGATCGCTTTGCGGAGGGAGCAGCGAAATTGCGCGTGCTCCTTTTCCCGCGTCAGTGGGAGCAAAGCAAAACGACGGAAAATGAGAGTTCGGAGACAGTAGTATGAGCAGAAAAATCGGCGTGAGGAACATATACGGCAGCGAGAACAACCAAAGAAGGATTCTGCTGGTGATGGGCGCCATGGTGATCGTTATCGTGTTCCTGATCGGAAGGATCGCGTTCTGGCAGATCACGAAGGGCACCGAGTATCAGAACGCCATTCAGGATCAGGGATATAATTCGACGGTTGGTTCGAAACTTCCGTATCAGCGGGGAACGATCACGGACCGCAACGGGGTTGCACTCGCGTACAGCAGCAAAACTTACAACGTCATACTGGATCCGAAGGTTATCAAGTCCAGCAGCGTTTACATGAAGTACACGCAGGAGGCGCTTCAGAAGGCGTTCGGCACGACGCAGGAAGAATTTGACGCGGCGATGGAACAGAAGAACAGTAACTACTACATTCTGTACCGGAACCAACCGTATGAAAAAATCGCGATTTTCAAGGAACTTCAGGTCGACACAAGCACAGAAGACCACAAGTTCATCAAGGGTGTCTGGTTTGAAACGGAATATGAGCGCGTGTACCCTTACGCGACGGCGGCTTCCCACGTGATCGGATTTACGAACGCGGGAAATGTCGGCTGCTGGGGAATCGAGCAGCAGTATAACAGCTACTTGAACGGCACGGACGGCCGTGTATCCGGCTACTACGATGCCGATCTCAACCTGATCACCAACACGTGGGATCCGGTGGACGGAGACACCGTTGTCTCGACGATCGACCTCTACGCACAGCAGGCGGTGGAGAAGAGAGTCAACGAGTTTCTCGACACTTACAAAGTCAACAATATCGGTGTGGTCGTGATGGACGCCACCAACGGCGAGATCGTCTCGATGGTCTCCAACCGTTCGTACGACCTCAACGACCCGCGAAATATCATTTTACCGGACGGAACTTCCGCGGAGGATGCGGATCTGACCGACGAGGAGAAGTTGAACGCCCTCAACAAGATGTGGCGTAACTTCTGTGTCTGTGATACCTACGAGCCCGGTTCCACGTTCAAGTGCTTTACCGTGGCTGCAGCTCTGGAGGAGAAGATCGTTGCCAAGGACTCCAAGTACCACTGCGGCGGAACCGTGGAAGTCGGCGGCGCGACCATTCGATGCAACCAGACACACGGCAACCTGAACCTGAAGGAATCTATCTCGAAATCCTGCAACTCCGCTCTGATCGACATCGCGGAGAAGGAGGGCGCAAAGCTCTTCTACCAGTATCAGAAGCACTTCGGGTTCGGCGAGAAGACCGGTATCGATCTTCCGGGCGAAGCGGCCGGCGTCATGATGAAACATACCAACTATTCCGACCTCGAGCTCGCGACACAGAGTTTCGGGCAGGGTTTCAACGTGACGATGGTGCAGATGGCGGCAGCTTATGCGTCGCTTGTAAACGGCGGTTACTATTACCAGCCTCATCTGGTTCGCCAGATCCTGAATCCTGACGGAGCCACCGTGTACGACGCGACGAACCTTCTCGTTCGCAAGACCGTGAGCGCCGACACTTCGGCGTTTCTGCAGGAGGCAACCCTGCTGACGGTCGAGAGCGGTACCGCGCGTCCGGCACAGACGGAAGGCTACAAGGTCGGCGGCAAGACCGGTACGGCGAAGAAAGGTATCCGTGACCTGAACCAGTTCGTCGTTTCGTTCATCGGAAGCGTTCCGTACAACAATCCGAAATATATCATTTACGTCGTCATCGACCAGATCGACGATGAGAAACTGTACAACAGCAGCCGTCCGGCGACGGAGCTCACCAGCAAGATCCTGTCCGATATCCTGCCGTACCTCGGTGTGTATCCGGACGGCGACATCCATTACGGTGTCGAGTACACGGGACTTCCGGATGCAGACGAAGTGAACACTGCGGATCTGCAGGACCTTCCGGAAAACGGCGGAAGCGATGACGGAGCCGATGGCTGAAATTACGGAAAATAACGCGAAAGGGGAGGAGCATGGAACCGACAGAAAATCGGCGGAATCCGGAAAAACGGAATCGTAAATACTATGACTACACCATGCTCTTCATGGTTGTCGCGCTGATCATCATCGGAATTCTCATGATCAGCAGCATCAGTTCCTACAACGCGGCAAAATATCTCGGGGACGGAAATTTTTACACGAAGCGTCAGATCCTGTACGGAGCGCTCGGCTTCGGCGCCATGATCGTGGTTTCCCTTGTGGATTACCACATCTATGCGATCGAGACGCCGCGGCGCAAATGGCCGCTTCTGATCGTCCCGGCATACCTGTTCATCGCCGCGGCTCAGGCTGCGGTTATCCTGTTGGGCAAGACGGATTCGGACGCAAACGGAGCTGTTAACGGTGCATCCCGATGGATCGCTGTCGGCGGTTTCAAGATCCAGCCGGGTGAGTTTGCCAAGCTGTTCATGATCGTGATTGCCGCGTACTGGCTGTGCCGGATCGCGGGTTCGCGCCACAAGGTGCGCAACACGATCATTTTCCTGGTTGCGGTTTCCGCTGTTGCGGTGCTCGCGCTGGTGGAGAGTCTTACGACAGCGATTGTTCTGTTCGGTATCATCATCGGAATGTCTTTCGTGTGCTCCCGACAGAAGCTGCTGTTCGTTGTTCTGATTGCACTGGGAATACTCGGATCCGTGCTTTTGGTGAAGTATGTAAAAGCACAGGACACGTCGTCCGGAAACTTCCGTATGCGCCGTGTGTACGAGTGGCTCCATCTGACGGACAAGGACAATGACGGTCAGGTGAAACAGGGTCTGTATGCGCTTGCCTCGGGCGGTCTGTTCGGAAAAGGCTTCGGACAGAGCGCGCAGAAACTCGGGCACATCCCTGAAGTGCACACGGATATGATCTTTGCGGTTATCGTGGAGGAGATGGGCCTTGTCGGAGGAGCGGCACTTCTCATCCTCTTTGCACTTTTACTGTGGCGGATCGCGATCGTTGCCATCAACGCGCAGGAACTGTTCGGTACCCTGTTGTGCTATGGTGTGATGCTTCACATCGGACTGCAGGTGTGCATCAACGTGGCGGTTGTGACCGGGACAATCCCGTCCACGGGCGTCACGCTGCCGTTCATCAGCAGCGGCGGCTCCTCCCTGATCGCACTCTGCGTGGAGTGCGGACTCGTGCTTAACGTATCCCGGAACATCGGGGTGCGCAGGCGGGTATCCATTTTGGAAGACAGCGGAACGGCGGGAGCGAACCGCCGGACCGACACAATCGGCGAAGAGCGAGCACGCGGAGGCCTTGTCTCCGTGAAAAATGAGGCGACCGGCCGGAAGAAACCGAAGCGTTTCCCGTTCGGACTGCTCGGCGGGAACGGAAAGGGAACGGACAGCCGGAAATCATCCTCAAAGAGCGAACGGGGTGAAAACGGCGTGAAGAGCGGAAAAACCGATAACGGTTCCGGAAGCGGGAAGACAACCGGCAGAAAAACAGCTTCTGCGGGGGATCGCAATACCGAAAGAGGAACTGCGGAGAGGTCATCCGGTTCCCGTGCTGCGAGTAACGCCGAAAGAAGGTCGTCAGCTGAGGCAAAACAGACGGAGACGCCGCAGAAGTACAGTATCGACGTAGAACTCGGCAAGCCGGCAAAGAAGGATTCGGAGTGACAAAACTATGGCAGTGATCAACGTGGAAAAGCGAAGCACGAGATTCGTACGGCGCCTGAGCATACTGGTGCTTCTGCTCGTATTTTTCGCGATCGTTGCCTATCAGCTGCATGTCAAGTATCTGATCGATCCGGAGAATGATGTCAGCGTGACCATCATTGGATTTTCCGAGAGATACACGCAGCAGGAGATCCGCGATCATGTGATCCAAAACCGGTTTCGCGACCGGTACTCCCTTCTGATCAAATGGTACTACAAGTACTATGAGGCGGAGGCGCTGCCATTCATCGAGAAAATCACGGTGGACGTCAACGAGGAGGGGAAAATCTATATCACGGCGTACGAGAAGCCGCCGATCGCCTGCATCTACGACATGGGCTTCTACCTGTACTTCAACCGCGACGGTGAGATCATCTCGTCGCGCACGACCAACACGGAAAATCTTCCGGTAGTCACCGGGCTGAAATACAACAACCTGGCCATGTACCAGGTGTTTGAGACGCAGGACAACAGCCTTTTCCAGGTCATCCTGAGCATCGTGTTTCAGATGCAGGACAAGGAGTTTCATATCGACGAGATCGCGTTTGACGCCAACAAGGCCGTGACGATCCACGTCGGGGAAAATGATTACTATCTGGGAACGCGGAACGTGTACGATATCCAGGTCGCCATGATACCGGAAGTAGAGCGGAAACTGCAGGAACGAAACAGCGAAAAAGGCAAGAAGATCGCGTACGATATCAATATGGAAAGCATTCACCAGAGCGGTGATGACTTTTACGCGCGGGAGAGGACGGACGCCTCCGCGGACGAGACGAAGAAGGGAACGGAGTCGTGACCGGCAACCGTCCGAACGTCGCGCGGGAAGCGGAAGAGGACAGAATCGGCGCTCTCATGAGCCAACCGCATCGTTATGGCGAAAATGCACGCCTTTTCAACGGGAATCAGGGAAAAAATGCTTGCTATTTTCGGCATTTGATTATATCATAGAGAATGGCTAATAGGAATATTATGCAAAAGGAGGATACAACGTTGGTTGAAATCAAGGGTGAAGAGAACGAAGCTGCTGCAAAGATACTGGTTATCGGTGTCGGCGGCGCCGGCAACAACGCGGTAAACCGCATGATCGAAGAGGGGATTGTGGGCGTTGAATTTATCTGTGTCAACACCGACAAGCAGCACCTCAAGAATTGCAGGGCTCCTCAGTGCATTCAGATAGGCGAGAAATTGACGAAAGGTCTCGGTGCGGGTTCTCAGCCGGATGTCGGCGAGAAGGCTGCCGAGGAGAGCAAGGAAGAACTGACCCAGATGATCAAGGGTGCGGACATGGTATTCGTGACCTGCGGTATGGGCGGCGGTACCGGTACCGGTGCAGCGCCTGTCGTAGCGCAGATCGCGAAGGAGATGGGCGTGCTGACGGTCGGTATCGTGACCAAGCCGTTCCGCTTTGAGGCGAAGCAGCGCATGGCGAACGCGCTTTCCGGTATTGAGCGTCTGCGCCAGTCCGTAGATACTTTGATTGTGATCCCGAACGATCGTCTTCTGGAGATTGTGGATCGTCGTACGACGATGCCGGAAGCACTCCGCAAGGCAGATGAAGTTCTGCAGCAGGGTGTTCAGGGTATCACCGATCTCATCAATGCTCCGGCTTTGATCAACCTGGACTTCGCGGATGTCGAGACCGTTATGAAGGACAAGGGCGTTGCCCACATCGGTATCGGCTACGGCTCCGGCGACGACAAGTGCATGGAGGCCGTGAAGCAGGCTACAACGTCCCCGCTTCTGGAGACGAACATCGAGGGCGCAAGCCATATCATTCTGCACATCGCGGGTGCCGTCAGCCTCATCGAGGTCAACGAGGCGGCTACGTATGTACAGGAACTTGCCGGAGACGAGGCGAACATTATCTTCGGTGCGATCTACGACGAGTCTTCGCCGGATCAGTGCCGTATCACGGTTATCGCAACCGGTCTTGAGGAGCATCCGAACACGATGTCCCAGAGCGCTGCAAGCCGTCAGAATTATGCTCAGAAGAAGACGAACCAGCAGGGTGTATATACCGGTCTCGGCTATACGCCTCGCGGAACCGCTGCGAGCACTCCGGTAGCTCCGACGACGCCTTCCGTACAGCAGGCAGCTCCGGTTCGTCCGACGTATCAGACACCGACTCCGGCACCTGTCGTGGAGCAGCCTACCTATACGGCTCCGACGTATAACAAGCCGGCTTCCTCGGAAAATGCTTCGGGCGGAATCAAGATTCCGGACTTTCTTCAGAAGAACCGCAAGTAAGTCCAAAATGGCGTTTTTTAGTAAAAACGCATCAAAAAACACCTGATTTGTATCAAAAGTGCACAAATATGAGGCGTTTTATTGTGCATTTTGATAATAGTAAAATTGTAACGATTTTGTTACAATACCTGTAGTTGTGAATTCACATTAAGGAGGTAACTTTTCATGAAAAAGTTATTGGCAACTGTTCTTGCTGTTGCTCTTGCAATGGCAATGATTCTCGGCACCGTTTGCGCTGCTGAGGAAGAGCTTCCTCGCAACGACGACGGCAACGCTCAGATCACTGAGCAGATCACCGCTGCACCTGCCGGCTCCAAGCTTATCGTAACCGCTAAGTACGATCCGGAAAGCGAGGGTGGCACCAAGAGTGGCACCGCTGACGCTGGTTGGGGCATTGGTGGTATCGGTACCGCTGGTTGGGATGTCGATGCTGATTTCGGTGCAACCTGCGCTGACAAGCCTAGCTTCGGCGACGAGCTTACGTTCACGTATGACGTTGACGCGATCAAGGCTGCTGCTACGGGCGACATCACGGTTAACTTCTACAACGGCTTCCTTGTAACGAAGATCGTTCTTCAGACTCTGGACGCTCAGGAAGATCCTAAGACGGAAGATCCTAAGACGGAAGATCCTAAGACGGAAGATCCTAAGGAAGATACCCCTAAGACGGCTGATACCATGACGGTTGTTCTGTTTGCAGGCGTTGCAATCCTTGCACTCGGTGCTGTTGTTGTTACCAAGAAGGCTCGTGCGTAATCACGAAGTTTTCCGCTAACAGAAACTGAAAGGTGAGAGAGGGCTCCCGAATTCGGGAGCCTTCTTTTCTTTTCTTGCTATTTTGCGGTTCCCGTGATACAATACCTCTGTATTGGGTTATCCTCGGGAGGCTATAATGTTCCTGCTGTTTCTGATCATCTGGATTATTCTTAACGGCCGTTTAACCCCGGAAGTTTTCGGGATCGGCCTTGCTCTCTGTGTGCCTCTCGGATTCTTTTTCAGCCATTTTATGAAATATTCAATACGGACGGAACTGCGACTGCTTTCAAGGCTGTCCTGGGCGGTCCGTTATATCATTGTGCTTTTGCGCGAGATCATCAAGGCCAATTTTGAAGTCCTTCGTCTGATCCTCTCGGCCAAATATGAGCCGGAGCCGGTGCTTCTGTCTTTTCGCACCGACATAAAGAAGAACAGTGAGCGAGTGATCCTGGCCAATTCCATCACGCTGACCCCGGGAACGATCACGGTCGGACTTTCAAGGGACGGAAAATATCTCGTGCATGCGCTCGATCGTGACATTGCAAAGGGCGTCGAGGACAGTGCGTTTCTTCACATGATCCTGGAACTGCAGAACGGAACGACGAAGGAAGTCGCTTCCGAAGCGGGTGACGGGAATGCGGAAGCGGGATCCGACGGGACAGGAGGCGAAGTATGACGATATCAGCAGCTTCCGGATACCTGTTCGGCGGTGTGATCATTGTGCTTGTTCTGATCATGTTTGCCTGCCTCCTGCGCGCCATTCGCGGGCCGGAGATCGCGGACCGCATCGTTGCGGTCAACATGCTCGGCACTCTTACGATCATGATCATCTGTATTCTTTCTCTGTGGCAGAAGGAGAGTTATCTGCTCGATGTTGCGCTGATCTATGCCATGATCAGCTTTCTTGCCGTGGTTGTCCTGACCCGCGTATATCTCGGTGTGCACCGGGAGCATATGAGAGATCAGGCGCATCCGGCATGTGCAGAGGATGGGACGCAGTCGGGTGAAACGGATGTGCCTGCGGCAGACCCGCTCTCCGCATTTTCCGCGCAGGACAGTGAAAACGCCTCTGCGGACGGGAAAGGAGGCGTACAGTGATGGAGTGGGTGCGCTTTATCATCGGCAGTCTCTGCATTTTATGCGGACTTGTCATCGCTTTGATCGCCGCTTTTGGGCTGTTCCGGTTCCGCTATGCGATGAACCGCATGCATGCTGCGGCGATGACGGATACGCTCGGCATTCTGATGGTACTGCTCGGGCTGATCGTTTTGCGCGGCTTTTGTTTTGATTCCCTGAAGCTTGGTTTGATCATCCTGTTCTTCTGGTTCGCGAGCCCCGTATCGAGTCATCTTCTGGCCGGTATGGAGGTGGAGATCAGCGACCGCCTGAAGGACAACTGCGAGATCGAGGAGACCGAGCGGAAAGGCGGCCGCACATGACAAAGATCATTTTGCTTTTGCTGGTCGGGTTTCTGATCGTCTGCGCGATCGGAGTGAGTTTTGCGAAGAGTTTGCTGGCTTCCGTAGTCATTTTCATGTCGTACAGCCTTGTGATGTCGATCGTCTGGATCTTTCTGGAGTCGCCGGATCTGGCCATCACGGAGGCGGCGGTTGGCGCCGGCGTTACGAGCGTGCTGTTCTTCGTCACGCTTCGGAAGATCAACGCCGTCGAGGAGGAAAATGAAGTGTCGGAGCCGGGTGCCGACGGGTTGCCGTCCGCTACGGAACCGGCGGAGACCGGGAACGGGAACAGCGCCCGGGGAGGGGAACAATGAGCCGGATACGTAAAGATTACGAGCAGTCGTTTGCTCATCGGTTCCTTGTCTTCGTGAAGGGCGATAAGCCGCTTCCCGAGGAGGATCACTTAGAGGAGTGGAAGACGCGCATCGCCGAGGTGAAAGAGACCGAACAGACGGCAGATGCCAACTATATCGAACTGAAGGAACCCGATCCGTATGAGGAAGCCAGACACTATGCACAGTCGTCCGGTGTGCGTGTGTTCCGAAGAGTGTATTATGTCCTCGCATTTCTGATGTGTCTGATGATCATCGGCATGCTGATCATGAATGTCGCGTACATGCCGTTGTTCGGAAGCGAGGATTCCCCGACAAACAACGAGGTTGCGGAGCGCTACCTCGAGAAGGGCAGCGAGGAGACCGGCGTGGTCAATACCGTCACCGGTATGATCCTGCAGTACCGCGCGTTTGATACCTTCGGTGAGACCAATGTGCTCTTTGTGGCGGCATGCTCGGTGATGATCTTGCTGTTCTTGCGGACGGAGCCGGAAAATGCGGGCCCGAAGAAACCGCGTCGTCGGCGGAAGAAGGCGTCCGGAACGATGACGGGACATGAATTTTCGTTACTGTACGGAACCTCCGAAGATAACTTGTCAAAACAGGAAACGGACGGGGCGCCGTCCTGCGTGTGGCCACAGTCCGTAGCTCAGGAGGAACTGGAGCCCGAACCGGATGTGATCCTGCAGAATGTCGCGCGCGTTGTGGTGCCGATGATCTTTCTGTTCGGATTGTACATACTATTGAACGGGCATCTCTCGCCCGGCGGTGGTTTCTCGGGAGGAGCCGTCATAGGAGCGGGGCTGATCCTGTACAATGCGGCGTTTGGATTCCGCGCGACAAGGCGTTTCTTTGACGAGAAGATCTACGACATTATCAAGGTCGGATCGCTGTGCCTGTACGCGCTGATCATCGCATACTATCTCTTTACGGGCGCGAACGGCATCGACTCGGCCGTGCCGCTCGGGAAGCTCGGCAATATCCTTAGCTCCGGCCTGATCCTTCCGATCAACCTTCTGGTCGGACTGGAGGTCGCCTGCACGATGTACGCATTTTACGCGCTGTTCCGAAGAGGAACATTTTAGGAGGTATCCCTTGGATACGTTGTTTCAGAATTATCTAGCCGTGGTTTCCATGGTGCTGTTCGGAATCGGATTCGGCAACCTGATGCTGCAGCGGAATCTGATCAAGAAGATCATCGGACTCAACATCATGGACACAGCCGTGTACCTCTTCCTCGCCTCACTCGGATATATCACGGGGAAAATGGCACCGATCATCAGCGACGGTGACACGACCGCGTCGAAGTACGTCAACCCGATCCCAAGCGGACTGGTTCTGACCGGCATCGTTGTCTCGGTCAGTGTGACGGCTCTGATGTTGTCACTCACGATCCGGCTGTACCGGAGATACCGGACGCTGGATATCGATGAAATTACGCTTCTGGTTCGCCGGGAGCACAGTGAGTAGGAACAGACTATGGACTTTATTCGCAATTTTCCGTTTTTCAGCATTCTGCTGCCGATGATCTCAGGACCGATTTCCTCGGTTATGTCGGGGAAGCAGGCGAAGAGACTCAACTTCGCAGTAGTGACACTGTCGGGACTGTTGTCAGTCGCGGCGTTCGTTTACGTGCTGAATACGGGAGAGGCGTTTACATACCGGATGGGAGCTTTTCCGGCCCCGTTCGGCAATGAGATCCGCGTGGGCCTTCTGGAGACGATGATGGCATTTTTCTTCTGCTTCGTCATGCTGTTCTCCCTGATCGGCGGCTACCGGTTCACCGCGGTGGACATTCCGGAGGAAAAGCAGAATCTGTATTACATCATGATGAATCTGCTCCTGAGCTCCCTGCTCGCGCTGATCTACACCAACGACATGTTCACCGGCTACGTGTTCATCGAGATCAACACGATCTCGGCCTGCGGCCTGATCATGGTGCGCGGTTGGGGAAGAAACCTTCTGGCGGCGATCAAATACATGATCATGTCGCTGCTCGGCTCCGGTCTTGTGCTCATTTCGCTGTCGATCCTGTACGGCATAACCGGGCACCTTCTGATGGAGCCGATGCACGAGGCCATTGTGCAGATCATGGAGCAGCAGACGTACCGGGAACCGCTGACCGTCGCGGTCGGTTTGTTCTGCGTCGGTATCGCCATCAAATCGGCGCTGTTCCCGTTTCACTCGTGGCTTCCCGACGCGTACGGGTACTCGACCTGCGCCTCGAGCGCGATCCTGTCGAGCCTCGTGTCGAAGGGATACATTTTCCTGTTGATCAAGTTTTTCTACCGCGTCATCGGCACGGACATCATCCATGCGATCCAGGTGGATGACGTGCTGTTCGTGTTCGGTATTGCCGGCATGGTGTTCGGTTCCGTGAGCGCGATCCAGCAGACCGACGTGAGCCGGATGATCGCATTTTCCTCGGTCGCGCAGATCGGGTATATTTACATGGGATTCGGTCTGAACACGGAAGCCGGCATGATCGCGTCAATCTTCCATATTCTCGCGCACGCGGCAGGCAAATCGATGCTGTTCATCTCCTTAAACAGCCTTTCCGACGGCACGTGGGAGTACGCGAACTACCGGAAGCTCCGAGGCGCGGCGTACAGGCATCGGATCGCGGCTCTGGGATTTGCCATCGGCTCGCTTTCCATGGTCGGAATCCCGCTGCTTGCGGGCTTTACCTCCAAGGTATATTACGCGAAGGCGGCGTTCGGCGTCGGCTCAACGTATAAAATGCTGATCGCGCTGGTTGCGCTGGCGATCAGTACCATTCTGAACGCCATGTACTTCATCGGACAGATGATCAATATCTACACGCCGCTGGGCGTGGAGCCGGAACCCGGCACGGTGAAGCACTCGAACGTGACGCGCGTGGCTGTGTTTATGTTTATCGCCGTCAATTTTGTGCTCGGCATGGGATCGGAACCGGTATTCCGGTGGATCCAGACCGGTCTGGCACAGTTCCGTTAGGGATATGAGGGTTTATTTCGACATTTTCCGAAAATGAGGACCGGCTGCCCGGAAGGCACCGGGAGGAGAACGGAAGAGTAAAAGGAGGGGCTTATGATTGGGGCATGGTTATTACCGATAACGGTAGTGGTTCCGCTGCTGGGGGCAATCCTGTTGATGACTCCCGTTGGCCGGAAGGGGCTCCGGACAGTGCGGCTCGTCACCGGCGCGTTCGTGACGGCGACGACGATCCTTGTCATTGTGGTTGCATTGCTCGGGGAAAATGAAATCGAACTGTTTGAACTGCTGCCGGACATTCCCGTGTTCTTCCGTTCGGACAAAACGGCAGTCTGGTTTGCCGTGCTCACGGTTGCCATGTGGATGACGTCCACGTGTTTCTCCTTCGAGTATATGAACCATGAGAAACGGGAGAAGCGGTACTGCATTTTCTCCATGCTCGCTCTGGCAGCGCTGATGGGCGTGTGCTTCTCGGGCAACCTGGTCACCACCTATCTGTTCTATGAGATGATGACGCTCGCGTCGTTCCCGCTTGTCATGCACGAGCAGACGAAGGAAGCGATCTCCGCGGGCATTACATACCTGTACTACTCGCTGGCGGGCGCGTTTTTAGGGCTGATCGGCGTCTTCTTCCTCTACAGTTTCGCGGAGGAGCGCTCGGTTCCGGGCGGTGTGATCGCCTATTCGGCAGGAGGTTTCCTGCGGGATAACCTGAGCAGCAGCGAGAGCACGGCGCTCACGATCGTGGTGTTCTTCATGCTGATCGGACTCGGTTCCAAGGTCGGCATGTACCCGCTTCACGGGTGGCTGCCGAAGGCTCACCCGGTTGCTCCGGCGCCGGCGTCGGCGCTTCTTTCCGGCAATATTACGAAAATGGGCATCCTCTTTGTGATCCGCGTCGTATTTTTCGCGGTCGGACCGGATTTTCTGCGGGGAACCTGGGCGCAGTACGCACTGCTCGGACTTGCGCTCCTGACCGTTTTCCTCGGTTCTATGCTTGCATTTCGCGAGAAAGTGTTCAAGAAGCGTCTTGCGTACTCGACGGTCAGCCAGACGTCATATGTCCTGGTGGGCCTGTACCTGCTCGCGCCGGTCGCGGCGATGGGCGCGTTCCTTCACGTGATCTTCCATTCGATCACCAAGAACCTTCTGTTCCTGGTTGCAGGTGCGATCATTTACCGCACCGGACGGACAAAAGTCGCACAGATGAAGGGAATCGGTCTGATCATGCCGATCACGATGATCTGCTTTACACTGGGCGGCCTTGCCCTTGTCGGCATTCCGCCGTTCTCGGGGTTTGTCAGCAAATGGTACCTCGCTGCCGGGGCGCTCGAGACGGATACCGGTGCGATGCGGTATATCGTCCCGGTGATCCTGATCATCAGCGCGCTGCTCACGGCAGGTTACCTGATCACGATGGCCTCCGACGCGTTCTTCGTTGTGGATGAACACGGCGGACACGGAGCGGCGGCGCCTGCTGCGAAGAAAGAGGATGCGTCGGAAAATGAGTCCGGCGAAGCCGATGAGCCGGCAGAAGAGGAGTTTCCGGAGATCCGAGCTGAGGATGCCGGCCACGAGAAGGAGGCAAGTCCGTTTATCCTGGTTCCTCTCGTGATCCTGGCGGCCGGAACGCTGTTCTTCGGACTGTTCCCGAGCCTTCTCACGGGATGGGTGGAACAGATCCTGAATGCCGTGTTCTGAGACCTGTCAGACTGATCTGACAGGAACGAAATACTATGAATAACTGAGGCTTCCGAAGGGGGGCCCACAGGAGAGGTGCATGAGCGCATACTGGCTTTTGCTTCCGCTGTTTCTGCCGATCATCGGCGGAGCGGCGCTCGGAATCATAAAACCGCATTCCCGTCGGGTGATGGAGATCACGGTCATGACCGTGACGCTCCTTACTTCGGCGTGCGTCGCACTGATCCTTGCGGTTCGACCGGACGGGGAAGCCATGATCCTGCAGCTCGCCGAGAGCCTGTCCGTCAAATTCTTCCTCGACGGCTCGTCCTGCGTGTTCGCGGGCCTGGTCGCGCTGCTGTGGCCGATCGCATCGCTTTACGCGATCGAGTACATGGAGACGGAAGACCACAGAAACACATTTTTCGCATACTACACGATGACGTACGGCATCACGCTCGGCATCGCATTTTCCGCCAACCTGATGACCATGTACATGTTCTACGAGATGCTCACGCTCGTGACCATCCCGCTGATGATGCACGGCCTGAAGTTCAAGGCGGTCGTCGCGACCCGCAAGTATGTGCGGTATTCGCTCGGCGGCGCGGCATTTGCTTTCATCGGTTTTATCGCCATCGTCGTGTTCGGGGAGACGATCGACTTCCGGCTCGGCGGCGTGCTCGCGGACATTGCCGGCAAACGCACGATGCTCCGGATCGTCTATGTGATGGCGGTTCTCGGCTTCGGCGTGAAGGCGGCGGTGTTCCCGTTCCACGGCTGGCTTCCCAGCGCTTCCGTCGCGCCGACACCGGTCACCGCGCTGCTGCATGCGGTTGCCGTCGTGAAGGCGGGCGCTTTCGCGATCATCCGCATCACCTACTACAGCTTCGGGACCACGTTCCTGCGCGGCTCGTGGGCGCAGTACACGGTGATGGGCTTTGCCGTTTTCACGATGGTATATGGCTCGGTGAAGGCGGTGAAAGAGCAGCACTGTAAACGACGGCTGGCGTACTCGACGGTCAGCAACCTGTCGTACATCCTGTTCGCCGTCACACTGATGACCGAGGCCGGAATGACGGCCGCATACGCGCATATTCTCGCGCACGGACTGATGAAGATCACGCTGTTTTACTGCATCGGCGCCGTGAACGTCAAGGCTCACCGCCATTATGTGTGGGAGATGGACGGCATGGGACGCCGCATGAAGACGGTATTTATTGTGTATACCATCGCGGGTCTTTCCCTGATCGGAATCCCGCCGATGATCGGATTTGTCAGCAAATGGTATATCGGAAACGCCGCGGTCGCACAGGGCACGGTGTATTCCTACATCGGCCTCGCTGCGCTGATCCTGTCGGCATTGCTGACGGCAGCCTATATTCTGGAGGTTGTGGTCCGCGCATGGCTGCCGGGAGAGCAGGCGACGGCGAAGGTTGCCGTCAAATTGCAGGACAACTCGGGAGAGCAGGTGGCGGAGACGGTTTCAACCGAAAACACGGAGATGCAGAGCGCTCAGGCGACGGAGAACGCTTCGGACGTGCAGTCCGAGGGAGACGAGATCCGGCCTGTCGGGTGGCGCATGCGACTGCCCCTTGTGCTGCTGGCGACGATCGTTGTGGCGATGGGCATCTGGTCGGGACCGGTGCTTCGGTTCCTTGCGGATGTCGCAGCGGGACTTCGATGACCATGACCGGCTGACCGTTAGGATCGAGATTGTATCGCGTACGGTGTGATTGCCGTACGACGGAAAATATACCATAGTATTTATAATCTGTGAGAAAGGATGCAACGATGAGCGGAGATCTGATTTTATTGTGGCTCATACTGCTTCCCCTGATGGGGGGGTATGTTTCGTGCGCTTTCGGTGCATTCCTGCGGAGCCGCGACCCGAAGGCGTCGGAGATGATCGAGAAGATCGGTCTTGCCGTGACGCTTGCGGCAGTGTTTGCGCTGACAATGTCCACAGCGCTCGGAGAGGTGGGAGGCAGGACGTATTCGCTGACGATCCCGAAACTCTGCGGCATGGGCATTTACCTGGTCACGGACGGTTTCCGGGCGGTGTACGCCGCGGTGACCGCGTTTGCGTGGCTTACCTCAACATTGTTCTTCTTCTGGTACGGAGCGGGAGAGAAGCACGGCACGCGCTACTACGTGTTTACCATGATCACGCTGTCGTGCACGCTCGGCGTGTTCCTTGCGGCGGACCTCTTCACGCTGTTCGTCTTCTTTGAGGGAATGTCACTGGCTTCCTATGTGTGGGTCGCACAGGAGCAGACCGCCAAAGCGATCCAGGCGTCCAAGACGTATCTGGCCGTGTCCGTCATCGGAGGACTCGCGCTTCTGACGGGCATCCTTCTTCTGTGGCACGCCACGGGAACGCTGCAGATCGACGGGATCTGGTGGTACTGCATCCAGGCGAAGTCCCGGACGGAACTGTATGCCGCCGGAGGCTGCATGCTGTTCGGCTTCGGCGCGAAAGCCGGCTGCTGGCCGTTGCATATCTGGCTTCCGAAAGCCCATCCCGAGGCACCGGCCTCGGCCTCGGCGCTTCTGTCCGGTATTCTGACCAAGACCGGCGTGTTCGGCGTGCTCATCCTTGCCGGCCGCGTCTTCATGGGAGACGAAAAATGGGGCGTTGTCCTCACGATCCTGGGCGTGGCGACCATGCTGATCGGAGCCGTGAGAGCCTTATTTTCTACGGATATCAAACACATGCTGGCCTGCTCATCCGTCTCGCAGATCGGTTTCATCCTGACCGGAGCGGGAGTCGTATGCGGCATGTCGAGCGGCGGCTACGCCTACGCGATCGGCGGATGTCTGCTGCATATGATCAATCATTCCTTCTTTAAGCTGATATTGTTCCTGGTGGCGGGAATCGTCGTCAAACGGGTACATTCGCGCGATCTCAACAAGGTGCGCGGCTTCGGGCGCAACAAGCCATGGCTGATGATCCTTGTGCTTGTGGCATCGCTGGGAATCGCGGGCATTCCGGGTCTGTCCGGCTATGTGTCGAAAACCCTGCTGCATGAGGCGATCGTTCTCTGCCACGAGTCGACCGAAAATGCCGGCTACATCGTTGTGGAGTATCTTTTCCTCCTGGCGGGTGGCTGCACGCTCGCATATATGACCAAATTTTTCGTCGTGCTGTTCCTGCGCAAGCCGTCGCCTGAGGTTGTGGCGGCGGACATTCGCTGTGGGAAGCGGTACGCACCGGTCGTTCCGATGGTTTTGATGTCGGTTGTCGCGTTTTTGATCTTTGTCGGCGGAGCGCTTCCGGAGGTTCTGATGCGCCCGGTTGCAGAGTTTATGTCGCCTGTCACGGATTATCCGCCGCTTCGGACGCTGCCCGAACTGTTCGGGTGGGAGTGCCTCAAGGGCAGTCTGATCTCCGTGAGCTTCGGCGTTCTGCTGTTCTTCTTTGTGGTGCGGCCGGCCGTAATGAAACGCAGGGTGCCGCTTCGCGAGACACCGGAATATGTCGACCGCGCGGAGAAAATACCGGGGCTTGAGCAGGTCGTTTACCGGCCGATGCTTCTGTCTGTTCTTCCGGCTTTCTTCGGCACGCTGATGCGCGGTCTGGAGCTGGGAACGGAAGGCTTCGGCCTGATCGTATTCAAGATCTGCAAGAGTATCCTCACGCTGATCGACAAGACCATCGACGGCGCGATGCTTCTTCTGCGGCGCACTGTGCTGCGCCCGGTGTGTGAGCAGAGGACCAACACGCTCGGCGAGGCGATCTGCAACCCGATCGGCCACATCGGCAATATCGGAGTACGCCTGTGGAATGCGACGTTCGGGCGCAAGAATCCGAGACAGGCGGACTGTGTCAAGGCGGTCAACCGTGCCCGGGAAAATGTGACCGAGAGCGTAAAACTCGTCTCCAGAAGCCTTTCGTACGGATTGATGGCGTTCTGTATCGGTCTGATCATCCTGCTGGTCTACATTTTACTGAACCTGGGATAACCGATCGGCGGAGCGCTGCGTTTTCGCGGCGGGAGAGGCAATGACCGGGGCATCCCCGCGTAAGTAATCCTTGTTTTGCATGACAGGATGGAGTATAATAAACCCTGTTTATGGGTAACGACAGTCGGAGGTAAGAGATATGGCAATTCGGATAGACGGCAAGGCAATTTCCACGGAGATCAAGGACGAGCTGCGGGAGCGCGTTGCGGCATATGCGGCTGAGGGCAGGGAAATCTGTCTGGCCGTGATCCAGGTCGGCAACGACAAGGCTTCCACAGTCTATGTATCGAATAAAAAGAAAGCATGCGAATACATCGGGATCCGGTCGCTCGCGTATGAACTTCCGGAGGAGACGACGACGGAGGAACTCCTCGCGATCATCGAGGAGCTCAATGCGCGCGCGGACGTGAACGGCATACTGGTACAGCTGCCGGTGCCGAAGCACATCGACGAGGAGAAGATCCTTCTGGCGATCTCGCCGGACAAGGACGTCGACGGTTTTCATCCTGTGAGCGTAGGCCGCCTCAACATCGGACAGAAGGGCTTCCGGTCCTGTACGCCTGCCGGTGTGATCCAGCTTCTGAAGCGCACGGGCATCGACATCGACGGGAAGGAATGCGTGGTCGTCGGCCGCAGCAACATCGTGGGTAAGCCGATGGCAGCGATGCTTCTCGCGGAGAACGGCACGGTCACGGTGTGCCATTCGCACACGAAAAATCTCGCATCCGTTACGAAGCGGGCGGACATTCTTGTTGTGGCGATCGGCAAGCCGAAGTTCATCACGGCGGAGTACGTGAAGGAGGGCGCCACGGTCATCGATGTCGGCATCCATCGCATGGATGACGGAAAACTGTGCGGCGACGTGGATTTTGCGAGCGTCGAGCCGATTGCGGGAGCCATCACCCCGGTGCCGGGCGGTGTCGGTCCGATGACGATCGCGATGCTGATGAACAACTGCGTGGAGTCTGTGGACCTGCAGGCATAAAAAGAAGGTAATATGAGAGTATTTTTGATATCCCTCGGCTGCGACAAGAACCTTGTCGACAGCGAGGTAATGCTGGGACTTCTGCAGAAGGACGGTCACACGGTCGCCGACGACCTCGAAGAGGCTGACGCGGCGATTGTGAACACGTGCTGCTTCATCGGCGACGCGAAGGAGGAGAGCATCAACACGATCCTCGAACTCGCGAGCCGCAGAACGGAAGGAACACTCCGAAGGCTCGTGGTTGCGGGCTGCCTTGCGGAGCGGTACGCGGACGATATCCGCAGGGAGATCCCGGAGGTTGACGCGATCGTCGGAACATCGTCCTACGAGGACATCGTGGCGGCGCTTACCGTCGAAGGAGCGTACGAATCGCGCAGACCGCTTTCGTACTTGCCGCAGCCGGAGACACCGCGCGCGATCACCGCGGGCAACTATGTGTCGTATTTAAAGATCGCGGAAGGCTGTGACAAGTGTTGCACATACTGCATCATCCCGAAGATCCGCGGCCCTTACCGCTCGTTCCCGATGGAACGTCTGGTCGCCGAGGCGGAGCGTCTGGCGGCAGCCGGCACGAGGGAGCTGATCCTCGTGGCGCAGGAGACGACGATCTACGGAACGGATCTGTACGGCGAGAAGAAACTCGCGGAACTTTTGCACAGACTGTGCCGCATTGAGGACCTTGCGAGGATACGTGTGATGTACGCGTACCCCGAGGAGATTGACGAGACGCTGATCGAGGCGATCGCGAGTGAACCGAAGGTGTGCCGGTATCTCGATATGCCGATCCAGCACGCTTCGGATGACATCCTTCGCCGCATGGGACGCCGCACGACATGCGAGGACATCGAGGCGACGGTCGCGAAACTCCGAAGACGCATTCCGGGCATCGTGCTTCGCACGACTCTGATCACGGGATTTCCCGGGGAGACCGAGGAGGATTTTGCGAAGCTTGAGTCGTTTGTGCGGAAAATGCGTTTCGAGAGGCTCGGCTGTTTCCCGTACTCGAAGGAGGAGGGAACGGATGCCGCGAAGATGAAGGGGCAGATCCCGAAGCGCATTCGGGAGCGCAGGAAAAATGTGATCATGAAGCTGCAGCGCACAATCTGCAGCGACTACAGCGAGAGCCTGGTCGGGCGGACGCTTCCGGTGCTTGTGGACGGCTATCTTCCGGAGGAAGAGGTGTTCACGGGGCGCACGGAGGGGGATGCGCCGACGATCGACGGCGCCGTATTTTTCGAGGGACCGCAGTCCCTCATGTCCGGGGATGTTGTTTCCGTACGGATCACATCGGCCCGGGAATATGATCTTACCGGTGAGGTGGCAGACGAATGATTAAGATGAACCTTCCCAACCGAATCACGATGGTCCGGGTGTTTATGATCCCGGTTTTTGTCGTGCTTCTGATGCTGGAGAAATACCTGCCGTACTACAATTTCATCGCGCTCGCGGTGTTTGCGACGGCAAGTTTTACGGATTTCCTGGACGGACATATCGCGCGCAAGTACAACCTTGTGACGACATTCGGCAAATTTATGGATCCCCTTGCGGACAAAATCCTCGTCTGTACGGCGCTGATCCTGCTGATCGAGTTCAAGAAGATTCCCGCGGTGGTGGTCGCCGTCATCATGGCGCGCGAGTTCATCATAAGCGGATTCCGTCTGATCGCCTGCGACAAGGGCGTGGTGCTGGCGGCCGGATATCTCGGGAAGATCAAGACATTTTCCCAGATGCTGATGTGCTGCTTTATGCTTTTCACGGCTAACGAGGAGTATAACAAGTACCTGTTCTTCCATATCGTCGACATTCTGGGACAGATCCTCATGTGGTTTGCCCTTCTGATGACAGTGGTCTCGCTTGTGGACTACATCTGGAAGAACATCGATGTCCTGAAGGACGATAAGGAGAAGAAGAACGCATCATGAGGCATGTGATCGTGGTCGGCGGCGGCGCGGCCGGCATGATGGCTGCGATCGGCGCTGCGGGAGAGGGCGCACGGGTCACTCTCCTTGAGAAAAATGAAAAACTCGGCAAGAAAATATACATCACAGGCAAGGGGCGGTGCAACCTGACCAATGCCTGTGATGTTTCGGAATTTCCGGAACATGTGGTTTCCAATCCGCGCTTCTTTCTGAGCGCTCTGCACGGGCTGACAAATCTTGACACCGTTGCATTGTTCGAAAGGCTCGGACTTCCGACTAAGACGGAGCGCGGGAAACGCGTATTCCCGGTATCCGACAAATCCTCGGACGTCATTCGCGCGCTGGAACGCGAGTGCCGCAGGCTCGGAGTCTCGGTGCATCTGCACGCGGAGGTTGCCTCGCTGTGGACGGAACAGTACGGCCCGGCGGAGGCTGACGTTGCGGACGCTGAGGTGTTGACAGGCGCGAAGGCCATGTGCACAATCGGTGAGAACGCGGGAACAGAAGCGTCCGACGGCGGCAGCACGGAGGGCGGACGCCGGGGCAGGAGCGGAAAAACGAAAAAGAAGGCGGAATACATTTTCCGGGTGCGGGGAGTTATCCTTGCCGACGGCGCGAAGCTGGCGGCGGACGCCGTGATCGTGGCGACGGGCGGGCTTTCCTACCCGAGCACCGGCTCGACCGGCGACGGCTACCGCATGGCGAAGGCGTGCGGGCACACGGTGACGAAACTGCGGCCATCCCTTGTGTCGCTCACTGCGGAGGATGCATGCTGCAGCGACCTGTCGGGACTGTCGCTCCGTAATGTCAACGTGCGTTTCCTGGGGGCGGAAGGCAGGCTTCTCGCGGAGGATTTCGGAGAGCTTCTGTTCACACACAAGGGGATCAGCGGTCCGACGGTGCTCACGGCGACGGCCGTGGCGGGAGATGCACTTGCGGGCGGGACTGCGGTCATTGACCTGAAGACGGGGCTTACGGACGAGCAGCTCGATGCCCGGCTGGTGCGCGAATTCGAGGCGGGACATGCGAAGCAGATGGGAAATCTGATTGGCGTGCTGGTGCCGGCAGCGCTCGGTGCGGAAATTCTGCGAAGAGCGGGGATCCCGGAGGATCGCAAGGCAGGAAGCGTGACGAAGGAGCAGCGGCAGAGCCTCGCAAAGGAGCTGCGGGCCATGACGATTCACATTACCGGACTCGGCGGGTACAATGAGGCGGTTGTGACCAAGGGCGGAATCCAGACGAAGGAAGTGAACCCGTCGTCGATGGAGTCCCGCCTGACGAAAGGACTGTTTTTTGCGGGCGAGGTGCTTGACCTCGACGCGGTCACGGGAGGTTTCAACCTGCAGATCGCCTGGTCAACGGGAATGCTGGCCGGGCGGAAGGCGGCAGCGGAAGCCTGAAGGACGGTGTACAGCGAAAAAATGCCCCCGTCCGGGGAGTTCAAATACAGATGCATACGACGAAGGAAAGAGAGAATAACCATGGGACGACAGATTGCAATTGACGGACCTGCGGGCGCGGGCAAGAGTACGATCGCGAGGAGCCTTGCGAAGAAACTCGGATACATCTATGTTGACACGGGCGCGATGTACCGTGCGATGGCATTGTTCCTGCTTCGAAGAGGAATCCTGGCGGACGAGACGGAGAAGATCGAGGCTGCCTGCGGCGAGGCGGACATCACGATCGCATTTGAGGACGGGGAGCAGCAGGTGCTCCTAAACGGCGAGCATGTCAACGGGCTCATCCGCACGGAGGAAGTCGGAAACATGGCGAGCGCTTCGTCGGTCAACCCGAAGGTGCGGGAGAAAATGACCGAGCTGCAACGCAGACTTGGCCGGGAGGCGGACGTCGTGATGGACGGCCGCGATATCGGCACGTTTGTGCTTCCGGGCGCCGACGTGAAAATCTATCTCACGGCATCCATCGAGGAGCGCGCGAGACGCCGTGCCCTCGAGTATGAGAAGAAGGGACAGCCCGCGGATATCGAGCAGATCGCGAAGGACATCGCGGAGCGTGATTACCGCGACATGCACCGCGAACACGCGCCGCTTCGGCAGGCGGAGGACGCGGTCCTGGTCGACACGTCCGACATGACGATCCCCGAGGTGGAGGCACGTCTGCTGGAATTGTGCGGAACTTCGGAGAACGGCGGCAAGAGCGATTTTTTCGCGTGAGTGCTCCGGGCGGGGCACAGACTGAGAAAGAGGCGACTGCCGAACCACAGAGAAATAAAACGACCGCCGGGGCGACGAATGTATCGCCGAGGAAGGTAACGGCTGACGGGACGGCAGGCGTACCGCGGAAGCGTGTCACGGTTGCGAAGACCGCCGGCTTCTGTTTCGGCGTGAAGCGCGCGGTGGATACGGTGTACCGGCTCAGCGAGGGCGAACACGGACCGGTGTACACGTTCGGACCGATCATCCACAACGAGGATGTCGTGGCATCGCTCGCAAATCGCGGCGTGCGCGTGATCGAAGACCTCGGGGAGATCGACCGGATCACGGAGGGGACGATCGTCATACGATCCCACGGAATTCCGAAGGACGCGGACGAGCGCCTCAGGGCGGCCGCGGAAGCGTCGGGAGGAAAACTGCGGATCGAGGACGCAACCTGCCCGTTTGTCAAGAAGATCCATCGGATCGTTTGCGAGCACAGTCAAAACGGAGAACG
This sequence comes from uncultured Lachnoclostridium sp., assembly GCA_946415315.1. GTDB lineage: Bacteria > Bacillota > Clostridia > Lachnospirales > Lachnospiraceae > ISDg. Next base: position 49,115 of record CAMKRZ010000012.1, on the reverse strand, counting down.
GATTATCATATGCGGCGATTCCCGGCACCCGGAGGTGCAGGGCATCATGGGCTGGTGCGAGGGCTGCGCGACCGTGATATCCACGGCCGAAGAAGCGCTGAAAGCGGCGGAAAATGCGGCTCGCGAAGGTGCGAAAATCTGTATTGTGGCGCAGACCACGTTTAATCATACAAAATTCAAAGATTTTGTTGATATTTTCCGAAAAATGGGTTACAATGCAGAAGATAGCGCTATCAGCACTATCTGCAATGCCACAGAGGAGAGACAAACGGAGGCGCGAGCGCTTGCAAGGCAGTGTGATGCCATGCTTGTGATCGGTAGCGCCAACAGTTCCAACACCCGAAAGCTGTACGAGATCGCGTCGCAGGAATGCAGGAATACGCGGTATATACAGTCGGCGGCGGATTTGGAGAAGGAACCCTTACCATCTTTTCGTTACGTAGGTATTACTGCTGGGGCGTCCACCCCGAGAAACATTATCGAGGAGGTTCATGCAATCATGGACAATGAGAATTTTGATCAGCTGTTGGAAGAATCCTTCAAAACAATACGAAACGGAGAGGTAGTCGAGGGCGTTGTCATTGGCGTGAAAGAAGATGAAATCGCGCTGAACATCGGTTACAAGTCGGACGGCATCATCGCGAAGAATGAGTATTCTTCCCAGCCGATCGCCGATCTCCGCACCGTTGTCAAGGAGGGAGATACCCTTACCGCGAAGGTCATCAAGGTTAACGACGGTGAGGGACAGGTGCTCCTGAGCCGCAGAAAGCTGAACAGCGAGCGCGCGAGCGCTGTGCTTCAGGAAGCATTTGAGCAGGGTACCGTGCTCACCGCGAAGGTTTCGCAGGTTGTGACCGGCGGATTGAACGTTGTAGTCGATGACTGCCGCGTGTTCATTCCGGCAAGCCTTGTGTCTGATATTTACGAGAAGGATCTTACGAAGTTCCAGGATCAGGAGATCGAGTTCCGCGTTACGGAGTACAATCCGAAGAAGAGACGCATCATCGGCAACCGCCGCGATCTGATCGTGGAGCGCAAGAAGGAGAAGACGGAAGCTCTGCTCGCAAAGCTTCAGGTCGGCGACGTGATCGAGGGCACGATCCGCAATGTGACGGACTTCGGTGCATTTGTTGACATCGGCGGCGTAGACGGACTCCTTCACGTTTCCGAAGTTTCCTGGGGCCGCAACGACAATCCCAAGAAGCTCTTCAAGACCGGCGACACCGTGACGGTTTTCGTCAAGGCGATCAATGGTGAGAAGATCTCCCTGAGCATGAAGTTCGCGGATCAGAACCCTTGGAAGGATGCAGAGGAGCGCTTCGCTCCCGGCACGATCGTAACCGGTCGTGTTGCACGTATGACGGCATTCGGCGCATTTGTTGAGATCGCACCCGGCGTGGACGGTCTGCTGCATGTTTCGCAGATTTCCCGCAAGCGTGTTGAGAAGCCGGCGGATGTTCTTTCGGTCGGCCAGGTGATCGAGGCGAAGATCGTTGACTTCAAGCCCGAGGACAAGCGCATCAGCCTGAGCATGAAGGCAATTGAGGCGGATGAGGCAGAGTACGATGAGCCGGTTGCTGCAGAGGAAGCAGTTGAGGCACCTGCAGAGGAGACTGTTGCAGAAGCAGTTGAGGAGCCTGTTACGGAAGCCTGACACGGAAGCATAACTCATAACTGTAGAACAATATGTGGGAACAGGAGCACATTGGGGTATCCCCATTGTGCTCTTTTCACTTTACGGGTCGCGGCATTTTCCGAATGATGCGGAGATGTGCGGCCGCGGCGGCACAGCCGCAGAGAGGAGCAGCATGGAAGAGAAGGTACGCGTAGCGCTGGACGCGATGGGCGGGGATAACGCGCCTGTCGAGATCATCAAGGGAGCGACGGAGGCGGTCAATGCCCATCCGGAACTTGTCGTGACGCTGGTCGGTCGCGAGGAGATCATCCGGGAGGAGCTCGCAAAATACACGTACCCGGCAGAGCAGATCACCGTGGTGAACGCGACGGAGGAGATCACCTGCGATGAGGCTCCGGTGGAAGCTGTGCGGAAGAAGAGGGATTCCTCCATCACGGTTGCGCTCAACCTGGTGCGTCACGGCGAATGCGACGCGTTCGTTTCTGCCGGAAGCACCGGCGCGGTACTGGCCGGAGGCGTGATCCTGATCGGCCGGATCCGCGGTGTGGAACGCACGCCGCTTGCTCCGCTGATCCCCACGGAGAAGGGAGTCTCCCTGCTGATCGACTGCGGCGCCAATGTGGACGCTCGTCCGTCTCAGTTGGTGCAGTTCGCCGTGATGGGATCCATCTACATGAAGCACGTTGTCGGTATCGAGAATCCGCGCGTGGGAATTGTCAACATCGGCACGGAGGAGGAGAAGGGCAACATGCTCGTCAAAGAGACCTATCCTCTTCTCAAGGAGCGTACTGACATCAATTTCATCGGAAGCGTGGAGTCGCGCGAGATCCCGTCGGGAGTCGCGGACGTGATCGTCTGCGAAGCATTTGTCGGAAATGTCATCCTCAAGCTCTACGAGGGCCTTGCTACAACGCTTCTTCGGAAGATCAAGCAGGGACTGACGTCCACCACCCGCAGCAAGATCGGCGCGGCGCTCGCAAAACCGGCGCTTAAGAATACGCTGAAGACATTTGACGTATCGGACCACGGCGGCGCTCCGATGCTCGGCCTGAACGGCCTTGTCGTGAAGACGCACGGCAACTCGACTTCCGTGGAAATCCGCAATGCGCTTGTGCAGTGCATCGCGTTTGTAAAGGAGGATATCAGCGGCAAGATCCGGGACAACCTCGGAACTGTCGCAAAATGATCCGGAGGTAGTGTATTATGTTTGATCAGATTGTCGGTGTCATCGCGGACGTGATGCACGTAAGCCGCGACACCATCACAAAGGACACGCTGCTGATCGAGGATCTCGGCGTTGATTCCCTTGATATGTACCGGATCCTGCTCACGCTTGAGGATGTGCTCGACGCGCAGTTGCAGCCGGAGATGGCGGACAGGAAGATCCGCACGGTCGGCGATCTCTGTGACAGAGTGAAGAGAGCGCTCGCATCGATCTGACTATCGCAGACACAATGAAAGTTTTTTGAGGAATAAACATGGGTGAATCAGTAAAAGAAAGGCTGCAGCAGACGATCGGCTACCGGTTTCAGAATCCGGAACTTCTGACGCTTGCGCTTACGCACAGTTCCTACGCCAACGAGAACAGCCGCGGCGCGCGGGTTGTCGAGTGCAATGAGCGGCTGGAGTTTCTGGGTGATGCCGTGCTGGAACTCGTGACGAGCGAGTACCTGTATGAGACGAGAATCGATCTTCACGAAGGAAGCATGTCGAAACTTCGGGCAAGTATCGTGTGCGAACCGTCTCTCGGGATCTGCGCAAGGGACATCAATCTCGGCGAGTGCCTGCGGCTGGGACACGGCGAAGATATGACCGGAGGACGGGATCGGGATTCCATTCTGTCCGACGCGTTCGAATCCGTGATCGGAGCGATCTACCTGGACGGAGGACTGGAGCCTGCGAGAGAATTTGTCCGCAGATTCGTTCTGGCAAACCTATCGGAAAGCCAGCTGTTCCGGGACGCGAAGACGAAACTGCAGGAGATGTCTCAGCAGCTTTTCAAGTGCGAGCCGACTTACGCGCTCGTGAAGGAGGATGGACCTGCGCACTGCAAGGAGTTCACCATGTCCTGCAGCGTAGACCGTTACTGTGAGATCGCAACGGGACATTCGAAGAAACAGGCGGAGCAGGAGTGCGCCGCGAAAATGATAAAGAAGCTGATTGCCTCGCTGTAAGGAGAGTTCAACATGTATCTGAAAAGCATAGAAGTACATGGCTTTAAGGCATTTGCCAACAAGATCCGCTTCGAGTTTGACGGCGGGATCACCGGCATTGTCGGACCGAACGGAAGCGGCAAGAGCAATGTTGCCGATGCGGTGCGCTGGGTGCTCGGAGAGCAGAGCGCCAAGCAGCTGCGCGGAAGCAGCATGCAGGATGTCATATTTTCCGGAACCGAGACGCGCAAACCGATGAGCTTTGCGTATGTCTCGCTCACACTCGACAACAGCGACCACAAGCTGCCGATCACCTACGACGAGGTGACGGTCGCGAGGCGCGTGTACCGTTCCGGTGAGAGCGAATATCTGATCAACGGCACCGAATGCCGTCTGCGCGACGTGCAGGAGCTCTTCTTCGACACCGGTATCGGCAAGGAGGGCTACTCGATCATCGGGCAGGGACAGATTGACAAGGTTCTGAGCGGAAAGCCGGAGGAGCGCCGGGAGATCTTCGACGAGGCTGCCGGCATCACAAGAGTCAAGAAGCGCAAGCTGCAGACGGAGAAAAATCTCGCGGAGGAGCGTCAGAACCTCGCCCGCGTCAACGATATCATCACGGAGATCGAGGGGCGCCTCGACCCGCTCTCCAGGCAGGACGCCAAGGCACGGGAGTACCTTGCCCTGCGAGAGGAACTGCGTGACCGCGAGGTCAACCAGTTTCTGATGGAGTACGAGAAGAACATCGTTCTCAAGAAGGAAAATGACGAGCATCTCGCGAGCGTGTCCGAGGATCTTGCCCGCGCGACAGCGGACTACGAGAAGGCCAAGGACGAGTATGACCGCCTGCTGAACGAGCTGGAACAGCACCGGGAGGCGCTGTCGCAGGCGAAGGAGAAGAACGCGCAGAACCGGATTGAGGCTGAGAAGGGAAGCGGTGAGCGAAACGTGCTCACCGAGCAGGTTGCAGCATTTGCCAAGCAGGCGGAGCAGACCGAGAACCGGATCGTTGTGCTGCAGGGACTGATCGCCGAGCGCGAGGAGGAACTTGCGAGCTATCAGGAGAAACAGGCGGGGTACGCAAAGCAGCTGGAAGAGCTTGCGGATGCCAAGAATGCCGCGGAGGCAAAACTCGGCGAGATGAAGTCGGAGATCGACTCGAGGATCGCCAGGGAGCAGGAGCTTCGCACCGCGCAGTTTACCATTTTACAGAAAAATACCGATCTGAAGACCGAGCTGGAGCGCAACAACACGCTGCTGGAACAGTATTCCATCAGCAAGGCGGAGACCAACGCCAGACTGCTGCAGTTTAAGGCGGAGGCGGATGAGGCCAACAGGAAGATCGAGGAGGCGACGCAGCTTCTCAAGGATGTGTCGTCCGAGGTTACCCGGATGCAGAAGGCTTCGTCGGAGCGGGATGACAGGATCCGTTCGCTGAGCGAGTCCATCGCGGACGCGACGGCCCGTCTGGACGATGTCCGCAAGAAGGCAACGCTTGCGCAGACACGGTTCGAGACGCTTCGCAATCTGGCGGAACGCTATGAGGGTTACGCCGGAACCGTACGGAAGGTGATGGAGGAGAAGAACACGCGGAAGGGAATCCACGGCGTGGTCGCTGATATCATCCAGACGGAGGAGCGCTACGAGACTGCGATCGAGACCGCGCTCGGCGGCAATATCCAGAACATCGTTGTGGATAACACCGACACCGCGAAGGCGTTGATCGAGCATTTGAAGAAAAACCGGCTGGGTCGCGCGACCTTCCTTCCTCTGCGGGAAATCCGCGCGAAGAAGGATGAGTTTGACGAGGATGTTATGAAGGAGAAGGGCGTGCTCGGGATCGCGTCGGAGCTCGTGAGCACCGGTGAAGAGTACCGCGAGGCAGCCGCGTATCTTCTCGGACGTTTCCTCGTTGTGGATACGATCGACCATGCGATCGCGCTGGAGAAGAAATACAAGCAAAAACTGCGTCTTGTGACGCTGGAGGGCGAGCTGTTCGCACCCGGCGGCGCGGTATCCGGCGGTGCGTTCCGCAATGCCGGCAATCTGCTCGGACGACGCAGGGAAGCGGAAGAAGCGGAGAAAGAATTTTCCGAGAAGAAGAAAGAGGCGGATGCCTGCGAGCGCACGGTGGCACGGTACCGCAAGGAACGCGAGGCGCTTCGGAACGAGCAGGAACTGGCGCGCACGGCATTGCAGGAGAAAATGATCGCCCGCAACACGGCGGAGATGAACCTGCAGCATGAGAAGGAGCAGAACGGCGGACTTCTTGACAGGCGCGATGCGCTGAAGAAGGAGATTGTCGAGGCGGAGTCGCAGATCGAGACGATCCGCGCGAACAACCGCAGTCTTCAGGAGCAGATCGACATCAACGAGCAGCAGAGCGAGCAGAACCGCGAGACGGCGGACCGGATCCATGCGGAGATGGAGGAGATCCGGAGCCGTCAGGACGAGACCAGCGCCGATGCGGTGCGCACGCTGACGGAGTACAACGGACTGCTGCAGAGTGTGGAGTACCAGCGCGACACGGGAGAGCGGATCGAGCGGGAGCGCACGCAGTACAAGAAAGAACTTCTGGATGCGGAGACTGAACGCGACGAGACAAAGAAACAGATCAAAGAGCGCGAGGAGTCGATCCGTGAGATCGAGGAGCGCCAGTGCGAGTTGCAGCGCGACATCCAGGATACGGATGCGCTGATCACGGAGTTGACAACGCTCGCTGACGAGATTACAAAGCAGAACCGTGATTTCTTCGAGCGCAGAGAGAGTCTGTCGCGCACCATGTCATCACTCGACAAGGAGCAGTACCGTCTGCAGAGTCAGAAGGAGAAAATGGAGGATCAGCTTGAGTCGAACACCCGCTACATGTGGGAGGAGTACGGGCTGACCTACACCGAGGCGTGCGAACATCGCAGCCCCGAGTACGACAATGCGACGCTGAACCGCAAGGCGGTTTATGAATTGAAAAATAAGATCCGCGGCCTCGGCAATGTCAATGTCGACGCGATCGAGGAGTACCGTGAGGCGAAGGAGCGCTACGAGTTTTTGACGGCGCAGCGCAAGGATATCCTCGATGCGGAGAAGACGCTCACCGGTATCATCGCGGCGCTCGACGAGGAGATGCGCAAGCAGTTTACGGAGACGTTTGAGCAGTTGAAGGTGCGCTTCGACCGCGTGTTCCGCGAGCTGTTCGGCGGCGGAAAGACGACGCTTTCCCTCAGCGAGGGAGAGGACGTTCTGGAGGCCGGCGTTCTGATCAACGTGCAGCCGCCGGGCAAGAAACTGCAGAACATGCTGCAGCTCTCGGGCGGCGAGAAAGCGCTCACGGCGATTGCCCTGTTGTTTGCCATCCTGGATCTGAAACCGTCGCCGTTCTGTCTGCTTGACGAGATCGAGGCGGCGCTCGACGACTCCAACGTCGGACGGTTCGCACAGTATCTGCGCAAACTCTCGGATGAGACGCAGTTTATCGTGATCACGCACCGCCGTGGCACCATGGCGGCAGCGGAAGCCCTGTACGGCATCACCATGCAGGAGAAGGGCATTTCGACGCTTGTCTCGGTCAACCTGATCGAGAGCGAGCTGGATCAGTAAGCTTTCTCACGTCGGGGAAATACCCCGTCCGTGATAAAGCTTATGGAAGGATCGCAGGCGCGTGCCAAGGAAGGTGCTATGCACCGCACGCGCCGCGGCAAGAACGCCAAGGCGTTCTTGATAAAAATATCGGAGGAGAAAACGATGTTTTTCTGGAAGAAGAAAAAGAAGACGGAGGAAGAACTGCAGGAGGAACTGTCCGCAGCAGACTCCGCTGAGGAAGGAACTGCGGAAGGCAGTCCTGAGGCCGAGATCGATGCCGTCGAAGGAGACGGGATCCCGGCAGACGGAGCGGCTTTCGGGGAGGGAAAACTGCCCGGATACCCGGCGGGAGGCAACGCATTTTCCGAGGAGGACAGTGACCTCCCGGACAGCGATGTGATCGCGGAGATCTGTGGGAATGATGCCGGCGGAAACGACGGGGAAGAAGTCGCGGAGAACGCGGCGGACTTCACGGGCACGGAGTACGAGGCGGAATCCATTGCGCTCGGCGAGAGCGTGGAGCCGGCAGAGGAAGAGACGGAGGAGGAACCGGTCAAAAAGAAGGGATTCTTCCGGCGTCTGTTCGCGGGCATGAGCAAAACGAGAAATAACCTCGCGGAGGGCTTGCGCTCGCTGTTCGGCGGCAGCAGGATCGACGAGGATTTCTACGAGGAACTGGAGGAGATCCTGATCATGGCGGACATCGGTGTCGCCACGACGCAGGGAATCCTGGAGAGCCTGCGCGCGAAGGTGAAGGAGCAGCATATCAAGGAGCCGTCGGAGTGCAGGCAGCTTCTGATGGACACGATCCGCGAGCAGATGGCGGTGCCGGAGGATGCGTACGAGTTCGAGGACAAGCCTTCGGTCATCCTGATGGTCGGCGTGAACGGCGTCGGCAAGACGACGACAGCAGGCAAGATCGCCGGCTCGCTGCGGGCTGACGGGAAACGGGTGCTCTTAGCTGCGGCGGACACGTTTCGCGCGGCGGCGACGGAGCAGTTGATCGAGTGGTCGCACCGCGCAGGCTGCGAGATCATCGCAGCGAAGGAAGGTGCCGATCCGGCAGCGGTCGTGTTCGATGCGGTGACGGCGGCGAAAGCCCGCAAGGCAGATGTGCTGATCGTGGACACGGCGGGCCGGCTTCACAACAAGAAAAACCTGATGGACGAGCTCGGCAAGATCAACCGTGTGATCGACCGCGAGTATCCGAACGCTCATCGCGAGACATTTGTCGTGTTGGACGGAACGACCGGACAGAACGCGCTCGTGCAGGCGCGTGAATTCAACGAGATCGCGGACATCACGGGCATCGTTATCACGAAACTCGACGGAACGGCCAAGGGCGGTATCGCCATCGCGATCCAGAAGGAACTCGGCATTCCGGTCAAATACATCGGCGTCGGGGAGAAGATCGACGACATGCAGAAGTTCGACCCGTATGCGTTTACAGAGGCACTGTTTGAACCGGTCGGGGGAACCGATCCGGACAATATCGACTGATCCGGCAGTCCGTGCGACGAAACCGGAAGGAACCCGTTGAAAGGAGAGCGGGATCCGGGCTTTTATCTGAAAACAGAACGTGAGATCACGTTCGGAAAATGGGGGATACAAAAATGAAAAAGAGTTTGTTGTTGCTTCTGCTGGCTGTCTTATCACTGGCGATATGTGCCTGTGAAAAAGGCGGCAAGGAGGAGACCGTGGTGACACCGACCGAGAAAGCGGTCAAGGCGCCTGCCGTGACGGCGGATCCGACTGAGAAACAGGCCGAACCGTCGGCTACGGTGACACTTACGCCAACGTCCACGCCCACGCCCACGGAACCGGTGAGCATTTCGCTGGAACTGTGGTGTGACGTCACGGAAGACGATGCGAGAAGGTATGCGTTTGAAGCGGCAGCGATCGATATGGTTCAAAAGCATCCGGAGATCGAGTTCTCATGGTACGCACTTGATTCCGAGGAGTATCGGCAAAAACTGGAGTATGCGAAAGATACAGGAGAACTTCCGGACATTTTCCTTGCTCAGATCGGGGAGGAATTCGTCGACAGCGCAGGGAGAGGAAGACTGTATTGCCTCGACGAGGCGTACAAAGCTTTTTCCGACAGCCTGCCCCGGAAGGCATGTGACGCCGTGACGGTTAACGGCAGCCTTTACGGCATCCCGTGCACGGTGGAGCTGTACTGCATGTATGTCAACACGGATCTGCTCAGCGAGGCGGGATATGACAAAGTGCCGTCCACTTACCTCGATCTGATCGAGTGCTGCGCGGCGCTGCATGCAAAAGGGATCACACCGTTCGCTTTCTGCGGGGATGACGCGGAGTATGTTGCGGCTTTCCTGGAATCCATGATCGAAAAAACCTGCGGAGGCCGGACACTGAGCGCAATCTGCAACGGAACTGCGGGTTGGAAGAACGGAGAGGTGGCCGGCGCCGTGAACGCATTCCGGTACCTGATGGCAAACGGATATTTCGGCGGAGAGTACCTCACGAACACCTACAGCGCGGCGAAAGAGCAGTTCCTTCAGGGAAAAGCGGCATTTTTCCTGGATTCGTCGAAAAATGCCGGGGAGCATGCGGCGATCGGAAGCGTTAAAGCATCGGAGTTCCCGGTGCTGAACAAGCAGAAGTCCGCATCCGGACAACTGATCGGTGAAACCGAGAATATTCTGGTGGTTTCCGCTGAGTCCGCGCATCCCGATGTCGCAGCGCAGTTTGCGTACGAGTTCGCGAAACTGGTCAGCAAATATGATTACCTGAGCGAGAACAATATCCCCGCATGGAAGGTGGACTACGAAGATCCGGAGGTCGATCTGTTGTTACGGTCGATAACCGGTCTTGCAAATAATGCGAAATACATCATTCCGTACGCGGATGCGGCGATGGGAAGCGCAGAGGCGGAACGTTTCCGTCAGGAATGCGTGAAGATGCTGAATGAAGCGGAGTTTGACGGAATAACGTTTGTTCGGGATATGAGTGGTCAGGATATCCCTGACGGAACGCTAGTCGTGTTTGATCCGATGAAAGATTCCGGCGGAAGTGCCGAGTATGACCCGTCGAGAGATCTTCACGACATGGAGATCATCATCGGCGACTGGTGGAGCGGGGATGTGGATCTGCCGCCTTCCACCTACGAGGAGAACGTTCGGGCGGATTATCTCACCGAGATGATGGAACGGCATCATTTTACGATTGCGCGTCGTACAGTATGCGGATGGGCAGATCAGATGGATAGCTATGCATTGTCCATTCTGACCAATGAGCCTCTCGCGGAGATCATGGCAGTCGATTATCGTTTTTTCGGCAACTTTCTGTATGATGGGGAAAAAACGCTGATTGCAGATGTTTCGAAACTTCCGGAGTTTGATTTTTCGGACGGCAAATGGAATCAGCAGATCCGTCAAAGTATGACGGTCGGAACCGCAATATACGGCTTTACGACCGAAGATGAGCCGGGCATGGGTATCTTCTGGAACAAGAATCTTGTTGAGCAGATTCTGGGCAAGAGTGAGGTTGACCGCATTTACGATCTGCAGGCAAGCGGAGAATGGACCTGGGATGCATTCCGGGAATTTGTACAGGCTTGCACCAGAGATCTCGACGCGGACGGTACCACGGATATATACGGACTTGCCCCTTACCAGTCCGTTTTCTTCGAGGCGGCGGTTCTCTCGAACGGTCATCAGTTTGTCGGTAAGGATGCCGACGGAAGATACGTAAATAATACTACAAGCGAGGATATCATCGCGGATTGCAACTGGGCGTACTCGTTCTATGAGGACGGGCTGGCGCGCAGACGCGGCAGTGATGACAACTGGGATTATTACTGGAACGATTTCCATGATCAGAAAGCAGTCATAATGATTGCCGAGGAGTATTATTCAAATTATATGTTTGAGGCCGGTGATGACGAAATCGTCCGGCAGATATTCGATTTCGGCTTTGCATGTTTCCCGAAGGGACCGAACGCGGATGACTATGTGTCGGTATCCAAGGAGATCATCTACGTGATCCCGAATTGTGAGAAGACACAGGAACGCCTGAACGACATCGCATTTGCGTATAACATTTATACCAATGTACCTCCCGAATTGGAGGAGGATCCCGGGGCATGGAAACTTCCGTATGAGTCAATATTGGAAAAGCGGGCAGTCGATGAGACGCTCAACATGATGCTCCACGGCGGGATCGCAACGCCGAATCTCAGCCTCGCGGTTCCCGGGCTATGGAATAACGATACGGGACCGATCCAGACGGATCTGCTCTACCTGCTGGATGGTGCGGACATGAAACCGGCAGAACGTCTGAAGGCAGCCAATGGTTCGATTCAGTCGATGGTCGACGATTTCAACAATATGTATCTGAAGTAAGACAGACGCAGAAATCAGATTACTGCTTGGAAAATGCGCGCAGCCGCCGGAAATTCCGACGGCTGCGCGATATTTTGCAAAACGCAGGGAATTTTTTGCAAAAGTACCAAAAAACGTACTTCCAATATGGCATTATGGTGATGGCGGGAGGGACGCGAGCATGTTCCCGACCGTTTTCGCAGAAAAACAGGCCGGTTCTTTGTTCGGTATGCGAATGGATTTTTCAGGCGGTTTCCGCTATGATGAATGTCAGCGGAGAGAGAAAATACGCCGGGATGCCGACTGGAGAAACCGCGGAAAGTTTTTGCGATTTTCTGTGATTTTTCAGTTGACAACTACGGGAAAACAGTATAATATACAAACAGAACATATGTTCGGAAAGGCGGTTATCGGGATGGCAACGGAAGAGAAGTTGAAAGCATTGGAGGCGGCAATCTCCAAGTTGGAGAAGAGTTACGGTAAGGGAGCGATCATGAAGCTCGGAGAGCCCAGCGCGGCGATGAGCATCGAGGCGGTACCTACGGGATCGCTGAGCCTGGATATCGCGCTCGGCATCGGCGGATTCCCGAAGGGACGCGTGATTGAGATCTACGGTCCGGAGTCAAGTGGTAAGACGACGGTCGCTCTTCATGCGGTCGCCGAAGTACAGAAGCGCGGCGGTATCGCCGGTTTCATCGATGCGGAACATGCGCTGGATCCGAACTATGCGGCGGCGATCGGCGTGGATGTGGACAACCTTTACATTTCCCAGCCCGATGACGGTGAGCAGGCGCTTGAGATCACCGAGACGCTCGTTCGTTCCGGAGCCGTGGATATCGTGATCGTGGACTCCGTTGCAGCTCTGGTTCCGAAGGCGGAGATCGAGGGTGAGATGGGCGATTCCCATGTCGGTCTGCAGGCTCGTCTGATGTCACAGGCGCTTCGTAAGCTGACGTCCGTGATCAGCAAGACCAACTGTATCGTGATCTTTATCAACCAGCTTCGTGAGAAGGTCGGCGTGATGTTCGGAAACCCCGAGACAACCACCGGCGGCCGTGCGTTAAAGTTCTATTCCTCCGTGCGTCTGGATGTTCGTCGCATTGAGACGATCAAGTCCGGCGGCGAGGCGATCGGCAACCGTACCCGCGTGAAGGTTGTGAAGAACAAGGTGTCGCCGCCGTTCAAGGAGGCGGAGTTCGACATTATGTTCGGCGAAGGCATCTCCAAGGAAGGCGATATCCTCGATCTTGCATGCTCCAGCGATGTGGTCGCCAAGAGCGGTGCATGGTTTGCATATCTCGGGGAGAAGATCGGTCAGGGCCGTGAGAATGCCAAGCTCTATCTTCGCGAGCATCCGGATGTGATGCAGGAGATCGAAGCGAAGGTGCGTGACAAGTATCTTGCGAAGATGAAGAGCGCGGATGAGGAAGAGGAGTGATCGGAAGGATATGCGGATCCCGCTGATATCCGGGCTGATCGTTCTTTCGAAGGACAATCCTGTTTGGGATAGTAAAGGGTTCGTACCATGTTGATAACCGATCTGATACCGAAGGGAAAGCGTCAGACTGTCGTATGGCTGGACGGCGCTTCGGCAGGTTTTCTGGATAACCGAGATGTCTCCGCATATCGGCTTGAAGCCGGTTCGGAGATTACTGAGGCAGCGTGGCAGAAGATTGTACAGGAGACGATCCTGCCGCGCGGCAAGCGTAAGGCACTGGAGCTGCTGCAGCTCCAGGATCGAACGACGAAGGAACTGCACGATAAGCTGATCGCCGGGGACTATACTGAGGAGCAGACGTGGGAGATCATTGCGTATGTGACATCGTTCCGGTATATCGATGAGCAGCGGTATGCGGTCAATTATTTTCGTGCGCATGCGAAATCGAAGAGTTATCGGGAGATGCAGCAGGTCCTTTTGTCGCGGGGGGTGGAACCCGATACCCTCGCATCAGCCTACGAACTGTTTGTGAAAGACAGCAACGATACGAATGCGGAGGAGGATGCGGAATCACCGGAGATCCTTGCTGTCAGACGGTATGTGACCGGAAGAGTGCATGGGACCGTGATGACGGCGGAGCAGCGCAGGAAAGTCTATGCAGGTCTGATCCGCAAGGGATTCTCCTACGATGCGATCCGATGCGTGCTTTCCGAATACTCAACGGAAGGTCCAGTGGATGAACTCGAATAGGTTTCTGTTGCGTGTAGTTTGCCTTCGGTACGCTGCCGCAACAGCGATTTTGACAGGATTCCGACACAATGTGAACACCATTCTGTCCGTTTCGACAAAAAGGTCGAAACGGGCATTTTTTTAGTTGCTTTTTGGCAGTGTTTTCGCTATAATGCTATTCGGTGGATTTTGGTTTATCGCCATACCAAAGATACCTGTGTATCGCATCGGAAAGAAGGCCTGACAAGTTGTTTTCAGGGCATTTTCCGAGCGGTTGCGATGCGCAGTTATGATTATATCAACGGAGGGCTGAACATGAGTAGTACAGCGAAACTGTCCGCACGGGAACGCATTGAGACCCTGCTGGACAACAACAGTTTTGTTGAGATCGGTGCGCTTGTGACGAAGCGAAGCACGGATTTCAATATGCAGCAGGCAGATGCTCCGGGTGACGGCGTCATCACCGGCTACGGCGTGATTGATGACCGTCTCGTGTATGTGTACAGCCAGGATGCCGCAGTTTTGGGTGGCACGCTTGGTGAGATGCATGCAAAGAAGATCGCCAACCTGTATCGCCTTGCGATGAAGACGGGGGCCCCGGTAGTCGGCCTTGTCGATTGCGCAGGCATGCGCCTTCAGGAGGCTTCCGACGCGCTTACCGGTTTCGGCCGGCTTTACAAGGCGCAGACGATGGCGTCCGGTGTAGTTCCGCAGATAACGGCCGTATTCGGCAACTGCGGCGGCGGACTTGCCGTACTCGCTGCAATGAGCGATTTTACGGTGATGGAGAAGAAGGATGCGAAACTGTTCGTGAACGCTCCGAATGCGATCGCAGGCAACAACGAGGGCAAATGCGATACGGCTTCCGCAGACTACATGGCAGAGTCCGGCATGGTGGATGCTGTCGGCGAGTCCGAGGAGGATGTGCTTGCGAAGGTTCGTGAGCTGATCATGGTATTGCCTTCCAACAATGAGGATGATGCACAGGATGAGTGCACGGATGACCTCAACCGCGCCATGAATGATTTCAAGACCGAGAGCGCTGATCCTGCGCTTGCGCTCCGCGACCTGTCCGACAACGGTGCTTTCACGGAGATCAAGGCAGCGTATGCTCCCGAGATGGTGATCGGATTTGTGAGACTTAACGGGGCTACCGTCGGTGTGGTTGCAAACCGCACGGCGAAGTTCGGTGAGGATGGAAAGAAGGCAGCGTCCTTCGATGCAACGCTCACCACGAAAGGCTGCTATAAGGCTGAGAGCTTTGTAAAATTCTGTGACGCGTTCGGTATTCCGGTTGTCACGTTCACGAACGTGACAGGTTATGCGAACGGAGCAGGTGAGACGAAGGGAATTGCAATTGCGGCAGGAAAGCTTGCATATGCATTTGCCAACGCAACGGTTCCGAAGGTTAACGTGATCGTCGGCAAGGCATACGGCAGCGCTTACATCACCATGAACTCGAAGTCCCTCGGCGCTGATCTTGAGTTTGCCGTGGAAGGTTCGGAGATCGGTACGATGGATGCCGAGCTCGCGGCACAGATCGTGTACGCTGACGAGATCGCGGCAGAGTCCGACAAGGGCGCAGCGCTGAAGGCCAAGGCTGCGGAGTACAAGAAGACGTATAACAGCTGTGAGAATGCCGCTAAGAGAGGCTATGTAGATGCAATCATCAATGCGGATGATATGCGCGTACAGGTTGTTTACGCACTGGAGATGCTCTGCACCAAGAAAGAGCTTCGTCCGGCGAAGAAGCACGGCACGGTATAAGCGAAGGAGGAACCTATGAACGGATTACTTTTCGCGGAAGTTGATATCGGCAAAGCTCTGGCGAACACTGTGATGGGAATTACCATCGTGTTCCTTATGCTTCTGCTGATCTCCTTCATCATCAGTCTTCTGAAGCATATCGATAAGTTGATCAACTGGGTTAAGGGACTGTTCCGCAAGGGAAACGCTGTCAATGAGCCGGTGATCACAGGTGCAGCAGAGACAAATGAGACTGACGATGCGGATGATACGGAGCTTGTAGCGGTTATCACAGCAGCAATCTATGAGTACGAAAAGGCGATGGGCAATGACGTTCCGGTCGACGGTCTGGTGGTTCGCTCCATTCGCAAAATCAATAAATCTAAATGGCAAAATGCCTGAATCAGGAGGATAACATGAAAAACTATACCATTACGGTTAACGGCAATGTTTATGAAGTCAGTGTAGAAGAGAGCGGCGCTGAGAGCGCACCGGTTGCGGCAGCTCCCAAGGCTGCGGCTCCTAAGGCTGCAGCTCCGAAGAAGGCAGCAGCACCCGCCGCAGCAGGCAGCGTGACGATCGCAGCTCCCATGATCGGCAAGATTCTTAAGGTAGTTGCCAATACAGGCGCATCCGTTAAGAAGGGTGATGTCATTCTGGTTCTCGAGGCCATGAAGATGGAAAATGATATTGTTGCTCCTCAGGACGGTACCATTGCGAGCGTTAATGTGTCCGTCGGACAGAGCGTAGAGCCCGGTGAAGTTCTTGCAACAATGAATTAATTTGCGATTGTTACGAAATTTACTGGGAGGTTATCGTATATGCAATACGTAGTAGATACATTGGGAAACCTGGCGAAGTCCACGGCGTTTGCGTCCCTCACCTGGGGCAATCTGCTGATGATCGGTGTCGCTTTGGTTTTCATGTATTTGGCAATTGCCAAAGATTATGAGCCTCTCCTTTTGGTACCGATTTCCTTCGGTATGCTCCTTGTAAATATGTACCCCTCGATCATGGCGGCGCCCATCGATCATGTGTACACATTTTACGATAAGGCCGGTGACAAGATTGCCTGTGTTAAGGAAGAAGAGGTAGAGTTCTTCAATGTGGATAAGGATGACATAACCAGATATGTCATCAGTTTCCAGGATCTGGATGCTGCGGTCAAAGACGGCAATGAGAAAGCAAGCAGTCTGAAACAGGCGTTAGAGGAGACGGGAGAGCCGACGGCAGCACTCCTTGAACAATTCAATTCCAATAAAACGGATGAGGATAAGCTTCGCCTTGGCTACAGCAAGGTTTATTACTTCGATAAAGACGGAAAGATTCTCCTGGAGTATCAGATAGAGCAGGGAGAGCGTTCCGGGTATGTCTGTGCGGGCAGCGCCAAAATGGAGGACACCAAGCAGGCGGGCGGCCTTCTGCATTATTTCTTCCTGCTGGATGAGTGGGCGATCCTGCCGTGCCTGATCTTCATGGGCGTCGGCGCGATGACCGACTTCGGTCCGTTGATTGCCAATCCGAAGAGCTTCCTTCTGGGAGCATCCGCGCAGCTCGGTATTTTTGCCGCATACCTGATGGCGATTGCCATGGGCTTCAATGACAAGGCGGCTGCTGCAATCTCCATCATCGGAGGTGCGGACGGCCCGACATCCATTTTCCTGGCCGGCAAGTTGGGCCAGACAGCGTATATGGGACCGATTGCGGTGGCAGCGTACTCCTACATGTCGCTTGTGCCGATCATTCAGCCCCCGATCATGAAACTCCTTACAACGAAGAAAGAGCGTCAGATTAAGATGGAGCAGCTCCGTCCGGTTTCAAAACTGGAGAAGATCCTGTTCCCGATCATCGTAACGATCGTTGTAGTTGCACTTCTGCCGGATACGGCTCCGTTGATCGGCTGCCTGATGCTCGGCAATCTCTTCCGCGAGTCCGGTGTGGTTCGCCAGCTGCAGGAGACGGCTTCGAACGCTATGATGTACATCGTCGTTATCGTTCTCGGTACTTCCGTAGGTGCGACGACGAGCGCAGAGGCGTTCCTGAAGTTCGATACGATCAAGATTGTTGCGCTCGGTCTGATTGCGTTTGCATTCGGTACCGCAGGCGGTGTAATGTTCGGCAAATTAATGTGCAAGGTTACGCACGGGAAGATCAATCCGTTGATCGGTTCCGCAGGCGTTTCCGCCGTGCCTATGGCGGCGCGCGTTTCGCAGAAGGTCGGTGCGCAGGAGGATCCTTCCAACTTCCTCTTGATGCATGCGATGGGTCCGAACGTTGCCGGTGTTATCGGCACCGCAGTAGCGGCCGGCGTGTTTATGGCGATTTTCAGTGTGTAAGCTGAGGGTTGCGTATGATCATCGGGCATTTTCCGAAGAGACTGAGTCTCCGTTCGGAGCCCTGAAAGAATAATTACGCATCCCCGGCGGATGCGAAAAGGAGAAATCAATGGCAGATCAGGTGAAAAAACCGGTTAAGATCACAGAGACCATCCTGCGCGACGCGCATCAGTCTCTGATTGCAACAAGAATGCCTACGGAACTGATGCTCCCGATCGTGGAGAAGATGGACCAGGTAGGCTATCATTCCGTGGAGTGTTGGGGCGGCGCCACATTTGACTCCTGCCTGCGCTTCCTGAAGGAGGACCCGTGGGATCGTCTCCGCAAGCTTCGTGCAGGATTCAAGAACTCTAAACTGCAGATGCTGTTCCGCGGACAGAACATCCTCGGTTACAACCACTACGCAGATGACGTAGTTGAGTATTTCGTACAGAAGTCGATCGCAAACGGTATCGACATCATCCGTATCTTCGACTGCCTGAACGATCTCCGTAACCTGGAGACCGCTGTGCGGGCAACGAAGAAAGAGGGTGGACATGCGCAGATCGCGCTTTCCTACACCCTCGGCGATGCTTACACGCTTGAGTACTGGGAGAAGACCGCAAAGCAGATTGAGGAGATGGGTGCTGACTCCATCTGTATCAAGGATATGGCGGGTCTGCTCGTACCGTACAAGGCAGCAGAGCTTGTTACCGCTCTGAAGAACGGAAGCTCACTTCCGATCCAGCTTCACACGCATTACACCTCGGGTGTTGCTTCGATGACGTATCTCAAGGCTGTTGAGGCAGGCTGCGATATCATCGACTGCGCTATGTCGCCTCTCGCTCTCGGTACCAGCCAGCCTGCTACCGAGGTTATGGTCGAGACGTTCCGCGGAACTCCGTATGACTCCGGCCTTGACCAGAATCTTCTTGCGGAGATCGCGGAGTACTTCCGTCCTTACCGTGAGGAGTGCCTGAAGAGCGGTCTCCTGAATCCGAAGGTTCTCGGCGTTAACATTAAGACATTGATGTATCAGGTTCCCGGCGGTATGCTTTCGAACCTTGTGTCCCAGCTTAAGGAAGCAGGAGCCGAGGATAAGTTTGAGGCAGTGCTTGAGGAAGTTCCGAGAGTCCGTAAGGACTTCGGTGAGCCGCCGTTGGTTACGCCGTCGTCCCAGATCGTCGGTACGCAGGCCGTGCTTAATGTCCTTCAGGGCGAGCGCTACAAGCTGGTGACGAAGGAGTCGAAGAAGATCCTCTCCGGCGAGTTCGGCCAGACCATCAAGCCGTTCAATCCCGAGGTTCAGAAGAAGTGCATCGGTGATGTGAAGCCGATCACCTGCCGTCCGGCAGACCTCATTGAACCGCAGCTTCCGAAGTACAGGGAAGAGTGCAAGCAGTGGGTTCAGCAGGAGGAGGACGTTCTGTCCTACGCTCTGTTCCCGCAGGTTGCAACCGAGTTCTTCAAATACCGTCAGGCTCAGCAGACCGGCGTGGATGTAACCAAGGCCGATGCTGCTACGAAGTCCTACCCGGTATAATCACAAGTAAACAGATCCAGCGGGCCGCCCGACAGAAATCTGCCGGGCGGCCTTTACGTGCGGGCGCAGCCCGCGATGTGCGAGGTTGCTTCCAAGAGTGACTCATTGTCCTTTACGCAACGCGTAAAATGTTGTAAAATACCGGGTATAAGCGTCAGAACAGCGCAGATTCTCGCCCGGCGAGAGTAATTTTCGGTCTGCGGGGTGGTTTTCTCACTCTCGCAACCGTAGAATGCAGTCAAAACAAACGGGGAGGTTTTGAATACATGGAGAAAAAAACACTTGGTTCATTTTTGGCTGCATTGCGCAAGGCGAACGGTATGACGCAGAAGGATCTGGCAGACCGTCTCAACGTATCCGACAAGGCGGTAAGCCGGTGGGAGAGAGACGAAAACTGTCCGGACCTCACACTGATCCCGGTCATTGCAGATATCTTCGGGGTGACCTCCGATGAGCTGCTGCGCGGGGAACGCATAACTGCGGAGACACCGAAGTCCTCCGAAAAGTCGGACAGGCAGCTGCGATATCTTGTCGACAATCTTGTCTATCGGTACATCGTGGGAGCGGTGATCGCGATCGCGGCGGTGATCGGAGGAATTATCCTTTGTATGTGTGTATCCGCCGGTGTTACCGTGAAATCCACTGCGGGACAGATCATGGAAGCGATGACCGTGACGATTATGTGGCTTCTCTGGATCGCTGCACTTTTGTACATTGTACTTCGGTACTGGGCAATCCGGCGCCAGCTGACTGTACCGGAAGGAACGGAATTTGAGGAGACCGGCAAGAAACGGGTCAACAGAATTTTCTGGATCGCGATCATTTTCCTGGTTTCGCTTATCTTTATCATGGGGTTTGCGGATTCTACCGGAAGCGATTTTGAACTGGGATTCCTGCTCTTCCTTGCGACGTTTGCGGGGCTTTTGCTCGGATTCCCGCTTCTGCGGAAAATATTCAGGGAGTTTCTCAGCCATCGGATCACTGCAGAACAGGCACGGAAGAATTTTCGCAAACGTGTGATCACGGTCACGGTGCTGTTTCTGCTTCTGTGGGGTGCTGTACTTTGGCTCGGGGAGACGACCAACGGAACGTTTTTCGCGCCCGGGAAATGGTTTGCCGACGGGGAAAGTTTCCGCAACTATATGGAGACTGTTACGGAAGACGAGGAGCTTCGGGGTGCAAATGTCTACGGCGTTTTCGGCAAGCCCGTCGTTTCTGAATACTACGAGTGGAGTTATGACGCGGAAGACGGCACTGAGATCAGACGATGGGTCTGGGATGAGCGTGGCGGTCTTCTTCAGGGGGATTTATATCGCATAGGAGACGTGACGTTTGAATTCCGGAATGGGGAGGTGTCTTCCGTTTTGTTCTTCGGTACCGACCACATCTTTCCGGCCAGGGCGTTCACGGAGACCGCTGAAAATATCGGGTTTGCGATCTGGGTTATTTTACTGATCGGTATCCCGGTCCTGTACTACCTTATTCTGCGGCATGAGAGGATACGGGCTTCGCGCTTCAGTGAGGCGATCGAGGAAGAGAGCCTGTTGCAGCCGAAGAACGCACAAAGAGAATCCGGAGAAGCTGCTTCGGCAGAAACAGGATATCCCGATGAGGTAGCGACCATAGAGGCCGAGGATACCCCAAAGACGGGGAATTAAGGGCATTTTTCGAAAAATTCTCATGAACTGAGAGTGGTTTTCGGTCACTGAGATAGACATTTTTCTCTCGGAACCGTAGAATGCAGGCAAAAACAACGGGGAGGTTTTGCAGATGGACAAGCGAACATTCGGCACGTTTTTGACTGCGCTGCGCAAGGCGAACGGGATGACACAGAAGGAACTGGCGGACTGTCTCAGCGTTTCGGACAAGGCGGTAAGCCGGTGGGAGAGGGATGAGACATTTCCAGACCTTTCAATTCTGCCGGTGATCGCCGACACGTTCGATGTGACCGTGGACGAGCTGCTTCGCGGCGGAAGGAACACTGCGGATACGGGGGAAACTGCGGCGGTCAGTAAACGGACCGAAACGCAGATGCACAGACTTGTCGATACGGTGCTGTACCGTTATACGGCGGCGATCCTGATCTGTGTCGGCTCCGCATTCGCTGCGGTAATCGTGCGCACGCTCTTTCATGAGCGTGACTCCGCGGGGACATTGTATATGGTGTTCGAGGCGATCCTGGTCTGTGTCTGGCTGGCCGCGCTGATCGGATTGATCGTGTACTATATGAACTGCAAGAACAAGCTTTCCGGACCGGAGGAGTATGGGAAACTTCTGGCGGACGGAAAGAAGACACTGGCGAGGAGATTTCGCCGGGGGATGATCTTTCACATCGCGCTGGTCCCGCTTCTGCTCATGTTCCTGCTGAAATGGGGATGGGGGGCCGTCGTGTTGACGCTGCTGATCATCGGCATTCCGTACCTGATCATTTTCTTTGGCTGGCTGGTCAGTTCGGAAAACTGATACTATATTATGATAATTCGGTGATGCCGGTGCGGTGTCGTCCGATCAGGAGGAAAATGGCAATCTATTTTGACAATGCTGCTTCGATGAAGACGCGCTCGGAGGCGCTTTCGGCCGCGATGCCGTATCTGGCGGCAGAGTACGGGAATCCGTCCTCCCTGCACTCGCCCGGGCTGTCGGCGAAAAAGGCGATCCAGAAGGCGCGGGAGGACATTGCCACGTGTCTGTGGTGCAGGCCGAATGAGATTGTATTTACCTCCGGAGGCACGGAGAGTGCAAACCTCGCGATCAAGGGCTTCTTTGAGGCCAACTGTGAGCGGGGAAAGCATATCATCACCACGAACATCGAGCATCATGCGGTCAGCGGCTGCATCGAATGGCTTCGCAGACAGGGAGCGGAGGTGACGATCCTTTCCGTCGACGGGGAAGGGCTGATCACGGCAGAACAGGTCGAGGCAGCGATCCGACCGGACACGATCCTGATCGCGATCCAGTTCGCGAACAATGAGATCGGAACCGTTCAGCCGGTCGCGAAGATTGCAGCTGTTGCGAAACGATACGGGATCACATTTTTCACGGACGCTGTGCAGGCGGTCGGACATCTGCCGTTTGCGATGGGCAGTACGGTCGGTGCGGGAAAACTGCCGGTCGGCAGCACCTCTCGTGATTATGAGGGAGTTACCATGCTCTCCGCGTCGGCGCACAAGTTCGGAGGTCCGAAGGGAGTCGGCTTTCTGTTTGTTCGGGAGGGCACGAAACTCGCGCCGCAGATGCACGGAGGCCCGCAGGAGATGCGCCTTCGTGCCGGCACGGAAAATGTCCCCGGCATCGTAGGCATGGCGACCGCGCTCATCATATCCTGCAGGGAGTTGCGGGAGAATATGGCGCGGATGACAGCGCTTCGGAATGCCATGATGGACCGCATACTTGAGGAAATCCCGGATTCACGGGTGAACGGAAGCCG
Source organism: uncultured Lachnoclostridium sp. (assembly GCA_946415315.1). Lineage (GTDB taxonomy): Bacteria > Bacillota > Clostridia > Lachnospirales > Lachnospiraceae > ISDg. Next base: position 26,206 of record CAMKRZ010000012.1, on the reverse strand, counting down.
CGCAAGCCGGCTGGCCGGCAATGTGAGCGTCTCCCTGGCCGGTGTCGAGGCAGCCTCGGTGCTGGTGTTGATGGATATGGCGGGGATTGCCTGTTCGGGCGGTTCCGCGTGCACTTCGGCGGAAGGCAGAGTATCGCATGTGATCGAGGCGATCGGTGTTCCGCAGGGGTATCAAAACGGAACGGTGCGGTTCACATTTTCCGGGGACACCACGAGGGAGGATGTCGACGCCGCTGTGCAGGCCCTGGAGGAGACGGTTCAGAAACTGCGAAAGCAGGCGAATTATTCTGCATACGAAAGCATAATTTAAGAAACACTCGGCTCAGTTGCATTGTAAACCGGGGAAGAAATGACATAGACTGTGAACCACTGCGGATATTCCGAAAAGGGTTTACAGTCTTTTTTTCATTTTCCTGTTGACAAACTGTGCATTACTGTGTATAGTGTGCATATAAACAGTGAAAACAAAAGGGGAGAGACCATGGAAACGTTACTGGAGTGCAGGGGGATCACAAAGCATCTGCAGAACTACACGATACGCGATCTGAGTTTTTGCGTAAACCGGGGAGAGATCCTCGGACTGGTGGGCGTGAACGGCTGCGGCAAGACCACTCTGATGCGCGTGTTGATCGGGTCCTACCGGCTGGATGGCAGCCTCGGGGACGCAGGGGAGATCGTTCTCGACGGAATGCATTTTGTCAGGGACCGGAAGGAGTATCGGAAGAGGATCGCTTATGTGATGACGGACAACCCGTTCGGGGACATGTACACGGCGGAGCAGATCGGAACGCTGTACGGACCGTACTACGAAGGCTTTGATACGGAGAAGTACAAGGCAAAACTGGAGCAGTTCGGCGTGTCGTACAAAACTCCAATCCGGAAAATGTCGACCGGCAACGGGATCCGGCTGCAGCTCGCATTTGCCGAGGGCTACGATGCGGAGTTGTACATCATGGATGAGCCGTGCGGAAATCTTGATCCGGAGTTTCGGAACGAATTTTACGACGAGCTGCGAATGCTCGTGTCGGACGAACGAAGGGCGGTGATCCTGTCGAGTCATCTGGTAACGGAACTGGAGAATATTGCGGACCGGCTTGTGTGGATGAGAAGGAAGGAGAAGGAGGGCACGGTGCGGATGGAAGGCACCGTCGACGAGATCCGGGAAAGGTTCCGGATGGTATTGGGGGACGCGGGGGAGATCTCCCGGATACCTGCTGACATGGTTGTCGGACAGAGAATCCGGGAGAACCACTGCGAAGCGCTTGTGAGAAGACCGGAAGGGGTGACCCGGTCAGGGGGATGGCTTCCTGAGGAACTGTGGGAGACAAGTCGTTGCGCGGATCTGCAGGAGATCATGTACTATGTGGAAAAAGGAGACGTAAAATGAGTGAGGCAAGGAGGAAAACCAACCTGCTGCTTCGGGTTCATCCGGTGCTGTGGGGCTTGTGGGTGTTCCTGGTGCTGTTTACGGCATTGTTCGGCTTTCAACTGGTGCTTGCCGTGCCGTTTGTGACACTGTTCGGGATGCTGTACTACGCCAATTCGACCGGCTATGAGATCGAGTACATCGTTCCTCTCGAGGACAGTGAGATCACGGCGAACTGGTACGGAGGAGTGCGCCGGATCTGCCGGTTCGGGGCGATTGCGGGAGCGTGCGGGCTCTGCGTTCATCTGGCGTATCTGCTGACCGTGGGATACGGACGGAACACAGCGTTCGTGCGGGTTATGGATTGGCTGGACGTCCGGTTCCGGATCATTTCCGAGATCGGCTTCGGGGTCGGACCCGGGATGTACGGGGAACTGGATATGATTTCCGACAGGGGAATCGGCAGGATTGACGGAGTATTGCCGCAGATGCTGTGTGTGATCGCGATCAGCGCGCTCTGCTTTGCGCTCGGCATGCTTCTTCTGTATCGCCTGGGGTTGCAGGCAGTGAACGACCGTGTTTCGAAAAATGAAGAGACCGGGACGTTGAAAAACAGACTTCCGAAAATCATTTTCCGGGTTGCCATGGTGTTCTATCTTGTGGTCGGGATCGGGCTGATGGCGTTCCGCTTTGCGTTGTTCGGCAGGTTTTATGTGGCTTGGCTGGTCGGACTGTCCCTGATGATCGCGGGTATGCTCTGGTGTATCCGGAGCACCCTGACCGGTCAGAACAGTCCCGAGTACGCGCCGGAGAGGACGGACGGATGAATATCAATGTGATGACGAAGAGCGGTCTGCCGATCTACGAACAGATTGAGCGGCAGATCAAGGATCAGATCGTGAACGGACAGCTTGCAGTGGGGGAAATGTTGCCGTCGATCCGCGTACTTGCGGCGGATCTTAAGATCAGTGTGATCACCGTCAAACGTGCGTACGAGGATCTGGAGCAGGAGGGGATGATCTACTCGGTCCAGGGCAAAGGCTTTTACGTCGACAATCCGGACCTCGCGTACATGCAGGAGAAGCGCACGCTCGGACTCGAGGAGCGGCTCGCCGAGTGGGTCCGCGACGCGAAGGCTGCCGGCATGTCGGAGGAGGAAGCCGCGGACATGCTCGGAATTCTGTGGGAGTAAGGGGGGAACAAAATGCTTGTTGCAAAGGATCTGGTGTTTCGCTACGGCCTCGGGCAATTCCGCATGGACAAGGTTTCGCTCGAGATCGAAAAGGGGTATGTCTATGCGCTGGTCGGCGAGAACGGCGCCGGCAAGACGACACTTCTGAAACTTCTGTACGGCGCGCTCACGCCCCAATCCGGCGAAGTGCTGTGGAAAGGGAAGCGCGTCGACCGGAGAACGCTGGCGGCGTATCACGGCGAGGCGGCTTTCGTCGGGCTTCCGTGGTGCAATGCGGAGAGCAGCGTGGCGGATAACGTGGATTTTCTGAAACCTCTGTATCCCACGTTTGACGAGGAATACTGGGAGCAGTTGCTGAAGCGTGCAGACCTGTTCTACACCGTCAAGGATGTGCCGTACGGAAAACTATCCGCCGGGGAGGCGCGCAAGATCGGGATCGTGTTTTGCCTTGCGAGACACCCGGAACTGTTGATCCTCGATGAGCCTCTCGCGAATCTTGACCCGGTGTTTAAGACCGAAATCCCGGAAATCCTGCGGGATGCGGTTGCGAAGGACGGGATGACGATCCTGATGAGTACAAACCTGGTCGATGAGATCCGTGATTTTACCGATTACTACGGCGTTATCCGTGACGGAGCGCTTGTAAAATGGGGCGAGAACACGCTGTGACAGAGAAGGGTCTGACCTTTTTGGAGGCATGCGATGAGTGAATTTTACGCGGAGAGAAGAAGAGAAAACCGATACACGATCCTGTGGATGCTGATGGCTGCCTGGAGTGCAGCGTGGGTCTTGAGCGGAGATGGTTTCGGGCTGCTTTTAGGAGGCGTCAATGTGGCGCTTGCGGCATTGGAGAGAACGCGGATCTATGTGACGATCCCGCGGTGGCTTTCGGAGGTGGGAGGTATCTCCTTCGGGGACATGATGCGGGGGCAGGGATTTGATCTGCGAGGATATTTTCGGAAAATATTCCTCGGGTTTCTTCCGGCGACAGTCCTCTCGGTCGCTGTCGTCACAGCCTGCGGGCTGCGAAACGGACGGCCGGCCGGGTATATCCTGGCGGCTGACGCGGTTCTGATCGTCGTACCGGTCGTAATGCACCTTTTGTACTATGCGAGCTTGCAGTACCGGTTTACGCATGAGAAATCGGTGGATCAGATCATTGCGAGAGGTTCGGAATTTATTGTCTTCTGGTTCCTGCAGTGGGTTGTCCTCGCTGTTGAGGCCCTGAGCGTTGTCCGCGGAAATGTTCCGGTCGGGATCCGCATGGCACTCTGCTGGGTGGACGGCCGGTCGGAGACGCTGTACTGGTGGAGGACAAACCCGTTTGACCCGATCGAAGGAATGTATATGCTGTGCGCAGCTGTCATAGTATGTGTCGTCATTCTGGCCACGGAAAAGGTACGAAATCAGATCCTGCCTGTGCTTGTGATCATCGTGATCATGGTGGGCACACTGGTCTATATGAACGCGTTCTCATACGCGGAGATGTCGCTTGACAGGGTGACGGTGCATTCGGGACTGTTTGACCGTGAGGGCACGGAGTTCAGTCTTGACGGTGATGTGACGGACTACGTGTTCGCGTTCGAGGAACAGTCCGGGAGCCCGAGATGGACGATCCACCTGTATTTCGGCAACGGCAGATCGTTCGAGGCGAACTGTGCGGAAGTGTTCCGGAATGAGTATTTCCGGAATAATGAATTCCGGTACACGGAAAAAAAGGATGAGGCGGTGAAACGGTTTGCTTCGGGCAACTCGGTCTGCGCGGCGTCAAACCGATGGCTGGAGCAGTACGAGACCGCATTTTCCTATGCGGAGGCGCTTTCGGAGCGGCTTTCCTCCGTGGGTGCGAGGGGATGGATCGGTTTCGTAGATGAGGCAGGAATTGCGACCCTGAAACCGGAGGAACAGGAAGTATGCCGCAGGCTTGTCGCAAAACTTCCCGCATGGGATTGACACGGAGAATACTTCGGAAAAGAAATTGATCACGTATGCCCCGCGGCCTGCTGCGGGGCATTTTGTATGCGGAGGATAAATAATATATTTGCATTCATTTTGAATTATGATACAATGAGCAATGTTGGTGCAAACCCGAAAGGGGAAGAAAAACGGCAAGAGGACGGTGCGGGGATTTCTGTACACTCCTGTTGCCGGAACATAACGGAGGTTATCATGAGAGAAGAGAAGAAACAATTCGTAACGCGCTTGCTGGCGCTGTTTCTTGCACTCACCTGCGCGCTGGCTCTGCCGGTTCTGATGAACCGGTCGTCCGCGCTTGCAGCCGGAGCGCAGAACGATTCGTCGGCATTGCTGTCACAGGCCGCCCTGACGAAGGATTCAATCGGCGGTTTGCAGATCGGCGCACACGTCGACAAAGCGGTGAACATTTGGCAACAGCCTGAGAGCCAGACTGCTGTGGTCGGCAGTAAGGCAACGTTCAAGGTAGGCGCTAACGTCCCGGGTACCGTGATCAATTATCAGTGGCAGTACCGGAAGAATGCCTCGTGCGCATGGGCAAATTCCCAGCAGCAGGGAAACCAGACGGATACGCTTACGGTATCGGTAACGGCCGGACTGCACGGATATCAGTTCCGCTGTGTGATCAATGACGGCGGCATCACGCCGGAGAAGACGACCAACGTAGTCATGTTGGCTGTCCGCCCCAAGATCACGACACAGCCGCAGAATAAAACGGCTGCGGTAGGTTCCAGCGCGGTTTTCACGGCTGCGGCAACCGGCAAGGGACCTCTTAAGTATCAGTGGCAGTACCGTAAGAATGAGTCGTATGCATGGGCATATTCCGCTCAGAGCGGCAATCGTACGGATACTCTTTCCGTGGCAACGACGGCGGGACTTCACGGTTATCAGTTCCGTTGCGTTGTGACAGACGCAAACGGAATGCAGTCCTACACGAGCGCGGCTACGCTTTCCGTGCGGCCGGGGATCACCACATGGCCGAAGGATGCGTCTGTGTCGGTCGGATCGAATGCCGTATTCACGGTTGCGGCGACCGGAAAGGCAACGCTTAAGTATCAGTGGCAGTACCGGAAAAATGAGTCGACAGCATGGGCTAATTCCGGACAAAGCGGCTGCAGAACAGCCACTCTTTCCGTGGCAACCACCTCAGGCCTTAACGGATATCAGTTCCGCTGCATCATCACGGACGGTAACGGAATGAAGTCCTACACGACTGCGGCTACCCTGACCGTCAGACCGGCTATCACGTCACAGCCGACAGACAAGAGCGTGACGGTTGGCAACACCGCGACATTTTCCGTAACGGCAACCGGAAAGGCAACGCTCACGTATCTGTGGCAGTACCGCAAGGATCCTTCCGACACATGGAAGACTTCCGGCCAGAGCGGCAACCGGACGGCAACGCTTTCCGTCGCAACCACGGTGGCTTTGCAGGGGTATCAGTTCCGTTGCGTCGTGACCGACGGCAATGGCTCGAAATCCTATACGAAAGCGGCGACCCTGACGCTTCACAACATCCCGATCAATGCAACGACGTTCCCGGATGCGAACTTCCGCGCCCGTGTTTCCGGAAATTATGACAAAGACCACAACGGAAAACTCAGCGCGTCGGAGATCAAGGCCGTAACGATGATCGATGTCGAGGAAGAGGAAATCCGCAACCTCAAGGGCGTGCAGTTCTTCACGGAATTGACATATCTCAACTGCGGGTATGACTCGATCAAAACGCTGAATGTCAGCGCAAACAAGAAGCTGGAGATTCTCGAATGCTACAGCTGCAGCCTGACATCCCTGAACGTATGCGGGTTGACGAAACTTCAGGAACTCGACTGTTACTGGAACAATCTTACAACGCTCGATCTGAGCACAAATACGGCATTGGAAATGGTTCATTGCTATGGCAACAAACTGACCAAGCTGGATGTGAGCAAGAATACGGCGCTGTATGAACTCATTTGCCACGACAACAACATTACCAAGCTGGATCTGACCAAGAATGTGAATATCGAGTACGTCGTTTGCGACGAAAATGTTCAGGTCACCGGCGGCGGGAGTGCGGATATTAACCACACGTATTGATGCGAATCGGTATGTCTGAAAAAAAGTGGCATCTATAACCGAATAACAAGAAACCGGCAGGTTAGGGGAGTGCCCCGACCTGCCGGTTTTTGTGATCATTAATTTTCATGACAGTACGCTGTCGACAGAATTTGTCGCTCAGAATTTGTAAAATGAGGGTTTCCTTCCGGAGAAAACCGCATATTCCCGGAAACCAATCGACGTGAGCATCGCCTCCGCGCGATCGAAATCCGCGGCGACATGTTCAGGGTAGTGAGCGTCGGAACCGACGGTGATCAAACGGCCGCCTAGTTCGTAGTAGCGCGCGGCGATGGCAGCGGAGGGGTTGGTCTCGGGATAGTTCCTTCGCAGTGAACCGGTGTTGATCTCCAGACCGATGTCGCGCCGGATCAGTGTCAGAAGGATCGCATCCACCGCATCGCCGAGCTTTGCCTTGTTCACGCGGCGGTTCTTCGGGACGTAGCGAAGAAGGTAATCGAGGTGCCCGCAGACCTGGAAGCCGTCGCTGTGCTCCATGTTCCAAAGTTCGGACTCGAGATATTGAAGCATTCCCTCGGTGCCGGTCCGGTTTTCCCAGTACGAGGGGTAGTACGGATCAATGTGGCAGACGCAGTGCGTCGAACCGATCACGTAGTCGAACGGATAACTGCGAAGAAGCTCTTCGTAATACTTCCGCACGGCTTCCGCGACATCCGCCTCATCGCGAAGACCGAGCTCGATCCCGATGCGAAGATCGATGCGGTCGCTCCATTTTTCGCGGAGCTTTGTAAGTTTCGCAAAATACTCCTTCGGATCGAAAATGAATTTCGTCTGATCCATCGGATAGAGCCAGTCCATATGGTCGGTGATGCAGTAGACCGAAAGTCCGCGCGAAACCGCGCTTGCGATCATCGCCTCCGGTTCACCGTGTCCGTCCGAGGAAAATGTAGTGTGCGTGTGGGTATCGGCAAGTATCATGTTCAGAAAATCCTTTCCGGCGCAGGCAATCGGGAATCCGTGCCTGCATTGTTGTTACTCTTTCACCAGCAGCTCCGCATGCTCCGCAGGTGTGACCACGAGAGAGTAGTTCGTGTAGTACACGACGAATCCGGGCTTCGCTCCGGCAGGTTTCTTCACATGCTTTTTCTGCACGTAATCGATCTCGACCTTCTGCGAATCGCGGTTCTTGGAGTAGTATGCGGCGAGCGAGCCCGCGAGCTCGAAGATCTCGTCCGGAACCTCGGCGCTGCCGGAATGCACGAGCACGTGGGAGCCGGGCACGCCCTTGGCGTGGAACCACCAGTCGTTCGCCGCCGCAAAATGATGTGTGAGTTCCTCGTTCTGGTAGTTGTTCCGCCCGACGTAGATTTCGAACCCGTCGGCAGTGCGGTAGTGGTAGGGGCGGCTCGTCATTTTCCGAGAAGCGCGGCGGTCGGAGGAACCGCGGTGGAATTTGAGGTAGCCGCAGTCCGTCAGTTCCTTTCGGATGTCCGCGAGGTCGGCCTCCTCAGCCGCGAACTCGAGGGATTCACGCACGGACTCGAGGTGCGCAAGTTCGTCGCGGCTTTCCGCGATGTGGGAGGCAAGTGCCTCACCGGTTCGCTTCAGCTTGCTGTATCGCTCATAGTAGCGCTTGGCATTGTCCATGACGGAGAGCGTAGGGTCAAGCGGGATCGTGATTTCGGTATTGTCGTAATAGTTCTCACACGTGAATGACTCCGAGCCCGAGACGGCGCTGTAGCCGTAGGTTGTCAGCAGCTCACCGTAGATGCGGAATTTGTCCTTCTTCTCCGTGTCGGCATACTGTTTCTCCTGCAGATCGAGTTTCTTCGCCACACGCTCGACGGCGGTCTGCACCGTGCGGCGCAGCTCGGCCGACTTCTGCCGGATCCGCGTCGAGGCTTCCTTCGTCTCATAGTAGTAGAGGAGCAGTTCACTCATGGATGCGAACGTCTTCTCCTCATATTTCGAAAAATCCGAATATACCGTCAACGGTACAGCGGCAAACTCAACCGGGATCGATTCCCCGAGAATGCAGCGCGGCGAGAAAGCGCCTTCCTTCACCGTGTCGCGCAGCCATTCGAGCGACTCGCCGAGGCGTGCGTACGCGTCGTTATCGGCCTCTTTTACGTCGGTTACGGAATCGAGCCCCGCGCGGTGCATGAGTTCGTTGGCGATCACGGGGCTGATGCCGGTGATCGTTGTGTAGATCGCTCTGCGAATGTCGCCTGTGCAGGAGCGCACGGCGTCGACAAGCGCAGGCACGGGATCGGAGAGCAGAGACTTCTTCTCGGCCGTCTTCGGGATGAAGTATTCACGCCCGGGAAGTACTTCGCGCACCGAGCTGACCATCGCCGAGACACGCTTGATGCTGTCGATGACCGTCCCGCTGTCGTCACAGAAAATGATGTTCGAGTGTTTGCCCATCAGCTCGATGATGAGCTGTTTTATGCGCGTGTCGCCCATCTCGTCGAGGTGCTCGATCCGGATACGGATGATGCGCTCAAGGTCGGGCTGTTCGACCGCGAGTATGCGCGCGCTGTTTAAGTGCTTCCGAAGAAGCATGCAGAAGTTCGGCGCCGTGAGCGGCGACTGGCGGTTGTCCGCAAGCAGGCACGCAAGCGGCAACGATGCGCTTGCGGAGAGGTGCAGACGGTAGGTGTCATAGTTTTTTATCGTCAGAAGCAGTTCGTCGGGTTCGGGCTGCGCGATCTTGGTGATCCGCCCGCCGACAAGGGACTGCTGCCATTCATGCACGAGGCAGGAAACGGTGATTCCGTCGAGAGCCATAAGGGTAATGATCTCCTGAATTCTAATGAAGTAAAGCCGGGAAACGGCAGTTCTGCCGCATGCATTTTGCGGCGCTGTCAAAAACATTTTCTGTTGCGGCTTCCACCGCAGTATACCACAATTTGTTTGACATTGCCATTGGAAAAACATATAATAGAAATGATTGAATTTTCGGAAAATGGCGCTTGCAGGAGCGTGCTTCGGCACGGTTCGGCAAGGGGGAGCGCCAGGGAAGACGGTATCCATGATCAACAAATTAGAACGCAAATTTGGACGCTATGCGATCAAGGGGCTGATGAAGTATTTGATGCTTCTGTACGGACTCGGTCTCTTGCTGGCCTTTATCAGTCCGGAATTTTACGATAACTGGCTGGCGCTCGATATTGAAATGACGTTCGGGCATTTTCAGTTGTGGCGCCTCGTGACGTTTCTGATCCAGCCGATCGAGTACAGCAATATTTTCTTCGTGCTGATCGCGATGTACCTCTACTATTTCATCGGCAACATGCTGGAGATGAAGTGGGGGAGCTTCCGGTTCAACCTGTTTTATTTTGCGGGTGTGATCTTCAACATCCTTGCGTGTGTCGTGGTCTATCTGGCACTGTGGATTCTGTTCGGCAAGGGATGGTCGATCCCGGTCAGTCTGGAGTATATCAATTTTGCTATGATGCTTGCCTTCGCAGTGGAGTTCGGTGAGGTGCAGTTTCTGTTGTTCTTCCTGATCCCGATCAAGGTCAAATACATCGCCATTTTCTCGGTTGCGATGTACGGATATGAGTTTGTCCGGATCCTGATCAACGATAACTGGCAGACGTTCCTCTATTGCCTGGCACCGTTTATCATCGGGATCGCGCATTTCCTGATCTACTGGATCGCATCGCGCAAATCCCGGCGCGCGCGTCACCGCACGATCGGCGACATGCGCAGGCGGTACGCCTACATGCAGGGCATTCGCATGGGCGAGCGCGAGGGCGGCGTGGTCAACCAGGCGGGTACCCACAAGGTTATCACGAAGCATCGCTGCGCGGTGTGCGGGCGCACGGAACTGGACGATGACATGCTCGAGTTCCGGTTCTGCTCCAAGTGCGAGGGCAACTACGAGTACTGCATGGATCACCTATATACGCACACGCATGTTGTGAGGGAGAGCACCGGGGCAAATTATACGGGAGACGATAAATCTTTATGAGCATCAAGAGTATTGAGCGAAGGTTGTGCAGCTCATTTTACGATATGGCATGGCTGAATCTTTCGGCCGGAATCGAGAACCTGCCGGAAGAGGCGGGGCAGGGCGGTCTCAGGGCGCTGAAAGAGCGGGAACGGCAGACGTTCCTTACCGCCGCGAAAACCCTGGTCGAAGCGCTGGCGGACGGCGATGCCGACACGGCAGGTACACTGACGGAGCAGTTGCTCGCGCAGCGCTCGGTCGTCGCGGAGACGGTGGAGAGACTCTCTCGGTACCGCGCGGAAGGAAGACTCCTTCGCAACGCGCTGCTTCGCAAGGAAGCCGCAGCGCAGGACACCATCCCCGTCAAAGTGGAGGATGAGGTACGCGAACTGCTCGGGAAAATGTTCTCCTCCGAAGATCCGATGATCACCAATCTGCGGATCCGCTCGATGGTGGCGGCATTTCCCGCAAGACTGACGAAAACAAGATTTTACGACCGCATCGCCGGTTACCTCTCTCTGTACAACGGACAGGAGGACAGCGAGGGACTCAACGCGTTTCGCTATCGCCTGTACAGCGCTGCAGCGCTCCGCGACGGGGCATCGGGAACGGCGCTGAACGAGGATGAATGGAACGGGAGCGCGGCGTTTGCCGAGAGCCTGCTTGCGCCTGCGAGACAGGCGGTTGCTTCTGGTGACGGGGAGGTTGACGACGCGATCTTGGAGGGCCTGCAGACGCTGAATACCGAGATCGACGCGGCGGTCAGCGAGCTGGAAGGCATCGCGAGGTGCATCAACGCGGCAGCGGCAATCGGGCTGCTGACCGGTATGAACCCTGAGATTTCAGCGGATTCGTCGGTCGCGGGCGTTCTGTTGCCCGCGGTGAAGCAGCAGTTGATCCGTGCCGTCGGCGAACCGGTTGACGAGGCGGAGTACGAGCGCGCTGCGGAACTTGCGCACGGCGCCATGGAGACCTATTTTGAACCGCTTTCCGTGCTTATGGAGACGGAGACCGGGCGACTCCAGGCGGAGATCGACAAGATGGACGACGAGACGGCGGAGGCATACATCCCCGTGATGAAAGCGGCGCGTCTGATGTCGACGTCGGCATTTGCCTCGTTGGAACATGTCCCTGCGGTGGCGGTGACTCCCGAGCGCGTGGAGGAATGCCGTGACGCGCTGATCCGCGATCTGGACATGCGGATGGAGGGACAGCCGAAAGCGCTGGTGCGCGAGATCATGGGCAATGTGCTTGCGGAACTCCCGGTATGGTTTGAAAACCGCACCGAGGTGATGGAATACATGCTGCAGTCTCTGCAGGGGTGCCGTACGGAGGGAGAGCGGCGGTTTGCCGTTCGGCTGCTGCGGGCGGCGCTGTGAGGTTTGTGACAGTATAGAGGGACACTTCCGGGCGGAGAGCATTTTCCGAGGGAAGCACGTCAATAGTATGGTTAAATACGAGGAAGAGCATGCTGAGACTCAACAGGACAATCCGAACAATCCCTGAGGAATCGGGGGAACTCGGCGCCATGGTCCGTGCTGTGCGAAAGAGCAGGGGCGGCGACGGAGTTTTCTGTGTGATGCGCTCTGAAGCGACGCAGGGTCTGATGGAGATCGCCCCGCTTCTCTATGCGAGATTTGAGGCGAAGCAGCATGATATCGAGGTGTTCGGCCTGGCGAGGAGCAAGGCGAACGCGATGGAGCTTGTCCGGCTGCTCGTCGATGAGATGGCGAAGAACGGAGAGCTAAGGGTGTAACGGACTGGAGGCAGGAATGGGAGTCGTATTGCTGATTTTGAAAATACTCGGAATCACGATCCTGTGCATTCTCGGACTTGTGCTTCTGATCCTGGCGCTGGTGCTGTTCGTGCCGATCCGGTATCGCGCGAACGGAAAGGTCGAATCGAAGGAGACGCACAACGGGGTTGTCTGTGTCCACTGGTTGCTGCACGCGATCGATATTCGGATCATCGACGATTCCGAGACCAAAACGATATCGAAGCGGATCCGGATCCTGGGATTCTTCGGAAAGAAGAAGGATTCGGTGATCTTCCCGTCGGAGAAGAAGGAAGAAGACGAGGAAGAGGACGAAGATGATTTAACGGAAAATGATTCTGTGAAGCCCGGGACTGATTCCGACGCTGCCAAGCCGGAAGGCGGCAGTGCAGATACAGCCGAGGCAGCGGACGGAAAGCCGGCGGAGGTCAAACCGGAGAGCGGCAGTGCAGATACAGCCGAAACATCGGAGGACAAGCCCTCCGGGGAGAAACCGGAAGCCGTCACTCAGGAGCAGGGAAGCGACGGTGCGGATGATGCGGAAGCCGGTGATTCGGAGGAGTCCGGGGAGAAGCCGGGGAAGAAGCGTTCGATCGGAGAACGCATCGAGGATCTGAAGGAGACAGCGGAATGCGTGCTGGAACTGTTCGGCAGACGCAAGGATCTGTTGAAGGAGTACCTCACGAAGAAATCCACAAAAGCCGCGCTGGGTAAGTTGTGGAAGGATGTGCTGTGGCTATTGAAGACGCTTGCGCCGAGAAAGGGTCACGCAGAAGTTACCTTCGGGCTGAAGGATCCGGAGATGACGGGCAAGGCATTTGCCGCGGCATCGGTGCTGTATCCCTGGTACGGAAAGCATATCGATCTCTATCCGGAATTTTCGAGGGAGAAGATCGAGGGAGAGGGCGATATCCGCGGCAGGATCCGCCTGTGGGGCGTGGCAATCCGGGCACTCGGTATTCTGTTTGATAAGAATATTAAGAAAGTCCGCAAGGAGTTCGAGTATGTGAAGAACAAGATGACGAGCACCCCGGCGGAACTGAAGAAGATCATTAAGAAGGAAGACGCGGCGTAAGCCGCAGGTTCTCAGATACAGGAAGAGCGGCGAGGGCCGCGACAATACCAAAGCGGGGCGGCTGTTTGAAAGAAGCAATCCGCGGAAAAGGAGAGGCATATGGCAGATGTGAATTTTAAGGAGACAGTACAGAATTTGCTGACCGGTATGGAGGGATTTGTCTCCACAAAGAGTGTTGTCGGTGACGCGAAGGTACTTGAGGACGGAACCGTGATCATCCCCCTTGTGGACGTGTCGTTCGCTGTCGGTGCGGGCGCATTCAACAAGGAGGCGAAGAACCGTGCGACGGGCGCAATGGGCGGGAAAATGTCCCCCTGCGCGGTATTGATCATCCGCGACGGCAACACGCGTCTTGTCAGCATCAAGGACCAGGATACCATGTCCCGCATTTTCGAAATGCTTCCTGACGTGGCGGAGCGCGTCAAGGGCATGATTGGCAAGAAGAAAAAGGACAATGAAGTGCCTGACGAAACCATCAATGAGATTGCCGATGAGCTCCTGAAAGAGGGAGAATAAGGAAAACCATAAAAAATATGTTGAAGGAGGGACTGATGAACACGTACGAAAGGCTGGAACTGGAAATCATTGAATTTGATAACGCGGATGAAGTCGTGCAGACATCGTATCATTATCAGCCCGGATGGGACGATTGATTCCGGCAATGAAATCGGGGAAATACAGAATGTCGAACAGTAAAAACGAATCAAACCACGTGATCGGCGACACCACTGTGAGCGATCTGTGTTATCTCGTGTCATGTGCCGTAAATGACCGTGTGCCCGACCGGGAACGGATCTCGTCCATGGACGTCGATGCCATACTGAAACTGGCTTCAAAGCATATGATAGGCGCAGCTGCAGCAATGGCTCTTCAGGATGCAGGGTGTCAGACGGAACAAACCGGATCGATGATCGGTAAGGCGTTGCGAAGAGCGGTGTTGTTCGAAACGGAGTGGAACAATGTACGGAGCAAACTGGAGGAGGCGAAAATCTGGTATATGCCTCTGAAGGGAGCCATCCTCAAGGATTATTACCCGAAGTACGGAATGCGGGAAATGGTGGATTATGACTTCCTCATTGATTCAAGTCGACAGCAGGATATAAAGGAACTGATGGAAAACCTCGGATTCACGGCCGACAGTTATCAGGAAACCTACCATGATGTGTACAAGAAACCGCCGGTTTTCAATTTTCAGATGCATGTCAGGTTGTTCCTGTCGAGTAAAACTCCTCAGATTACCGAATATTATGAGAATGCGGAAGAGCACCTTTTGGGAGAAGGATATGAGAAGCATTTCACAAAAGAGGATTTTTACCTGTATATCATAGCTCATGAATTCAAGCATTATGACTATGCGGGAACAGGATTACGGTCACTGCTCGATACCTATGTCTATCTGAAGAAAGAGAACCTTGATTGGGACTATGTCGCGAGAGAGGCGGCAAAACTCGGTCTCACGGAATTCGAACGGCAGAACCGGGAATTGTCAATGCGTCTGTTTGACGGAGAAGACCTTACCGAAGAGGATATCAAGATCCTCAATTATATGGTTGTTTCCGGGGTGCACGGATCGCCGTCAATCCTGGTTGAGAAGAAGATGAAGCAGAATAACTGGGGCAAAACCCGGTATGCGCTTGATCGTTTTCTTGTGCCCGTCAGCCCCAAAAACGAAAAGTACAGCGCTTATGCAGAGCAATATCCGACATTTTACAAGCATAAGATATTGCTGCCGTTCCTTCCATTTTACCGTACATTCCATGCACTTCGCAAGGGAAAACTGCAGAAGGAAGTAAGAAACATCCGGAGAGCAGGAAGCTACCAAAATGCGGGCAGGGGGAAATAAAAACAAAAAGTACGAAAAACGAAAAATAGTGCTTGCATTTTTGAAAGAAGTTTGTTAATATACTGCTGTTCGGTTTTTTGAAGTCTTTTTTCAAAAGGAGGTGTAATATCATGGCCAAGTGTGATATTTGCGATAAAGGCGCTCTGTTCGGAAGACAGATCAGCATTACGAGAAGCCAGGTTTCCGGACGTGCCAACAGAATGTGGAAGTCGAATGTGAAGTCGGTTCATGTTAAGGTGAACGGAGTTCCCAAGAAGATGCACGTATGCACCGCTTGCCTCAGAGCAGGTCTTGTTGAGCGTGCGTAAGGACAATGAATTTTAGAAGAGTCCGATAAAACGATTCAGTGAGTCGTCTTATCGGGCTCTTTTGTGTTGCGGCTTGCATTTTCCGTGCGACTGTACTATAATGAGCGGGGTGTTGTATGCCGAATGTAATATGCTGCCTGCGCCGATGGTGGGGAACGCGGTGACCGGCAGGGAAAGAGGTGTATCATGGACGGTAATTTGGAAACCAAGTATGGGGAAGTATTTATCGATCTGGATGTGATCGCGCAATACGCAGGTTCCGCTGCGGTTGAGAATTTCGGTGTTGTCGGCATGTCTGCCGTGAGCATGAAGGACGGTCTTGCAAAGCTCCTTCGCAGAGAGAGCTTAAGCCACGGCGTTCAGGTGCAGATTGACGGCAACAAGCTTACGATTGACCTGCACATCATTGTGTCGTACGGGATCAGTGTGGCGACGGTCTGCCAGAACCTGTGCGAGACGGTCAAGTACCGTGTGGAAGAATTTTCCGGACTGATTGTTGAGAAAATAAACGTCTATGTCGATGGAGTACGTGTGATCGACTGATGATTTGCCTTGCGCCGGGAATTCGACCGGCGTTGCCGTGCGACGGCAGAGGCAGAAGGAGGAACGTAAAGTGGCGTTGTTGACGGTGGATGCCGCACTTCTGCGCAAGATGTTTCTTGCAGGTGCGAAGAATCTGGAATCCAAGAAAGAGATCATTAACGAGTTGAATGTGTTCCCGGTGCCGGACGGCGATACCGGAACCAACATGACGCTGACGATCCTGTCGGCGGTCAAGGAGGTTCAGGCAGCGCAGGATCAGTCATCCATGAAGGCGCTCTCGAAGGCAATGTCCTCGGGTTCGCTGAAGGGTGCGAGAGGTAACTCCGGAGTTATCCTTTCCCAGCTGCTCCGCGGATTTTCCAAGGTTGTCGGGAACTATGACCAGATCACGATCCCGATTGCGGCAGAGAGTTTTGCCAAGGCGGTTGACACGGCGTACAATGCCGTTATGAAGCCGAAGGAAGGTACGATCCTCACGGTTGCCCGCGCAGGTGCGGAACGTGCTGCCGAGCTGGTCGGCGTAAGCCAGGATTTTGAGGATTTCACGACGCAGGTTGTGCAGCGCATGCAGGAAGCGCTTGACTATACCCCGGAGTTGTTGCCGGTTCTGAAAGAGGCCGGTGTTGTGGACTCCGGCGGACAGGGCCTTCTCGAGGTGATGAAGGGCGGTCTTGACTGTATGCTCGGCAAGGAGGTTGATCTCAGCTTCGAGTCGACAGGGGCACAGGCTTCGGGCAAGAGCGCGAAGGGCGCCGCGGCGGACAACATCTCCACGGCTGACATCAAGTTCGGTTATTGCACCGAGTTCATCATCAAGCTTGAGAGAACCTTCTCCATGGCGGATGAGGCTGCGTTCAAGGCCTATCTGTCCTCCATCGGCGATTCGCTCGTATGCGTCTCCGACGAGGATGTCGTGAAGGTTCACGTTCATACGAACGATCCCGGTCTCGCGATCCAGAAGGGTCTCACCTACGGACAGCTGACGAGCATGAAGATCGACAACATGCGCGAGGAGCACAACGAGCGTGTCATTATGAGCGAGACGAAAGAGGAAGAGCCCGCGAAGGATGAGCCCCGCAAGCAGTACGGCTTTGTGTCCGTGTCGGTCGGCGAGGGCATGAACGCGATCTTCAGCGAACTCGGCGTGGATTGCCTGATCGAGGGCGGCCAGACAATGAACCCGAGCACCGAGGACATTATCACCGCGGTGAACAAGGTCAACGCGGACAATGTGTTCGTACTTCCCAACAATAAGAATATCATTCTTGCCGCGGAGCAGGCGAAGAGCCTTGTGAAGGACAAGAACATTATCGTAATCCCGACCAAGACGGTGCCGCAGGGAATCAGCGCCGTGATCGCGTTCAATCCGGAGATTTCCGCGGAGGACAACTTCGGGGCGATGAAGGAAGCGCTCGGCTATGTCAAGAGCGGTCAGGTCACGTATGCGGTGCGTGATACGAGCATCGACGGCCATGAGATCCACGAGTCCGACATCATGGGTATTTCGGACAAGGGAATCGTTGCTGTCGGCAAGAATATCGATGATACGGCACTTGAGATGATCGAGACGATGGTCGATGAGGATTCCGGGCTGCTGAGTATTTACTACGGCAGCGATATGACGGAGGAGGATGCGCAGAGCCTTGCGGATCGATTCTCCGAGAAATTCCCGCTGATCGATGTGGAGATCCACAGCGGCGGACAGCCGATCTACTACTACGTAGTGTCGGTAGAATAACGAAACGTACCGGTTGCGGTTTGCCGCGCGCGTCCCTCGCGAGGGGCGCGCGCGGTTCTTTGTCAGGGGGACCGTCCATGAAGTGGAATGATCCGATCACCGAACTGAAGGGCATCGGCCCGAAGAGCGCGGAAGCGTACCGTCGTCTGCGGATTGAGACCGTGGGCGACCTGTTGTCGTGGTTCCCGAAGAAGTACGATACCTTTGAGCCGGAGCAGCCGATCGATTCGGTGCGCGAGGGAAGGCTTGTGACGGTACTCGGAACATTTTCCGGGACACCGCGGGTGATCACAACCGGCAAAGGTATGACAATCCTCACCGCGACGTTCCGCGATTCGACGGGCGCCATCCTTGTCAAATGGTTCAACGCGCCGTTTTTACGGAAGCAGATCACGCAGGCAAAATACGTGCTCCTGCGCGGCAAGGTGTCCCATGACCGCAGCGCGCTGTGCCTGATGCAGCCGGAGATGTACTCTCCGCAACGCTATCGGGAAATGATGAAGACCCTCCGCCCGGTGTACGGTCTTACGGCGGGACTTTCTAAATCGGCCGTCGGCAAAGCGGTGGCTGAGGCCCTTCGACTCTGCGAGATCAGCGATCCGATGACACCGGCCATGAGACGTGAACTCGGGCTCTGGAACCTGCGCGACGCCTATGAGGAAGTGCATTTTCCGAAGAGCGAGGAGACGACGAAGGACGCCATCCGGCGGCTTGCGTTCGACGAATTCTTCCGGTTCCTTGTGGGGATCCGAAGCGTCAAGGAGCAGACGGAGGCGATTCCCAACCGGTATCCTGCCGTTACGCACGCGTATGCCGATCGGATCATCGCGTCGCTTTCCTATGAGCTCACGGGAGCGCAGAAGCGGTGTTTTTCGGAGATCACGGAGGATCTGCGCGGGGCGAGTCCGATGCAGAGACTTCTGCAGGGCGACGTCGGTTCCGGCAAGACCGTGATCGCGGAACTGGCGCTCGCGACGATCGTTGAGGCGGGGCATCAGGGGTGTCTGATGGTGCCGACCGAAGTGCTGGCCAAGCAGCATTTTGCGGAGCTGACGAGGCGGTTTGAGCCTCTCGGAATAGCGGTCGGGCTGCTCACCGGCTCGATGAGCGCAGGGGAGAAACGCGCGGCGCGCGAGTCGGTCGCGAGCGGGGAAACCCGCATCCTCGTGGGTACACACGCGCTGTTCCAGCAGTCGGTGGAAATCCCGGATCTCGGTCTGGTCGTAGTCGACGAGCAGCACCGGTTCGGCGTGGAGCAGCGGGCAAAACTGACGGAGAAGGGGACAATGCCGCACGTGCTTTTGATGAGTGCGACGCCGATCCCGCGGACGCTCGCCATGATGCTCTATGCAGACCTCGATATATCCGTGCTCGATGAGATGCCGGGTGACCGGCTTCGGATCCGCACGGCAGTCGTGGATACCTCGTACCGGCCGAAGGCATGGAAGTTCCTTGCGGACCATGTGCGCGCGGGAGAGCAGTGCTACGTGATCTGTCCGCTCATTGAGGAGAGCGACGGTCTGGAGGCCTCCAACGTCACTGATTACAAGGAGATGCTTGAGGAAGCGCTGCCCGATATCCGCATCGGCCTTCTGCACGGCCGAATGAGCGCGTCCTCGAAAAATGAGGTGATGGAGGCATTTGCCGATCATCAGTATGACATTTTAGTGAGCACGACGGTCATCGAGGTCGGGATCGACGTCTCCAATGCGACCGTGATCCTGATCGAGGACGCCGAGCGCTTCGGTCTTGCGACGCTTCACCAGTTGCGAGGGCGCGTCGGACGAGGCAGCAAACAGTCTTACTGTATCCTCGTGCAGGGCAGCGATTCCGACGAGGCGCACGAGCGGCTGACGGTGCTTCAGACGGCAACTGACGGCTTTGCCATCGCGGAGAAAGACCTCTCGATGCGAGGCCCCGGTGACTTCTTCGGTATCCGCCAGAGCGGCGACAATGTATTCCGCATTGCGGACCCGATCCGGGACGCGGAAGTGCTCACGCTCGCGAAACGGACGGTGGACGGTTTAACGCCGGAACAGTACCGAAAAGCCGTGAAGCTTTGTCTTGCAGATAAGCAGGAAAATGTGATATACTAGAAAGGCACTTGATGAGTGCCTTCCTTGTATAAGGGATCGCACTCTGTGAATACCCCACGGGGTGAACGGTGTTGTGGAGGAGAAAAATGTTGGGTCTTCTGTTCATTCTGTTGAATTTTCTTACGGGCTTCGTTCTCTGTTCTCTATGCATTCCGAGACTGGCCGATTTTACCCGCAGGACGTATTTCGGGAAGAAGATTTCCATGAGTCCTGTGCTGGTATCCTTTCCGCTGTGGTATATCACCGGCGCATTTCTCATGACGTGGACAACATATTTTATGGCGTATCTCGCGATGAAATGCGGAGCAAAGTCCCCGCTGATCATGGCGAATGCGATCGTGATGCCGCTTTTCGCCGTACTATGCCTGATCGGCGTGCTCGCTCTTCGCAGAAGGAAGCGTCTTGCGTGGATGGCAATGCTGTGGAAGCAGCATCCCGTCGGAGATATCGTATTTGTCGTGATCACATTGTTATTTGCCACCTTCCTGATGAGCTGGACGTTCTCGTACAGCAACGGTGCATACCGTGTCGGATATTCGGTGTTCAGTGATTTTGCCCCTCACATGGGCATGATCCGCTCATTTTCGATCGGAAACAATTTTCCGACAACGTACTCGCATTTTGCGGGAGAGGATATCAAGTATCATTTCCTGTTCCAGTTCATGGTCGGAAACCTGGAGCTGCTCGGACTGCGCCTTGACAGGGCGTTCAACTATCCGAGCATAATCTGCTTTGCCGGTGCTTTCAGCCTGCTGTATGTGCTCGCCGTGAAGCTGACCGGCAAGAAGGCCGTCGGCTGGGTCGCGAGCCTTCTGTTCGCGTTCCGAAGCAGCGATGCGGTTTTCGATTTTCTGGCGAAGCCGACGGAGAAGTCGCTTGGCGACATATTCCCGAATCTGTTCAAGGAGACCAGATGGTATGATCTGGTATCGAATCCGAAGAGACTCAGTAATCTGACGTGGAAGGCGTTGATGGAAAATGATGGCTTTGTCGGAACGACGCAGCATGAGGACTGGGGACTGTGGAACCTCAACGTCTATTGTAATCAGCGTCATCTGGCAATCGGTCTGTGCGCGCTTCTGTGCATGATCCTGTTCCTTCTTCCGACGCTGTTTTCGGCGGTTCGCCGCATCCGGGACATGATTGCCAACAGGGAGGGAAACCTGGAGGAGACGGATCCTGAGTTTCGGTTGTTCTTCATGGAGAAGGTCGGGTATGCCATCCGGTACTCTCTGGCAACGAAGGAGGGCTGGCTCCCGAGACGGTGGGCGCTGCCGATCCTGTTAGGATGCATACTGGGCATGTGCAGCTTCTTTAACGGTGCCTGTGTCATCGGCTGTCTATGCGTTCTCTTTGTGCTCGCGATCGCTTCCGACCATCGTCTGGAATATGCGATCACGGCGCTGATCACGATCGCATTTACCCTGTTTGCCACGAAGTTCTTCATCGATGGTTCTGTCGTGACACCGAAGTACTATTTCGGTTTCCTGGCGGATATTCGGACGGCAGCCGGCGCATGGGAGTACATCATGACGCTGTGCGGCATCCTGCCGTTTGTCCTGCTGGCGGCTTTCGTGCTGTCGGACGGCACGGGCAAATGGATCTGGTTTGCCTTTACGGCGCCGTTCATTCTGGCATTCACCACTTCGCTGACTATCGATGTCACGGTGAACCATAAGTACATCATGATGAGCCTGATGCTTCTCGCAATCCCGGCAGCGAACTTCCTTGTATGGCTGTGGGAGAGAGCAGGAGCCTGGCCGAAGATCGTGTGCGTCTTGCTGATCTTTGTGCTGACGGCGACCGGTCTGTACGACCTTCGGACAGTCATCCGAAGGAACGATATCAAGTCGCACCGCTACCTGGAACTGCGCGACGACGATCCGATCACGGAGTGGGTCGCGGAAAATGCAACCTCGCAGGACATTTTCCTCTCCCCGTACTACTCGCTGAACAATTTCGTGATGGGTGGCGCGATGCTGTATTACGGATGGCCGTACTACGCGTGGTCGGCAGGATATGATACGCCGGGTCGACAGGAGAAGGTGACCGCGATGTACGAGTCAACGTCCTCGCTCGAGCTGATCGAGCTTGTGAGAGAGAACAACATACGGTTTATCGTTGTGGATGACGACGCCCGTAATTCCACCGAGTACAAGCTGAACGAGATCATCATTCAGATGACCTACCCGAAGGTGTTCGAGTACGGGAATACCGCGATCTACGACACGCGGAAACTGCAGGACACGCTGTTTGTACCGGTGTTTGAAGTCGGTGAAGACGGTTACGAAGATTGAGAAACGTGATGAATATATGCCTGTACTTTTGTTCCGGTGAACGGATGGCGCAGCATACAGAAACAAAATGACGGCCGGATATGGCCGTAGGAGGATATATGGACAAGCTTTACATTGTGATTCCCGCGTACAACGAGGAAGCTAACATTGAGACTGTGATCAGGGAGTGGTATCCCATCATAGAGGAGCGCAGCGAGGACAGCCGTCTCGTCATCATCGACGACGGCAGCAAGGATTCCACGTATGCGATCATGCAGAAAATGGCCGAGACCATGCCGAAGTTCATTCCGCTGACGAAGCCGAACGGAGGGCACGGTGCAACGGTACTGTTCGGATACCGCTACGCGCTGGACGCAGGCGCAGATTTCGTGTTCCAGACCGACTCGGACGGACAGACGAGGCCGGAGGAGTTTGCGCAGTTCTGGGAGAAGCGGAACGACTACCACATGGTGATCGGACACCGCAAGGGACGCCAGGACGGTTTCTCCCGTGTCATTGTCACGAAGACGCTCAAACTTGTGTGTCTGCTGTGCTTCCATGTGCGCGTGAAGGATGCGAACACGCCGTTCCGTATCATGCAGTCGGAGTACCTGGCGAAAAACCTGGAGGTTATTCCCGAGAACTACAACCTGCCGAACGTCGTGCTTTCCGTGCTCTATGCGAAGAAGAAGGAGCCTGTTCTGTATATTCCGATCACGTTCCGTCCGAGACAGGGCGGTGTGAACTCGATCAACATGAAGAAAATCTTCAAGATCGGCAAGCAGGCATGGAAGGATTTCCGTGAGATCAACCGGTGTATCAAGCGCAGCATGAAGGCTGAGAAGGAAGCTCAGGCGGCAGCGCAGAATACCGACAAATAATGCAAAGGGTGGTGGAGAAAAAAACAATGAATACGGGCAAGCGTAAAACGTATTTGTACGGAGCCGTTCTGGCAGTTGCATTCTTCTTTCTCTTTATGTCGCTGGGAATGCACTACCTCGGATCAACGGACTTTTCGTACGTGCTTCGCTGGTGGCTGATGCTGCTTCTGCTGGGAATCGCATTCCAGCCGCTGACGATGATCATTTTCCGCAATATGAGGGACGGAGGCTGGCTGTTCGCGAAGACGCTCGGCATCGCAGCTGCCGGTTGGCTGATGTGGCTGATGTCCTCCGTGAAGATCTTGAAATTCAGCCGGTTCAACTGTGTGTTGATGGTGGTGATCGTGTTCGGCATCAATATGCTGCTGTATTACCTGCTTGATCTGCGCAAGAGCCGTCGTTTCAGTTTGCGTAAGTTTTACACGGACGAGCGGATCTGCGCGATCCTCGGCGTGGAGACGATCTTCTTCTGCGCATTTGTGTTCTGGTGCTACCTGAAGGGCATTTCGCCGGATGCATACGGCACGGAGCGGTTCATGGACTACGGCTTTATGATCTCCATGTTCAAATCCGATTATATGCCGCCGTCGGATATGTGGCTGTCGGGTTACAGTATCAACTATTACTACGTGGGACAATATCTGATGACGTATCTCACGAAGCTGGCGGGAGTGCCTGTCACGCACGGATACAACATCGCCATGATGATGCTGGCGGGCATGGGATTTGCGCTTTCTTATTCCCTCGGCAACAACCTGATGAATCTTTATCTGTCCTACCGCAGAAAAACCAAAAACAGCCCTGCCGAGATGCAGAGACTTGCGGAACTCGGCTGCGTGACGACGGAGAAGGATCCTCCGTTCTTCCGTCCGTTGTTCGCAGGTACCTTGTCTGCGATCGCTGTGGCAGTGGCCGGCAATATGCACTATCCGTTCTACAAGTTCATATATCCGAAGTTGCAGCGCCTGTGGGGAGTGAAGGATTCCGAAATGTACTCCAAATACTGGTTCCCCGATGCGACGCGTTATATCGGCTACCGTCCGGATGTGCCGGATAAGACGATCCATGAATTCCCGGTGTATTCGTATGCGATCGGTGACCTGCATGCACACGTGATCGACACGCTCTTTGTGCTGACCGTACTTGCGCTGATGATCGCATGGCTGATGCACCGCAGAAAAGCGATGGACATCGTGCGCGAGTATAACCGTCGTCCGAAGATGCCGGAGCTTCTTTCGGAAGTGTTCCGTCCGGAACTGGTGCTGTGCGCATTCCTGATCGGCATTTTCTTCATGACCAACGCCTGGGATTATCCGATCTACATCGTTGTGTGCGGAGCGGTGATCCTGTTCTCCAACCTGATCGTGTATCGCTACAAGGCAAGAGCGTGGATTCTGACCGCGTACCAGGGAGCAATGTTTGTCGTGATATCGCTGCTGGTTTCGCTGCCGTTCACGCTGACGTTCGACAGTATTTCCACCGGAATCGGTCTGAACGATTCCACACATCATACATCGCAGTTCCAGCTGATGATCCTTTGGGGATTGCCGTTCCTGTGTCTGTGTACCTTTATCGGACTGCGGATCAGCGCATACCGTGAGGAGTGCAAGGTGAAGGCCAAGGCGGGCAAGGTGTTGCTCCCGAAGGCACTGGAGAGCGAAGTGCTTCCGGATTTCGATGAGGAAGCAGTTGAAGAGTTCTCGAAGAAGTCTTCCGCGAAAGAGAAAGCGCAGTCGGAAATTCCGGAGAAACCCGGTTTTCTGGCACGAGTCTGGGAGAGCTTCTGGGCGGCCATGGACGCGGTCGGCAATGCGCTCGGAAAATTCTTCTCGTACATCGGCAGATCGCTCGCCAAGTTTATGGATAGTCTGGAGACGTCGGATCTGTTTGTCCTCGTGATCGGACTGTGCGCGTTCGGCCTTGTATTGCTTCCGGAGATCGTCTATGTCGTAGATATTTACGGCGGTGCGTACCAGCGTGCCAACACGATGTTCAAGCTGACCTATCAGGCGTTTATCATGTATGGCCTGAGCCTCGGATACATCATCGTTCGCTTTGTGACCATGCCGACAAGCCGTTTCATGAAGGGTGCAGGTATTGTGTTCCTGTGTCTGCTCATCTCGGAGGCCGGGTATTTCAACGAGATGTACACGACGTGGTTCAGCGGTTACTATCAGGGACTTGATGCTACCACCTTTATCCGCGATGACTGCAGCGATGCTGACGCGGAGATGATCGACTACATCAACGAGAATTTTGATAAGAAAGTCAATGTCCTCGAGATGTGCGGCTTGAGTTATACGTACTTCAACCGTGTTTCCGCATTCACCGGAATGCCGACCGTACTGGGCTGGCAGACGCATGAATGGCTGTGGAGAAGCAGCGGCCAGGGCAATTATCCCAAGATTGTCTCGGATCGTCGTAGCGATGTCAACAGCATATATTCTTCGTCGGATGTCAACCAGATCGCCTATCTGCTTGAGCAGTACGATGTGGATTACATCATGATCGGTACCTGCGAGCGTGTCGACGGTTATAATGACAACCCGGGCAAGGACGAGGATGCGATCACCGTACAGGGTAAGAAGTGCCGCAAGATCAACCTGCAGACAGATACCCTGATCGGGCTTGGTGTAATAAAGCATCAGGCAACTGACAGCCGCACCAAGGAAAAAGTATATCTGATAGAAGTTAACAGGGATAAGACGGAAGAACTTGCAAAGCAGTACATCGTAAAAGTTTCCGACAAGGAATACCTGATCGACGGTTGCGCAAGTCCCAGACACATTAAGGATACGCTCGGCTTTACGATGATTCCCGAAGGATATCGTACGGTAGCTGATTACTTCCGCACTGTGATGGGCGGAAATCCTCACGAGGGATGTACGATCGCCAACAAGATGGATCGGAAAGAGGACGGAACGGTTGAATACACGCTGTATGAGGCCGTCGAGTATGATGCAAGCGGCGCTACGAGAGTTCGTATCGTCCTGCCGTAATGACGATCGGATTGACAATCGAATGACTTACAAAAAGCCCTCGGCACGAAGATCGTGCTGAGGGCTTGTTTTTGGTTTCAAGAACCAAATAAACCCCCTGCTATGCAGGGGTGTTCCCAGTAAGC
>CAMKRZ010000011.1 GCA_946415315.1 uncultured Lachnoclostridium sp. | reverse complement strand
GAACAGCGGCTTATAGCCGCAGAGGAAACCACCAGCTCAGCTGGTGGTCATGATTGGAAAGGAGTGATGCCTATTGAAACGTCGGATTATCCTATACCTTCTCAACCTAATCGGAGGAAAGAAGAACCAAAGAGGAGACCCACTCGAAGAGGATGGGATGCGGCTGCCTTTTCGCTATTGCATTTGCCCCGTTCCTGCCAATCCTTCTTTTCATCATCATAATCGTCTGGGTGTCATCCTCGCTGATGTCCTGTATGGCACCGGTGGTGCTGTCGGATGTCTTCGGGGTGGAGATCACCGAGGAGGATGAGAAGATGCTCCGCGGGGAGTATCAGGAGCAGAAGGAACGTTACGGGGGAGTGCAGGAGTATTTTGAAAAGAAGAAGCTGCATGATACCGCCGGACTCGCGCAGTCGTTTTATATCCTCTACATGGGGCAGGTGCTGGCAAGACCGGATACCTATCTAGCGGACCTTGCATACTGCTTCGAGGATGCCGTGAAGCTTCGGAACATTTCCCGTATCCGCGAACGCTTCGGGCTTAACCTGACGGAAGAGGATATGAACGTGATCATCGAGTATGCGAGGGATACCCATATCCCGACGGAGAACTACAGGACTTACAAGAACAACAATGACCTTGCCAAGTTCGCCAGGTATACCGTCGACAAATGGAAGTACCGTGAGAATACTGCAGGGGATATCACCTTTATACGATATATTTGAAAATGTATATAACGGTAAGGTTTATACCGGTACAGGGAAAAAGGTTGCAGAACTTATAGCCCCTTCGGATGAAGTGCTGGAGTGTGCCTGCGGAACCGGAGCAATCAGCATATATATTGCTCAGAAATGTAAGAAACTGATTGCAACCGACTTCGCCCTCGGGATGCTTCGCATGGCTGCTAAAAAATGCAGAAAATATCCGAATGTTGTTTTTCGAAAGGCTGATATCACGAATATCAAATGTAAAGATGCCCGCTTTGATAAAGTGGTTGCGGGTAATGTGATCCATCTATTGCCCGAACCGGAGAAAGCGCTTCATGAATTAGAACGGGTGGTTAAGCCGGGAGGCAAGATCATCATTCCTACTTATATCAATATGTCAAAAGGAACGGGAACAGCGGCAGTAAAGTTCATTACCCTGCTTGGAGCGGATTTCAAGAGACAGTTTGACCTGGATTCATATAAGCTTTTTTTGAAGAGAAGGGATATACCGGAGTTCGGTATCATGTGGTTGATGGGCGTATGCCTTGTGCTATTGCTGTAATAACTAAAGAGTAGTTGTTTATACCGGAAGTTACGAGTATCACGCAAAGCAGAGGGATCGGCAAAGAGTTCAGAAATGGATTTGATGCCGATCTTTTTGAAAAAAGTAGGTTTTCGGTAGGTTTTTGGTAGGAAAGTGGTAGGTTTTGAGTATTCTTTTTTCAAAATAGGTGTGTTATATTTACAATGGACAAAGCGAACGGGAAAACAAAATCGCCCCGCCGCCGAGTCCATTTTCTTTGTGGATAAGACGAAAGTGGAAAGGTGTCAGCCTTATCTCACAAAGAGTTTATATGTCGCTGCAACATACTAAGACAACGCAGATAACAAGGCAAAAGGTTCCAGGGGAATAAAAGTATGAATAATCCGATCGTCAAACTGTACAAAATGGGCATGAAGTTTTCAACATATTGACGGAGAATCCCCGACGAAAGAGGAATACCGCAGGATTCTGATAAAACTGAAGAAGGATTATAGTGTGGTTTCTGATGTAAACACTTGATTTCTTGTTTGTATAATGGTCTAATTCTAATAGAATAGTATTATATGGCAATGTATGAAGTCAACGAAAGCAGGGAAATTTAATTGCCCTGATTCTAAGGGAATCCCGGAGCAAATAATTGAGGAAGCTTTTCTGGAATCATACAGACAGATAACTTCGAACGACAAAGATGTTATGGAGGAATTTCTCCGAAGAATAGAAGCAACGCTAGGTGACAGCACCATACGAGAGGAGTATAATAAAGCAGATAAAGAAGCACGTATGCTTTCGGGGAAAAGGAAAAAATTGCTGGAAAAATACGTGGATGGTGGAGTTAATAAAGAGATGTACGAATCCCTGGATGAAGAACTTCAGCAAAAGCTAAGTGATGTCGGATTCAAGGTTGAATACTATCGAAAACTTCTCGGTGACAGGAAGAACATCCAAAGACGTTTAGGGGAATTTAAAAAGACACTTGAAAAGAATCAGGTTCTTGATGAATTCGATAGAGCGGTTTTTGAGAGCATGATTGAGAAAGTCATCATCGGAGGCATTGATGATGACGGAAAGAAAGATCCCTATAAGATAACTTTTATATACAAAAACGGATTCAAAGACAGCATGGGTAATGCTAAAAAGGCGTTTGGTCCTCGAGGTAGAGGAAAGGGTGTCAATGTGTCCTCAAATGCTATATCACAGGTCGAGAATTTGTCCGTAAATGATATTGTTGACGCATGTCGAGACGGTCGCACTTTTGTCCAAACTTTCCGAAGCGAAGAAATGAGGCATTTTCAGATGATTGATTAACAGATTTATCGTAAGCCCAAGGCGTATAAGTTCGTGTAAAAAAGGACAGACATATGAATAAAGACTGGTCGGAAAAGAATAAGAAAATGCAAGCCCTGATCGGCAAAGAGGCGACATTTCGGGAAGGAATCGAAGTTCTCATTGAACTGAGAGATGATCTGTTTCAGCAGATAACGTCTATCGTGAATACATGCCCGCCGGAAGCGTTCTGGCAAATGCCGTTTGCCAAAGCGGAAGGGTACCACAGCAAAACGCTTGTTTATTCCATGTGGCACATTTTCCGGATCGAAGATATCGTGGCTCATACCGTTATCATGCGGGACAGTCAGGTTCTTTTTACGGAGAATTTTCTTGAGAGAACGGGAAGCCCGATCATCACCACGGGCAATGAGCTGAAAGGCGAGGCGATTGCCGATTTTTCGAAACAGCTGAATCTGAAAGCGGTGTACGAGTATTGCAAAGCGGTTAAGAAATCGACCGAGGAGATGCTGAAGAATTTCGAATACAGGGATCTGAAGAGAAAGTTTACCGACGAGGATAAGAAAAGAGTTGCAGACAGTCATTCGGTGAGCACGGACGAGGATGCGGTCTGGCTGATCGACTACTGGTGCAATAAAGACATCGCCGGCTTGATCCGGATGCCGTTTTCGAGGCATTGGATCATGCATATCGAGGCGATGTGCCGGATCACGAACAAGCTTTGACGGATCGCTTACGACCAGGCGGACGATCACAACAAGGACCGGATGGCGCTGAACCGCGTTTTTGCTGAGATGATCGTACTGGGGGATGCGAAGCGGATGTTTGAGTGAGGTGCAAAATGAGCCTGAAAGAAACCAGCAAATATATCAGTCTGATCCTACGGCACAAGCCGGAAACCATCGGCATTCACCTGGACGAACACGGGTGGGCCAATGTCGGGGAGCTATTAGAAGGGATCGGCAAGACACACACAATCAGCATGGAAATCCTCGAGGAGATCGTTCGCACGGATGAGAAACAGAGGTACTCATTTAACAAGGATAAAACACTGATCCGCGCGAACCAGGGACATTCCGTCCCGGTTGATGTTGAGCTTGAGGAGGTGGCACCGCCGGAGGTGCTCTACCACGGTACGGGCGAGAAGTTCAGAGCATCGATCGAGCAGGAAGGCCTGAAGCCGAAGAGTCGGCTGTACGTGCATATGTCGGCTGACACGGAGACGGCCCGGAAAGTAGGGATGCGGCACGGCAAGCCGGTCATTTTCCGAATTCAGGCACGGAAAATGCAAGAGGACGGCTACATCTTCTACAAGTCGGTAAACGGCGTTTGGCTGACGAACGCTGTCCCGGCGGCGTATCTGCAGGTGATCGTGTGATCTCACAATGCAGACATTGGATACAGATCAATGAACAGGACTGAACAATTGCCGGAAAAGGTGATTGTTCAGTTTTTTTGCGGCAAATCTTGTGTTATAATAAATTCGGGCGCGTATTGCTCGGAACTTGCAAACCGCCCGTAGGATGACGCCATCGGGCAAAAACGGAGGAGCAGGATACCATGGATGAGGAAATGGAGAAAAAGTTGCAGGCGGTTATTGAGTTGTGCGAGGCGGGTGACCCGGAAATGTGTGCCTTTCTGGGCAAAGAATTTTATTTCGGAATGAACGTCGAACAGGATCTGGATCGGGCGCTTCGGTATCTGACCGTTGCGGCGAAGGACGATGACGCCATGTCGCAGTTCCTCACCGGGTTTATGTATTGGTCCGGACGGGGCACGGAACCGGATCTGGACAAGGCGCTGGATTGGTTCTTACTTGCCGCCGGACAGGGAATTCCCGAGGCAATGTACAACGTAGCCAATATCCTGATGGTGAAAGACCCGGAGAAGAACAGGGAGGAAGCGGTCAAATGGATGAAGCGCTCGGCCAATGCGGGCTACGATGCCGCATGTGATGCGCTTTCCGATTTTGAAGACTGAGAAGTCGGGGAAGAATTTTTCGAGAATGATCCGGGAGGTCATCGCTATGGCTGCATGTAAGGCGTTTTTTATGAAGACCATCGACGAAGCTCTGGAACACTGGGGTGAAGGATGGGAGAGTATTGAGGAGTACGGTGATACGGCGTATAACCACCCTCTGCACACCTGGGATGCCGGGGAGCGAAAACTGAGGCGTTGTATCAGCTGCGGCGGGTATATTCTGTGCCAATGGTCGGAGTTCCATTCGGCGGCAGAAGACTCAGATGGGTACTATACGGACTTCTTTCCGGTTGAGGGACCGGAGGAGGCCGACGAAATGAACTATAAGTACAATGGCTTCCAGATTGAATCGCAGTTTCCGAAGCGCTATCTGTGCATCACCAACGGAAGATATCACTGGGCAGGTGCTCCGGAAGAGTGAGGACATGCTGCAGAGAGTGTGATGACCGGCGAAAAAGCATAACATGCTCGGAATGGTTAACGGAGCTTCGTTACGGAGGACACATCGATGAGAATCTTCAAACCGATATGGGAGAGTCAGAATCGAAGAAAAATCGAGCATTATATTGAGCATCCTACGAGTGAGGACGTTTTGGCTATGATCGCGATTTCCTGCGATTTTCCGGATCTCAGGAGCAAAGCAGCCGGACATCTGACTCAGCCTGAGAAGTTGAAATATGTAACCGAAACGACACTGGATTTCGCGGATCTGCCGACGTTTCTGGCAGCGGTATGCAGAGCATGCGACTTCGAGGATCCGACGGTCTATCATGAGATCACGGACAAGATCGACAAGGATATCCTTCTTTATGCGATCGCCGATGCGCTGTGTGAGAATGAGGAGACAAAACTATCCGACCGGGCAGATCATGTGCGGGCAATTGACAGGGCGGAGCAGTTGCTGGAGCGGATCCGGGATGAGGAGATACTCGCGCGGTTTGCGCTTGAAAGGACAGCACTGTCGCTAAAGGCGGTGCAGCGGATTCAATCGAAGGAGCTGTTGCAGCAGATCGGGAATAACCTGCTGCACAACGATCCGTATGAAGTCGTTCCGTACTGCGCGCTGCAGACCGGTGATATCGATCTGCTGGCGCAGTGCGCTCTGACCGACAACTGTGATACCCGCGAATGGATGAGAAAATATGAGGTGCTTATGCAGAATCCCCGTTATGCGGAAATTGTCGCCGGGTACCTGAAAAGCAGAGAGTGAGGGGTGGCAATCCGATATGAGGGAAAATGCTGAAAACAAACGATTCACAGTGCGGTGTCTGATCATTGTGCTTCTGCTGGCAATTTTGATACCGATCGGATGTCTGACCGGCAAGAAATCTGAAACGCCGGGTGGAAAGTCGGGCGAGAACAGTGCAGAAACGCAGACATTGCCGAAACGAAGAGTGATCATCGATACCGATACCGGCGCGGATGACAGTTCCGCGATTATTCTGGCTGCGAAGACCGAGAACGTGGAGATCCTCGGCGTGACGGTGCTTGTCGGCAACGTCGATCTGGAGCAGAGCGCGCGGAATGCGCTGATGGCACTGGAGATCGCAGGGTCGGACGCGAAGGTCTACAAGGGCGCTTCGAAAAATGCGAGCGGTGAGAAGATCGAGGCCTTCAGCGTGTTCGGCTCGGACGGCATGGGCGATGCCTGTCTGATCAATCCGAAGCGGAGCGCGGAGGAGAAGGACGCGGTGGATTTTATTCTGGAAACCGTGAATCGCTATCCGAATGAGGTGGAGATCATCGCCATCGGTCCGGCTACCAATATTGCGAGAGCGATTGAGCGTGACCCGGAGACGATGAAGAAAGTGAAGATGATCTGGTCGATGGGAACCACGGGCCTCGGACCGGGCAACGCCTCCCCGGTGGCGGAGTTTAACGTCTATTCCGATCCGGTAGCCTACCGGGAATTCCTGGACTCCGGAGTCCGCGTCACGATCGTCGGACTTGATATGTGCAGCGGTGATGCGCAGTGGACCGGAGAGCAGTTTGAGAAACTTTCCAAAACTAACGAGACCGGTTTATTTGTCGCGAAATCCTTTGGAAAACTGCGTGAATTTTACGCAGGGAACGGCTCCGAATCGGTCATGAACTGTGACGCGCTTGCCATGGCCTGCGTGCTCTACCCGGGATTTGTCAACAAAACGATCTCGTGTCACGGCAGCTGTATCACCGAGACAGGGGAAACCAGGGCGCAGGTCATTTTCTACCAGGAAGGATTCACGTACGACACGGTCGCTAATGACTTCGAGTACAATGTGACGCTTGTCACGGATGTCGACAAAGACAAATATTTCAATTTGTATCTGGATGCGATAAAATGAGTTCGAAAAAGAGCAAAAGGAGCGATGAGAAATGACTAAACTATTCGGAATAACAAGAAAAACGATCGTGGCGGCAGTGTTGCTTTCGGCCGCATGTGTTTTCGGTCTGTTGCTTTCCTCATGTGGGGCGAAGCAGAACAGTACGGATACGGACGAGGTGCCGCTGAAGAAGCCGGAGGTAGAGATCAAGGCTGACGATGCCTACATGACGGAGGCAATCGAGGAGGCGCTTGTGGGCATTTACAACGGTCACGGCGGACCGTTTGGCTGTGTGATCGTCAAGGACGGAAAGATTGTCGGCAGAGGCCACAACATGGTTCTGAAGAACAATGACTCTACCGCGCACGGCGAAATTTCGGCGATCCGTGACGCGGAACAGGCGCTGCGGACGTACGACCTGTCCGGGTGCGTTTTGTACACCACCGGCGAGCCGTGTCCCATGTGTCTTTACGCCATCCTCTGGGCCAACATCGACAAAGTGTACTACGGGTGCACGATCGAGGATAATGCCTCCATCGGTTTCCGCGATGAGGAGTTTGATGACCTTGCCGGCGGCCGGGATTCCATGAAGGATTTCCTTACATGCATCGACCGCGATGCCTGTCTGAAGCTGTTCGAAACCTACAACAATCTGGAGCACAGCATTTACTGAGACGTGTTCCATCGGAAATAATATGGATCGCGGATGTGGGATCACAACGATTCTGCGTCATCCGCAGTTTGGGGGAATACGGAGAATGCCTGAAATTACCATGCTTGCAATCGACCTGGACGGAACGCTGCTGACCGATGACAAGCGCATCAGCGCTGCCTGTGCGGAAGCGATCCGCGATGCAATGAATGCCGGGTTAAAGGTTTGTATTGCCACCGGTCGCGCATGGCCGGGGGCGAAGGAGTTTGTCCGGGAGATCGGCACCGATGTGCCGGTAGTGACCAGCAACGGAGCCATGATCGTGGATCCCGTGACGGAGGAGGTCCTGTATGACCTGGGCCTCACCGAGGAGGATGCGAGGGCAATCTATGCCAGAGGTGAACAGGAGAATCTGACGCAGATCGTCTGGTCAAAATGTCAGTTTTTCGCCAGTCGGATGAACGAGCTGGCCGAGGATTACGGACATCGGTTCGGGAGAATGAACCCTACCGCAGTCCCGTCAATCGATGAGTTGTGCGAGCGCGGTATTTCGAAAATCCTGTGGTACTGCCCGAACGAAGACGCGGAGGAGTATCGGCAGAAGGTTCGGGACGAGTTCGGAGACCGGATCTCGATCGTGACTTCCATGCCGTCCTTTCTGGAGTTTTTCCATGACGGAATTTCCAAGTCGGAGGCGGTCAGAAGCGTTGCCGAGCGCTACGGGATCACGATGGACAAGGTGGCCGGTTTCGGTGATGCTGGCAATGACATTCCGCTTCTGCAGATGGCGGGGCTCGGTGTCGCCATGGGCAACGGATCGAACGAAGCGAAGCAGGCCGCGGACCTTGTTACCGCGGACAACGAACACGACGGTGTGGCGCAGGTGATCCGGATGATTCTCCAGAGCGAGTGAACAGAAACACGCAGAGTTGCAGGAGAGAGCGTATGAAGAATTTCTTTAAAAACCTGTTGCACGGCAAATACCCCTTCCGCGGGAGAAGCAGCAGAAACATGAAGTGTGTATATGCAGGCCCGGAGGATCCGCGAATGAACCGCGGGAAGTCCGAGAATGCGCCTGACGTTCCGCAGGAACCGCAGATTATCGATGACAGTATGAAATGTGTGTATGCCGGCCCGGATGGTCCGTGGATGAACGATGCCGGAATGAAACCTGTGTATGCCGGTCCGGAGGACATGAGAATGAGTGAGGGCGGCATGAAGCTTGTGTATGCCGGTCCGCAGGATCCGAGAATGAGCGAGGGCGGCATGAAACTCGTGTATGCCGGGCCTCCTGTGAAGGATGCTGAGGCACCGAAACCGCTTGAAGAAACCGGGACGGAAGAGCAGGATACACCGGTCGTGAACGTCTGATTCATTGACAAAAGGCACCGCACAAGGTATAACTATGGGAGTGCTGATCTATGCGTAATTGAGGAGAAGGGAGACTGTAGCGCAATGAAGAATTTTTTCAGAAAACTGCTCGGCAGGAAGTATCCGGACAGAAACGGTGACTCTTCGAGAAAAATGGGGAGAGTGTATGCCGGTCCGGACAGCAAGCGCTTTCCTAGCAGCGCGGAGGGCGTGTACGCCGGTCCCCCGCATATGAACAATGCGAATGAACCGCAGAAGAACAATCCGGTAGCGGATGATGAGCCCATGGAGTGCGTGTACGCAGGTCCGCCTGTCGAGGAAGAAGAGGAGATCAGGCAGATCCGTCTTGTGTACGCCGGACCGCCGGCGAGTCTGGACCCTGTTGTCGATGACGTGGAGATCGAAGAGGTTTACAACGGGCCCGGCATGATGGATGAGATCGGCTGGGAAATCGGGGGAGAACCGGAGGAAGATCCGGTGGAGGATCCGGAGGAAGATGTCGATCCCGACACGGTTACCGATATCGTTGCGGAGGAACCTTCCGCTGATCCTGTCGGTCCGTCTGAAACGGATGATGCGCGAGATTTCAATTCCATGTTGATGGCGTATGCCGGCCCCGCTATGTTGAATCCCAACTTGCTCGATCCCTTGACGGTGGCAGCGTATGCCGGACCGAATATGATGAATAATCAGATGTTTCAGATGCAGGATCCCGGCATGCCAATGGCGATGATGGCCTATTTCGGACCGGGTGGGCCGAGCGGTCCCGTTCCTGCCGGAATGATGTCGGTCATGCCGAATGTTGAGGAAACACCGGATCCCTCGAAGGACCTGATCCGCGAGGAGCATAAGGTCTGCCCTATCTGCGGCAAGATACTGCATCCGAATACAAAATTCTGTCCGGACTGCGGTATGGATATGACGAAAGAACCGGTGCAGGAGGGAATGGATATCTGACAACTGCCTGTCAATCGGAAGGAGTTATCACAGCGTATGTATGATCTGAAAATGTGCGTGTGGGAGATCACGCTTGCGTGCTGCTTCTCCTGCAAATACTGCGGTTCCAGCGGCGGCAGGGCGCGCGATAATGAGCTCACCACCGAGGAGTGTTTAAGCGTTGCAGACCAGCTCAAAGACCTGGGATGCCGGCGCGTGTCCATGATCGGCGGCGAAGTTTTCATGCGCAAGGACTGGAAGACAATCGTGAAACGCCTGACCGATCAGGGAATCCGAGTCAATATCATCACGAACGGGTTCATTTTCCGCGAGAGTCTGATCGCGGATCTGAAGGAAGTCAACATTGAGTCCATCTCGGTCTCGCTGGACGGGCCGAAGGAAGTGCATGACAAGTACCGCCAGGAGGGCAGTTACGACAGGGCCATCCGAGCGATCGAGGAGCTTTTGTCCGCGGGAATCCCCGTGTCGGTCATCAGCACTCTGAACAGTGAAAATGTGAAGAAACTCGGGGAGTTGTATTCCATCCTCCGCAAATACAGCATTTACGCGTGGCAGCTGCAGGCGTGTTCGCCGATGGGCAACGCCGCCAACAACGGGATCGACTACGCGTTTGACATGATGGAAGTCATCGATTTCGTGTGCGCGAACATGTACACGGCGCCGTTTGCGATGGGCGTCGCGGACAACATCGGATATTTTACGGAGGCCGAGGGTTCCATCCGCGGCAACCTGAGCGGGAAGGCGTATTTCAAAGGCTGTTCCGCAGGGATTTCGGCCATCGGCATCGACAGTGTCGGCAATGTCCGCGGATGCGAGTCGATGTATGATGAGCGCTTCAACGAGGGCAATCTTCGGAAGGAATCGCTCCGCTCGATCTGGGAGGATCCCGACCGGTTTGCGTACAACCGAAAGTTCCGCAGAGAACTTCTCACCGGCAAATGCGCCGAGTGTGAGCTCGGCGAATACTGTGCGGGCGGCTGCCGGTCCTACAATTATTTTGTGCACGGCAAACTGTATGAGTCGCCGTTTTGCGCAGGAGGTGCGAAGAAAGACTGATCGCAGAGAACAGGAAAGTGCCCGGACCGGGAGTTTCCGGGGCTAATAGAGAAGAGTGAGGATATAAGAAAATGACAGATGGACAGAAAATCAAAAAGGGACTGCTTCTTTGCTTCGGCTTGACGTTCGTCATAGTAGGGATCATCATGGTGTGGTTCAGTCGAGCCTCCATCCTGGATTTTATCGCGGAGATGAAGGATCCGTATGATGCGCTTTCGGTTGGAAAAGATGAGATGAAACCGGGCGATCACGTTACCGTTGATGTTGTGCTGACCGAAGGGTATTTCATGTACTCGAGCGAGGCGCTCACCAAGGGCAACACGTATTCGTATGCCTCCACGACCCGGTACTATCTGGTGCCGGTACTCGAGATGAAAGACGGTTATTACCGGCTGGAACATCTGGTTGCCGTGAGCAAAACGGGCCAGTTCAAGAATATCGACGCGGCGGCAAAAAAATACATTGCATGGTGGAACGGTGAGGGCGAAATGCCCACGGAGAAAGTTTACTCCGTGGAAGGACGAGTCGTAAAACTGACCGACAAGGAAATCGGGTATCTCAAAGAGTATTTTGAGGACGAGGACTACCGTGACTATATGAATCCGTATGTGATCAAACCTCTCTGGGACGGCTGGAAAAGCGGGAAGAGCGGTGCGATCATGATGCCGATCGCCAGTATCGTGGTTGCGTTGCTCGGAGGTGTGATGATATTCTTCGGATTCCGCACGGGCAAGAAGGCGCAAACTGCTGCACAGACACAGGGAATGCTGATGCAGCAGATGCCGCCGATGCAGCAGAATCCCGGTTATCCCGGGCAGAACAATACGGACAACCAGAATCCGCCGTATCAGGGGTAATCATTGTTCGTCGGGATCGATAGTGGATTGCCTTATTGTTCGGAGCAATCATACAAATACTGAATTTTACGGAAAGGAGAAAGACGGGATGAAGACCACCGGAAAGAATAGGTTCGTTCGTGTTGCCGCAGGTCTGCTGGCGGTTGTGTTGCTGGCTGTCGTTCTCGTTTCCTCCTTTTACATCGCAGGGGAGGCGGACCATGACTGTGCGGGGGAGGACTGCCCGATCTGCGAGACGATCCGGCAGTGCGAAGCTGTGCTGCAGCATGTCGGCCTCGGTATTCTTCTCGTTGCTTTCACGGTCGTACCGACCGTTTGGAGCATCCTGACAGGGAGCCTTCGCGCATTCGATCAGGCGCAGGAGACTCTGGTTTCCATGAAAGTTCGACTGAACGATTGAACAGACCTTTGTGGCAGGAGCATGCCATCCCCTCATCGGTGTACAGCGCCTTTACAGCCTGCACAGCGGTGCTGTATCGCTGCGCGAGCGCGGTTGCGATGTCGGAGAGCGGCAGGATGCTGCGATGATGGTCTGTTCTTGTCATATTGCAGGGCGCCGGATGGCGCAATAAACAGTTCAATTACGGAGGCTTTTACAGTGAAACGTTTTATTCTTATTTTTGCCGTCGCCGTTCTGGCGTTCGGCTGTCTTACTGCCTGCGGTAAAGGCGGGCAATCCGATAACAGAAAACTCAAGATCGTAACTACCATTTTTCCGGAATATGACTGGGTAAAATGCATCCTCGGGGACAATCCGGCGGATGCGGAGATCACGCTGATGCTCGACAGCGGTGTCGATCTGCACAGCTTTCAGCCCACGGCGGAGGATATCTTCAAGATCATAAACTGCGATGTGTTCATCTATGTCGGCGGCGAGTCGGACGGCTGGGTCGAAAGCGCGCTGCGCAGTGGCGGTAACGAGCACCGTGTTGTCATCAACCTTATGGAAACTCTGGGCAACAGGGTGAAGGAAGAGGAGCTTGTCGAAGGCATGGAATGTGAGAAAGAGGAAGACGAGGAAGAGGAAGGACCGGAGTACGATGAACACGTATGGCTTTCTCTCGGGAACGCCGCTTATCTTGTCGACAAGATCGCGAAAGCGATCTGCAAGGTCGATATGGACAACGCGGTTGTGTATACAGAGAATGCGAAGGCTTATGTGGAAAAACTGAACGCGCTTGACGCTTCGTACAAGGCGGCTGTCGACGCTGCTTCGGTGAAGACGCTTCTGTTCGGCGACCGTTTTCCGTTCCGCTATCTGACGGATGATTACGACCTGAAATACTATGCCGCGTTCGTCGGCTGCTCGGCGGAGACCGAGGCGAGTTTCGAGACGATCGCATTTCTCGCGAAGAAGGTGGATGAGTGCTCGCTGAAGGCGGTCATGACGATTGAGGGAACCGACCGTCGGATCGCGGAGACCATCGTTCAGAATACCGCGTCGAAGGACCAGAAGATCCTGACACTCGACTCCATGCAGTCCGTCACGTCGGCTGACGTGAAGAAGGGCGTATCCTATCTCTCCATCATGGAGAGCAACCTTGCGGTGCTGAAGGAAGCACTGCAGTAGAAGAGCATTGGAAAATGATCGAAGGTGGGCCGGAAAGTGCTCACCCGTGCGCCGTGGATTCCGGCATCTTTGGTGGGGGAAGAAATACAGCCGGTGTGAGGTATAAGGCATGTTTGAGAAACTGGGCATGTACCTGCGGTACGATTTCGTGCAAAATGCAGTTATCGTCTGCGTTCTGGTCGCTCTGTGCGCATCGCTGCTCGGTGTTACGCTTGTGCTGAAGCGGTTTTCATTCATCGGTGACGGTCTGTCGCATGTCGCGTTCGGCGCGATGGCGGTCGCGGCGGTTGTGAATCTGACGGACGATATGATCCTGATCCTGCCGGTGACGATCCTTTCGGCAGTTTTACTGCTTCGTTCGGGGCAGAGAGCGAAGGTGAAGGGCGATGCCGCCGTCGCGGTGATCTCGGTCACGTCGCTTGCGTTCGGCTATCTGATCATGAATCTTTCATCCAAATCCAATGTCTCGGGCGATGTGTGCACCACGCTGTTCGGTTCGACATCCATTCTTACGCTGAACCCGCGGGATGTCCGCATCTGCATCGCGCTGGCGGCAACGGTGGTGGCG
Source organism: uncultured Lachnoclostridium sp. (assembly GCA_946415315.1). Lineage (GTDB taxonomy): Bacteria > Bacillota > Clostridia > Lachnospirales > Lachnospiraceae > ISDg. Next base: position 65,671 of record CAMKRZ010000011.1, on the reverse strand, counting down.
GTGTTTGTACTGCTGTACCACCGCATCTTCTCGGTGACATTTGACGAGACGTTCGCGAAGGCGACCGGCACGAACACGGATGCGTACAACCTCGTGATCTCGATCGTCATCGCGGTCATCATCGTGCTGGCGATGAAACTGGTCGGTTCGCTGCTGATCACGGCGCTGGTCATTTTCCCGGCGCTGTCTACGATGCGGCTGTTCCGCAGCTTCAAAATGGTGACGTGTGTTGCTGCGCTTTTGTCCGTGGTCGGCGCCTCGGCGGGGCTCGCGGTGTCAATTCTGCACGGTACTCCGGTCGGCTCGACGATCGTCGCGGCGGATTTTGTAATCTTTGTTGTGTGCTGCCTGCTCGGCAGAGGGTTGGGGCGCACGTAAGCAAATAGTCCGGGATTGTGTCCCGGTTGGCGCGCACCGATGGAAAACCAGTGGTTCGGTGGGCGCAAAGGAGGCTTTGAAAAAAGAAAAATGACGGGAATAACGCGTCTTATTGCGATATTGATGATTTCGCTGCTGCTTCTTACGGGCTGCGGCGACGGCGGAAACGGCACCGGCAAGAGCAAGGGAGCCGGCGGTGTCAACGATGTCCTGGAGAAGGGCATGGCGGCGGAGGATCAGAAGAAGTCCGGTGAGAGCGGGACGGAACAGGGGAACCAAAGCGGTCAGGGCAACCCTGATGATTCGGGAAACAAAGACGATCAGCAGGGCGGTCAGGGGAATCCTGAGGATCAGGGCAATCCGGGAGGTCAGGACAATCCGGATGACTCCGGCAAACAGGGCGGCCAGGGCAATCCGGGCGACAGCGTGTCCTACGACACCGTCGATATTGACCTTACGGAACTCTCCGATACGGTTGTCTATGCGGAAGTGTACGACATGCTGATGAAACCGCAGGACTATCTCGGCAAGGTTGTCAAGATGGACGGCGTGTTCGGTGTGGCAGTCAATACCGAAACGAACGAATATTACTATCTGTGCCTTGTGCAGGACGCAACGGCGTGCTGCGCGCTTGATATTGAGTTTGTACTGGACGGGGAACATACTTTTCCGAATGATTACCCGGAGCTGGAGACGAACATCACGGTGGTCGGAGTTTTCGACACCTATGAGGAGGACGGGAACACGTACTGTACGTTGCGCAGGGCGAAACTGCTGTAAAATTTGCGGAACGACCTGTGAATCCCCGGGAAAGAACGCAAAACATGACGGAAAATGTGTCGTGTATCGTCCCTCCGCGGAAAGTATGAAGATACATCTATGAAAAACCGCCCGGATACGCTATTATGTTAGTATCAGTGCAGCGTTGTGCGCACACGGGCGGTTTGTTGTTTGCACCCGGTGGGCATAAGAAATGCGTAAACTGCGGCCGTTGCCGGGAAAGCGGTGGACGGCGGAAGAGGAGGAAACGATGAAACACAGGATTTTCCGAAGACTGATGATGCTTTTGCTGGCAGTTATGGTTTCCATGACGATGCTGACAGGCTGCGGTGACGACGATGATGACGATGACCGCAGGAAGACGGAAGATACGAAGGAGCCGGGCGGTCAGGGGAACAGTACCGTAAATCCTACCGGCACGGAGCCTACTAAGGAACAGACAGAACCGACGAAGGAACCGACCGCGGAACCTACGGCGGAGCCGACGGCAGTGCCTACGGCGGAGCCGGTTCCGACCGACACACCGACACCGGTCCCGACCGAAACGCCTACGCCGATCCCGACGAACTCGCCGACGCCCATCCCGACGGTTGCGCCTGCGGCTGCGCTGGAGAGCGGCAAGCTGCTGTACCTGGCAATCCCGGACAGCAATCTGAACAAGGTTGTGACAACGCTTCCCACGGCGGTTTCCGTTGTTGAGAGCACCCTGGAAGGGCGCAATATCCACATGACTTCGGATTCTGCCAAGATCAAGAAACTGGTGGAGGCATTCGCGCAGGTTAAGGTCGGAGAGTATCTCGGCAACACCTCGCAGACCACGCTGAATTCGATCGTGTTCAAATGGCAGGATGGTTCGGAGACGGCGATCTACCTGCTCGGAACGCAGCTTGTTTACAACACCGGCGCTACGATGCAGATGTACAATTGCACCGGTATGGAAGAACTGGTTAAGGTGGCAGTAACGCTCAGCGAAGGCGGTGACGGCCCGGAGGATCTTGTCGAGGTTGTCTGCAAGGAGCAGAATTTCAAGACGAAGACAGAAGCCGGGATGCCGGTGCTGTACGATGAAGATGCCGGACTGTATATCGGAACGGATCCCGAGGATGCGGCGAATCTGATCCCGTATGCCCTCATTTATCGCTGGGGCAATATCGGCGTATCGGCAGAAAATTATCTCACGGAGTATTTCACGCCGATCATGCAGAGAGACTACGGCAGCAGCCTTCTGGAAGTTACGAAAGTGGAGTCGTTCGACGTTCAGTTCGCGGACGGCGTTACCAGAACGCTCTACGGTGCGTCATACCGCTATAACAACACAGCAGGAAACACGCTTTGGCTGTATCGCCTTGTCGGCGATTTCAACGGGGAGATCGTGACATTTTCCGCGAAATTCATCGACGGTGAGGAATGGTCGGAAAATGCGGCCATGGCCGCGTTGGAGATCGGTACGGTCTACTTTGAGATGACGGATAAAAAGGGCGGCAACGGCAATGACCCGAAGGAAGATCCGAAGGATGACCCGAAAGTAACGGCTGACCCGAACAGTGTCACCTACACGAAGTATGACAACGGTCTGATCGCCATGGATATCCCGACGGGCTGGGTAGTCGAGGTTCATGACAAGGCGGACTATAAGCACTATACGCTTCAGGTTTACGATCCGAAGAATCCGGACCTGCGTCTCTTCTACAACATCAAGTACGAGTGCTTCGCGTCCAAGGAGGATCATGACATCTACACGAGCGTCTATCCGAAGGGTGAGCTGGCTGATCTGATGTGGGTTGACGAGTACACACCGGAGGCATTTTTCGATGCGCTGTACAAGTCGGAGAAGGACACCGGAGTGTTCAAATGGCGCAGAACTTCGAATTTCAAGCGCATCGAGGTTGCCGGCAAAGAGGCAGTCCTCGGCGGAGACATCGTGCGTGCGACTTCCGTCAACGCGGAAGGCGGCAAGGTGGAAGGTCTGTACTCCGCATATTTCCAGAGAGTTTCGCTGTACTACCTGTACATGCTGACCGTATATCAGAACTATGCGATCACGGCTCCGGAGGGCTATCTGGATGCATGGACGCCCGTCTTTACGAAGATCTACTCGTCCATGGAATTCTCGGAAGAGATGCAGAAGAAGCTGAAGGAAGAGTGATGATCCGCAGTATGAAGGATGCGAGGACACGGAAGAATGGCTAAGGTGATTGTGGGAATGTCCGGCGGCGTGGACAGCGCGGTTGCGGCGTATCTGCTGAAGCAGCAGGGGTACGACGTGATCGGCGTGATGCTTCGCAGCTGGGTCGCGGAGGACGGCACGGAGAGCCGTTGCTGCGAGATCGATGATGCGCGGAGCATCGCGTGGAAGGTCGGTTTTCCGTTCCATGCGGTAAACTGCCTCGCCGAGTTTCGCGAGACCGTGACAAGGCCGTTCGTCCGGGATTACATCCGCGGGCTGACGCCGAACCCCTGCATCGAATGCAATCGTTACGTAAAATGGGACCGTCTTCTCTACATGGCGCAGGTGCTACAGGCGGATTGTGTCGCCACGGGACACTATGCGTCCGTGGAACTCTTGCCAAACGGAAGATACGCCGTGCGCAAGGCTTCGCACGCGGAGAAGGATCAGGCGTACATGCTCTATAAACTGACACAGGAACAGCTGTCGAAGACGCTGATGCCGCTCGGCGGGCTCACCAAGGAGGAGGTCCGCCGGATCGCGGAGGAGGCGAAGCTGCCGGTTGCGGACAAGCCGGACTCGCAGGAGATCTGCTTTGTCCCGGACGGCAATTACGCGGCGTATGTGACGGCGAACGCGGAAGAGGAGGTTCCCGGCGAGGGAAACTTTGTGGACGAGGAAGGACGCGTGCTCGGAAGGCATAAGGGGATCATCCACTATACCGTAGGGCAGCGCAAAGGCCTAGGCATCGCGCTCGGACATCCCGCGTACATCAAGAAGATCGACACGGAGACAAATGAGGTCGTGGTTGCGGAGGAGTCCTCCCTGTACAGCGACGAGATCGTCTGCCGCGACGTGAATTTTCAAAGTGTTGCCGAACCCGAAGCGGGCACTGTGCTCCACGGCACGGTGAAGGTTCGCTACCACCATGAGGGAGCGCCGGCACGCATTGAGGTGCTTTCCGCGGATACCGCGCGGGTTACGTTCGATGAGCCTGTTCGAGCGGCTGCGCCCGGGCAGTCAGCCGTGTGGTACGATGAAAACGGATATGTGATCGGCGGCGGTGTGATCGCCGCAGTGAAGTAGATTCAGAAAATGTTCAGAAAATGCGCCTTCGGTCGGAGTTGAACGGACTCCTTCCCGGGCGCATTTTCCTTGGGATATATTATGTTGGTTGACAGGCAGATTCAGGCAATTCGGGGCAGCTCCTCCTTACAGGTATCATAATGGCATAACCGATGTCCCATTTATGACTCATCCGCTCAATTTCGGGCGTTTTTTTTTGTTTTTTTGCGCTTTTTCTTTGCACGGTCGCGGTGCGTCACGCCGAATATGGAATCCGTTAGGAATTTGTCGGTAGATTCGGTGAAGTCTGTTGTGATTTTCCGGGTTCTGTGATTTTATGAGGATGAAAGTATCTGTTCGGTTAGTTCAGCGCAATGCAAGTTTTGGAACAGGCAGGCGCTGAGAACGACGGAAGGAAGGTGAGGAGTGTGAGGGAATGGTTACATCAATGCCGGTTCGGGGTTGTGACGGCGATCGTGATTACCCTGTTTACGGCATATTCATTGCTGGATGTATTCGTGATACCGCACGAGTATTCCGATGCGGTGAGCGCGGAGTCCGGCATCGAACTGAAGATCGCGAAAGCGGAGAACCCCGTAGAAAATTTGGAACAGGTTGAGACAAAAACGCAGTTGGCAGCAACATCGTCCGAGGCCGTGATCACCGATAATTCCTACCGTGATGCGAACATTTCGGTCGAGATCACGCAGTACCGTGTCAGCGAAACGGATGTGTACGTCGCGGATGTCCGCGTGTCTTCCCCGGAATATCTGCTGTCCGCATTTGCCAAAGGAAAATACGGCCGCAACGTCACGGAGGCGACTTCGAGCACCGCGGAGCGTGTCGACGCGATCCTGGCTGTGAACGGAGATTACTACGGCGCGAGAAATTCGGGGTATGTCATTCGCAACGGCGTCCTCTATCGAAGCAAAAGCGGAGGCAATGAGGATCTTGTGATGTACGCGGACGGAAGTTTTGCCGTCATCAGTGAGTCTCAGATCAGTGCGGACAAACTGCTCGAGGACGGTGCGGTACAGGTCTGGTCCTTCGGCCCCGGTCTGATCGTAGACGGAGAGATTTCGGTTTCGGCGAAGCAGGAGGTCGGACGCGCGATGGCCTCGAACCCTCGTACGGCGATCGCCTATGTCGGGGAGAACCACTATCTGCTTGTCGTTGCGGACGGCCGCACGGGGGCGAGTGACGGACTGACGCTGTACGAGCTTGCCTCATTTTTGCAGACGCTCGGGGTGCAGACGGCATACAACCTGGATGGCGGCGGGTCCTCGACCATGGTGTTCCTGGGTGAGGTGGTCAACAATCCCACCACAGGCGGCAACCGCATTTCGGAGAGGAGTGTGAGTGACATTGTCTACATCGGATACTGATCTCAGAACCAATATTCATGCGGCCAGAGCCTACGTGGCCGTATCGGTGGCCGTGGCACTGTTCGGTGCGATCTATGAGCACTTCAGTTTCGGCGTGTACTCGTACTGGATGATGTACGCATTTGCCGTGCCGCTTGTGCTGGGCGCACTGCCGGCACTGATGCTGGTCACAGGGAAGAGAACGTTTCCTGTTCCGCTCATCTCCCGGAAAATGTGGCATGCCGGAGTGGCGGCGCTGACAGTCGGCTCCGTATTCACCGGTGTGCTCGCCATCTATGGAACGAGCAGCGCATGGTCCGTGGTGTACGGTGCGGCAGGCGGCATATTGCTCGCGATTGCCGCTGTGCAAACGGTTTTCTCCTCGTTCGAGGCGAAGTGAAGATTCCGTCAGTTTTTTATATCGTTCTGTGTTTTCTTCAACAAAGGAACAAGCCATAGTCCGAAAACTATGGCTTGTTCCTTTGTTGAGGAATATGAAGAAAATGTTGTCGGCTGATTGATTATGCCCGGAAGCTTCCTCCATGAGGAACCGGCTTGATGTAGCCGTCGCCGCGGAGTGCCTCGAGCTGGGCGGCAACTGCCTGCGAAGCGCGGGAGAGCAGTCCCTCACCGTTGAGCTCGCGGTCCTTGCCGAGGAAGAACAGGGCGATCGTCTCCGGACCGACATGACTGCCGGTGCAGAAATCGTAAGTGGTATTGATAAACCCGCGCACCTTGATGCGCTTGGTGATCTCATTCATGATGTAGAGCGATTCCTCGTACGCATCCGCGTGCGCGATGCCGAGAATCTGCTCCTCCGGATTGACTACGTTGTCACACACAAGAGAGACCAGTGAGTTCAGCGCAGCTTTGCGGCCGTGGCATTTTTTGTACTGGACGATGAAACCGTCGCGGTTGCCGCGGAGGATGGGCTTGATGCTCAGAAGATTACCGATCAGAGCCTTCGACCCGGTAAGACGTCCGGTCCTTGCGAGATAGCGAAGGTCGTCCACGGTAAACACTCCGTTGATGCGGGGAACCATATCCTCGATCTTCGGAACTACCTCGTCAATGTCCATGCCCTGAGTACGCATCTCACTTGCATAGATGGCGAGAATGCCGGTGGCAAGAGAGGCATTCTTCGAATCGATCAGTCTTACGCGGGGACGCTTCACAGCGTCCGTGCCGCAGGCTTCCGCATCGTCGTCAGCATCGCCGTTCACCGCATTGGCGGCGATCCGGGCTGCATTAAACGTTCCGCTGATGCCGCTGCTGATCGTGAGGCAGAGGACGTCATCGCCGTTCGCCGTCAGGGAACGAAAGCACTCTTCAAACTCGCCGCAGCCGATCAGTCCGGTCTGAACCTTCATTCCCGCGCGGATCGAGTCGTAGTATTCTTTGCCTTTGATGCGTTCCTGTTCGATCGTGAGATCCGGATCAAAACATACAAGCGGCTTGCCGTCTGCGATATTGACGAAAGAAAGAACCTTGATATCATAATGCTTAACGAGCTCTGCCGGTATGTTGGCGCCGGAATCCACAACTATCTGAAACATGAAAACCTCCGAAGTGAAGCGGGGCATCAGTTATTGCCCACGTTCATGTGTCTATTATATATAGTTTTCAAAACTATGTCAAGCGCTAATCCTTGCTATTTTATTTTTTTTTGTGTTTTTCTCTTGTCCGGTTCACTCTGTCCGACAGAACACCGATCGTCCCTTTGCCGGCGGCGGATTCTTTTTGCAATATTCTGCCCGATTTTTTTACATTGCGGCAATCCTTCTCACGGGATCTTCGTTATCGGATTGAAACGGTTGCCGTAATCGTCTATACTGATCAAAAGGACTGTGTCGGAAAATGATCTCATTTTCCGGACTGCTATATCGGGAGGTAGCATCATGAAACTGAAGAAATCCGTAGTAATCCGGCTGATCGTCTGTGTTGTCATGCTCTTTGTGGTGCTCGGGATCGGCTCTGCCACCGACGGATTCGGATTTTCCGATCTCGGTGACGCGATCGGCGATGTCAAATGGAGCAGAGTGCTTCGACTGTTCGCCATGATCTTCGGTGTGATCGCATTTACATCGCTTCTTGAATTCGTCTTGAGTCTGTTTCAGCCGGAGAACCATCGCGCGCGTTCCATCCTGTCGATCTTCTCCAGCCTGATCAAATACATCGCCGCCATCGTGATCCTCTGCTGGGGACTTACGATCCTCGGTGTCAACGTTTCGACCATCGTGGCCAGCGTCGGAATCTTAGCGCTGATCATCGGTTTCAGCGCGGAGAGCCTGATCGCCGACGTTGTGACCGGCACGTTCATGCTCTTTGAAAATCAGTACAATGTCGGGGACATCGTGGAGGTCGGCGGATTCCGCGGCACGGTCACCAACATCGGCATCCGCACAACCTGCATCACGGACATGGGCGGCAATGTCAAGATCGTCAACAACTCCGCGATGCAGAATATCCTGAACCGCTCCGACAAGCTTTCGAGAAGCATCAGTGACATCGCGGTTCCGTACGGAACGGACCTGGAGAAGCTGGAGGCCGGAATCCCGAAGCTGATGGAGGAGATCCTCGCGAAACACCCCGACGTCATGAAGGAAGAGCCCCGCTACCTCGGTGTGCAGGAACTGGCGGAAAGTTCAGTCGTTCTTCGCTTCGTCGTCAACGTCGATGAGAAGGATATCTATTCCGGAGCGAGGATCCTGAACCACGATCTGCTTCTCGGGTTCCGCAAGCTCGGCGTGGAATGCCCGTTCCCGCAGGTGGACGTGCATTTCGACAAGGGCGTGAAACCGGCTTCCGGATTCTGCGAACTCAAAGTGGAGTGCCCGCCTGTGCAGGAGGCAGCTCCTGATCAGGACGTGAACCCGAATCCGTAATCCCCGGATGTGGACGCTTCGGAAAATGCTCCCGCCGCATCGGAAGGAGTCATTTTCCGTGTTTGCAGAGAACGGAATGCGGGTCCCGGTAAGGGACTGCGTTTCGGAGGAGGTTGCGAAGTATGAGAGTTGATCCTATGCCCGGCGAGATTACGAAGCCGGGGGAAGAGTGCGGAGTTCCGCGCGAGGTCGCATACCCGGCACCGGAGTATACCGCGCTGCCGCCGGAGTACCCCGCAATGCCGCCGGAGACGTCGGAAGTGCCGCCGGAATACGACACGGGCGGCAGACGGATGCAGGTGAGACGCGGGAACGCGCCGCGCGCCGGGCACACGGAAACGGAAAATGCGGCAAGATTAGCGAAGGAGGCGGAAGACCGGGCGAAGAGAAGTCGCGCCCGCAGGCAGCTGCTTCGTTCGTTCGCGGCACCGGTGGCAGCGGTCATCGCTACCGTGGCGGTTGTGTTTGCGTCCTTCGGGTACGATCCTCTCGGTGGTGGGTCAGACACCGGTTTATACGGGGAAGCCGGACCGGGAGGCAAGGGAGTCGGAACACCGACTCCGCAGTTGCCGGTTCCGACGCCGACCGGCGGACCGACGCCTACGCCCACGCCGAAACTTCTGGTCGGCGGGGAGGGGAATTCCTATGCGAGCCCGGTCACCTGGACGATGATCCACGCGGAAGCGCCGAACGGAATCATTTTTGATTCGTCGCTGACGGCCGGCGATCCCATGAATGAGGTTCTCGCGTGGCTTGCGACATGGAACGGCAGTCTTGACAAGTCGAGCATGACCAGCAAGAAGGTCTTCCTGGGATATCTGCTCGGAGAGAATGCGTTGCCGGTCGGTGATCTGGATGATCCGGCAAGCCTGTATGTTGTCGGCGGAGAAATGTATGCCGTGTACCGCGAGGACATATACTACAAAGCTGTGCCCGGCACGGGAGCGGTAACGCCGACGCCGAAGACAGGAGACGGTTTTCCGTCGCTGCCGAACCCGGATCCGGATACGGAAGGTCAGTATGCATGGAATCCGGCAGGAGCGCCGGAGCAGTATATCATGATCGCCGGGACAGACGGTCAGAATTATTATCCGGTCAGCGGCGCGGGAATCGGCGCTCCGATCACGGACTATCCGGGCGCCGTGTATGACGCTGCGACCAACACGCTGACACTTACCGACTGTTCCATCGATTGGATGGAAGTCAATCTGATGGGCAACAGTTTTACCATCAATCTGGTCGGCGACAATCATATCGGACAGCTTAAGATGTGGGGCGCCGGTTACGCGGGCAGTGTCACACTGGCCGGCACGGGCACACTCAAGGTCAATGAGAACCGCAATTATCCGATCGGAATCGTAATGAATGCCGAGGCGAGCCCCAGCGCGCTGCTGGTTGACAGGGGAATTCAGGTTGATGTGTACGGCGACGTGGCGATCATAGTCGGCGCGACCTCCCTGGAGAAAGGTATCTATTGCCGCAACGGAGTCGTGATGACCGGCGGAGAGTGTGTTCGGGGCGATTATGCCTCGTACATCACGATGTATGTGTCGCTTGCGAACCAGTACAGCGGAGACGACGTAACGTACTATGACTACGCGGTTGCGGACAGCGACGGCGTGCCCTCGAATGAGGTGCATTTTACGGATCCGAACCGTTGACCGGAAGAGCGGGATACGGAAGGAAACGGAACAAACCTGTTTGCCGTTGCAAACAGTCTGAAAATGTGGTACAGTAACCGTAATGCGGTGAGATGCGGGACAGGAGCTCATCCTGTCCCGTTTGTATTGCTCACGTGATAAGGAGGAAGTGTTATCATGGCTTATTTGTCGGGACATTGGTCCGGGATGCTGATCATTTTTGCGGCAGCGATCATTCTTGCGTTTACGTTTCAGTTTCGGCAGTGCCGGATCGAGCGCGACGGGGAATCCGCGAGCCCGGGATGGTACCGGATCATTCAGATCGGCGGACTGATCGTGACGATCGTTCTGATCTTCACGCAGCTCAGCACGTTCGTCGGTTTTCTTTCGAATTTTCTGACGCTCACGGGGGACGCTGTTGCGGGTACGATCGCATACTGCATCGTGATCGCGGTCGCGTTCATCTACATGGCGAAGCTCGGAGCGTATCTGGCATCGCTCGGACAGCGCACCGAGGTGGACAGGAAATTTGACGAAGACAAGGTTGTGCAGTTCCTGGTGAAGGATGCCGATGCCGGCGCGAAGGAAATCCTTATTTTCCGCGATCGTCTCGAGGGACGCCGCAGCTATACGTTCGATGTGGACGGCTACAATCATGCTGCATTTTCCGAGTACGGATGCAAGGAGCTCGCGGGTTATGTGATGCGCCACACGGAGACGAAGTACGAGAAGACGATCTGCCGCGGGCTGGCAGGCCCGAGTGGCCCGCATATCAACAGCAACTCTGCGGGGGAGGGTGCGCAGTACAAGTTCTCTCATGTGCTGTTAAAGAAAAAAGACTGAGAAAGACTCGCCGGCGTAGTGCTGCCTGACCGATGGCGGCATACGCCGGCGATATATTAGCGGGGGAACAGAACGTGAATCAGAAGAAGGCAAAGATCATCATCGGTGTTTCGCTGGGAATCGCACTTGCGGCGATGATCGCGCTTGTTATCGTGATCATCTCACAGAATTCAGGTAAGAAGCCGAAGGATCCGGCTTCCGATCCGAAGGAGACCGGGACCGTGAAGGTATGGCGCGTGACGGCGATTTACCTGAAGCAGGGGGATAATCCCAGATATTGTTATGAGACGAATACGATTGACGCACTCGGGCGATATGAGACACAGACCAGGTACAATTTGGATGGTGAGACGGAAAATGTAATCCGGTTCTCGTATGACGCGGAAACAAAGCGTACCGATTCGGTCGATCGGTTTTACAGTGACGGCAGAGCCGATTTGGGGACAGACAGGTCCTATGACCCGGAGGGAAGGGAGCTTGCGTATGTGTTCTATACGGGCGGAGAAGACGGGCTTGTAAAGGAATGTGAGGAGACGCACACGTTCGATGAGGATGGGAATCTTCTCACGGAATGCCTTGTTTTTTATCTTGAGGGGTGCACAGAGGAGTACCGTAAAGACTATGATCCCGAAACCATGACGTATATCCGGACGGCGCGGGAGGACGACGGACCGTTTCAGAAATCGGGGGTTGAGGAACTCGACGCACAGCGGCGGGTAGTCCGGGAATTCCGGTATTATGAGAAAGACGGGGAAAGACTGACGAAGAGTTATGAGTATCGGGAAGACGGGTCCAGAACGGTTACCGAATATTACGGGGCAGCCGACGGCACGAAAATTACGGAATATGACTCAAAAGACCGGATTTTGAAGGAGGCATACTGTGAACCAGACGGAACGGAATCAAGCTGTCAGGTTTATGAATATTCTTCGGATGAGAGCGGAAGCCGGGAGAAGGTCACGTACTATGTCGAGGGCGAAATGCGGCGGTGGTATGAATATGTTTATAATCCGAAGGGGGATCAGACAGCATATACTGAAGGCGGACCGATCGGTTCACAGACAACATACATCGACGTCCGGTATGATGCGCAGGGGCGGATCCTTTCCAAAACCTGTGATCCCGAACAACCGGGCTCTATCGCAGCATTTCATGCGGAATACGAGTACGATTCCCACGGCAATCTGATCCGGCATACATTGGAAGGGGACGGCCGGGTCACCGAGATATGGGAGTACGAATACACGCCGTATGTACTGACAGAGGAGCAGGCGGCGGAAGCGGACGAATACTATAATGCGAAGGAGATTGACGGACCGGTTCAATGACCGGCCTGCTGCGGAGGCGCAGTGGCTGCTGTGACAAATTTATGAACGTAAAACGACCGCAGGTGATGAGCGCCTGCGGTCGTTGCGGTTTCAGTAAATATCAGTTTTGTATCGTTCGTTGCTTCGGCATCATGCCGCCCGTCTCAGTTCCGATAAAACCGACGGGATCAGCCTACATCCTGCGGCATCCTTATCACGGACGCTGCGACTGCAAACGGTCCCGGCAGTGCGGAAATGCCGCGGTGCTCGCCGAAGAAATCGGTGTCGAAGGTGATCGCGGTTCCGTCGGGATCCTCGAAGCGCTGCTCCGGCTCGAACGCGCAGCCGAGCGTGTCGCTGTCCACGATCGCGTCGCGGAACTCGCCGAGGAATTCGTAGATGTTGGTCGAGAGCGTGTAACTGCCGTTCTTCTCGGCGGTCAGGCGGACATACGGTGCTTCCGCGGAGTTGTCACAGAAGTAATCGGTCTCATGTTCCCAGGCTTTCGCACCGCCGAGGTACGCATTGCCGCGGCTCCAAACCGGGAGATGCGAAAAATGATACTGCGCCATCTTGCCCATGTTGGCCGGCTGGTCGAGCTCGAACCAGTTGATCCACTCGTCGTACGTCGGATAGCCGTTGAAGATCGCGGTTCCCACGATCGTGTTGTCGTGGCGCTCGTATCCGAGTTTCACCTTCGTATCCTCGTCGTCCGCATGGTACATCTGAAGGAAAATGTTGTTGTAGAAGCGGTTGTCGCCGTGCAGGATGCTCATGAAGCCCGCGACCTCGGTGCGGTGACGGATGTGGTACGGCGTGTAGCGCGGCTGATTGAGACCGTTTACAATGTTGTCCGTGCCGCCGCCGACGGAGGTGAAGGAACCTGCGATCAGGTTGTGCACGCACGCGATGCCCTCGGTCGAGATGCGGATGCCCGCGCGGGAGAGCAGGATGTTGTTGTCGATGAGGGTCGGGCCGTGGCCGACCTCAACGAAGATATCCTGGCACATCATCGAGCCTGCGGCGCGCGGCGTGCCCTCGGGAGCGTGGTTGTCGTGCAGGAAGTTCTGCGTGATGCGCGTGCCCTGCGCCTGCCAGTCGCACCAGATTCCCATCGTGGAGTGGTGAATGTGGTTGCGGCGGAAGACGACGTCGATCGCCGCGTGGAACTTGATGCCGGAAATCTCGGCGCCGCCGAGCTCCTGCATGTTGTTGATGTGGTGGATATGGTTGTCCTCGATCAGACTGAAGACACAGCCCATGCGGCCTACGATGCCGGCCTGCTCGCAGTGGTGGATGTGGCAGCGGCGCACGATGTGGCTGCCGACTTTCTCCTTGAGCCAGCCGTGGTACTGACCGCGGCATACCGCGTCGCGCTCCATCTGCGTGGGGCTCTTGACGCGCTTGTAGGTGAAGTAGTGATCATTTTCCTCATCATAGTACTTGCCGAGCGAGATACCGCAGCACTTGCTGTTGTACACCTCGCAGTCCTCGATGATCCAGCCCTTCGACCAGTGCGGGCCGATCATGCCGTCCTGGAACGCAGCGGGCGGAGCCCATGTCGTGGCGGCTTTCGATACGGTAAAACCGGAAAAAGTGATATAGCCGATGCCGGTCTCCGAGGGGAAGAAGCAGTTGCGGCGGACGTTGATCTCAACGGTCTCCTTGTTCGGATCGAACTCCCGGAAATTCGCATAGATCACGGTCTCGTCGCCTTCCACTTCGGCGTACCACTGGTACACCGACTCCTCGGGCTTCCAGGAGGGCTTGTAGATTTCCGCTTTGATGCAGTCCTCGAGGGATTCGGCCTCGTAGAGCGCGCGGTCGTTCAGGTAGACGCAGCCGGTGTGGCGGATCGCGGAACCGAAGTACCAGTCGCCGTACACGCGCGTTTTGTAAGGGTTGTAGTTTCCGAAAACGCCGTTGTTCACGCGGGCAACCCAAACCGTGCCCTGATACTGTTTCCAGTCCTTGACAACCTCGGCGCCGGTGATATGCGCCATGAGGGGCTCGGCGGAGCGGTAGGTGATGCGGGCATCCTCCGTGCCAGCGAAGCGCGGATTGACATACTCGCGGTAAATGCCGGGCGCAACGATCACTTCGTCCCCGGGGCGCGCGACTTTCGCGGCCTCGTTGATCCTCTTAAACGGCATCTGACGGCTGCCGTTGCCTTCTCTGCCGGCTGCCGCGTCAACATAATAGATCATGGTAAACCTCCCAATAAAATACTCTTTCACAAGCCGGTGGAAACGTGTGTTCCGGGCGGCTCATAACTGCCTTCATGATAGCATGTATCATCTCTATTTGAAATGGCTTATGTAAGCCAACAGAAGGGCGAAAACGCATTCTTCGTGCCCCGGAAAATGAGGAGGCCGTCCATTCGGAGCGATTGACGCATTTTGCGTCAAACATAACCGAATATGTGTCGGTTTAACGGGCGTTCTGCCGTGTATTTATGCGTTCCGTCGGAGCCTTCCGAAAAACGCAGATTGCGTTCCCTCTGAGTAATAAAAAACATTTACTTTCAGGTTGCTTCATGGTATTATCAGGATAGGCGTTCTGTATGCTTTTGCTGCCCGGACTGCGGAGTCGGAACACGGACGAAGCGAGGGGGCATAAGGATGTGAGGAACGCGAGAGGAGAGACGCCGCAACAGCGGCGCGGGAAGGAGTTTTTGCATATGGATGGGTTGAGTGTTAACAGGGCGAAATTCGAAGAACTGATTGCCGGTGACAAGCCGTTGCTTGTGGACTTCTGGGCTTCCTGGTGCGGTCCGTGCCGGATGATGGCGCCGATCGTCGAGGAGGTTGCGAAGGAGCATCCGGAGATCGCGGTTGCCAAGATCAACGTGGATGACGAGCCGGAACTGGCACAGAAGTATAAGGTGATGAATATTCCGACGCTTCTTCTGTTCCGCGGCGGAGATATCATCAAGCGTCAGATCGGGGCCGTGAGCAAGAGCCGCCTCGAGGAGATGTTCAAGGATCTGTAAAGGCTGTCAAATACTGTTTTGGAGGGTTTACCGTGACGATCACCAAGGATATCATTTATGTCGGTGTCAACGACCATCAGGTTGATCTGTTCGAGGGACAGTACGACGTGCCGAACGGCATGGCGTACAATTCGTACTGCATCATGGACGAGAAGATCGCCGTCATGGACACCGTGGATCGGAATTTTACGCATGAGTGGCTCGACAATGTTGCATCCGCGCTCGGCGGGCGGAAGCCGGATTACCTGGTAGTGCAGCACATGGAGCCGGACCATTCGGCGAACATCGTGAACTTCATGAAGACCTACCCGGGGGCGAAGATCGTGTCCTCCCAGAAGGCCTTCACGATGATGAAGAATTTCTTCGGCACTGAGTTCGAGGACTGCCGCGTCGTGATCGGCGACGGCGACACACTGGAGCTCGGCCGCCATACTCTTACGTTTGTCGCGGCACCGATGGTGCACTGGCCGGAGGTCGTGATGACCTACGACGCGTGCGACAAGGTCTTATTTTCCGCGGACGGATTCGGCAAATTCGGTGCTCTCGATGTGGAGGAGGACTGGGCGTGCGAGGCGAGACGGTACTATTTCGGTATCGTCGGCAAATACGGCGTTCAGGTGCAGAATGTTCTCAAGAAGGCGGCAGGCCTCGACATCGCGATCATCTGCCCTCTGCACGGACCGGTTCTCTCGGACAATCTCGGATACTACCTCGGGCTGTACAATACATGGTCTTCGTACACGGCAGAGACGGACGGCATCGTTGTCTGCTATACTTCCGTGTACGGCAACACGAAGCAGGCGGCACTTTTGCTGGCTGACAAGCTGAAGGCGTACGGCGCGCCGAAGGTGGCGGTCAACGACCTTGCCCGCTGCGACATGGCCGAGGCGGTGGAGGACGCGTTCCGCTACAGCAAGCTGGTTCTCGCGACCACGACGTACAACGCGGACATTTTCCCGTTCATGAAGGAGTTTGTCAACCACCTGACAGAGCGCGGATACCGCAACCGCACGATCGGTATCATCGAGAACGGCTCGTGGGCGCCCCAGGCGGCGAAGACGATCCGGTCGATGTTCGAGAACAGCAAGAACATCACGTTCTGCGACACGACCGTGAAGATCATGTCGGCATTGAACGATGAGTCGAAGAAGCAGGTGGACGACCTCGCGAAGGAACTGTGTGCGGAGTACCTTGCAATGCAGGGCGACAGCGTGAGCAAGAACGATTTCTCGGCGCTGTTCCGCATCGGTTACGGCCTCTATGTCGTCACTTCGCACGACGGCGCGAAGGACAACGGCCTGATCGTCAACACGGTGTCGCAGGTGACGAGCTCGCCGAACCGCGTTGCGGTGTGCATCAACAAGCAGAACTATTCGCATCATATTATTAAGCAGACGGGCGTGATGAACGTCAATTGCCTCTCGGTTGACGCGCCGTTCTCGGTGTTCGAGGACTTCGGCTTCCGCAGCGGCCGCACCGTCGACAAGTTTGAGGGCATGGAGACCCTTCGTTCGGAAAACGGTCTCATCGTGCTGCCGCGCTATGTGAACGCGTTCATGTCGCTCAAGGTGGAGCAGTATCTTGATCTCGACACGCACGGCATGTTTATCTGCAGCGTGACCGAGGCGCGCGTATTGTCCGACCGCGAGACGATGACATACACGTACTACCAGAATTATGTGAAGCCGAAGCCGCAGACGGAAGGCAAGAAGGGCTGGGTCTGCAAGGTTTGCGGTTATGTCTACGAGGGCGATGAGCTTCCGGATGACATCGTGTGCCCGCTGTGCAAGCACGGGGCGGCGGATTTCGAGCCGATCGGCTGAGCGTGAGCTGCGGTGGTGAGCGCGGGATCGGAAGCCGGCACACTCGAAGGCGTGACAGGGGATGAGAGACGATCGCTGAGGAGAAGGGATCGGACGGTAGCGGCTTCGCCAATGGTGGAGACAGAGGATTTCAATTGGGAATATGAGGTAAAAACGATGATGGAGAAAAGGGTTATGCCGACCACGGGAACCGAGAATTCGCTGCTTGGATTCGGGTGCATGCGTTTTCCGACGAAGGACGGCAAGATTGACTATGAGCGCTCGGCGAAGATGATCGACATGGCGTACAAGGCAGGCGTGACGTACTACGACGTGGCGTATCCGTACCATGGCGGAGAGGCGGAGCCGGTGCTCGGCAGGATTCTGAAGAACTATGACAGAAGCACGTTCCATCTGGCAACGAAGCTGCCCTGTTGGGAAGTGCACAGCCTCGACGATGCGAAGAGACTGTTCGCGTACCAGCTCGAGCGTCTGCAGGTCGACTATGTCGATTACTACCTTCTGCACGCGCTGGACATCAACCGTTTCCGCGAGATGGTATCCTACGGGGTTCCGGAGTATCTGGCGGAGATGAAGGAGCAGGGCAAGATCCGCAATCTCGGTTTTTCGTTCCATGACAAGTATGAGTCGTTCGTGGAGATCCTGGGCTACCGTGACTGGGATTTCTGCCAGATCCAGTACAACTATATGGACCGCGAAGAGCAGGCCGGTGACAAGGGCGTTGCGCTCGCGACCGAGAAGGGGATCCCGCTTGTGATCATGGAGCCCATCAAGGGCGGCACGCTGGCGGTTCTGCCGGATGTTGTCATGGAGCCGTTCCGCGCGATCCGGCCGGATGCTTCCGCAGCGTCCTGGGCGCTTCGCTTCGTAGCGAGCCATCCGATCATCAAGGTGATCCTGAGCGGTATGTCCGCCGAGGAGCAGGTGGAGGACAACCTGAATACATTTGTGAACTATGAACCGATGACCGAGGAGGAGCTGGCGGCGGTCGATGAGGTGACGGCAAGGATCCGTGCGCGCGTGCGCAACGGCTGCACGGGATGCCGGTATTGTATGCCTTGCCCGAACGGCGTGGATATCCCGAGAAACTTCTCCGTCTGGAACAAGTTCGGCATGTACGAGAACGTCGGAAGCACGCGCTGGGACTGGAACCGTATCCCGGACGATGCGAAGGCGAAGAACTGTGTCGAGTGCGGCGCCTGCGAGGCTGCCTGCCCGCAGCATCTGTCGATCCGCGAGAATCTTGCGGCACTGCAGGTTGAGCTTGACACGGTGACGGCGGAGTAAGGCACGCAAGGCTGACATTCCGTTTGAAGATCAAGGAAAATGAGGTTTTTGCTTGAGTATCAAGGCTGTGATTTTTGACCTGGACGGTACGCTGATCGATACGGAGAAACTGTATCGGAAGTACTGGCCGGCGGCATTGGCGCATTTCGGGTATGATCTGTCGGATGAGAGGGCGCTTAAGCTGCGCTCTCTCGGACGGCCGTTTGCGCCGGCGCAGTTTCAGGCATGGTTCGGGGAGGACTTCGACTATGCGAAGGTGCGCGCGTACCGGAAGGAACTGTTTGAGGCGCATATCGCCGAGCACGGTGTCGAGGCGAAACCGGGAGTGCGGGAACTGACGGACCGGCTCGCGGAGATGGGCATCACGGTTGCCATCGCGACGGCGACCGACCCGGAGCGGACGCGGCGGTATCTGGCGCTGGCCGGGCTGCAGGGCATTTTCCGAACCGTGATCAGCGCTACGATGGTGTCGCAGGGAAAGCCCGCGCCGGACATTTACCGGTACGCCTGTGAGCAACTGGGACTTGAGCCGCGGGAGTGCCTGGCGGTGGAGGATGCGCCGAACGGCGTTCGAAGCGCTTACGCGGCAGGTTGTCGGGTGGTGATGATCCCGGACCAGACGGAGCCGGACGAGGAACTTCTGCCGATGCTGTACGCGAAGGCGGATTCCCTGACGGAGATTGCCGGGATCGTGGCGAGAGATGCGTGATTGAGAGAGGTACACTATGGACGGGCAACAGGACAACGACAGGATGATGGAGCCCGCGAGGAAGGCTGTGGCGCAGATGCGGCTCGGCTGGAACCTGGGGAACACATTTGAATGCCATGGGGGATGGTTTGACAATCTTCGCATGGAGACTGCATGGGGGAACCCGATCACATCGAGGGAGCTGATCAGGCTCATCGCAAGCCTCGGGTTCGGCGCGATCCGCGTCCCTGTGACGTGGTATCCGCACATGGATGAGACCGGTCGTATCGATGAAGACTGGCTGCGGCGGGTGCGCCGTATCGTCCGGATGACAATCCTGGAGGGGATGTACTGTATCATCGACAGTCATCACGATGCCGGCAACATGCGCAGTTACGGCGGCGGCTGGATTCAGGCTGACCGCAACAACTACATGGCCAACCGCGACCGCGCGGCGTATATGTGGGAACAGATCGCAGAGTATTTTGCGGAGGAGTCGGACCGGCTCCTGTTTGAGGGCTTCAGCGGGATTATGAATGCCGATTGCGAGTGGGAGATGCCCTCTGAGGAGGAACTCGAGGCGGTAAATGACTGGAATCAGCTGTTTGTCGATACCGTCCGTGCCACCGGCGGCGCCAACGCGACGCGCAATCTGATCGTCAATCCCTATGCTGCCGGCACGAGCGATTACATTTTACGGGGATTCCGGATTCCGACGGATCCCGCGGAAGGACATCTGATCGTGGGGCTGCAATCGTATATTCCGCTCGGTTTTACGTCGCGCGCGGCGACGTGGGCGCGGCAGACGGACGAGTTTGACTGCCTCTGCGAGGAGGAACTGGAGCGCATGTTCAACACGATCGACAGGGAGTTTGAGGAGCGCCCCATTCCCATTATTCTCGGAGAATTCGGATCGATGGACCGCGCCGACAACACGAAGGAGCGCGCCAAGTATGTCGCGTTTGTCGTTTCTCTTGCGCGCATGCGCGGGATTCCCTGCTTCTGCTGGGATGACGGCAAGAAATTTGAATTGCTCTCCAGGACTGACGCCAAAGTGCGTTATCCGGAGATCGTGCAGGCGATGACGACGTCTGCGGGGGTTTGATCGGGAACATAGGCGCGAAACATTTTTCGAAAGGGACGCGCATAAAGGGTTTACACTATGAAACAGGAGGACGGTATCGTGAACAAACGGGAGTTGTTGGGCAACATGCGGGATCGGGTTGCCGAGATCCGCGACGGAATGAGCAAGGTTGAGGAGAATCTGTATGTGATCTCCGACTGCATCGATGAGAAGAAATTCCTCTCGCCGGAGACGTCCGGCAGCGTGATGGAGAACCTTGACAGGATTGAGAAGGCGAGCACGTTCTGCCGCGAGCAGTACGAGGAACTGAGCGGGGATCCGTTCGAGTTCAATAAGCTGGACGAGCTGGAGGCGAGCCTTGACCGGATCGAGGTCGTACTCAGCAACCGCGAGGAGATTGAACTGGCGTTGCGTTTCCAGTCGCTCACCTGTGCGGATGAAGCCGCAGTCGGAGCCCTGGATGAGGCGCAGACAACGCTCGGCGGAATCATCGGCGAGGCTGACTCGATGACGCTTGCGAAAAATGATGATACCCTCGAGAGCATGAGACCGTACGCCCTGTTTATGAAAGCGTATGATGAGAAGCGCATGATCAATGTGCTTGACTTTATACCGCAGCTGCGCGAGAAATTCGCGGACGAGCTGGTTGCGGCTCTTCTGGATAAGCAGATCTGCTGCGCGGCAGCGGAGAGCGCTGCGGAGGAAGCAGAGCCGGAGGCGGCCGCTGAGATCGCAGAGGAAGTCGAGGCAGCCGCGGCTGAGGTAGAGAAGACTCTTGAAGAAGCCGCAGAGGCGGTTGAGGAAGCCGTTGAAGCTGTTGAGAACACCATAGAAGAGGAAATTCCGGCCACGGAGGAAGTTGCCGTTGAGATTCCGGTGGACGACGGCGAACAGGAAGAGCCTGCGATCGAGATTGCTGTAGAAGCGGAAGAGCCGGAAGAGCCCGAAGCACCTGAGGCTCCGGAAGAACCCGAGGAGCCGGAAGCACCCGAAGAGCCTGAGGAACCGGAAGAGCCTGAGGAACCGGAAGAGCCGGCGGTAGAGATCCCCGTTGAGATCGAAGAGCCGGTGGAAGCAGCGGAACCCGAGATTGAAGTTTCCGTAGAGGTTGACGAGCCTGCGGATGTTGAGCCCGAAGTGCCGACAGAGATCGACGAGCCCGCTGATGTTGAGCCCGAGATTCCGGTAGAGATTGACGAGCCCGCTGATGCCGAGCCCGAGATTCCGGCAGAGATTGACGAGCCCGCTGATGCCGAGCCCGAGATTCCGGCAGAGATTGACGAGCCCGCTGATGTTGAGCCCGAGATTCCGGCAGAGATCGATGAGCCCGCCGATGTAGAGCCTGAGATCCCGGTGGAGATTGATGAGCCTGCCGATCAGGAGCCGGAGATTGAGACACCGATAGAGAATGACGAGCCGGAGGAACCCGGGATCGAGATTTCCGTGAGTGTTGAGGAGGTCGAGGAGCCGAAAGTAAGCTTTCTGTTTGACAAGAACAAGGAGGCGGAGGATATTGAGGCTCCGATACCGCCGATTGACGACGAAGAGCCTGCTGAACCGGCGATCGAGATGCCTGCGGATGCGGAGGAGATCGAAGAGCCGGCAGTCGAAATTCCGGTTGACGGAGAGGACGATATTGCAGCACCTGCCGCGGATGATGCGGAAGCTTCGCAGGAAACTGAGAAACCTGCGGAACCTGCCAAAGAGAAGGGCGGATTCTTCAGCCGCTGGTTCTGAGAAAACCTGATCATACATATGTGATCAAATGTACACGCAAGAGCAAGTTCAAGTTTGAGTAAACATAAATAACGTTGTAGACAGTGTAGGGAAACCGGATTTGTGTTAATCCGTGTTTCCCTGCGTGATTTTATTCCTTCATATCAGGAGGAAGTGGGCCTGCCATAGGCAAAAGCGTTTTCAGGAGCATTTTATGGCGAGAATAAAACGAATACACTCCAAAACAAATGAAAAAATGCTTCGAACCCGCTTCTTCCGGGGAAACGCATTTTTCATAGTTTTGCTGATACTTTTACAACTATTTATTCCGCAAGGAGCGGAGGCATCTCCTAATCTCGTGTCTCACAGTTCGGGAGGTTGTCCCCGGGAAACGGTCGGACAAGCGTTGTGTGGTTCAATGCCGATGCGGAGTTTCAACGTGGCGATGGCGATAAATCCGCCCGGAAAGCAAGAAGTCGAAACCGATGGACCGGATCCGCCGCCTACAACAGATCTTGATGGAGGAGATGGCGATCAATCGTCAGAGTTCAATCTGGACTCTGTGATAAAGGCCGATTTAAACAGGTTAGCCGGTCTCTTCGGAGGAGACGGGGGGCTATCGTCCGAGACCAGCCTAAGATCAGTGATCTCGGGTGATCTGAACAGGATGGTAATCCTAGCAGGAGGCGACGGCGTTCAATCGTTCGAGGTCAACTTGAATTCCAAGATCCGGAACGATCTGAACAGGATGGTAGTACTCTCCGGAGGAGATGGAGATCGATCGTCAGAGGCCAACCTGAGTTCCAAGATCCGGAACGATCTGAACAGGACGGTAGTACTCTTTGGAGGAGATGGAGATCAATCGTCAGAGATTAACCTGAGTTCCAAGATCCGGAACGATCTGAACTGGACGGTAGTACTCTCCGGAGGAGATGGAGATCGATCGACCGAAGTCAACTTGAATTCCAAGATCCGGAACGATCTGAACAGGACGGTAGTACTCTCCGGAGGAGATGGAGATCGATCGACCGAAGTCAACTTGAATTCCAAGATCCGGAACGATCTGAACAGGACGGTAGTACTCTTCGGAGGAGATGGAGATCGATCGACAGAGGCCAACCTGAGTTCCGGAATCCGGAACAACTTGAGCAGAACTGCAGATCTCTCGGGAGGAGATGGGGATCAAACGTTTGAGGCCAATCTGAACACTGTAATTCATAACAATCTGAGCAGGACGGTGGGATTATCCGGCGGAGATGGAAACCTGTGTTCAGAGGCGGACGCCAGCACCGTAATATGGAATACATTGATTCCGAGACCGACTGTGGATCTGTTCGGAGGAGACGGAGATTATGCCGCAGAGGCAGGAATACTCTCTGAAATACATAATATATTGAGACCGAAATTGATGGTGGATCTGCACGGAGGAGACGGAGATCATGCCGAAGAGGCAGGAATTGCCTCCGAAATGCATAATTCACTGAAACCGAAACTGACAGTGGATCTGTACGGAGGAGACGGAGATCATGCCGAAGAGGCAGGAATCCTCTCCGAGATACAGAATATAACGGAAGAGAAACCAAAACCGAAACTGACAGTGGATCTGCTCGGAGGAGACGGGGATCATGCCGCGGAGGCTGGAATTCTTTCCGAAATACAGAATACATCGGAAGAGAAACCAAAACCGAAACTGACAGTGGATCTGCTCGGAGGAGACGGAGATCAGGCATCGGAGACAGGAATAGTTTCCGAAACGAGGAATCAATACTCATTTGCGGAGAGCATTGCCGTAGTGCTAACAGAGATCAGCAATCCCGCGAACGGGCAATGGTATATATCGGGCGAAGAAATCGTATATGAGGCTGTAGTGACGAACAGCGGCGATGTGACGATCACGGATATTGTCCTGACAGATACAACGAATGGCGCGATGTATTCCGTAGGAGAACTGAAGCCAGGAGAAAGCAGCGAGCCGTTCCGAATAAAGTATGTTGTTACGGAGGAAGATGTTGAGGCCGGCCAAGTGGTCTATACAGTAACGGCTTCAGGAAATGGACCGGCTGACCGGGAAGTGTTCGCGCAATCCGAGGATGTTAAATCGGTGGTGGGAACAGATCAGGAAGATCCGCCGGATATTTCACCGGAGGCCACGCCGACGAATACGCCTACGCCAACGCCGACGAATACGCCGACGCCAACGCCGACGAACACGCCGACGCCGAAACCGACGAACACGCCGACGCCGACGCCGACAAAGACGCCGACGCCGAAACCGACGAACACGCCGACGCCGAAACCGACGAACACGCCGACGCCAACGCCGACGAACACGCCGACGAACACGCCGACGGTCACGCCGACGGTCACGCCGGATGTTCCGACGAAGGCTGTCTCTCCGACAGTGACGTCGCCACCGACATCCGCTCCGTTGCCGACAGTTCCGTCGGAATCACCGCCGAGCCCGGGGATGTCGGTTACACCGGAACCATCGGAAGGCGGAAAGACACCGGAAAAGACCGGAGATGCTTTTAACGCACAATACTACCTGTTGTTGTTCCTTTCGAGTGTTGTTTCGGGCATTCTGATTGTCCGGAAACACAACAGAAAAAAACACGGGTAATTATTCAAAGAATATGACGACCATCGCGAGATGATTACGATGATCGGATGCAATGGCAATCTATCAAACTTGGAGGTTTGTACTATGCAAAACAACGAAGTGAAATCTAAAAGGAGCATTCTTGTGGCAGTTGCGCTGATGTTGCTGATCGCGGCATCAGTGATAGTATTGGGTAAAATGAGCGCCGCGCAGCGCGGTGTTTCCCAGACGGTACCTGCGGATAGCAGCCGGACTTCCGTAAGTGTTCTTACGTCATCGGAAGTGCCGAACGGCACGACGAAGTATTTTTCAGTCTGCTGCAGAGTTTCTTCCAACAATCCTTCTGAAGAAGTTTTGACGAAGTATTTAAAAGTTGTGAAAACAGGAATCACCGGCAATGAAGAGAATAACCTTACCGTATATGAAGCGAACTCTTTGAATGGTGCCTTGTCTGCGTCAACTCCTTCGTCAAGTCTTACCGGATTGTGGACGTCGGATAACGGGCAGGAGACTTGGACCGTATCCTTAAGCCCCGATGGTGGTTACAGCGAAATATTCTCACCGAATCTTTCACTGAGCGCTCTTCAGTCATGGAAAAGCGCAGTGGCGAGTGGCTTGCCGGAGGGTATGGCAAATTACTATCGGATCAGTTGCAAAACCAATAATGGTGAAGTCGTGACAAAGTATCTGAAAGTTGTAAAAGATTTCGGCGGTACACTGAAAGTGTATGAAGGGGACACTTTGGCTTCGTTCTCTGATATGGCATCAAGTATGTTTACTGCGATGTCTGAAGTTCAAATGCAGGGGAGTATACCGTATGAGGAGACCTGGTATTTAGCCCTTGCTGCCGACAGTAACGACTTTGCATACCGAACAATACTTACCTTGAGCCCGTTAGACACAATAATAAACGCGAGCAAGATCTGGAATGGCCGGGAGGACGGCGCAAACTATGTTGATGTTGCCAAAGATACGACAGTTCAGTTTGCTTTATATCAGAATGGGATAGAACAAATAGTATTCTATGTCAGAAAGAGAATAGATGCAGGTACATCTTGTTTGCAGGTATCTTTGGACAGGCAGGAGTATTCTGACCATCAGGTGATTTATAACGATTCCAAGACGATAAGTGCAATGCTGAAAGAGGCAAATAATTCAGATTTCACTCTTACTCCGGAAGAGTGGCTCATCACCATTACGGGCTACGACAGAGAAGACGCTTCCGGTAGCCTCATCGAGTATACGGTAAAGGAATTGGATGTTGACAGCAGCCAGCCATGGATCTGCAGTGATGACACCAATATGGTGCATACATTTAACGGAGCCGAAATTCAGGAAAACGCTGTTATTGAGTATACCCTGATGATGAGAGGAAATGTGCAGGGATCTGTAAACCCGAATGTAACGAACAGTGAATTCAATGTTTTAAAGATTTGTAAGAAGATCTCGTCCGGCAAGGTCACCGATATAACGGTGGAAGGGTTGCAGAATAAAATTGATACCGGCAGCGAAGACAGCATATTTGCAACTGTTATCGGGGCGGCTTCGAATGAAAAAACGATGGACGCATGGTATGGCAAAGTAACCTTTGATGGTAATTCGGCAATCACATTAAGTGATATTATCGACCACGGAGTAGACGTGAAATTCAATATCGGGGTGAATAATGGTACGGTAACTCTGAATTTAAGGTTGACAGAATCCGGAAAACTATCGTATAACTTCAAGGGACTGCCTGCAGATATTTTTACCGTGGATCCGGATGGCCGGGAGATAGCCGTAGATTCCTACAGGGTGGTAACAACGAAAGCAACTGATAACTAAAGTAGTTACAGATTAGTTACTTAAAGACGGAGGAGTTCATGATTTCACTGTTGTCTTTTTGGGAGAGTTATATTACCAATCCGACGTTATTGCGGATTGTGACCAATCCGTATCTTTTGTTTGCCATCGGGCTGGTGTTGCTGATCAAGGGCGGCGACTGGTTCGTTGACGGTGCTTCGGGGATTGCCAAGAGGTACCATGTTCCGGAACTGCTGATCGGCGCGACGGTCGTGTCCATCGGAACGACGCTGCCGGAGGTCATGGTGTCCTCGGGCGCGGCGCTAAAAGGTGTGGGCGATATCGCGTACGGCAATGCACTCGGGTCCGTCATCTGCAACACGGCGCTGATCGCGGCGATCACGGTTGCGGTGAAACCCTCGAAAACGGAGCGCAAGACGTTAATCCTGCCGGTTGTCAGCTTCTTCCTGGCAGCGGCTGTGTACTGTGTCGCAGCGTATGGAACGAAGACGTTCAGCAGACCGATCGGTATCATTTTGCTGGCGATGTTTGTCGTGTATATGGCGCTGACGATCCGCCAGGCGGTAGTCGGTATGCGCAAGGCTCCTGCGGACGCCGAAGCCACAGCTGCGGAAAATGGATCTTCCGATGCGGCGAAAGAAAGCGGGAATCAGAAACCGGCAGCGGTGGAAGAGGGCGCTTCGAAGGAAGGCGCTTCGAAGGAGCAGTCCTTGCTGAAACTTCTGGTACTGATTGTTGTCGGCGCCGCGCTGATCGCGGTCGGCGCAGACCTTCTGGTCGACAACGCAACGATCATCGCGAAGAACTTCGGTGTCTCCGATGCGATGATCGCACTCACGGTAATCGCGCTCGGAACTTCGCTTCCGGAGCTGGTCACGGCAATCACCTCGCTGATCAAGGGCCACGGTTCCCTGTCACTCGGCAATGTCATCGGCGCGAACCTGTTCAACCTGGTTCTCGTGAGCGGCATGGCGGTTACGATCAGCCCGTTCGGACTTCCCGAGGGCAAGACGATCGCAGGCATCAATTCCTCGCTGATCATCGATATCCCAGTGATGCTGTTCGTCATGGCAGTGCTGACGATCCCGGCGATCGTCCGCGGAAAACTGTCGCGTTTCCAGGGCATTTTGCTCCTTGCGACCTACGTTGGATTTACCGCGTTCCAGATTGTCTTCTCGCTGTGCTTCTGAGAAACGGTAAGTACAGAGTGAGTTCTCCGGACGGAATGTTTTTAAAAAATGTGACAGTCCCGTACCGGGCAGAACACGCATTCCCGGACGGGATGCGTCTTCACAGCAGGAAAGAAAGTTTTGCATAGTTAATGTGACATAATAACAGTATTTTCAGAGCGGAACAGGGTACGATTCCCAAAGGACTTGTACCGGTGGTTCCGCTCTTCATTTGACATTGGAAAATCACGTTGAATTATGCATTATACATGTGCATAGCGGGAAAATGTGCTTTTCATTTTGCGAGTTTTTTGATATAATGCTATCGATTGTAACTATGCCCTCATTTTGCGAGGGGGCGATATATGAGGAAACCGCTGACGGACGCGTGTTTCCCGGGATTTCGGAGGTTAACATGAGCAGCAAGGATACGAGAGAGCCGGTGTATGAGGCGGAGATTGAGATTGAAGGCACGGAAGGACAGGCGGTCGTTTCGGACGACGTGATCGCGACCGTGGTCGGTCTTGCGGCAGCCGAGGTAGAAGGCGTGGCGCATCTTTCCGGCAATCTGACGAAGGAAGTCATCGGCCGCAACGGCATTAAGAATAACAGCAAGGGCGTGAGGATCAACCTGATCGACGGGCGCGTGGCGACGGAGCTTTCCATCTGCGTTCAGTACGGCTACAGCGTGCCTCGTGTTGCGAAGAACGTGCAGGAGAAGGTTCGGTCTGCGATCGAGAGCATGCTCGGTTTTGCGTCCGACCGTGTGACGCTGCATGTAGTCGGCGTGGATCTTGACCGCAAGTAATTGCGTCGGAGGAAGAATGATGCAGGATAACAACGAAGCGCTTCCGAACGAGTGGGAGTGGGACGATGATACGGCGGATGCCGATGCCGCACAGAAGGACGGGACGGCAGCCGGCGAGGGAAAACGAAGCCGCGGCGATTCCCACAAAGAGGAGCTGCGCAAATTCCGTGAGCAGGTGTTCATTCTGATGTTCCTCACGGGATTTTACGAGAAGGCGGAGAGAGAGCCGCAGGCGAGACTGTACCTTGAGGATGTCGATCTTCCGGAGGAGACGCGGGAACAGATTGTGGAGCGGTACCTGCAGGTGGCGCGGAAAATCGGTCAGATCGATCCGATGATCTCCCAGGCCTCCCAGGGCTGGAATCTTCACCGCATCGGCAAGGCAGAGCTCAACATTTTACGTGTCGCGATCTACGAGATGTATTTCGACGAGACGATCCCGGTGAGTGTGGCGATCAACGAGGCGGTCGAACTTGCGCGCAAGTACGGCGGCGACCAGTCGCACGCGTTTGTCAACGGGATTCTGTCGGCGGTGCTGAAGAACAACCCCGAAAACTGAGGAAACGATATGGCCTTTACCGTAACCCAGATCACGGCGTATCTGAAAAACCTTCTGGAGGGGCAGCCGCAGTTGCGCAACCTCGAGGTGGAAGGGGAGATCTCGGAATTCCGCCGTGTGAATCATTTGTATTTTACGCTGATCGATCGTGATGCCAGGCTTTCGTGCGTCATGTTCGCGGGCGATATGACGCTGGGCATGCGGTGTACCGTCTCGGAAGGACTGCGCGTCAAAGTGACCGGAAGCATCCGCGTATATCCGAAGGGCGGCGCATACCAGCTCTACGCGACACGCATCGAGGCGGTCGGGGCCGGCGCTGTGAACGAGCAGCTCCTTCGGCTGGAGCGAAAACTGCGCGCGGAAGGGCTGTTTGACGATGCGCACAAGAAACCGTTGCCGCCCTATCCGAAACGAGTCGGACTGGTGACAGCGTGTCCCTCCGCTGTGCTTGAGGACATGCGACGCGTGTTTCGTGAGCGGAATCCGTATATTCAGTTGGTGCTTTCCCCCTGCAGAGTGCAGGGAGCCGGTGCCTCGCAGGAGATGCTCCGTGCGCTTCATCGTCTGGAACGGGCCGGAGTGGATGTGATCATCATCGGGCGTGGCGGAGGCGGCCGCGACACCCTTTTCGATTTCAGTGACGAACAGCTGGTTCGCGCTGTGTACAACTGCGAGATCCCGGTGGTTTCCGCGGTCGGACATGAGATCAATTACCTGCTGATCGACTATGTGGCCGATGTGCAGGTACAGACGCCGACGATGGCTGCGATCGCGGTTGCCTACTCCGCGGAGGAGTTCCAGGCGACACTCGTCAACAGCCACAGCTCGCTTGTCAAGGCAGTTTGCAGGGCAATCGACGGAGAGAGGGAACGGCTGGCACATATGCAGCAGATCCTGCGGTATGTAAGCCCCGCGGAACAGCTTAAGCGGCGCCGTGAGACACTCGACCGGGCAAAGGATCGTCTGTCGGAACTCACCGCGAAGGCCGTTGTCGACGCGAGGCGCGAGACCGCGGAAGCGGAGCGTGAGATCCGGAATTCCATACGCGAGAGCATTCGCTCGTACCGGAACCGTCTCGATCAGTGGGAGACCGGCCTGAAGGCGATGTCCCCGTACCGCCTGCTGGAGCAGGGGTACGCGTTTGTGACGGTGGACGGCCGTCCGGTGAAGAGCATCGCCGATCTGCCTGCCGGAGCGCTGATGAAGGGTTACCTGGCGGATGGTCAGTTCGAGGCTGAAGTGGTGTCGACGCAGGAGAGACCGGAGAGTTAATTCAGGAGAGAAACATGGCAAAGAGCAAGGACAATGCAACCGGATCGGCGAAATCCGACAAGTCGCTGGAGCAGTCGATGCAGGAGCTTTCCGATATCGTGACGAAGATGGAACGGGGCGGAATGCCTTTGGAGGAAACCTTCGAGTTGTACAAGGAGGGCATGGCTCTTCTGAAGCAGTGCCGCACGGCGATCGACGGCGTGGAGAAGGAACTGCAGATCCTCGAGGATGACGGAGACGACGATGAACACACCGAATCTTGATTTTGGACAAATGGCAGAGGAGATCACGGAGCGCATCAGCCGTTTCCTGCCTGCCGTCGAGGGATATCAGAGAAACCTCGGCGAGGCGATGACCTACAGTGTCATGAACGGCGGCAAGCGGGTGCGCCCGATGCTTTTGCTGCTCACATACCGCGCGCTCGGCGGTTCTCCGGAGGAGGAGACGAGCCTTGTGGATCCGTTCCTCGCGGCGATCGAGATGATCCACAGCTACTCGCTGGTTCACGATGACCTTCCGGCCATGGACAATGACCGGTTTCGCAGGGGCAAGCTCACGACGCACGCCAAATACGGGCATGCGATGGGCATCCTTGCCGGCGACGGCCTTCAGAATGAGGCTTTCGAGACGGCGCTTTCCGCGGAGGAGACGGAGCAGACCCGGGGACGGGTGCTTCCGGCGTTGCGCGTGATCGCGCTGAGATCCGGCCTGTTCGGCATGGTCGGCGGACAGTCGGTCGACGTGGAGAAGACCGGGGAGCCGATGACGGCGGAGGAACTCGATTTTGTGTATCGCCTGAAAACCGGCGCGCTGCTTCAGGCGGCGATGCAGGCCGGTGCGATACTTGCCGGAGCGGACCGCGAGACTGTGGACGTGATGGGCGAGATCGCACTGAAAGTCGGACTTGCCTTCCAGATCCAGGACGACATTTTAGACATCGCAAGCACCACGGAGACGCTCGGAAAGCCCGTGGGAAGCGATGAGAAAAACCATAAGACGACCTATGTTACGCTGTACGGCATGCGCGCGTCCAAGGAGGCCGTGGAGAGCCTCTCCGACGAAGCCCTTGCCCTGCTGTCAAACTATCCCGGCGGTCAGCGCGGAGAACCGCTCGCCGAGATGATCGCGTCGCTGGTCGGGCGAATCAAGTAGGAGAATAGCGGAGCATGGCCGAGTTGTTATCATCGATCAAAAAACCGAATGATGTCAAGGCGATCCCCGAGGAGAAGCTGCCTCGTCTGGCAGCGGAGATCCGGAAGGAAATCCTGCTCACCGTGAGCAAAAACGGCGGGCACTTAGCCTCCAACCTGGGGGCTGTGGAGCTGACCATCGCACTGCACCGGTTTCTCACATTTCCCGAGGACAAGCTCATCTGGGATGTCGGACACCAGTGTTATACGCACAAACTTCTGACCGGGAGACGGGAAGCGTTCGCGTCGCTCAGGCGGGAGGGCGGCATCAGCGGTTTTCCCAAGCGGGAGGAGAGCGAATGTGACGCGTTTGACACGGGGCACAGTTCCACCTCGCTTTCGGTCGCAGCCGGCATGGCGATGGCGCGCGATCTGAAGGGACAGAAGAACAAGGTGGTCGCGGTCATCGGCGACGGATCACTCTCGGGCGGCATGGCGTACGAGGCGCTCAACAATATCGGTCGTTTCGGCACGAACGTGATCGTGGTCCTGAACGACAATGAGATGTCGATCTCGAAAAATGTCGGCGGCATCGCAAACTATCTCGGCCACCTGCGCATGACGCAGGGCTACCTGAATTTGAAGAACAGCGTGGAGCGCAACCTCAACCGGACCAATATCGGCGGCGCGCTCGCGAAGAAGATCAAGAAGACGAAAGACTCCATCCGCCAGATCATGATCCCCGGAGACTTCTTCGAGGAGATGGGGCTGACATATTTCGGACCGGTCGACGGGCACAACGTGGCGGAGATCACGATGGCGCTTCAGGCGGCGGCCAAGGTGCGAGGCGGCGTGCTGATCCACGTGATCACCCGCAAAGGTAAAGGTTATTCCTTCGCAGAGGCCGAGCCGAGCCGCTTCCACGGGGTCGAGCCGTTCAAGTTGGCGACGGGCAAGGTGCGCGAGGTTTCCACGGCGCCTTCCTACACATCGATCTTCGGAAAAACGATCGTCGACCTGGCTATGAGACGGCCTGACATCGTGTGCGTTACGGCGGCGATGGCAGGCGGAACCGGACTTGCGGAGTTTGCGGCGGACTATCCCGGGCGGTGCTTTGATGTGGGGATCGCGGAGGAGCACGCCGTGACATTTGCCGCGGGAATGGCGGCGAGCGGACTTCGCCCGGTAGTGTGCATCTATTCGACGTTCCTGCAGCGAGCGTACGATCAGGTTCTGCATGACGTATGCATCCCGAAACTGCCGGTCATTTTTGCCATCGATCGCGCCGGCATCGTGCCGAACGACGGGGAGACGCACCAGGGAATGTTCGACATCAGTTACCTCACCTCGATGCCCGGAATGACGGTGCTGGCGCCGTCCAACGGGGAGGAACTGCGGCATATGTTTGCCTACGCGCTGACTGTGGATGGGCCGGTTGCGATCCGGTATCCGAAGGGCTCGCAGGACAGCGATTATGTATATGAGACTGTCGTGTCGGAAGAGAAAACGCCGGTCGCCAAAGGACGCAGGAAGACCTGCGACGGCTACGCGAAGATCATCACCGGACAATGTCTGGAAATCCTTCGGGGCGAGGAGATCGCAATCAGTTTTCTCGGACCGATGCGCTCAACGATCGACTCGGTGACGGGCATGCTGGAGGCGGACGGTATCCATCCGACGGTGGCAGACGCAAGGTTTGCGGCGCCGTTTGACAAGGACTGGATCCGCGGGCTGGCCGGGACACACCGCGTGCTGGTCACGGTCGAAGAGGGCGTGACAGCAGGTGGATACGGCGAGGCGGTGGCTGCCTGGGTGGAGGAGCAGAATCTTCCGCTCCGTGTCGCGGTGATCGCAGCGCCCAATGCATTTCTCGCGCACGGTTCGCGCGAGGAACTGATCCGCCGGTGCGGGCTTCATGCGGAGGCCATTGCGGCGAGAATTCGGGGGCTGCTGTGAAGGTTCGGTTGGATGTGTGCATGGTGAGCCGCGGGCTGACTCCCTCGAGGGAGAAGGCGCGCGAGAAGATCCTCTCCGGCAACGTATCGGTGAACGGTACTGCGGTGACCAAGCCGGGTACGATGATCGCGGAGGATGCGGAGATCACGGTGTCGGGCAGCGGGGACGATTTCGTCGGCCGCGGCGGGCGGAAACTGGAAAAACTGCTGGCACTGTACAAGCCCTCGTTGCAGGGGCTCAGATGCTTAGACGTCGGTGCTTCCACCGGCGGATTCACCGAGGCGATGCTCCGACGGGGCGCGTCCGTGGTGTACGCTGTGGATGTCGGAACCGACCAGCTGGCGGAGTCGCTTCGAACGGATCCCCGGGTTGTCGCGATGGAGCAGACGGACATCCGCACGGTTACGCAGGAGCAGCTCGCAGGAGCTGTGGATTTTGCGGGGATCGATGTATCGTTCATCTCGCTCACACGGATCCTGCCGTGTGTGGCAGCGCTGCTGAAGCCGGGAGCGGAGATCGGATGTCTGATCAAGCCGCAGTTTGAAGCGGGGCGAAGCAACGTCGGCAAGAAGGGCGTGGTGAAGGATCCGAAGGTTCACGCGGAAGTGTTGACGAGAGTGTTGCTCGCAGCGCAGGCAGTCGGGCTGCAGGCGATGCAGCTGACCGATTCCCCGATTTGCGGGCAGAACGGAAACATCGAGTATCTGCTTTACGCCAGATTTGAGCCGGAGGCATCGGCGGACGAGTCCGCTTCCCGGAGTACGGAAAATGCCCCCGCGGAGGGAGATCATTTTCCGAAGAGCGAGACGACGGCGGCAGTCGATGCGGAAAGGACGGTATATGAAGCATTTTTGCATCATCGCCAACAAGGAGAAAGACCCTGACGGCAGCTATTGCGCGGAGCTTGAGAAGTTTCTCACGGAGCGCGGATGCAGCGTCTGGGTGAGTGAACCGATGGTGCCGGGCGAGGACGCGGCAGAGCGGTTCGCGGACATGCCGGAGGATGTGGAGTGCACGATCGTGCTCGGCGGGGACGGGACGTTCTTGCATGCGTCGAAAGCGCTGCTCGGGAAGAATACCGCGATCCTTGGTATCAATCTCGGGCATCTCGGATTTCTCACCTCCGCAGAGTATCGTGGCGCGGAGGCAGCCCTCACCAGCGTCATCAACGATGAGTTCAGCGAGCTCTCGATGAGTCCGCTGGATCTGGTATGGGGCGAGCAGAAGATCGAATCCGCGGCGATGAACGAGATCGTCGTTTCGCGAAACGGTTTTTCCCGCCTGATCCATCTGCAGGTGCTTGTGAACGGGCAGATCGTGTCCGACTACCTGAGCGACGGTGTCATCATTTCCACACCGATCGGCTCTACGGGCTACAGCCTGAGCGCGGGAGGCCCCATTGTGCAGCCTCATGCGGCGATCCTGCTGATCACGCCGATCTGTCCTCATACGATGAAAGCGAGACCGCTCGCGGTCTCGGACGGCGACACCATCACGGTGCGCGTGCTCAAGGGTTCCCGGTCGATCCCGGGCGAGGCGGTCGTCTCCGCCGACGGCGATGAGATCGGCCTTCTGGATGTGGGACAGGAGATCACGATCTACAAGGGCAGTGCCGCAGCACGCGTCCTGCGGGTCGGCGATGTCACGTTCTGGGACCGTGTGAAGAGTAAACTGTAAGGTTTCGCGCCGGTTCGGCGCAGAAAGGAACGGAATGATGAAATCCAATCGTCATGACAGGATTTTGGAACTCGTTGCCACTCATGATATCGAGACTCAGGAGGAGCTTGCGTCGCTTTTAAAGGAGAGCGGAGTCAAGGTCACGCAGGCGACCATTTCCCGCGATATCCGCGAACTGAATCTCACCAAGATCACGGCGGAGAACGGCCGTCAGAAGTACATTGTACTCGGACGCGGGGATTCGGAAAATGACCGCGTCGGCCGTTATGCGCGCATGCTGAAGGAAGCTGTTGTTTCCGCAGACACCGCGAAGAATTTTGTTGTGATCCGCACAAACCCTGGTATGGCTTCCGTTGTCGGCGCGGCGATCGATGCGCTTGGGCTGACGTCTCTGGTCGGCTGCCTGGCGGGGGATGACACGGTGTTCTGCGCGTTCAAGGAGGACGAGGATGCGATCCTCGCGCTCGAGGAACTGGAGGACAAGATGGCTTCCGCCGCTGAGGAGAAGCCTGGACGCAGAAAAAAGTAAAAAACGGCTCACGGAGTGGGAGGACTCATTTTTCGAAGCCGAAAGGACGGTAACGTCCGTAATACAAACAAGAAAGACAGGAGCAAGTTATGTCAGGACATTCCAAATTTGCCAACATCAAACACAAGAAAGAGAAGAACGATGCCGCGAAGGGCAAGATATTCACGCGCCTCGGCCGTGAGATTGCCGTGGCTGTCAAGGAGGGCGGCCCGGATGTGAACAACAATTCCAAGCTCAAGGATATCGTGGCGAAGGCGAAGGCCAACAACATGCCGAACGATACGATCGAGCGCAGCATCAAGAAGGCTGCCGGCGACGCGAACGCCGTGAACTACGAGTTCGTATCGTACGAGGGCTACGGCCCGAAGGGAACGGCCATCATTGTCGATGCCCTCACGGACAACAAAAACCGTACCGCAGCCAATGTGCGCGCGGCGTTTACAAAGGGACAGGGCAGTGTAGGTCCGATGGGCTGCGTGTCGTACATGTTTGACGAGAAGGGTCAGATCATCATCGACAAGGAAGACTTCGACATGGATCCGGATGAGCTGATGATGCTGGCGCTTGACGCGGGAGCGGAGGATTTTTCGGACGAGGAGGACTCGTACGAAGTGGTCACCGCGCCGGACGATTTTTCGGCGGTGCGCGAGGCGCTCGAGGCGGCCGGTGTGCCGATGCTCGAGGCGGAGGTTACGAAGATCCCGCAGACCTACGTTGACCTTACGGACGAGACCGATATCAAGCTGATCACCCGCATCATCGACCTTCTGGAGGAGGACGATGACGTGCAGGAGGTGTACACGAACTGGTCGGATCAGTAAGGTGTTCGGGCTTCCGAGCCCGGGCTGTGAATGCCCGGGAGATCCGGATATCACCCCTGCGATCCGGCAGGGACATACCGTGTCGGTCCTGTGACGGACACAAATCAGTTTTATTCCCCCCGGAGAAAGGGAAAGGACTGTATGCTGGTAGAATTGCATGTAAAGAATTTTGCGATCCTCGATGAGGTTACGGTCGAATTCGGGAAGGGCTTCAATGTTCTGACCGGTGAGACCGGCGCCGGCAAATCGCTGCTGTTAGGGTCGGTCAATGCCGCGCTCGGCGGGAAGGTTTCAAAGGATCTGCTCGGTTCGAACGGAGACTATGCGCTTGCGGAGCTCATGTTCGACAGCGATGAGCGGGTGAGAGACCTCCTGGAACAGTACGAACTGCCGTCGGAGGAAACGCTTGTCATTTCGCGACGCATCACGGACACCGGGCGGAGCGTAAGCCGCATCAACGGCGAGACGGTCAACGCCTCCATCGTGAAGGAGATCGCGTCGAGACTGTTCGATGTCCACGGGCAGCACGATCACCAGACGCTTCTGTATCCCGCAAAGCAGCTGGTTCTTCTGGACCGGTACGCCGGCTTGGAGACGTTGCAGACGCTGGAGACGGTGCGCTCGCTGGCGCGGG
This sequence comes from uncultured Lachnoclostridium sp., assembly GCA_946415315.1. Classification (GTDB taxonomy): domain Bacteria; phylum Bacillota; class Clostridia; order Lachnospirales; family Lachnospiraceae; genus ISDg. Next base: position 28,695 of record CAMKRZ010000011.1, on the reverse strand, counting down.
AGTACCGTGCAGCGAAGCGAGAGCTCGCGGAGGCCGAAGCGCACGGCGCGGCGAGAGCCAGGGAGCTCTCGATGGCGCAGTATGAGTATGATGAGATCACGGCGGCGAGACTGACGCCGGGCGAGGACGAGGCGGCGGAGGAACGGTTCCGCATACTCGGCAATCGGGAGAAGCTCGCGGAAGCGGTCTCGGAGGCGGAGACAATCCTCAGTTCCGGCAACGATTCCGTGACGCAGGCGCTCGGACGCGCTCTTCGGAAAATGGCGAAGGTTTCCTCGCTCGATCCGAAGCTGGAGGAAATCTACGAGGATCTGCGGCTTTTGGAAGAGACAGCCAACGACCGCGCGGCGGCTCTGACGGACTACCTCGGGGAACTGACGGGGACGGAAGAGGAATTTGCGCAGGTCAGCGAACGGCTGGATGTCATCAACCGCCTGAAATCGAAATACGGTCGGACGATCGAGGAGATCCTCGCGTACGCGGACGAGGCGGAGCGGACGATCGCAAAACTCTCGGATTTTGAAGGGTATGTCGCCGGTTTGACCGCAAAGGCGGAGGAGTCCGGACGAGCGCTTCGAAGAGAGGCGGGCAAACTGTCGGAACTGCGCCGAAAGGCGGCGGAAGATCTGACAGCAAGGGTGCAGACAGCCCTCGGGGATCTGAATTTTCTGGATTCCCGCTTCGAGATCGCGTTAACGGAGCTTGACGAGCCCGGCGAGAACGGTGCGGAGGAGATCGAATTCCGGATTTCCACCAACCCCGGAGAACCGCTACGGCCGCTGGCGAAGGTGGCGAGCGGCGGCGAGTTGTCCCGCATCATGCTCGCGCTCAAGGCGGTGAGCGCCGGCAAGGACGAGATCGAGACGTTATTTTTTGATGAGATCGACGCCGGGATCAGCGGGCGGACCGCGCAGAAGGTAGCGGAGAAAATGGCGCAGATCGCGCAGACACGCCAGGTGATCTGCATCACGCATCTGCCGCAGATCGCGGCGATGGCCGATGTGCATTTTGAGATTTCCAAGTCCGTGGAGGACGGCAGGACGAGAACCTCTCTGTGCAGGCTCTCCGAGGACGAGGTTCCGCGTGAACTGGCACGCATGCTCGGTGGCGCGGAGATCACCGATACCGTGATGACAGGAGCGCGGGAGATGCGCGAACTGGCACTGCGGAAGAAATCCGCCGGAGAGGCGTAAGCCGGCGATCCAAGGCAATCATAAGGTTGTGCAGCGCAGGAAACGCGATTCCACCGAACGTTTCCCTGATATAAGGCAAGAAAACATTTTCAGGCGCCGCGGTGCGTGCGCCGGGTGAGGTTACTATGAAAAAGATACTGTTTGCGGCTTCGGAATGTGTTCCGTTCATCAAGACAGGAGGTCTGGCAGATGTTGTCGGTTCCCTGCCGAAGTACATCAACAAAGACGAGTTCGACGTGCGTGTGATCCTGCCGAAGTACATGGCAATCCCGCAGAAATACAAGGATCAGATGCAGTTTATCACGAACTTCACCGTGAATCTTGCATGGAGAAGTCAGTACGTTGGCCTGTTCAAACTCGACTATGAGGGTGTCACGTTCTACTTCGTCGACAATGAGTTTTATTTTGCGGGCAATCATCCTTACGGCTACATTCACGAGGACATCGAGAAATTCGCATTCTTCTGCAAGGCGGTGCTCTCGGTGCTGCCGACGCTTGATTTCCGCCCGGACATCATCCACTGCCATGACTGGCAGACCGGTCTGATCCCGGTCATGCTTCATGACGCGTTCCAGGACAATGAGTTCTTCCGCGGCATCAAGACGATCATGACGATCCACAATCTGAAGTTCCAGGGAATCTGGGACAAGAAGGCGGTGATGGACATCACCGGTCTGTCCGAGTATTATTTTGCGCCGGATAAGCTGGAGGCGTACGGTGACGCGAACTACTTAAAGGGCGGTCTCGTGTATGCCGACCGCATTACGACGGTGAGCAATTCCTACGCAAATGAGATCAAGACGCAGTTCTACGGCGAGGGCCTTGACGGACTTCTCAACGCGCGCAGCAACAGCCTCACGGGTATTGTCAACGGTATCGATTACAAGGAGTACGATCCGGCGACGGATCCGCTCATTTACAACAATTACGACGCGATCACGTTCCGCAAGGAGAAGAGCAAGAACAAGCGTGCGCTTCAGCAGGAGCTCGGTCTCGACATCAACGAGAAGATCTTCATGATGGGCGTTGTGTCACGTCTTACAGATCAGAAGGGCTTCGACCTGATCGATTACGTCATCGAGGAGATCTGCGCGGAGGACACGCAGTTCGTCATTCTCGGCACGGGTGATCCGAAGTACGAGAATCTCTTCCGCCACTATGAGTGGAAGTACAAGAACCGTGTCTCGGCGAGCATCTACTACAACAACGAGCGCTCGCACCGCATCTACGCGGCGTGCGACGCGTTCCTGATGCCGTCCCTGTTCGAGCCCTGCGGCCTGTCGCAGCTGATGGCGCTTCGCTACGGTACTGTGCCGATCGTGCGAGAGACCGGCGGCCTTCGCGACACGGTGGAGCCGTACAACCAGTACGAGAACCGTGGAACCGGCTTCGGTTTCTGCAACTACAATGCGCATGAGATGCTCGGTACGATCCGCTACGCGAAGAGCGTGTACTACGATCACCGCCGCGAGTGGAACAAGATCGTCGACCGCGGCATGGCGATGGATTTCTCGTGGACGAACTCCGCGAAGCAGTACGAGGATCTGTACCGATACATGTGACAAAGAGTAAATATCCGGAACTCCCATCGGAAACAGACAGTCACCGCCCATCATGAGCAAAAAAACGATTTCTTTGTTATTATTCCGGATCGTTTTTTTGCGAATGAGGGGGGAGTTCCGCCGAGAAGTTACGCATCCCACAGCACCGGGTGTTGTGGGATTTGCCAATTATAAGCCGTGATGCGGCTGAACGGAGGCTTACATGGTCATGACGAAAACACTTCGCGAACTCCTCGCGGAAATCCCGCATACAATCCTGCAGGGGAGCGAGGACATTGAGGTGAGCGGGGTTGCATTTGACACGCGCAAAATCCGTGGCGGTGAGGTGTTTGTGTGCATCGCCGGCACGAAGGTGGACGGGCATACATACATTCCGCAGGCAGCGGAAAACGGGGCTGCAGCCGTTGTTGTGACGCGCAGTGATATTGCGGTGCCGGAAGGGATAACCGCAGTGAAGGTGGAGGATGACCGCAAGGCGCTGGCACTGCTCGGCGCTGCCTGGTTCGGCCATCCGTCGAGATCGCTCACAACGATCGGCATCACCGGTACCAAGGGAAAAACGACGACCTCCTACATGATCTACCACATGCTCAACGACGCGGGAATTCCGTGCGGTCTCATCGGAACGGTGGAAATCCTCACGGGGAAGGAGCGCATCTCAGCGACACATTCGACGCCGGAGTCTCTCCTTGTGCAGCAGTACATGGCGGAGATGGTCGAGGCGGGTCTTAAAGCGGTCGTGATGGAGGTCTCATCGCAGGGACTCAAGATGGACCGCGTCTACGGTATCGATTATGATTTCGGAATGTTTACCAACCTCGAGCCGGATCACATCGGCGGGGATGAGCATCCGACATTTGAGGATTACCGCGACTGTAAGAAAAAGTTGTTTTCGATGTGTAAGAAAGGCATCTTCAACGCGGACGATCAGCATTTTCCGGAGATGAAGGACGGCTGCACCTGTGAGGTTGTGACGTTCGGCGCTTCGGAAGGGTGTGATTACCGCATGGCGGACACGAGGCTTCTGAACGAGCCCGGCCGCAAGGGCGTTGCGTACCGCGTGGTGGGACGCGCTGATCTTGCGGTTGAGACGGAGATCCCGGGCCGGTTTACCATGTACAATTCGCTGGCGGCGGTTGCCCTCGGGTGTGAGATGGGATTGCCGCAGGAGGCGATGCTTAAGGCGCTCCGCGAGGTTCGCGTGCGCGGCCGTGTGGAGAGCGTGCCGGTGTCGGACCGCTTCATCGTGCTCCTTGATTATGCTCATAACGGCATGTCGCTGCGAAGCCTTTTGACGACGCTTCGCGAGTATCAGCCGAAGAGGCTCGTGTGCATGTTCGGCTGCGGCGGAAATCGCGCGAAGGACAGGCGCTACGACATGGGAGAGTGGTCATCCCGCCTCGCGGATCTGACCGTTGTGACCTCGGACAATCCGCGCTTTGAGGAGCCTGACGACATCATCGCGGACATCCTTGTCGGCGTGAAGCGCGCGAACGGCGCCTATGTGACGGTGCCGGACCGCAGGGAGGCGATCGCGTACGTGCTGTCCCATGCGGAGGACGGCGACTGTGTCGTCATCGCGGGCAAGGGCCACGAGGACTACCAGGAGATCCGAGGCGTCAAATACCCGATGGACGACCGGCAGATGATCCTCGAGGAAGCCGCAAAACTGGGGCTGTGACGAAGGTTTTGAATCCGGAACATGGATGGCTTCGGGGACAGTGACGCTGGGGAGATCCCGCAGTCGAACGATGAACGATAGATCAAAGGAATGGACCTGAATGAGATACACGGTAAGCGAAATTGCAAAGGGCATGGGAGCTGCGCTTTTGTGCGGCGACCCGGAGCGGACGGTGAGCGCGTGGACATTTTCCTCGAAAGAGGGCAATGAGGACACGATGTTCGTGCCGATGAAGGGAGAGCGCGTCGATGCGCATGACTTTATCGCGGACGCGTACGCGCATGGGGCGCGTGTGACGACGACGGAGCGCGGCGAGATCGTGCCGGGCACGGAAGATATGACGTACCTCGCGGTTGCTGACGCGCGGGAGGCGTGGCAGCGACTCGGCGCATACTGGCGCGGAAAATACGCATCAGTTCCGATGATCGCCGTCACCGGAAGTGTCGGTAAGACGACGACGAAGGAACTGACAGCTCTTGCTTTATCGCCTCTTGGAAACGTGCTCAAGACGAGCGGCAACCACAATGGGCAGCTCGGCGTACCGCTGATGATGGCGGAACTTTCGGATGACACGGACTGCGCGGTCATTGAGATGGGCATGAGCCTGCCCGGAGAGATGGGGCGGATTGCTGCGGTTTCAAAACCGGACTACGCGGCGATCACCAACATCGGTCTGTCGCACATCGGAAACCTCGGTTCACAGGAGGGGATCCGCAGGGAGAAACTTTCGATCGTGAACCATCTGAGCGAGGGCGGGACGCTGTTTGTCAACGGCGACGACCCGTTGCTTCGCGTATTGTGCCCGGACTGCCCCGATTACGCGGGGACGGACGGGATCCTGATGTACCCTGAGACGAGAGAGCGTTTTCGGACACTCAAAGTTGTTGCGTACGGTGCGGAAACGTGGTGCCGTTACCGCTACCGCGATGAGGTTTTGACCGAGATGGCGGCGGAGTTTGTCTACGAGGGACCGGAAGCGACGCTGATGGTCACGCTGCCGGTGTCAGGTCACCACAACGTGTCCAACGCGACGCTTGCGATCGCTGTGGCGGAGACGATGGGAGCAAAGGCGGAGCAGGCAGCGGAGGCGCTTGCCACGTACAAACCGATGTCGATGCGAGGAGGTCGGGAAAACCTGCCCGGCGGCATTATTCTCATCGACGATACGTACAATGCCAGCCCGGATTCCATGCGGAGCGGCCTCGATGTGCTGTGTGCCGTGAGTGCGAAGCGCCACATTGCAATGCTGGCAGACATGTTCGAGATGGGTGACCATGCGGAGGCAGGCCACCGCAGAGTCGGACGCGATGCCGCGGAGAGAACGGTTGACGTGCTGATCACGGTCGGTGAGCTTTCGGAGGCGATGGCTGATGAGGCGGAGAAGCGAGCTGCGGAACTCGGGCGGAACATGAGCATTTTCCGGGCGAAAACGAGAGAGGAGGGACGCGACCTGCTGCTTCCGATGCTGCAGGAGGGCGATGCCGTGCTTCTCAAAGGCTCGCGTGGAATGAAACTGGACGAGGTTGCCGGGGCTATGCGACTTCGGAAAATGTAGGAAAGTCGGCTGAATACAGTGACTGCTTCGGAAAACAGGGGGAACGAAACCGTCACCGGAAAGTAGGTTGTTATGGCTGCATTTGCGGACATTATCATAGATATTTCGGCGCCGACACTGGACCGTTCGTTCCAGTACGAGGTGCCTGCGGAACTGCGGGAGCGCGCGGAGGTCGGTTCCCCGGTGCTGGTGCCGTTCGGAGGTGGGAACACCCTGCGGAAGGGCTACATCGTGGGACTCTCGGACGAGCCGAAGATCGCGCTCGAGAAGATCAAACCGATCGCGGATATTCCAAAGCGGGATCTCTCCATCGAGGACTCGCTGGTTGCGCTCGCGTACCGGATCAAGCGTCGATACGGCGGGTCGCTGTATGACGCCCTGCGGACGGTCATCCCGTCGCGGCAGAAGATCGCGTCCGTGCCGAAGCGCAAGGTTCGCCGTGTCATGTCGAAGGACAGACTGGCGGAAATGCTGGAGTCCGTTTCGCGAAGAGAGACCGCGAAGGCAAGGCTTTACGGGGCGCTGCTGGAGACGGAGGAGATCCCGTACGAGCTGGTGACAGGCAAACTGAAGATCACCAAGGCAGCTCTTACAAAGGCGCAGGACGAGGGAATCCTGACGGTTGCGGAGCTGGATGAAACGGTGAATGAGCCCGGCGCCGGGTTAACGGTCACGCTCAACGATGAGCAGCAGGCTGCCGCGGACACGATCGCGAAAAGCCTCGGAACGGGCGGCGTCTTTGTTCTGCACGGCATCACCGGCAGCGGCAAGACAGAAGTTTATCTGAGCGTCATCGAGCGTACGCTTGCGGAAGGCAGGCAGGTGATCGTGCTGATCCCGGAGATCGCGCTCACGTACCAGACCGTGCTTCGGTTCTACCGTTGCTTCGGTGACCGCGTTGCTTTTGTTCATTCGAAAATGCCTGCCGGAGAGCGTTACCGCATGCGGGAACGTGCGAAGGAAGGCCGTATCTCCATCATGATCGGACCGCGTTCCGCTCTGTTCACGCCGTTTCCGGATCTCGGGCTGATCATTGTGGATGAGGAGCATGAGACTTCGTACCGAAGCGAGCTTACGCCGCGCTACCATGCGGTGGATGTCGCTGTGGAGCGAGCGCACATGTGCGGTGCAACGGTTGTCCTTGGTTCCGCCACGCCGTCACTTGAGACATTTTACCGCTGTGAGAAGGGAGAATATCAACTTCTTACGCTGTCGAAGCGGGCAAAAGACGGAGCGGTCCTCCCGAAGTCGGAGATCGTCGATCTTCGAGAGGAACTCAAGGCGAAGAATTTTTCGGTCATCAGCCGGCGATTGCGCGCGGCGATCGAGGATCGCCTCGCGAAGCATGAGCAGGTGATGCTGTTTTTGAACCGTCGCGGCTATGCGGGGTTTGTATCCTGCCGAAGCTGCGGCTATATCGCGCAGTGCCCGCACTGCGACATTTCCCTCACGTACCATAACGACGGGACGTTGCGGTGTCATTACTGCGGACACCGCGTGCCGTATCAGAAGACATGCCCTGAGTGCGGTTCCGAGTATTTCCTGCCTTTCGGTAAGAGCGGGACGCAGAAGATCGAGGAGCTTGTCGAGAAGGAGTTTCCGAAGGCGCGCGTGCTGCGCATGGACGCAGACACGACGAAGGCGGCGGATGATTACGAGGCAATCCTTTCGGAGTTTGCGGAGGGCAAGGGAGATATCCTGATCGGTACGCAAATGATCGTCAAAGGGCATGATTTTCCGAAGGTTACGCTGGTCGGCGCGCTTGCCGCTGACCTGTCGCTCGGAGTCGCGGAGTACTCCTGCGCGGAGCGCACATTTGACCTGCTGGCGCAGGCGGCTGGCAGAGCCGGGCGGGACAGGATCCCGGGCGAGGTCATCATCCAGACCTACCGGCCGGATCATTACGCGATCACGGCGGCTGCTGCGTCGGATTACCGCTCATTTTACGACACCGAGATCCGGTATCGCCAGTCCTTCGGATACCCGCCCGTGCGGCACATGCTGACGATCGTCGGCGGGCACCGCAGGGAGGACACGCTCGAGAAGGCGATGGGCGAGCTTGCGGCGAAGACGCGCGAGGTTGCGGAGAATGCGGGAGCCGTGGTCATCGGGCCGGCGCTGCCGCAGATGCATAAGAAAAATGATATGTTTTTCCGCGCGATCTACGTAAAATGCAGGGATATCGAGCTGCTGATCGCGGTGAAGGACGCAGCGGAGCAGTGGATGCACGAGGCGCGCGGAGGCGTCGGACTGACGTTTGATATGGATTAACATTATTTTCAGGAGGAGAGAGGTCATGGCTTTACGAAATATTCGCAAACAGGGAGAGGAAATCCTCACAAAGAGGGCAAAGGAGATCCATGAGATCACGCCGCGGATCCGGGAACTCGCGGCGGATATGCTGGAGACGATGTACGATGCGGAGGGCGTCGGACTCGCGGGACCGCAGGTCGGCATTTTAAAGCGCATCGTTGTAATTGACATCTCAGAGGAGCGCGATGATCCGCTTGTTATGATCAATCCCGCCATCACGGCGAGTGACGGAAGCCAGACCGGCTGGGAGGGATGCTTAAGCGTCCCCGGCAAGAGCGGCCAGGTAACACGCCCTGAGCGCGTGACGGCGACATTTACCGATCTCGAGGGAAATGAGTGCGAGATCGAGGCGGAGGGCTTCCTTGCGCGCGCTGTCTGCCATGAACTGGACCATCTCGACGGACATCTGTATGTTGAGAAGGTGGAAGGGCGGTTGTACGACAACTCCGAGTTGCAGAAGGAGTCTGAGGAGGAAGAGACCGACGAGGCACCCGTGGAGAAGGACGGAAGCGTGAAGAAGTAAGAGTCCCGAGAGCATCTCAACGCTGTGCGGGCTTGCTTCATGGAGAAGGTAACGGTTATGGCAAAAACTTCATTTCATATTAAAAATGCCGGTGAAATACATGGAATGTATTATCGATTCAGTGCACCGGGGGCAGAGTGGGTTGAGGATGAGCCGGGAGAAATGGAACAAATGTCTGCGGAGACCGCTTCAACTGACTATCATGAAATTATTCGAAAACTAATAGACAGTTTTGACGAAGTTCCGCCGGAGATTCCTGAAGAGAAGAAAAAAGCAGAAATAGGGGAATCGGAGAAAAAGAAAAGGGAAAAGGAGATTCTCAATGCGAGACGGGAGCAATTATTGCATGAGGCTGAAGAAATGTGCGGCCTTGATGAAATAATAGAACACCCCGGCTTTTTTGAGAGCGTCAATGAAAAACTTCCACTTCGAAGTTTCGATTTTCGGAATGTGGATAGACCAAATCGGATTGCCGGTGTACTGGTATTTGGGTATGCGGCTATCGGGTTTGCGGGTCTAGGTGTATTCTCCATATATAACACAGAGAGTTTGATAGGAGCGTTATTCTTTGTTTTATTTTTCGCGACTTTAACCTTTGTTTGCTTCCATGTCACGGGTTGTCTGATTACAATTCGGGGGCCTAAAAAAGTGGAAACCAAAAGACAGGCTAAGCAGACAGAGAAAGCAATTCAGGAATGGGAGACAGCGTTGCGAAAAAAAGGACTGTTGGAATGGATGGCGCAAGATTCCGCTTTTGCGGTTAAGGTATATCACTGTTATCCGGGAAAACCGGCTTTGGAGATGATACGGAGACTGAATCCCGAAGCAGCAGGTATTATCGAGAACGGAGAAAATCAGGCTTGTTCTTTCGAAGATGTAAATAGCGATGTCGGGGAAACCCGAAATTGCTCTTCCGGGGATGCTAATGGTGATAACGGGGTAAGTAGTCATGTTTGTTTCCTGGGGTCTGCTTCGGTTGGTGAGAAAATATGGTATCGCTATGACAAGGATATGTTTTATCATAGCGAACACTGGTATGGCGTCGTTGATGACGCTGCCACTTACGAGAAAACGAATCCATTAACCAAAGTTCAAGCATTAGCGATATTGCTTTCGAATAACAGAATTGATGAGATTTCACAATTCCAGAAAGAATTGAACCTTAAAGAAACGATACAGAAGGTGTCACTTCGAAAAGAGAAGTTCAGAGATAAAACCTGCACGGTTTGTCAATATACGGACGAAAGCGGCCTTTCTCATGACATAAAAGGTGAATGGATGGATGCAGATCAGTATTCGGACGATGGGATCGTATTTGCAGAAAAACTGTTAGATAACCCGGATACATAGCAAACGAGCATCGATACGAGATGCAGAATATTGCAGAGAGGAAACTATATGAGAATTGTTTACATGGGTACGCCGGAGATCGCGGCAACCATTCTGGAGAGGCTTCTTGAGGAGCCGTACGAGGTTGTACTCGTTGTGACGCAGCCCGACCGCCCGAAGGGACGGGGCAACACGATGACGTGCTCGCCGGTCAAGGAACTTGCGGTGAGTCGGGGAATCCCCGTGTTTACTCCGGAGAAACTTCGTCTTCCGGAAAATGTGGAGGTCGTCCGGGAAGCGAACCCCGATATGATCGTCGTGGCGGCGTTCGGGCAGATCCTGCCGAAGAGCGTGCTTGACATTCCGCAGTACGGTTGCATCAACGTGCACGCGTCGCTGCTTCCGAAATACCGCGGAGCGGCGCCGATCCAGTGGAGCATTCTCGACGGGGAGAGCGAGACCGGCGTCACGATCATGTACATGAACGAGGGGCTTGACACGGGCGACATTTTGCTTCAGCAGGTCGTGCCGATCGAAGATGACGAGACCGGAGGGTCGCTTCACGACAAACTTGCCGTGGCCGGCGCCGAGGCGCTTGTGCAGGCGATACCGGGCATCCTCGACGGAACACTTGAGCCGGTTCCGCAGGGCGAGATGACGACGCCGTACGCGAAGCAGCTGACCAAGGAGATGGGAAGACTTGATTTTTCGTGGGATGCGGCGAAGCTGGCACGCTATGTGCGCGGGCTGAATCCCTGGCCCGGGACGTTCACCTTCCGCGACGGACAGATGCTGAAAATCTGGGGCGTTGAGGCGTGTGACGGATGGTACGAGGCGTTGCCGGGAACCGTCGTGGCGGTGGAGAAGGAAAGCTTTTCCATCCAGACGGGCAGCGGTGTCCTTCGGGTGACGGAAGTCCAGCCGCAGGGCAAACGGCGCATGAGCGCGGAGGAGTACCTGCGCGGATACCGTTTGGAAAAAGGATTTATTCTTGGATGATTTTGTTCCGGTTTCGAGGTTGTAAACCGGCAGCGGAGAAAACATGAACGCAAGAGAACTGGTATGGGACATGCTCGCCGAGGTCAATGAGCGCTGCGCACTGAGCCATGAGGTACATGCTTCCGCGATGGCGGAACACGATCCGCAGGGCGCGGAGCGGGCGCTGGTCACGCAGCTGTTCAACGGAACGCTGGAACGGCAGCTGACAATTGACACCGTGCTGGCAAGACAGACAGGGCGGGAGATCGGCAAGATCAAACCGAAGATCCGAAACCTTCTGCGCATGTCCGTGTACCAGATGCTGTTTCTGCAGCGAGTGCCGGCGGCCGTCGCCTGCAATGAGGCGGTGTCGCTCGCGAAGAAGCGCGGGCTCGCAGGTCTTTCCGGTTTCGTGAACGGAACGCTTCGCGGTCTCGACCGCGCCATCACCGCGCAGGGCGGTCAGCAGGAATACCTGAAGGCAGCGGCGCAGGGGATGGAGGAGACAGAACGACTCGAATTTCTGTACTCCGCGCCGAAGTGGATGATCGAACTGTGGAGGAAGGATTTTCCGAAGACCGATATTGAGGCAATCCTGAAGGCTTCCCTCACGGAAAACGGAATCAACATCCGCGTAAACAGGAGTCGCTGCGCGATGGAGGAGCTGGTCGCAGAGCTGTCGCGGGAGGGCGCAAAGACCGAACCAGGAGTGCTCGACAATTGCCTTCGGTTGACCGGCAGCGGCAACCCGGCGGCACTGGCGTCGTACCGGGACGGTCTCTTCAGCGTTCAGGACACGAGCGCGGTGCTGGCGGGCAATCTGCTTCCGCTTGCGCCGGGAATGAATGTGCTCGATCTGTGCGCGGCGCCGGGCGGCAAGACCGTACACGCGGCGGACGAGCTCGCGGCGCTGTCCGGGGACGGCGCGTTTGACGTGGAGTCTCGAGACGTCAGCGAGAGCAAACTGCCGATGATCCGCGAGCAGCTGGAGCGGGTGCGGCTTGACCATGTTCATTGCGCGGCGTCGGATGCGTCCGTGTACGATCCTTCGCTTGAGGCGTGGGCGGATGTCGTGATCGCCGATGTGCCGTGCAGCGGCCTGGGCGTGATCGGCCGGAAAGCGGATATCAAATATAAGACAAAACCGGAGGATATCGCCGCGCTTGCCGCGATCCAGCGCGCAATCGTGCGGCAGGCTGTGCGGTACGTGAAACCCGGCGGGTACCTTTCCTATTCGACATGTACCATTGCCCGCGCGGAAAATGAGGATCTCGCAGCGTTCATCGAGAGCCTCGGTATGACCCCGGTCGATCTTTCGGAGAAACTACCGGCGGAAATCCGGGAATCATGCGAGAGACAGGGCGGCCTCGACGGGATCGGGGTGCAGATCTTCCCCGAGCCGGAGAAGTGGGACGGTTTTTACATCGCGGGTTTTCGGAAGCCGGAGTGATGTCGGGAACAGCATTTTACGAAATATCAGGAAGTCACAGCAGGAGTGCATATGGATATCATGAGCATGTCAATCGAACAGCTCCGTGAGCGTCTTGCCGAAGCGGGGCAGCCCGCGTACCGAGCGAAGCAGCTCTACGAGTGGATGCATGTTCGCCTCGCGGCGTCGTACGACGAGATGACCAACCTGCCGAAGGCGCTCCGGGAGCGGTTCGCGGCGGAGTGGCCGCTCACGGTCCACGAAAAGGTCGTCGTGCTCGAGTCGGAGATAGACGGGACACGCAAATACCTGTTCCGGCTTGCGGACGGCAACGTGATCGAGAGTGTGTGGATGAAGTATCACCACGGCAATTCGGTGTGCATCTCCTCGCAGGTCGGCTGTCGGATGGGGTGCTCATTTTGCGCATCGACGATCGGCGGGCTGGTGCGAAACCTCGAGCCGTCGGAGATGCTCGGTCAGATCTACGCGATCCAGAGGGATACCGGAGAGCGCGTGGACAACGTGGTCGTGATGGGGACGGGAGAGCCGCTTGACAACTACGACAACCTGCTCATTTTCCTGAATATGCTGACCGACGAGAACGGTCTTCATATCAGCCAGCGCAACGTCACGGTGTCGACGTGCGGACTGGTGCCGAAACTGCGCGAACTCGCCGATGAGAAGCTTGCGATCACTGCGGCGATCTCGCTTCACGCGCCGAATGATGAGCTGCGAAAGAAGCTGATGCCGGTGGCAAATGCGTACTCCGTGAAGGAGCTTCTGGACGCGGCTGACTACTATGTCGCGGTGACGGGACGGCGAATCACGTTCGAGTACAGTCTGATCGACGGAGTCAACGATACGGACGCCTGCGCGAGGGAACTGGCGGCTCTTCTGAGAAGCCGAAACTGCCATGTAAACCTCATTCCGGTCAACCCCGTGAGGGAGCGGAATTACCGTCGCTCACTTGTTACAAATGTATTACAATTTCAGAAAAAACTTGAAAATGAGGGAATAAATGTTACTATAAGAAGAGAACTCGGCTCGGATATCGACGCTGCCTGCGGGCAGTTGCGACGCCATTACGAGGCGCGGGTCGGCTCGGAAGGTGGGGAAGGATGAAATCGTTTGGGAAGACGGACAAGGGCAGAAAACGGTCCATGAACCAGGACATGTTTTTCATCAGCGATACGCCGGTCGGCATACTGCCGAATCTGTATATTGTCGCTGACGGCATGGGCGGACAGAACGCCGGTGATGTGGCTGCCAGGTTCTGTGTGGACCGGTTTACGGAGCTCGTACGTGTCAGCCGGGAGCGCACGCCGATCCAGGTGATCGAGAAGGCGATCCGGCAGACGAATGAGGATCTGATCGAGAAGGCTGCGAACCAGAAGGAACTCGACGGAATGGGAACGACGTTCGTGATGGCGACGCTTCTGTCCGATAACAACCTCCTGGTGGCGAATATCGGAGACAGCCGCATGTATCTGATCAACGAGAGGATCACGCAGATATCCCAGGATCACTCGCTTGTCGCCGAGATGGTCCGGAGCGGCGAGATCCGCAAGGAGGAGGCAAGGTTCCATCCGAACAAGAACGTCGTGCTGCGCGCGCTGAGCACGCAGAGCGTCGTGAGCCCCGACTACTACCAGGTGACCGTGCGTCCGGGCGATTGCGCATTGCTGTGCAGCGACGGACTGTCGGATATGGTGGATGAGACGGAGCTGCTCAAGGTTGTGAGCGAATACGAGGATGTAGGAGATATCGCGGACAGGCTGGTGACGATGGCCAACGAGAACGGCGGACGGGACAACATCACGCTTGTGTTGCTCAGAATCTGAACGTAGAAAGGCAAGGCGCTTTGTGGGGCGCCGGAAAGGCTGGTAACAGGGTATGGGTATGATCAAACCCGGAATGTTTATCGGGGATCGCTACGAGATCATGGACAAGATCGGTTCCGGCGGCATGGCCGATGTGTACAAGGCCAAGTGTCACCGACTGAACCGGTTTGTGGCGATCAAGATACTGAAACCGGAATTTTCCGCGGACGAGTCGTTCGTCTCGAAGTTTCGAGGCGAGGCGCAGTCGTGCGCGGGGTTGACGCATCCGAACATTGTCAGCGTATTTGACGTCGGTGACGACGGTGACCTCCATTACATCGTGATGGAGCTTGTGGAAGGTATCACGCTCAAGCGGTTTATCGAGCGGAAGGGTCGCCTGGACATCAAGGAAGCGGTCGGCATTGCGATCCAGATTGCGATGGGTCTCGATGTTGCGCATCAGAACCATGTTGTTCACCGTGACATTAAGCCACAGAACATTATCATTTCCAGAGAGGGCAAGATCAAGGTCGCGGATTTCGGTATCGCACGCGCGGTGTCGCAGACGACGACCATTGACAATTATACGCAGAATATCGGTTCGGTTCACTACCTTTCGCCGGAGCAGGCGAGAGGAGGCTACAGCGACGAGCGCAGCGACATTTATTCGCTCGGTGTGACGCTGTACGAGATGCTTGCCGGACATGTTCCGTTCACGGGCGACAACGCGGTTTCCGTTGCATTGTTGCATGTGCACGGCGAGGCGCAGCCGCTGTCGGAGATCAATCCGGCCGTGCCGCCGAGCATTGAGAAGATAGTCGAAAAATGTATGCAGAAGAAACCGGAGCGCCGTTATATGACGACCGCGGAGCTGATCCAGGATCTGAAGACGGCGATCGTGAATCCGAGCGGTGACTTCGTCAAGGTGAATTCTGCTATGGATAACTCCCGGACGCGTCAGATGACGCCGAACGAGATGCGGGAGATCAAGGCGGCGGATGCGGTACAGAGCGACGCGTTCGACGATGATGATGAGTTTGAGGATGAGGAAGCCAGTCGTCAGAAGGCTGCCGTCACGGCTGCAGCGAAGCGCCGCAGACGCGAGGAAGAGGAAGATGACGACGATGATGATCTGGATTCGATGGGCAGCGGTGCAGAGAAGTTTGTGATCGCGCTCAGCGTATTTGTCGTGATCGCGGTTGCGGTGAGCGCCATTTACCTGATTTCCAAGATCGTGAGCGGCGGCATCAAACTGCCGGAGCCGAGCGGACTGATCCTGACGCCGACGAACACGCCGACGCCGAAGCCGTCCACAACGCCGACCCCGAAGGTTTACTACATGCCCAGCTACAAGGGACAGGATTACCAGGTTGTCGTGGAGAAACTTCAGCAGCTCGATATGAAGCTGCAGATCCGCTACACTGCGGCTACGGAGTATTATGAAGAATACCCGCTGGTCGGCCAGGTCGTCAAGCAGGAACCGAATGTAGGAGAGCAACTCAATGAAGGCCAGGTAGTGAAACTGATCTACAGTATCGGCAAGGAACAGATCATGGTTGAAGACTACCGTGGCTGGACGCTTGATCAGGTGCGTACCGCCCTTGAGAACCGTCTCTCGGTTCGTGTCGACTGGGCGGAGAGCGATACCGTTGAAGAGAATCATGTCATCGAAACCGAGCCGAAGGCCGGTGGTATGATTGAGATCAATTCCACGCTGGTTGTCATTTTGAGCCAGGGTAACTCGAAGGTTACTTCCGTGCCGAATGTCGTCGGACAGAAGGAAGTGGATGCGATGGCACGCCTGATCGCCTCCAAACTGAATTACTCGGTGACAAGAGAATACAGCACCACCGTTCCGGCGGGATATGTCATTTCCCAGTCTCCGGATGAGATGGTAGGTAAGGTGGAGAAGGGTTCAGTCGTCAAGCTGGTTGTCAGCGACGGTGTAGAGCCGACCGCGACACCGACCCCGACACCGGAACCGTTGCCGACCGACACACCGACACCGGTACCGGCAACACCGACTCCGGCAGAAAGCCCGGCAACGCCGACTCCGACGAAGAAACCGGCAACACCGACCCCTGCGGAAGGTCCGGCAACGCCGACTCCGACGAAGAAACCGGCAACACCGACACCGGCAGAACATCCGGCAACGCCGACACCGAAACCGGTGTCACCGACACCGAAGCCGGCGACACCGACAACGAAGCCGAATGACGGAACCTGACAGATGTGAGGCTATGGAGCAGTTCAAAGGAAAAATAACGAAAGGCGTAGGCGGGAACTATGAGGTACATGTCGAAGGGCATGGCATAGTTCTCTGCCGTGCCAAAGGCATATTGCGTTACCGCAGGATGCAGCCGCTGATCGGCGATAACGTGACAATTGAAACGGATGACGCAGGAGCCGGAAACATCACGGATATCATGCCGCGCATGAATGAACTGGTGCGTCCTGCGATCGCCAATGTTGATCAGGCGCTGATTGTATGCGCCATCCGGGAACCGGAGTTCCACCCGAATCTTCTCGATCGGTTTCTGATCCTGATGAGACGGCAGAACATGCCGGTTCTTGTGTGTTTTAATAAAACGGACCTTGCGGAGGACGGCGAAGCGGAACGGCTGTGCCGGATTTACCGCGAATGCGGAGCAGAGGTTTTCGTTACACAGGCGAGCAATCCGGACAGTCTTGCCGGTCTTCGAAATGCGCTTCAGGGGAAGACGACAGTTTTAGCCGGTCCTTCCGGCGTCGGCAAATCGACGATCATGAACGCGATGCAGCCGGAGGCGGCGATGGAGGTCGGAGAGCTCAGCGAGAAGATCAAGCGCGGCAAACAGACCACGCGTCATACGCAGCTGTTCAGCATCGGACCGGACACGTATCTGTGCGATACGCCGGGGTTCAGTTCCCTGTATCTGGCGGACATTCTGCCGGAGGAACTGGCAGAGTATTTTCCGGAGTATCATGACTATGCGGGGCAGTGCCGGTATCCGGACTGCAGACATCTCCAGGAGCCGGAATGCGCGGTGCGGGATGCCGTGGATAGCGGCGTGATCCCTCGTGAGCGGTACGAGAGTTACAAGCTTCTGTATGAGGAACTTTCGGGCAGACGCATCATTTACTCGCGCAAACCGAAACACGAGGAAGGCTGAACAAAACAGTAAGGGCGATACAGCAGAGTATCGCATGATGATGGAGGTAGAGTGAATGAACTGGTTGTCACCGTCCATTCTGGCGGCGGATTTTAATCGTCTGGGAGAGCAGATCCGATGTGTCCGCGACAACGGAGCGCAGGCACTGCATTTTGATGTGATGGACGGCATGTTCGTTCCGAGCATCAGTTTCGGAATGCCGGTGCTGGAGTCGATCCGCAAGGAGACCGATCTGTTCCTGGATGTGCATCTCATGATCCGCGAGCCAATCCGCTATGTCAATGAATTTGTAAAATGCGGGGCGGATCTGATCACGGTTCACTACGAAGCCTGCTGTGATGTGATGCAGACGATCGAGGCGATCCGAAAGACAGGAGTTAAGGTGGGTCTGTCCATCCGCCCTGAGACACCGGTTTCCGTACTGCGGCCGTTTTTCGGCAAGCTGGATCTGATCCTGATCATGTCAGTCAACCCCGGATTCGGAGGACAGACGCTGATGGAGGGGACATACGATAAGCTGCGCGAACTCCGCGCATTGATGGCGGCGAACCCGGAAATGTTCCCCGACGGGCAGTATCCCCGCGTGGAAGTGGACGGCGGAGTCAACCTTTCCAATGTGGCCGGACTTCTCGAGGCGGGAGCGGACACGATCGTAACCGGAAGCGCAGTGTTCCGGGGTGATATAGAAGCCAACACAAAGCAGTTTATGGCAATTCTGTCAGGCAAATGAACGGGTTCGGTAACACTGTCGGGTATCGGAAAGGAGATCGCGTATGAAGAGCAATCGAAGGATCACAAGGAGAATTCTTGCGTTTGTTATGATTTTGTGCATGCTGACGGCGTTGACGGCGTGCGGCGCGGATGACGAGGACAGACAATCCCGCCCTTCCAGAAACGAGACAACGGCGGATGTAACGGCAACCAGCACGCCGATTCCGACAAACACACCGGTCCCGACGGATACGCCTACGCCGACCCCGGTTCCGGACTACGGAGCTGAGGCGCTTGATAAGCTGATCGAGATCGTTGACCAGACCATGAAAGTCTCGGAGGAAACGCGCAATTCGCTGAATACCAACACGATTGAAGACCCGTACACGAAGATCGTCGCCTTGTCGGAAATAATCAAGTCAGGTTTAGGGAAAATGACGCAGTATCGCTCCCAGGCCGATGACATTACCGGGTTGGATGACAACATCAAAGAAGCGTCGGACAGTTTCTTCGAGATGCTCATCAATGCCTATACGGCAGCGCAATCCACCCTGGATTTCTTTGCTCAGGTGGTGCTTGCCTGCAGTGAAGAATTTCCGAATAGCAACTCTTCCGATCTCAAAGCGACACTGAATGCGTTAACGGAATGGTATAATACGACAAAGCAGAAGATCGATGCGATCCGTGACGTCCCGTCCTGCCTGCGCGCGGACTGGGAGCAGTTTAAAAAGACGGTTTCCATATATGAGACTATAATCGATAAAATAGATACTGCAGTGTATCTTGAGGACTGGCTTCGGTATTACTCCGGAATGTTGTTGTGCAACCGGTTCTCCACAGCGGTTAACAGTGATATGCAGGAACTGCTCGAAGATGTTCAGGGCGAGATGGATTTTGCCGACAAGCAGGAGGATTATGCCGAGCGTCTGGTTGAGGAAATCCGCAAATGTGCCGGCATGGATAAGGAAAAACGTGAGAGATATTCCTTCGCCAATCGTTGTACGAACGAAGTTTTACTGGAATACGAGGCTGTCGATACCATCTATCCGACGTTATACAACACGTACAGTTCATTTGCCATCATCAAAGCAGGCTGCATCAGCGGAACCCACAAGATCACCGTGGAGGCGGAAATCCCGGGGTACACGCAGAAATACCGTCAGTCGTTCACGCTGGATGCCTCGTACGCGACAATCCGTATTAAACCGCCGATAGTTACGGATTCCCTGAATCTGTCATCGGCGAAAAATGCGCAGCTCGTTCTGTCTGTCTATGAGCAGGACGGGTTCACGCTGATCGAAACGCAGACGTTCCCGATCAAACTGAAGAGCCGGAACGACTTCGAGTGGATGAGCGATGAGTACGGATTGTCCACCATGGACAATATTTTGTGCTACCTGACTCCCGAGTCTTCCGCGATCACGCTGCTGAAGCGCACGGCGATCGATGAGATCTCCGCGATGACCGGCGGTCAGATGGAATCCTTCCCGGGTTATCAGGGGAGCCAGTGGAATCACTATGTTATCACGTATCTTCAGGCGGCAGGCGTCATGCGCGCGCTGAACGTGCTGGGAGTCCGCTACAACATGGATGCATTTTCCATCAGCAACAGCAACCAGCACATTCTGCTTCCGGATGAAGTTCTGGAGAGCCGGAGCGGACTCTGTATCGAGACTTCACTGGTCGTGGCGAGCGCGCTTCAAAGTGCCAATATGCATACGTTCCTGATCTTCCCGCCCGGACATGCGCAGGTTGCGGTGGAGACCTGGAGTGGATCCGGAGAGTACTTCCTGATCGAGACGACGGCGCTTTCGGACAAGCAGAATTCCAGAGACATTTTTGTTGCGGGTGCCAACAATCTTCTCAATCTGAAGACCCCTGCGGGTTCGATTTCCTACTACGATGAATCGGAATGGAAAGCATATCTGGAGCAGGAGGTGGAGTACATCATCGACTGCGATGATTCGATCGTGCTCGGAAGGACGACTGCAACCAACTGACGGAATACAATGGGAGTGCACGGGGAAGGCAGTCCTGTAATGTGTCGGGGAAATGAGAATAAGGAGTTAAATCATCATGAAGTTAGGTATCGTAGGTCTTCCCAACGTAGGGAAGAGCACGCTGTTCAATTGTCTCACCAAGGCCGGCGCCGAGTCGGCGAACTATCCGTTCTGCACGATCGACCCGAACGTGGGTGTCGTGACCGTACCGGACGCGCGCCTGCAGGTGCTGACCGACATGTATCAGTCCAAGCGGACGATTCCCGCGGTGGTGGAATTTGTCGATATCGCGGGGCTTGTGAAGGGAGCTTCGAAAGGTGAGGGACTCGGAAACCAATTCCTCTCGCACATTCGCGAGACGGATGCGATCGTGCATGTCGTGCGTTGCTTTGACGATTCCAATATCATTCATGTAGACGGATCGGTAGATCCGATCCGGGATATTGAGACCATCAACCTTGAGCTGATCTTTGCCGATCTGGAGACCGTAGAGCGCAGACTTTCGAGAGTTTCCCGGGCAGCCAGCTTTGACAAGGCGCAGGCGAAAGAGAGCGAGATGCTTCGAAAGATCAAGGAGCTTCTTGAAAACGGTCAGAAGGCGAGCGCTTACGAGACAGACGACGAGGATGAGATCGGCTGGCTTCGCGGCTATTCCTTCCTGACGAGAAAGCCGGTCATTTACGCGGCAAACGTTTCCGACGATGACATCGCGGATGACGGCGCAAGCAATTCGTATGTTGCGAAGGTGCGTGAGTTCGCGGAAAATGAGGGCTCCGAGGTATTCGTGGTCTGCGCAAGACTGGAGGAGGAGATCGCTGAGCTCGAGGAGGATGAACGCAAGGAATTCCTCGCTGAGATGGGGCTTGAGGAGGCAGGACTTGAAAAACTGATCCGTGCAAGCTATCATCTTCTCGGACTGATCAGTTTCCTCACAACCGGACCTGATGAGACGAGAGCATGGACGATCACGCGGGGCATGAAGGCGCCGCAGGCGGCCGGTAAGATCCACACCGATTTCGAGCGAGGCTTCATCCGCGCGGAAGTGGTGGCGTACGACGATCTGGTGGGTTGCGGAGGCATGCTTCAGGCGAAGGAGAAAGGACTCGTCCGTTCCGAGGGCAAGGAGTACGTCGTGAAAGACGGCGATGTTATCCTGTTCAGATTCAACGTGTAATCAAGAGTAAATGTACGAACCACCGATGAAAACAATGCGTTTGATTTGTAAGGGTGCGAAGCATCCTTGCAAAATCAAAGGCGTCGTTTCCAAAAAGGCGGTGACGTACAGTCACCGCCGAACATGAGCAAAAAAACGACTTCCTTATCATTTGTTCAGGTCGTTTTTTTGCGAATGGGCAGGTGGTTCGGACAGCATCAGGTTTTTGCGAATGAACCGGTGGTTCTATAGAAAGAAACAACAAGGAGGGGCAGCCCCATGAGTCGGTTGCTTGTATTGCTGGATCAGACGGATATCCGTTTCCCGGGACTTGGCATCGTCCTGAAGAAAGTCGGGAGCGGTTTTACAGTGTTCGGTTTCCGCATTGCATTTTACGGAGTCGTGATCGGATCGGCCATGGTAATGGGATATCTTCTCGCGGACCAAGTGGCGAAGAGAACCGGGCAGAACCGCGATCTGTATCTGGATTTTACGATTATTGCCGTGATCCTGTCGGTCGCCGGCGCGCGTCTGTATTACGTGATCTTTAACTGGAAGCAGTTCGCGGACCGGCCGCTTAGCGTGTTCAACCTGAGAACCGGCGGACTTGCGATCTACGGAGGAGTGATCGTCGGTGTTCTGACGGCGATCGTATTTTCCAAAGTGAAGAAGGTAAACCAGGGCCAGTTCCTTGATACGGCAGTTTTGGGACTTCTTACCGGCCAGATTATCGGGCGCTGGGGCAATTTCTTCAACCGTGAGGTGTTTGGAACATATTCGAGCGGAAAACTGCGCATGCTTTTGGATGTCAGAGCGGTGAGCGGCTGGTTCGACCCGGGCAAACCGGTGGCGGCAGTCACGAACGAGTTCGGAGACCGTACTGCAGCGATTGAGCGCGTGATGGAGATTCGGGAGCATACGGAAGTAATCGACGGCGCAACCTACATCAGCGTCCACCCGACGTTCCTCTATGAATCACTTTGGAATCTGGGTCTTCTGATCCTTCTTTTGATCCTCACGAAGCATAAGAAATTTGACGGGGAGATCATTCTTCTGTATCTGCTCGGATACGGCCTCGGTCGTTTCTGGATTGAAGGTCTGCGCACGGATCAGCTGTTCCTGTTCGGCACATCGATCCCCGTGTCGCAGTTGTTGAGCGGCATACTGGTTGCCGGATCACTTGTATTGTTCATCTGGATGTATCGCAAGAACCGCAAGAAGGCAGAAGCATGACACTTAAGGAACTGAAAATCGGTGAGAGCGCGGTGATTTCCGCAGTCGGCGGCGAGGGCGCCCTGAGACAGCATATGCTGGACATGGGGCTGATCCCCGGCGCCGTTGTCACGTTAAAGCAGTTTGCGCCGATGGGCGACCCGATGGAGGTAACCATCCACGGCTACGAGCTGACACTTCGGCTTGCCGATGCGGCGACCATCGAGGTGACCCCGCGAGTTGAGCCGCTGCGCGACGAAACCGCGGAAATGACCGAGGAGCGTGAACCGGCCTCCGTGACGGTGCCGGCGCATCCCGGCTTCGGCGAGGAAGGCAAATACCATGTCAAGGCGGACGAGAACCCGCTCCCGAAGGGGACGGTGCTCACATTTGCCCTGGCGGGAAACCAGAATTGCGGCAAAACGACGCTGTTCAACCAGCTGACCGGCGCCAACCGCCATGTCGGGAATTTTCCGGGCGTGACGGTCGACCGCGTGAGCGGAGAGGTGAGAGGGCATTCCGACACGCTTGTGACGGATCTGCCGGGCATTTATTCGCTGTCACCGTACAGCTCGGAGGAGATCGTTTCCCGCGAGTTTATCCTGAAAGAGAAGCCGACCGGCATCATCAACATCGTCGATGCGACGAATATCGAGCGCAATCTGTATCTGACACTGCAGCTCATGGAGCTTGACGTGCCGATCGTGCTGGCGCTCAACATGATGGACGAGGTGCGCGGCAACGGCGGGACTATCCGCATCAACCGCATGGAGTCCATCCTCGGCATTCCCGTCGTTCCGATCTCCGCATCGAAAAATGAGGGCGTCGACGAGTTGATCCGCCACTGTATCCACGTTGCCAAATACCAGGAACGCCCCGGGCGGACGGACTTCTGTGACCGCGACGCGAACGGAGGAGCTGTGCATCGGTGCCTTCACGGCATTATGGCATTTATCGAGGACCATGCGGAAGCCGCCGGAATCCCGGTGCGGTTTGCCGCGTGCAAACTCGTTGAGGGCGACCCTCTCGTGACGGAGGCGCTCGCTCTTACGCAAAATGAAAAGGAAACGATCGAGCACATGATCGTCAACATGGAGGAGGAGCGCGGTCTCGATCGCGCGGCGGCGATCGCGGACATGCGGTACACATTCATCCACTCCGTGTGCGAGCGTACGGTTGTGAAGCCGCGCGAGAGCAGGGAACACAAGAGAAGCCGCCAGATCGACCGCGTGCTGACGGGGCGGTTCACGGCAATCCCGGTGTTCATTGCCATCATGGCGCTCATGTTCTTCCTGACGTTCAACGTGATCGGCGCATTCTTCCAGGGACTGCTGGAGACGGGAATCGAGAAACTGCAGGGGCTCGCGGAGCGCGGCCTCGAGGCTGGCAACGTCAATCCGATCCTGCGCTCCCTTGTGCTGGACGGCATTTTCCAGGGCGTGGGCAGTGTCATCAGTTTCGTGCCGATCATCGTGGTGCTGTTCTTCTTCCTGTCCGTGCTGGAGGACAGCGGATACATGGCGCGTGTGGCGTTCGTCATGGACAAACTCCTTCGAAAAATCGGTCTCTCCGGCCGAAGCATCGTGCCGATGCTGATCGGATTCGGCTGTACCGTGCCGGGCGTCATGGCATCGCGAACGCTGCCGAGTGCGCGCGACCGCAAGATGACCATTTTACTCACACCGTTTATGAGCTGCACGGCGAAGCTGCCAATCTACGGATTCTTCGCGCATGCATTTTTCCCGAAATACAGCGGACTTGTGATGGTGGCGCTCTATCTGGGCGGTATCCTCACAGCGATCCTTGTAGCGTTGGTGGCCAAGAATACATTTTTCCGCGGCGAGGCGGTTCCCTTCGTAATGGAGCTTCCGAACTACCGCATGCCCGGCCTGAAGAGCGTGGCGCTTCTGCTGTGGGACAAGGCGAAGGACTTCCTGCAGCGGGCATTTACCGTAATTTTCCTCGCGAGCATCGTCGTGTGGTTCCTGCAGACCTTCGATTTCGGGTTCAACATGGTGACCGACTCGAAGGACAGTATACTGGCGACACTCGCCGGAGCGATCGCTCCGATGTTCGGGCTGCACGGGTTCGGCGAGTGGAGAGTCGTGACGGCTCTGATCACCGGATTTATCGCGAAGGAGAGTGTGGTGTCGACGCTGAACATCCTGTTCGGCGGTGCGGCGGCCATCACGGCGGTGATGACGGGTGGCACAGCAGCGGCACTCCTTGTGTTCTGCCTCCTGTACACGCCCTGTGTGGCGGCGATCGCGTCGGTCCGGCGCGAACTCGGCGGAAAATGGGCAGCTCTGATCGTGCTCGAGCAGTGTGCCATCGCGTGGGTGATCTCCCTGATCGTAGCAGGAGTGGGAGCGCTGCTGTAGTTTGCATCGGTAAGTGCGGAATGACATTTGTGTTTTGCAATATTCGAAAATGAATATCCAATGGGTAAGCCGACAGGTTATTTGACTTGTCGGCTTTTTATTTATGTGTAGGGGATCGTTGCAGTCGTTATGCAGAAGCATCGCAAGTCGGTTGGTTCTGTGTAAGGTTGCGGCAGGAATTGTCTTGACAGCCAAATCCGCATTCTCTATACTGAATCTAATGGTTTCGGGAATGCCCAACGGTCGTTTTTGCGAAAAAAACGTCTGTTTGCGGCACGTTTGTCTAGTGAGAAGTTGAGGAGATGAGAACATGAAACGTGTTATGAGACTGCTCGGGCTCATGCTGCTGATGCTGGTTGTGATGACCGGCGCTGCAGGCGCAGACACAGGGGGACTGACGATCACGTCACAGCCGGTGAACAAGAGAGTAGCGGCAGGTTCCACGGTGAAGTTTGCCGTGACGGCCACGACTTCGGCTGCATCGGTCAACTACCAGTGGCAGTATCGGAAGGATGTAAACTCCGCTTGGGCGCCTTCCGCGCAGAGCGGCAACAAGAAGGACACGCTTTACGTGTCGGCGACGGCGGGATTGAACGGATATCAGTTCCGTTGTTTGGTAAAGGACAGTAACGGGGCGACGGTCTACTCCGATGCCGCCACCCTGAACATTATCCCGAGGATCACAACCCAGCCGGTGAACAAGACTGTAGCGCCCGGCACAACTGCGACGTTTACGGTTGCGGCGACCGGCACGGGAACGCTTACGTATCAGTGGCAGTACCGGAAGGATTCCGCGTCGTCCTGGGCAAGCTCCGCCCAGAACGGCAACAAAACGGCAATGCTTTCGGTCGCGGCGACCAACGGCCTTCACGGATATCAGTTCCGCTGCGTGATCACGGATGGAAACGGACAGAAGTCGTATTCGAGCGCTGTCACGCTCTCCGTCAGTCCGAGGATCACGAGCCAGCCCTCGAATAAGACGGCGGTCTCCGGCACCACAGCGTCATTTAGCGTAGAGGCCTCCGGCGAGGGAACGCTTTCGTATCTGTGGCAGTTCCGAAAGGACGCGAATTCCACATGGACGACTTCCGGACAGAGCGGATTTAGGACCGCCACACTCTCGGTGGCTGTAACGAACGGCCTTCATGGGTATCAGTTCCGCTGCGTGATCACGGACGGAAGCGAACGGAAGGCGTATTCGAACGCTGCCACGCTTTCCGTCATCCCGAAGATTGCGACCCAGCCTGTGAGCACGACGGTTGCGCCCGGAACCAAGGCGACGTTCATCGTGGAGGCGACGGGAAAAGGAACGCTTATGTATCAGTGGCAGTACCGGACAGATGCGAATTCCGCATGGGCAGCTTCCGCTCAGAGCGGGAACAAGACCGCCACGCTTACCGTCAACGCGACCAACGGACTTCACGGGTACCAGTTCCGCTGTGTGATCACGGA
The DNA here is from genome assembly GCA_946415315.1 of uncultured Lachnoclostridium sp. GTDB lineage: Bacteria > Bacillota > Clostridia > Lachnospirales > Lachnospiraceae > ISDg. Next base: position 2,251 of record CAMKRZ010000011.1, on the reverse strand, counting down.
TGGTAACGGACAGAAGGCATATTCGAACGCTGCCACGCTCTCCATCAGTCCGAGGATCACCGCTCAGCCTGCGGACAAGTGCGTGTCTCTCGGAACAGCAGCGACATTTTCCGTGACGGCAGCCGGCACGGGAACGCTCAAGTATCAGTGGCAGTACCTGTCGTCGAGTATGACCGCGTGGGCAAGTTCCGCACAGAGCGGCAACAAGACGTCAAAGCTTTCGGTCAGTACAACCGGAAGCCTGCAGGGCTATCGATTCCGCTGCAAGATCACGGACGGCAGCGGAGCAGTTGTGTACACGAAGGCAGTAACACTGACGCTGTGCGATATCCCGATCAACAAAACGTTTTTTCCGGACGAAATTTTCCGCAAGTATATCAAGGATAACTTTGATACTGTGAATGATGGGAAGTTGAGCCAAACGGAGATTCAGCAGGTGGGAGAAATCCGTGTGAATTACAAGGGAATCTCCAGTCTGAAGGGTGTGGAGTTCTTCGCTGCGCTGGAGAATTTGTACTGTTGTAATAACAATCTGGCTACGTTAGATTTGCGAAGAAATGCTTCGCTCGAATACGTTTATTGCCCGTGGAGCAACATTACGTCACTCAATGTGAGCAGGAACACGGCGTTGACAAAACTCGATTGTCACAATAACAATCTGACCGCGTTGGACGTGAGCAAGAACTCAGCGCTTGAGAATTTGATCTGCTATAATAACCCACTGAATGCGCTGGACGTGAGCAAAAATACGGCGCTGACAGAACTCAATTGCGCAAATGACAAACTGACCGAGTTGAACTTAAGTAAGAACACGGCTCTGAAGGTGCTCAAATGTGGAGAAAACAAACTGAACACGCTGAATCTGAGGAATAATACAGCGTTAGTTGAACTGAATTGCAGATATTGCGATCTGACTTCGCTGGACTTGAGTAAAAACACGGAACTGACGCGTATTTTGTGTTACGCGAATGAATTGTCGGAACTGAATGTAAGCTACAGCACTTCGCTGATCAGCCTCAATTGCGCAGAAAACAAACTAACTGCTTTGGATGTGAGCAAGAACACGGAGTTAGAAGTATTGGATTGCAAGCAAAACGGTCTGATTTTGTTGGATGTGAGCAAGAACACAGCGTTAAAAGTGCTCGAATGCGAGGACAACAGTCTGACATCGATAAATGTTTCCGAAAATCCGGCGTTGCAAGTGCTTAGTTGTTACGGAGAAGGTATTACGTCGCTGAATCTGAGAAAAAACACGGAACTGACAGAACTCGCTTGCGGTGGCTGTGAAGACTTTACTTCGCTGGACGTGAGCGCGAATACAGCCTTGACAAAGCTCTGGTGCGAGGATTCCGGACTTACTTCACTGGATGTGAGCAAAAACACGGCACTGACATTTTTGGACTGTGACAACAACTCCGTGAGTGTATTGGTGTTGGGCAGGAATACGGGGTTGGAAACCCTGCACTGTGAGAATAACAGTCTGAGTGCATTGGATGTGAGCAAAAACACGGGGTTGAAGACCCTGAGCTGTTCAAATAACTATCTGACCGTATTGGAGGTAAGCAACAATACGGAACTGGAATACTTTCATTGTCAAGCGAACGATCTGACCACTTTGAATCTGAGTAACAATGCGTTGCTCAAAAACTTCCGTTGTGACCCGGAAGTCAATGTTATCAGGTGAGAGATTTACGAACAATGTGGTCGGATACAGGTTGAAGATTGACACTAAGACATGCTTTACGCGAAAAGGGAGGATGAGAACTCATGAAACACGTGCTGAAAATGGTTGGGATCGCGTTGCTTCTGCTGATCATGATGGTCGGTGTCGCCGGCGCAGATACAGCAGGGCTGACGATCACGTCACAGCCTGCGAACAAGAGCGTAGCTGCCGGTTCCACGGCGAAATTTACCGTGGAGGCTACGACACCGGCGACAGCGATCAGTTACCTGTGGCAGTTCCGGGAAAACGCGAACTCCGCATGGGCGCCTTCCGCACAGACCGGCAACAAGACAGCTACGCTTTCGGTTTCGGCAACAAACGGTCTGAACGGATACCAGTTCCGCTGTGTTGTGAAGGACAGCCTGGGATCAACGGTATATACGAAAGCAGCTACTCTGTATATTATCCCGAAGATCACGACCCAGCCGTATAGCAGGACTACTGCGCCCGGCTCCACGGCAACCTTTACCGTAGCGGCGACCGGAACGGGAACGCTTACGTATCAGTGGCAGTACCGGAAGGACGCGA
>CAMKRZ010000010.1 GCA_946415315.1 uncultured Lachnoclostridium sp. | reverse complement strand
ACAGCGGAACTGATAACCGTTGAGAGCTGCCGTTGTCGCTACGGAAAGCGTTGCTGTCTTGTTGCCGCTCTGTGCGGAGCTTGCCCAAGCGCACGAATCATTCTTTCGGTACTGCCACTGATATTTCAGCGTTCCCTTGCCGGTTGCCGCTACCTTAAACACTGCGGTGTTTCCTGCCGCTACACTCTTGTCAGTCGGTTGAACCGTAACTGTTACGGGCTCATCCTGCTCGGCGTTGACCTCAATCAACTGCCAGATTTGCGACGCATTTCCGGAGTACTCACGTATGACCACATTTGCATTTTCATCAACATCGAGCACGTAGTTCGGATTCGCAGAACAATGGATCACATAACCGCCACGGACTGCTTCAAAACACCATTTCTGCGTATCATCATTGACATCATCCCAAATGTCAATGTTATGTCCGGAAGCTACATCGTAACCATGCTGATTCAGTATTCTATACAAAGTATTGGCAGCTTTGACAAGATAACGGGAAGGATCGCTTCCGTAAATGCTCCACAACTGAGCTTTTGTTCCGTTTCCTGCACACACCCACACATTGCAGCCGTTCCAGTCGCCGCCATCCTGCACATCCAGGTAAAGTCCGGTAACTGTGTTTTTGATATAATATTCTCCGTTTACGGTACTCCAGGAATCCTTAGTTTTGAACTGTAACCGGATCGTAACTCCTGCCTTCGTGCTGCTGATCGCTCCGGCCGGACAATATTCAACCGTCATATCATCGTTAACTTCAACAAACAACTCACTATAACCGGTCGCACCGACATACTGCTTGCATGAAGCCGGCTTAATGTCCTTGATCATATACTTTGTACCGGCAGGATACTCCGCATAGAAATCCGAAACATCATCGGCAACCAGTTTATCGTTGATATATACGTCACAGGTACCACCGCCTGCGATGTTATCCGCGTTAACTCCATCAAGCAAACCATCGATACCGACAAAGGATGTGGCAACCGAATCAGAGGTTTTCCTGAGGCGTTCCGAATAGACGTAACCGATAACATTTCCGTATTTTACCTCATACCATTTGTGATTGAGTCCGTTCGTCACATCTTTCTGAACAATAACCTTTGCGTTCTTCGGCAGGGATACCGCCGGCTCACCGTTCGCAGCGTTAGAGAGCTCATACGGGTTTACTCTGATGTAGGTATCCGTCACCACCGTATAAGTTCCCGGAGAAGCACTGGCCTTCTCATCGAAATGCTGCCATGCGCCGCAGGAATCACATCGGCCGTTCGTATATTTTGCATGTCTGCAATCCGGAGTGAAATAACGGAAGCGGATTAAATGCTCCGCCGCATACGACAGGCTGTCCCACTTAACATTGTGAATTCTGGGCGATGTACCGGGCGATAAGTCGATAATTTCGGCTCCTGTTTCTTGCGCGCTCAAAATGATTCCTACATGACCGCAGTTGTAATATCCGCTGACACAACTATGCTCGCTGACGAAAATATCGCCCGGCTGAGGGATTGTTGCGCTGTCTCTCGTAATAACATCCCAACACGGATGACCGTTAAAATAATTATCATAATCAGATGCTGTTTTTATTACGTACGGATAACTTCCCCAAGGACTTCTGGTATCTCCGTTGATCGTCAACCAGCAGTAATTCATATAGGCTGTAACCAGATCGGTACACGAGGCCTCATCATAATATGTTGCACAATCGCGATTGGATCGCCCCTCCACGGAACGAAGCCAGTTCACTGCGCCGCTTCGCGTCAAGCCGTAGCCAACATTGTCGGCTTTTGCCTCATTTACCGATGTAAGTCCTAAAATCAGCATTGCAATCATTACTATGGCAGAAATAAGTCGCTTTTTCATGGTAACCTCCTTTAATAACCCTTGCGGAATCAAACCTGTTTTTTGTGTGTCTGACTTTTTGTGTACTCTTCGAAGACAAGTTCAGTATAACCACCACGAAAAAGTCTGTGTAAAATGTTTTTTCCCAAACATCCCTGTCTCATCCGTAAACATAAAAAAGAGGGCTGCCTTTCGGTGCCCTCACCTTTGCTTTATGAGTTCTACTCTTGTAGTCTGTGCGTTTGAAATGCTTGCGGAAGCCCATATTCCCGTTCAATTTCTTCCGCTGTTACCCAGACAAAGCCGACATTCTCCCCGTCAGAAGCAGTGTACATCGTTCGATAACCCGGTTCTTTTTCCCGGATATCAATACGATACCCTCTCATATCCCATTCGACATGACTGAACACATGAAGATGGTCCGAAAGCCGTTGTGTTCGGATCACGGAAAATAAATGCTTCCCAAAAACCGTATCCAGAAGTTGCATCACTGATGCTCTGCCCCCTCTCGCCGTCAAATGCCCTTCCTCATTCGGAAATTCCCACATGCCTGCGAGCAATCCCTTCCGCGGGCGTCGGTGAAGAAGGTATCGATTTCCGCATCGTATCACCAGCACGGTTTTCTTCTGCACAGGGCGGCTCTTCTTCGCTGTTTTCATCGGAATCTCTTCCGTGAGATCTTCTGCATACGCCGCGCACAGGTGCGACAGGGGACACACGTCACAATGCGGCTTTCCGTTCGGTATGCAAACGGTCGCACCGATGTCCATGATCGCCTGGTTCACGCGCCCTGCCTCACTCTGCTCCCATGCCGCAAGTGCATCTGCGATGCCTTCTGTAACCTGTTTTTTGTATTTCGGGGAGCGTATATCCTCGCGGTATCCGGTCAGCCTCGCATATACACGAAGCACATTTCCGTCGACCGCCGGAGCGCTCAACCCGAATGCCATAGACGCGATCGCGCCTGCTGTGTAATCCCCAATCCCCGGCAAATTCCGCAGCAGTTCGTAATCCGCCGGCAGTTCCCCGCCGTATTGTTCGCAGATTACCTGCGCCGCCGCATGGATGTTGCGGATACGCGAATAGTACCCGAGTCCTTCCCATGCTTTCACAAGCCGGTCTTCGCTTGCCGACGCAACTGCCTGTACATCCGGAAACAACTGCAGAAACCGCTCGTAATATGCCCGAACGGCCTCCACTCTTGTCTGCTGGAGCATGATCTCCGATATCCACACGTGATACGGTGTCGGCTCCTCTCTCCAGGGCAGGACTCGCGCATTGTAGGAGTACCATTGCAGAAGCGCGGGTACAGACTCGCGATACCGTTCAGCTTCCGTGCGTGCTTTCCTCATGCGCTGCCTCCCTTCCGGATTTTTCCGACGGTCTGCAGCATAAGCCGCAGACCGCGATATTTAATATGGTTTACCGACATTTCTGTCGGTTTTACGACAACTTATGCCAACGCTTCCGTTGCCTCCGCGGCGTCCTCCCCCTTCAGGGCCTGCATCTGCAGCTGTGCCGTGACAAGGCCGTAGTAAATGCCCTTCTGCTCCATCAGCTCATTGTGCGTGCCGACCTCCGCGATGTGGTGACCGTCAATGACGACGAGCCGGTCCGCATCCTTGAGTGTCGACAGACGATGGGCGATGGCAAATGTCGTGCACCCTGCCGTCAGTCGCTCCAGCGCCTTCTGGATCAGGTACTCACTCTCCGTGTCAAGCGCGGAAGTAGCCTCGTCGAGGATCAGAAGCTTCGGTTTATTCAGGATGGCGCGCGCGATCGCAAGTCGCTGGCGCTCGCCTCCCGAGAGACTGTAGCCATGTTCACCGACGTATGTGTTGTAGCCGTCAGGCGTCTTCACGATGAAATCATGCGCGTTGGCCATCTTGGCCGCCATGATGATCTCCTCCTCGGTCGCATCAGGCTTCGCAAAACGAAGGTTGTTGTAGATCGTACCGGCAAACAGGAAGTTTTCCTGCAGCACGACACCGATCTGCGAATGATATTTTTCGATGCGGAGATCATTGATATCCACGCCGTCGATCAACAACTGACCGTCGTCGACCTCGTAGAGGCGCATGATCAGGTTGATGAGCGTTGACTTACCGGTGCCGGAAGCGCCGACCAGACCGATCATCTCCCCCGGCTTCACCGACAGATTGATCTTCTCGAGAACCGGCTCGTAGGAGCGGTATCCGAACGTCACATCCTTGAACTCCACAGCGCCCTTGACGTCAAGTTCAACCGCTTCCGCGTGATCCTTGATCAGCGGCTCCTCGTCCATGACATCGTAGATTCGCTCAAGACTCGTCATCAGCTGCGTGATCATACGCGGCAGGAACGTCATCCAGCCAAGCGGACCGTACAGCATCCACGTGTAGTTGATGAACTGCTGCAGCTGGCCTACCGTGAACCGGTCTTCCAGCACGCCCAGACCGCCGAAGTAGGTCACGACGTAGACGCCCATGCCCATGACAAATGAGATGATCGGGAACAGTGACGCCCAGAAGACCTCATTTTTCTCCTGGATCTTCGCAAAATCATCGGTGAGTTTGCGGAAATGCTCCGCCTCCTGCTCCTCTGTTCCGAACGACTTGACGACACGCATTCCTGCAAGGATGTCCTGCAGACCGCTGTTTGTCTTGTCAAACCGGTGCCACTGCATGTGGAACCGGCGGTGAATATTCTTCCGGAACGAGATGGACAGTCCGAGAGCGATCGGCACAAACACGACCGACATGAGAGTCAGCTTCCAGTCCATCGTCAGCATGACCACGACGACCGAGATCATCGAGATAATGCAGGAGAACATACCGGCAAATGCTTCCTCCATGAAGCGGCGCACCTGCCGCGTATCGTTTACGATACGGTTCATCAGCTCGCCGGGGCGGCGGTCCTGAATGAACGAAAGCGACAGGATCTGCACCTTCTTGTAGAGCATTTGGCGAAGGTCCATACTCATCTTCGTACCCATCGAGATACACATCCAGTACCGCAGCACGTGCAGCATGATGGTGACGCCCGTCACGCTGATCAGGATTGCCGCGTAGAGCGTGATCTCCTGCATGCCGCCCTTGCCGGCCTTCAGGTAATCGTCGATGAACACCTGCTGGATCTTCGGCACCATCAGCTGGACTACCGCCACGCAAAGCATGAGAAATGCGATGATGGCAAGCCTTCCCTTGTAAGCTCCGCAGAGCTTGAAAAACTTCCACAGGACGGATGGCTTGTGGCTGCACTTCGGGCACTCCTTCGTGCCGCGCAGCGCACGTCCGCAGACCGGACAGGTCTTGTCATACTCACGGCTGATCACCTGCTTCGGAACGCCGTCCCTGAGCAGCAGCGCACCCTTCGCGATAAATGCCACACGCGAAACGTGCTTCATCGTAAACCGTGCAAGGATATGCTCTTCCGGTTCCTGCACGGTGCGCGCGATCAGGATGCCGTTGTTCACGAGCGGATCACATTTTAAGTACGTGATGTCCGCAAGCGCCAGCTCCGTCTCCGCTTCCTGCCCCGAGATGATGAGCAGACGCTGATTCGTCACGACGATGTACCCGTCATGCTTCATCTTGCCGTCCGCCCCGATATCATAGGGTGAGCAGTACCGGATCTCCTCTCCGTCCGCCGGCGTAAACGCTTGTTGCTGCGCCGCCGGCAAATCAAATTTCAAATTCATAAATGTAATCCTTCCCGCTGCACAGGCAGCATCCAATTACAGGAACAGATCCAGTTTCTTCAACTCGCCCGCCGACAGCTGCGTAAAATCCGGTATCTCAAACCGATTGCCGTCGAGGTCGGTGATCAACAGTCTCACGTCGCTCAGACTGACGACGGAGCTCGAGTTCATGTAAATGACAAACTTGCACGGTCCCTCCGTCGTCTCAACATCCCAGTACGCATGTCCGTACTCTTCCCGGATGTCGTGGATCTTCGTGATGACCGGCGTAAAATACCGCAGACTCATCTGCTCCTCGAGCATTTTCCGCGTATCCTTGGAGACATCTTTGGTAATGTCCTTGATAATGCCGATCTCCTTCGACTTCTCCTCCGTCGTGCGAATGGAAATGTAGGTTGTCGGAGCGGTAAACGGAAAACTTCTCACGACACGCACGCGGTCGTAATGCTCCGGCTCGCCCTTCTCACCCTCGGCGATATCGAGCGACACGAAACCTCCCGCCGTGCGCGCGAAGACCGCATTGTCCTTGTTCAGATAGCGAAGCCGAAGCATCTCCTCGGTCTCCGCCTCCATCTGCGCCAGATCGAATTCCTCGTCCGCACCTTCAAAATTCTTGAAACCCATGAAAACTCCTATTCTCCGGCTACTTTGCCGGACTATCTCTGACTCACAGACATCTACACAGCCGCCGGACGCCGCCTCGAAGAGGCGATCCGACACGGACTGGCTCCGTTTTCCTTACTCAATACCTTTCAGCGCCAGTGCCTTCGTCTGCAGTTCCTTTAACTTGTAATACACGCCCTTCTTCGCGAGAAGTTCCTCGTGTGTGCCCTGCTCGGCGATCTTGCCCTCGTCGATGACGATCAGCGTATCCGCGTCACGCAGCGTCGAGAGACGGTGCGCGATGGAGATCGTCGTACGACCCTTGATGAGCATGTTGATCGACTGCTGGATCGCCTGCTCCGTCTCGGTGTCGACCGCCGCCGTCGCCTCATCGAGGATGAGGATCTTCGGGTTGGCGAGGATGGCGCGCGCGATGGAAATGCGCTGCCGCTCGCCGCCTGAGAGCTCCCGTCCCGAGGAACCGATGATCGTGTCGTAACCGTCCGGCATACGGCAGATGAAATCATGTGCCGAGGCCAGCACCGCCGCCCGGATGATCTCCGCGCGGGAGGCATCTTTCTTCGCGTAAGCGATATTTTCCGCAACCGTGCCCATGAACATGTAGGTCTCCTGCGACACCATCGCGACGTTGCCACGGAGCGTCTTGAACGAGAGATCCTTCAGGTTCACGCCGTCGAGCGTGACCGTTCCCTCCTGCGGATCGTAGAGCCGCGAGATCAGGTTGACGATCGTGGTCTTGCCCGCGCCGGACCGGCCGACGATGCCGAGCATGCGACCGCCCTCAACCTTCATGGAAATGTTCTTGAGCACCGGTTTGTTCTTCTCATAACCGAACGTGACGTCCTTCATCTCGATCGTACCCTCGATCGAGTCGAGCGAGACGGCGTCCTCCTTCTCCTGGATCTCCGGCACCGCGTCGATGATCTCGAACATACGCTGCGCGCTGTTCATGCAGTTGGTGAACCACCGGAAGAAGAAGGACATGAAGTCCATCGGACCGGTCATCTGGCCCACGTAGCCGGCGAACGTGATCAGGATCGCGTAGTCGAACCGATTCTGGATCAGGATCAGGTACGCACCCACGATATACACCATCAGGGATGCGAGATTTTCCGCGGCCGAATACAGTGCGGAAAATTTGTTATCGTAGTTCATGACCGCCAGGTCGGCGCTTCGTACCTTCTCATTGCTCTTGTCGAAGCGGGCCACCTCGCTACTCTCCTGACCGAACGCCTTGACGACGCGCGCGCCGCTTAAGTTGTCGTGGATCTTCGAGTTCAGCGAACGGGTCGCGCGGTGTCTGCGGCCGTAGCGATGCCACAGTCTCGGCAGCATGCGCCAGCTCACCAGGAATGTGATCGGCATGAACATCAGCGCCACGATCGCGAGCGGTACGCTCAATTTAAACATCACCACCGCCATCGCGATGATGGAAAATACGTTGATCAGGAAATACGGAAGACCGTCGATGAAGAAACCCGAAACCTCGTCCGAGTCCGACATGACACGGGTCATCAGCGATCCGGTCTGCTTGCTCGTGAAGAAGTTGATCGAGAGTTTGCCCATCGCGCCGAACACATCGTTGCGCATCGTCTTGACAACTCTCGGCACGATCTTCGCCGTCATGACACCCTGGATGATGCCGACCAGCTGCATCGTGATCTTCGTCATCACCATCGTGATCACCAGAAGAAGCAGAATGACCACATAGCGGTTGCCGTCGATCGACAGGAACGACAGGAACGTCTCATCCTTGCCGAGCACTTTGCGGTACAGTACGACACCGTTTAAGTACGGCCATACGATGTTGAGCGCCGCCGTCGCAAGGTAGCACAAAAACATCACCAGGATGCGCCATTTGTACGGCTTCAGATACGCGATCGTTCTTCGGAAAATGGACTTCTTGTTCATGCACTTCGGGCACACTTTCCGGTCGGAATCCGGATACATCGTGCCGCAGTTCGGACAATAGTCTTCGTTCTCATCGTCCTTGAGCATGTCCTCGTCGATTTCCTTGCCGTCCGCGAGTTTCTCGCAGATCCGCTCAATCTTCGTCGCGCTACCCATGCGGTGGTTGGACACAGCCGCCACGGTCTCCGCCGCGCCGTCCGCCTCCGGATCCGCCTTGTCCTTGTGGACGATGATCAGGAAGCCGCCGCTCACCGAGCGCTCGATATACGCTTTCTTAACATCCGAAATGTCATACTCCGCGAAGGTCCATTCGCGGTCACGGTCGGAAGCGCGCGTCTTGCGCGTCTCCATTCCCTTAAAATAATGCACTTCCCCCGCGAGCGGATCGGCTGTCGCCGTGATGAGCCGCGTCTTCGTCACGATCATCCACCCCGGCGTGAATTCACACGACATGTTCATGTCCGTGCGAACGCTCACCAGCACGTCCGACTCCGCGATCCCGCGTTCGCGAAGGCCGTTTTCAATCTCCTTCGGAAGCTTTCCGGTCGCCGTAATCTCCGCCGAAATCTTCCGATCCTTCTTACCCATGGTAGCCTCATTTCTCTGCCCGAAAAAGGGCAGGTAAAAAACAAGCGGCTTCGATCAAATACCGAAACCGCATTAAATATATCCGTTCATAATGTCGCTGAAATCAAACGTCGCGAAATAATCCGCCGGTCTTTCCGCCCTTCGGATCATCTGCACCGACCCGTCAGGCCGCAGCAGCAATTCTGCAGATTTCAGCTTACCGTTGTAATTGTACCCCATGGCAAAACCGTGGGCACCGGTATCATGAATAAACAGATAGTCTCCAATGTCGATCTTCGGCAGTTTGCGATCGATCGCAAACTTGTCGTTATTTTCACACAAAGAACCGACCACATCGTATGTGTGATCACACGGCTCATTCTCCTTCCCCAAAACCGTGATGTGGTGATACGCCCCGTACATAGCGGGCCGCATCAGGTTGACGGCGCAGGCATCCACGCCGATGTACTCCTTGTAGATATGCTTCTCGTGGATCGCTTTGACCACAAGCCCCCCGTAAGGCGCAAGCATAAAGCGCCCAAGCTCGGTGTAGATGGCAACATCATCCATACCGGCCGGCACCAGCACTTCCTCATAGACTTCCTTCACGCCGCGTCCGACAGCCGCGATATCCACTGCCTCCTGCTCCGGGCGATACGGAATACCGATTCCGCCGGAAAGGTTGACAAAGGCAATATGCGCGCCGGTCTCACGCTTCAGTTCCACAGCCAACTCAAAAAGAGTCCGCGCGAGCGTCGGATAGTAATTCTCCGCCGTCGTATTGCTGACCAGGAACGAGTGCACGCCGAAGTGCTTCACGCCGAGTGCCTGAAGTTCACGGAATGCCTTGATGAGCTGCTCTTTCGTGCAGCCGTACTTGGCATCTCCCGGGTTGTCCATGATCCCGTTGCCGAGCTCATAGACTCCGCCCGGATTGTACCGCATGCAAACGGTCTCCGGAATGCCGCACTCCGCCTGCAAGAACGGAATATGCGTGATATCGTCGAGGTTGATATAAGCGCCGAGTTCACGTGCCTTGGTGTACTCGCCGAACGGTGTCTCATTGGACGAGAACATAATATCCCCGCCTTTCATGCCCGCCGCGTCGGCAAGGCACAGTTCGGTGAAGGAGGAGCAGTCTGCGCCGCAGCCCTCTTCCTTAAGCACTTTCAGAATATACGGATTGGGAGTCGCTTTGACAGCGAAAAACTCTTTATAACCGGGATTCCATGCAAATGCCTTCTGCAACTCACGGGCATTGCGACGGATCGCAGCTTCGTCATAGATATGGAAAGGCGTAGGATACGTCTTCACGATCTCTTTGATCTGCTGTTCGGTTACAAACGGTTTCTTGCTCATCGTGACTCTCCTTTCTTCGTATTCTTGTTTCGGGCACGAAACTTGTTGCATTATAACACCATATTTATTGATTGACAATGGATATTTACAAAAAAATAATGTCTTTTTTGCCATTTTTCTTCGGAAAATGAGCCTTTTCCCGCAAACAGACAACGCGGGGTTGAAAAGCCATACCCCGCGTTGTTCCGTATTCTCTGTAATTGTCGATCCACGGCCGCCCGAAAGGGCATTTTCCGTGGTCTGAAGTCCTTGCGTTACCGCGCAGACTGTGCCGCTTTCGCTGCCTGCTCACCGTCCTCCAGCTGCAGCCGGTAGATCCTCAGTCCGTCGTGCATTTTCATCAGCTGAAGAAGTTTGTTGAACGGTTTCCAGTCCTTGCCCTGGTCCGCTTTCGAAAGTTTCCGGTAATGCTCCCGGATCTCCTCGTGCGTAAGCTTGCCGTCCATGGTCAGTTTATGGCAGCGAAGCCGCTCTCTAAGCGCCGAACGGGCAGCCTGCTCCTGCTCCGGCGGAGCCTCCACCGGCAGTGCCTTCACATAGGCATCGCTGTACCGCCACCCCATCGCCTGGTGCTCCCTCACCCAGCGCTCGTGCTCCAAGGGCGCGAAAACGGCCGCATCCCCCGGCGTGAACTTCATGACAGGCTCGAAATCCACCGGCTTGTCTGTGTAGAAGCAGCGGATCGCATTCAGATACCGCGCAAAATTCCGCGCTCTGTTGAGCGTGGATAGCTGGTACTCCAGGGACGAGGAGATAAACTTCTGCTCCATCTCCTCCATCGAACTGGTGACCGGCATGCTCCGCGCGTGCAGCATCACCGCGAAATCATACAGATGCAGGAAATTGCTCTCGGACAGATACGTATGCTTCCGCTTCCGGTCGACATTTGTCAGTCTCTTGCTGACCGTAAGCGGCGCGAAGGACGTGTTCACGATCGACTCGATATCCTTCGTAAAATCCGGTTTCTCCCCGGCCATGTCGCTGTACGCCTTCAGGCGCGGTTTCTTCTTCCCGTCCGGATTGGCCGTCCACTCGCCGAGTTTCTCCTCGAACTCCCCGATCAGCGCCTTCTCCGCCGCATCGTAGAAGTACTCCGCCGTAACCGCCCCGTTTGAAAAATCAAACGTTGCGGAGACCGGGTGCAGCTCCGTGCGCGATTTGCGTCCGTACGCCGTGCGGTCCCAGCACTGCAGTTCGTCGCAGAGCATCAGAAGCCATGCGAGCGGATGGACCTCCGCACGGAGAGGCTCCCTGCGCTTGTCCGGGCCGGACTTGTAAAATGCGATGCTGAACTTGTACAGGCTGTTGTGCAGCAGGATCGCAGTGAGCGCATCCACATGGCGCGCGGTCAGGTTCTGCGGTTTCAGCGCTCTGGCAAGCTCCGCGTACAGGCGGACGGCGCTGAAAAATGCGTGGTCCATGTAACAGCCGAACTGTTTCGGATCCGTCGGTTTCGCATTCAGCACACCGAGCAGGTAGTCCTCGGTAAAGTTGTAGGCAACGCCCATTTTCCGAGTGAGATCAAACGCAAACAGCTCGGTCATGGTGCTGAAGTCGCGTCCGTATTCCTTCTTCCATCGCGCCCGGGAGTCCTCGTCAAGCTCCGTCAGCGAATCCACTGCCCGGTACGACAGATACAGTCCGATCTTGTCTCTCTCCTGATTGTTCACCTCAAAATAGCTGAGCACCTGCTCAAACGGCAGCTCGAACGGATAGCCGATGTCGTGGAACAACGATGTCAGCCCCCAGAGCTCCAGGAATTGATTGGCCGCTTCGCTCTCGTCGGGCGACTCGATCCCGTAGTAGTTTCGGAAAATGTTCCGGAACGTCGCGTTCGTCTCATACAGCGCGAGTCCGAGCGCAAAGACATAGACCGAGTGCGAGTAGTGGTCCCGGTGCTTCATCAGAAGGGAGCTTCCGTTCAGCTCATACTCCGACAGGAGTTCCACCATCTTCTTGGCGTTTCCGTACCGGTCGAAGAAGATCTCCAGATAGCAGTAGTAAACCGCATAGGCATCCTCCGCCACGCCGGAGTCGATGAACGTCTCCAGGGATTTCTCGAGGCAAAGCCGGTTGATGTCCATCTGCATGTTGTACGGGATCTGCCCTGCCTTCAGGCTGGTTCCGCGGAAAATCCCCTTCTCCCAGTTCTCCTGCTTCTCCTCATCGGCATCGAACTGAAGACCTTCACAGCGCTCATGCAGAAAGCGAAGCGCCGCGGACTTCAGATCGTTACGGTTCCTCCGGTTGACGTACAACGTCGGCTGCATCGGTCCGAGGTCCCTGCCGAACTCTCCCCTGTTAAACTTTCTCATCTTCTCAAACGCAGTATATGCCATCGTTCACACCCCTTCTCTCGCTGCTCTGTCAGCAAAACGTCTTCCCTGACAGCACCTCCGCCGCCTCCTTCGCGAACGGTCCCTTCTTCCGTATCATCTCTTCGCAAAATGTCTTCACTTCCTCCTCCGGAAACGTCGCAAGCCGCTCACAACAGAACGTCCTGTGGCTGTACGCGTCGTTTTCCGGCGCCGGATAACGGTACCCCGTGAGGCGGCAGAATGCAAACCGGCTCTTGTAATACCCCGCCTCGTATGCCGCTGCCTTCAGGTGCTCCGCGTCATCCACCAGTCTGATCTGCTCCTCCGCAAGCCGGTACTCCGCGTCAAAAACGCCGTCAGAAGTATAGTCTGCAATGATCTCATCGGCATACGCTGTCGCATTCTCCACGCCGAGCGCCGTGCAGATTGCCTGTCTCTGTCGGTCCGTGCCGTAACGAGCAATGAGCGCGAGCACCAGCCGGTTCGCTTCGGGATTGATGCGGCGTCGTCGGATTTCAAGCGCCGTATAGCGATAACACAGATTTTCCGGCGCATCGTCGCCCCAGTTTTCCCGTTCATACAGTCTGCTGATCATTTGCGGCTCCTTTCCGGCGATACCGCCGAAAGCACAGGAACATGTTCCGCAGCATTTGCGAAAAAAGGAGCCCTCACGGACTCCTTTTTCAATCTTATCAGATTTATCTTTCGAACTCAACCGGCAATATCAGCTGGCGATGCCGATGGTGAACGTCAGCACCTTATTCAGCTTCTGGGAAATGCCGATACTGACTTTGATCTCCTTGCCGCCGTAGAAATAATGGAACGTGGCGTCGTCGAACTCGGAGGACGTGACAGGCGCTTCCGTGATCGTCTCGCCGTATTTGCCGAGCCAATCGTACATCGTCCCGCCTTCAGCGAGCGGCTTGCAGATCTCAAAGATCTTCGCGCACAGCGCGTTGACATCATCAACGGTCGAATTCTCACCCATCAGGATGGAAACACTGTCCCGCTGCCAGGAATTCACGGTATACGCGCCGAGCGCACCCTTCGCGTCATCGAGACTGAAACCGAACACTTCCTTCATCTTAACCATCTTCGCAGCATCGTCCGGCTCTTCGACACGCTTCTCGGTGCCGTTGCCGTATTTGATGGTGTAAGCATAGAATCTCTTGTCAAAATACTCAAGAGCATACGCCGTATCCGTATTCTTCAGGAAGCCCTCATCGAGCGTGAACGTTGTCTTGTCCGAGCTCCACACGGGCGTATAATTCAAGCCGATCAGATACTCATTCGCTTCCCCGTAATTGGCAGGATCGTCCACCACGTAGATCGTCTCGTTCTTGACACACTTGCCGTCCGCATCGAACTCGAAATTACGGCTGCTCGACACGGCATGCCAGTAAGTGCGCGCCTGAGAAGTCTCCGCGGTCGCATGCTTGTCACCGATCACGGCAACGATCTCTCCGCCGCCCTTGCCTTCTTCCTTCTTATTGTCATCCTTTTTGTTATCGTTGTTGGTAGAACTTTCGTTCTTCTTATCGTCCTTCTTCGAATCGCCGTCCTTATCATCCGAACCACAGGCAACTCCAGACAAGACCAAAACAAGAACAAGAAACAGAACTAAAACTTTCTTCATATCCATCCTCCTTTGCTGTACCGTACTGCGTGATGCCCCAATAGAACAGGACCGATTTCATCGTACAGGAAAGCAACGAAAAAGTCAATAGCAATTACCTCTTTCGTCCTTTATCTTTCGTAAAAAAGGACAGAATAAATCATCCGCGGAAAATCAAAGGAGAACCGATCTCGACTGCGTCATTCTGACATACCGCTCGGCCAGTTCCTCCTCGCTGATGACCGTGATCCGGCCGGCGTCATACTCCGAGGTTACCCAGTTGTAAATGCTCGTGATGATCGGATCGGTCTTCGGAAGCGCGGATTCGCCGCGAGCCTTTCGGTACTCGTTGACCCAGAAGGCGATGCCGGCCACGCCGGATGTGCTCGAGATCGCGACCTTCGGCGGCCGGTTCAGGAGAGCCCCCGTGTCGAAAATGTTGTAGATCTCCGGGTTCTTCATCATACCGTCCGCATGGATCCCCGCTCTCGTCAGATTGAAGTTGGCGCCGACGAAAGGCGTCATCGGCGGGATCTCATAGTTCGTCTCATGCTGGATATACTCGGCGATCTCCGTGATCACCTGCGTGTCCATTCCGTTCAGGTGACCACGCAGCGATGCGTACTCGAAGACCATCGCCTCCAGCGGAACGTTGCCCGTGCGCTCCCCGATGCCCAGAAGCGAGCAGTTGACGCCCGCGGCACCGTACATCCAGGCAGTCGTGGCGTTCACAACGCCCTTGTAAAAATCGTTGTGACCGTGCCACTCGATCATCTCGGACGGAACATCGGAGTAGTGCTGCAGACCGTAAATGATACCCGAAACACTTCGGGGAAGCGCCGCGCCCGGGTACGGAACTCCGTAGCCCATCGTATCGCACGCGCGGATCTTCACCGGCACGCCGCTCTGCGACGAGAGTTCCATCAGCCGGTTCGCAAACGGCACAACAAAGCCGTAGAAGTCAGCCCTCGTGATGTCCTCAAAATGGCATCTCGGACGGAGTCCCGCCTCAATGCAGTCCGAGACGATCCCGAGGTATTTGTCGAGCGCCTGCTTGCGGGTCAGACCCATTTTCTGAAAAATGTGATAGTCCGAGCAACTGACCAGAATGCCGGTCTCCTTCACGCCGATCGACTTCACCAGTTCAAAATCTTTCTTGTTCGCGCGGATCCAAGTCGTGATCTCCGGGAACGGAAGCCCGAGCTCCATGCAGCGCTCGATCGCCTTGCGGTCCTTCTCCGAGTACGCGAAAAACTCCGTCTGACGGATCATGCCGTTCGGACCGCCGAGCTTGTTCAGAAGCTTGTAGATGTGAACCATCTGCTCGGTGGTGTACGGCGCTCTCGACTGTTGTCCGTCGCGGAATGTCGTGTCGGTGATGAAGATGTCCTCCACCATCTGCTCCGGCACACGGCGGTAGTTGAACGCGATCTTCGGCGTCTCCGTGTACGGGAACATTTCACGGAACAGCTCCGGTTTCTCCACGTCCTGCAGCTGGTACGAGTAGGGATCCTGCTCCAGTTTATAGGTTTTGTTGCTCAGGGATATGTCACGCATCTCTCCGCTCCTCCTAGCATGTATTCTTTCCCGGGAATTCTTTTTTTCAAAAATCTTTTACAAGTATATGCATACGTGTTATAATTTGTAAAATGAATAATTGTGATAGCAATTATTCGATTTTCGAATCATCAATACAGGAGATAAGACACTTACCATGGACATCGAAAGCCTGAACACATTTCTGACGCTCGCCTCAACCCGCAGTTTCACCCGGGCCGCAAACCAGCTTTTTGTCGCACAGTCGACGGTGACAAACCGGATCAACGAGCTTGAGAAGGAACTGAAACTGAATCTCTTTCACAGAACCAACAAGACCGTGGAACTGACGCCCGACGGGGATCGCTTCCGCCTCTACGCCGAGCAGGTCATCGAGCTGACGCAGACCTCGCTCGCCGAGATCTCCAACACGCGCCGCTTTGACAACCACCTGCGCATCGGAAGCGCGGACTCCATCTACGAAGGTCATCTTGCTCCGCTCATTATGGACTACAGACAAAAACATCCAACCGACTCTCTGAAAATCTCCATCGGTCTCTCAAACCATCTGATCGACCAGCTCCAGAGCGATCTGTTGGATGTTGTGTTTACATATCTTCCGCTGAACAAAGCCAGCTATTCGTGCGAGATTTTCCGCCAGGATGCACTCACGCTCGTGACGGACATCAACAATGAAAAGCATAAGGACGGCATTCTCCAGGAGGAGCTCATCAGCGAGTCTTACCTCATGTGTAACTTTGCACTTCAGGATGTCGGCCAGTATATACGGAAGCTCTTCCCGCGGTTCCACCAGTTCGAGCTCGAGATTGACGATTGTATGAAGATCGTGCCCTACCTGCTCGGCCAGCAAAACTACACGTTTCTCCCGCAGGACATGGCAGACGCGTACATCCGCGAGGGCAAACTCCGCGAGGTGAAACTTCTCGATTTCCGCACGCCCGTGATCAACAGCTACGTCATTTTCCGAAAGAACAAGGCGAAACTGCTCGAAAATCTGATCTGAAAACGAGGATCACTCATCTCCCCTGCTCTGCAGGTACTCGTTGTAATGAGCGTTGGCCTCCTCGCTCGCCTTCTTTCTGCGCCATGCGTCGATCTCGCTGCTGATCGCGAGCATCTCATCCACGACCTCCTCCGCATTGCGCGGCTTCACCTGCCGCAGGTAGGAGCTCATGCGGCGTATGGCTTTCGGACTTCCGAGCTGCCGTGCGATCAGTTCCCCGAGTTCTTCGGGAAATCTCAACACGGAAAGCTCCTCAAGAAGTTCATCCTTCGCCACCAACCATTCCCGGTTTGTCATACATTACCTCTCTGATCCACTCATGAATTCGGAATCCCGCTCACATATTCCACGCCGAGCGACCGCAGTTTCGTTCTCATCTTCCGAACCTTCTTATCCGGAAACCTTCTGCCGATGCAGTCCGTGAGCATCGTCACCCTGAGGCCTGCCTTGACAGCCCCCTTTGCCGTCGCTCCGACGCATCCGCACTCGTCAAGCCCGCACAGCACAAGTCCGGTATACCCTGCCTCCGCCACGTGTTCCCGGAAAGATTTTGCGGAAAATGTGTCCGAAAAATACTTCTCGAACATCATCTCCGACACAACATCCACCCCGCTGTAGATCTCCGCGCCCGGCGTACCCTTGATCGTAAAACCGATGAACACGCGGTTCGTTATGATGTTCTGAAAGACCTGCTTCACGTACAAAACGTCGCAGCCCTGTTCCCGATACACGGCAATTGCCCTGTTGACCGAAGTCACCAGGGCATCCGTATCGTAGGAAAACATCTTCTTTCGATTCTCGCGCAGGTAATCCTCCTGCATATCGATCACGACCAGTGCGGTTTTGTCAGACATCCATGCGTTCCTCGCTTAGTTGATCACTCTTCCGTATATCCTTCCCCGTTCTCCGGGGATAATCTTAGCAATACGTTGCCTTTTTCCGGCATCACGGTTTCGGAAATCTCTCGACAAACCTCTTGATGATCGCCGCAGTCTCGTCGATCGTCTGGGTTGTGTTGTCGATAACAAGCGGGAATTTCCCTCTGTTTCTGCGAAACCACTGGTTGTACCCAATGTGCGGCAGGATCTTCTCATCGGACGTGAAGCCGCGCTCCGCCGGTCTGGCGCGAAGCCTTGCCCAGATCGTCTCGTCGGTCGGATTCAGAATGATGAACACCGTCGAATCCACCCTTTCCGGAAGCACGTGTTTCTCGATATAATCCTGCGGGTTCGTGCAGGAGACGAAGATCAGGTCACGGTCGCCCGCCCTCTTCACCGCCTCCTCGATGCAGTCGTCATGATACTTTGACTCATGGTCAGTCCCGGCGTAATCCCACCAGTTGAACCCGACCTCGTCGATGTCAATACAGGCGTACACCTCGGGATCCATGATCTCCGAGAGCGCATCCTTCATCGTTGATTTGCCGGAGCCGCATGCTCCGCTGATCATAAACAGTCTCATAATCCCTCCAGGAAGCGTTCCGCCTCCTCACGCGAGTGAAGAATATGGATCTCTCTCCCCTCGCGGTATTGTTCGATCAACTCATAGATCACAGGCAGCGTCGTCTTCGGAAAATCCTCCACAAACTGCCGGAATTTTTCATCGAGTTCCTCCTCAACCCACGGCATCTCCTCCCGCTTTACGCCGACGCGCTGTCGGATTCCGGAAAGGCAGACCTCGAGCGGATAGTCCATAAAGACCACCGTGTCGCAATTCTGCATCCGCCACTCCATCGTCCGGTTGAAATTGCCGTCGAGGATCCAGCTGTCCGTCTGCATGATCTCAGCCAGTTTCGCGTCAAACTCCTCTCTCGGGACCGTGGTTCGGTCCGCGCGGTGGTAGTACAGATCGAGGTAATAAAGCGGCAGCCCCGTCCTGTCCCTCAGTTTTCTCGCAAACGTGCTCTTGCCCGCGCCGGGGCTCCCGATGATAATGACTTTCTTCATTGCTGTTCCTTCATTCTGATCGATGTCGGAAAACACCGAAGCACCGGCATTTTCCAAAACATAAGCGTCGTCCCGGACTATCTCCGGATGATCGTGCAGTCCTTCACATACTCGCCGTACTTGCTCATGAAGTCCGTAAGTTCTGCCTCCTCGGTGATCCAGAGGATGACCCAGGCGGTCTCAATCCCGAGATCCTCATACACCTTGTGGCGATGGTTGCCGTCGTTGAGTTCGAACTCGCCATCCACGTAGTGTATGATCATCGGCGGCATCTCCGCGCCTGCCTTAACAGCCTTCGTGAGTTCCGTGATCTTGTGCTCCCACCAGCCCTTGTCGATACGGTATTTCATATCCTCCTCAGGACCCGCGCAGCGGTGAAACAGGCTGATCGGGAACTGTGCCGGACTGATGAAGTAGCGGTCAAACAGTTTCAATCCGTCCGAGAACGGAATGTTTCTCCCCTCCTCGTTCAGGTAAAGATGCACCCAGGCATCCATTTTCTCTTCCCTGCCGTATTCCAATGCGGAATCCAGGGTTGCGCTGTACTTTAGCATAGTAACCTCCTTCTTACTGTAAACAATTCGTTTGATCGTATCGTAAGAAAGCGAATACTCTTCCATCAGCGCTTCGATCGCCTTCCCGTCACGGAATGCGTCCCGGATTGCTGCGTTGCGCTCCCGAATATACTGCTGGTATCCCGAGGTCTCCCCCCAGTCCTTCTTCTCTACACCGGCCGGAATGTAGATGGTCTCGCCCGAGACATACTTCTGGATCTGCCGAAGCAGCTTCTCCGGAAAAACATCCTTCGCGTTTCTGTACTTCATAGTATCCGCTCCTCACTTTCCTGTGTTTTACAAGGCATACGATACTATGCCGGCCGCCAAATGAATATATCGCGATCGCTTATAACCGTTCTCTACACAAACCCCTCAAAGCTTCCTCGCGTAGTACTCCACATCGATCACCGTGCCGTCGGGATACGTCTCCGTGTCGGTTTTCAGAAACTCCGTAAACCCGTAGTGCGCGTAGATCTGCTTGTTGACGACCTCCTCCGGCTCGACACCGACGGTCACTCTCTCGTACCCGCGCGTACGCAGGTCCTCGATCATATATGCAAACAGTTTCGAAAAATACCCTTTCCCACGGTACGGAGGGTTCGTCCGAAACGCGCACAGATACGCGGTCGTCTCATCGATCAGCCCCTCGGAATCCTCGTCCGGGTCGGGCTTGATAAAAGCGGTCGCCTCGCAGATGATCTCCCCGTTCAGGAGGCCGTAGTACGGCAGCGTCCTTCCCTCGCGGCGGTTCTCCAAAGCTCCCTTCTTCCATACGATCCAGTTTCCCGGATCTTCAGCGTGCCTCGCGATCTCGTACTCCCATTTGCGGTCCATATCCGTAAGCGTTGCAATTCTGCAGATGAATGTATCTTCCATGTTCTTCCAACCTGTGGTCTGTCTTATTTCCGTTAACGCCTTTTACATCTGCGTTATAAAAGCGGTGCGATAAACCGCATCAAAAAACCGAGGAACACATATCCCGGCTTCTCCTTCCGGATCGTCTCGAGGGTAACCTCGCGACACAGCGGGAGCGTCTTCTCAAAATCCTCCCGAACTCCGGCGATCGTCCCCTTCACACGATAGAGGTACGCAGCGCACTCATAGTTGTGATAGAGACTCCGGAAATCGAGATTGATGGAGCCAACCACCGCCCTCTCATCGTCACATAAAAACACCTTCGAGTGGACGAAGCCCGGCGTGTACTCATAGATCTTCACCCCGGCTTCGAGAAGCACACGGTAGTAGGATTTCGCAAGAGCAAATGCATACTTTTTATCCGGGATTCCCGGAAGGATTAGCCGCACGTCCACGCCGCGCTGCGCCGCATATTTCAGCGCTCCCTCCGTCTCTCCGTCCAGCACGAGATACGGCGTCATGACATAAATGTAGCGCTTCGCGCGGTTTAACATATCCACATACACCGTCTCGCCGACCTTGTACTCATCCACCGGGCAGTCCGCGTACGGGATGACGTAACCGTCCGAACCATAGTCATTCTCGCCTTCGGGCACACTCTCAACAGTTTCTTTGCTCCCGGTTGCCCTCTCGGCAGTTTCTCCGTCTCCGGTCGGCGCGCTCATAAACGGTTCCCACACAGGCGTCGGCTCGTCGATGTTCCACATTTGCAGAAACATCAGCGTAAAGCTTCTCACCGCTTCTCCGCGAATCATCAAGCCGGAGTCCTTCCAGACTCCGAAACGCTCGATGCGGTTGATATATTCATCCGCGAAATTAATCCCGCCGGTGAAGGCAGTACGGCCGTCCACAATGAGAATTTTCCGATGATCGCGGAAGTTGTAGCTCGATGACACGATCGGATGGATCGGCGCAAATTCCTTGGCGCGGATGCCGAACGACCGGAGTCTTGCATCGTAGTCCATCGAGAGGTTCGTGACGCCGCACATACCGTCGTAGATCACGCGCACATCGACGCCCTCTGAAGCCTTCTCCATCAGGATCTCGAGCACCTTGCCCCACATGTAGCCTTCGTTGATAATGAACGTCTCAAGGAAAATGAACTTCTCCGCCTTCGCGAGTTCCTCCAACGCAGCCTCAAAGAATGCCTCCCCCGACGGAAAATACAACGTTTTTTCTTCCGCATACGCCGGAAAGCACCCGCTTCGCCCGATGCAGCGCACCAACGCGTCCACGCCGTCATCCGCCGACGCAAGCCGCTCCATCACCGCGGGATCCTGCGGGATACTCGTGAGTGTTTCCTCAGACAGCGACTCCATGCGCTCCCGGATGCGCCGGTGCCCGAAGCCCATCCGCGTGTAGAACAGAAAGAGCGATGTCGGGATCGGAATGATCGCGAGGAAGAACAGCCACGTCAGCTTGCTCGACGCGTCGATATCGCTCGCGAAGAGGTATATGAGCATCGCGATCGTGAAGATCACATTTATCACGCGAAACACGGGCTTGAAATCTCCGAGCCAGTTCACAAATGTGATGAACAATGTGAACTGCAGGATCATCAGAAAGAACAAAATCCAAAAGCGGCTGAAAAAGAACGAAAGAAGCCCTTTCTTTCGCCTTTTCGTCAGCCGCAAAACACCGTCGTCATAGTATCGTTCGTAAACCGTTGCCTTCGCCATATTCTCTTCCCCCCATGGGTCTATTATACCGAGAAATACGGCTAAAAGCAACGAATATTCCGCCGGGATGCTCGCATTTTACAGGATGCCGCACAGGCGTCTGCCGTTTTTTGGGAACCCGGTCGGTCGGAATCTGTATAGCTGAAAATCAGCCCTTCAGCCTCTGTACGCGCTCCTTCACATTGTTCGCGAACTCCTCGTCGGAGAAACTCGGATCGCGCATTCCGAGGATAATGTCACACGGCAAATCATCGCACTCGCCGCAGGACCGATAACCCTTTTTGTTGCGGCAACAGTCATAGATCGGGCAGATCTGTCCGTCCGGCATGTGGAATACCTTGCCGCACACGGCGTCACATCCCTTACACATCTCTCCGTAGCAGTAGCATGTGCTGCAGTCCGAGCCGCAGCAACTGATCAGATTAGATCGATTGACGCATTCTGCGTCAATCGCCGCCGAATGCGCGCCCGCGAAGCGGGCAGTTTCCTTTGCGCATTCGTGCGATCCACCGGAGGTACTCAGGGAACGTTGATCAATCAACGTTCCCTGAGTACCCTCCAGGATTTCCTTTTGTTTTTTCTTGCTGAAGCTGCGGAGCACAACATCGTACGCGTGGTCGAGGCAGTCCTTTACGACATCGTCGGGCACGTTTCCGTTCACCTTCACCGAGTTCCAGTGAATCTTGTTCATATAGTACCCGGGAATGATGTCCTCATACTCCCTGCGCAGAAATTCGCCCTCAAGCGGCTCCAGCTTGAGCGTGATGTAGTAGGGTTGGTTGTCATCGTCGCGGCATATGGCGGCAAACATTTTCCCGCCGATATGATAACGGATCCAATTCCACTCCTCCTGAAAATCCTGTGTCACACCGGTCTTCTCCATCAGATAGCTGTCAATCCAGTCGTACTTCATTGCTCGTCCCTCCTGTAAGTTTTGATCATTTCTTCCGCAATCTCCGCAATCTGCTCCCGCACGTCCTGCGGTTCGAGTACCTCCGCCTTGTCACCGAACGCCAGAAGCCATGAGATCATCTGCTCCCGATTCGTAAAATCCTCCGAAAACACCAGCCGGCCGTCCTCGCCCTCCGAGCAGCAATATCGACAAGATGCCGATCAGTCTGTCAATCTTCATTTGCTCACGCTCCTGACGCATCCTACCACGCTAAACATGTCATCTCTATGTCATGTTCATTGAAAAATATATCCTGTGCCCCGGAATTTTCCGAAGCACAGGCTGTTTCTAAAGTTCAAACCGGTACACCTTCACCTGCCGCTTGCCCTCCGCGTACATCTCGTTATCCTCAGGAATGTCCACGGTCTCCAGATATGTTCCGCCGGCCAGCTCACAGGTGCGCGCGGACGCGTCGTTCGTCGGAACGCACGTGATGATCACGTACCCAAGGTCGTGCTTGCGCGCCTGCGCAAACAGCAGCTCGCATGCCTTCGCTGCATAGTGATGTCCGCGGTACGGCTCGTCGATTCCGTAGCCGATGTTGCCGCCGACATAAAGCTTGTCGTTGTGTCCGATGCGCAGGTCGCAGATTCCGATCTTCGTACCGTCCAACAGGCAGATCTCAAAATGATACGCCGGCACCCACTGCTTCTCCGGCTTCGCCTCGCACGTGCGCACCAGCCGAAGGAAAATCTCGTCCGTACGAAGGTCGCTTACGTCGTGAAAGGAAGACTGCTCCGGAAGCTGCCGCACGGTGTCCCGGTACATCTCAAACCGCTGTCCCAGTGAGTATACAAACTCCTGGTTCGCGATCAGCGCAAGGATGTCCTCCTCCGTCGCCCAGCGCGCATCGACCGCCTCATCCGGCTGAAGCACGATGTCCTCGATGTCAACATCCCTGCGCAACAGATAGATATCCTGGAAATAGTTCTTGCGCTGATATGTCGTAAAGAGCGTGAACTCATGCTCTTTTGCCACAATGCCGGTCTCCTCCGCGATCTCGCGCACGGCCGACTGCAGCGTGGTCTCGCCCGCAAGCGTACCGCCGCCGACAAATTCCCACTGATTGCCCGCCTTCTTGGCCGGGTGGCGCTTCGTGATCAAAAACTCGCCCTTCGAATTCCGGATCCACACCTCGACGCACACGTAGTACTCGCCCTCACCGAACGCCTCGCCGCGCACGTGCGTGCGTCCGAGCGGCTTTCTCTCGCTGTCAAACAGGTCCCAAAGTTCCATACCGTTTTCTCCTTTATCTCGAAAAATGAAAGCGCTTCCCTTACAGTTCCTTCGCCATAAACAGCAGCAGATCATCGTCGTTGACGCACGGTTCGTACTGCCCGAGCTGCTTGCCCTGGTACCATACGCCGCTGCCGTCCGGAATATAACCTCGCTTCACGTAAATGCGCTGCGCCGGACCATACCCGGAGTGCACGCCGACCGCAAGGAACACGTGATCCGTGATCTTCGCTGCCTCAGCTTCCGCCACATCCAGAAGCTTGTTGCCGATGCCTGCGTTGTGGGTGTGGAAGAACACACACAGGTCCACGATCTCCGGCCATCCTTTGCCGGCGTAAGGTCCTTCCGTCGGATGCAGCACCAGCGTGCAGATACCGACAACTTCTCCCTTGTATTCCGGAATGAACACGAGCCGTTCGCCGGCCTCCTGCTCCCGAAGGTAACCCTCGTACGTCTCCATCTGCGGATGCCAACCGTACGAGTTGTACGTGTCAAACAGAACCTTCGCGTCCGCCTCAGTCATGCTGCGAACCTTGATGGTTCCGTCATCATAATATACTGTCATACTCAAATCTCCAATTCTTTATCTTTGTCCTTCAATCCTTCAAATACTTGCACAGCAATATCTTCTACAGCTCGTGGTAATACGGGCAGATGTTCTCATAGTGCCCGTCCTTCATGCGGAAACCGCCCGGGATCGTCCCGAGCTGCATGAAACCGAGCCGCTCATAAAGGTGTCGCGCGTGCACATTGCGCTCAACGACCGCGTTGAACTGCAAAACGCGGAAGCCAAGCTCCCGGCCCATCCGCAGGCAGTCCTTCACCAGCATCTCGCCGATGTGTCGCCCGCGCGCATCCGACGACACCGCGTAACTCGCGTTGCAGATGTGCCCGCACCGACCGATGTTGTTCGGATGCAGGATGTAAAGTCCGTAGACCTTGCCGTCCTCCTCCGCGACGCCGTTGTAGCTCTGTGAAGCGAAAAATGCTTTCCCGCTCTCCGTGTCAAGCATCTCTTCCTGTGGGAACGCGATGCCATCCTCGACAACCTCGTTCCAGATCCGGATCATGTCCGGCAGATCATCTTTCGTGTACTCGCGAACCTGCATGTTTCATATCTCCGTTTCTCGAACGTCCTTTTACGGACGCTCTCCGCTTACTTTACCGATGGATGTACAGTCTCGTCATCTCCGGCTCATCGTCACCCTGCGCCATGCAGTGGAACTCCCAGCCGTACCGCTCATAGAAGCCCGTGTGGTCCGTCACGAGATACACCGGCGAGATGCCGTGCGCACGCTGGTCCTCCACGACGAAGTCCAGAAGTTTGCCGGCGATGCCGCGGCAGCGGTAGCCTTCCTCGGTGTACACTGCGCACACGTTGGGTGTCAGGTCCTTGCGGTCGTGGAAGTCGTTCTCGATCACGCCGAGTCCGCCGACGATCCTGTCACCATCGAGGCACACGTACCAGCCGTACTCGGTCTCGCCGTTTAGGTAGGCGTCCATGCACTCGAGGTACGCCTCCGCGGGCACGCCCCATTTTTCGTGGAACCACTGTGCCGCGTCGTCCTTACGCTCCGGGATCTCCCGAAGCGCCTTGTATTGTAATTCGTTCATTGGAAAATTCTCCTCAATAATCTTTCGCAGTTCGTCCCACTTCATGATCGTCAACACGTCGTCGTGGTCGTCCTGCTCGTAGTCGACATCCCCCTTGTACCAGACCGGAAACAGCCCCACGCTGCGCGAACCCTCGACGTCCCACCGGTAGTTGTCGCCGATGTACCAGACATCCTCCGGCGCGAGGTCCGCCTTCTCGAGCGCCAGCCGGAAAATCCTCGGATTCGGCTTGCGGAACAGATACTCGCTGGTCGGGATGATAAATTCAAAATGATTGTCCGGAAGCACCTTGTTAATCCGCTCGCGCACGATATTTCCGTCATAGGAAATGTTGCTGAGTACCGCCGTGCGGATGCCCTGCTCCCACAGAAACTGCAGGAACGCTGTCATGCCCTCCGTCGGTCTTCCGGGCGACGCCGCATCCCAGAACACGCGGTCGATCTCCGCCGAAGTCAGGTCGATCGTAATTCCAAGCGACTCGTAGAGATACGATGTGAACATGTGATTCGGGATTTCAACGCTTTTGGTGCCCGGCGTGTTCGGATCCGCGCGCTTCATCTCTTTGATGACCGCGACCGCCTCCGCCTGAACCTGCTCGGGCGTAAGGTTGTAGCGGTTTCTCGTCGCATGCTGCATCACCGCTGCTGTGCCGTTTAGGCCGCAGAACGGCCCCTCCGTGATGAGCGTCTGGCCGTAGTCAAACAGGATCATTTTCGGTTTCTTCATTTTGCGCCTCGTCCTTTCCGTCAATCGGTCATTTCAGGTTGATCAGCCACTCGTCACCGTCCACAATGTATTGAAACTCCGTGAGCTCCGGATCATCGAAAACCTTCAAAAGCTCCTGCAGATCGTCAACCGCCGAAATGTTCGCGAGCTCCGCGCGGTCGACCCACGTCATCTCGCCCTCCTCGGACGAAACAACCGCGCCCGTGAACTGCGTCGCCTCGAACAAAAGCACGATGTAGCGCCCGCCGTCGATTGGAAACTGCTTGATTCCGACCATCCTGGGCTTCTCGATCGTAAGCCCCGTCTCCTCCTTCATCTCGCGCACAACCGCGTCGACGAAGGATTCCCCACGCTCCACGTGACCGCCCGGCAGCGTGTACCCCTGCCAGTCCTTCTTCACACGGTTTTGCAACAGCACTCGGTCGCCGTCCTTGATCAGGCAGAGCACTGCCAGTTCCACTCGTTCCGTTCTGTCCATTCTCAGCTCCTTACTGCAATCTACGCCGTCAGCACACTGCTTTCAGCGCTCCTCACAGGTCACAGACCATGATATACTCCTCGGCATTTTCGTCCACTGTCCGAAAGCCGACCTTCTCATACACTCGTATCGCTGCTTTGTTGGCCTTCTGCACCGCGAGCGATGCTCGCCGGAAGCCCTTGGTTCTCAATAGCCCGATCATTCCTTTCATAAGCCGCGTTCCGGCCCCCCTGCCGCGATATTCCCTGTACAGCGAGATGGCAAATGAAGGCGTCTCGTCGTCCACATGCCCGTAGTCGTTCATGATGCGCGTCCACGCAGCGCCGACCACCCGCCCGTTATCTTCCACGACCATACAATAGTCCGCGCGACCGCTGCCGAAGTCCTCGTAATACATCCGAAGTTCCGGCAGCTCGACGATCGACCGATCCGGCGGCTCCACGCCCTCCGGAATAAAGATCGCCTCGTATAGGAAGTCTTTCAAAATGCCGGCTTCCTCCGCCTTCATTTCACGTATCAGCATTTTCCGTTCCTCAATCCTGCAGGATTGCCTGCACCGCATTCACGTCCAACTCGGAAAACGGGATCACTTCCTTCGGCGGAACGCTGTGCTCGTTGATGATCTTCTCCATCCACAGAAGGTTGTACCAGCGGCCGAATTTGCTGCCGCAGCCGTGGTAGCGCGCGACTGTCTTGTAGCCGATCGCCTCGTGAAAATGCTCGCTGTTTCTCGTCAGGTACGGGTCCTCCTCGTCCATCGGATCCGCCGCGCCGGCGTAGAGATTGGTGATGTTTTGCAGCTTCAGGATCGCCTCAAGCTTCTCGTACAGAAGCTTCCCGATGCCTCTTCGATGGTAATCCAGATCAATGTAGATCGAAGTGCCGGCAGCCCAGCCGTAAGC
The DNA here is from genome assembly GCA_946415315.1 of uncultured Lachnoclostridium sp. Taxonomy (GTDB): domain Bacteria; phylum Bacillota; class Clostridia; order Lachnospirales; family Lachnospiraceae; genus ISDg. The sequence goes on along the minus strand of CAMKRZ010000010.1, from coordinate 55,580 downwards.
CGCTCTCTGCGCAAAACGCGACGCGTAGATATAGCCTACAATCCGGCCGTCCTCCTCCGCCACAATGTACGGATATCTCTCAAGCGTATTTCTCACTCGCTCCGTGAACTCCTCAAGCGACGGCACCTCGTACTCGTACGAAACCGCCGTGTATTCCACGTAGTAAGCATAAATCTCAAGAATCCGCGAGGCGTCCTCAACCTTCGCGACACGAAATGTAATCATGTTCTTATATTCTCCTTACATCAAACCATTTTCTATGGTTTTCCTGCTTGCATGGTCTCTTTCATAAACATGCGTTTTTATAAATCTCACAGGCGACGTTGTCCAGCGCTTTGCTTGAGGCAACCGTGGCGTTGTTGTACATCAATGCCACGCAGATTTCTTTTTTCAGTGAAAATCTCCAATTTGTCAGAAATCCTTCGTTCCAGCCGCAGTGACCGACGATGTCGTCTTTGAACCATTGTATGCACAACCCGTAAGAATTCATGACCGGAGTCATCATGCGCTGTGCGGTCTTCTTTTTGAGGAATCCGCCCCTGCGATAGCTCCTCGACAAGACAACACCGATCTTCACAAGTTCCGTGGGCGTGGTCCAAAAGCCTGCCGCTGCATGCTCCGGATAATAGTGATAACCATGCTCCGGATCTTCCCCTGCGCCAAGCCTTCCGCCAAACGCGGCACATGCAACCATCTCTTCATCAAGCGGCTGGAAGAAGCCGCTGCGCTTGAGACCGAGAGGTTCTGCTACCTCCTTTCGGAACGCTTCGCGGAGGTTGGTTCCCGTGATACGGGTAAATGCAAGTTCAGCTAACGTGATGCCCCCGCCGGAATAGATGTACTGCTTTCCATATGGTTTGATCCTGCGCAGCTTCGGCGTATTGCCGCGGCCGGCCAGCACATCTTCCGAGGAAAGCGGTTCGTGCTTCGCCGGGTATCCCGGAAAGCCATGGATGTTATAGCCCGCCGTGTGCGAAAGCAACGCTTCGAACGTGACGGGGCCCTTTTTGACAAATTCCGGGATTACGCCTGAGATATCTGCATCAAGGTCAATCTTGCCCTTGTCCGCATATCTGAGCAGCGTCAGAGCAAACATCGGCTTAGATACAGAGCCCGCCTGGAACAGCATATCCGGGTTCACCGGAAAATCCTCGCCGTATCTTCCGCTGCCGGAGCAGTATTGCAGGATATCGCCGTTGCTGTCGTTGACCGCAGCGCTCACGCCATAGCCTTTCTTTCCCCTGATGTGCAGGGGCTCGTCCACATTGACCCCGTAAAAGTCCCTGATCAGTTTGTTCGGACCTTTCAGCATCCGCATCAGCACGATCTCACCATCGCTTATTATGCCGGTCTCACGGAAGCCAAGTTTGTGATATACGTGTAAACCGAGTTCATTTTCCGGCTCGGTCGAAAGGTAGATCATGTCCGCGCCGTTCTCTCTGAAGTACTTCATGATTTCCTTGAGCGCGGCCTGACCGAAGCCATTCCCCTGCTCATTCTTGTCGATCATGAAGCGCCAGAGCCAGTACCGGTCATCCGGGGCTTCCTCTTCCGGGGTGAAGGCAAACATGCAAAAGCCGACGAGCTTATCGTCCGCGTAAATCGCAAACGGACGCGCCAAACCCGGTTGCTCTGCGTTTGCCTCGTCTGCCTGTCTTAACGAAACATCATTGGGCGCGACAAAGCTCTGATCCTCACGCACGGAAAGCGCAAGCACCGCTTCGCGATTACTGTCATTAACAGGTTTCAGTTTAATATTCATAAGTCTTTTTCCTTGTCTCCGTCTCGGTGATCGTAACGGATTGTTCCTCCTGAATCCGAGTTCACCGATCGATTCGAACCCGCTTCCATTCCGCGACAAGCCGCTCCGTGCTCCACGCCGCATTTGCGGGGCTTGTGGACGGAAGGCAGGTCGCCGGCCGATGGATTGTCGGTTGTATGTATTTTTCGTAATATTTGAGTGCGGTTTTACCGTTTACGTAAATCGCTTCAATCGTCGCTGCGTCCAGGATCACCCGAAGGTCATTCGCCACAACGTCCCGTATGCTCGCGTCCGAGGAACCCTCGATCTCGCACGAGTGGATCACGTCCCAGACCGCGATGTGATTTCTCAGCAAAAACGCCCGTTTTTCTTCGATTGTCCGCGGCACGTCCTCGCCGAACACCGCCGCCGTCACCTTCCAGAAACGGTTCTGCGAATGCCCGTAGAAAAATCCCGCCTCCCGCGACTTGACCGACGGAAAGCTGCCGAGGATCAACACTCGGGAATCCCTGTCAAACACAGGCGAAATCGGATGAATGATCATCTTCGCTCCTTACTTCTTTCCGTACTTGCGCTGCAGCTTCTTCGACATCGTCTGCGTGTTCTTCTTCGGCTTCTCCACGCGCGCCGCGCGCTTCTCGCTGAGGAAGATGAAATAATCCTCCGCCTCGAACACCTTCACGCCGCCGAACACGGTCTTCAGTTTGTTCCGGTACCAGTCAAGCCGCTTGGTCACCATGACCATCCGCCCGCCAACCGCAAGCTTCCGAAAGCCGTCCTCAATGAACTCTTTCGCCACCGAAAAGTCTGTATGGTAAGGCGGATTCGAATAGATCAGCGTAAAATCCCGCTCTTCCACGCCCTTCAGGCCGTCGCTCTGCAGCACCTTCGCGCCCTCGATCCCATTTCGCGCGAGATTCTCCGTCGAGAGCGCCACCGCGTCCTCGAGGATATCGCACATCACGACATGGTCTCCTCCGAGCAGCTTCGCCGCATAAATCCCGACAACGCCGTAGCCGCAGCCGAGGTCGAGCACCTTGTCGCCCTCGCGGACGGGCACGGTCTCAAGCATCAATCGCGTACCGCGGTCCACATTTTTCGGTGAAAAATAATACTCCCCGGTCTCGCAGACGATCTCGATTCCGTTGATTTCTTCCTTTACGATCATTATTCCAAGACTCCCATTTCACGCGAGTTTTCCGGCAGGCACTTCGTATGGTCACTGCGCTCACCCTTCGTGGTGAGTTTCCTCCAGTATCCTGAGTCCTTCTTTGATGTCGTTCCCGAGAACCTCCTGAATTTTTTCGAAATCATGCTCTCTGTGAAGCTGATCCATGGTTTTCAAAAGTTCCTCTTTCCCGTACTTATTGATGAACATCGCCATCGCCTTGATGGCGTTCACGTCATCGTATTCGTAGAAGCCTTTCCGGCAAGTCGCAAGCGCATCGCAATCGTAGCAGCCGTCGATGCCCTTTTCCATGCAGCAGGCAGTGTTGGGGCATACCTTTCCGGGATAACGGCATGCGTCGGAACAGGTGTTGTAAGCCGTTCTGCACCCTCCGCACCATTTTCTCAGGAAGCAATGGTTGCAGGACAGGCCGCAGCGGGCGATGGGGTCAACGCCCTTTCTTGCGTTCTGACACAGTTTATCGGTGATGCGGCATATTGCCTCGATATGCATGATCCAATGCCTGGAAAAAGGCATTTTCAAAAGTCCCCGGACATCCTTGCCGCACCAGTAATCGATAAGCCAGAAGGCATCCTCGTCCGTGCTCACGCACCGGCTGTCGATCACCCGTTTCTTATCCTCGTCGGAAAATTTCCGTTTCAAATCCTTGTAAGTAAGCTTTCTCAGAAACTCGTTGGTGGAATCCATCACCGCTTTGCAATACTCAAACAAGGCTTTGACACTGAGTTTCTTTGAGAATTCCGCAATCTCTCCGCCCTTCAGCTCATTGCCTGTAGTGATGATGGGACTGCCTGTTTTCCCTTGCCATTTGCCGGTGAGAAGGACCTGCTCGTCACCGCAGATCAGCGTATGCGCCACGATATCCTCGATTCGGAAGATGTGCCACATGGAATACGCAAGTGTCTTACTGTGGTATCCTTCAGCTCCCGCAAACGGCATCCGGTAAAAGGCTTCCTCCGGATACGAATTTGCAATATACGATATCTGCCCAAACAGATCGTTTCGCAAGTCAATCAGCACTTCGATTCCCTCGGCGAACGTCGCTTCCCTGCCGATGAGCGCCTGCATCTTTTTATTCTTTTCCGACCAGTCTTTATTCATATCCGTAATCCTCTTTCATACTGATAATGAACCACTAACCCCGTCCCTCAGGTCCCCCAAGCTTCACCGCTTTCGTCGCAATCGAGCCGCTCATAAAGTTGTCAAGTGGGGTACCGCCGCGGTCCTCATAGAACCCGACGATCGCAAAACCCGCGTCGATCTGTCCGCCGATCTGGTCCGTGAGCGTGTGCCCCCAGATGTAGCCTTCGGCCTCCGCAATGCGCTTGATCCCCGGATCGTCCAGATGATCGACGTCCGCATACGGAAGCTTGTACTCCACGCTGAGCACGCCCTGCTCAATCTTCACCGGGTCGAAGATACTCTCGACCCCGTTGCTGAAGCCGGCGATGAGAATGCCGCCTTTTTTGAGAACACGAGCGCACTCCTTCCACACCGGAAGCACGTTGTCGATGTAACTGTTCGACCACGGATTGATCACAAGGTCAAAACTCTCGTCGGCAAATTCGGACAGATCCTGCATGTTTCCCTGCGCCGTAGCGATTGTCAGTCCGTCCCTGTTTGCAACGTACAAGTCCTTATCTAACTGCGTTCTACTGTTGTCGAACACTGTCACGTTTGCACCCGTTGCGGCGAGGATCGGGCCCTGCTGGCCGCCTCCGCTCGCGAGGCACAAAACCTGCTTTCCGGCCAACTCCTGCGGAAACCAGTCGCGCGGGACCGGCTTCGTTGGCGTCAGCAAAATGCTCCATTCGCCCTGTCTCGCAAGCGCCACTTCCTCGCTCGAGACCGGGACGGACCACCGGTCCGCGTTGGCAGACCGGTCATCCCATATTTTACTGTTTTCTTTCAGGTAATCCATATCGCTCCTCATTTCTTTTGATGATGCCCGGTAATGGACCACTAACCCCGTCCCACGGGCTCACCAATGTTCATTGCTTCCGATAGTGCCCTGTCACATGGACGCCCTTGTATCCGATCTTCCGGTAGAAGTCGTTGCCGCCTCCGGTGATCACCTCTGCACCGAGCGGCCGAAGAACCTGCTCGTGGTGCGCAAGCGCAGCCGCCGCGAGTCCCTTGTGCTGATGCTCGGGAACCGTGCAGAGAGGCTCCATGTAGGCAAGTTTATTTTCCGGCACCCACCACATCCCGGAGAAGCAGACGTAATTGTCGTTCTCATCCGCAATAACGGTGGTATAGTCGTAAGTTGCATGCGGTGCGGGCGCGATCGTGGCGCCGAGCACGTTCTGGTAAAGCTCGTGCGGGCTGATCCCGCCGTTCTTCACCGGCGTCTCCCAGTCCTTGAACTCGCCGTGTTCCGCCTTGTTAAAGCCGTCCCACAGACATTTGGCGACCTTGAGAGGGTCGTTGTCCTTCGGGTTCGTAAAATGATACCCCTCCGGGAGCGGATAATCAAGCGTTCCGGTCCGGAAATCAAAATACAGATCTGAACTCTCGTACGCAAGCTGATACCCGCGCCGCTTCGCTGCCTCGATCAACACCGTCTGGCGGCTTCCGAGCACGAACTCCGTCGGCTCCTCAAACTTCGGAAACGCCGTGTCCGCGTACTCGATCATTTCGTCCGCAAGTGCCTCGTAACCGGGCCGCAGCACGAAATAGAGCTCGTCCGCAGACGTCTCGTAGAAGACAAATGCAACCGGCACATCCCCGTCCATCCAGAACCGGTCCAGACGGTCGTAATCGCGGTCGTGCCACGGCGACGTGATCGCATACTCGAAAAACGGTGCCGCAGGTCCGTTGCTCTCTTCGTGATCATAAACCTGTGTCATCAACTTCCACACTAGGTCGATGTCGGTCAATATCTGAAATTGTTTTGTCGTGATCATACTGCCTCCGTTCTGCGGAGCCCTTAAAATCGGCCCGCACGGTTGTCCATGAAGTACACAAGGTTGATCCGCACTTCATGTCGTTCGATGTCACGGTTTGTGTAGCAGCAGGTATCGAAGCCAAGCAGCTGAAAGCCCTGGCTCTTGTAGAACGCGATCGCTCTCACGTTGCAGTTTTGCGTCTCCAGAATGACCGCCCGACGCCCCTGCGCTTTTGCGATCTCCTTCGCCTTGTTCATCAGAGCCGTGCCGACGCCCTGGCGGTGCAGGGAATCGTCCACCCACAGTTCCGTCACCATCAGACGGTTGCTCCATTCCTCGGGGCATACCTCGATGCACGCCAAGAGCTTCCGCTCGCCGTTCTCCTCGGAGTACATGCCGTACGCCTCAGCCTTCTCCCAGTGGTCCTGATACAGCCCATCCGGAAAATCATACTCCTCCGGCGTGTGCGTCACCGGCGTCTCAAACTTCTTCTTGACCAGCTTCGCCTCGTAAGCGTCCGGAGTCTCCGTGATCTCCACGTCGAAATACTCCTCTGTGGTGTACCGAAGCGGAATCGGAACTCCCTTCCAATCCTCCTTCGGCAATGCTACAATGTTGTGTTCTCTTTTCATTCTTCTACCTCAAATGCTTCTTCAATGCTGACTAAGTACGCGAAAGCTTCCCATATGTCCTCGTTGTAGTAACGGTATGTGGTTTCGCCGGTCATGTAGTCGTTGTCAAATGTGGAATTGCAGCCCTCGGGCACGATCACGCCGTAGTCGCGGTCAAACGCGGACTTGATCGACGCGTCGATGCAGTAGTTGGTCTGAAGTCCGGCGATGATCATCGTCTCCTCGCCCTTCTCCTCGAGATATTTGCAAAGCTCCTTGTTGCTGAAACAGCTGTTAACGGTCTTCACGAACATCTTCTCGCCGAGCAGAGGCGCAAGTTCTTCGTAAAATTCAAAATCCTCGTCGCCCTCGCTCATGCCGCTTCCCTCGCCTGCGTCGTGCCGCACATAGATGACCTCCACGCCGCGTGCTCTCGCCTCCGCGAGAAGCTTCTTCATGTTCGCAACAAACCCTTCAAAGTTATACAAATCTTCTACAACCAGACCTTTCTGAAGATCGATTGCCAATAATACCATAGTTCAATTCCTCCTGTCCGGATTTCCGTCAGGCGGAAACGCGGATCTGTTCCGCGCTTCCGTCTTTGCAGGCAGCACCGCTGCCGTTTACTCAAACAGCGCCTTCACAATCTGCTCTGCGCACTCCGCGGGGGAGTTCACGCTCGTATCGACGCGCATCGTGTACTTGATGTCCTTGCTCATCAGCTCCGCCTGCTCGTCCGACTGGCTCTCAAAGCGGTCGCCGCGCTCGATGTTTCGCTGTCTGCACACATCAAGCGGACAGTACACCTCCACGATGCTAAGCGGGCTGTCCTTCATGATCTCCATGAGTTTCTCATAGTGCGGTTTGATCTCGTCACGCTCAACCAGGATGCCGTCGATCAGCACATTTTTCCCGAGATCGGAGTACAGCTTCGCCGTGTGATACATCATGATGATCACGTCCGCGAGATACTTCCAGTAGTTCTCCTCTAAGTATTGCTCACCGACCATCTCCGCGAACAGATCGTTCGCAACAACATAGAAAAATTGATCTCTGCGCTCCTGAAGCGCCTCAACGATCGAAGTTTTGCCGGAGCTCGTCACTCCGTTCAAAAAAATTATTTTACCCTTATCCATTGTTTGTTTCCTCAATTCTTTTCCATTTACTCTTAGCCGGAAAGGTTTTATTTCCGTAATCTCCGTCCTGAACGCTTATTTTCCGCAATCCCAACCTAAACGGTTTTATTTTCCGTAATCTCCCGCACTGTGTACTCGCCATTCTCGTATCCATAGCCGTCACCAGCGTCCGTGTAATAACGATACCGGCACTCGCCATCGCCGTATGCACGGAACGTCACCTCGCCGAGTTCATCCGTGGACATCGCTGCCTCACACATCGGAATGACACTGCCCGCCTTCACAAACACCGGAATCTCATCAAGCGCCGCCGAAACAACTGCGTGGCTTCCGCCGGGGTAGCGTCGGCCGGTATACAGATCATACCAGCCGCATCCTTTCGGAAAATACACCTGTCGCGTCAATACCGGATTCTCAACCTTTGTTCCGCCCTCGTCATAGTACATCGGCCAAAGCACCGGGCAGATCATAAGAGAGTCCCCGAACAGATACTGGTCCGTGATGTTCCACACCTCACGGTCGTCCGGATCATCAAACGCCAGCCAGCGGATCATGGATGTGTCGTCCAGCCACACTTTGCCGGCCTCGGAGTAGATATACGGAATGAGCTGATACCTCAGGCGGTTCGCCTTAATCAGCGCATCGTAAAACTCACCCTTGAAGTTCCAGAGTTCCCGCCTGCAATCGGTTCCGTGACCACGGAAGACCGGCAGAAAACATCCCAGCTGATACCAGCGCACAAACAACTCACAGTACGCTTTATCTTCCACCGTATTGTCATATCTGCCGTCCCAGTACCACTGAACACCGGATTTTACGAAAAATGCTCCGATATCCATTGTCCAGTACGGAAGTCCGCTTGCGCAGAAATGAAGCCCTGCCGTGACCTGTGCCCGAAGCGTTTCCCAGCTCGCCGCGGTGTCGCCCGACCACATGATCGTTCCATACCGCTGCTGCCCCGTGTATGCGCTCCGTGTCAGATTACACACGCGCTTCTCCCGGTAATCCGCTGCTGTCGCCTTCTTCCGGTTCATGCACTCGCGTTGGTTCTCATAGATTCCCATCGCGTGATAAAGAGGAAACGCATTGCAGTATTCATACGGCAGCCGAAGTCCCGCCTCCGAGCAATACTCCTCGTACAGGCGCGACGGTTCCGGCCGCTCCACATGATTCCACTCGGGCGTGATCGGCTCGCTGCTGTCACACCACCATGCATCCGTTCCGTACGCAAAATGCTTCCGTTCCAACTGTTTCCAATATAGTTCCCGCGCTTCCTTGCGAAACACGTTGTAAATGTCGCTTGCCGGAAGGAACAGCCCCTGTTCGGCAAATTCTCTGTGATCCTCCGTCTGCGCTGCCATGGTCGGCCAAAGCGAGATCATAAAACGAACATGCTCGTTGTGCAGCGTCCCGATCATCTCCTTCGGCGCCGGAAAACGCTTCTCGTCGTAGCTCTTCTGACCCCACTGGTTTTCTCCCCAGCTGATCCAGTCGAGCACGATGCAATCCATGCCGATACCCAGTTCCCGGGATTTCGCTGCCGTCCGCAGGATCTCCTCCTGCGTCTCATAGCGCTCCTGCGACTGAATATAGCCGAATGCCCACTTCGGAAGCATCACTGCCTTGCCGGTGAGCACACGATAATTGCGGATTACCCGGTTCATCCCGCCAACCATGACATAGTAATCCAGCTCGCGGTCCGCCTCCAGATGAACGACTGCCCCGCTCTCATCCTCCCGGAAGATCATGGGACAATACGCATCAAAAAGAATACCGTATCCCTTGGTCGAAACAACCATGGGAACGGCGATCTGCCGGTTGGCCTGGTGCAGATACAGTGTCTTGTTACGAAGAGACCCCATCGTCTGCTCATGCTGACCGAACCCATAAAGTGCCTCGTCTCCGAGTTCCAGCAAAAGCCGGATATGAAAGCTCTTTCCTGTAGGGATCTTAAGCGGCTGCTCGAGCACTTCCTTCTTTCCGTCCGCAGTATCGATGATGCGCGTCTTCTGCTCCGTTCCCGCAAGCGTATACGTCTCAAACTCCTCATACGTTCTTGCCGCATGACGGTTCTCGCGCAGCATTTCACGCCCGTCGGGATCATTGAAACGGATCGCTCCGGAAGCCTTGTCCACATACACGGTCACGGCATTTGTCGTAAGTATATACTCGCCGCAGTCTTCGCCGATTGAATACTCGTCGCTCACTCTGTCACAGACTGTGCCCGGCCGCTCTTTCTTCGAAAAATGCTCGCACGGAGTCGCGGTAATCCTCACGATTTCCGGTGTTTTGACCTGCACGCGGAGCATTTCAAACTCCGAACGGAATACTACTCCGTCTTCCGTGCGCTCCGCGTCGGTGATTTGTCTGCTCTTCGGTTTGATTGCTGTAAGCATATTGTTATTCTCTCTTTCGAATGCAGTCTCCCGCGACCGGAAAACCAGATTATGGACCACTAACCCCGTCCCCACGGTACACAAACGTAAGTCCGTCGTACTTCTTCCCGCGCACTTCACGATAGTCCTTCTTCCTGCAGATCTCGCGGAACCCAAGTTTCTCGGCAAGCGCGATCATTCGCGTGTTGCCGGACCACGTCTGTGTGTAGATTTCCTTCATGCCCTTTGACTGAAGATACTCGATTGCCGCCTTGAACGCCTCGTATCCGTAGCCCTTTCCGCGGCACGACTGCGGCGGAATGTCGATGCCAAACGCAAACAACGCATCGTCATCCGTGTACTCATAGTTGTCATCGATGCAGTAGCAGCTGATCCAACCGATGTACTCGCCGGTCTCCTTGACATCAATCTGAAAACCGAAGCGCATATCGTCGGGTCCCTTGGCCGCCGTCATATCGGCGAACTCCTCGAGTCCCTGCACCATCTCATCGACCGGGAGGTCATTTTCCCGCTCCCACGGGGCGTCCCAGTCGAGCCACTCGCGGTCGACGGTCTCCCACTCGATTCTCTTATCGATATCCGCTCTCGTAAAATCGCGCAAGATCAAGCGCTCTGTCTCGCAAATAACCATATGCAAAATCCCCCTGTTTTTGTTTGTCTTTCCGGGTCAACGCCAGCAAAATCTGAACTTGAAAGCCATTTCCGTAATGGACCAGTAACCCCGTCCCCAAGGTTCCCAGCCGTCTAAATCCGTTTTAGGAAGAAATACTCGGAATAGCCGTCCTCTTCGCAGGTGTACTGACCGGCAAGCTCATACCCCATCGCAAGATAGAAGTCCTTGCCCTGCCAGTCAAACGTGTCGACTCGGATGAGGTTCACGCCCATCTTCTTCGCACGGCGTTCCAGCTCGGTGATCAGCTGCTTCCCGAGGCCCGTTCTGCGATACTCCTCCTGCACGAACAACGTCTCGATATACAGGATTTTGAAGCACGTCACATACGCGTTCACGCCGGCAATCAGCTCGCCGTCCTTCTGCATTCCAAGGCACACACTGCCCTCCATGCGGTACGTGATATGCTCGGTATCGAACTCCTCCAAAGCCTCGTTGAGCTCTTCCGACTGCTCCTCTGTTAATTCTATAATCTCTGTCATGTCAAAGAAACTCCTTCAGTTTTTCATCCGTGATCGGCCCGATCTCACCCTTGTCAACCAGGTGCATGTCGCCGACCTTCCACACGTCGTCGCCCTTCACGAAGATTGCGCTCATGTCCACCATCGCAACGATCGGATGGGTCTTGGACATTTCGAGAAGCCTCGGGATAAACCATTCCCCCTCCTCGTAATGCGCCTTGATCGTGATGTTCGTGAGCCCTAACGCCTCGTAAAAATGCGGGTCGTCCCAGATGTACGCTACCGTGCGTCCGAGATTCATCGAACCGGCGCTCACACCGAGGATCACTGCCTTGCTCTCACGAAGCTCTGTATCAAGCCCGAGATCGCGGATCAACTGAAGCTGCCACGTCGATTCGCCGCCCATGAGCCAGATGCAGTCCGCCTCGCGAACAAGTCTCACTGCCTCCGCCGCGCCGGTGCGCCGGTCGATCACATGTTTTTCGGCAAATGCCAGTCCGCGCTCAGCGAACATCTCGTGCATGCCGTCGCGGTCATCATCATTTTGCGCAAAATTCTCCGGATCGGCACTGATAAACACAATGCTGTCCCGCTTCGGAAGATTCGCCCGAAGGACCTCCTCGTGCGCATCGTTAAAATGATGCTCCTGGAAGCCGCTGAACAGCCCGAGAAGTCGCGCGTTTCTATGCGTATTCAATTCGTTTGCTCCTTGTTCGATGGTTTATTCCATCGCTAACTCAATGAGTTTACGGATGTGAATCTGTACCGCATCCAGGCAGTGTACCGGACAGGTTTCGGAGTTCAGCAGAAGCGGCAATTCCGTACATCCGAGAATGACGCCTTCGATACCGTCCTGCTCCTTCATTCTGTTCATAATCGTCTGAAACTCCCTAAGTGTTTCCTTCTTCACAATTCCGTTCTCAAGCTCCTTGAAGATCCTTCTTGCCACCAGTTCCCTTTCCTGTTCATTCGGAACGAAAACCTGTATGCCTGCCGCCTTCAGATCCTGCTTCATATACTCCTGTTCCATCGTAAAAGCCGTCCCGAGAAGGCCTACTTTCCGAATCTTGTAATACATCGCCGTAGATTCCGGCCCGGTTCCCCCGACAAGTCCGATCTTCTTCATGTTACACCTTCTTATTTGAATTTCGCGGTCAATCCGCGTTGCCCACGAGGGGCTTTGGTTCTGCCCGTCCTCCGAAATCCGCATCGCGTGCTCTTTACACGCGGGAGTCATGCTCTCCTACTCGTTCTGCGGTTGCATAGTATTTTGGATCAGACGCAGCATTGATTTTGCGTAGTTTTTCGCCACGCTTATATCATACCCCGGCGTTTCGCCGCGATATTCCGATAATGCTTCCCGAAGAAGACCGTGGTACTCCTCCGGCAGATTCTCAAGCCCCCACTCGCCGCCTTCGCGCTTGGAGAGGACACTTCCGTCCTTTACGTACGCAAGAACTCTGGTGAGATTGAGCGTAAGATACATTGTGTCGGCAGCGATGTCATTCTCCGCCTCCTCGATATCGCACCAAAGCGAGTCGATATAATCGCGCTTCGGCACTTCTCCGAACACGTCCGCGATCGGCGCGCCGTACAGGCACACACCTCTGCCGCGGATCACCGTAATATGCGCCGCAAGGTCTCGGTCGGTACCATTCATCTTTCGAATGTAATCCGCTGTATCATCCCGGTACCACCCCAGGTGCATTTTCGAAAAATGAAGTTCGAACGGCGTCGGGTACACGAACGGTTTGCATACTTCACGCCTCACGATGCTCATTTCGATGCCCTTGGCGGGCGCCTCCTCGTTAAGCAAGACAACCATGTCCATGAACTCGCGCTTGACCGCGTCGGACATGCCATGCTCGGTCACAACCAGAAGATCGAGGTCGCTCTTCGCGGGATTAAAACATCCCATGACGGCAGAACCGTGCAGATAGACGCCGACAAGGTTGTCGCCGAGGATCCGCGCGGACTCCTGCGCAAAGCACAGGATCAAAGCCTCGTTTCTGTTGTCAAGACCGTGTATGTCCATGGTTTTCTGTCTCACAAATGATTCTCTGATCTTTTGGAAAATGTTCTCCTGCGTAGGTGTTCTTCTCAGTCTAAAACTGCTCTCCGACGAAGATGTTCTTCGGGATAAACACACGCCGGAGCATCTCCTCCTTCGCGTTCACGGTCACATCCGTGCGAAGCATCGCCTCGTCAAGGTTTAGACCGCCGATTGCGAGCTGCCCGAGAGCACGGACATTGAGGTCAATATCCGCTTTGTCAGCGTCACTTGCCTGTTCTGCTGCACCATCGAATGTTCCGTCACCCAATGGCAGCCGCTCACCAAGCAGTTCGACACGGTCGGAAAGCGCACGGTAGGTGCGGTTATTTTCCGGGATCATCTCATCCGTAATCCGAATCGTAAAATCACAGTCCGCAGGCTTACGGATCGTCTCAAGAAGCTTCTTCGCGTTGATGACGCGCACCATGAAGTTCGGGAACACCGTCTCTTTGATCGCGTACGCGTTCGGCGTCACAACGACGCGGAGAAGGTCGATCCCTGCGGGAAGTCGCATCTCGATCGTACCGTAGTCCGCCTCGAACCGCGCCAGGAAGCCGAGCACCGCACGGAAGCCGTCGCGGCACGTCCACGCGCACTCCTCGACCTTCAGAATCGCCGCCGGATCGTTCTTGATATCCTTGAAAATTACATAAGCGATCGGCTCGTCGCCCTGCTTCAGCACATACGAAAACTTTCGGTCGATATACTCCTTTTCCACCTTCAGATGCTCCGCCATCTGCTCTTCCGTCCGCGCATGCGCCATGTTGTACTGCGGAGCGAACGCGTTGTACACGGTCATGAATTCGTCGACCGGATCGCCCGGTTTCCACTTCGTGACTTCACCGTCAAAACGGTAGCGGCACAGAAGCTCCGGCGTGAGACTATACCGGCTCCAGCCAATCACGGTCTCATATCCGAACTTGCGGTAAAACTCATGTTTGAACGGATAGAGCGCCGAGATCACCTCACCGTTTGCGTACGCCTCCGGCAGGAGGTCTTTAAAGATCGCGCGGATCGCGCCCCTGTTCCGATACTCCGGAAGTGTTGCCACGGCACCGATTCCGCCGGATTTCACAGCCGTCCCGTCCACATAAAAATCAAACTTGTTGTTGATGATGCGGGCCATCAATGTATTGTTGTCGTCAAATGCTCCCCAGTCCTCGATCGTGGCATTGACGTTGCGCTCGTGCCGCTCCTCGACATCTTCCACCCTCGAGTGAAAGCAGTACACGGCCGTTAAGTACGCAGCAAAACGCTCTTCACCTACCAGTTTTCGTACTTCCATATAATCTCCCAATTCCGGAGCACTCAAGACGCTCCGTTATCTTTGTTCTCATAAACCGTCCTTTTGTTTTTCTCAAACGGAATAATCCACAAAATCCCCCGGCACAAGCTCGTAATCGACCGACGACTGCAGCTCGCCGAGCTGGTTCCTCCACGAGTCGATGTTCACGCGCAGTTTGCGGAACCCGAGCATCTCATACACGTGCTGGGCGCGCTCATTTTTCAGATTGGTGTCGAGCACAATCTTTGTGTAGCCTCTTGCGAACAGTTCCGCGATCAGCATGCTCAGGATCGTTCGCCCGAGGCCCTTCTCCTGATAGTCCGTGTTGCAGATCTTAACTCCGATCTCCGCGACGTTTCCGCCCAGGTTGCCGTAGCTCATCTCGCCGATCGACACGCCCTTATACTCAATGATCAAGCGGCGATCCGTGTCGTCGGTGTCGCCCGCGATCTCCTCGCGGATGTGCTCCGGCGTCGTTCCGAGTCCGTTTGGAAACCCGGCGTGCGCCATTACTTTTCCGTCATTCCACCACGCGGCCAGTTGCTCACAGTCGGCAGGACCGGCGTTACGGATGCGAATATCATTGTTCAAAATATCCATTCTGTATCCTGATCCCCGCGGAACATCGTCCGCGAGGCCCTTTCCCTATAGTTTGTACTGCATAAAGTTCCCGTTGTGCCGGAACCCGTAGGCGGTGTACAGCTTCACGCCCATGTTCGACGCCGTGATCTGCACCGCGCCGCAGCCATACGCTCTCGCCTCCTCCACCACGCGGTGAAGAAGCTCCTTCGCGATTCCCATGCGGCGGTACGCGGGGTCCGTGTACATGCTTGAAAGAAGCCCGAGCCGCCCCGTCGGGCAGCTGAAATACGGTGGCTTCTCGACAAATGACATGCCGCTCGTGCCTACGATCTTCTCCCCGTCCATCGCAAGCCACGAGACGAACGTCCCGTCCGCCATATGCCTGTGGTAGAAGTCCCAAAGCGCCGCCTCAAGGTCAACCTCCGGCGGCACGTTCCCTTCCGATGTGTACTCCTCTTTAAGCTGCGTAATCCGCATATTGATAAACGTTCCGAGCTCCGCCTCCGTCATCTTTTTGTACGTGATTTCCATGCGTTGTGCCCCCTTCAATAATCTGCCGTCGATTGCGATTGATCGTTCAACAGAACAACTCGTCAAGCAAAATGTAATACCGGATTTTTCCCCAATCCGGCTCGATTCCCAGCTTGCGGAACAGCTCGTCCGGGTCGACGCCCTCGTAGACCTTGCCGAAGGTTCCGTTGACATTGCGTTTGAGGCTTCGGTAGCCTAGCGCGACGTCATACCACCGATCCGCAATCCCCGCGTCCCCAAGGTCGATAAATCCACTCACCTTCCCATCCTCAAAGAAGATATTCGGCAGGCAGAAATCGCCGTGCGCAAACACGGGATCCGTCTCCGGCCGATTGTCATACAGCCACTGCAGAAGTTCCGCAGGATCCTTGAAGCCACCTTCGCCGAACGTCTCCGGTTCCGCATTGTTCATGTTAACCTGACCATGTTCGACAAGGTCCTTTGCCGCCTCAAGCTCCGCCGACAGGTCCAGCGTTTTCGGGCAGTCGGAGATGTCGACGCTCCAAAGCATCTTGAGCGCCTCCGCAAGCAGTGTTGTCAGCTCCTCCGGGCGGTTTAAGTAGTATTCGTCGACGGCCATGCGCCCCTTCACCTTGCTCATCAGCAGATACCGGTAACCGTCCTTCACCTCGGTCGCGAGGACCTTCGGCGCCGGCAGTTTTCCGTCAAGCCACCGCATGATCTCCACCATCTGCGCAAGCTTGGGCTGTTCCTTTTCAATCTTCAGGACCGCATCATCATAGATCCGCACCTGCGAACCGGACCGCCCCATGTCATCCGTCTCGTA
Source organism: uncultured Lachnoclostridium sp. (assembly GCA_946415315.1). Classification (GTDB taxonomy): domain Bacteria; phylum Bacillota; class Clostridia; order Lachnospirales; family Lachnospiraceae; genus ISDg. The sequence goes on along the minus strand of CAMKRZ010000010.1, from coordinate 39,229 downwards.
TGGCTTGCCTTCAATTAATTGCCGGATTGCCTCCGGCAGATTGTTTATAATATCGTCCATATCACTCACCGATTCTTATCATACCAGTCCCAGATTGCGAAGAAATCCCCGCTGTGATCGCGGTACTCCGGATAGAATTCCTTCGTCAGCCGATCGTACGTAAGCGCCGCCGCATACAGCTGATCCGCGATTCTCTGAAACGTTGCATCCGCGCTTTGGTACGGCATCCGTCCCAGATCCTTCACGTACTCCGACTCCTCTGAGTATCCGTAGCGATGGTGGTTGGTCCTGTACTTCAGATCCCGCAACACCATCTGCATCACGAGCGTCTCGTTGCAGTTCATGTTCGCGAGATGCGCACCGATCAGGTAGTCCCTGCGGTACAATTTGCCGAGTGCCTGAACCTGTACAAACCAGAACCGCCGGATGTTCTCCAGCGGCCAGTTCGCGTTGTCCTCACACGCCGGCGCCTCGCCGAGCTCCACGCTCGCACCGTCCGCATACGTAAACTCAAAGCCGAAGTCATACCGCATTCCGTTTTGGAAAATGATGCGGTACATCGCATTTTCCGGCACGAACATCCATCCGAGCGCGGTCTCCTCCGTCACACCGAGACGGTCGATCCGCCGCATGTACTCTTCCGGAGTGACAGACCCGTCAGCCGGAAGACACACGCAAATCCCCATGTCGATGTCGCTGAAGCAGTCGTGATAACTGACCACGACGGCCTCTTTCGCAGCCTCCCGCAAATCGTCGCGCAGCACGGTAACGGTTCTCGCTTTGATGCTCCCGATCTCGGGAAGGCGAAATAACTCTTCGCAAAATGAGGCAAACTCATTTTCCATCTGTTGTCTTGTCAAAGAAATCATTTCTACTCCTCGAAGAATCCCCCGTAAGGAATCCCATTAATCAGGCACTCCGCATCGTCCTCGATGTCCTCGGGATCGACGTCCTCGCCCTCGCGCGCCGCACACTCAAACTCGTCCACGATGCTCTCGATGATCGTCATGTCGATGTAGAGTGTAAGCTTCGACAGCTCCTCCTCGGAAACCGCGGTCTCACTGCGGTAGCCGTCCAGAATGTAGCTGAAATACCAGTCCATGCCTTGCCTGCGCCTGTTCACATCACTCTCATGCTGAAACCAGCCTACACCGTGTGTCCACAAGTGCGCCAGGTCGAACATGTACCAGCAGTAGCAACAGTTGTCGAAGTCAAACGCCGTCACATCACCGTTGCTCATATCCACATGATAGTTGCCGTCGCAGAAATCGAAGTGCACAAGCCCGTAATTGTCCAAAGTCTGCGGAAGCTCCGTAAACTGTCGGATCCGATCGGCGATCGCCGCCTTCAGTTCCGCAAACTCATCCGGGATCAGCTGCCCGATGTAGTCCATGTTGAACTTGTCGAAATAGTCCGGTCTGCGGTGCTTCGGCGTAAAATCCTTCGCCATCCGGTGGATTGCGCCGAGCGCCTTACCGGTGTTGTAAAAGTACTCCGTGAGCGGCGCTCCCTCGCGGTACCGATAGCCGTTGTCGTACATGAGCATGCCCTTCGCAAACGCGAAGAGACTCACGAAAGCAGGCATTCCGGCAGCTGCGGCGTCACCTGCAACTGCGTTGTCTCCTGCAACAGCACTCTCTGTGGCTGCATCTTGTTCCGCGATCATGCGCTCCACGAGCTTCCCGCATTTCGACGGGATCACATCCGCCACAGGAGCCCCTTTTTCCGCCAGATAATGCACGAACTCAGTCTCCGCGAGATAGTCCTCCTCCGTGCGGTCGCCCGTCGCCGAGATGCGAAGCACATACTTCTTCTCACCGCCGAGCGTGCAGATATAAATTTCATTACGGCCGCCCTCATGTCCGGACACCGCATGCAATTCATAACCGTTCAGTTCATATAATTCTTTTGCCTGATCAAGAATATTCGTCTTTTTGTCCTCCAAATCCTGCGGTCCGGCTCAAAGATTTGCCAAAACCGCATTCAAATCATACTGTTTCGACCTTAGGATCACCGCCTTCTCCGGGAAGACTTCCTGAAGGATCCGCTTCTCCACGGATTTGCGGTGCTCCATATGCTTTACCAGTCCTTCAAAGCCTTTCAATCCGTGGCGCGTGCCGTGTGGGCTCTCCTCAAGGAAACCGACCATCAGAGGGAACCACATCTCCACTCCGTTCTCATCGACCCGCTCCTTACGGATGACCTGAAGAGATCCGGCAATGTCATCTGCCTCCAGATACAAGATCCGGAAGTCCCGCCCCGCGAGAACGGCCTTAAGCCGCAGGAAAAAATCCACGATCTCTTCGTCTTTCATCTCGTAAAAAAGGATCTGATTTTCCACAATGTTCTGAAACATGGAACACTCAAAAACGGATTCATCGCCGTTCCACTTCGCGTACCGCCCGAGGATGATCTCCTCAAACTCCGCCCTGCCCAGCCGATTGTTGTAAATCTCATACTGCTCCAGGTCCTTGTGGAACCCCGGAACATCCGTGATGATTCTTGTGTAGGTGACGATCCGATGATCGCCCTCCGTGTGCGTGTTCGCGATGATCTCCCCGCGGAGACTGTCATACTTCGCGAGCACTTCCGCGTACTGCGCCTCTGTCAGGTATGCGCACCAGGCAAGTTCCACGGGGTTATAGTCGCCCTCACGAAACACCCGGTACTTCGGAAAATGTTCCGCCAGCAGGCCGACCAGTGTGCTCTTGCCGGCACCCTGCACGCCCTCGACAAAAATGTTCATCGGATCACCCCCTTCACCGTTGAATCGCCTTTTGCAGTGCTGTTCAGCCACAACATTCTACATTAGTAGAATCATTGTTTTAAGGCGTTTACAGCGTTTTCATATAGAGGCGGTCGGTGCCGCCGCCGTAGTTGACGATATCTCGCACATACGTGTAACCGTACCGCTCATACAGCCCCATGTGCTCCGTCGGAATGTAGGTCTTCGCAAACCCCTGTTCCTTCGCAAACCGGTTGGCCGCGTCGATCAGCCTGCCGCTGATCCGATTTCCGCGGTACTCCTTCTCGACAAACACGCACGACACCCACGGAAAGATTTCCGGCAACGGATAGTAGTCCGTCTTCAGAAGCGACGCCATACCGACGATCTTACCGTTCTTCACTGCCGCGAACATCGTCTCCCAGTCTGTGAACTCCCATCCCCGGATCAAACCCGCGATATGGTCGCGCACTTCCGTCCACGAGCAGTTCTCCACGAAGTGAAGGAACTCTTCCGCAAGCGGCGTATCCCTGTCGACTTTGACGATTGTCACGTCCTCCGCTGCCGCGCCCGCGTTCTGAAACATCTCGTCAAACCCGAAATGCTTCGCCGTGCGCGCCACGGTCTCCTCAACACTCAGTCCGTCCCCGCGGTCGATCCAGAAATACCCGCTCGCCTTGACGTCCTCAAAATACTTCGCGTTGAGCGAAAGAAGCGTCTCGTTGCAGGTCGCCTTCGCCTTCTCAAAATCGGTCGCACTGTGAATGAAATCACTGAAGCCCTGATGATCCGGGCGGTTGCAATACTCGTCCACAAGATTTTCCGGCTTCTTCAGCATGAACGCCACGTGCGCGGGATCCGTGATCTGCGCTGCCTGTTCGAGAGTCAGATGACAGTCGCACAGCACGATCTGATCCTTCGACATCCGCATGAGATCGAGCAGGACGAAATCGAGCTGCTCTCTCGTGTTCTTGAGAAGCCACGCCTTGTACTCCTCCACGCTTCTTCCGAAGAACTCATCGGCGTCGCGGAAGTTTTTGTTCATCGCCGGCTGCGAAGCCGGATCGGACATTGCCTGGTGCTCCGGAAAACGCTCATCGATGTCGTACACCGGAATCCCGTATTTCTTTGCGAGCGCCCGCGATACGATCGTCTTGCCGCCGCAGGGCGTGCCCGCGATAAAGTACACATTTTTCAAATACTGTTTGATTATATTATCCTGGAATATCATTTTTCTTATCTCCTTTTGATTTCATAGTTTCATATGCACACAGAGCATGAAACCATTCATCAACGGTTTCATGCGATCAGATATTCCGAAGTCTTAAAACCATTACCATTGAAATCACCCTTTCTCAGTTTTGCGGGATTAACCCCCGCAAATAGTTTCTTCCGGAAAGATCCGGGGTTCAACTCTGCGCTCTCTCCACCGAACCGGTCATTCCCTCATTCATCGTATTCAGATGCCTTGCGTCCACCGAGTACTCGAGGATCGGCATGGAGAGGCTGTCCGGCCTGCGATCGAACCGCAGCGACGTAATGCAGGTGTGCGGAATATGGCCGAACATGACGCACATGTGCGGGAACGGAATATTGAACACGCGGGCAAGAAGCGCCGTCGAAGAGCCTCCGTGGCTGAACAGAACGATCGTCCTCTTCTCGTCGGTCTCGTTCGTGCAGCGGTAGTACAGCCCTTCGCGCTTATAGCCAAGCGTCGCGAGCCACTCGTCGACACCGGCCTGAACCGTGTTCACGTCGACGGTCGCCGTATTGTTCGCAAAATCAGCGAACTCCTGCCAGCTCGGATCCCGCAGATCCACGCCCTTGTGCATCAGCCCGAACGAGCAGAGCCAGGGATTTCCCTCTCTGTACAGATTCTCCAGACTTCCGAACCGAAGCTCACGCATAAAATCGAGCGTGTGGATCGTGTCGATCCCGGACAGTTCCGAGAACGGCTTCGCAGTCTGCTGCGCGCGTCCCTGCGGAGAGCAGTAGATTTCCTCAATCCCCTCCTCCATCAGTCTCTTCGCGACAACCTTCGCCTGTTTGTGCCCCAGTTCCGTTAAGCAGTCCAGTTCGTAGTTCGGATCCCCGTGACGTACTAAGATCAGTCTCATTGTATTCCCCTCGCAATTCTTGTTTTTTGAAAATGCTGATATCAGCGCTTCCTCAGTCTTCTCCGACCAGATGCACGGTCTTGTACGTGTGCCCGGTCGACGGCAGGAATTTTTCGATCACATCCTTCGTCTTCATCCGAAGGCTTGACGTGCACACGCACGGATGGCAGCCGAGCTCCTCGTCCTTCAGCACGTCCTCGTCGATCAGCAGCTGCACGGCGTGATCTTTATCGTTCATCAGCCCCATGATACTCACGGCACCCGGCTCAATGTCGAGATACCGGAGCATGTCCTCCGGTTCCGCGAACGACAGACGCGCCGAGTTGATCTGCGCGGACAGTTCCTTGGTCTTGAACTTCTTGTCGCCCGGCATCATCAGCAGATAAAAGTTCGTCTTCTGGCGATTGCACAGGAAGAGGTTTTTGCAAATGATAACCCCGAGGATCGCGTCGATCTCGTTGCACGCCTCCATCGTGTTCGCCGGCTCGTGATCGGTTCTCTTATACACGATCCCGAGATTGTCAAGGTAGTCGTAAGTCCTCACCTCGCGCGGCAGACGCCCCTCTGTGCTTGCCGGCCGACCGTCATGCAGTATCATGTGTGATATCTCCTTTTCTGTTTGATTCGTTGCTAAACCCGGTTTGCGGATCAGGCCGCGCGTCACTTCCCCTCAGTTGTCCGCTGCCTCCCGGTTGATCACGTGCATCAGCGGTTCTCCCGCGAAGACTCCCGCCAGACGTTCCCGCAGGAATGCGGGGCGGATGTCTGCGTTCGGAATGTCCTCCACGGGAACCCACACCAGCTCCTCGCCATCGTCATTTTTCTCGTTGAACACGGCGTCGTCCGGCACACTCATCAGGTAATAAAACTCCAGCACATGGCAGTTTTTCTTGTCGATCGCTCCGTCCTTTCCCCGGAAAATGTTCTCGCAGATGATGGCAACCCGCTCTGCCTTGCAGCGCGCTCCGGTCTCCTCGAACGTCTCGCGCTCCACACATTCCGCCGATGTCTCCCAGATATGCACTCCGCCGCCGACCATGTAATAGTAGCCGCCGTACATCGATCTTACGAACAGCATTTTCCCGTCCCGCACCAGTATCGCGCCGGCGCGGTATCGAAACCAGTCGTTGTCCTTCGAAAAACCGCAATCGTTTGTCATTTTGTCGTTTCCTCCCCGTCCTCTCAGACGTAACTTCTGAACCGCTCCGCAATCCGGTCACTCTCAATGAACCCGCTTCCGTTCCACTGCAACACTGTCTTATAGCCCAGCAGCCCGTACCATTGCGGCTCGTATGTGTAGTGAATGTAACTGTAATCGTAAAATTCTTCCCGCAGAATCTGCGTAACATTCCGGATCATCGAAAGCCCGATGCCGCGGTTGCGATACTCCATGAGCGTTCCCACGCATCCCGGTCCGCCGATCTTCCAGGTCATGCCGTTGACGACACGCTCGCCGAAATCTTCGATCAGGCAGAAACTCGCCACCTTGCCGTCCACAAACCCACAATAAATGCGGCTGTTTTCGTTGAAGAACTGCGGCCAGTGACCGACCACGGTCGCCACAGCCTTGCGCAACTCCTCGATGTCACCGTCGTAATAACCGAACGTCACATTTCCCGGAAAATACTTCTCGTAGCAGTTCGGGTCGAACTCCGCAAGCCGCAGGATCTGCTCCGACACAACCTCATCCTCCGCGATGTTCCGGACATACTCATTCTCGAAAAAGTTCGGATACATCTCCGTGAACAGCGCCTCGTACTGCTCCCGCGTCACGCGGTCGCTGCGGAGCACCGAGTAGTATGCCGTGTCGTGGATCCCGTGGACATTTTTCTTCGATCCGCGCAAAATGCCGTCATAGTGCATGCCTGCTTTCTGCATCACGCGCCCGGACTTCGGATTGCGCAGGTCGTGCGTTGCGTAGACCCGCATCAGATCGCTCTCGCCCTCGAAAAGGTAGTCGATCACAGCCCGGAGTGCCTCCGGCATGATCCCCTTTCCCCACCAGGCTTTGCCCAGGCAGTAGCCGATCTCATAGGAGCACGTCCGCTCGTCGCGCTCGACGACCGCGATGTTGCCGATGACGCGGTCCTCGCCCTTCAGGGTGATCCCCCAGTTGTACGTCTTTCCGTCCTCATAGAACGAAACCCACTTCGTCAGGAGGCTCCTCGTGAAGTCAACACTTGTGTGCGTCGGCCACGAGAGAAACTTCGTGACTTCCGGGTCGGACGTCCAGTTATGGAACATATCCTCTGCGTCCTCGATCCGGTATCTACGCAAAATGAGTCTCTCCGTCTCGATTGTTCTTGTTCCGATCGTATTCATAATTCCTCGCTTACTGTTCTGCTCATAGCGGTCACAATGCCTGCAATCCCGCGGATCACATGGTCCCGCCCGTCATGACGTATTTTGTTCTCAGTTCGTACCGCTGCCCGTCACTTCGACCAGCACACCGTTCCGGTCGGGTGACACGACATTTTCCGAGCGCGTGTCGGAGCGCACCCACTTGCGTATATCCAGGTACGCGTCCGGCGAGGATGCCGTGATCGTCAGCGTCCATCCTTCCGCGCTCTTCGTATTGTAGTAGCCGTCTTCCGCATGCAGTTTGACTTCGCAGGGGAATTTCACGGAATATCCGTCGGAGTGCAGCGCTGCCTCGCGCTTCGCAATGTCGCGAAGTCCGGTCAGAAACGTGTCGATCTTCCCCGCCTGCTCCTGCAAAACCGACTCGTCAACCGCCAGCGTGAACGCCGAAAGACAGTCAAACTGCGGTGAGTACAGTTTCACGTTGAGCCCGCAACCCTCCATGAGTCTCTCGATCTCCTCCTTGTACAGGTTGTAGACTCCGTCATCATAATCGTCAGCGATCCCGTATTCATCCGTGTAGCACACATGACTTCCGTCGATCTGGATATCCTTGTCAAATGTCCATACGTCGAACTCCACGCCGCGTTCGGTCTTATAATGCAGCCTGCGCTCGCCGATCTTCTCCACGAATTCAGCCTTTTCACCGTGCGTGACGGTAGCCGCGTATTCCTTCATCTGCTCGTCCGTCGCGTACGTCGGTCCGCATCCGACCATGAGAATGGATGTCAGAAAGACAGCAAGCAACAGCAGCCCTCTGCCGCTTTGAAAAATCTTTGTACTCCTCATCGTTTCCCCCTTTCCCGAAATCAAATTATAACGCCCGGACTGATGTCTTCCGCACCTCGTTGTGCCTAAACCAGCTCTTCCGCATATGCTTTTGGTCACATCGGCGCTTCCGCGGTCAGTCCGTCGGCGCTCATTCGATAAATGGTATCGCACACCTCCACAAGGTATTTGCGGTCGTGCGAAACACTGATGATCGCGCCCGGAAAATCCTTGAGCATCCGCCGGATCACCGGTCCCGACAGCGGCGAAAAATTCCGCGTCGGCTCGTCGAGAATGAGCACGTTCGCCCCGGACATACTGAGTTTCAGCAGCAAAACCTTCGCCTTCTGCCCGCCCGACAGTTCCCGGATCGGATGATCCATCTCATCCGCCGTGTACTTGAGCGAACCAAGATACGTGCGGATCCGCGTCCGCTCCTCCTTGTCCCCGGTCGTGTCCAGATAATCAACCGGTGTCTCGTCAAGATCCAGGAGTTCCTCGTAATTCTGCGGCATGTACTGTGCCCGCAGATCCGGCCTTGCCAGCAGTTCCTCCGCGATCTTTGAGATCAGCGTCGTCTTGCCGCAGCCGTTGTAGCCGATGATCCCGATCTTCTCGGAACCGCGTACCTTCAGGATGACATTTTCCGACAGAACACGACTGCCGTCCAGCGTTGTAAGCGCCGGGATGTCACACTGGACGACCCACTTGCCGGACGGGATCGCGCTGTTTTCGTCGCCGAGTTTGAAGAAGATCGCCTCCTCCTGCTCCGGCATCTCGGTCATGTTCTCGTCCTCGCGCTCGAAGCGATGCTCGAGCGACTTGACGCTCTTCATTTTCTTCTTGAGAAGCCGCCCGATCGCGTCGTGGAACGAATAGTGCGCGTTGCTCAGCTGCGAGTTCACGGATTGCTCCATCTTCCGGATCTTCTCGTCGCGGATGCGCTTCTCGCGCCGTTCGCACTGCGCGATCTGTTCCTGCTTCTCAAACGAATTCTGACGCTCCTCAACGTACTGACGGTACGGCACGTTGGCCACGGTGTGCCGGCACATTGTCTTGCGTCTCAACTGCTCGAAATGCACCACGCGGTTCGCCGTTCGCTCGATCAGCGTCTCATCGTGTGAGATGAACAGCACCGCGTGCGGCCAGCTGTTGATCAATTCCTCCATCCACTCAAGCGTCTCGATATCAATGTCGTTCGACGGCTCATCCAACAGCAGGATCGTCGGATTTTCCACGAGGATGCGCATCATCTGCGCCTTCACGCGCTCGCCGCCGGAGAGTGTGCACATCTCCTGCTCGCGGTAGAAAAACTCCGGTTCCACGTGGCAGTCCGACGCCATTTTGGACAGTTCCTTCGGCGTCCTGTCGAGAAAATCCGCGCTCTCGCAGAAGTACTCGCAGACCGTCTTGTGCTTTGCCTCTTCCGGAAGCTCCTGCGGCAAATATCCGAGTTTCTCACCGCTCATGATCTTCTCGCCGCTGTAATCGATGTAATCGTCGACAAGCTCCGGATCATAGATCCACTTCATCAGAGTGGACTTTCCGTTTCCCTCCTCGCCGATCATCACGACACGATCGCCGTCGTTCAGCACAAGAGAGAAATTCTCCAGGATCGTATGAAGATCCTTATTATGAGTTATTGTAACATTTTTTATCTGAAACATGAAGGGTATCACTTCCTTTCTACCGAAAAAAGTTGCCCCTGAAACGCTTCACAAACCTTATTTCATTCGGTTTGCTCATGTACGTGCGCTCGCTTGCACGCAAAAATGCCCCGGCACCTTCCGGTGTCGGGGCTGAATATCGGCAAAATAATCCTATGCAAAGCAAAGTACAGGCATAGAACTACCGCATTATTCCGCGTTTCTCCGGGAGGCAACTGCAATATACAAATGTGTCTTGGTAAAACGTTTTGTTACTATCATTTGTATACCTCCCTTTCTCGCTCATGCGTATTTGTATTTGTCGTCTGATGACGCTCACAGTTTCGGATTATACAGGTGCATTCGGAAAATGTCAACACGTTTTTTCGAGTGCCGTAATTTAACGGTGCAACACCCCTGTATCTCTACAGCGTAATGAATTCCGGAACATCGAAGATCACACCGTTTTCCAGAAGACGGTCGATGAACAGACGATAGTATCCCGGCACCATCTCGTCGGTCTCGTCGTGCGCGTGCAGAAGCAGGATATGACTGCCCGGATCAACCAGCAGCGGCGCGCCGTTCACGGGTGCCTTGTCTTCCACTCGCTTCCACACATCGTCGAGGGTGAAGCCCGAACCCGGCCGGATCTGATACTCTGCGAAATCAAACGTCCACAGCGTGTCGATGTTGCGGTCAAGCCCGCTCTCTCTCCACCAGCGGTACGGGATTTGCGTGTCCTTCAGTTTGTGAAAGCCGTTCTCCCGAAAATACGCCTGCAGCGCCGCCTCGTTCACACCGCCGCGATTTCCGTACGGGAACCGGAACGGTCGGAACTTCCGCTCGACGCCGGCGTCCCGGTACAGGCGGTCGAGAAGCGCCTCATTGCTCTCGATCTCCTCCTTCGCCTCCGCGAACGATATCTCGGAAAATGCGGGATGCGTGAAGCTGTGGTTGCCCACGATCATTCCGTGCTGAAGCGCATACACGGCGTTGTCATAATACCGCTCGACGTTCTCACCGACGGCGAACATCAGCGCCGTGATCCCTTTCTCGTTCAGGTAGTCGACGATCGCCGGCGTGTTAGCCGAAGCGATATCGTCGATCGTAAGGATCGCATGGATCATAAATCCCTCCGTAAACCGATTATGACAACACCACATTGGATATGTAAAGCATCACGACCAGCGCCAGTCCGAGCAGGATCATCATGCCCATCATAAACGCGTGACGCTTGCGCTCCTCGTAGATCGTCGCGATGAACTCTCGCACGAACGCGTTGACCCAGAAATACCGCTTCGTGCGGCTTCCGATGCCTTCGATGTCAAGCCCCTGCGAGGTTCCGAGCATGCCGGCGCGAAACACATGATAGTTGGTCGTGGCGAACGCGATCTTCGCCTGCTCCCCATTCTCCTGAGCCCGGATCAGCTCCGCGGACAGTTTGAGATTTTCCGCGGTATCAACCGACTTGTCTTCCACAAGGATCTGCTCCTCCGGGATTCCCTGCTCAAGCAGATAGTTCCGGATCGCCTCACCCTCGGAGATCACCTCGTCGCTGCCCTTGCCGCCGGACGGACCGAACGTGATATCCTTGCCGGTCGCCGCCTTCTGCATCGAAGCGAACTCGATCGCGCGGTCCGCGCGGGACTGCAGAAGCTTCGTGAGCGTGCCGTCCTTGCGGATCTGTGAACCGTGAATAATGATATAATCCTTGTCAAACGCGGGTATCCGTCGCGCCGCCTTGACGCTCACGATGATCGTTCCGAGCAGGATACACTCGAGGTACGCCGCCATCGTTCCGCATGTATAATCCAGGAACTCGGCGACAAACCGCCCCACTCCCGAATAGTTGTGCACATCGATCCACGTCGCCCTTTGAAGGAACAGGTTGAGTATCTCCGGCATCAGCGCGAGGATTCCCATGAAAATGCCAAGGATGCAGCCGAGCATGTTGCGCCATGTGCGTCCCTCTTTGCGGATCAGCTGAATGTTGCTCACGGTGACCATGATCGCCGTGACGGCGATCAGCGGGAAGGAAACGACAGCCATCGTTCTCGCAACATTTTTCGCCGACTCCAGCATTCCGATCGCGCCGTTCCGATATTTCAGATACATCAGTTGGAAAAGAAACACGGCCGACAGAAAGATCACCAGACCGAAATACAGGATATTCCGGTACCGGTACAGGTTACTCCTAAGGCTTCTTCGCAGCTTTGCGATCAACATTCCGAGAAGAACGGCGAGATAGACACAGAAACCGATATTCACTGCCAGCATGCCGGTGCAGTCTCCGAAGAAGTCCCCGCTCGTGATCACACCGTTGCGATGAACATACAGCACAGCGATATGCGTAATGTCCTCCTGTACCTCCGCCTCCGACGCGAACAGAACATAAACCTTGCCGGATTTTTGTTTTGAGCGGACGCGAATGACCGCCTCGCCGCCCGTGAGCTCCGCGCTCACGACCTCGATCCGCTCCGCGTCCTCCGGCCTCTCCTCATCGAAGGAGATATGCAGCACACCCTCCTCATTGATGTTCTGCCGGTACTCATACTCGTCCCCGACGCTCATGATATACACATATCCGGGGATCATGAGGATGACCCCGAGAAGGATCACCCATACCCCCAGACTCAGATTTCTCAGTTTCCCGTTTTTCACTCTTATCGCGCTCCGATCCTTTTGTTACAGGACAACGGTTTCCTCAGCCTCGCTTGTCTCACGAAGATCGATCGCAACCGTCTTCGTGCCGTCCGAAAGCTCATAGTCACCCTTGAAGCCCGTGAGCGTCACAACACCCGCCTCGTCCGTCGTCACCTCGCAGTCGGTCCACCACTCGCCTCTGATGAGATCCTTGAGCATCTCGTACGAAGGCTTCGCGGAGCCGTCCCTGCGGAGCACGCCGCTCGGTGCGCCGAGCCATGCACCATCCGTGAAATCCCATCCCGTGATCGCTTCCACGAGCGGATGGTCGAAGAGAATGCGGTACATCTCCTCCATCTCCCTGCGCTGCCGCTCCTCTCCCTCGGGCGTGGTCGGCCACTCCGGCACCTGCCAGTCGTTGAGATCCACAATGTGCGCCGGCATAAGATCTCCGGAGATCAGCGTATTTTCCGTAAAATGGATCGGCAGTCCGAAGTGCTCGTAGCGCTTCAGCACCTCCTCCACCTTCGCGGCGCCCCAGTAGCCCTGGTGCTGATGCGACTGGATGCCGATCGCGCTGATCGGAACGCCTGCATTGAGGCAGCCGTCGATCAGGATTTCGTACGAGATCGACGTGTTGAAATCATTGATCAGGAGCATCGCGTCGGGATTCGCCGCCTTCGCCTGATCGAACACTCTCTTGATGAGGCCGACGCGGCCGAACTTGTTGCACAGGCGCGTCACGGCATTGTCGTATTTGTCGAAGATCGGCATGATCACGACCTCGTTGATCGCGTCCCAGATGTCGATCACACCCTTGAAGTCCGTGACCTCGCGCGTGATGCGGTTCATCTGTTTCTCGTAGATCGTGTCAATGTCGTACTTGAGGAGCCAGTCCGCGCAGACCGTGTGCCAGCACAGCGGATGTCCCTTGACGGTGATGCCCTTCTCCTGCATGAATTTCGCGGTCTTGAGCATATTTTCCGTGTTGGGCTTGCCCTCCTCGCGCTCGAACATGCCCCAGTAGAACGGCAGCGTACCGTAGTTGTACACCGCAAGCCACTGGTCGATCTTCTTTTTGAGAACCTCCGGATCCAGGCGGAAGCGCTCCGGCCGGTTCAGCGGAACCTCATCCGCGTTCATACTCAGCAGATACGGCATAAAATCAAATGCGCCGCAGCCGAACAAAAACTCATGGTTGGTCTGATGAAGGCGAAGTTTCGCGTTGGCCAGCGCCTGTCCCTGCGCATTCGTCACCTTTACTTTTCTCGTTGCTTTTCTGTGGTCAAGACTCATGTTTTTCTCCTGTTCCTCATTTTTATATGGTCGCAGGTCAGTTGTCAAAATCCTGCGCAATTACTGCTGTTTCATCTGTGCGTCTACTCTTCGGTTTCCCAGTGCACCTTTGTAAACTTACCCGGCTGCAGCAAAACCTCTGCCGAGGATCCGCCGCTCGGACGGAAGTCCTCCCAGCGTCTCACCTCGTGAGAAGGATACTTCATGCCGGTCAGATCGTCGACAAGAACAGCCTTCTTCCGCTCGGTATAAAGCGTCACCTTCTCCGGTCTCAGATCTGCCTTAACATAGCGATACAGCAGTATTCTACCGCTGTCGTACGTGAACGCGGATACGTTTCTTCCGGACACATACTCGCCGCCGGTAAGAATTCTCTTGATGACATCGACGGCTGCCTTCGGCATCTCGTAAAGTCCGCTGTCACCGTCCAGGATTGCCGCGATGTACAACCGTCCCTTTCCGTACGCGCGGCGCAGCACAAGCGCGCTGTGGGTGTCCCCGTCGCCGCCGTTTAAGAGCGACCACGAGTCATTGTTGCCGTGAACGATCTCCGGGAAGAACATCGTCTTTCGATGCTCGATAAATCCCGCGAAGTCGCCGGTCACCTGGTAACGCGTCACCGGAATGCTCCGTCCGGAAAGCCGTGCCTCGGTAAGTCCCGCCGCACGAAGTTTCTCCTCCGCCCCGCGGAAGAACCCGGTCGTAACGACAGCATTGCCGCCCTCGCGGACGTATTGTTCGAGTTTCTCCACAATATCCTCGTCCGCCAGCGAGCTCTCGGTGAGGAGCATGCTCGCTGCTCCCTCCGGGAAGAACGGCGTCGGCTCCATCGGAAGTCCGAGCATGCCGAACCGCATCTCGAGATGATTTTCCCCACTCGACGCGAACGGAATGTACACAGGCACACCGCACGCCTTGCCGATGCCGTCCATCAGTTTGTCGATCTTGCCGAGCTGCAGCGCCATCGCCGAGAGCATCGGGTTCTCGATCAGGTCGCTCCACTGGAAATGCATCAGTTCCTTCGCCTGCGCAAACGCGGTAAGATACGCCTGCTCAAGGTAACGGTCGATCGACCAGCATGCGTACGTGTCGAACCAACCGCCGCCGTTCCGGCCGGGCCACGCATTTTCCATATAGCGGACCAGAGAGTAGCTCAGATACTCCGGCAAATGCTGATCCGTGTACTGCGGGCTTCTCGTCTCCGTCCCGGTGTACGTCGCGTCGAAGATATCCCGCTGCACCTCAGGCACATACCCCGTAAAATGATATGACTCGCGCCAGTTCGGGTATTTGATGATCATCCGGACCTTCGGGTTCACAGCCTTCGCGGGTCCCACTACAAGGTTCTCCGAGACATCCTTCATCAGCTCGCGCCGGAACGTCACCCAGTCCCGGTTGCCCTTCTCGCGGATGCACCGCTCACACGTGCAGTTCGTAAAATAAAAGTCGTCCAGAATAATCTCGTCGAACAGCCCTGCCGTGTACTCGGAGATCTCTTTGAGCCGTGCGCGCATCGCAGGATCCGTGTAGCAGAACGTGCCGAACAGCCGCTGTTTGCCGCCCTCGGCGCCATCGAAATCATTGATTGTCGTGGTGATCCCGCCGGAGACGATCACGCCCTTGCTCTCGAGGAAATCCCTGATCATCCGCAGATGCTCCGCCGGAACATCGATGTTGTTCCTGTGCGTCTCCAGATACACCTTGTCAAGCCCGATGTACTTCTCAATCCACGCCCAGTCGCTCGCAAGTTTCTCCGCGGTCAGTTTCTGCGCAACCTCCGCGGGAATGTACACCACCGTTTTGAAATTGTTGTAATGCCCCATACCTTCCTCCGTCTGTTCGTAATCTGCGTGTATATCATCACCGTCCCGCACCCCCGCGGGAACAGCGAGTACAACCCTTTTCTCAGCGATACACAAACTCCTTGAACACCGCCGTGCCTCCCGGCGTTACGCTCGAGAACGCACAGAGTCCGAACCGCGCCCCCGTAAAATGATCCAGCCGGAAATACAGCTTGTGCGGCTCGCCGACGATCTCCGCCTCGCCGCTTCCGTGAACCGCATCCCTTTTGCTGCGCTTCACGAACGCAACCGCCGTGTCCTTCATTTGCCAAAAGTCCGCACGGATCCCGACGGTTATGACGTCCCCCGCGATCTCCTCGCGGTACGTCACCTCACCCGGCTCCGTGTCGTTGCCGCCGATCCCGAAGCCCTTCGAAGGCTCCTTCCTCTCGATCACGGCGAGAAGTTTACGCCCGTTCTCCCTGAGGATTCCCACCGCCATGTACGCGCCCTGCAGAGCGCACATTCCGGCAAAATCGCCGTCGGTAAGCCCAGAGGCATCCACAGTGACCTCCGCCTCGCAATCGGGGAAACGCATCCGCTGTGTGAGCGTATTTCTCGCCTGCGTCAGGTTCGCGCACACGGCGCCGGTCGTGATCGCAAGTCCGCCCTCCGGCAGGATTGACCATCTCTCGTGATCCGGCACATGGTTCCACTGCCACTGCGGCTTGATCTCAGGACTGTCGAACCGATCTGACACGAAAAGCGGCGCATATTCATACCCCGGTCTTGTGCTCACAACATCAATCTTCTCGGGCAGCAGACCGTCGTCCCCATACACCGGCCAGCCGTCCTTCCACGTCACCGGCACAAGCATCGGGATTCTTCCGACCGCGCCGGAGTCTCGGAACAAAACGGCGAACCACCGCCCGTCCGGCGTGTCCACAAGGCCGCCCTGGGCGATTCCCTGTCCGCAGTAGCCGCCGTCGTCCCAGAACAGGTCGCGCCCAACGTAATCCCCGTCGATGGTATCGCTGATGAACACCGCCTCAGTGCGCCTCTGTGTCTCCTTCGGCCAGTGGATCAGCGCAAGAACATACCGCCCGTCAATCTTATAGAGATGCGCGCCTTCGTATCCGAGGAACACCTTCTCGCGGTCATCGCGCACGATCACCTTGTCGATGCCGCCCTCCTTCGGCGCCGTCATGTCCTCCGACAGCTCCGTCAGGTGAATCTCCGTATTGCCGGAGACAAGGAACTTTCGTCCGTCCTCCGCAAAATACAGCGAGCAGTCATGAAAATACCCGCGGATGCGGCGGTGCTCCCAGGGACCGGCGATATCGGTCGCCGTGAAGAGATGCGTATTTTCCTGACCATGGCTTACGAAAATGACATAGAACCGTCCCTCATGGTACCGCAGGCTCGCCGCCCACATGCCCTTGCCGTAGCAGTTCTGCCCGTCCTGAAGACGTTCCGCGGGTGTGCCATCGAGTTCATCGAACAGATACGCCGTGATCTCCCAGTTGGCCAGATCGTAGGATCGCAGGATCACGCCGCCCGGCATATAATACATCGTCGTGCTCACCATGTAGTAGGTGTCATCCACGCGGATCACATCGGGATCCGGATAATCCGTACGGGTGAGAGGGTTAACATTGTCCATGGGCGTGATCTCCTCCTGTTGCACTGTCTATTGAGAAATCCGGAAATGTCCCACCGGCTCGCCCCAGCTCGCCAGCATATCCTCCTCGTAGCGGCTCTGCCACACGCCGCTGTGGTGGATCAGATACGGAACGCCGTCCTTGTTCCGACGGTCCGAGACAAGTCCGATATGACTTTTGTAAATGACGATGTCGCCGCCCTGCCACTCCGCGATCTTCGAAGTGTCCGTCGTCAGTGAGATCGCCGTATGCCGGAAATACACGATCAGATTGCGCACACGCCGGAAATCGATCATCGCATCCGGCTCCTCGATGTCGTAATCGTCCGGGTGCGCCTTGATGTCCGCGTCGACGAGCTCCTGCAGGTTGTACCCCGCGGCCAGAAGCGCATAGGCGACCACATCCGTGCATACGCCGTACTCATCGTTCGACCAGCCGGTCGCCGCGTAATAAACGCTCTTGTATTTCGGGCGCTTTTCATTCAGATACGTCCACGCACCGTCCAGAATGTCGGTCTGATCGTCCACGCCGTCTCCGTCGTGATCCGTCTCGCAGCGAATCTTCTCAATATGTCCGCTGTAACGGTCCGGCAACCGTTTCGTCGATGTGTGCTGATATTGAAAATACACGGATATCGCTCCGATGCCGCAGAGAATGAGCAGAGCCAAAACCACGATCACGGCTCGCTTCCGAAAAAGTTTCATGTAATTTTCCCCCATGTTCATAAATAAAATTTCTAAAACTCCTCCAGCAGTGCCTTCAATCCGCCCTTCTTGTAGATTTCCCGGTAGTATTCCACTTCCTCGCGGATGAGATCGTCGATCACGCGCATGCCCAGCAGTTCCACCGGCGCCCGGTCGTCCGTCATGATGCGGTCGCCCGCCTGATACGGCTGCAGATTATCCCTGACAAGGTTCATCATCTCCGCGAGAGTGGCGTTATTTTCCTTGGCGATCTGCGCCGTAAGATCCGCGGGCTCCTTCATGCAGGCGAAGAGTTCCTGGTTCGTCGAACCGATGACGTCGACCGTCCGCACCCACGGGAACACGCTCGCGATCGTATCCGCGAGATACATGTTGATCCCGTCCTCGCGGCTGCCCTTCATGTTCATGTTGACGACCATCACACCGCCGTCTGTCAGGTGATCCTTCACAAGCGTGAAGAACTCGACAGAGGACATCTGAAACGGGATCGTGATGTCCTGGTACGCATCGACCATGATGACGTCGTACTTCGTGTCCACGGCGTTCAGAAACGCGCGCCCGTCGTAGGTTGTCACCTTCACATCCGGGGACAGCGCAAAATACTTCTCCGCCAGCTCCGTGATCTTCTCGTCGATCTCGACACCCTCGACCGTCACGTTGTCAAAGTACCGGTTGCACTGCGTGGCAAATGTTCCCGACCCGTTGCCGAGCACGAGGATTGAGAGCACCTCGCGGTCATGGATCCCCGCGAGAAACGGCGCCGCCATCGCGTAATCGTAGTACATTCCGGTCAGTGCACCGTCCTTTCGATAGACGGATTGCACGCCGAACAGAACATTTGTCGAAAGCACCACCTGCTTGTCGTCCTCATAGACCTGCAGGTAGTTGTAGATCGACTCGCCCTCGTAGGTGAGATCCTTCTGCCAGAAAGCGAAACTGCTGCTGTGCCCGAAGATGCAGCACGCGAGGAAAATGATCCCCGCTATCGGAAGTTTCTTCACATTCCGCATCGCCACCCCGGAGGTGATGAAGTACACCGCGACAAGCGCCAGAAGGATGCCCGCGAAGATCAGGAACGTGATCGCCGTTCCGACCGCCGGAATGCTGATGAACGTCGGAACGAAGGTTCCGATAATGCTGCCTACCGTGTTGGACGCGTTCAGGTTGCCGACAAGGCGGCCGTTGTCCTCGAGGTTGTCCGTCGCGAATTTGACGAGGGACGGGGTGACCGTTCCGAGCAGAAACAGCGGGAACACGAAGATCACCATGCACGCCGCGAAGCCCGCGATCACCAGGAAATTGCTGCTCACCGTGAAGATCAGAAGCGCGGAAATGCCGAGGATGATGTATTTGCCGACCACCGGGATCAGCGCGATCCACACCGCCGCGATCAGCACGCGCACGTAGAGCCGGTCGGGATCGGGCTTTTTGTCAGCGCTGTGCCCGCCGTAAATGTTGCCGAGCGCCATCGCGATCATGATGGTGCCGATGATGATCGTCCACACGATCTGCGACGAGCTGAAGTACGGCGCCAGCAGGCGGCTCGCGCCGAGCTCGACCGCCATCACGGACATGCCCGCAAAGAACTCCGTCAGATAGAGAAACATCCTCTTTCGCAAAATAGGTCGACGCTCCGCAAGCGAGCGGATCGCCGTGCCGTCTGAAACATTTGCCTCCGCAGCCTCACCGTCTGCTGCACGGTTTTTGTTCGAATCCATTGTCGTCTCAACTCCCCCTGTTCTCATTGGTTTCTATTGTCGTCTGCCGCGAATACCGATTCCGGCATCCTACTTATCTCGTTCTTTTCCTGCCGCCGCGAGCATCCATGCGCAGGCGTCATTCATGTCCTCAGCGACATACGCTGACAACTTCCGCATCTCCTCCGTCACCGGCAGAAGGTCCGGCACCATCACAGGCGCCATTCCGGCCGCGTGCGCCGCGCGGATCCCGTTGTGCGAGTCCTCCACCGCGATCGCCTTCTCCGGCTCAACGCCGAGCGCTTCGCAGGCCGTAAGGAAGATCTCGGGGTGAGGCTTCGAGTGCGTCACCGTGTCACCGCCGATCACCGCCTCGAAGTACTGCGCGATCCCCGCATTTTCCAGATGACAAAGCACCTTCTCGCGCCTTGTCGAGGACGCAACCGCGATCTTCAGCCCCGCCGCGGAGAGCGCTGCAAGCGTCTCACGAACGCCGTTCTTCACCGGCACGCCGTTCTCCTCAATGTATTGGTTGTACATGGCGCTTGTGCGCCGGCAGTACTCCTCGTACGGAAAATCCTTCCCGTAGTTCTCATACACGATGCGCTCCGTCGTCTGTGCGTTGACGCCGATGCACAGCGCATACACCTCCGGCATATGGGGGATGTCGTCCTCCTCGGCCAGCTTGAGCCAGCACGTCTGACACAGCCGCTCCGTGTCGAACAGCACGCCGTCCATATCAAAAACTACCGCAGTGATCATAGGCTACCTCTCTGACCTTCAGATTACTGAATCCTTCCCTCGCCGCCCATCAGCCGCGTCATCTCCTCGATGCGCTCAATCGGGAAGGGCGGATTCGTGAGCGGCCGCAATGCAATGGACATCAGTTTCATCGGATTGTCGTCCGCCGCCACACGGTTTGAGCTCATCGCCCCGCACACGCGGCAGCGGTGAATGATCGCCCACTCGCCGTTCTTGCGGACCCACACTGCGATCGCGTCCATGTGACCGCCGCAGTCGCTCTCGCGGTCACCGGGCTCAATGTCCACATGCAGGCTCGTCAGGCAGTTCGGGCAGTGGTTGCGGTGGTCGCTTCCCGCGCCATCCGGCACAACGGTCCTGCCGCACTCCTTGCACACAAACGTCTCATCGCACGGATGCGTTTTATAGTAACCCTTCTCGTAGGAACGTCTCTTATTTTCCCGATTCATACTGTAATCTCCTTCCGCGAATCATTCGCAAAATCATTCCCATACAGTTTACCACACAACGGCACCTCGCACAACGTAAAACGCTTGTGTTATCCTTTCCACTTCCGTGCGCTTTGTCGTATGCTACCGGGAACATGAAAACGGCGCCGCCATCACTGGCCGCGCCGTCGCTGTCATATCCGTTTTCAACTGTCGGGAGCGATCCCCGCTGCCCCTTAATCCTCGTCGCTGCCGTAGTTCTGTCTTGCTCCCGCGATCATATCGGCAAGTGTCCAGTGAGGATTGTCCACGCCGTCATCCGAATCATCGTAGTAGATGAAATACAGGGTGGAATCAAACACCGAAGTTACGCGGCGCTTATTACTCTTGACGAGGCGCATGTTCTTGACAAAATACACGTGGATCGAGAAGCAGTCCTCCGTATACTCCTTGTATTCCGTGACTTCCAGGTCCGTGTATACCGGATTGTCAAGCGTGTGCGTACTGATGAACTTAATATCGATACCTTTGCCGTACTCCTCCGACTTCACATAGAACAGCGAATCCTTGAGAAGATACTTCCGGATTTCATCGAGACCGTGGTATTTGCCGGTCAGATCATCCGTCACGAAATCCATCCATTTCTGAGCGGTCAACAGAGCCAGATCGTACCGTTCCTGCGGTGCTTCAAGGCCGGTCTTCGGCTCGTACTGAATGCTGAAGCAGCCCTTGTCATCGAACTCGACAGCAACTGCCTTGCCCTCCGTGTCCACGACGGTGACTTCCGGTCGATTCAGCAGTTCACAGACTTTGTATGTGACATTGAGCGGGTACTTGATGTAGTCCTTCACATACTCCAGTTCCTTCGGGACCTCGGACGTCTTAACCACGTACTGTTGCGAGAGCTCCGTGCCGTTGACCGTGATCTTATACCCTTCGGGAACCGTGTACACGTAGTCGGTCGTGTTCAGATTGTCGCTGTCGATGTCGATCACATCCATAAAAATCTCGGAATCGATTGAGAGTGACTCGATCTTCCACTCGCACACCTCGAGGATCGCGAGGATCTTCTTGGGATTGTAGGAAGTCATGCGCATACGCGCCACAACCTTCCCGTCACCCAGAATATCGTAGATCGGATTGGTCGTGCTGTAACTGTTCTTATTCTTCACACAGGTGAACGTCGTAACACTCTCCAGTTTCTCAAAGAACATGTCCTTGAGGTAATTCTCATTCTCGAATTCGCTGGGAAGCTTCCAGTCTTCGTTCTCCCTGAAAAATGTGAGTTCACTCTCAATGGAGCCGTCGCGCACCTTCGCGACATACTCCTGCAGAAGACGGTCGACATTGTTCTCCGGCTGGGACTGTTCGTACTCGTTAAGGCACCGCCCGGTGTATCTCCACAGCCACACACCGCCGCAGATCAGAGCGATTGCCCACAGGAGCAGGAATGCCAGGAAGAACCTGCGTCCGCGCTTCAATTTCCGCTCCTGCTCACGCTTGCGTTTGTTCGCGCGGCGCCTTGCCGCGCTGTCATATTCTTCTTCCTCATCGTCCGCGATCTTTCGCGTCTTCGTCCGGACTGCGTTTCCGTCTGTCGCGCTGCGCACCGCTGCTTTGTTCCTTGCGCTCTCCCCGGTGTATTTGCCCGGGTTCAGCGCGCTCCAGAACTCATCGTCATCCTCATTCGTCTCATCGCGGTATGCGTCGTACAACCTGTGATACCGCTTCGCGGGATCCGGTTTCTTCTTGTTGTTCTCCTCGATTGCCACTGAGAAATACTCCCCCTGCTGTTATCAAATTACTTTCACTTCATATTCCCGATCAATTACTCTTCGGCAGAACGACCATCGCATCCGGCAACCTCCACGATGCGTGCTGGTAATAGAACGTCACACTCGTCATCTCATATTCATCACCGTAATACATCGACGAGGAGCTGCCACCGTCGAGGTTTGCCGCGTTGACAGCGCCGAACTCAAGCATCACGCTGATCAGGTCCGCCGCAGTTGCACCGAGATGTCCGCCTGCGCCACGACCGTCCGTGACGAAGAGAAGCACCGCTCCGTCCGCACGTTGACCGATCGCGGTTCTCGGGTTGCTTCCGCTGCCGAGTCCCTGCATCTCACGCCCCTGACCATCGATGACCAGCGGCACGAAATGGTTGTTCTCGTCCTTGAACTCCTCCTGGAAGGTAACCGCGTCGCGGATCCGCGCTTCCTTGACATAGGCCTTGACATCATCGGCCTTCATACCCTCGAGATTCTTGATCACCAGGTAGTCATCCTCGTCAAAACCGATCAGGTACAGTCCTCTCTGGGATGGCTTGTTGTACTGGATCTCCCCCTGCGAAACGACAACGCCGTAGGGGCTTCCGCCCTTGTTGTTGTCCGACTGATAAAGACCGCCGTTGACACCGCCGACACCGTTGTATTTCTTGACGATCTTATCCAGATCCTCACCGAGTTCCTTCCACGGATAGGTCGTTCCGACGATCACCTGGGAAGGATCCTTGACGATCATCATTTTCCCGAAGAACGTGCGGCCGGGCACTTCCACGATACGAACGCCGTTCTCGTCGAACACCTCTTTCTCCTTGTCCTTCTTACTCGGATCTTCGATCTCCGGACCGTCGTTGTGTCCGATCTTGATCAGAGATTTGTTGCTCTCGGTATCCATCGGCTTCAGATTGTTGGCATCGACGATCTTCTGGATCTCCGCTTTTGACATCACAAGGTTGGGGACGAACTTGAGCTGACCCGTCTCCTTAAAGGTTGTTACAAACGTTGCCTTCGCCGCGGCGGAAGGTCCGTTGCAGCAGCGGTAGATCACCGCGTACAGCGAGCCGGCCACAATGACCAGCGTAACCGCGAGAAACAGCAAAAGCCGCAAAAAATACCGTAAAATCCTCTTTCCCATAATGTTCTCCTATGTTACCGAATATTCCCACACACGTTCATTCTGTATGATCACACGCCCTGCACCGCACCCGGAATCGCCCGCAGGATCATTTTCCTTTTTTGAAAACCCAGTGCTTCTGGACGAGGAAACTCCCCACGAAGAGGCACATGTCGACGAAGAATTTGACGATCGACTCCAGGATTCCCGCAGTCATGCCGAGCAGCCTCTCCGCCACCAGATACACCAGCGAGAACGACAGCGTCATCTGGCAGATCGCCAGGATGTAATACCGTATAAGCGTCTTCTTGACGTCGTCGGTGTTTTGGAACACAACCTTCCGGTTCAGGCAGAAATTGCAGATCGTGCTCACCACACGCGCCCCGATGGTCGCAAGCGCGACTCGCAGCTGCGAATCCTCCCCGGCCGTCATGCCCGCTCCCCACAGCACGGTATTGAGGAGGTAGAACAGCGACGTATCGATCAGGAAGCACAGAAGCGACGCCCCCAGAAACTTGGCCAGGACCGATTTGCCGATGTGTTTCAAAATGATCTTGTAGATCCGCCACGAATCCCGGAACGGATGAAAATGCGAAGACGCATTATCATCGATGTACACCGTGTCGATCGTGACTTCGTGCAGCTTGATCCCCTCATCCTTGAAGATCAGCAACTGATTGGTCTCGTACTCGTAGCGCTCGCCCGCGATCTCGCACATGAGCGGCAGGTGCTGCCTCGGGATCGCGCGCAGTCCCGTCTGCGTATCGCTGATGCGGATCCCGCAGAAAATGCGGAACACGGCCTTGGTGATGTTGTTGCCGTTGCGGCTCTTGAACGGCACTTCGGGCTTGCTGAAATCGCGCACGCCGAGAACGATCTTATCGCCCTCCGCGATCATCGCCTCCGCACAGGCGCGGATATCCTTCGGCAAATGCTGCCCGTCGCCGTCAACCGTCACAACGCCCTTCGAGTCCGGGCGATGCTCCAGTACATAGGCGAACGCCGTCTTCATCGCACGGCCCTTGCCCTTGTTTACCTCATGCGCAAGAACGGTCACGCCTTCCATCGCCGCCACCGTCTCAAAGGGCTTTCTGTATTCCTCAGCGCTTCCGTCATCCACAACCACGATGTCCGTAAACCCTTCCGCGAGGATCCCCTCCACGGTGCGGATCATTTTCTCATCGGGGTTCAGCGACGGAAGAACGATCGTCACGTTCAAACGAACCTCCCCGGGTGCTCCGCGCACCCTGCGTTACGCTTCCTGTTGTTCCTCTCTCTTCTCACCGGTAAAACGCTGATACCACACCACACTCCGGTTCATGCGGCGCTCGATCATCCATGCGATCAACGCGAGCAGAAGGCCGTCCACGATACCGAACAGCACGTCCGTCGGATGATGAATTCCGATATACAATCGGGAAAAACTGATCATCAGCGCAAAAATGATCAGCGGGATTGACCATCTCTTTCTCAGATGAAAGCTCAGTGCCACCGCGGATGCGACGCTCGCGGCCGTGTGTCCGGACGGGAACGAGGCATCCTTCGCCTTCTTTCCGATCAGCACGAGTCCTTCGTAGATCTCGTACGGACGAACGCGGTCGACAAGCGGCTTAAGAATGATATTGTTCAGCAGAAGCGAGCCGATCAGCGCGAACATCGAGCAGAAGGCAGCCCGGCGCGTCTTGCGGAAGCACATCAGGATCGCGGTCAGCACGATCCAGAAGATACCCGCATCCCCGAGATAGGTGATATTCGGAAAGATCCAGTCCAGGAACTCACAGCGGATATGCTCCTGAATATACAGTAAAATGTCGGAATCGAACCCGTTAAAGGCCGAAAGATCAAACGCTAAAAACGGCATGCTAAACCTCTCTATATTGAATTTCTGTCCTTTCGACCGGACTTCGGACAGAGCTGTCAAAATTTCCGGCGTCTGTCAGTCGGAAAATAAACACGCGCAACAAGTCATCCCCACATAGTAAACCAAATATATTATACTCAGGAAAGCGCAAAACGCAAGAAAAAGGCGAAAAACCGTATGTTACATCTTTGTTACAAAACTACTGTCCGGGATTCATTTTCCGCATGAAATATGCGGTGCACCGTACTTTTTAGCCATTGCAACGACCTTGCCGTGTGTGATATAATTACATGCATCAGGGCGGGTTTCCGCAGGAAACTGACCGCCGCATAAGGAGGATATTGTACTATGGGGTTTTTCAGTAAACTTTTCGGACCGAAGGAAGCTCCGGCTCCGGCAGCACAGCCGTTCCCGGCGGAGTCGATCCCCGCAGACGGCAACTATCCGAACATGTTCCGCGTCGACGAGTCCTTCATGATCGCTCCCAAGGCTACGGAAGTCGGCATCAAGCGCGCAAAGCTGTACAAGGATCGCTGTGTTGTGCGCGGCCTTGTCTCTGTCGGAACGTTCTCCCAGAATGACGTAGTCGTCGTCTTCGTGGATGGCTCTCCGATGCAGGTACCGGTTCTCGATGTCATGAAATGCGACGCGCTCGATTTTCCGAGTGAGCTCGCAGCCAACATGCACAAGCACACGATCGAAACCGGCATGACGGCGTGGATGATCCTCGACATCTCGTCGCTCCCGACCGTCGGCGCAACGATCGGCAAATTCTGATCCGGTTCACATTTTTCGTCAGCAATAAACGGGCATCCTCACGGATGCCCGTTCTGTTTCGGTATTGTTTCTGCGGAATCTGCTCCTGTCAGTTCAGCTTGTCGCCGAACTGATCCGCGAAATTCTCCGGCTCCAGAGCCCATATAAGTCCGGTCACAAGGTGCGTTCTCCAGAACGCAAAATCATGCACGCCCGGCGCGGTGACGTACGTCGCGGGAACCTCGATGGAGTCCAGGAACGCCTTGAAATCGCAGTTCGGGCGATACAAAAAGTCCTCCGTGCCGCAGGCCATGAACACATCCGGGATCTGCGCTCCGCTCTCCTTGAGGTTGCGCACCAGCACCTCAGGGTTGATGTCCGTCTTCGCCGCATTCTGCAGATCGCCGAAGATCCATTTGTAGTAATCGTAGTTTGCCATGCCGTTGTCCATGTCCGGTGTAAAGAACGCCAGCCCGTTCTGGATCAGCGCGGACGAGAGCGCGATCACTTTGCCGAACGTCTCCGGGAACAGAAACGCCGTGTGCAGCGAGCCGAAGCCGCCCATCGAAAGACCGCCGATGAACGTATCCTCCCTCTTGTCCGACAGCCCGAACGTTTTGCGCGTGTAGTCGATGAACTCCCTGCCTACGAAGCTCGCGTATTTGCAGCCCGTCTGCGGCTGGTCAAGATAGAAATTGTTGTCGCCGTTCGGCAGGAAGAAGTTCACGTTGAAGCGGTTCGCAATCTCGCCGAGCGGAACGTTTGTGAACCAGTCGGTATCGCATCCGCTGTAACCGTGCAGCAGATAGACATTCTTTACCGGTCTCCCGAAATGCGGATTATTTTCCGTGCCATACGCAACGTCGTTGCTCAGAACAGCCGTAAAATGAACTGGACGGCTGAGCGTTTTCGAAAAAAACGTGCCATGAAAATGTGCCATGATAAACCTCCGAAGTATTTCTTCTTTATACGGAATTACTATACCACAGAACCGGGTTTCGGACAACCACTAACCAAAAGACCGGACCGTTGGATTCCAAATTGCAAAACACAGAAAATTCACAATAATTGTTAGCACTCACTCTTGACGAGTGCTAACAACGGTGATATAATGCAGTCAGAACGAAGGGAAAAGACCTTACGGGTTCCGAAGCGACAGCCTCCCCCGCCAGGGCAACCGATTCCCCAAGTTACTTTACAAGAGAACGTGAGTTACTTCACGCAAAGGAGGAATGACATATGTTGATGCCCAGAATTTTCGGTGAAAACCTTTTTGATGACTTTTTCGATGACTTCATGGTTCCTGAAAAGCCCGGTTTCGCGGGTGCACGCAACTACAACGGTTTGATGAAGACCGATGTGAAGGAAAATGAAGGCGACTTCGAGCTGAACATTGATCTGCCGGGTTACGGCAAGGAAGATGTCACAGCCGAGTTGAAGAACGGCTACCTGACCATCAATGCGACCAAGAAGGCCGAGAACGATGAGAAGGACAAGAACGGCAAGTTCCTTCGTCGCGAGCGTTTCTACGGCTCCTGCAGCAGAAGCTTCTATGTAGGCAAGCAGGTGACCGAGGAGGACATCAAGGCAAAGTTTGAGAACGGCGTCCTGATCGTCACCATCCCGAAGAAGGAAGACCAGCCGAAGGTTGAACAGAAGAAGTACATCCCGATTGAAGGCTGACGATTCTTACTGAATCTTATTTTTCTACCCCCCTTAAGTGAGTCGGGGCGGACACGCGAGTGTCCGCCCCGATTTCTTATGTTACAGCCCCCCTGTTATCGGAACCCGCCGACAACCATAAGATGTCCGGCGGGAAATATGCAGGTAATTTCAGCGATCCCGCTGTTTGACGAGTAATGCGCCGATTTTTCAGCTATCCTCCCGCTGTTCTATGGGAAACGCGCCGGTTTTATCAGCTATTCTCTCTCTGTTCCGCAAGAAATGCATATGTTCTGTCTACAATCTCCCCAAGGCACTCCCGCTCCTGCGGATCATCCGCCTCGCGCAGCCGCTGTTCCGCTACCTGCACCAGCTCTCCGAGAAGATACATGCCCTCCTCCGGCAACCGCTCTTCCGCTCCCTGCTGCGTTGATGCCGCAACTCCGTCCGCGGGTTCATTTTCCGAAGCGCCGGCAGGCGGTTCGATCGCTTCCTCAGCCACGGCGAAAGTCGCCTCACGGACGCGGTACCTGCGGGAGCACAGAAGCCGGAACAGACACAGCAACATGCCGAAGATTCCGACTATGGGATACAATGCCTTCCAGTTGTCCTGAATCCCGACCAGAACAAATCCCGAAGCCGCCGCTGCCGCATACACCGCCATTCCCCAGCCGTACGCCCGGAGAAAGAACAACATCCCGCCCAGGATGACAAGCCCCGAGGCAATGTAGTACGCGCTGTCGTTCGTGCCGAGCGTCTCGGGCTTCAACGGCTCCGGAGCGTTCGGCCAATCCGGTTTCACGGCGATATACGCGATCAGCCCGACGGCCGCGAGTGTCAGCAGAACGATCAGGATTTCCGCCGGACCGAAGCGTCGTCCTGCGGGCTCGATCCCCGGCATCAGCTCCACGCCGAGCGACTCCGCCAGCTCGATCGCGCCCTTGGTAAATGTATTGTTGGTCATCACGACCGCGCGGTCGCATTCGTAAAATGTCGCGGCCGCATAGACTTCCTGCACCGCCTTGTTGCCCACCGGCGTCGCGTAGTATTTGCACTGAACCGCGTACCGCTGCTTCCGGTGTACGGCAATGATGTCGGCGCCCTGGTCGCGGCTCGCCTGCGTCACCTGAACATCCCGGAAGCCCTTCCTGCGAAGGTAGTCCGCGCACGCCTGTTCGTATTCGTAACCGTTCATGCCTTCTCCCCTACCCGATCGCCGCGAGCGGACTCATGCTCCGAAGCACGCCGTCACCGATGCGGTCATTGAGCGCAAGCGCCATGCGCTGCAGATCCGTCTCCCCCGCGCACTCCGGAAATCCGCGTTTCACACCGGCAATGATCTCCGCGCAAATGCACCGGATCAGATCCATCGCTGAGCACGTGCCGTCCCCGTTTCTTGCGACCTCCGCCAGGTCTTCCTCCGTTCCGGAGCTGACGGTCCCGTTGAGCAGAAGCGTGTTCAGCATAACATACAGATGCGCGGAGCCGGCGTAATCCGCCAGCGATCGAAGGCACCATTTGTAGTACGGCGTGGGCCGGTTATGGATCCATCCCCACGCGCTTATCGTCGCCCGGACAAACTCCGCGAGAACGAGCTGCGCGGTAGCCTTGTCCAACCGTTTCACACATCGCTCGAAGTTGTATTCGCCGGTCTGGCTCATGCGGATCAGATAACCGCACAGTTTCTTGAGCTGTACATCGCGCGGAGGATTGCCCCACGCATCACGGATCGCACTGAACTCTCCGAGGCCGTCGTAAAATACGGCGCCGTTGGTCGCCTCCGCGAGCGCTTCGTCCGGCACCCGCAGGAAATCGCGCCAGCCGTCCGGCATCCCCGGCAGACCGGTCATCGTGCGAAAAACCTCCGCGGTACGGAACACGCCGTGGCGGTTGCCGCCCGCAGGGTTGAAGAGACTTCTGCGAAGCCCCATGAACTCCTTCGGCAGAGACTCATACGCCCTTCCCAGCAGGAATTCCTGCCGCCTGTTCACCTTCTCCTCGTCCGGCAGATAGATGCAGAATCCATGCTCAAAATCGTGGTCTCTCGAAAGTTCATCGTCATAGCCGTAGCGCTCCGAGCCGGCGCCGACAAGCCCGACGGCGATCAGCCCCATCAGTTCGGGGAACCGCTCCTCAAGCATCGGTTTGCCGCATTCTTCCCAGAACGCCCGTGATATCTCCAGACCCTTCATGTCCTCGCCTTTCTCTGTCCGATCGTACAAATCTCATTTTGCCTCGCGCGAATAGATCCACGCAGCCCTCTTCCGCAGTTCGGTCGCGTACACAAACCAGCCGTAGAACTCGAAGACAGGCGCGCATTTTCCGCATGTCTGCGCATAGTTTGCGTCTCGCGGAACGTCCTCCTTTTCCAGAAGATCATACGCCTTCTGAACACAGTCGTCGATCCGCTCGCAGGCTTCCGCAAGGCCGTACGCCGCGCGCAGCAGATCCGCAAGATTCAGCATGGTGATTGCCTGCTCCGGCTCGGAGCCCGGAATCGCCTCCATCACGGAAAGCGCTTTCGCGTACGACTTCTCCGCCTCCGCATACTCCCCCAGCGCCGCCAGGCACGATGCCATGTTGTTGTACAGGCTGCCCATGCGCGCGTCCGGAGACGCAAGCTGCTGCCGGAAAATCTCCTCCGCCTTCCGGTACTGCGCCATCGCGTCCGACGGCCGTCCGAATGCGGTATATACCGTTCCGCAGTTCACATGCACGGTCCCCGCGGACACCGTGTTTTCAAGGCCCAGTTTCTCCACAAGAGAGAGCGCATTTTCCGCGCTGCGGATCGCCTCCTCCGCGTTCCCTGCCATACGGTACTGCCCCATCAGCTCGTTGCAGAAGGTCAGCATCGCGCGCTCATCGCCGGAGAGCCGCGCCTCCTCAAGCCAGTACAGAAGATGCCTTCTTGCGCCTGCCGAGTCGTCGGCCGCAACCAACCGGTCAAGCCGCTCCATCACACGATTCATCGGAATTGAACCCATAGTGCCTCCCGTTTCCACCGACGCGGATGCTTCATTTTCCGTTCTTCTTTAACGCCTGCCGCGCCATATACCGCGACAGATTCCATTGTCTGAGCGTGTCATATTGCACATCGTAGATCGACTCACGGTAATCGTTCGCCCACGACCCCTTGTAATCGGCAATGATCGGCGCCGCGTCGCACGAGAGCTCCGCGAGATAATCCAGCGGCACATCCGGCTCGGCAGTACTCTCAAACCATTGTATCCCCCTGTCTTTATGCTCCGTAACGCAGTGATCCACGTCGTATCTTGCGATCCAGTAGTCCATTCTTCCGAACGAGAGCACCAGGTAGCACACGACACATACGGCCAGACTGTATCGGAACAGCCGGAAATCCTTTTTGAAAATCTGTACGATCACGCCGGCCAGAAGAACGCCGATCACAAGCAAAGCCCAAAGAACAAGGATCCTCTTTCTCGTCAGGTTGTACTCCCTTATGTACATCACCATGCGCATCGCGGAGGATGCGATCATGATGTACGTGCATCCGGAAATGACGGAGAGCAGCACCTTGAGCACAATATGCTCGCGGAACCATGCGAGCACGAAGAGCACGATCATCAGGTTCAGCGCACATACAGCAAGCAGCTGGAAGAAGCCTTCCCGCGCGTACTCCGCGTACGTGTAGCCGTCCGGAAGCGTCATGTTCCCGATGAACAGATACGCGATCTGGATTCCCGAGAACAGCAGGTACACAACGGAGATCACCGAGAGCGCCGTGATCGCGATGATCGGTTCGTAGCGCTTTCTCTCCCCTTCCGGCTGTACCGGCGACTGCCGGATAAAGTACCGCATGCCGGCATACGTGAAGAAAAATGCGAACACCATCATCAGCGTGATCAGCACGCTCGTTGTCACATCGAAACTCTCAAACATATCGTTCAGCACCGATGCGAACACAACGTCTGCGGAGCGAAGGAGCGCAAGGATGATCGCCAGCATCGGCATAGCGATCAGAAGTCCGATCAGGATGTAACCCGTGACCTTTTTCCTCCCGCTCTCCGCCTGTTCATTTTCCTCCCGAATATCGTTAGGAAAATGTGACAGTCCGTTTATCGCATTGACGCCCGTTCTGACCATCTCTGTCAGGTACTTCATGATGCTCCAGCTGTCGTCGTCCTGGTGATCATGGAGCAACATGACAACCAGCACAAACAGCATCCCGACAAGGTTGAAGAACACAATCCCGTCGTTGTCCGTCAGGCCGCAGGAAAGCGCCAGCAGGACAAACGCAATCTCGTACAGCAGTCTGTCGCGCTTGCGCTCATGCATCTGCCTCCTGTCGATCAGGTTGCAGTACAGCACCGTGATCAGGCCGAGCACCGCAACCAGTATGCCCTTGGCGTTGTCGTATAGGCAAAACGTAAACAATACCGCGTACACTAACGTCGGTCTGAATAAAATCGAAAAACGTGTCTTCTCTTCCATCTGCAATCTCCCTCCGAATTAATCATTTTCCGACGAATCGGAAATCTCCCCTTCCGCATGTTCCAGAATGTCCCCGGGCTGGCAGTGCAGCGCCTCGCAGATCTTGTCGAGCGTGGAAAACTTGATCGCCTTGGCCTTGCCGGTCTTCAAAACGGACATGTTGGCGATCGTGATCCCGACCTTGTCCGCAAGCTCCGTGACGCTCATCTTCCGCTTGGCAAGCATAACATCAACATTCACGATGATCATCCTGCACCTCCTATATGGTCAGCTCATTCTCAAGCTTGACCTCGTAGGCATTGTACACGAGTTTGGACAGTGATCTGCACAGAAACGCGAAGATCAGGCATGCCACGATCATGGAGCCGTAAATAACCGCGAGGATCACGGCCGCTCTCGCAAAATCACCCGAAATGCATCGGCTGACATACAGCGCGATCTTGCACACATAGACGGCGACGATCCCCAGTGAGAGCCACGCCATGGTCTGAAATCCGGACGCGTTCTCCCTGGAAAATGAATTGTCGGCCCCGATCTGCACGCAGACCAGATTGAAGCGAAACAGGATCGCGAGGCAAAGCACCAGCACGATCACGGAGAATACCGTATGCCCGCTCATGATCTCGTCCCACCGCTCAAACGAGAGCGTCTGCGCCGTCTTCGGAAACCCGAACCGACTCCATACCTCATCCGAAATGAGGTACGGAACTGAGCGCCGTATGACGCTCGCCACAACCATCAATCCCCCCGCAAAAGCTGCGATCGCTACCGTCATGATCCGAAGTCCGACGGACAGACGGTACTGTCTGTTCTGTGTCTCCGTCCTGCTCATAGCCTGAACACTCCTTTACCGTAACCGGGAGTCTGCCGGGCCCATGCCCGGCAGCGTTTTCACGTATCCCGTTCGCGGACATCATACATCTTCAGGAACTAAAAGTCAATAAATATTTATCGTTTTTCGATAAATTATTCTCGATTTGCAATATCCATGATGTAGCTGAAGAGCCGGTCATTCCCTCCCAAAACAGTACCCCCGACTCGTCGGACACTGCGTGTCCACGTGTCGGGGGTACTGTTTGCCGCCCTTCGGCGGCAGAACGGCCTTTCTTGCCGAGATTATTTAGGAGGAGCGTCAATCAAGTTCCTTGACGCCGGTATAAAGTTCATAGTAACGTCCCTTCTGCGCGAGGAGGTCGTCGTGGTCACCGCGCTCGATGATCTCGCCGTGCTCGAGCACCATGATGGCGTTCGCGTTGCGGACCGTCGAGAGGCGGTGCGCGATGACGAAGGTCGTGCGATCCTTCATCAGGCGGTCCATACCGTGCTCGATGTGACGCTCGGTACGGGTATCAACCGAACTGGTCGCCTCGTCGAGGACGAGGATCGGAGCCTTCGAGAGAGCCGCGCGGGCGATGTTCAGCAGCTGGCGCTGTCCCTGCGAGAGGTTCGCACCGTCGCCGTCGAGCTTCGTCTGGTAGCCGTCCGAGAGACGCATGATGAAGCTGTGCGCCGAAGCGGTCTTTGCGGCAGCGATGACTTCGTCGTCAGTCGCATCCAGCCGGCCGTAGCGGATATTTTCCATGACCGTGCCGGAGAAGAGGTGCGTATCCTGAAGAACCATAGCGATGTCCTTGCGCAGGACGTCGCGCTTGATGTCCTTGACGTTGACGCCGTCGATCGTGATCGTACCCTCGTCAATGTCGTAGAAGCGGTTCAGCAGGTTCGTGATCGTCGTCTTGCCCGCGCCGGTGGAACCGACGAAGGCAATCTTCTGACCGGGCTTTGCGTAGAGGTTGATGTCCTTGAGAACGGTCTTGTCAGGGTTGTAACCGAACGTTACATGCTCCATGACAACATGGCCCTTCATATTTTCCATCGGATCGGCATTCTCGACATCCGGAGCCTCGGGAACTTCGTCCATCACCTCGAAGACACGCTCAGCGCCCGCAAGCGCGGAGAAGAACGTAGCCATCTGCTGCGAGAGCATGTTGATCGGCATTGCGAACTGGCGCGAGTAGGTTGCGAACACCGTGAGACCGCCGGCCGTGATCTTGCCGAAGATCATCAGCACGCCGCCGATACCGACCGTCGCCGCGTAGGAAATCTGCGAGGTGTTGCCCATGATCGGACCGGTCACACCGCCCCAGAACTGCGCCTTGAACTGCTTGTCACGCATGTCGTCGTTGAGCGCGGAAAATTCTTCCACGCAGCACTCTTCGTGGTTGAACACCTTGACGACCTTCTGGCCGGTGACCGTCTCCTCGATGTAGCCGTTCACGGCACCGAGAGCGCTCTGCTGAGCGGCATAGTATCTGCGGCTCAGTTTGCCGATGGTGAAACCGCCGAACAGGAGAACCGGGATGAACGCCACCGTGATCAGCGTGAGGATCCAGCTCGTGGTGATCATGAAAATGAACGTACCCACCAGCGTCACGGCGCCCGACACGAGCTGCGTGAACGAGTTGTTGATCATGACATCGATGTTGTCGATATCGTTGGTGAAGCGGGACATGATCTCACCGGTCTGACGGGAGTCAAAGTACCGCACCGGAAGCTTCTGAAGTTTTGCAAACAGGTCGTTGCGGATGCGCTCGATCATACCCTGCGAGATAGAGAGCATCAGACGCGCCTGCGTGTATGTCGTGATGACACCGATGCAGTAGATCGCACCGAGCATGATCAGCGCCATCAGAACGTAGGTCATTACCTTGGTATCGTTGTCAAAGAAGCTCGCCGTCAGCTTCGAGATCCAGTTGTCGGCGATCCGCTCGAACACCGAGCTTTTGATCTCCTTGTCCGGATTGACCGCAAGCGTCAGCTTGTTGATGATCGGCGCGAGAAGGTAGCTTCCGATCAGGCTGGTGACCGTGGTCATGAGCATGCACACGAGAACGAGCGCAAATCTCAGCCGAAACCCTTTCATATACGTGAGAAGTCTCGCGATCGTCTTCTTCGCGCTCTTCGGCTTGCCGCCCATCATTCCGCGGCCTCTCGGACCGCCCTGCGGACGCTGCTTGAAGGCATTTTTCTTAGCTATGCTGTTGTACTGCTGCTGCAGTTGTTCCAATGATCTTGCCATCCGCTCACGCCCCCTTTCCCGTCTGAGACTCGTAGATCTCGCGGTATTCGACATTGTTCGCGAGGAGCTCTTCGTGCGTGCCCATACCCGTGATCACGCCGTCGTCCATAACGATGATGGTGTCGGCGTCCTGCACGGAGCTGATGCGCTGCGCGATGATGAGTTTTGTGGCCCTGCGGAGATTTTCCGTGAAAGGATCGGTCATCTCGCCTGCAACCGCCTTCTCGGAAAATGCCTTTCGGATCTGCGCTTCGGTCGCCGTGTCAACGGCGCTCGTGGAGTCGTCGAGGATCAGGATCTTCGGCTTCTTGAGAAGCGCGCGCGCAATACAAAGGCGCTGCTTCTGACCGCCGGAGACGTTCGTGCCGCCCTGCTCGATCACGGTGTTGTAGCCGTCCTTGAACGAGGACACGAACTTGTCCGCCTGGGCGTACTCAGCCATGCGGCGGATCTCCTCCTCGGAGGCGTTCTCATCGCCCCACTGGAGGTTCTCGGTGACCGTACCGGAGAAGAGCGTGTTCTTCTGAAGAACCATGGAAACGCCCTCACGGAGGTTGTAGAGCGAATAGTCGCGGACGTTCACGCCGTCGACCAGAACTTCGCCCTCATCCACGTCGTACAGTCTCGGGATCATCGACACAAGTGTTGTCTTGCCGCAGCCTGTGGAACCGATGATGCCGACTGTCGAACCGGCCTTGATCTCGAGGTTGATATTGTTGAGGACCTTCTCTTCGCTGTTCTTATAGTAGCGGAAGGAGACGTTCTTGAAGGTGATATCGCCTTTCTCCACCATCAGATCCTTGCACTGCGCATCGGCATCCGTCAGGTCGAGCGGCTCGTCCATGACCTCACGGATACGTCTTGCAGACGCCAGCGCACGCGAGGAGAACATCAGCAGGAATGTCACCATGACGAGCGACGAGAGGATCTGCGTTACGTACGTGAGGAATGCGGAGAGATCACCGATCTTCATTCCGTTATCGAGAACCATCGGTCCTCCGATCAGGATGACGGCGATGATGGTACCGTTCATGAACAGCGTCATGACGGGCGACATGAAGATCATAACCTTCGCCGCCGAGATGCCCGCTTTCTTCAGGTTTCCGTTTGCCTCGCGGAACTTCTCGATCTCGTAGTCTTCGCGGACGAAGCTCTTGACCACGCGGACGTTGGTGACATTTTCCTGAACCGTCGAGTTCAGGTCGTCAACCTTCTTCTGCACACGCCCGAAACGCGGGAAACCGGTGCGGATGATACCGCCGACCACAAGAAGCATCGCGGGAACCGACACTGCGAAGACGACCGACAGCGGCGGGTTGAGCATGATCGCCATGATCAGCGCGGCGATCATCATGCCCGGCGCGCGGAGCGCCATACGAAGCGCCATCGCGACAAAATTCTGAACCTGCGTGACGTCGTTCGTGAGTCTTGTCACGAGCGAGCCCGTGGAAAATTTATCGATGTTTGCAAATGAATACTGTTGGATCCGGCGGTATCCGTCCGCGCGGAGATCCGCAGCAAAACTGACCGAGGCCTTCGACGCAAAATAAGCGCCGCCGATGCCGCCGGCCATCATGATGAGTGCCGTCAGGATCATCAATGCCATGATCCCGAGGCTGGTGCCCGTCTTCAGCGTTCCTTCATTCGCGTTGTTGATGACGACCGAGAGAAGCTTCGGCATGACAACTTCGCCGATGACTTCCACGATCATGCACAGCGGTCCGAGAATGAAGTATGCCAGGTACGGTTTAACATACTTTGACCATTTCATAGGTTGCATGTGTTGTCTGTTTCCTTTCTTCGTTCCTCTGCGAGGTAGTGTAAGGACCGGAACCCGATCCCGGAACTGCTCACTCTAGCGTTGCGACCTCCGGGCTGTACTGCCGCAGGTTGTCCTGCATGCGCGCAAGAACATCCGAAAAATGTTGCAGATCCTCTTCCGTCAGTCCCGCAAGCATCGCCTCGTCAAGCGCCTTGTACAACTCCCAGGATTTCCGCACAATGTCCATGCCTTCCGGAGTGATCGCGATATTTTTCGCGCGATTGTTGCCCTCGACTGCAGTCCTGGTCACGAAACCGGCTTTCTCCAGTTTCTGCAGCGTGACTGTGACGGCAGCCGGACTGATCTCAAACGCCTTCGCAAGCTCCGCCTGTGTCTGCGGCTCTTTGCACCGGGCAAGATGCATCAGCATCATGTGCTGACTGCGGTGAATGCCGAGTTTCTTCACCTGCGACTCTGCCGCACAGCGGTGAAAACGATCCGTCCGCAGGAATGACATAACGATGTTGAAACGATCCTGACTGGATTTTGTGGTGTCCACGAGTTCCTCCTTTCGCAGTAAAGTTAACACGTTAACAATTAACACGTTAACTTTACCATCAGATATTCCATTTGTCAATGTGCAAAATCATGAAAAACAGAAGAAAAACCGTGCTGTTTTCGCCGCAGGCCTGCACGCGATCCCCGGAGTTGTATATGTATTAGATTGGCTAATCATTTTGATTAGAACATGTTATATTTCTTTTTCCGAAACTGCTCAAAATCACCAGTCAAATGTGATATACTGACATATGTATGTTGGGAGCCCAGAGAGAGGGTATCGGTTTCTTGCCGACGGGCTTTCGGATATGCGCAAAACTATAATAAAGGGGGCCCCTTTCATGACGTTTGAAGAGATTATGAACTATGCCAGAAAGCAGCAGTGCTCCGATATTCATATCACTGTCGGTACTGCTCTGGCCGTAAGACGGTACGGTGTCCTGACCATTCTGGATCCCACCCCTACCGCTGAGGAATCGAAGCAGATGATCTTCTCCATCCTGAGCGAGGATCAAATCAACTATGTTAACTCCGGTAAGGACCTGGATGTCGGTGTCATGCTTCCCGACGGTCTTCGCATCCGTGCGAACGTGTACCATCAGCGCAACAATCTGGCTGCCAGCATCCGTATTCTGCAGCAGAACATTCCGACTTTCGAGAAGCTCGGTCTTCCCGCTGCGATCCGTCAGATGGCTGAGACGCCCCGCGGACTCGTTCTCGTAACCGGACCTACCGGTAGTGGCAAGTCCACGACGCTGGCTTCTGTCGTCAACTATATCAACATGAACTCCGCGCGTCACATCATGACGATTGAGGACCCGATCGAGTACGTATATCCTCACAACAAGGCGATGATCCATCAGCGTGAGGTCGGCAGAGATGTTGAGTCCTTCTCGCTTGCTCTCCGCTCCGCACTCCGTGAGGATCCCGATGTTATCCTCGTAGGTGAAATGCGTGACTACGAGACCATCTCCGCTGCCATCACCGCTGCCGAGACCGGTCACCTCGTTCTTTCGACGCTGCACACCACATCGGCTGCTCAGACTGTCGAGCGTATCATCGACGCCAGCCCTCTGGAAGCACAGGAGCAGATCCGTGCACAGTTCGCCAACGTTATCCGCGGCGTCTTCACGCAGCAGCTTCTTCCTCTCAAGGACGGCAGCGGTCGTATTCTCGCATCCGAGGTTATGCTGGCAACGCCCGCGATCACGAACCTCATCCGTGAGAGCAAGACCATCCAGATTCCGAGTATGCTGCAGCAGAGCCGTGCACAGGGCATGAGCACCATGAACGATGCCCTTGCGGATCTCGTCCGCCGCGACCTCGTCTCCATCATCGAGGCTAAGAAGGTTTCTCCGGATGCACAGTCGCTTGTAAAGGCAATCCACGGAAACTTCTAAGGTATCTTCGGAAACGCCGAAGGGTGACTTTTCCGATCGATACGATTTTCACAGCATAGTAAAGGCCGGCAGAGAAAATGGTGTGCTCCCCGTCAAGAGGACAGTGAAAAATTAAAAAGTTCCGTACCGCCAGTTGTGTATGCAGCTGGCGGTATTCTTGGTTTCAAGAACCAAATAAACCCCCTGCTATGCAGGGGTGTTCCCAGTAAGCT
>CAMKRZ010000009.1 GCA_946415315.1 uncultured Lachnoclostridium sp. | reverse complement strand
AGAGCATCCGGCTGTTAACCGGAGTGTCGTAGGTTCGAGTCCTACTCGGGGAGTTTTGATCGCAGTTCGCTGCGGTCACGGCTGTAGAGCGATTACAGCCAACATAAGGCGACATAGCCAAGTGGTAAGGCACCGGTCTGCAACACCGTTATCCACCGGTTCAAATCCGGTTGTCGCCTCACACAAAGAGCCCGCAAGTTTCTTGCGGGCTCTTCTTGTTTGTTCGGTTTGTATTGGCAGGCCATAGCTGTTGCATATAAGTGGGGAAGGAGGTTCCGTTTGTTATAGGAATGATTATGCAACAAACGTTTGCTTTCGCATAAGAAATATGATATTATCGAAACGTAAGAACTTGTAGTGTTTGGATTATTCGGCTCAACGGAGAATGAATAATCTTAAGAAAGGTGAGGTATGAGGTATGAGTTACACAAAGGAACAGAAAGAAAGATATGAAAATGCAAAGACATTGGAAGAAAAGAAACAAATTCTTTCAGAATTGGGAATGGAATTATCTGATGAAGAATTCGCGGATGTAGTAGGCGGTTTTTTATCACATGAAGGAAAGCATTGTAATGGCCTTCCTAGTCTTTGGTGCACAGGAGTATTATGGGGAATTGATGCATGTAAATATTATACAGAGGAAAATGATCCTAACGGATGGCCGACTATATACACATATCCAGTGCTTTGCAGTTGTTCAAGAGGACATTTTAAAAATGTACCTATGAATCGTGAATATCAGAAATAGACCGAGAGTATATACCATGCAAAATTGAATGAGTCGCTGATGGTTAACCAACATGGGTAACGTCAGCGACTCATTTTTTGTCGATATTCATCCGGTGGCCTGTGTGCCTTAGGTCTACTCTCTCCGGTATACACCCGTCTCGCGCTCGTACTTCCGGTACGGATGATACTGAGAGCCTTCCTCATTCTTTCCGTAACTCATCGTCACGATCGTTCCGTCCTCGTTCATGTCTATCACGATCAGCATTCCGGGGCAGGCACTGTCTGCGGTTGCCTTGAGGACCAGACGATGTTTCGAGAAATCCGTGACGACATTTTTCAAGTTGTAATCGCCGTACCAGGCGGGATCGTCGGAGGCTTTTTTGGTGCGGATCGCGTACGATCCGATCACTTCGCCGCCGAGGTACTCCGTAGCGGTCATGTCGGAGTTGATCTGTAACACCGCGTAATCCTTCGGATTATCGCAGCTCGTGGGTAGTGTATCGGACTCCTCCCGGAACTCGGTCAGGTACCATTTTCCGAAGAAGTCGCCGACGCTTGTGCCTGCGGTATGCGTGAGATAGGAGTACCGCTTGAACGTGAAGCACATGATGTCCTCCGAATTGTGCACGGAGTCAAACGCGGTGCGTTCCATGGCGATATAGAAGTCGCGGCTGCCGTAACTCGGATCGGGCTCACACCACGCCAGCGACAATAAGGTTCCGAAGCCTTCCTCGTCCGTCCTGACGAAGATCATTTTACCGGACTTGAGGGAAGGAGGGTTTTCCGCGTAACCGGCGACACAGCCGTCGATGTGTTCAAAGTCGAAAAATGTGCCGTATCGATCCCACTCTTTGTAGATTGCGATCTCCTCCGCGGAAAATGCGGTGCGCCGCTCGTAATGCTCAACATGCTCGAGCGTGCCGTCCTCCTCGAAGAACTGAAATTCCATGGTTTCATCATCGTTGAAGACCAGCCGCGCATCCAGGTAATTGCCGTCGGAGACATCGTCGCCGTCGATCATGTAATAGGCATAGTGCGTACAATACCAGGCTCCGAGGTAGTCGTTATATTCCGTACCGTTGACATGGTCCGGCTTTGTCATCGTAAACTTCGTAAAGACCGGCATGCCGTCGAGCACGTACGCAATCTCAACGTGCAAGGTGCCGTTTTGCTGCGCGTCGATGATGAGAAGCGTGCCTTCGGGGTACGGTTCGCCGACGGTATATTTGAGGGCAAATACGAGGTGACCCTTTGAGAGATTGCTCGGATTGGCGATGAGATCGGAAAATTCCTTGCCCCAGGAGCGATACAGCGCCGTCTCGGTATCATCGAACGTAGTCTTCAGCGTGAAATAGGAGTATCTGCCGACGTGTGTTTCCGTGTAGTACGCATGCTTCTCTTCATAAGGCAGAAAATGCTCAAGCCGCACGCTTGTCTCCGTCATTGAGACCGTTCCGATGAAAAGGCGGTAGTCGTATTCCGGAGAGTCGCCGCATTCCGTTTCGCCCGCGTCCGTGGTGATCGTTCCGGCGTACCACTCGCCGTCGTAATCTTCCCCTTTCACACCGAAAGGAGTCGGTGTCGGAGTCGGCGTGTCGGTCGGAGTCGGCGGAACAACCGTCACATCGGGTGACGGGGTGAGTTCGCCGGTTAATTCCGGGGTGGGAGATTCCGGCGTTACAGGAGGCGTGGCATCGCCGGTTGGATCCGGCGAAGAGGTGATCGTGCCGGTCGGTTCAGGCGAAAGCGTGAGCTCTCCTGTCAGCTCCGGTGAAGGCGTGATCTCCGCTGTGGGTTCCGGCGAAGGAGTAACTTCTGTTGTCGGGGTCGCGGACGGGGTGATATCACCGGTCGGCGTCGCAGACGGAAGGAGCTCCCCGGTCGGGTTCGGAACGGCGGTTGCGGTCGGAACGGCGGTGGGAGCATTTTCCGAAGAAGTCGGTGAGGGAGTCGTGTCGCGATCGTTGCGCGGATCGACGGTGTCGCCGCAGGCGGTCAGAAGACTCGCGAGCAGCAGGAGCACCATAAACAGGGAGATCCGGGGCAAAGGAGTTCGGCTGGGTAAACGGTGGCTTTTCATATTTTCCTCTTAAGCATACACGCCCGAAGGCCGGCTCCGGGCGTGTTGAAACTGCACTTTATACGGTGGCGTGTGCCGCCTCTTCGTTATTTACGGCGCTCGGGACCGGCTGTCTCGAGGTTGTATGTGAGGGACTGCGCGCAGACCTGATTGTCTTTTTCGTAATAGTATGTGGCCCGGGCTACATTCTTATCGTTCATGTGCAGGACGATCAGGGCGCCCTTGTTGTCGCCGCCTGTGCAGCGGAGAACGAGCTGCTGGTTCCGGAAATCCGTTACGAAGTTCTGAAGCGAGCTGTCCGCGTACCATGCAGGATCCTGGGAGCCTGCGGAGGTGCGGATGGTGTAGGTCGCTTCGACAGTGCCGTTGCGGAGCTCCTCCACCGTCATCATGTCGGGATCGATCCGAAGCTGCGCAAACTGTGAGGGATCGGTGACGACAATGGCGCTTCCCTCGGGATTGTCATGGTAGTCCGCCACGTCCCAGATGCCGATGAAGTCTGTGAAGAAGCTTCCCTCAGGCTTGGTGCGGTTGAAATCCCTACGGAAGGTGTAGTAAATGACTTCCTCAATATAGGGAACGTTGTCCCTTGTAAACTCTTCCGTTCCGTAATATTCCTGAAGAGTTTCCGCTTCGTCCTCATCGATGTCCAGGCGGGCGTAGGAATACACAGACAGGTGTTTGCCGTATAAGTACGACCATGTGATCTCCAGCAGATCGCCGCGATCGTTCGTGAATAGCATGCGCTTGGAGGAGAGATCGGTGCCGTTCATCACGGCTTCCAGGGCAATTCCTCCCATGAGACGGCCTGCGGCCAGAAGACCCGCTTTGTCAAGGCTTCGGTACATATCAATCTCGGCCTCGGAAAAATCCGTGCGAAGGCGATAGCGGCTTCCGATGTAGACCGGGTCGTCGTCATCTCCGTCTTCGTAATAACCGAAATCCAGGGTACCGTCCTTGTTGAATACAAGGAACTCGGTGAGCTCGTCGCTATCTTCGGTGAAGCCGTCGCCGTAGTACGCCGCGGTACTGTTCAGATGCCATACTCCGAGGTAATCGTTATAGTCGGCACCCATGGCGACCGCGGGCTTGGCGAAGGCGATCGTGACGAACACCGGGAAGGAACCGTTGTCGAGGACATAGACCTGCTCCGTCTTGAGGGTTCCGTCCGGCTGCGCATCGACGATGAGCAGCGCGTCATCGGGAATCGCATCGTTGCTTGAGTGGTAGCATCGGAAAATGAGATGTCCCCGGGAGAGGTCGGTCATGTCGTCAAAGTAGTCGACAACGCCGTAGTTCCAGGAACGGTACATATCCAGATCCAGATCTTCCGTGGACTTGACCAGCTCAAATCTGGATTCCACGCCGAAGACATCCTCGCCATAGTTTTCGTCGTAGTAGGAGATCATGTGCGTCAGGCAGACGTTCACCTCATCCTGCTCATCCCATACCGAGAACTCAAGGTGGTAATCAAGACTCGGATCCGTCGTGCAATCGGTTTCCTCCATCTCCAGTCCGGATATCGTCTTGGAATACCAGATTCCCGAATAGTCATTCCATTTGGTGCCGAAACCGGGTGTCGGTTCCGCAGTCGGCTCAACGGTAGGCTCGGCAGTCGGTTCAGCGGTAGGCTCGGCAGTCGGCTCAGCGGTAGGTTCCGCAGTCGGCTCAGCGGTTGGTTCCGCGGTTGGCTCGGCAGTCGGTTCGGCGGTAGGCTCCGGTGTGGGTTCATCCGTAGGAACCGGCGTATCGCTCGGCTTCGGGGTCGGAGTTTTCGCCACCTCAGTCGGGGTGGCGGTTTCGTTCCGTTTGTCGCGGGAGTCGGGACTATCACCGCAGCCGGACAGCAGAGCGGCGAGAATCAGCACTATCATGGACAATGCGATGATGCGGCCTGCGCCTTTTTGTGTGGTAAGCAGTACATGTTTTTTCATTC
Organism: uncultured Lachnoclostridium sp.; assembly: GCA_946415315.1. GTDB lineage: Bacteria > Bacillota > Clostridia > Lachnospirales > Lachnospiraceae > ISDg. The sequence goes on along the minus strand of CAMKRZ010000009.1, from coordinate 84,100 downwards.
GATTCACCTTCTCAACGTTCTGCAGAACGGGATCCGGCACTATTCTGCCGTGCGGAGCAGGCCGGATTTGCGCGCATAATGCACATACGGGATGTTTTTCACATCGGAATCCACCTGGAAATACCATGTGGATGTCAGGGTGCCGTCATCGTTGCGATCCAGCACGATCAGACCGTCTGTCATCGTGTTCGGATCAACACAGATAAATACCAGTCTGTGTTTTGCATAGTCGGTCACCAGATCCATATTGCCTTCGATGTCGTAGTACCATAAAGGATCCCCGGAGTGCGCCCCGATGCGGAGTTCGAGCTTCGCGGGGGAGTCTCTGTACAGCAGGGAAGCGGTCATGTCCGGATTGATCTGAAGCTCCACTACCGCGGTGGGATCTTTCACAACGGTAACTTCCGTGTCGCCGTCATAGCGGAGTTCCGTGATCTGCCAGGTGCCGAGGAAGTCTGCATAATAACTTCCCTGCGCGTAGGAGTAAGGGCTGTCGCGGTAGAAGGTGCTGTAGGTGGCATACTCCCGGTTGCTCGCGCTGTCATAGCTGAAGGCATCCATCGCGATATAATATGTATTTTCCCGTTCGGAACTCTCCATCAGGAAAATCTGGATCAGAGTTCCGTTGTCATCCTCGTCGGTGCACGCAAACAGAAAACCGCCATACGTGCCGTCGATTGGATTTTGCGCAAGGGTAGCTGCCCAGCCGGATTCTACGCTGTCGTAGGTCCGGAAGCCTGCCTCGTCCCACGCCTGGTATTTTTTGATCTCATCCTCCGAGAACCAGCTGCGAACCGCAAAGTGACTCACATCGATGATCTCGTGTTTTTCGTTCAGCGTAACATAATCCAACGTGTTGTTGTCGTGGATGATGAGGCGCGAATCGCAGGGATCCTCATCGGACACCTCAAGTGCGTCGCAGTAGTAGGCGGCGGTAGAGTGAAGATTCCAGACGCCGATATAATCCTCATAGTAGTGGCCCATCTCATAGACCGGCTCCCGTGAATAAGTTGCCTCTACAAAGACCGGGAAGGAGCCGTTGTCCAGAACGCAGACGTACTCTGTCTTGATCGTGCCGTCCGGCTGAGCATCGATGATGAAGAGCGCATTGTCGATGCCGTCATAGTGCCCGGCGCAGGAGAAGACAAGATGTCCCTTGGCAAAATCTGTCGGAGTGTCGACGTATGCGGAAACGCCGTAGCCCCAGGATTCGTAAAGCGCTTTCTCGGAATCGGAAAATGAGGTGCGAAGATCGAAATCGTCCCATTTTCCGGAAGGATCGTTGAGATTTTGCGTTTCCGTGAACACGCGAACGAGATAGTCCTCACTGATGAACAGACGATAGTCGGTCCCGGGCGTGTCGGCGCATTTTTCTTCTTCGGATTCCAGACCTGCGATCGTCACTGCATACCAGGTTCCGAGATAGTCATCCATCTTGTCGCCGAACGTGATCGGAACTGCAGTGGGCTCCGGCGTAGGTGTCGCGGGCTCCTCTGTCGGCGTCGCGATAGGTGTGGGCTCCTCTGTCGGCGTCGCGATAGGTGTGGGTTCCTCGGTTGGCGTCGGTTCTGCCGTCGGGGTTACTTCTGCCGTCGGTTCAGCGGTAGGAGTCGCTTCGCTCGGGGTCGGTTCCTTCGTCGGAGTAATGTCAGCCGGTTTTGTAACCGCGGGTGTGCCTTTGCGGCATGAGCGCTCCTCCGGTTTTTCGCTGCAGCCGGCAAACAAGCCGGTTGCAAGAATGAGGATCAGCACCAGGGCAAAAATGCGGGAAATCGATCTTTTCATCTTTGTTCCTTTCTCTGCCGGAAGCATGCCGGCGGCTTTTGATATACGCGCATAGACGCTGCATCTCTGAAATAACGGTACGAAAGAATTATACGAATTAAACATAGGAAGGGTTGAACGGATACCTGCGATGCTCGCGGAAATAGCGGCAGTCCTCATCACCGTCGCTTCCCTCGGCGAGGAAGGAGACAAAGAACTGCGCGAGCTGCTCCGCGGATTCGCGACAGCCGGTGTTCAGCCAGTACAGGAGAATCCCGCTCATCGCGGACATACTGCAGAAGAAGTGGTAGATCACCTTCGCGGGCGGGCCGTCATTTTCCGAGGGATGGACGCCGCCGGTCACCTCGTACAGGAAGCGGTCGAGATTTTTCGTGAAGAAAAACAGAAGGTCCTGCTTCTGCAGCAACTGAAGGAACGGCAGGTGATCCTGCCAGTATTTATAGTAACCCAGACTTGTATCGTGGAAGGTGTGCGCGTCCTCGTGCATGCGCTGGAGCAATCCCTCGAACCGGTCCTTGCAGCAGGCGAGAAGCACGTCATCCTTCGTCGGAAAATGGCGATAGAACGTGCAGCGGGCGGTCGATGCCTCAAGCACGATGTCCGGCACACTGATGTCATGGTACGGTTTCTGCTCCATCAGGCAAAGCAGGGCGGTCTTGATCCCTTCCCTCGTTGCAGCGGTTTTTCTGGCGGCGGCTTTCGCGTCCATAATTACCCCCTTTGATGTGTTCATTTTCCAAAACAAGACTACAGTCGCATTATAACGCATTAACGTGGCTGAGGCAAGGAAAATCCTTGCATAAACGTTCCGGTGTGCTACAATAAAGGAGACACAACAGCGTGACTGTTTACGAAGGGAGAAGCGTATGTTTTCATGGTTTCAGAAAGAGACGCACAGTGAGCTGGAGCAGATCCTCACGCGATTGCATCTAAACGCGGAGAACAACTACCGCGACGCGACGAAGGAGGACCTGGAGGAGTTGAAGGAGCGCTATGAGGCGCTGCTGGCTGCCGGTAAGTTGAACGCGAAGCAGATCGAGCACTACCGGGTCAAGATCACGGAGTACACCGGGCGGCTGGCTAATTTTTCGCACAAGACGCAGAAGGTCGGGAAGTATTCAGAGAAGCTGTAAACCGCAGAAAAAAGAAAGACAGCGCGGGCGAAGCCGGACAAGGAAGGCCGGTCGCGATCGAGCCTGCCTCACTATGTGGTGCTGGACGGGGTGCGGCAGCAGTTGAGGGAGAGGATGCAGGACGATTTCTCGGCACACCGGAAGGGCGTGATCTCATCGTACACAGATGAGCCGTTCACGCTGCCGACGCTGGAGGGACAGACCAATTTTCCGTCGTATGTGAATTGCGAATATGCGTGTAAAGACGGTGTTTGGTACTTGCTCTATCAGGGGGTGTGGTACCGCTGCGGATCGGATGAGAAGGAGGAAATGACAATGCAGGAGATCCCGAAGAGAGTTGTTGAGATGCGCAAGGCGTGGGCTGCTAATGATGCGAAGCGCGACGCTGGCTTGGTTGAGCCCGAGGATGTCGTCAAATACCGCGACATTTCGTACGGGCCATGCGGCACGTGGAATCTGCTGGATCTGTACGTGCCGGATGAATCGAGGATCGAGGGTAAGACGGCGGAGGGCCGCTGGCCGGTGATCGTGAGCATTCACGGCGGCGGTTTCTTCTACGGTGACAAGGAGCTCTACCGCTTCTACTGCATGCATCTGGCGGAGTTCGGGTTTGCGGTGGTGAACTTCAATTACCGGCTGGCACCGGAGTCTCATTTTCCGGCGCCGCTGGCGGATACGATGGCCGTGATGCGCTGGATCTCGGCCAATGCGGATCAGTACGGGCTGGACACGTCGCGCGTCTTCATGGTCGGAGATTCCGCCGGGGCGCAGCTGGTGAGCCAGTTCGCGTGCATGCTTACGAATAAGGAATACGGCAAATTGTTCCGGTTTGAGCCGCCGGAGGATATCTGCGTGAGAGCGATCTCGCTGTCGTGCGGGACGTACCGCCTCGCGGGCAGGGAGAAGGATTCGCCGCGCAATCCGATGATGATGGACTACTTCGGAGACGAGAGCCTGTTTGATGATCCGAGGACCGAGGTTTTGGAGAACATCACGGGCGACTACCCGCCGACGTACATTTTCTCAGCGTACAATGATCCGCTGATCGTCGAGTGCGAACCGACGGCGGAGCTGCTTGCATCGCGCGGCATCGAGGTCAAATGCAGGATTTTCGGAACGCCGGAGGCGAGGGAAGTCGGACACGTGTTCCAGGTTGACATGCGCCTCGAGGAGGGCGAGAAGGCCAATCGGGAGCAGACGGATTTCTTCAAGGCGCACATGGGGTGAGAAGGCCTGCGGGATGCACCGGATTCCGAAAAATGCAGACAGAAGAGTGCGTTAATTCAATCGAACGAGAAAAAGCAGAAGCGGTTGCCGTTATACGGTGACCGCTTCTTTTAAATAGTTGATGTAGTTTGCAGTGAGCGCGGACGGCCGGATTCCTGCGGGCAAAATGTAACCGATCTCCATGTAGTCATCCACTTCGAGCGGTTTTGCGATGATGTTCGGACCGTTCAGCTCCTCGTTGATCACGCCGCTGCAGATCGTGTAACCGTTCAGGCCGATCAACATGTTGAAAAGTGTGGCACGGTCGCAGACGACAAGTTCGCGGTCGCTGTCCATCGTACTCAGAATTTCCTCCGAAAAATAAAACGAGTTGTGGTTCCCCTGCTCGTACGAAAGCCGCGGATACGGCTTCAGATCCGAAAGCGCGATCGTCTCCTTGGCTGCGAGGGGACTTGTTCGCCCGATGAACACGTGAGGCTTTGCGGTGAAGAGCGATTCGAAGGTGAGGTTGTTGTCGCGCAGCGTCTTGCGGATGACGGTCTCGTTGAACCGGTTGAGATACAGCACGCCGATCTCGCTGCGAAGCTTGGCGACATCCTCGATGATCTCGTAGGTCTGCGTCTCTCGCATGTGGAACTCGTAGCGGTCGCCGCCGCACTCCTGCAGCAGTTTCACAAACGCCTCCACGGCGAAGGAGTAATGCTGCGAGGAGACACAGAAGCGCTGTTTGCCGAAGGATCGGCCGGTGTAGCGCTCCTCGATCAGGTCGGCCTGCTCGACGACCTGCCGCGCGTACCCTAAGAATTCCTCGCCCTCCGGCGTCAGTTCGATACCTTTGTTTGAGCGTGAGAAAATGCTGATCCCGTACTCCTTCTCCAACTCGTGGATTGAGGCCGTGAGGCTTGGCTGCGCAAGGAAAAGCTTCTTCGCGGCTTCGGTGATGTTGCCTGTCTCGGCGACGGTGATGATATATTGCAGTTGTTTGAGTGTCATTGCCCGCTCCTTCTCAACATAGTCTTAACCGCGATTATACAGCATACCATAGAGAAAATCTATGGGAAAATAAAGAAGTTATATATTTTACCTACTGAAGGAGTAGGCATATAATCAGTGCTATAACAAAATTTAAGGAGGGTTATGTCATGGGTGAGTTGAAGACACCGTTTCGGTACGACTATGTCGGCAGTTTTCTGCGGCCGGCGAGATTGAAGAAAGCGAGAGCGGAGTTTGAGGAAGGGAAGATCGATCAGGCGGAGCTAAAGGCCGTTGAGGACGAGTGCATCCTCGAGCTTGTGGCGAAACAGAAGGAGCTCGGTTACCATGTGATCACGGACGGAGAGTTCCGCCGTGCGACGTGGCATCTTGATTTTATGTGGGGATTCGACGGGATCGCTCATCAGCACACGAAGACGGGCCTGCCGTTCCACGGGGAGCAGGCGATGATTGACGACACGTTTCTCGTCGGAAAACTGTCGCTCACGAAGGAGCACCCGTTCGTGGAGCATTTTCGTTTCGTGAAGGCGCTCGAGGATGAAAATACGGTCGCGAAGCAGACGATCCCGGCGCCCGCGCAGTTTCTGGCGCAGCTGGTGATGCCGTTTGCCGCGGAAAATACGCGCAAATTCTATGCGGAGGACGCGGAGTTGATCGATGATCTTGTCGCCGGCTACCGCGAGGTGATCCGCCAGCTGTACGAGGCAGGATGCCGCAATCTGCAGCTCGATGACTGCACGTGGGGAATGCTTGTCGACCCTCGTGTGAACCTCTTCTACGGCGCGGAGGACGGCGGCGTCGACCGCATCAAGGAGGCGTACCTCACGATCAACAACCGCGTGATCGAAGGCAAACCTGCTGACCTCGTCATCAACACGCATGTGTGCCGCGGCAATTTCCATTCGACGTACGCGAGCACCGGCGCATACAACGGTGTTGCGGAGTTTCTCTTCGCTCGGGAAAATGTGGATGCATTTTTCCTGGAGTTCGACGACGAGAGATCCGGAGGCTTTGATCCGCTTGCGAAGGTTTCCGGCGATAAGAAAGTCGTGCTCGGTCTGATCACCACAAAGTCGCCGAAGCTCGAGGACAAGGCGACAGTCATCGCGCGCATCCGCGAGGCGGCAAAGTATGTTCCGCTCGAGAGGCTCTGCCTGAGCCCGCAGTGCGGATTTGCCTCCTGCGAGATCGGCAACAAGCTGACCGAGTCGGAGCAGTGGGCGAAGCTTGCGCTCGTGAAGGAAATCGCCGAGGAAGTGTGGGGATAACACCGCGGAGGAAACGCGGGAGCAATATTGCCAGGGAGGCGCGAAAGCGGTATTGCCGAACCGGCGTTGACATCGTATAATGGGGAAGATGCTTTGGAGCATCTTCCCTTTCACGTTCGGGGAATACCCCGCCCGTGAAAGCGCCTCCGGCAGGATCGCAGGCGCGTGCAGAGGAAGGTGTGTCCGCAAGCGCCGCGGCAAGAACGCCGTTGGCGTTCTTGATTTAGGTTTTCGGAGGTTGGCAATGAGAGCTACTGATATTGAGATTTATAAAGTGTTTCTGACGACGATCGACGCGACGCTTCCCTGCCCGAACTGCAGTGAAGTCAAGTTGGACGAGGAGGACGCGCTGTACGGATATATTGCGAAACTGTGCGTGGCATCGCTCTCGGAGACGGGCGCGGTGACGGCGAATTACGGTGTCGGGGATTATGCGGACGAGACGGTGCCGAAGAACCCGGAGGAACTTGAGGCGTTCACGAACATCGTAGCCGGGCAGATTTACGAGCTGGTGCGCGACAACACGGAGCTGCGGGCAGGCAGCGGCATTTTCGTATATTTCCTTGCCGAGGAGAGGCCGTTCGTCGCGATGTTCAAACTGCCGTTCCAGGAGATGTTCCTGTGCCGGCTTGACGCGGAAGGCAATGTCTCGTGGATTTTGAATTCGAAGGTGATGCCGAAGGGCGGACTGAGCAAGTGCGAGTATTTTGTGATCGACCCGGGTACACAGTCGGTGAGACTTTCCGACACGCAACACTACATCGATGACGTGCGCTGCAACTATCTTGCGGAGCATGTGCTAAAGATGCGGCCGAAGACCTCGGAGAAGAAGACGGTTGAGACGATGCGCGAGGCGGCTGTGGAAGTCATTCGCGAGTGCTACCCGAAGGAGCAGGTGCCGGAGAAGATCATGGATCTGAAGAAGGAGGTCGCCGACCGGGCGGAGTCGTCCGGCTGTGTGAGTGTTGCCTGCGTGGAGGAGGCCGTATTTTCCGACAGCGAGAAGGCGGGAGAGCTCTATCGCGAGCGCATGGAGAAGGAGCAGATCCCGCGCGAGCCGATCGCGGTGAGTCCCAAGACGGAGCGCGCACTTACGCGCAAACAGAAGATCGTGACGGACAACGGGATCGAGATCCTCGTGCCGGTCAGCTACCTGCGCAATCCGGATTTTGTGGAGTACGTGCAGGCGGACGACGGCAAGATCACAATCCTGCTCAAGGAGATAAACTCGATCGAGCTGTGAGAAATATCCCCTTTGGCTAGTGCATTTACTCCCTCACGGGAACCGGCTCCGGCGCCGGAAGGCTGTTCAGGTAGTCGGTGATCGCATCGAGGCTTTCCGCTTCAAATGGAAAATCTTTCGACACTTTCAGGGAGTCGTCGGTGTGCTCGAAGTTGTACGGACCGGGGTAGGTGATGACGCGGAGACCGACAATCTTATACTTCTTGTTACCTTTCGAATCCTCGCCGTCCTCGGCTTTAACGTTTTCAATGCGATAGCTGAGAGGGCCGTCGCTGCCGTGAAATGCGCTCAGTTTGTAGAATCCGAGCGACAGTAAATCTTTTCTGAGAACCATATAAAACTCCTTGCGGAAGCCCTTGCGGCTTCCTTTTTATTTCACCCGATCCAGGTGGTTGATCCGGACATACAGAAATTTCAACATCCGGAAAATTAGATAGAGAGCGGGGATTATGATCGCGTTGATGTAACCCGGCAGCATGTATTTGATACCGTTCAGCAGACCCGGCTTCTGCTTGATCAAGCGACCGGCGAGCAGGTGCTCCCGCTCGTACATCAAAACCAGGGGGACGGCTACCCACGCGAGTTTTGCTTATTATACTACAAAACAGGTGGGGATGCTATGCATTAGTACAGTTTTTATTGTAATGCTCAGTGGGCTATGTTATGTTAAAGAAACACCGATGAATTCAGCGTTTCCTTAGCGCCGGCGGATCGCACGAACGCGCCGCCGAATATTTTTCGGACTGTACGGAGCGGGACACGGGAGGTTTCACTGCTGTTTTTTGAGACAGGGAGAGTGAGGGAAAATGATCACAGATTTTTTGGACAAGATCGACAGCTTTATGTACTATCCGATTCTGATCGTCGTTATGGCAATTGCGGGGCTTTATTTTACGGCGCTGACCAAAGGCGTGCAGATCCGTTTGCTTCCGGAATCGATCCGGCTTCTCAAGGAGCCTCCGGAGGACAAGCAAAATGTATCTTCCCTTCAGGCAATGCTCGTCTCGACGGCTTCGCGCGTGGGCACGGGGAACATCGTCGGCGTTTCCACGGCAATCTGTCTGGGCGGTCCGGGCGCATGCTTCTGGATGTGGCTGATGTGCATCATCGGAGCGGCTTCCGCCTTCATCGAAAGTACGCTGGCACAGATTTTCAAAAAGAAAAATGAGTCCGGCGAGTGTTACGGCGGACCGGCCTACTACATCGAGAAGGCACTCCATGCGCCGGTGCTCGCGGGCGTGTTCTGCGTGTTTCTGATCGCCACGTATGCGGTGGGATTCAATCTGCTCTGCTCCTATAACCTGCAGTCCAGTTTTGAGACGTATTCATTTTACGATTCGAAGATCACGCCTTTGGTTGTCGGAACGGTGCTGGCGGTGTTGACGGCATACTGCCTTCTGGGTGGTGGAAAGAGAATCGTGAAGTTGACAAGCGTCATTGTTCCGGTCATGGGAATTCTGTATGTCGCGATCTCTCTCCTGGTGATCGGACTCAATGTTACCGCCGTTCCGTCCATGTTTGTCGCAATCTTTAAGGATGCGTTCAATTTCCGGGCGATTTTCTCCGGAGTGGCGGGATCCTGTATGATCTACGGTATCAAGCGAGGACTGTATTCCAATGAAGCGGGTGTCGGCTCTGCGCCGAACGCCTCCGCTTCCGCCAAGGTTTCGCACCCGGCCAAGCAGGGACTGGTTCAGACGCTGTCCGTATATATCGACACGCTTCTCCTCTGCACGGCGACGGCTCTCATGTGCCTCTCGAGCGGTGTCGAGAGAAGCGAGGCTGTCTCCGGCGCACCCTATGTGCAGAATGCGCTCTCGTCGGTACTTGGAAAAGCAGGCCCGATCTTCATCACCGGAGCGATGATCCTCTTTGCTTTCACCACGCTGTTGGGAAATCTGTACTACGTCGACAATGCCCTCATTTTCCTGAATAAGAAACGTCAGCCGTCGAAGTTGTTCATGAGGGTGTTCCATATTCTCTGTGCGGTTGTCGTGCTGGTCGGAGCGATCATTCCGATGGGCGCTGCATGGGCGATGGCGGACATCACCATGGGCGGTATGACGCTGATCAATCTGCCTTGCTGTATGCTGCTTGGCAAAGTGGCGATCGATTCCCTGAAAGATTATGAAAAACAGAAAAAAGAAGGAAAGAATCCGGTCTTTTACGGGAAGAATATCGGTTTGAATGAGGAAGAACTGGATTACTGGAAATGAGTCGGCGGAACGGAAAGTTTGCGGGTTGGTCTTGTCAGGGAAGAGACGAATAACACTGGGTGCGAACTTGTTTTTGCTCTTTTCGGCCTGAATAGGAAGAAATGGCGCTTTGGGCCGAACCTATTTCTGAGGGATTCGGCCTGAATCGGAGAAAACGGAAGTTTAGGCCTAACAAGTCTCTGAAAGGCTCAGCCTAAATCGGAGAAAACGGAAGTTTAGGCCTAACGAGGCTCTGAGAGGTTCGGCCTGAATTAGAGAAAACGGAAGTTTAGGCCTAACAAGTTTCTGAAAGGCTCAGCCTAAATCGGAGAAAACGGAAGTTTAGGCCTAACGAGGCTCTGAGAGGTTCGGCCTGAATTAGAGAAAACGGAAGTTTAGGCCTAACAAGTTTCTGAAAGGCTCAGCCTAAATCGGAGAAAACGGAAGTTTAGGCCAAATAAGTCTTTAGAAGGTTCGGCCTGAATCGGAGAAAACGGAAGTTTAGGCCGTGCTTCGCACGGCTTCTTGCTCATGTCTGCACTTCGTTCGCATGTGGTCGAATGATTTACGGATTGCTTCGTGCTACGCACTCTCGCAATCCTACAAACACTCGCAATCTCGCCGTGTTACACACGGCTTCTTGCTCGCGTTTGTTCTTCGTTCATAAGGGTTTGAGTGATAAGACGGATTGCTACGTGCTTCGCACTTCCGCAATCCTGCAGCCATTCGCAATCCCGCCCCGTTTCGCGTGGCTTCTTGCTCATGTCTGCACTTCGCTCGCATGAAAAAACTGCCAATCACGTAAACGTGTTGACAGTTTTTTATGCTTCGCTCAGTTATCACTCAAACTGTGCTTGATACAGATTATAGTAGCGTCCTTTCTTCGCCATCAGCTCTTCATGTGTTCCGGCCTCGGCGACGGTTCCGTTGCCGATCACGAGGATCGTGTCGGCGTTCTGGATCGTAGAGAGGCGGTGGGCGATGACGAAGCATGTCTTGTCCTTCATCAGGGTGCGCATCGCTTTCTGAATGCGGCGCTCGGTTCGGGTATCGACGTTGCTGGTCGCTTCGTCGAGGATGAGCATTTTCGCGTCGTAGAGCATCGCGCGGGCGATCGTGAGGAGCTGCTTCTGGCCCTTCGAGATGTTGCCGCCGTCCTCGGTGATCACGGTGTCGTAGCCCTGCGGCAGACACATGATGTAATGGTGGATATGCGCGGCTTTCGCGGCGGCGACCACTTCATCGCGGCTGGCGCCGATGCGGCCGTAGGCGATGTTGTCGTAGATCGTGCCGTGGAAGACCCAGGTGTCCTGCAGGACGAGCGCGTAGGCGCGCCGCAGCGACTCCATCGTAAAATGTTCATGCGGCGTGTCGTCGACATAGATCTGTCCCGACACGGGCTCGTAAAATCTCATCAGCAGGTTTATGATGGTCGTCTTGCCGGAGCCGGTTGGCCCGACGATGGCGATCATTTTTCCTGCCTCGGCGTGGATGTTGATGTCGCGGAGGATCGGCTTCTCCGGGCGATAGGAGAAGTTCACGTCCTCGAGTTCAACCTCGCCGCGGACGTCGGTCAGCTCGACCGCATCCTTGAGATCGGCGATCTCGTCCGACTCGTTCAGAAGGTTGAACACACGCTCGGCAGCGGCCAGCGAGGAAAGGATCTCATTCGCGATGTTCGCGACCTCGTTGATCGGGCCGGAGAACTTTCTCGTGTACAGCACGAACGACGAGATCTGGCTGAGGTCGATGATGCTCTTCATGTAGAAGATCGAGCCGAACATTGCCGTGAGCGCAAGCGAAAGGTTGTTGATAAATCCGATGGACGGACCGATCTTCGAGGAAATGTAGTCGGCGTTGAAGAACGCTTCGCATGTCTGCTCGTTGATCCCGTCGAACTCTGTGAGCGTGAGTTCTTCGTGAGCGTACGCCTGAATGGTCTTCTGCCCGGAGAACATCTCCTCCGAGTAGCCGTTCATCTGCCCGTACATCGCGGAACGTGCCGACAGAAGCGGACGTGCCTTCCTGGTGATGTAACGCGTGTAGAAGATCGACAGCGGGATCGTGATCAGCACGGCAAGTACGAGCGGCGGGCAGATCGTGAGCATCATGATGAATGCGCCGACGACCGTGATCAGACTCGACAGGATCTGCACCACGTCCGTGGAGAGCGAGTTGCTGATGACGTCGATGTCGTAGGAAACGCGGCTGATGATGTCGCCGGTCTGGTGCGTGTCGAAGTAACCGACCGGCATGGTCATCAATTTGTCGAAAACTTCGCTGCGGAGCTTCTTGCCGACGGAGCGGCCGACCTTCATCATCAGAACGGAGAGAAGGAACGTGCACACCGCGGAGCCCACATACAGCACGAGCAGCAGCTTCAGGTAGTGATAGATGCGCGGAAAATTCGCCATTCCCGCGCCGTCCCCGATCGCGCCGATGGCCTTGCCGGCAAGCTTCGGTCCGTAGAGAGCGAAGAGGTTGCCCGTGATGGAAAGGATCAGGCCGATCGCCATCGGGACCCGATAGGCGTTCAGGTAGGAGAGAAGACGCCGCAGCGTGCCCTTTGTGTCCTTCGGCCGCGCGGTCTGACTGCTAAGCAGAGGCATTTGCGTCACCTCCTGTCTGTGAAATGTAGATGTCGCGGTAGACTTCGCAGGAGGCGAGGAGCTCCTCGTGCGTGCCGTAGCCGAGCATCTGGCCGTTCTCCATGACGAGGATGCGGTCCATGCTCATGACGGAGCTGATGCGCTGCGCGATCGTGATGGTCGTCGTCTCCGGGTAGTTCGTGCGGATGGCCTTGCGCAGAGCCGCGTCGGTCTTGTAGTCGAGGGCGCTTGAGGCGTCGTCGAGGATCAGCAGATCCGGATGCCCTGCAAGCGCGCGTGCGATCAGGACGCGCTGCTTCTCGCCGCCGCTCAAGTTTGCGCCGGCCTTTGTTGCACGGTATTCGTACTGCTCGGGCTGCGCCTCGATCATCTGCGCGATGTTGGCGTCGGAGGCTGCCTGAGCCATGGTTTTATCGGTGACTTCGCGTCCGAAAATGATGTTGTTCCGCAGGGTGTCCGCGAAGATCGTGTCGTTCTGGAACACGACGCTCATCGTGCGGCGCAGCTCGTTCGGCGCGTAGGTGCGCACGTCGCGGCCGGCGTAGTAGACCTGACCGTCGGTGACGTCATAGAAGCGCATCAGCAGATTGAGAAGAGTCGTCTTGCCGCAGCCGGTGGCGCCGATGATGCCGAGCGTTTCGCCGCGGCCGATCGTGAAGGAAATGTTGCTGATCGCATTTTCCCGATTCTCATCGACCTTCTCCTGCTGCAAAACAGGATAGGCGAAACTCACATTATCGAAGGCCACAAGGGGCTCGTTGCCTTTGGCGTCGCGCAGGCGGGCGGGCAGTGTCGTGGACTCGTCGATCTCAAGCACGGGCTGCACGTCGTCCGCGAGGACGATCACCTCGCCGATACGGTTGGCGGAGGCAGCGGCCTTGGTGGACTGGATGAAAATGCGGTTCATGCCCATGATGGCCTGCAGGATCATGTTGAAGTAAGAGAGGAACGCGATGATGACGCCGGGTTGCGTGAGGCCGTTGTTGACACGGCGCGCGCCGATCAGGATGACGGTCGCCATACCGATGTTGAGACACAGGTTCATGATCGGGTTCGGAAGTGCCATCGTGATGCCGGTGTGCAGGTCGGTCGTCGTGAGGTCTTCGTTGGCGCGCTCGTAGCGCTCGGTCTCATACTGCTCGCGGGAGAGCGCTTTCACGACGCGGACGCCGGTAATATTTTCCCGGAGAACACGAGTGATGCCATCGACTTTCTCCTGGACGCGGCGGTACATCGGGATACCCTTCGTGGAGATGAAAAGGATGATGCCGGCCATGATAGGCACCATGCCGACCATGACGAGCGCGAGAACCGGGTCGAGCAGAACTGCCATGAAAATGCCGCCGAGCAGCATGATGCAGGCGCGCACGCCCATTCGCTGGATCATGCCGATGAAGTTCTGCACGTTGTACGTGTCGGAGGTCATTCGGGAAATGAGCGACGGCAGCGTCACGTAGTCGAACTGCGAGCCCGTGAGGTGCACGGTCGTGTCGAAGAGGTCGTGCCGCAGGTCGCGGATGCAGTCGCGCGCCACGGCGGTCGCGCGGCGGTTTGCGTTGATGTTGATGGTGCGCACCAGGACGGCGGTGATGATCATGAGCACGCCGAAAATGATGACCATGCGCACTTCTCCGGTCGGCACGATGTCATCGAGGATGTACTCGAGCAGGAACGGGAGCAGCAGCTCGCCGATCGTGCCGATGAATTTGACGGACATGCCGAGCGCGACGCGCGATCGGTAGCGGCCCATGTAATGAAGGATCCACTTCATACTGCATTTACCTCATCGCCGGAACCAAACATCAGCACAGAATGTACTTCGTCTCCGGTACGGAATTTATTTCATTGCCAGAATATCGCTGATCTCAAGTCCGAAATCGTCTGCCATCTGTTCGATCAGAATGTCGCCTCGCCTAAGGATGAAATCGCGGATCTTGTCGCGGGCGCCTTCCACATACTCCTCGCTGGTCCAGATGGTGTTGCCCCACATTCCGCCGGAGTTGTAGGACTTCTTCATGGCGGAAATGTAGTACGGGGTCTCCCTGCCTTGCTCGGCCTCCATGGCGTCGAGCTCCTCGCAGGCAGCGTCGTAGGAAAATGCGCCGTCGATCAGGTTGAGCATTTTCCGTATAAAGTAATCGCGGCACTCCGTGCGCTTCATGAGCGCGGTGAAGAGAGGGGAATACCGCTGTCCCTTTGTGGTTACGGTTTTGATGTAATCCATGTCGACAGGGCACTCAGCGGGGTTGTCGTAAATGTTGTAGCAGTAGTCCATATCGTGCGGCAGGAAGCGCCAGCGGCCGTCGTAGATGCCGGAGCCGTACTCGCCGGACTCGTCCGCATAGTAGCGGTACACTTTGTAGTTGTTGTGCGGCCAGTCGTAGTTGCACACGAAAATGTTGGCCGCGTAGTAGTCGAGGTAGTTCTCGACATCCATGAACTCGCACAGGCGCTTATAGTTGGCGTCCGATGTGTAGTCCAGATCCTTGAGTTCGTTGTACGCGTCATTGAACTCCTTGCACTCGGTGACATCGTTCTGGTCCGTGTCGGGAGACTTGCTCGTCTCGGTGCCGCCGATGACCACGAACTCGCCCTTCATCGTGTCATCGGGGAACTTCTGCTTAAAATACGTGTCGCAGTAGCTCTCGTGCATCCACACGAAATTGTAGAAGGAGCCGTTGAGGTAAACAATCGCGGGGCGCACATCCTCGTAGCAGGAGTAACCGGCGTTGCGGAGGATGCGCTGGTTGAGCTCGTCGCGCAGGAACGCAAACTGCCAGTCGTTGCCGTAGCTGCGGAGAACGAGTTTGTCGTAGGAGTTGACCGGATTGCCGTTCGTGTCGGTCGTCCCGAAGAAGTCGTATTTGAATTTGCCGACGCCGGAGCCGTAGGATTTGCGGGCGATCAGCTTGAGCGATTTGACGGCGTTCTGACGTGAGTAGGCGCCGTAGACACGCGCGCCGGCAAACTGGCTGACGAGGGTGTTGCCGGAGGCGTCGAAGATCTCCACATGCACCGGGCGCTCGCTCTCGTCGCCGCGCTTCTTATAATTTTCCCCGTACAGAATGCCGTTCGGCTTGCCGAGGAAATCTGCGTTGTCGCCGATCAGACTGACGATGAGGAGCCGGTCGGAGGAGTCGGTAAAACGGGTTTTCATGCCGACAGCGACGAAATACGTGTGCGCGGCGGTCGGGGAGACCGTCCCGTCCGCATAGTACGTTTTAGCCAGGACCGTGCGGGCTTTGGGGTAGTTGCCGAGACCCTGGTCAATGCTGATCGGATCTTCGTACCGCGTCGAGTTCTTGTCACCGGGGACCGGTTCGCTGCCGTTTAAGGTGTAGTAGGTGACTCCGTTCGGTGCAG
This sequence comes from uncultured Lachnoclostridium sp., assembly GCA_946415315.1. Lineage (GTDB taxonomy): Bacteria > Bacillota > Clostridia > Lachnospirales > Lachnospiraceae > ISDg. The sequence goes on along the minus strand of CAMKRZ010000009.1, from coordinate 68,284 downwards.
AGTTCGTGATGGTCAGGAAAAACTCTTCCTCGAAGAATGTTCCGTCCTCGGAAAATACGGGCGCCTGCCCGACGGTTTCCGCGTTCGTATAGTCGATCCCGTCGACGGTGATGTAGGGCGTCGGTGTTGCCGTCGCATCCGTTCCGGGTATGATTTCGCCCTGATGCTGTCCTCCTGCGGTCGGATCCGCGCCCGAGCTGTTCCCGCCGGTACAGCCTGCCAGCAGGAGAGCCGCGAGAAGAGCGGCGAGCACAACGCACAACCGCGCGGAGATGATAAGTGCTGTTTTGTTATCTTGTTCGATCTGATTCATGGATACTCCTTGCCATATTACGCGCAGCCCTATGGGCTGCATTCGCTCCCCATAATATCACAATCGGACCTCAAATGCGAATGTCTTATCTTTATTTTTTATGTAGCATCCCGTTTTCCGATCCGTCGAGTCGGTTTTTTGTTTTCATCGCGTTTCTTAGAGACCGTGGCGCGGTGCCTGAAGGGTGCCGAACGGGATGCGAAAAACGGGGTCGGGGGAGATGAAAGAGGGGGTGTTTTTCCCGTTTTTGAGCATCAGAAAATCGGATCGAAAAAGTCCATCGGGCGCGTTCGTACTACGTGCGTAGAACAGAGCGAGCTTTTTCTCTTGAAAAACGCATGATTTTCGATAAAAATGCCTGTCAACCGCTCAAAAACGCATTGACTATGCGGAAAATGCGTGCTATATTCAAAAGTAGGTTATTTTGCGATAGCCTCGCTTTGCGTTCAACTTTTTCTTATACTACGAAAGTAGAACGAGGCGGAAAATTTGGACGGATGGGAACCCTGAGAATGTCATTTCCGAGGAAAAAACTGGACATGGGATTGTTGATCCTGGAGGAGCGGTCTTGCGAGGTGATCGAAGCCTGCGCGAAGAAGTTCGATCCGGAGTGGGATTTCAACCGTTTTGAAGCGATACAGTGCAACGCGGCGGATGCGCTGCCGGAGGACGGCAACCGCTATGACGCGTCGTACATTTTCCATATCTCGGGACCTGCACTTGATACGCTGGACCGGGAAATCCCGTTTCTCTTCCCGCTGGAACGGGGGAAGCATTACATGTGGGAGTTGTTCACGGATCTTCCGAAAAGCGGAGGAAGCCGATCTTCCAGACAGTTCTGGAATCGACTTTCGCGCGCGATGTCGAAGATTGAGCTTCCGATCACCGAGGACGAGCTGGTTTCGGAGTTCGAACAGGCGTCGCTCGCGCTGCTGAACCGGTCCGTGGATCTGGGTGACCGATTCTATCTGCCGGATCTCGACTACGGCGGGTGGAACGGCGGGTTCGTTTCGAAGGATTTTCTGATAGAAGGACTGCGGATGCTTGCATCGAAACTGGCGGTTGCTTCCGGTGACCGGAAGAAGACGCGAGCCGCAGCCGAGACTGATAAGACCGACACTACTGCCGAAGGGGGTAAAGAGGATGAAGGTTTATCCGGACAAAAAGACAGAACGGATCTGTAACGGGGTGTTCTATGGCGGGATCGCAACGATCGCGGTATCGGTTGTGATGATCCTTCTCACCGTTTTATTCGGACACGGCGCCGCGCATGTAGTCCTGCGCGTGCTGGGGTATGCCGCATTTGCCGCCGCCGGAGGACTGTTTGCGTATTCGGCGCGTATCGGTATCCGTCCGAAGTTTAACGAATTCTTCTGGTATGCGTGTATCGCGGTGTTTGTCGGCGGAGTTATGATCGCGATCGATTTCGCGTGGGTGTTCGGCAGCATCAATCCTTCTGTCACCGTGCCGGCTACGGAGCAGACGTCAGCGGCCGGTGAAGCCGCGGCGAAAACCGTGACGAAGAAGGAGAGTCATATCGGAGAGATGATCCTTGCGATGACCTGTTTCCCGATCATTGGACTTTCCGCATTTTTCCTCTTTGCGCTGATCGGAGCGGATGCGAAGAAACAGTTCTATGAACTGACAAGAGATCGAATGATGTGTATCGGCGCGAGTTGCGCTACGGCGGTTGCCGGACTGCTGGCAATCCTGCTGACTGTTGTGAAACATGACGGGGTAGCGACGGCATCAACCTGGGAGGAAATCGGGCTTCTGGTTATTCTCCTGCTTGCGTTCGGCGCGCCGACCGCGCTGCTGAACGGATGCAGCCGTCTTGCGGATCCCGTTACCGATAAGGAGATGGCGGAAGGCTTCAAGATGGCTGAGCAGCCGAAGAAGCAGCCGGTTGAAAAGGAAAAGAAGCCGTCCGGCAAGCCGGATAACGCGGCTAAGCAGGGCAAACCCGGCAAGCCCGACCGCGATCTGAAGAAGAACGCTGACGGCAAGAAAGAGCCGGCTTCGAAGGAACCGGAGAAGAAGGGAAAGAACAAGCCCGAGGCTGACAAGAAGAACAACGAGGCTCCGGAAGAAGAGAAGAGGTTTGCTTTTGCGCCGAAGAGCAAGAAAGATAAAGACAGAGACAGAAAGAAACCGGACGACAGAAAATCGGATACTGAGAGTCCGATGGACGTGATCTCGACGACGCGCAAGAAACCGGTTGAGAGCACAAACCCGACGGATCTGGATGCCTTCCTGAGGAAAGCGGAGGAGGAGGAAGAGCGCAAAGAGCGCGATGCCGCCTGGGAAGCTGCCCGCGAGAAGAAGGAAGCGGTGAAGAGGGAGATCGCCGAGACGGCCGAAGCGACCGTGAAGACAGTGGAAGAGCCCGAGCCTGAGACCAAGCAGGACGAGACCGTATTTTCCGATAAGAATTCCAAAAAGAAAGATAAGAAGAAAGATAAGGATCGCCGCAAGAAGGAGAAGGATAAGGAGCTCCGCGGCGTGAACACCGCTCTGTTCACCAACCCGAACGAGCGTCGCAATGAGAAGAGATTCGTTCCGACTGCGAGCACCGGCCTGGGTGATATCGCCGAGGAGAAGCCGGAAGAGGCAGCGGAAGCGATCAATGAAGCGGCAGAGACGGCAGCGCAGAGCGTGACCGAAGCCGTGAGCGAAGTTTCCTCCGGCGTTGCGGAGTTTGCCGATAAGGCAGTTGAGTCCGCGGCTGCTGCGGAAGATGTTGCAAAGGATGTGCTCGCTGACGAAGCGGCTGCTTCGGAGAGCAAACTTTCCCAGGGCGATGGAAGTTTCTTCGGAGGCAGCGACAGCGCGATCTTCGAGGAGCTGGAGCGTGAGTCGGCGGCCGTGGATGCTGCGGAAGCAGCGGCGAGAGCGGCGGCGGAAGTTGCAGAGCAGTCCGGAAGCACGTTTGATATGGCGGAAGAGCCTGCTGAGTGGGATGCCCGCGCAGAGGAAACCGCATCTGAGGAAGAGCAGCTGAAGGCGGAGCAGGAGAACGAGTTCCGCAAGATTCAGGATGAGATTGACCGCAGGATGCAGGAGCGGAACGCGGAGGATAACGCGGCAGAAGCCGTTGAGGAAGTCGTCGAAGAGGTCAGCGAGGCAGCAGAGGATGTTGCCGGCGCAGCAGAGGCAGAAGTTTCCGGCGTGATCGATGCGGTTGAGGCGGAGGTCGTCGGAGCGATCGATACCGCAGAGGAGTCTGCCGGTGCGGCAGTTGAAGAAGCGGAAGCTGCTGCGGTAGAAGTCGTTTCCAAGGTGACAGAGGCAGCGGAAGAGGTTGCTGACAAGGCGGAAGAAGTTGTCGAACAGACAGCGGCTGCGGCGACCGAGGTAGAAGCCGGCAAGGAAGAGTCCGGAGCGCCGAAGGAGGAATCCCTGGCAGATATGCTTCGCAGACTCGGCCTGAGCAAGGAAGAGCCCGAAGCGCCTAAGGCGGAAGAAGTTGCGGAGGCAGCTGTTGAAGAAGTTGTCGCGACTGCGGAAGAAGCTGTCGGCGGATTTGAAGAGACCGTTGTTGAAGCAGTAGAGAATACGGAAAATGAAGCTGTCTCCGGCAATCTGTTCGGTGAGGCAGCGGAGACGATCGGCGAGGCGTTCGGCGCTGCGGAAGAGACCGTGGACCTTGCGGAGAGCGAGCCGGTCGGTGATACCGGAATTGAGGAAGCTGCCGGATTTGCATTTTCCGAGAGAGTTGAGACTCCCGCGAAAGCGTTCAGCGTAGCGGAGGAACAGAAAGAGGACGACACGGCAGACCTGTTCAGCCCGGTGAGCGCACCTGTTGCGAAACCGGTTGACGAGACGCCGGTTGAGGCTGAGGAGGAAGAAACCTTTGCGTTCACTCCTACCGATTATGTGAAGTCCAGTTTTGACAAAGCGATGAAAGCGGCGGAGGTGGAGCGCCTTGCTGCCGAGGATGCTGTCGAAGACCTGTTCGCGCCCGTAGGGACGCGGCCCGAGAAGGCAGAGCCGATCATCGAGAAACCGGTTGCGGAGATCAAACCCGAGCCTGTTGCGGAAGAGCCGGAGCAGGATGAGAATGAGCTTCCGGACTATGAGCGCGCACCGGAAATCTCCAATGCGAACCAGGCGATCCTGTGGGCACTGAAGCACGGCAATTCGTTCGCGGATGCAGCGAAGGCGAGCGCGGCTGAGGCCGAGGCTAAGGCGAAGGCCGAGGAAGCGAAGGCGGCTGAGATGGCTGCTGAGGCGGAGAAGGTGACGCAGGAAATCCCGAAGGCTTTTGAGCCTTTTGTGACAGAGTTTGCAACAGCAGCGGATACGGTTGCGGAGAGCGCGGCAGAGCAGGTTGCAGGCGAGGAGGAAGAGGAGCCCGGTTCCTTTGCGGAAGCGATGGCAGAGGCCCTTGCAAGTTCGAACGAAGCGACTGACGCTGAGGAGGATGATGAGTCCGAACAGATCGTGATTCCGGATGCGAATACCGCGATCTTAGCGGCGATGGAAGCAGCCAGAACACGTCACATGACGGAGGCGGCAGCTCCGGTGAAAGAAACGGTTGCCGAGGTCGCAGAGGAAGCAGCAGAGCCTGCGGTGGATACATTTGCCGAGGCTGTGGCGGAAGTGGAAGAGACCACGGAAAATGTCGCTGCGGAAGCAGAGGAAGAGATTGCCGATTCCTTTGCGGCTGCGATGGAATCCGCGGAAGCGGCTGTAGACGAGTTCGGTTCGGAAGAGACCGAAGCAGCGGAAGAGACGTTCGAGGAAACCGCGGAAGAGATCTTTGAGGAAGTATCGGAGGCAGCGGAAGAGACGGAAGAAGATTTCGCCGATGCGCTGGAAGCGGCGCGAGAGCGGTGGGCTAACCTTGAGGATGACGACAGCGAAGCGGACGACGAGGACGAGCTGACGGAAGAAGCCGAGTACGACAGTACAGAGGCAGATGAGCCTGAATACGAGGAACCGGAGTTCGGTCAGGATGAGGTTGAGGCAGAGCCTGAAGAGGAAGAGCCGGAAGAAGTCGCTGAGCCGGAGCCGGTGAATGACGGACCGATCGTTCCCGAGTACCTGCAGAAGCAGACGATGGCGATGAGCCCTGAGGAGCGCGCGAGAAGAGCGGCAGCGAGAGCTTCCGTTGTGAGAACCGCTCCGAAGCAGCAGAAGCCCGCGCCGGCAACGTCGGTGGATACGTCGATGGATGAATTCACCAAGAAGTTGAAAGCGCTCAAGATGGCATACGAGAACGAGCTGATCACCGAGGAAGAATTTACCGAGGCGAAGAAGCACCTTCTGGAACTGCTGTAACGGAATGCGGCGGACGCCGCGCAGATCGCTGACAGAAAAAAAACAACGAATGCCCGTCTCGGCTGAGGCGGGCATTTTCATGTTTATTCTTCGAAAAATGAGAGGAGAAACGGTCGACGGTTACAGCAACCGGATCAGGTTGATGATGGCAGCTCCGACCGCGTAAAGCCCGATGGAGGCGAACAAAAGACCGATCTCGCGGGCGTTGGCGGGCGTCCTCTTCATAGGTACGTGCTTACGCTCCCACACCCGCTTGTCGACGAGCCAGACGATGATGAACTGCAGGAATGCAAGCTGAACACCGCAGACGCGGAAGAACAGACTGGTCAGCGGGACACCGCCGAGAGTACACATTCCGAACAGCAGCTTGAATCCCTGGATGAAGAACCAGCCGGTGAGAAAACCGAGCAGAAGATGCAGCTGCAGGATCAGTTTTGCGGGTAGTTCACGAAAGAACGGCATGACAGGCCTCCTTGTTAACGGTAGTTATCGATCGCGCCGTACACGGCAGCGCGCAGCTCCTCTTCGCTTGCGAAGCTCACGGCGAACACCTGTTCAAAGTCATCCTGGAGCCAGGGATCGACCATGATATAGCGAGGTTCGGTCCGGGTACCGTATGCATTGTCAATGTAGACGTTTACACCGAATCGGAAGTAGATGCCCTCCAGCCGGTCGACGGGATCCTTGTCAAAAGGCCAGAACGCCAGGCGGTAGGATTTTCCGTCGTCAGGATCGAAGAATATCAGCTCCGCGTCCTGCTCGTATTTTGCCGCCTCCTTCGCATTCATTCCTTCGTAGGTAACGCCGGCTTTCGTCAACATATCGGCAATCTCGTCCCAGGTCAGAGTCCGGATACCTTTGACCAGATCGGGGACAATGGCCTTGTAGGTCTTTGTTCCGAAGGAGGAGAAGTCGAACGTCCGCTTGAGGGAACCGTCGTAGGCGCCGACCCACTCGGGCTTGAAGAGGTCGGGATAATCGACGACGCGGATATGCAGGGTCAGCAGACCGGGGGTGACGGAAGTATAATTGAATGAATCCAGCATAAAATCCAGGCCTTCATCCACCGCCAGCCATTTGACTGTTCCGGCGAAAAATCTCTTTCGGAAAATCTCTTTCCAGGAGTCGTCTTTGATAACTCCCTGCTCCCGGAACTCTTTGTCCGCAACCTCCGTGATGGCATTGTACAGAGCATCGAGATCCGTCACCATCTGATCCAGCGAAAGCATTTCGCCGGTCTTGGTGTCGTAGTTGTACGTGTAGACGTATTCGAGGGTTCCCGTAGAGGTCGTGTAACCGTTGAACCGTGTTGCGGTGCTGAACACCAGGGAGTCCGCGCGGCCGATCTCCAGATCGCTCTTCAGAAAATGTCGCAGGATCTCGCTTTCCTCCTTGCCCGACGTTCCGCTCGCGCTGGCCGTGTAAGACAGGTACACATCCGTGGTGGTATAGTTGGTCATTCCCTGTACGGAGCGCGCAAGTGCTTCGTAGCCGGGGTCCGCGATGTAAACCAGGTTCAGGTGGATGCCCTGGTTCGGATCGGAATCATCCATCAGATAGTAGTACCAGGTCGTCTCACCGATCACATACGCGGGGCCGGCGGTTGCGGCCACAGCGGGAAGCTTCGGCGCCTCGGTCGGAGTCGGTGTTGCGGTGGCTGCCGGCGTCGGCTCAACCGTAGGAGTGGGCTCCTGAGTCAGTTCAGCCGTAGGCGTAGGCTCCTGAGTCGGTTCAATGGTAGGAGTGGGTTCCTGAGTCGGCTCAACGGTAGGAGTAGGTTCCTGAGTCGGCTCAACGGTAGGAGTAGGTTCCTGAGTCGGCTCAACGGTAGGGGTGGGCTCCTGAGTCGGCTCGACCGTAGGAGTAGGTTCCTGCGTAGGCTCGGCGGTAGGAGTAGGTTCCTGCGTCGGTTCGGTGGTAGGCGTTGCCTCCGCGGTTGGTGTTGCCACAGCTTCCGTGGGCGTGACAGTCGGGGAGGTCTTCTTCTGGGACTCCCGCTCGTCCGGCTTCTCATCGCCGCATGCGGCAAGCACAAAAACAAGCATAATAAACAAAAGGATAATATTCAGTTTTCGCTTCATTCCGTAATTCCTCCTTACAGCGGCATTGACGATCCAATGCGCGCAGCGCGTGTTTATCGGCGTCCTGCCGAACAACCTGCGAAGTGTATTATACGCACATTGCGTCGGAAAATGCAATCCTTATTCGGAAATGATATCCCGCTAAGCGTTGACATTTTGCGGGGGAAGGGCTACAATGTGCATACTGCGCATTGTCTGCCTTGTTTTCGGCGGAACTGGAGGTGGCATATGGATGAACTGAAGGAACTGGCTTCGAGAATCCGGGAACTTCGCGAGGTCTGCGGTTACACGCAGGAGGAACTGGCGAATGAACTGCGGATCGATCCGGAGACGTATAAACGATATGAAGAGAGCGCGGCGGATGTGCCGATCAGCGTGATCTACTCGATCTCGCGTAAATTCGGCGTGGATTTTTCGGAGATCATGACGGGCGTCAGCGGCAAGCTGCGGACGTACCAGGTCGTGCGCTCCGGGCAGGGACAGCTGGCGGACCGGTATCCGGGATACACGTTCCAGAACCTTGCGTACCATTTTACGAAGAAGATCATGCAGCCGTTCCTCGTGACGCTCGATCCGTCGGACAAGCCGGCGGATCTTGTGACGCACAACGGCGAGGAGTTCAACTTTGTTGTCAAGGGCAGCATCGTTGTCGTGTTCGACGATCAGGAGATCATTCTGCACGAGGGCGACAGCATATACTTTAACCCGACGTACCCGCACGGGCAGCGCTGCTACGGTTCGGAGCCGGGCACGTTTTTGACGATGATCGCGGAGTGACCGCGAACGGCTGAGACGCGCGAAGCGGTGCGCCGCACGATGAAAGAATACAAAGGCAAGGACAGAAAGCATGTTAGAGCGGTATCTTCCTCGCATCGAGTTTGATTCGTACGAGGATTTCAAGAAGAATTACAAGGTAAATGCGCCGGAGTACTTCAACTTCGGCTGGGACATCGTGGATGGATGGGCCGAGGAAAAGCCCGACCTCAGAGCGCTTTTGTGGTGTGACGACACGGGACTTGAGAAGTCGTTCACGTTCGCGGAGATGAGCAGACTGTCGAACAAGGCAGCAAACTTCTTCACATCTCTCGGACTGAAGCGCGGCGATGTCGTGATGCTGATCCTTCGCAGACGCTGGGAGTACTGGGTTTGCGCGACGGCGCTGATCAAACTCGGGATCATCATTATCCCGGGAACGCTGCAGCTCACGAAGAAGGACATCGTGTACCGCGCCAACGCGGCCGATGTGAAAATGTTCGTATGCGTCGATGACGAGTATGTCATGTCCCAGATGGAGATGGCGAAGCCGGAGATGCCGGGCGTACAATACCTTGCGGTTGTTGACAACGTTCAGCGAGAGGGTTGGATCGATTTCAACGCGGAGATGGAGAAGTGCTCCGACGTGCTGGAGCGCCCGACGGGCGATGACCGCACGAAGGGCACCGACATCATGCAGATTTATTTTACGTCGGGGACGACGGGTATGCCGAAGATGGTAACGCACAATTATCACCATCCGCTCGGACACATTGTGACCGCGAAGTACTGGCAGCAGGTGCAGGAGGGCAAGCTCCACATGAGCGTCTCCGACTCCGGCTGGGCGAAGTTCGGCTGGGGCAAGATCTACGGCCAGTGGATCTGCGGAGCGACGATCTTCGCGTACGATATGATCAAGTTCAAGCCTGCGAAGCTTCTGGAAATGATGGCGAAGTACAAGCTGACGACGTTCTGCGCGCCGCCGACGATGTATCGTTTCATGCTCCAGGAGGATGTGGCGAGCTACGACCTCTCGAGCATTCAGAATTTTGCGACGGCGGGCGAGCCTTTGAACGCGGACGTGTACGACCGCTGGCTGGCGCTCACGGGCGGCAAGATCCACACCGGCTTCGGGCAGACCGAGGGCACGGTACTGTTCGCTGATTTTCCGTGGTTTGAGCCGATCCCGGGCGCGATGGGCAAGCCTTCGCCGATCTACGATATCAAGCTGATGATGGACGGGCAGGAGGTTGAGGTCGGCGCCGAGGGCGAGATCACGATCTGCGACGTCATCGACAACCATCCGATCGGATTGTTCATCGGATACTATAAGAACAAAGAGCAGACGGACGAGGCATTTGCCGGCGGCAATTACAACCTCAAGGACGTTGCATGGCGCGACAACAACGGTTACTGCCGCTTCGTCGGCCGTCACGACGACGTTATCAAATGCTCCGGTTACCGCATCGGACCGTTCGAGGTCGAGAGCGCGCTCGTTGCGCATCCGGCAGTCGTAGAGTGCGCGATCACCGCGGCTCCGGACCCGATCCGCGGCCAGGTGGTCAAGGCGACCGTCGTGCTCGCGAAGGGCTACACGCCGTCCGACGAGCTCATCAAGGAGCTTCAGAACCACGTGAAGAAGATGACCGCTCCGTACAAGTACCCGCGTATCGTCGAGTTTGTCGACGAGCTGCCGAAGACGTTAGGGGGCAAGATCAAGCGCGCGCAGATCCGCCACGAGGACGAACTGAAGAGCGTCGGGGACGCGCGGAAATAACAGGACCGCAACAGTCCGTGGATGAGCCTGCGGGCATTTGACTGTCCGGCGAGATCGTATGAGACACAGAATGGATGCTCCCGGTGATGAGCCGGGAGCATTTTTCGAAAATGAGCGCGGCACCGCCGAGCGAAGGGAGTCGGAAAAATGGGGGCTGTTTTTGAGTACTGCGATACAATTCGGTACAGCAGGGTGGACGGAGAGCTGAAGCTCTCGATCCCCGCGCTGATCGATTATTTTCAGGATGCCGCGATCGAACAGAGCGAGTCGCTCGGCGTCGGGACGAAGGTGCTCAAGGCGCGTTCGCTCGCGTGGTTCCTGATCTCGTGGGATGTGAGGATCCGAAGGCTCCCCGAGCTGGAGGAGCGCATCATCGTGGGAACGTATCCGTATCAGTTCCGCGGAATGCTCGGAAACCGTGCCGTTTACATGAAGACACCGGAAGGCGAAGTGCTGGCGGAGGCGGATGCGAAGTGGGCGTTGATGGACATGGCCAATATGCGCATGACGAAGATCCCGGAGGATATCCTGGCACGCTACGAGCTCGGCGACGGGCCGCTGTTTGAAGCAAAGGGGCGCAAGATCGCGGTGCCGGAGGGCGGAACAGCACATGATCCCGTTCCGGTACAGGAATACATGCTTGACAACAACGGGCATGTGAACAACGGGCAGTTCGTACATCTGGCGATGAGCTATGCTCCGAGGGACGCGGAGATTACGGAACTTCGCGTGGAGTACAAGAAGCAGGCGCGCCCGGGCGATACGATCACGCCACAGGTGTGTGTGGATGAAGCGCGGACCGTGATATCGCTCAACACCGATGAACCGGCCTGCGTGGTGGAATTGTCATGACGTTTCGGGGAGGGGGTAAAGATGAGTTTGGAAGAGCATGAGGTTTATTGCAAAACACTCGGCAGTTTGAAGAAGACGAAGAAGATCCAGGTTTTAGTGTGGGGCATTTTTATGATTTTTCTCTGGATTAACGTAGTCGATAATTATTTCACTGCGGATTTCAGCAAATGCAGTGTCTGGGACGGAATGCTCAACTGGTCGATCGAAGTGGAAGGCGAGGAGATTATCGCAGTTATGCTTGTAGGTGCTGCGAGGGCATTTGTATTCCTGTTTGTGATCGGTGCAGCCGGGATTCTGGCATTTTTGTTCTGCTTTGCGGAATATGCAGTGTTGAGGACTGCAGCGAAAAGCGCGGATGTTTTTCGCAGGATGAGTTATTTTATGATGGCGGATCTTGCAGCCAGACTGATCACGTTCGCTGTGTGTGTGGCTACGTATGCAGATTCACAGATCTGGATTGTCCTTGTGCAGCTCTTTTGGTTTGCGAGCGTTTTCCGGCTCTTTGCCGTGATCGTTCTTGACCGGCACATCCGTGCGCTGTGCACGGAAAACGGGACTAAATTTTCCGCGAAAAGCGGGTATATTGCCGTCGGGATTCAGATTGCGGCTCTGCTCTTTGCGATCTTCTTCCCGTGGATATCGATCGTACTGACGCTCGGATTTCTGGAAGCGATCTTCAAGAGCGTGTATTACGACAAGGCGGAAAAGGCGATACTTGCGTGTTCGGAGAAGGTCGCCTGAGGGAAATACCGGATCGGAACGTAATATAACACGACAGTTCAACGGCGTCACGCAGGTGATGCCGTTTTTTTACTTGCGAAGTACCCCGTCGTGCGGTACAATGACAGAAAGGCACATCGGCGCCGCATTGGGGTTGCAGGTAGCGCTGTGTGCACGGAGGCGTTGCGAAACAGCGCAGTTTCGACAACGATAAGGAGGAGAGTATGGAAAAAAGGGTCATCCGGTTTTACGATCCGGACGGGGAGTACGGGTATCTCAGCAACTGGTATATTTCGGATTTTACGTACGCGGGGCGCACGTATCATTCGGTGGAACAGTACATGATGTTCCAGAAGGCACTGACCTTTGGGGACCTGGAAATTGCGGACAAGATCATGGCATCGACGGACCTTCCGGAGATCAAGAAGCTCGGCCGCAGCGTAGCGCACTACAACGACGTGTTGTGGAAGACAATCCGCGTGCAGATCATGCGCCGCGGCATCCGCGCCAAATTCCAGCAGAACCCGGAGCTTCTGTACAACCTGCTCGGCACGGGAAGCACGCTGCTTGCGGAGTGCGCGCCGAGAGATCTCGTCTGGGGCATCGGTCTGGACATCGAGGATGCGCGAAGCGGCGAACCGAAAGAGTGGAAGGGTCGCAATCAGCTCGGACGCACGCTCATGCGTGTGCGCGAGGATCTGCGCTCCTGGTGCTCGGTCGCGGGTGCTTCGGTGACGCAGTATGTCGATGCCGTCGATCTCCGCGCGCCGCAGCCGATCCGCGTTTCGCGGCGCAATGATTCCGACAAGGCGGAGCGCATCCGCCGCGAGCTTGAGGAAGCCGCCGGCACAAGCGAAGCCGTGAACGAGACATCTTCGGAAAATGAAGATTCGTCGGAATCCACCGTCTGGAACATGCCCATTTACGAAGCGTGCATGCTTCCGTACCTCTCCGAGATCACTGCGACATGGATGGAGGAGGTTTTCTTCAACCTTCGCCGCAGTCGCTCGTACGAAGATCTCAGCGTGGCAAACTACACCTTTGAGGAACTCGAGTGGATGTTCCGGAGCGGACAGAGCGCCGGGCTGCCCATCGCGGGCTTCTTCGAGATGAAACAGGATATTTTCGATCTCATGCGCTACCGCGGCGGCCTTCGCAATCCGGCCTCGCTGCTCGCGCAGGTTGAGAGCGCGGCGGACGCCTCGAGCGAGACGATCCCCGCGGCCGATACGGAACTTCCGGGCGAAGCTGCTTCCGAGGGAACTGCTGCGCAGGAACAGTACGAGGAAACGCACATCATCGTGGATGTTGCGCGCAGGGACAACCGCAATCGGCTTGTCGGCACGCAGGATCCGGGACGGACGTCTTCCCCGGATACGTATGTTGTCGTTTCAAGCAGCAGTCCGTCCGGCGACGTGCAGGAGTATGTGCCGGAGGAAGGCGAGGAAGCCACGACGCTGTTCGGGGCAGGTTTTTCCGAGGGAATGCGCGCGGGCGACATGTGGAGCGTGATCCGCGACATGGAGGACGAGACGCAGGAGTCCGACGGGGAAGCATCGTCCGGGAAGCCCGAGCCGAAGAGCGCGGACGAGACCGTGGAAGAGCAGGCTCCCGAGGAAATCGTGGTCGAGAGCGTGCCGTATGAGATTGTGACCGGCACCATGCCGGATGAGGTTGTGGTCGAGCTCGAGACGGAAGAGGAGGAACCTTCGTACACGGTTGCAGAACCGGCGAAGGTGGAACCGGAGACGCTCGAGTACACGGTGGAAGCTGCCGACGGAAAAGCGGCGGAGGAAGCGGAAACCGTAGAGGAAACAGCGGCGGAAGAGCCCGCGGCGGCAACGGAGTTCACGCCGGCAGCAGAAAGCGAACCGGCGGAAGAGACCGTTACGGAGACCGCATCGGTTGCGGAAACCGAGGCGGTGAAGGAAGTTGCCACGGCAGAGGAGATTGCGACGGTTGCGAAAGCCGAACCGGTGGAGGAAGTTGCCACGGCAGAGGAGACCGCGCCGGCAGTAGAGGCCGAGCCGGTGAAGGAAGTTGCCACGGCAGAGGAGACCACACCGGTCGAGGAAACAGAACCGGCGAAGGAGTCCGCGGAGACGGAGCAGCCTGAGCAGAAGGCCGAGCCGGAGAAGAAACCGTGGTACACGGAGTTTGTGAAACCTGTGGTGCCGGAAGAGCCTGCCAAGGAGGCTGTCGATGAAGCGGCTGAGACCGAGGAGGCTGCACAGACAGCAGCCGAGGAGACGGCAGAAGCTTCGTCGAACGGAGAATTTTCCGAAACAACGGAAAATGCGGAGGACGCGGAAACCGAGCAGGAAGAAACCGAGCCCGACGATGAATATGACGAGTCCGACGAAGACGAATCGGAGGATGAGGACGAAGAGTTCGAAGAGTCTGACGATGAGGACGAGGACGAAGAGGAAGACGAGGACGAGGACGAAGAAGACGAGGATGCTGACGAGGAAGAGGAAGAGGATTTTCCGGAGCCTCCGGCACCGAAGACGCAGTTTATTCCTCGTGCGGAGCCTGTCCAGCAGAGACCGCTTACGTATCGCGACGAGATCCGAAGCGAGATCGTCATCAAGCACGGCAATATCGCCACTGTTGATTGCGATTGTGTAGTCAATGCGACCAACACGACGCTGATGGGCGGAAACGGGATCGACAATTCCATCATGAAGGCGGCAGGTCCCGAGCTGTTGCGCGAGTGCGCGGCACTCAAGGGCTGCGATGTGGGACGCGCGAAGATTTCCGGCGGATATCGCCTGAAGGCACAGTTTGTCATTCATACGGTCGGCCCGCGCTATTCCGGCGACGAGACGGATCCGGTCTACCTGACCATGTGCTACGAGAACTGCCTGAACCTGGCGATGAAGTACGATATCCACTCCATCGCGTTCCCGCCGATCTCGACGGGCTACTACGGATATCCTCTCCGCGAGGCAACGCGTGTCGCGAGCCGGACGGTGCAGGGCTGGATGCGCAGACATCCCGAGTACGGCATCAAGGTAATCTTTGTCAGCGCGGATGACCGCACCTTTGCGATGTATAAGGATGTGTTCAAGTAAGATACGGAGGTGGGCTCACGGCAGCGGGGGAGCATTTTCCGGAAAATAAAACAACGAAGGTGAATTACTATGAAAATCGGTTTTATCGGAATGGGTAATATGGCGCAGGCCATCGCGGAAGGCTGGGTAAAGAAAGGGCTTGTCGCGGGCAGCGACATGTATGCGTATGCCCCGAACCAGGAGAAACTTGCGAAGAACGCGGCGCGAATCGGATTTGTTCCGATGGCGAGTGCGAAGGCGGTGGTCGCGGAGGCTGACGCAATCGTGATCGCATGCAAGCCGTACCAGATTGCAAGCGTTCTCACGGAGATCGGGAACAATCTGTTTGGCAAGGCTCTCTGGTCCATCGCGGCAGGCTGGACGTGCGAGACGTTTGAGAAGCAACTGGCCGGTATCGTCGGCATCGACGATTCCGTCCGGATCCAGTGCGTGATGCCGAACACGCCGGCGATGGTCGGTGAGGGCGTGTTTCTCTTCGAGGAGAAGAATTCGCTCAAGGCGACGGAGCTCGCGGAGATGAAGAGTCTCTTCGAGGGCCTGGGCGTGGTTATTTCGCTTCCCACGGAACTGATGGGGATCGGCGGATACATCAGCGGATGCGGTCCGGCGTTCGTTGACCTGTTCATGGAGGCATTTGCGGATGCAGGCGTCAAATATGGTCTTCCCCGCGCGACGGCGTACAAGCTGATCTCGCAGACTGTGCTCGGCAGCGCGAAGCTGCAGCAGGTGACGGGGGAGCATCCCGGCGTGCTCAAGGATGCGGTGTGCTCGCCGAACGGAACTACGATCTGCGGTGTCGCAGCGCTCGAGAAGGCGGGCTTCCGGTCTGCGTGCATCGAGTGCATCGACGCGATCGTGAACAAGAGGAAGAACGGCTGACGGAAAGCCGGTCGGAAATATTGAGAAGCTCCGGCACGGAAATGACATTCCGTTCGGAAGCAGAGAATTAGTGTGTGAATGAGCGAGGAAACCGGTTGCGCGTTTTCCGTCGCTTCGACAGGAGGCAGCTATGAAGGTAATCGATGTGTTCTTGTGCTATTATGAGGCATCCTGCGTCGCTAACGGCCGCGAGCGCCATGCTGCGGCGGTGAGGCTGACGGGGACTTCCGATGCAGGCAGGATAACCTATGAGTACAGCGTGAATTTCTTCCCGCATGATACGGAGGATGATTTCGCTGTCAGCTACGATGCGTGCGTGAGCGAGATCGTGTATGACGCGAAGGGGCGCCGCTCCAAGAAGAAGGAAGCCATTTTCCTGGAGGAGCTGCAGGATCGCGTGACTGAACTCGCGAAACAGCTGGAAGGTACGATTGACTGGGAGAAGCCGCTGATCGAGCCGAGACTCGGATAATCCCGGTCGTGACAAACCACGAGAACACCTTCCCTGTGTCGCGGTGACGGGAACTATTTGGCCCCGGCATTTTCCGCACAACGAAGTGTTCTTGTGCATACTCGAGAATTGATATTTCGGGGATGCGCACATCCTTCTGCCCCCGCAGGGGCAGGGATTTGTTCGCATCCCTGTATTTTTGTGACAGAAAGGCAATGATCATGCTACTTAACAGAGATCTTGAACGGGCGATCTTCCCGTGCCCCGAGGTCGATTGCCGTGATTTTACGAAATACCCGCCGGTGTCGCAGGAGGAGTTCCTCGGCATGGCGGATGAATTTTGCAGGGACCCCGCGAAGACGTATGTTTTTCCGTTTGTTCACGGGGCGGAATGCGGGGAGGGGTACCTGGAAGTATATGTGTGGGACCCGATGTTTTATCCGGACAGTTACAGGCGATACGTCATCTGTGAGGGATACTGCCTCCCTGAGGCGGCGGAGGAGAGTCTGCGGGACCATCTTGAGGGCAGTTGCTTTGGCATCAGCGAGCGGCAAATGGACAGACTGAACGAGGAGATCGGTCGGCTCTTCCCGGAGTGGAACTATCTTCCGTATGAGAGCGACCGCCTCGATGAGGCTTTGAAGCACGCCTATTACGCGAGCCACCGGTGCGGCGCCAGGGAGATCATGTACAAGGCGGGGCTGAATATCATCGCGGAACACCTGGATGAGATCCCTACCTACAACCTGATCGGAACGAGCCCGGAAATGATCGTCGGCGACAATGTCCCGCTTCGGCTGCTCAAGATCCTGAATCGTCCGGAGCTGTTCGGCTTTTTCGTGGATGCGGAAAGCCTCGCGCTTTGCCGGAAAACCTATCAGGAGTACAGCGGGTACTTTGATCGGGAGATCCCGTCCGGCGGGCAGTGGTGCTACCTGGCGGAACTTTGCAAAAACGGCGGGAAGTTTGCGGGGCACAGTTTCAGCCGGTCGTTGTACCGCAGACTCGCGGGGGAGCAGAGTGGGTTCTATCTCAATGCGTACGGGGAATTTCTGCTGCTGCGGGATGAGATTCCGGAGATCCGGAAAATGAAGCTCCCCAGGCCGGACGATGTCTGCGATGTCGTGGAGAAACTGAATAGAGTCAGGGAGCGTGAAACCGCGGAAAACAGCTATGCGAATTCGCGGTTTGAGCTCCGAAAAAGGCTTGGCTGGTACGAATACAGCGGTGAGAAATACGAGGTGATCATGCCGGGCTCCGTCATGGATGTCTGTAAGGAAGCGCTTGCGCAGGGAAACTGCGTGATGGAATACACGGACGCTCACGCAAGCAGCAACACGACGATCCTGTTCGTGAGAAAGAAAGAGAAGCCGAAGGTTCCTTTTGTCACGATGGAAGTCGAGGACTGGGAGATCACGCAGGTCTACGCAAAGCACAACAAGCTTCCGCGCAAGGATGTCTACGAATTCCTTGAGGAGTATGCGAAAAATATGCGCATCCTGTACAATCCCTGCCGGCTGATCGAAGGGGAGGAGGAAGTCCGGTGTCATATTCCGGGAGAACTGTGGGATTATGCGGAGGATTATCGGTACAGAATGTACCGTGAACAGTACCCCGGGTGGAGAACTATGCTGAAAGAGTACCGGAAACCGGAGGAGTGCTGCCGACAAATGACGCTTCGGGACTGCTTCCCGGACTCGTTCACGGCATACGTGCCGGCATACGAGAGTTCTCCGGGCTGAGAGTTCCCGGAGTAGTCGGAAAAATCAGAAAAAACCGCTTGACAAGCGGGAATCAGCATGGTATTATTGCGTTGCTGTCCGCGGGAAGGCGTGTTTGCGTTGCCCGGGACACACGAAGCAGAGTATCCGCTCTCGCCTCAAGCAATTGCGCGAAGAGGTCAACATAAGAATGAAGTCGCAAGTTGATTTTGCGTTGTTTTCTTTGAGCGGATATTAGGTTATCCGCTCTTTTTTGCGCGTTGGCTCGCGAGGCTGCGCTAAAGAGCACATTTACCGTAACAGGAGGTGTAGAGCTATCAGCGACTATTTGATCAATGAGCAAATCCGCGCGAAGGAAGTTCGCGCACTTGGCGAAAATGGTGAGACTCTCGGAATCATGCCGCTTGCGGAGGCCCTGAAGATCGCGCACGACGCGAATCTCGACCTGGTTCTGATCGCTCCGACCGCCAACCCGCCGGTCTGCAAGACGGTGGACTACAGCAAGTTCCGCTACGAAGCGATGCGGAAAGCAAAAGAGAATCGCAGAAAGCAGAAGACCACGGAGATCAAAGAGGTTCAGCTTTCCGCGACGATCGCAGAGAACGACATGAACACGAAAGCGGAGATGGCGCGCAAGTTCCTTGTCAAGGGGAACAAGGTCAAGGTAGCCCTTCGTTTCCGCGGACGTGAGATGGCGCACCAGCAGGCAGGCTTCGATATCGTGATGGCATTTTGCGAGAAACTCGCAGACTGCTCGTCGATCGACAAGCCCCCGAAGCTTGAGGGACGCAACCTTACCGTGATCTTGTCGGAGAAGAAATCCAAGTAACCATTCCGCCCGTGCGTTCGCAGGAATGCGGCATTGTCCGGCACGCGGGCGCCGAAGCGTTGCAAAAAAATACTTACCAGGAGGAACAAATACCATGCCTAAGATGAAGACCAGCAGAGCTGCTGCAAAACGTTTTACCAAGACAGGAACAGGCAAACTCAAGAGAATGAAGGCCGGGAAGCAGCACATCCTGACCAAGAAGACGACGAAGCTGAAGAGAACCCTTCGCAAGTCGACGATCATGGATCGCACGAACGAAGGAAACATGAAGAAAATCTTGCCTTATCTGTAAGGAACCTGTCGAAGGAGGACAAATACCATGGCTAGAATTAAGGGCGGCTTAAACGCCAAGAAGAAACACAACAGAGTATTGAAGCTCGCGAAGGGTTACAGAGGAGCAAGATCCAAGCAGTACCGTATCGCGAAGCAGGCTGTAATGCGCGCGCTTGCGTCCGCATTTGCAGGCCGTAAGGAGAGAAAGAGACAGATGCGTCAGCTCTGGATCGCGCGTATCAGCGCAGGCTGCAAGATGAACGGTCTGTCCTACAGCAAGTTCATGTATGGTCTTAAACTTGCCGACATCACCATCAACCGCAAGATGCTTTCGGAGATGGCGATCAACGATGCAGAGGGCTTCACCTCTCTGTGCGAGACTGCTAAGGCTAAGCTCGCGTAATCACAATCGAAGAGGTTGCATTCGCAAGAATTTTACGGCGCGGCGCACTCGTTTTCCTCGGAAAATGAGTGCGCTGTTTTTTCGTGACAAACCCCGATCGTTGTGGTACAATGACTCTGTATAGCAAGATGCGAAAATGCGCCGGCGGAAGAGGCCGACAGGACATCGGATATCCGGTCATATTGCACGCCGGAATATGCCGCGGAACGCATCGGATGCAGGCACAGCCGGCTGCCGCAATACTGCGCACGGCTGCAGGTGGGGAATGCAGTGGAAAGGCACCTCGGGAAGAGGGCATTACAAAAGGAATTGATCATGGCACAGAAAGATACAGGAAAATCAACCAGGGGCGGCAGAGCTTCCGGAAGCCGGACCGGCACGACACGAAGCGGTTCCGGCGGCGCGACGAGGGGCAGCTCGGGCGGCGCGAAGCGAAGCGGTTCGGGCAATACAACGCGAAGAAGCCGCAGCGGCGGATCGCGCGGCGGCAACAGCAGCGGAATGATCATACTGAAATCCCTGCTGTTCGTATTGGGAATCGCGCTCGTGTTCGGAGTTACCTCCTGGGGACTTGAGAAACTCGACGAGAGAAGCAAGAACAAGACACCGACAACCACGCCGACGGGGACAGCCAACCCGGGCGGGAACAGCACGGAGAAGGAGCCCGTGGATCCGAATAATCCGACGGACACGCCGACTCCGGTGCCGACACAGTCGCTGGAGGATCATGCGTCGTCAGTGTTGCGGGGCGTTTCAAGATCGAAGCTGAAACTGGACAAGGATCTCTCCGAGTACAGGACGGAGATCGATGATTATACGAGCAATTTCCCGGGCAGGGATAAGGAGTACGTGGGCGTCAACGTGCTGCAGAAGGACAAGGACAGGCTTGTCGCAGTATTTTACGTTGCCGTCGACGGAAGCGAGATCCTGAAGGAACGGGAAGACGGGGAGTTCGATGTGATCACTCCGTAGTAATACGGATCGGGTGCATCGCAACAAGTCGGCACGGGGCGGAAGTGCCGGTTTCGGAAAGGGTTTACAATCGCGCCAGGCGACAGCGCCTGGGGCCGGAGAAGGAGGAAGCGTGAAAGATAAGATCGCCGGGATTGCCCGGGGCAGAATTGAATACGAATTGCCGCGGATCAGTCTGAGCAAGGATCGCATCGTCGCTTCCGTGGAGATCGGTCGGAGGCTGAGCGGGCGTGTCAGCATCAGCAATGATGCGGAGAAGTCGATGAAGGGTCTGGTGTGCTCGGACAACCGCATGGTGGAGCCGGTCACAAACCAGTTTGTCGGCGTGTCCAACAACATCGAGTATGTGATCCACGCCGAATCGCTGGAGAATCTGACCTCCGTCGACGGTGCGCTCACGTTTATCACCGACTGCGGAGAGATCGAGCTGCCGTACCACATCGACGTGGTCGCACCGACGATGCCGTTCGGCGCCGAGAAGATCGAGACGCCGGAGCAGTTCGCGCAGATGGCGGTGACCCGTCGCAGGGAAGCGCTGAAGGTGTTCTGCGACGCAGGCTTCCGCTCCTTTCTGCAGTTCCATGAACCGAAGAGTCTGTACCTGTATGATTTTTTGAAGAAGAGCGCGTCCGACGAGCGGGCGATGGAGGAATTCCTCGTGGCAACGGGCCGGAAAATGCCGGTCTCCGTCTCCGCGTCGCGCAATTCGATCGAATACAATGACATCCGTGACGCCGCATTTTCCGACAAAGTGACACTGCGGATGGACCACCCCGGCTACGTGAACGTGCAGGTGTCATCGTCCGCGGAGTTTCTGCTGGTGGAGCACAGTGAGGTCACGCCGGAGCAGTTTGTCGGCGGTTCCTACGATATCCGTTTTGTCGTGATCCCGGAGAAGATGGCGTACGGAAACAACTACGCGGAACTCACGGTGGAGGCGCAGTGCCGGACCATCCGGATCCCGGTTTCCTGCCGCAAGACGCACGACCGCTCGGCGGAGCAGCTGCGGCGTCATACGCGCGAGCGGATCTGCGCCGAACTTCTGGACAACGCGCTCTCGTTCCGGATGAACCGGATCCCGGTCGGACGATACGTGTCCGAGGCGGAGAGTCTTCTCTCCCATTTGCGGGATGAGACCGGGGAACTTTCTACGGAGGCGAAACTGTACCGGATCCACCTTGACCGGTTGAGCGGCAAGGAGAGCCCTGCCAATGCGAAACTTCGGGAGATCACGCCGGAGGAGATCGCGAACGCTTCGCAGGATGCGAAGGCAGCGTACGTCTATCTCCGTGCGGAGCGTTCCGCAGCCAACCGCGTTTCGGCTCTTGAGCAGCTGTACGGCATCTGCAATGACGCATCGCACCGCGTCGTTCCGGCGCTTCTGCTGATGAAGCTGGACGACCGTTACAGCCGCAACCGCAAGCTCTGTCTGGACGAGCTGCGCGGAATATACGACAACGGCAATCCCTCGCCTCTTCTGTATCTGGGAGCGGCGGAGATGCTCAATGAGGAGCCGCACCTGTTGCGGGAGATCGGGGAATTCGAGCTGCAGACGGTTGCGTTTGCCGTGCGGCATCAGTACCTGAAGAAGGAAGCCGCAGTACAGTTTGCGACGCTCGCGGAGACGGTGAAGGAATACCGGCCGCTTTATCTCACGGTGCTGCAGGGAATCTATGAGCGTTACCAGCTGCGCGAGGCGCTCTCGGCCATCTGCGCGATGCTGATCCGCGGCAAATGCCGCGACAGCCGCTATGCCGTGTGGTTCGCGCGCGGCGTGGAGGCGGAGGTCCGCGTTGCGGAGCTCTATGAGTACTACATTTACACGTGCAAGTCGGATGTCGACGAGGCGCTCGATGACAACGTGTTTGCTTATTTTACGTACAGCAGTAAGTTAAATGACCGCAAACTCTCGTTCCTGTACGCCAACATCGTGCGTCACCGCGAGAGCAAGCCGGACATCTACGAGAGTTTTCTTCCGAAGATCCGTGAGTACACGATGGATCGGCTGAAGGAACAGCGCAACGATGAGTTTCTCGCGATCCTCTACGAGGACTGCCTGACGTCCGCGGATTATCGGGACAAGGTGATGGCGAAGCTCGATCGGCTTGCGTTCCGCGCGGAGATCGAGTGCGCGGCACCGAACATTCACTATGTGTGTATCGCGCATCCGGAGCTCGCGGAGGAAACCGTGGTGGCGCTTGCCAACGGACACGCGCAGGTGGATATCTACACGGACGGCGCTGTCATCGCGTTCATGGACGCGAACCATGACCGTTACGTGAGCGGCATACCGTACAAAATGACCCGGCTCATGCACTGTGAGAGCCTGTACGGGGAGGCGTACGAGGCGTATCCGGACAACACGCGCATCCTGCTGCATATGGTCGCGAAGGCGCAGGCGGAAGGAAAGTTTGACGCGAATTCCGTCGTGCTGCGCAAGAAGGCCTGCAGGGTGCTGGAACTCCGCGATGAATTCCGCGAGGAGATCCTCCGGACGCTCGTGCTGTACTACTATGACAATTTCCGTGACGAGGCGCTTGAGGAGCTTCTCGGGCGGCTGAATTACGCGGCGATACCGTCGAAACAGCGCGGTAGGATGATCGGTCTTCTGATCCTCCGGGATCAGACGAAGCAGGTGCTCGAACTTCTCGACCGCTACGGTTGCGAGGATGTCGACATCAAGTTGCTGGAGCGCTTCTGCGCATCTCTTCCCAGGGAGGAGACCGAGACGCCGAAGCCGATCCTGAACGACCTGTTCTATTACCTCTTCACGCAGGGACGGCGCGGCGAGCGGACAATGGACTATCTTGTCCGCAATCTTCAGGCGAAGACGCAGGTTCTCTATCACGTGTGGGAGGAGGCCGATGCGGCGGGACTTCGGGCGGAAGCGCTGGAGGAGCGCCTGATCGCGCAGATCCTCTTTACGGAGTCGTATCTTCCGTACGGCGACGCGCTGATCAAATCCTACGACCGGCCGGGCAGCGACCGCAATCTGATCCGGGCGTATGTGACGTACATGGCATACAAATATCTGACCGCCGATATCCCGATGGGAGAGACGACGATCAGCATCATCCGCAGGACCGTCTACCGCGAGGACAACGACGTCTGCGTGCTCGCGCTGCTGCGTCAGTATGCGGAGCAGGAGACGCTTGAGAAGGAGGAGCAGGATTTTGCGGAGTACTGGCTGATCCGTATGGAGGCCAAAGGCAAGGTGCTGCCGGAGTTTTTGAATTTCGGAAAGTATTTTACGCTGCCGGAGAGTCTTGAGGATAAGTTCCTCATCGAGTATCGCACGAACCCGAAGCATCAGGTGACACTCGATTACTCGTACCGCGTCTCAGGCAAACGGATCCGCAGGGAGTTTCCGATGCGCGACATCTGCTACGGAATCTTCGTCAAGGATCTGATCCTCTTCGACGGCGAGACGGTCGACTACGTGATCAGCGACGAGGCGGACAACGAGGAAGACACGGTGATCACGGAGAAGGCCACGCTCGTGGGCGGCGAGAAGAAGATCGGCAACGTCGGCAGCCGGTTCGCCCAGATCAACGAGATCATTGCGGCCGAACAGGCGCACGACGCCGACAAGGCCATGAGTTTGTTGAATAGGTATATCAAGAATGAATTTGCCATCTCGCAGCTGTTCCATATAGCGGACGAGGGGGCTTCGGAATAACGAAAGGGGGAATTTCAAATGGCAGAACAGGACAACAATTACTATTACGGCGGTCATATCGGACCTGCGGAGGAGCAGGCTGCGGCGGAGCAGAAGAAGCAGAATCAGCGCACTGCGGATATCCTCGCGGCGACATCGGGAGCGATGCATGCGAGTTTCTCGAATATCGCGGCAACGGGAACGGATGAAATCTCAACAGAGAAATTCAATACCATCATCGCAGTGATGCTTTTTTACGGATTTGCGGTGAATGCGATCCTGTGCTTCGCGTTCGGGGATTCCATCATCAACCTGGCGTTGGGACACCCCGCTGCGTATCTGTTGATCTATTTCGTCGGTGTCATCGTCGGCATGATCATCTGCCGCAAGACCGAAAATCCGGTTGTCGGGTTCATCGGCTACAACCTGATCGTGGTGCCCATGGGAATCTTTATCACGCCGTTTTTGCAGTACAGCGGAATCGATACGGTCCGCTACGCGTTCTGCGTCATGGGTGTCTGCATGATGCTGATGATCGGACTTGCACAGGTCTACCCGAAATTCTTCCTCTCGATCGGCCGCATGCTGTTCGCATGCCTTCTGATCGGGCTTGTCGGTGAGCTTGTCATGTGGTGCCTGAATCTTGCCACGGGAATCTTTGACTTTATCTTCGTGGGCATTTTCCTCGGCTACATCGGATTCGACTGGGCCGTGGCGCAGAATTACCCGAAGACGAAGACCAGTGCGATCCGGGCAGCGTATATGATTTACGTTGATCTCATCAATCTGTTGATCCGCCTGATCCGCATCATTTCGAAAGAGCGCAATTGATTCTCATGTCCGGGAATACCCCGGACATGAGAAAGCCTCCGGCAGGATCGCAGGCGTGTGCAAAGGAAGGTGCTTCGCACCGCACACGCCGCGGCAAGAACGCCGGTGGCGTTCATGATTTTAAATTTCGTAAAATGACCTGTCGTACGGAGGAACTATGAACCCAAGAGCGATTATCATCGGCTACGATCTCGGCGTCGAGATGACGCAGATTGCAGTCGGACGGGCCTTGGAAGAGCCTGAAAGCATCAGCATTACGAGCAGTGGGAATACGGTGATTCCCACCGTTCTTTGCGTGCGAAATGACTCCAAGGACTGGCTGTTCGGTGAGGAGGCCGAGAGGTTTAACAACCGCGGCGCGGGACGGTTCGTCGACGATCTGGTCAACAAGGTGATCCGCGACGAGAGCGAGGTCATTTTCGAGATTGAGTATACGGCGTCCGAGCTGCTGACACGTTTTGTGCGTAAGACGCTTTCGGCAGTCCGGCAGAAATATGTGTCCGACGAGATCGCCAAGGTCGTCGTGACGATGCGCTCGCTCCACCCGCGTGTGGTGGAGGCGGTCCAGCAGGCGATCGAGGAGACGGGGATCGGGCGCGACAAGGCGGAGTTCCAGCCGTACGTCATGAGCTTCATGTACTACTCCGTATGCCAGCGGCGCGACTACTGGATCAATGATGTCGGCCTGTTTGACTACAATGAGAACGGCCTGTTCTATTACCAGATGTCCAACAACAGCCGCAAGGGACCGCCGATGGCCATCACGACGGTGACCGCGGACCTGAGCGATCTGATGGACACGACGATGCTTGAGAATATGCAGGAGGCAAGGCTTCAGTACAGCTTCCGCCTCGTGCGCGATAAGGTCATCCAGCGGCAGATCATATCGACCATCTACGTGACCGGCAAGGGCTTTGAGGGCACCTGGCCGGACGAGATTCTGAAATCCATGACCGCGGGACGCCACGTGTTCAAGGGCAGCAACCTCTATGCGAAGGGTGCGGCGTACTACGGGCAGCACAAGGACGACGAACAGTTTGCGGACTATCTCTTCTTAACGGAGGATATGGTTCGCTCGACGATCTCCATCCGCATGTTCAAGGACAACCGCGTGGCGGACTATCCGCTGATTTACGCGGGAGAGCCTTGGCGTGAGGCGAAAGCGACGACGGTCGGTATTCTGGATGACACGGACGAGATTTATTTTACGGTATATAACGCGGTTCGGAAGGAATCGAAGTATTCGATCATGAACCTGAAGAACCTTCATCGTCGGGAAAATAAAACCACCCGCGTGGCGGTGAAGGTGACGTTCCTCGACCGCGATACGGCGGTTTGCACGGTATCGGACCTCGGGTTCGGACAGTTCTTCCCGTGCAGCCACCGCGTGTGGGAGAAGATTATTTCCCTGTAACCTGGAGGATGTATGGGACGCTTGATTTACTGTATCGGGGACAAGGCGAAAATTCCGTTTCTGTTTCAGTCGACGGGAGTCTGCGTGTACACGATGGAGGAGTTGTGCTACTATCTCTACCACAATGTGGAGACGATGGAGGAGGACATCTCTGAGAGCCAGCTTGTGCCGTGGATCCGCATGGAACTGAATATGCCTGAGCGCGCGGATTTTCTTGCCACTCTGCAGGAGCGCAAATCGGGAATCAAGGACATGGTCGTTTCGATCTTCTGCAGCACCGACTACTACAGTCAGGACGAGATCAACCGGTTGATCGAGCGCATCGACCGCTATTTTGAGTTGTTGCCCATCGAGCGCAAGAAGCGCCATGCCGCGGCAATCCTGCGGTACGGCAAGAGCCATGAGGCGCTGTTGGAGTATCAGACGATCCTGGACGACCGTGATTTTTCGCAGCTGACGGACGAGGAGCAGGGCGCTGCATTCCACAATATTGCAGTGCTGATGGCGCAGAACGGACAGTTCCGGAGCGCGGCGAAGAATTTTCAGATCGCGTATCAGAAGAGCGGCAACCGAGAGAGCCTGTGTCAGTATCTCTACGCCCTGAAGCTCGGCGGGATGGAGGAGGAGTTCAACCGCGAGCTGAAGGTCTACGCTGACGACACGGACGTTGTGCGGCGCATCGAGAACCAGTTCTATTTTGTGGAGGAGAACCGCGAGTACTCGCCGGATTATGTCAATTATCTCCACCTGATGGAGCTCAAGGAGCGCGGGCACGAGGGCGAGGAGGCCTTCTGGTGGCTGTTCGGGGAGACGGTGAACAAATTAAAGAACAGCTATCGTGAGAGATGATGTGTTTCATGACGCTTCGGAGAGCCGAAGCGGCCGGCGATCGCGTGATCGTAAGTGCAAAATGACAAAGATAGGATTTAAATCGGCGGGAAATAACCCGCCGATGCATGCGTATGGAGGAAAAAGGTTTGACTAACATGGAGATCATCCGTCGATACGGCGGGGACATTCTGGATTCGCAGGGGCTTCAGAAGGAGAAGACTCTTGTGCAGCACGGCGATATGAGCGTGTTCGACCACTCGCTGTTCGTGACGGAGCGCTGCGTCGCTTTTGCGAAGAAATGGCCCGGGCGCGTGGATATGCGCAGCCTCGTGCGAGGCGCGCTGCTGCACGATTATTTTCTGTATGACTGGCATGAGGATGACGACAGCCATCGCCTGCACGGGTTCACCCATGCAGGACGGGCGCTTCGCAATGCAAAGCGGGACTTCGAGATCAATGAGATCGAGGAGGATATGATCGGCTGTCACATGTTCCCGCTTAACCTTCGTGTGCCGAGGACGACGGAGGGTCGGATCCTGTGCTTCGTGGACAAAGTGTGCGCGACGTACGAGACGGCGAAAGGACTGGCCTCCGCGATGAGAAGGAGTGTGCATTCGTGGAACTGATCGAGACCGGCTTTCTCTCATTTTTCGTGTTCAGTTTTCTGGGCTGGATCTGGGAGAGCGTGATTTACGAGCTGATCGATAAGCACCGCATCGTTAACCGCGGATTCATGTACGGTCCGTACATTCCGATCTACGGAACCGGCGCGCTGATCGATCTGCTGATCCTGGGGGATGTCACGAACATGGTAGCGCTGTTCTTCCTGAGTGCGGTGCTGTGCACGATGGTCGAGTACGTGACGTCCTACGCGATGGAGAAAATGTTCCACGCCCGTTGGTGGGACTACTACGACATGTTCTGGCATTTGAACGGCCGGATCTGTGTCGAGGGCGCGCTTGCGTTCGGCGGACTGTCGGTCGTGCTGGTACAGTGGGTCAATCCGGCGACAAAGCATCTGATCTCGCTGCTGTCACCGACGGCTTTGCATATCGTATCATGGTCACTGTTTGTCATGTTTGTCGCGGATTTTGTGATCAGTGTGAAGCAGGCGGTCGATTTCGAGCAGAAGATCCGGAATATCGCGGAGATGCTCCTGGCGGCGAAGGACCGCATGGTGGAACTGTACGATACGGTCGTTGTGGAAACATTTTACAAGAGTGCCCTGGGGCTGCTCACGGGACGTCAGAAGCGATTGCTCCATGCGTTCCCTGCCCTGCGCTCCATCAATTACCCCGGCATTCTCAAGTCGATCCGAAGCGTTATGCCGGGCAGCCATGAGAAAGCCGACCTGGTATCTATCACGGAGCGGATCATGAGATTGCTGGGCGGCGCGCGTGCGGAGGAAGCCGGGACCTCCGATGAGACGGTTTCGGACAGAGCAACGGGGAAGGAGTCAAATATGGACGAGAATAACGGCAAGGTGATCACATTGGGCGCACCTTCGGAAAATGACGAGATTGCCGGGATGTCGCGGATGACCGACGACTACATGGCTTTTCTGGAGGCGCAGGATTCCGCGGAAAATGCATCGAAAACAGCGGACAATGCCGACATAGGGAATGAGCCGGATAGCGAATAAATGAGGCTAAAAACGGGGAGAAAGCAAAATGAACAGAAAGAAAGCGAAGATCATCATCGGGATTTCGCTGGGAATCGCGGTGATCGCACTGATCGCATTGATTGTGACAGTGATCAAGAACAATTCTAACAGATCAAAAGAAAAGTCTGATCCCGCGGGGCAGCAGGAAACGAAGGAGCAACCTGATCCGAATAAGAAGTATCCGGGGAGCTATGTGCGCGACACCTATGATGTTGAGGACGGCAAGCGGACGAAGATTGCCTCGGAGGAGTTTGATCTGGATGCGGAAGGACGGGAAATCCGATCTTATCAGTGGATGGCGAAAAATTGGGGCTATACCGGTGTTTCCCGAGAGAGACTCACTTCCTATGACAGTCTGGGGAGGGAGGTGTCCGAGACGTGGACAGGTCTTTTTGAAAGCGATCCGTCGAGGAATTACGTTACTGTGGTGAAATACGAGTATGACGGAGAGACGGATCGGGTTCGTTTCAAGCGGCAGTATGACGAGAAGGGAAACCTTGAGCAGACGGAGGAACTGCAATACAACGGGAGAGGAGATGCAATCCTTGAACAGACAACTCTCGCGGACGGAACACTCGTATCGTCCTATGAGCGGGAGTACGATGAATTTGGAAATCTTCTGTACGAAAAGCAGGAGAATCATGGCGATCTCGGGCAGGAAAATACCTACCCGCCGGTTGTTTCGGCAGAATACGATGCGGCGCAGCGGAAGGTGACCGTTTACAGTATCGGCGAGGAGGATGATGAGGAGGGAAGTTATCAGACACGTAACAAACTCTGTGAGCTGTACTATGACGCATCCGGGCGTCTGATCCGCGAGAAGGGATTCAGCGTGAATGACAATGTTGAGACAGAGGAGTATGCCGTTGAATACCTGTATGGGAGCGGTCGGACATGTGAAAAAAGCATCATGCGCAGTTCAGATGGATGGGTGGCGGAGAAAGAGTTTGACGCATCCGGAAGAGTTGTGCTCCAGTTGCGATATAATGCCGAGTATCCTGAAGACTGCGACAAGTATGTCTACGACTGGGAAGCGGAAGATTCCGCGTTACCGGGGCAGAAGATCCTGCGTGTGTCGGAATATAATAGTTACAATGAAGAACTGAAGTTAAAGAATGAAACCTGTTATCTTTTGAATGGTCAGAAGGTCGTGTCTTACGTTCGCAGCGGCAGCGTGTACAAGAGTACACTGACTTGTTTCAGCACAACATTTTTCGAGAGCCCGTATCGCACGCCGGAAATATTCTACGATCTGGAGGAGTACAGTCAGACAAAATACCAGGGAGAAGAGACAATACGGTATCTCGAGACAGAATTTGACTCGAACGGACGAAAGCTGAGAAGAACTCAACGAAACAGTTTGGGCAAAGTAAGGCTCACGGAATACGATGATCATGGTAATATTGTGAAGGATACCGTGGATTACGGGGATGATGACCGTTTTAAATCGTCACAGACGGAGTACGAGTATACATATTATTGAGATGCCGGATCCCGGGAAAGAAATCGCTTGACAAAGCCCGCGGCCTGCGGTAAAGTATGCACATATTCATAACACAAAGGCATGGAAGAAGAGGAGTACGTTTCCACCGACCGACAGAGAGACCGGTTCAAGGCTGCAAGACCGGTTCGGAGACGGAGATGCGGAAGTAGCTTCGGAGCTGAGATTTTGAAACCCGCGCGGGAGTAGAGGTCTCCGGGTAGTCCCGTTACCGATGAGTCGCTTGATAGAGCGGCGTAAAGAGGCAGCGCAAGCTGCGAAATAAGGTGGTACCACGAACAGCCCCTCGTCCTTATACGGCGAGGGGCGTTTTTTGAGCGCTAAGTGAGAGCACTCACTTCGGCGATAGCCGACGTAGGATGCGATGCGCTTCATGGAAACCGTAGGTCTCCGAATGAACGCAGAGCAGGCCTACGAGAGCGGACGCAGTCCGCGGAGTGAGTGCCGAACGCACGTACACTGAGCGAAGGGAGCAAAGCGAGCTTCGCGATGTGACACGTCACGGCGCACCCACACAGAAAGGAGAAACACATGAAGGAACTGGCTAAGACCTACAATCCGAAAGAGATTGAAGACCGCCTGTATCAGATGTGGCAGGACAAGAAGTATTTTCATGCGGAAGTCCGGCCTGAGAAGAAGCCGTATACGATCGTGATCCCGCCGCCGAACATCACCGGACAGCTACACATGGGCCACGCGCTGGACAACACGCTGCAGGACATCCTGATCCGCTTCAAGCGCATGCAGGGTTACGAGGCACTGTGGCTTCCCGGCACCGACCACGCGTCGATCGCGACCGAGGCGAAGATCGTTGAGGCGATGGCGAAGGAAGGCATCACGAAGGAGGACCTTGGACGTGAGGGCTTCCTCGAGAGAGCGTGGGAGTGGAAGCGCCAGTACGGCGGACGCATCATTTCCCAGCTTAAGAAAATGGGCTCGTCCTGCGACTGGGACCGCGAGCGTTTCACGATGGACGAGGGCTGCAACAAGGCCGTTAAGGAAGTGTTCGTAAACCTCTACAACAAGGGGCTCATTTACCGCGGAAACCGCATCATCAACTGGTGCCCGCACTGCCTGACGACGATCTCCGACGCGGAGGTGAACTACGAGGATCAGGCAGGTCATTTCTGGCATCTGCGCTATCCCTACACGGACGGCAGCGGCTACATCGAGATGGCGACGACGCGTCCCGAGACGATGCTCGGCGATACCGCGGTTGCCGTGAACCCGAACGATGATCGCTACAAGCACCTGATCGGCAAGACCGTTACGCTGCCTCTTGTGGGCCGCGAGATCCCGGTGATCGGGGATGAGTATGTTGACATGGAGTTCGGTACCGGCGTCGTGAAGATCACGCCCGCGCATGACCCGAACGACTTTGAGGTAGGTCTTCGCCACAACCTTGCGGTAATCAATGTGTTGACGCCGGATGCGAAGATCACGGAGGATTATCCGAAGTACGCCGGTATGGACCGCTACGAGGCCCGCAAGGCGATCGTGAAGGATCTGCAGGAATGCGGAGCGCTCACGACGATCGAGGACCACAGCCACAACGTAGGCACTTGCTACCGCTGCGGCACGACGATCGAGCCCCGCGTTTCGATGCAGTGGTTCGTCAAGATGAAGCCTCTGGCAGGCCCTGCGATCGACGCCGTAAAGCAGGATAAGACGCAGTTCGTTCCGGAGCATTTTGAGAAGACGTATTTCCACTGGCTTGAGAACATCCGCGACTGGTGCATCAGCCGCCAGCTGTGGTGGGGTCACCGGATCCCCGCGTTCTATTGTGATGCGTGCGGTGAGACGGTGGTAACGAAGGACGATCAGGCGATCTGTCCGAAGTGCGGCAAGCCGATGCGCCAGGATCCCGACACGCTTGATACGTGGTTTAGCTCGGCACTGTGGCCGTTCTCGACGCTCGGCTGGCCGGAGAAGACCAAGGAGCTTGAGTATTTCTACCCGACGAGCACGCTCGTTACTGGTTACGATATCATCCCGTTCTGGGTTATGAGAATGATGTTCTCCGGAATCGAGCAGATGGGCGAGGTTCCGTTCAAGACGGTTCTCATCCACGGACTCGTTCGTGACTCTCAGGGTCGTAAAATGAGCAAGTCTCTCGGAAACGGTATCGATCCGCTTGAAGTAATCGACAAATACGGCGCTGACGCGCTTCGTTTCACGCTTGTTACCGGCAATGCGCCCGGAAACGACATGCGCTTCTACTGGGAGCGTGTGGAGGCGAGCAGAAACTTCGCGAACAAGGTCTGGAATGCGAGCCGCTTCATCATGATGAACCTCGAGCAGGTTGACATGGACGGAATGATCGACATGAACGCGCTCACGGATGCGGACCGATGGATCCTCTCGAAGTGCAACCAGCTGGTTGCCGACGTGACGGAGAACCTCGAGAGCTTCGAGCTCGGTATCGCGGCAGGCAAGATCTACGACTTCATCTGGTCCGAATTCTGCGACTGGTACATCGAGATGGTGAAGCCGCGTCTCTACGGTTCGGAACTGAAGACAAAGCAGGCCGCAATGTTTACGCTGTGCATGGTTCTCACGACATCGATGAAGCTGCTGCATCCGTTCATGCCGTTCATCACCGAGGAGATTTACCGCACCCTTGCCGATGCGCAGGGACATCTCGACGACAATACTTCCATCATGATCTCCGAGTGGCCTGAATTCATTCCGTACATGGTTTGGAACAAGGAGGAAGAGGCGGTTGAGCTGATCAAGAATGCCGTTACCGCGATGCGTGTGCTCCGCAACGACATGAACGTTCCGCCGTCGCGCAAGGCGAAGGTGTTCGTTGTCTCCGAAGACGAGCACATCCGCGGCATCTTCGAGGGCAGCAAGGACTTCTTCGCAGCGCTTGGCAGTGCGAGCGAGGTAACGGTTCAGAGCGATAAGACCGGCATCGACGCGGACGCTGTGTCCGTGGTTGTTGCAGGTGCAACGATCTACATCCCGCTGTCGGATCTCGTGGACATCGCGAAGGAGATTGAGCGTCTCACGAAGGAGAAGGAGCGCCTCACGGGCGAGCTTGCCCGTGTCAACGGCATGCTCAGCAACGAGCGCTTCGTATCCAAGGCACCCGAGGCGAAGATCGCCGAGGAGCGCGGAAAGCTCGAAAAATACACCGCGATGATGAAGCAGGTTGAGGAGCAGCTTGCGCACCTGACAGCACGGTGATTTTCAAAGTAAACCGAACAAACCCGCAGGGCCGAAGAAGCACATCCTTCGGCCCTGTTTTTGTCCGCGGGGGGCGCGGGTTCGTCATCGTAACAAAGCCGTAACAGAACGCAACACAAATGTAAAGATTTATTCGGAAAATGTAATAGCTTTGTAACCAATAATTTTCCGTCTTATGATACAATGAGCAAGGTAGCCGAAGTGAGCCTGAGGGCAGACCGACGAAAGGGGGAGTAAAATGGTACGAAGGGTATTCATAGGAGTGCTCGCGCTTGTCTGCGTGGTCATGGTTGCGGCATGTTCCCGCAATGCCGGCGATACGAATGAGACGCCGGTCACCACCGT
Source organism: uncultured Lachnoclostridium sp. (assembly GCA_946415315.1). Classification (GTDB taxonomy): domain Bacteria; phylum Bacillota; class Clostridia; order Lachnospirales; family Lachnospiraceae; genus ISDg. The sequence goes on along the minus strand of CAMKRZ010000009.1, from coordinate 34,468 downwards.
GACGGGGGGTGTTACGCCGACCGCCGTCGAGCCGACTGCAACACCGGGTGCGGAAGCGACACCGACTGCGGAACCAACGATGACTGTGACACCGACAGCGATCGTGACCGCGGAACCGACGCAGGAGGCAACACCGACGCTGACAAAGGCGCCGGATTACGCGGCGATGGCGGCGAGAAGCCGGGAGCTTCATGAGGCGATCGCACCGAAACTGACGGCCAATCCGCTGGGGACGGGACCGGAGATGACGGAGCAGGACAAAATAAACTACGAATACGGTTTCCGAAAAGTGAGCGGAGTGAACATCAAATCCATCAACATGAAGACCGGAAGGGAAGCAACCTATAGTGACACCTGCCAGATGGTACGCGTGTCCGGGCTGAAGGATCAGGGTGTCCTTGCGAAGATTAACGAGCGCATTGAAACCGCGGCAAGGACGATGCTCGATCCGGAATACCTTCCGGATGCACCCGGTATCATGCTTGTCGTGAAGGAGAGAGGCCTTCCCGAAGCAGGAGTGGAGTGCTACGCCCACAGCTCAAACGGAATACTGGGTGCAAGTGTGATAGGCCGATGGATCTGGCATGAGGATATGGTATTCGCGGATTACGATGAAATGCACGAGTATCTCAATGCCGATGAGAACAGGGACAAGGGAGCGATCTCCTATATGGATTATACATTCCTGAGTGAAACCTCAACCCGGATTGAGATACGCATCGACTACGGACTCAGGGAAACGATCGAGTACAATTTCGACCTGAGTACCGGTGAGGAAATTTCGTTGTCGGACCTCTTTCCGGCAGGCTTTGACTATCTTACGTACCTGAATGAGGAGATGGAAAAGGCGTCGAAATATGACTTCTGGTTCAGTGACTACGAGTACCGGAACGGGAACGGGATACAGAAAAGCCGCACCGGATGGGACTATGACGAATCGATGGAGTATGACGGAGGTCGCCTGCAGGAGAAGATTACCGGCGATGAAATGTTCTGCGCGGGATCGTATTACGTGGAAATGAGGAACAGCCGAGGCGAATGGGAGATGATCGACCTTCCGGCGGTGGTCGCCGATCGTGACCGCAATGGGGACATCTATCAGGAGCAACGGGGAGTTTACGCCGAAGGTGCGCTTGGGTATATTCGTCTCTGCAGCTTAGATATGGACGGTCCGCTGGATACCGAAGCAATCGGACAGTTCCGCGTTCGTCCGAACGGTACCGACAAGAAGATTACCGTAACCGTGTACCGCGGGATCGACTGCCCGTACTGGGTGGCGAATTACGACAGAAATTTCGAACAGACGGTCAAAGAGAATTTTACGGATGAGAAAATCCTGGAGTATGCGAAGCAGTGCATGTCCATGTGGACGGGCGCGGCATATCCGGAGGCGGATTGCGCGCTGTACATCAAGAGCGCCGACATCTATCCCAACGGATACTACTGCATCGAATGGTACGTGGATTACGAGAAGTTCCCGTATCCGGACGAGGAGTGGAAAGAGTATTACCGCGATTATGACGGGAAGGAATCCTGGATGAAGGACGGAACCATCATTTCCCAGGAGGAACTGCTGGATGTCTCCTATGAGGATCTTCTGACCGAACTGATCGCCGATTTGAAGCTGAATGATGACGGTACAAAGATCAGTGAGGAAGCAGCGAGGACGGCTGCCAAAGCGCTGATGCCGTATTTTGTGGAGATTGACGGTGTTAGCATTACGGAACGACAGAACTTCTGGGACTGGGAGGATTTTTGTTTCCTTTGGAGGGAAGGCGGTTATGTACATAGTGGACGTCCGCACCGGTATTATGATGAAAATGATCCGAATAATGAGAAGATTCCGGCGGAACTGAAGGATCTGCTGCCGTATAAACTGTGGAGAACTCTGAGCGAAACGGAGGATTATCCGGTGCACAGGGATCCGTATGTGTTGCTCAAACATCTGAAAATGTATGAGGGTTACCCGTTTCCGTAAATCCGGATGAAGAGCGAAGCAGGTCTGTTTCGCAGAGTGACAAGGGGGATAATAATGAGACGTGAAAAATGGTTGCAGATCGTGATCGTGCTTGCGGCGATGTGCGTGCTCAGCGCATGCGGAAAGAAGCCGGACAATGAGACCGTCACTCCGACGACAGCGCCGACGCTGACGGCGGCGGAAGTTCCGTTGGCAACACCGACAGCGACACCGGTCGCGGAGCCGACAGAGGAGCCGAAGGTCACACCGGCGGAACCGACCGTGACCGCCACACCGACTGTGAACGCGGAACCGACGGCAACACCGACGGCAACGCCGACTCCCGGACTTGCGGAGATGGCGGCAAGGAGCAAGGAGCTTCATGAGGCGGTCATGCCGAAGCTCACGGCCATCCCTCTCGGTACGGCGCCGGAGCTTACGGAGCAGGACATACTCGACTATACGTTCGGGGTTTCCCGCAGAAACGGGGTAACCGCGACACGCATCAATCTGCTGACAGGTACGGAAGCGAATTACGATGATCAATATACGTACGTGATCATTTCCGGGCTTAAGAATGAGGAGGTTCAGCGGAAGATCAACAACCGGATCAAGACTGTCGTCGAGACCATGAAGGATCCGGGGTATCTTCCGAATGTCACCGGTGTCATGGCGATCCTGAAGGAGAGAGGGCTTCCGGTTTCGGCTGTCTCGTGTTGGGACAGCAATAACGAAAGCGGTATTTTCTCTGTCTATGTGACGGGGACATGGTCGTGGTATGAGGACAGGATATTTGCCGATGACGATGAACTCAGCGATTTCTTACAAACGGTCGGCTGGGGAGACGATGGCAGTTTTTCTGTAGGGAATCGGGATTACGAATGGATTGATGAAAGCCGGCTGAAAACACAGATCGTCTACACAATCTCCGAGAGGATTGATCTGAATTTCGACCTGCGAACAGGGGAGGAACTGACGCTGTCGGATCTGTTCCCCGAAGGGTTTGACTATCTGACATTCCTGAACGAGGAGATTGAGAAAGAGGCCAAGTATGAGTACTGGTTCGATGCCGACACATACGAGCAGAGCGGAACCATCCGTGAGAGCCGCGGCGGAGATCAATATGACAGCAATAAGGAATATGACGGGGGTCTTATTCGCGAACCGTTTACCGGAGATGAGATGTTCCTGATGAGCTCGGGAGAGATCATGTTGGTGACCAACCGCGGAGAAAATGTATATATTTCGGCTCCTTTTATGATTGCCAATCGCGACCGGGGTGAAGATCTGTATCTCGAGAAGGGAAATGTCAGAGCAGGTTCTCTGGGGAGTGTACAGATCTGCGCGGAAGATACGTACGGCCCTATCGATGCCGTGAAGATCGGCAGCGTCCCTGTGAGTCAAAGCGGCCGGGATGAGATCCGGGCAGAGGTGTATCGCGGCAAAGACGAATTGCGCTGTTGGTCACTCTACGACATGGATATCAGTCCGATCATAGATGAGTATTTTTCGAATGAGAAAATTCCGGAACTGGCACAAGAAAGTCTGTCTGTGATCGGCGATATATCGTATGCGGGGAAGGAACCGAGGCTGTATCTCATGGACGCGGAGATTTATCCAAACGGGTATGTGTATCTCAGGTGGATCATTCAGTATAAGGTGTTGAATGAAGACGTCGAAGACGGGTATTATTACACTTGTAATTATGAAGAAGTCTGGTTCAAGGACGGTAAGGGGATCACTCAGGAGGAGTTGTTTGACTGCTCGTTTGCAGAGCTGCTTGCGGAGCTGCTCGGCGGATTGCGATCCGATGATCAGACGCTTGTTGTCGGTAAGCAGAAGGCGAAAGAGATTGCGAGTGCTCTGATGCCGTATTTTGTAGGAATGGTCGATCCGACCAGGAACATCGACTACTGGAGCTGGCAGGATTTTCTGTTCCGATGGACGGAAAACGGGGAAGTGCACAGCGGAGGGCCGTATCAATCTGCGGATCCGGAGGAATACGGAGAGAAGATCCCGGAGGAACTCAGGGCTGTCATGCCGGAGCTTTTGCTGAGTACGTTGGAGGGCGGCTGGAGAGCTCTGTACACGGAGGATCGCTACCTGGTGTGGAAGCACTTGCGGATGTACGAGGGATATCCGTTTCCGTGACAGCGGAAAATGAGTTGCGGCATCATCCGGGCACGCTGTAACAAATCTTTAAGAATTACGGTGGAAAACGTAACAAAACCGTAACCAACGCGTGTTATTTGTGTGTTACAATAGGCAAGGTTGCAGGGGGATGCAGCCGGGGGACACAACAAAGCGGGGACAGCGGATACCTGCGGATCCGTACGTTGTGTGGAAACATCTTCGGATGAGGGGTACAATTTCGAAAATTTTGGAAAACGAGGTAATGAAACATGAAGATCAAGAGTGTGGTTCTGGCAAGTCTTATCGTAGCGATCCTGTGTGTGCTGTGCGCATGCGGCAAGAACGGGACAAACAATGATGTGACGCCGACGAAGGCGACGGAAGTTACGCCGACGCAGGCAGCTGACCCGACGTCGACACCGACCGCGGAGCCTACGGCAACAACCGTTCCGACGGAAGCACCTACCGCTACGCCGACGGAAGCTCCCGTGGCAACGCCTACGGAGGCACCGAAGGGCGCTGTTCTTCCGAGCGGGAAGACGCTCACGGTTGACACGCTTCCGGTTGTCGACGGTGCGCTTGCGCTGGAGCCGTTCTACGACGCTGTTTTCGCTGAGCTTCTCGGCATCAGCGTGGACGATGCAAAGCTGTTCCTGCCGTGCAACAACACGCCCGGCGCTTACAAGAACCTTACCGAGGGCAGATCGGACATGATCTTCTGCGCGCTTCCGTCGGAGGATCAGATTGAGACGGCTAAGCAGGCAGGCGTTGAGTTTGAGTATCACACGATCTTGAGCGGCGGTTTTGTCTTCTTCGTAAACAAGGACAACCCGGTGGACAGCGTGACGCAGCAGCAGCTCAAGGACATCGTGAGCGGCAAGATCAAGAACTGGAAGGAAGTCGGCGGCGATGATGAGCCGATCGTCCTGTTCCAGAGAAACGAGGGTTCGGGAAGCCAGACCGGTCTGTACCGCTACGTCCTTCCGAAGGAGCAGGTGATGGAACCGATCCTTGAACTCCGCGTGGATGACATGGCGGGCGCGATCGACCGCGTGGTCGACTACGACAACGGCAAGGGAGCGATCTCGTTCTCGTACTACTACTATGTTGCAAATATGCACACGAGCGACCAGATCAAGCTTCTCGGCATCGACGGTGTTGTACCGAGCGATGAGACAATCTCGAAGGGCCAGTATCCGTTCCTCAACTTCTCGCAGATCGTGACGAGAAAAGACCTTCCGCAGGACAGCATCGTTCGCGACATCATCGCGTGGGTGCAGGGCGAGAACGGTGCGCGGATCGCGCGCGAGAACGGCTATGTACCGTACGATATTCAGGACTGAATCGGGTGATGAAGACGCAGATTTGCCTTATGTTTTCTGAGTGTACCGAAGGAAATGGGGAAAACATAGATGTATCGTAAAATCGTTGTATTATTGACTTTGCTCATCGGCGCCCTGACACTGTGCGCATGCTCCGGCAGCGGGGGCGACGGCTCAAAGCCTACGGTTGCGGCGACGCAGGGCGCGGAAGTTGTGACACCGACCGTGACACCGGCGGAGTCGGCAACACCGACCGTGACTGCGACGCCTACCGTTACGCCTACGGTGACGCCGACGACAGCGCCCACGGCGACGCCGACACCGACGCCGCTTCCCGCCATCGGTTCTGCAGAGATGTTGTTGATCAACCGTGAGCTTCATGCGATGCTGAAGCCGAAGCCGGCCTCCGGAACAACCGGCACGGCACCGGCGATGGCCGGATTGGAAAAACTGGACTATGACTATGGGATCGTGCGGAACAATCCGCTGGAGTTTCAGGATGTGGAGATCAGCAATCCGTATGCACCGATTTCGTCAAAGCACATTTCCGGGCTGAAAGATAAGGCGGTTGAGACGAAGATCAACGCGAGGATTGATGAAGTCGTTACGGCGCTCGCAGACCCGAGCTATATCCCCGAGGCATCCGGAGTGCTGCAGATTCTGAAGGACCGGGGCAGACCGGAGATTTCAGTGGGTTGTTATGTACAGTACAATCAGTACGGAATCCTGTCGTTCGAGATCATTGGCAGCAGATCATGGTACGAGGAGGCGACATTTTCTGACTACGATGAAATGTTTGAGCAGTATGAGGCTCTGCAAAAGAAGTGGGAGGAGAAAGACGGCCATTTTCAGCTTGCCTGGGAGCGCGTCAGTGAGAATGAATCGGACGGCACCGTGACGGTGCGGTTCAACTATTCCGTCAATGACAGCTACGGATTGACGTTCAACCTTGCGACAGGGGAGGAACTCAGTATTTCCGATCTTTTTGCGGAAGGGGAGGAGTATCTCGCGTATCTGAACGATGCGGTCTTTCAGAATTCTCTGTACAATTTTGAGTTTTATCACTATTACTACGAGGAGACCGGGGAGAGACGCGTGCCGTTCAGCGACAGCGATATGTACGATGCGTCGAGGGAATATGACGGAGGATCTGTTTTTACCGGCCTTACCGGGGAGGAGAGTTTTTATCTTTCTTATTGGGGTGAATACGGAAATATGTCGGCGGGGATTTATTTTCCGTACGCGGTTTATAACAGGTCCGGATATGCAAAACTTCCTTCCTTTCCGCTCGCCGGCACATCGGACGACCTGTTCCTTGAGCGTGAAACGATCTCCCTGTTCCCGATCGGCGAGATCGAGACGTGCGAGTTCGACACGGATACCCCGATCCGGGGTAACGACATAGCAGGAGGAGTGAGCATCTGCCCGAACGGTAAGGACAAGCTTACGTTACATGTGTACCGCGGTACGAAGGAGCCTTCCTGGAGGTCCGATCCGGGACATCCGTCGGTCGACGAGACCGGAAGGATGCTGACGGATGACTTCATTGTGGAACTTGCGAAACAGAGCGCGGAGATGATCCTGAAGGATGTGCAGTTCGATGCAGGGGAAGATTCCTGCGGGATGGTCCTCGCGGGAGTTTCGGTTTATCCTAACGGGTATGTGCGGCTGTACTGGCGGATGATGATTCCTGATGAATACTCATGGTATGAATGGTGGGAAACCTGGATGAAGGACGGCAGGATTATCCAGACGGAAGAGCTGTTTGACGTATCCTGCGAAGAACTGCTGAACGAACTTTTCGGCGGACTTCGCGATCTGTCCGGCTCGCTTGCTCTGACTGAGGAGGAGGCGAAGAGCGCGGCGAAACTGATCGCCCCGTATGTCAGCCATATCACATTGCGCAGGGAGGAAGAATCGAGTGTCTGGCAGCTGTTCTGCTTTGCGTGGGTCCCAGGGGAGGCGACGTATACGTTGCTGTCGATCGAGAATCCGGAGGGTTACCCGCAAGAGTTGAAGGAGCAGCTTCCGGAAGTCGTTCTTACGGACATGGACTCGTATCAGTGGGATCATCTCACCATGTCGGATCCGCTGGCAATCCTCCGTCATCTGAAAATGTATGAGGGGTATCCGTTGCCCGCAATGGATGTCATGAACTGAGTGTTATGAAACTAAGAAGCCGTCCGGCATTGTGCCGGACGGCTTGTGTCGTATTCCGGAATCAGAATTTTTTCTGTATCGTCAGAATGTTCTGTCCGTCGATGTAGCGGTAATCCACGGCATCCATGCTCTTCTTGACCATGTAGATGCCAAGGCCCCCGATCTGGCGATCCTCCGCGGAGAGGGTGATGTCGGGATCGGCCTTCTGCAGAGGGTTGAACGGGATGCCGGAATCGCGGAATTCGATGGTGGCGGTGTTGTTGTCTACACCGATGAAAATGTCGGAATCACCGTGCCCGGAGCCGTAGGCGTAATGAGCGATGTTGACGAATATCTCCTCGACGGCGATGTCAATCTGCATCTGTACCTTGGGCGGACATTCGGCGGATTCGAGCTGCTCATCAATGAAGGCGAGCACCTGGTCCAGGTTCTCGGTCTCTGCGGCGATGGTCAGCTTCTTCCGCGTGTCGGAGGTCTCCGGCCCGGCGTAATACAGGCAGAGCATGGTGATATCGTCAAACTGCGGCGCTTCACCGACAAACTCGTCGAGCGCCTCCTTGACGCGCGCACAGACATCCCTGCAGGCCGTCTCGCCGGTCCCGTACGCGGCGCTGAGAACGTTGATCAGGCGGTCGTTGCCGAAGAGTTCCTCGGACGCGTTCGTGGCTTCCGTCACACCGTCGGTGTAGAGGAACAGCAGGTCACCCGGCTCCAGCTGGAGCGTCTGCTCCCGGTAAGGGATCCCTTCCATCGCGGCGAGCGTCAGATTGGCTTTCTGTTTGATGAAGGAAGCCGTTCCGCGGCGGAGGATCACCGGCGGATTGTGTCCGGCGTTCACGAAGCGGACAAAGCCGGTGTCGGTGTTCAGGAAGCCCATCCAGGCGGTGATGAACATCTCGGCATCGTTGCCGTCGCAGAGCTTGTCGTTGGCGTTGGCGACGACGTCGGCAGGCTCATCGCCTCGCTCGGAGTAATCGCGGAGCACGGTCTTGCCGGTCATCATGAACATCGCGGCGGGAATTCCCTTGCCGGATACGTCGGCGACCAGGAAAGCGAGCTTGTTGTCATCGAGAAGGTAGAAGTCGTAGAAGTCGCCCCCCACCTCCTTGGCGGTGTCCATCGTTGCGTACAGGCTGAAGTCCGTGCGATCCGGATACGGCGGGAACACGGAGGGCAGCGCGGACTGCTGGATGTTCTTGGCGAGAGCAAGCTCTTGGTCAATCCGGGCAGCGGCCGCAGCGATATACTGCTTCAGGGTGCTCACGGTGGCGTTGATGTCGTCGGACAGCGACGAGAACTCCGTGTTGGAGCGCACCTCGACGCGCTCCTCCAGATTGCCGTCCGTGATCTTGGAGAGCGAGTTGTTGACGCGGTTGATATTGTTGACGACGAGTTTTCTCACCAACAGGAAAATGACCGCGAAGAGAGTGAGGAACACTGCGACCTCGAGGATTGCCGTGAGGCGCACGGAGGTGTCGCGCTGGAGAAGAATCTCATTTTCCGGCATAGCGGCCACGATGTAGTAGCCCTCGGTAAACTCGTACATGCAGGAGCAGGCGCTTCCGTAAACGTCAGAGTGGAACACGGTCATCTCCGGCATCGTAGGCCGGTCGATCCAGATTCCGGTCACGTAGAGGTTCTTGCCCTCGTTGCTGTTGCGGTCGCTGACGATGTTCCAGTTGACATCTGCGATGATGATACTGCCGTTCTCTCCGACATGGCGGTTGCGCGTCGCGCCGACGATCACGTGATCGATATCGCGCTGGAACCGTTCCGCATCGTAGGCAACCTGGACAAATCCGCCCTGCGACAGGGCAACGGCCGCGTATTTGCGAAGCAGTGAGGGATCGTAGGTGGTCGGCTGGTAACTCTGGACATGCTCCGTCCGTCTTCCGTTCAGAAGACCGAGGAACTCGGCGGACTGATCGCCGGAGCGCATGTCATAGCCAAGAAAATCCGCATGTGTCGTCGCGGTGATGATGCCCTCGGAGTTGATCAGGTTGATCTCCGACACGTCGTGCCGTGCCATGAGTTCTGCCAGACCTGCGTCATCTGCGGGCGCGCCTTCCTCAATCTCAGTGGCAATCGTGTGTGTCAGAGCCAGAAGGTTGGCGTCGGACGCATCGATGATATCCTGGCGCACGTCCTGGATGTTGAGGCGTAGCAGATTTGCCGCGCTTCGCTGTGACATGCTCGTCTGAAGGGTCCACGAAAAGACCATGGACACGGCAAATGCCACGGCCACGATGATCAGAAGCCATCGAAGAAAGGTGCCGGATATGGTTTTCTTCTGCATAGTCGGTTCCTCCGCTGCGGGTACATGTTGTAATACAGGGTTATACGCGGATCGTAAGGGTTATTCGATTGTCAGGATCTCGGAAAATCCGGTCACTTCGAGTACCTCCATAACTTCCGGACGCACCTTCACAAGGCGCATGGAACCCTGCTTCTTCATGACTTTCTGGGCGGACAGGAGCACGCGGAGTCCGGCGGAAGAGATGTAATTGATGTTCTCCATGTCGATGGTCAGGTCGGTGATCCCGTTCACGGAGGTGCGGAGCTCGCCCTCGAGAAGCGGAGCGGTGTTGGTGTCCAGACGTCCTTCCAGAATGACCGTCAGGGCCTGATTGTCTTTTGTTGTGCTGATTGTCATTGTGTGCACCATCCTTTCCTGTGTCAGTGTATTGCTGTGTTTGTGTGTGGTTCAAAAACTATGGCCGGCGGATCAGGCTTCCTTTGTTGTTTCGCCGTGATCCAGCCGCTGCCGGGCGACGAGCTCGGCAAAATGGCCGTTCCTTGCGATCAGTTCCTCGTAGGTGCCGTCCTCGGTGATTTTCCCGCCGTCGAGCACGATGATACGGTCGCACTGACGGATGGTGGAGAGACGGTGAGCGATGACGATGCGCGTGCATTTCATGCGGTCGAGCGCGTCGGACACCTGCTTCTGCGTGATGTTGTCGAGCGCGCTGGTCGCCTCGTCGAACATCAGAATTCTCGGCTTCGGCGCGATCGCGCGGGCAATCATCAGTCGCTGGCGCTGCCCGCCGGACACGCCGCCCGAACCTTCCGAGATCAGGGTGTTCATGCCCATTGGCATGGAGCGGATGTCATCGGCGATTCCCGCGGTCTCGGCGGCTTCCCAGGCATCCTTCAGGGTCAGCCACGGCGCGGAGATCACGATGTTGGAGAAAATGTCACCCGTGAAGAGCTTACCGTCCTGCATTACGGCCCCGATGTGCCTGCGCAGCGATTTGGGGTCGAGTGATTTGATGTCGCGACCGTCATAGTAGACGGCGCCTTTCTGCGGCGTTTCAAAGCCTAAGAGGATCCGCATGAGGGTTGATTTTCCGCAGCCGGTCTTGCCCACGATGGCCACATACTGGCCGGGGCGGATCTTTAAACTCAGGTCATCAAGCACCGCGGGCATATCTTCGCGGTAGCGGAAGGTGACGTTGTTGAGTTCCACGCCGCCGGAGAGCCGGGTGACCACAGTCTTGTCCTCGTCGATCTCAGGCGCTGTCTCCAGGATCGGACGGGCCATCTCGAGCGTCGGTTTGATGTTGGCGATGGTCCCCGCAATCCCCGCGAGGGAGAGGAACGCGCCGCTCACCATGCCGTAGGCTGCGTTAAACGCGTAGTACTCCGGGATGCTGACATTGTTGCGGACCGCCTGCAGGTAGATCACGAGCGTTCCGATCAGCGAGATCGCCATGCTGAAGACACCGCTCACCTTCAGGAACAGCGGCGGGTTGTAAGTGAATTCCGCCTGCTGCGCATAGAGCCTGCCCCAGCGGGCGAATGCGCGCTTTTCGGCACCGGAGAGACGGATCTTCTGAATGCCGGAGATCAGCGCGAAGCTCATGCCGCTCTCGCTGGCTGCCAGCTGCATTTGCTGTCTGGTGACGCGCATCTGCAGGAGTGTCGTGACGACGGAGAGCACTACCGTCAGCAGAACGATCGCCAGCGCGGGAACGACAAGCGAAGGCGCGTATGCGAAGATCTGCGTGATGTACAACAGCGAAAACAGACTGGTCATACCGGTGGCAAACACCATGTTGGTCAGCTGGTTCGCGAGCGAGTTGATGTAACCGATGCGCGAGGAGAGTTCACCGGCGTTGTACTTCTTGAAGAAGTCGGCCGGCAGCGAAAGCACGCGCATGATCGAGGCCGCGCGGACCGAGAGGCTCATCTTCGTGTTGAAGCGCTGCACAACGAGATCCTTCACCGTGGAGAAGATCAGCATCGAGAGCGCCGTGCAGAGCATGAACACGCCGATTGCGGTGAGCGCCTGCGTGCTTCCGGAGTCGAGTGCATCCGAGAACAGGAGCGCATTGAGTTTCGGTGTCAGCATGCCGACCAGCGTCACGACGAGCGTAGCGAGCACGATCATGACGATATCCGAGGGCGTGATCTGTCCGACGATGTAGCGGCACAGATCCCCGACCGTCATTTTCCGAAGAGGGAACGGTTTGTAAAATGCGATTGCCATCGGCGCGAGCATCGATTCGGTTTTTTTGTTCAGTGTGACGTACTTGCCGGTCTTGCGGTCGAAGAACCGGTAGGAAGTCAGCCCGCACGGAATCAGCGCAACGGCGCTGCCGTCGTCCTTCCGGTGCGCGAGCATGGCGCCTGCCGCGTCTTTGTACCAGCCCGGTTCGAGGCGGACCGTCCGGCGCATGATGCCGTAGGGGCGCATCAGGTATTCGAGCACTTCGTTGAGATCCGTCATTGAGTCCGGAAGTTCCTTCGGCTTTGCGTGGTAGAAGTGCAGGATCTCATCGATGGCATCCGTGGTGACCTTGCGGCTGTCCTCGCTGTCCGTCATGCGGTTTCCCGTGACGGCTCCTGCGATTTCCCGAAAGGAGTCCGCGAAAGCTTCATTGTCCGCTTCCCTGCGTTGTCGGATCTGTTCGTCAAACCAACCCATGGGGACCCTCCTTCCTATTCCGCGATAACAAGTTTGCAGTAAGCGCCGTTCAGTGCCATGAGCTGATCATGAGTGCCCCGCTCGACCACTTTGCCGTGATCTAAAACGATGATCTCATCGCAATCGCGTATGGTGGAGAGCCGGTGCGCGACTACCACGCAGGAAATGCCGCGGTTGCGGATAGATTGTACGACGTCGTATTCGGTCTGCGCATCCAGCGCGCTGGTCGCCTCGTCCATGATGATCATGGTAGGATCCTGCGCGAGCACGCGGGCGATCTCAAGGCGCTGCCGCTGTCCGCCGGAGAAGTCCTTGCCGCCCTCGATGAGCTTGTACTGATAGCCGCCCTCGCGCTGCATGATGTCCTCGTGCAGCTGCGCGTCACGCGCGGCGAGGATGACCTCGAAGTCCTCGATGGAAGTGTCCCACATGCGGATGTTGTTGGCAATTGTGTCCTCAAACAGGATGATGTCCTGATCGACAACCGCCACGGATCCGGTGAACACGTTGCGGTCGATCGCGGTGATCGGCTTGCCGTCGAAGAGGATCTCCCCGCTCCACGGCTGGTAGAGGCCGGAGATCAGCTTGGCCAGGGTGGATTTTCCGCATCCCGAGGAACCGATGAACGCCACGCGCGCGCCGCGTTTCAGCTCCAGATTGAAATTCTCGATGAGAGGCGGAGCGAGACGCGAGTAACCGAAGGTGACATTTTTCATGGTCAGAGCGCCGGAGAGCTTGTCGTACTCCTCAGCCTCCAGGTCGGTATTTCGGAAAATCGGATCGTCGGGGTACGTCATCACATCCTCGATGCGCTCCATGTCGGTTCGCATCTCCTGGATCGACTGCCCTGCGGATACCAGCTTTCCTGCGGGCGTCATGAAGGACGTCAGAAAACCCTGGAAGGCGAGGATCATGCCTACCGTGAAATCGCCGCGCATCGTAAGCCACACGCCGAGCGAGAGGATCAGCACGTTCGAAACGGCGCTGACGGCGCCCGGGAGCATGCCGAGGTAACTGTTGAGTTTGAGATACCGGTTTTCCTGGGTGTTGACGGACGCCTGGTAGCCGGCCCATTTTTCAAAATAGCCGTTCTCCGCACCGCTCGCCTTGATCGTCTCGATCATGTTCACGGCACCGACGGTCGCGCTCGCGAGCTTGCCCTGGTCACGCATGGAGACGCGCGTTATGTTGATGCGCTTTTTGCTGATGTAGCGGGAGAGGAGAACGTTGATCAGAAGGGATCCGAGTCCTACTAAAGTGAGCAGCAGGGAATAGCGGATCATAACGAAGAGATAGAAGACGGCCATGACGGCGCTCAGCGCTAACGGCGCAAGTGTGTTCACGATCTGCGTCGCGATGGAGGCGTTGCTCTGCTTGCGCTGCTGGATGTCGCCGGCAAGGCGTTGGGAGAAGAACTCCATCGGAAGGCGCAGGATTTTCCACATGTATGACGCGTTGCCGACGGCGGCCATTTTCCCGTTGATCCGCAGCGAATAAACCGCCTGGATCCATGCGGCGGTCAGCTGGATCGCGACGAGGATGGCCATGCCCGTGAAGTACGGGACAACCCAGTCGGGGTTCTTGCCCGGCAGCAGGACATCGAGGAAAATGCGGGACAGCCCGGCGCTGATGATGCCGGTCAGCGACGCGATCACGGTAGTCAGCACCACGAAAATGATCGCGGCCGACGTTCCCTTCAGTCGCTCGCGCGCAAATGTCAGTACAGATTTCGGCTTGCCGCCCGGTTTGAACGTCTCGCTCGGCTCGAACATCAGGCAGATGCCGGTGAACGATTCGTCGAAGCGCTCGATCGGAACGGTATAGTTGCCGCGGGCGGGGTCGTTGATGCTGACCTTGTTGCCGCGGAATCCGTTGCAGACGACAAAATGGTTAAATTCCCAATGGATGATGCAGGGGAATTGGCCGTGTTCGCGAAGCGACTCCGGCTCAAAGCGGTAGCCCTTGGCGGTTATGCCGTAGCTCCGTGCCGCCAACAGGATGTTCTTCGCGTTGGAACCGTCCCGGCTGACGCCGCAGTCGGCACGCACCTGCTCCAGAGGGATCCAGCGGCCGTAGTACGCCATGATCATGCTGAGGCAGGCGGCGCCGCATTCGAGCGCCTCCAGCTGCATCACAACGGGGACTTTGGCTATGCCCTTCTGTATCGGTTGTTTGATCGTGGGTTCGGACATGGAAATCACTCCTGTGAGGTGGGATCGTCATGGAAACCGGTCGCATACCGGCAGTGTTCAGCCGGCGTGGCGGACGTGTCAGTTGACAATGAACGAGATCGGATGAACCGATTCGGTTGTTCCGTCCGCATTCGTGACGGTAACCGATCCGAAAATGCTCCAGATGAGCATTCCGATCAACAGGAGGACGACCGCGATCAGAACCAGCCAGACGGATGGCTTTGTCACGCGGATGTAATCGTTGAGCTGCTCCGGGGAGGAAACCCGGTCGATGCTTTTCTTGCGGAACAGATCACTCATGGTAAACCTCAATACTTTCCTTTGCTATGAACTTCCCGTTCGGTCGTCAGACCTTTCGTCAAAACAGGCCTGCCGAGGCGATCGGTGCCGGGGCAGGCCTCTTTTTTGCCGTGCAGGTTCGGAAAATGTCGTTCCCGTGCGAAGCGCCGGTTACGGTGTCAGTCTCGACGGTCCGCGGAAGAGGAACATGGCCTCCTTGATCGGCAGACCGAGCAGAAGCATCGTGAGACGGTCGACGCCGATGCCGAAGCCGCCGTGCGGCGGGCAGCCGTACTTGAAGAACTCGAGGTAGAACGCAACGTCCTTGCCGAGACCCTTCTCCTCCGCCTGCTTCTTCAGAACTTCGTAGCGGTGCTCGCGCTGCGCGCCGGTCGTGATCTCGACGCCGCGCCAGATCAGGTCGTAGCCCTGCGGAACGCCGTTGTCATCACGCATGTGGTAGAACGCGCGCTTCTCGGCACTGTAGTCGGTGATGAACAGGAATTCATGGTTGTAGTGCTTCTTCACCCAGTCGTAGCTGAGGTGCTCAGCCTCGGTTGTGAGGTCGCCTTTCTCCTCCTCGGGAACGGTGTAGCCGTACTCCTTCTCGAGGGCGTCGTACAGGTCGGCAAGCTTCACACGCGGGAACGGCGTCGTCGGAACGATGATCTCCGCATCGAAGCTGTCCGTGGAGAACGTCTCTTTGATCTTGTCGCCGTACTGTGCCTTCACCTTGGCGAGGGCGTTCGCGAGGAGCTCCTCCTCGAACGTCATGACATCCTCGAACGAGTTGATGTAGCTGAACTCGATATCGAAGCAGGTGAACTCGGTCGCGTGCTTGCTCGTGAACGATTTCTCGGCGCGGAACACGGGGCCGACTTCGAAGTAGCGCTCAAAACCGCTCGCCATTGCCATCTGCTTGTAGAACTGCGGGCTCTGTGCGAGGTATGCATTGGGCAGGTTATAACTCGGAAAATAATCCAGCCGGAACACATCGGCACCGGACTCGGAAGCCGCGCCGATCAGCTTCGGGGTGTGAACCTCGATGAAGTCGCGGTCGAGCGCGAAATCGCGAAGGGCGCGCACGAGAGCCGTCTGCGCCTTGAACATCAGCTGGTTCGCATCCGTGCGGAGGTCAATCCAGCGGTAGTCGATGCGCTGGTCGATGGAGGAGCGCTCCACCGCCGCTTTCTTCTTCGTCGCGGGGATGTAATCGCGCGCGATCGGCAGCGGCGCTGCCACGGAATCGATCGTGATCGAGGTCGGGATGATCTCGATGCCGTTCAGTTTGACGAATTCGCTCAGCTTGACAATGCCGGTGACGGAGACAACGGTGTCCTGTGTGATCTGCGCAAGCGTGTCCGCCCACTCGGGATGCAGCTCCTTCTCAATCGTGATCTGCACCTTGCCGGTGATGTCTTTCATAACGAGAAATGCCATTGATTTGCCGTCGCGGAAGTTCTCCGTGAAGCCGCGCACGAGCACTTCCTGCTCGGCCTTCGAAGCTACGTCGCGGATGTAAGTTCGTTCCATTTGGGTACTCCTTTATGTTTCGCTTACGGAAAATGACGGATTGCCGGAGCGGTTGCATTTTCCGCAAAATAATCTGCAAACTATTTTATATCAAGGAAGGCTTTTCGTCAATGAAGGATTTCCCCGGAGGGGCTGTCACGACAGGCTTTTTGCTATTGTTTGCGGAGGGTAGAAATGATATACTGATAGTTAGTGAAGAATGACGCTTAAGGATGAGTCAAAGACAGTCATGATCCAATACGGAGGAAGGAGGTTCGGCCTATGAGGAAAATGATCGGTACCGTATTGTCCCTGGCGGTGTGCGTGATGCTCGCGCTGCTTGCCACGGCACACGGCGCGAAGGCGGAGTCCGACTCGGACTACTTCTTCGACGGGGAAGGCACTTACTATGTCATCGGGGCGCAGCTCGGCGCGAACCTGACTTTCAGCGAGGGGACGTTTCTGCCCGGGCTGTCGAACGGCAGGCTCAGTGAGAAGCGGGACTGCACCAGGTTCCGGTTCGAGGAACAGGGGCCGAACCGATATGTCATCCGGCCGGACTGCGCGACCAATGCGTACCTGACCTACGGTTATGCGGGGCAGCTGGTTGCCGAGAAGGACACCGGCAGAATCCCGGACCGCGGTCTCTGGCGCGTGATCCCGCAGCAGGGCGGAGCGCAGATCGTGAACGTTGCCAACGGGCAGCGGCTGGTGACCTACGGGGTGGAGCCGGCGCTCAAGGCAGCGTCGGAGACGGAGCCCGTTACCTCGGAGAGTTCGTCGCTCTGGCTTCTGGTGAAGACCACCTGCTACGGCATTGACGAGCAGGCACAGGTGAGGGAGCTTCAGCCGGAGGAGAAAACCGTTGAGAAAGCCATCACGAGATCGTCGGAGGAGCCGTTCTGCAACCTGTTCAATTTTTCGTGGGGACCGCTCTCCCGCGCGGAGGATTTTCATTTTTCCGTCGATGATCCGGAGGTGCTGGCAGTCTCGCAGGCGGGCAACATCACCGTGAACGGCATGGGCGAGGCGACGATCACCGCGCGGCACCGGTTTACGGGGCAGTGGCTGACGGCAAAGCTTCATGTGAGCAACAACGCGATCATCATCGTGCCGGGCTTTATGGGTTCGGAACTGAAAAATAAAGACGGCGACAAGATCTGGAGCGAATCGCTCCTCAACGCCCTGTCGGACGGGATCAATCTGTCGGCTCTCTCGAAGTTCAAGTCGCTGGCGTCACCGCGGTCCGGGGACGGCGTTACGGCGTTTGACAATCATTTCGGAGCGCTGGATCTGAACAAGAATATGTACAAGATGCTCTCGAGAACGTTCGGGAAGGATTACACCATAGAATTTTACGCATATGACTGGCGGCGGTCCAGTGAGACGACGGGCAGCGAGCTGGCGAGGTATCTCGAGGGGAAGAATTACGACAACATCATTTTCGTGACGCACAGCTTCGGAGGGTTGGTCTGCGGACAGGCGCTCGCCGAGAGCGAGACGCTGCGCGAGCACACGGCGCTTCTGTGCATGGTCGGCGTTCCGGTGAACGGGACTGCGGGCATCGCGCAGGCGTGGGCGCAGGATCTGTTCGGAAACGTGCTGGGGCTTGGGTCGTTCGGCTCAATGGAGAACAGCGCGATCCGGAAGATCATCTGCACGCTGCCGAGCGTGTATGAGATGCTGCCTTCGGTGTATGCCGTGGAGCAGCTGGGCACAGTCGGCAACTGCAGCAGTTACAGCACCTTCCTGTCCGCGTGCGCGAAATCTTGCAGTTCGTTCGACAAATCCCTCGCGGAAGCGGCAGGCCGGGCGACCTCGCGGCTCTTCATCGACGGCGTGAGCGTGTTCGACATGGTTCCGACGAAACTGTTCGGGGGAATCGGGTATGACACGGCAACGTCTGTGAGCGTTTCCGGAGGCAAACTGGATTTTTCGAACACTACGGACGGTGACGGTGTCGTCTCGCGGAGCAATTGTTCCGCAGGGCTCTCGGAGGAGGCGACGGTCGAGGAGTTTTCCGGGAGACACCTCTGGCTGCTGGAGGAGGATGCGGTACTGAGCGGGGTTGCGGATGCGATCCGGGCAACCGCAGAGTAGGAAAAACCCAATCAATTACGGGGAGGAGTAACACACATGTCAAAAAAGAAGATATGGCTGATTTCAGGGTTGTCGGTTGCCGTGCTGGCCATCGTAGCCGTTGTTCTTGTCATCGTGCTTTCATCCGGGAAGGATGACGACACGGACCGCGGGGACAAAGGGGGAGACAAACAGACGACACCGTATGTTTCGGATGAGAAGAACCCGCTTGAGGAAGTGGAAATCGGGAACAGCGTCTTGAAGGGAAGCTACAAGTTCAGCGAGTGTCTGGACAAGAGCAAGGAGAGCCCGCTTGTATTCTACCTGTTGGAAGACAAGCCGAAGAAGGATGCTGATGTCGAAGCGGTCATCGTATTTTGCGAAGGCGGAGTCGTGGTGTTCGATCAATCCGCGATCGCCGGAAAATACAGCGACCGTACGATCGGAAACATTCTGAAAGTGAAGCCCGCCGAGTTGATCGAGGAGCTGACTGCGGAGCGTAAGAAGCAGACACTGGAAGCCGCACAGAGTTTCTTTGAAATGTATCCGGAGATTGCCGTGCAGATCGGACTGACCGCCAAGGGGATCGAACCGGACGGGTCGGAGTATGATTTCAAGGTGTCTAAACTCGCCATCCATGCAAACCGCGAAGAGCCGATCGCACTGAAATACGATCTTATCATTCGCACTGACGATTCGGGTAATAATGTGGAGAGCGAAACGCTGTATATCCCTCAGGCATGGAAGAGCAACGTTCTGCTTGACCCGGATGAAGATGAAGCGATGGTTGCAGTCGAATTTCCCGTGGACGAAAATGCGATGCGCTACGATATTCTGATCACCGGGGAAACCGTGGAGGATGTTACGGACAGCAACGCTATAGCGGAGTGGAAGGAAAACTACGATGAGCTGACGGAGTACTGGCAGGAATACGTTGGAAAAGACCGTAACAGCAAATATGAGTATAGTTTTCTGAACTCATGGGAAGTTGATATCACGACATCGCTGAGCGGCGAGATCTATGAGAGCAGTTATGTAGGCTTTCCGGTTGCAGGACAGAAATCCCTGATCACGGTATGTACGCCGGGGACAACGATATCAATGGATAAACCCGCCGATGTGTCAGACAAGGGATATGCTTATGTGGATCCCAAGCCGGAGAAGGAACTGGTCCTTCTGTACCGGAGAATTCAGAGTATGGCTGAGGCGGTTGCCCCGGTTGAAACCGTGAAGAGCGTGGCGCAGTATCTGGAATCCTATCTCAATGCGGAGCTTGCGGAAAAACTGTTGCAGCAGAATCAAACCAAGTTGGCATTTGCGCTGATGAATTCGCTGGGGATGAAGGAGGAGATCAAGGACTACAAATACAAGCGCGCTCAGGAATTGCTGAAGTCCGGATACGATTATGATCTGGCATACGAGTATCTGGAGGATTCGGGTCATCCGGAGGAGATCGCGGCAAATAAAACCCAGCGTGCGCGGGAAATACTTGAAAATACCGGTCTCACAGAGGCTGATGATGTTTACGAAGAAGCGTATGCACTGCTGCGCGAGGTCGGAAACGAGGACGAGATCCGGCAGAATCAGTACGAGCGAGCCGGCCGGTTGCGCTCTATCGGCGACTATGAGCGGGCTTGCAGGTTGTACAAGGTTTCCGGACATGACGATGAGGAAGAGCAGTGCCGTATTGAGCAGGTGAAACATCTGATGGATTACGGCGACTATGATGAGGCGTATCAGCTCATTGAAAAGATTGGGCAGGGAGACGAAGCGGCAGCTTTGAAATATGAACTGGCATGCAAAAAGATCGACGATGGCGACTACGAATCGGCGAAGACGCTTTTGGAAGGCCTGAATTATCAGGACAGCGAGAGACTGTATCAGACATGTCTTGCGAATCTTCAGAAGCAAGAGGAGCCACCCCGCGATCTGAACGGATTACAGGTGATCATCGGGGACTGGTGGTCCGGCGACAATTGGGAGTTCCCGCGCAACAACGTGAACCAGGAGATCACGGCCGACTGGCAGGAAGAGATGATGCAGAAGCATCATTATACGGTTACGCGCAAAACGGTCTACGGATGGGGAGATCAGGCGGAAACCGCCATCCTTTCCATCACAAACAATGCTCCGCTTGCACAGATCATGGTGTTAGACTACCGCTTCCTCGGTTCGTTTATGGATTCGGAACACCCTCTTTTTGCGGATGTCTCGAAACTTGACGAGTTTGATTTCTCGGATGAAAAGTGGAACAAATATGTGGTCGACAGCATGACGGTCGGGACCGCAATTTACGGGTTTGCTACTGAATATGAGCCCAGGACCGGAATCTACTTCAACCAGGATCTCCTGGAGAGACTTCTGGGTTCTGAATGGCGGGAAAGACCGTACGATCTGCAGGCTAGCGGCGACTGGACATGGGATGCGTTTGATTCGCTCTGCGCGATGCTCGTTGAGGCCGGTGACACGGACAACGACGGCGTGACCGACATCTATCCGTTGCTGATCCAGAACAGTGTGTTTGCGGAGATGGCGATGGCTTCCGACAACTGTCATGCCATTGTTACGAAGAACGCTGACGGGAAGTATGTAAACAACTGCAGAAACCCGGAAATTATCGATGACCTGAGCTGGGCGTACAGTTACTATGCGAGAGGATATGCTAGGGCGGCTCTTGAAAACGAGCAGTCCTGGGACTTTTACGAGGATCGCTGGAAGGAACAAAAGTGCGTCATGATCGCTCATGATGTGTACAGAGCGGAGTATTTTATCTCCCGCGAATACGACACCGGCGCACCTGTGTTTGACTTTGAATGGGGTTTCGTATGTTTTCCGAAGAAGACAAAGGACTCAGACTATCAGCCGGTTGCGCGGGAAAATGTATATGCGATCCCCTACTGTGACGCTACGGCATCAACACTTGCGGATATTGCGTTTGTCTATAATATTTTCACGGATAAGGCCCCCGGGGTCCGGGAGGATCAAAACTACTGGAAGAGTGGGTATGAAATTTGGTTCAAGGATGCCAGGGCCGTCAGTGAAACGATTTCCATCATGCTCAACGGGCGTACTGGACCGTTCGTGAACCCTGGGTATATCATTCCGGGTCTTTACGACAACAGTGTCGGCCTGATCCAGCGCGCGATCTACTATAATTTCGACGGGGATATCGCTCCCGAGCAGTTACTGGATTCCATGTATGAAAAAATCCAGGAGAAAGTAGATTTTATGAATGCGCGGGTGAAGTGATCCCGTTCAAACAGTTCCCTACATTGAAACAAACAGAAAAGCTCCCTGACGGAATTCCCGCCGGGGAGCTTTTGTTTTGACAATGGCTGGTTTCGTGCGCGGACGCGCCTCGCTTGCAACGCTGTTCAGCGCTGTCACATGGATCCGGTCCTCACGGGAAGATCATTCGGTTCCATCGTAGGGGATCAGGTCCTCGTGCGGGAACATGTGCCGGAACTTGTTGACCGTGCTGATCTGGGACATGTAGATGGATGCCAGATCCGCCTTGCGCGCAAGCAGGTCGTCGTCGATGCGCGGGAGGTTGTCGGGCAGGTCGACGTTGCGGTAGTATTTTCCGAAGAACAGGAGCGGAAGAGAGCTGTTTTTCTCCCGGTAGGCTTCCACGACAAGTTTGTGCGTGTATTTGTGGTGCTGGTGGCCGTACTCGCCGTCAATGTTGTGCGTGACGACTTGATTCCATTCCTTGTAGGACAGGATGGTTTCGATGTCCGTCCGGATCGCGTCCGACCAGAAATCCCAGTTGCTTCGGCAGCCGCCGACTTTGTCGGGGTAACCGAGGATCAGTCCGGTGTCACCGGTCGCCTTCATCATGGCCTCGAACTCCGGCTTCCGTGTTTCGTTGCCCGCGTTGGTGAGCACGACGACAAGCCAGCGGTCTGTCAGAAGGTGTGCGCCGCCCCAGATAAACTCATCGTCCGGGTGCGCGACGATCATCAGGTTGTTGACGCCCTCAAGCTGCAGGTCGTCGAGTTGCTCCCTCGTCACCGGAGGGATGGAAAGGTATTTGCGGTTGTAGTAGAGAAGCGGACCGAACACGGTGGCGATGATCGCAAGAAGGACCGCCGTGAGGATCCATTTTTTCATTGTTTTTTTGTTCATTGCAGATTCCCCCATGATTGTTCGAGAACAAAGCATACCACATTTTCCCGGCAAATGAAACAAGAATTTTACTCTTGTCGGAACGACGTTTTTACGGTATAGTTATAGCGGTTTTACGTTGCCGTATCGCGCATGTACGGTGCGGTGAAAATTTACCCGCGTCGCTTTCGTGGGGCGCTGCGCGGGCTGTTATGGGGAGAAATTATCATGCGGGAAACTTTTCGTTCTCTGCGAAAGCGGGATTATGCGGTGCTGGGAGTCATCACGGTGCTGCTGCTCATCGCGATCTACGCGATGACCGGCACGACGAAGCTGTACGGCTCCATCATCGACTGGGTGAGTCAGCACAGCGTGTTGCCGGAGTACTACCGGCAGACATTTTACGAAACCGGAGAATTGTTTCCGGAGTTCGCGTTCCAGCTCGGAGGCGGGCAGAATGCTTACTATTTCGGATACTACGGGTTTCTGAACCCGGTCTATCTGGGGAGCTATCCGTTCCCCGGGATTTCCATGGTCACCTATCTGCAGTTTGCGTCCGTGGTGATGCTGATCGCCTCGGTGTGGCTGTTTTTCCTGTGGATCCGTCATATCACGATCGCGTTCGGTCGTTCCGCAGTCAGCTCCGACGGCGCGGTTTACGCTGCGACGGCTCTGTTTTCGTTTGCGACGCCGCTTCTGTTTCACTCGCACCGGCAGGTGATGTTTGTCGATTACATGCCGTTTCTGCTGCTTGCGCTGATCGGTGTCGACCGGTTCTTTGCGCGCCGCCGCCGGGGCCTTCTTGCGGTGAGCGTCGCTCTGCTGTTTTTCACAAGCTATTTCTATGCGGTTCCCGGAGTCTGCGTCGTGACGCTGTACGGAATCTACCGGTGTATTTCCTGCATGAAGGAGTTTACGTTCCGGAAGTTTCTGCAGTCGGCATGGCGCTTTGCGCTGTGCATGCTCACGGGAGTCGTCATCGCATCGATCCTGACCATTCCTTCGCTGATGGTGATCTTCTCCGGCCGCGAGCCCGGCACAAGGCCGAAAATGGAGATCGAGCACATGTTGCTCGGCGACATGGATTTCGCCGGAGCGATCTGCTACAGCGGGTATTCCATGGGAATGACAGCGATCGCCTACCTGGCGCTGTGCGTGATGGCTGTACCGAAGAGGAAGAAGCGTCAGGCCGGTCTTTCGGAAAATGAGTCTGCAGCCGGGGATCGTGCGCCTTCGGTGACGGAAATCTCTGCGGCAGCGGACCGTGTGCCCGTAGCAGATCGCGTGTCTGCATCGTCAGGCGGTTCCGCGGAGGCCGTGCTTGCGATCGGCGTGCTCGCCTGCGCGTGGCTGCCGTGGGTTCGTTATCTGCTCAACGGTTTTCTCTACGCGAGGGAGAAAATTCTGATCCCGTTCATTCCGATCGCCGCGTATCTGGTCGGAGTGATGCTGCAGCAGCTCCGCACCGGGAAAATCCCGCTTCGGCGTTTTACGGTGATCGCGGCAGCGGGCGCTGTCCTCGGCATGATCGGCTATCTGTTCTGCGGCGAGTATAAACTGATTGCCTTGTTTGCGGCGGACGCAGCGGGCACGATCGCGCTGACCCATGTAGCTGTGCGGAAGAGAAATCTTCTGCCGCTGACAATCCCCGTGTTTGTGCTGGCGATGGTGATCTCACTGGTGTATTCGCATAACCAGGAAAAGCCGGTTACCCGCGAATATGCGGAGAAACTTTATGATGCGGAGCGTGAGCGCGTGATCGAGGAGGTGCTTTCCCGGGATGACGGCGTGTACCGAAGCGCGGATTTCGTCGAGGTCAAATACGGTGTCAACCGGCTGCGCGGCAAGCGGTACCTGTCAACCGGCATGTACTCCTCCCTCAGCAACATGTCATACCTGAAACTGATGTACGGGGATCTCGGCGCGGCCAATCCGACGGTCAACGATATCTCCTTCACGCCGCAGAACGACATTTTCCTGCAGACGCTGATGGGCGTGCGCTACGTCGTGACGGAGACGGATGCGCCTGCCGGATACACGCCGGTCGATGGTTCGGCCGACGGGAAGGTTCGCGTTTACACCAACCCCGACGCCTACACGACGGTGTTCGCGGCGAAACAACGAATGAGCCTTCGGGAGTTCCGGTCGCTCTCCCCGGCGGACCGCGAGATAGCGCTTCTTTTCTACGCGGTTACGGAGGAGGACGGTCCGGATGTGTATCGCTCTCCGTTGGAGGACACAGGGATCACCGTTGATTTCGGCCGCGAGAAGGACGCGAACGGAAACATCCGCGTAGCGTCGGACAGCGTGGAACAGGAATACACAGTGCCGATCCCGGACTTTCTGGATGAGTACGTTTACGTTGTGACAACGACGGTCGCGGAGCGGCATTTTCACCGCACGATCATCGATGTCAACGGGATCACCGGCATTCTTTCCGGGCGGAACAATTCGCGCCCGAACGAAAATTTCAACATGAAATTCGTGGTCTCCTCCTCGGAACCGAACAGGGAGCTGCGCTTCCGTTTCAAGGGCGAGGATGTGGTGATCTCGCCGCCCCGCATTCAGCGGGTGAAGCTTTCCGACGTGAAGGCGGCACGGAACAATATGACGATGGCTTCGGAACTGGAGAACCCGCGCAACAACCGGATCACGGGGCGGATCGCTCCGGACGCGGCGGGTGTGCTCGTTACGAGCATCCCGTACGATGAGGCATGGACGGTTCGCGTCGACGGGAAGGAAACGCCCATTTTCCGAGTGGATGACGGTTTCCTCGGCTGTGAGATCGCAGCGGGGGAGCATACGTTTGAGATGGTTTACCATGCACCGGGGCGAATCGCCGGCATGGTGCTCAGCCTTGTCGGGCTTATCGGACTGGCGCTTCTGATCATCGTGCCGCGGCTGCGGGATAAGAAGCACAAAGGGAAAATGATGACAGAGTGAGAGACAGGGAATCCCAACAAAAAAACCGGCAAGCGCCACATGGCGCCTGCCGGCGGAAAACCCTTATCATTCGGGCGTCTGTTGTGACAGACCCCGGGAGGATGAATCAGCGTTCATCCGAAACGGAGATTACTCAACCTCGATCGTTGCGTCAGCGGCGTTCTTCTGTACGCTGGCAACGCCCTTCTCGCAGTTGGGCTTCGTGGTGTAGCCTTCACTCACACCGATGATCTGACCGTTCGTAGCCTTCAGGCGGAAGCGGAACTCACCGGACTTGTCGGTGTAGATCTCGAACTTCGGATTCTTCTCTGCCTTGTAACCCTCGACAGTCTGATCCTCGATAGCGGCGATCGGAGCGTTCTTCTGTACGCTGGCGA
Organism: uncultured Lachnoclostridium sp.; assembly: GCA_946415315.1. Lineage (GTDB taxonomy): Bacteria > Bacillota > Clostridia > Lachnospirales > Lachnospiraceae > ISDg. The sequence goes on along the minus strand of CAMKRZ010000009.1, from coordinate 8,480 downwards.
TACCCTTCTTGCAGTTTGCAAGCGTTGTGTAAACCTCACTTGTGACAATAACCTGGCCGTTCGTAGCCTTGAGGTCGAACTTGACACCGGTCTTCGTCGTCTTGATAACAAATTTGCCCATGGGAAATACCTCCTTTGTATTCGAAAGAGGCCGTCGCCCCCTTCGTATGAATATTCACCCGTAATTGTAGCATTGAAAAGGTGTGTTTTCAAGTAAAATATCGTATAATGGCATCGTGACATTGCGGAACGGAGAAAGATATGAAAACACGGGAAGAAGCAATCGCATACGGTCTTTCCTTTGCGGACACGTACCAGGATGCGCCGTTTCACGATACGAACTGGCAGCTGGTGCGATACAAAGGAAACCGAAAGGCGTTTCTGTGGACCTATGAGAAGGACGGATGCATCTGCCTGAATGTCAAGGTTGACCCTGAGAAGGCTTTATTCTGGCGGAGGATCTACCGGTCGGTGGTTCCGGGATACCATCAGAACAAGGATCACTGGAACACGGTGATCCTCGACGGAAGCATTCCGGACAAGGATGTGAAAATGATGATCGCGGAGAGTTATGACCTGATCTCCGACAATCCTTCCAAGCGGATCTACGAGGCCGTCCGGAAGATCCCGTACGGTTGCGTGGCAACCTACGCGCAGGTCGCGGAGGTTGCGGGCGATCGGAAAATGGCCAGGGCGGTCGGAAATGCCCTTCACAGGAACCCGGATCCGGAGGGAATCCCGTGCTACCGGGTTGTCAACTCGAAGGGACAGCTTGCCGGTGAGTTTGCATTCGGCGGTGCCGGGCAGCAGGCAAAACTTCTGATGGCAGAAGGAATAGAAGTAACAGACGGAGTCGTCGATCTGTCGCGGTATCAGTGGAAACCGTGAGGCAGGCGCAGCGAAAGAGTCTGGCATGGAGTCATACGTATGAGAGAGTACAAAACGAAACCGAACGGAGTTTTCTTCATCCGGGCTGTGTCGGCGGTTCTGCTGCTGACATGCCTGGTTTTCCTTGTCTGCGGATGCGGGAAGAAGGATCCGGAGGATACGTCATTTTACATAGCGAAAGATGCGAACGGCGCGGAATTCCGGCTGGGCGAGAAGGGAAAGGTCATCGGTCGGCTGGAGCTTCCGAAGGATGAGTTTGACGAATATACCGGCGACATGAAGCTGTACTACGGAGAGGATATCTGGATGCGCGTGTGGCAGGAGGATGACAACGGCGTTCAGAAGATCTATCTGCAGTCCCCCGATGGGGCGATGCAGCTGTCCGCATGGGCGGACGGGGATACCCCGCTTCGCACGAAGATCCGGTACAACGGTGCGGGGGATGAGACCGCGTCGGACAGAGGAGTCAGTCTGAGCATGGAATTTCCGCAGATGAACGAAGACAGCGGATACCTGCTTTTTGATATCAGTGAGGATGGCACGCTTCAGTTCAATCTGTCCATTAACCGCAAGGCGTCGGACACGATGATCGAACAGATTTCCGAGTGTTTTATCTATCGGTTTACGGAAAATGAGTGGGGCGCGAAAGACAGGGTTTCGTCCGTGGCACGGCTGCTGCAGGACACCGTGAACCGCGAGCTGCCGTCCGGAACCTATACGATCACCGTGGATATCACACGGGACGGTGAGACGCGGCAGCTGCAATGGATACGCACGGGGCTCGGAAAGGACGGATACCGATATCTGACGGCCTGCTCACGGAACGGCACACAGGTTGCCCGCCTTCAGACTCTGTCGGATCTGCAAGGGAACGTCACAGTGGAAAATTCATCATTTGCGGAGACACCGCTGTTCGCGGCGGATGCGAGCGGCCATGTCCGCCGGGACGGAACGACGGATCTTTTCACGGGATTGACGGCAGCATACGCATTTGGCTACAACGGGACCGTGCTGACCGAGCAGAACCCCGAGACACTCAAAACAGGGACTGCGGCCGGATTCACCACGTCGCTCGTGCGGATGGACGATATCTACGCGGGTGAGCGCGGGGAAGATGCGCAACTCACACGGCCGAAATACCGCAAATACCTCTGCCTTCGTTTCGCGGATAAACTCAGCAACACGACCGTGGATGTGCCGCTTGCTTACGGCGACTGGCTTACGGCCGCAGGCGCGGAGCCTGCTGCGGAGACGTCTGCCGCGAAAATCTCCTCCCAGGCGGATACGTCCGGGTGGGAGCTGTTCTGCGGCTCGCCCGCTGCGGGAGACGGAGTGGATCCCGTAAAGGTCGGTACCGTCAAGACCGAGACTGAGATCGATTTCGAAAAACAGATTTTCGCGTATTCCGGAGATGTCACCGTCACGGTTCCGGGAGCTTCCGACATGCGGTTGTACCGCCGCTGCGACGGGGTGACATGCTACGTGTATGCGGAATTTTCCGGATATCGGTGGCTTCTGGCGACCTGTCCTGCCGTGGACGGGGAAGCGCCCGTGCTCAACGTGTCGCGCTATACGGAAGCAGAAGATTTAACGACACCGTACACAGTTTACAAAATGTTCTATTCGGTGCGCCTGCCGGATGAGACGGAGATCGCACAGTTTTTGAAGACCGATGACGGCCGGCTTGTCGTACGTCTGAAGGCCGATCCGACGCTTGCGGACCGCGACTGGAAGGAAGCGGACGACAGCAATGCGGACGGCGATACGCAGGACGGAGATGCGCAGGGCGACGCAGGGGAAACACCGGACGGAAGCGCACAGGACAGCGATGCACAGGGCGACGCGCAGGATGGCAGCAGCGATGCAACGGAACCGACTGCGGACCAAGCCTTTGCGACCTGTGATCTCCTGAACGGATCGAAACCGACGGACATCACGCTGGAGTACGAGTTCCGGATCGCTGCCGGCGGAGAAGCCGGTTTGCGCCCGGAGGATATTGTCATTTTCACATCCGTAAGCGAGCGAGTTGAACGGAACGGGACATTGATCGCTGCAGCGATCGAGAAGCGTTCCGGCGCGGAGTCCGACCCGGTCAGGATCATCTCGGATCAGGGTGCGAAAAATGCGGACGGTTACAGCTTTGTCTGCTATGACGGGACGGAGGAGGAAGCCTCCCTTTCCGTGGATCTTACGAACGACGGAAAAGCTTTGTTCCGCAGGTTTACCCTGACGAAACGCGAAAGCGGGGAGAAGCGGTCGCCGTTGCAGGTCAAGGGAGGGCTTGTTTATGCGGACGATCAGTGTGTCGACACGCTTTCGGCTGCGTCTCTGCAGAGCGCCTCGGGCAACGGTTCCGCGAAGGAGTACAGACCGTTTGAAGAGTGGACTTCCTATGAGACGGAACACCTGGTGATCCGCCTTAGAAATGTCCGCGAATACGTGGATGCCGTGAAATCGCAGGACGGCACCGTAATTTCAAAAGCAATGGCGCGCAGGGTCGTATGGATGGAAGTCACGGAGCGAAGCAGCGGGAACAGCTGGAGCTTCCCTGTCGGCTACGGCTCGTGGCAGGAAATTCCGGAGCGATGAGAAGGTGAATTTTCCGTGTATTCACAAGAAATTAGCACTCAACGCTTGACAGTGCTAACAAGTTGTGCTATAACAGTAGCGTCGTCAGAGGGTGTTGTGCCGCGACGGGCCGGCAGGGAACCATGGGCCGGGAATCGGGCGCGACGGGCTGTGACTATTTTTATGAAAGAAAGAGGGCTTTTACATGAAACTGGTACCGTTGAGTGATCGGGTTGTATTGAAGCAGAAGGCCGCGGAGGAGACTACGAAATCCGGAATCATCCTGACCACGGCATCGCAGGAGAAGCCGCAGGAGGCCATCGTTGTGGCGGTTGGACCGGGCGGAATTGTCGACGGCAAGGAAGTGACCATGCAGGTGAAGGAAGGTGACCAGGTCATCTACTCGAAATATGCCGGAACGAATGTCAAACTCGGCGAGGACGAGTACATCGTCGTGAAGCAGAGCGATATCATTGCACTGGTAGTTGACTGACGGCGCAGGCCGGACTTATTTTCCGCGATATAGCGGCAGGAAAGGAAGTATGACGTATGGCTAAGATTCTGAAATATGATGTTGACGCGAGAAAAGCTCTGGAGAGCGGCGTCAACCAGCTGGCGGACACCGTGAAGGTGACGCTTGGGCCGAAAGGCAGAAATGTTGTTCTCGAGAAGGGCTACGGCGCTCCGTTGATCACCAACGACGGCGTTACGATCGCGAAGGAGATCGAGCTTGAGGACAAGTTTGAAAATATGGGCGCACAGCTTCTGAAGGAAGTTGCGACGAAGACTAACGACGTGGCCGGCGACGGCACCACGACAGCTACGGTTCTCGCGCAGGCGATGATCAACGAGGGTATGAAGAACCTCGCGGCAGGCGCTAACCCGATCGTGCTCCGCAAGGGTATGAAGAAGGCTTCAGACGTTGCCGTTGAGGCGCTGAAGGGCATGAGCTCCGCAGTCACCGGTAAGTCGCATATCGCCAAGGTTGCGACGATCTCCTCGGGCAGCGAGGAAGTCGGCGAGCTTGTCGCGGACGCGATGGAGAAGGTTTCCAAGGACGGCGTCATCTCGATCGAAGAGTCCAAGACGATGAAGACCGAGCTTGATGTGGTTCAGGGTATGCAGTTCGACCGCGGTTACATCTCCGCGTACATGGCTACCGACATGGACAAGATGGAGGCGGTTCTCACCGATCCGTTCATCCTTCTGACCGATAAGAAAGTAAGCAACATCCAGGATCTTCTTCCGGTTCTCGAGCAGATCGTCAAGACCGGCAAGCAGCTCCTTATCATCGCCGAGGATGTCGAGGGCGACGCTCTTTCGACGCTGATCCTCAACAAGCTGCGTGGCACATTTACCGTGGTTGCGGTGAAGGCTCCGGGTTACGGCGACAGAAGAAAAGAAATGCTGCAGGATATCGCGATCCTCACGGGCGGCACGGTCATCACCGAGGAAGTCGGCCTGACGCTCAAGGATGCTACGATGGAGATGCTCGGCAGCGCGAAGAGCGTCAAGGTTCTCAAGGAGACCACGACGATCGTCGACGGCGAGGGCGACCAGAAGGCCGTTGCAGACCGTATCGCAATGCTTCGCGCGCAGTATGACAACACGACGTCCTCCTACGATAAGGAGAAGCTTCAGGAGCGTATCGCGAAGCTCGCGGGCGGCGTAGCAGTCATTCGCGTAGGCGCGGCTACCGAGACCGAGATGAAGGAAGCCAAGCTCCGTGTCGAGGATGCTCTCAACGCTACAAAGGCAGCTGTCGAGGAAGGCATCATTGCGGGCGGCGGTTCCGCTTACCTGCACACGATCGGCAAGGTGAAAGCTCTTGCTGACACGCTCGAGGGCGACGAGAAGACCGGTGCCAACATCATCCTGAAGGCACTGCAGTCCCCGCTTCTCATCATCGCGGCCAACGCCGGCTATGAAGGAACGGTCATCGTTGACAAGGTTATGAATCTTCCGGACGGCATGGGCTTCGACGCTTACACCGGCGAGTATGTTGACATGGTTGCCAACGGCATCATCGATCCTGTCAAGGTTACGCGTTGCGCTCTGGAAAATGCGACCAGCGTCGCAGCCACTCTCCTCACGACCGAGGCGGTTGTCGCAATCAAGAAGGAGCCTGTTGCACCGGCTGCACCGGCAATGCCTGAGTATTGATCCGAAAACAGAAAGACAGTAACACAAAAGCAGCTCTCATTGCGAGGGCTGCTTTTTTCGTCTGTATGAAGATTTTGCTTGACGTCGCGATGTCATGTGACATCGGAAAACGATTATCTTACAGGCGCTGTCTGCGACGGGAAGCGATCAGAGCAAAAACCGCTGCACAGGCCAGAGCAAGAATGGCTAAAACAACAATGTTTGCGGAATCACCCGTGGGAGGCGTGTTTTCCTTCGGCTCGTCCTTCTTGGGATTTTCCTCTGCCGGATCGTCCTTGGCGGGCTCAACCTCAACGATATCCGTTACTGTTGCGGTTCCATTCGTATCTACATAGATAGTTACTTTTACGAGCTGTTTTTCAGCACCGGGAGTCACGTATGTGCGATAAGCGGTGAACAGGTAGTTCTTACCTGCTACAACCTGCGATGCATCAAAGGAAACAGGCTCATAGGTCGCGCCGGTCATTCCCGTAAACGCAAGCTCGAAAATACCCTTCAGTTCTTCCGTGACAGTGGGATCTTTCGCTTCTTCCCAGCCGCCGCTGAGTTTTCCGTCATCATCCTTGTTGTTGATTTCGTTGATCGAGGAAACGGACACGTTTCCCGAGAGATCTTCGTAGATGATGATCTCCACGAGCACAGGTTCTGCATTAGGAACAACCATAGTGCGGTTGGCTGTAAACTTGTGGTTTGTGCCTGCTACGACCTGCGAAGCTTCATAGGAAACAGGCTCATAGGTTGCTCCGGTCAGTCCGAGGATTGCTTTCTCAAAAAGTTCTTTTCTCTCAGCTGTAATGGTTTTGTCTTCTGCCTCTGTCCATCCACCGGAAAGCGGATCCTCTTCGTCAGCCAGAGCAACGGAAGAGAGTGCGAACAGGCTGATGAGCATGATCATCAGTACGAACACTTTCTTGCTTGTTTTCTTCATGCTGAAAAACTCCTTTCGATTATTGTACGTCATATTCCTTCAGCGTGCGAAATATCGCATTCGATGAACTATATATGTTCATTATATAACATTTAATGCATTATTCAAGCGTAGACACCCCGGATATTACCTGTTTTGCGCGGTTTTGAGGAAAATCGTCATTGTGTACAATTCCACTCCTTGATTTTGTGCACTTTTTCGCGTGTCGGAATTTTCATTGTGCACTTTTATCATGGCATTTTGCACCGAAAAATGAAGGGCCTTCGTCAAACTGACGGAATGATCGCGTAACGTGATATGCATGTTGACGCGGCGGCACGGAGGGCTTATGATGGCGCCACGAAACGAGGTCGGCAGACGGGAAACGGACAACCCGGTGAGATCTACCGGTGACTGAGGAGGCTGTATCGATGAAGACAATTGCGATCGTGTATCCGGACGGAAGATATTTGGAGCGACTGACGCTGGCAATGCAAAAGAGTTTGCCGGAAGGGTATGTCGCAGCCGGCTTTGCGTCGGAGACGGAGTTTGCCGCATGGGAGGAGCATGTCCGCGTCAAAGCATTGCTTTTGTATGAGGAGACATGCGGGGGAGATGCGCAGGGAAACCGCGAGAAACTGCTCGCCGAGATGAACGGACGGAAGATACCGGTATGGTTGCTGACGACGGAGAAAGAGCGCGGGGAGGATCCCGGGTACGTGTTTCTGTACCAGCCCGTGGACAGACTTCTGGAACGATTGGGGGAGATCTTCGGAAGCGCTCCGAAGGTGGTCCGCGAAAATGAACCGCCGAAGGAATGCCGCTGTACCGGCGTGATCACGCTGGACGGTTCCGGAAGCTCGGCCTGCGCATTGCAGATTGCGAGACGGAGCGCGGTACAGGGCAAGACATTGCTGTTGTGTGTCAATCCCTGGCCGGACGGCGTACGCGACTGGAAACCGGGGGAGAGCGATGTCTCCGAGCTGCTGTATCTGTTGAAAGAGTACGGCAGTGAGTGGTATCGCCATGAGCGGTTTTGCCTGCGTGCGGCCGGCAACGTCAAAGCAATCAGCGGGTACGCTTGCTTTTCGGATTACGGGCAGTTCACGGAGGAGGATGCGACAGCGTTTCTGCTTGGGCTGGAATCCGCCGGATACAGTACGCTGGTTGTGGATTTCGGAGCTTCCCCGCAACCGGTACTGGCCGAAAACTGCGAGGAGTTGTTTGTCGTCGGGAGTCGTTCCGGCGAACGGTACGCAACTCTGGAGCGCATGCTTCGGGAGGAGGGACTGGCCGAGAGGTTGCGCCCCGCGGAAGCTGCGGCTGGGTAAGGAGGATTCCACGGGAGGAGAGAAATGAGAGATCGAAGGGAGGAACTGCGGCTGGCGCTGACGGAAGCTGTTCTGGAACGGATCGACGGGTCGAAGGAACTGAGCGATGAGGATCTTCGGGAGCTGATCGAACAGCGGATCCGGGAGATTGCGCAGACTCGCGTGATGTCGGCGGCCGAGAGAGTAACGGCCAAGAGGGACGTATTTAACGCGCTCCGGGGACTGGATGTTTTGCAGGACCTGATGGATGATCCCGATATCACGGAGATCATGGTGAACGGCGCCAGGGACATTTTCATTGAGAAGGACGGAGAGCTGTACCGGAGTACAGCAAGGTTTTCCAGTGAAAAGAAACTGGACGACGTGATCCAGAAGATCGCGGCCGGTGTGAACCGTGTGGTCAACGAGGCAAATCCCATCGTGGATGCACGCCTGGCAGACGGAAGTCGCGTCAACGTGGTTCTCCCGCCGGTTTCCCTGAACGGTCCGACGGTGACGATCCGGAAATTTCCAAAGGACCGGATCACGATGGATCACCTGATCCGGCTCGGTTCCATCACGCCGGAAGCCGCGGATTTCATGCGGATCCTGGTTCTCGCGGGCTACAACATCGTAGTCAGTGG